>NZ_SACQ01000002.1 GCF_004005935.1 Neptunomonas marina | reverse complement strand
TGAGGCGCATATTTTAATGAACCCCGTCTCGATGTCAACCTTTATTTTTAATTTATTTTCGAAGCCAACACCTGAAAACAAATTAAAACCGGTTAAACACCGCATAACAAAGATACTTAAAAAGATGTTCTAAAACAACACGTTATCTTCGTTATGACTCGTTGTCTTTGTCGTCCTTTCGGTGACTCCCTCAGCGAGTGGAGGCGTATTATAGAGACCTCCCTTCTGCCGTCAACACTTATTTCAACTTTTTAATAAAAAACGCAAAAAAACATCAAAACCGGTCAAAAAACACACAAAAGCATTTAAAACCGAACAAAAACAACCAGCTCAGGTACAAAAAACGCCCCAGTGGGGCGTTATGCAATACAGATTAAGCAAGGCTAGTTTTGGTTATTCTCTTCTTCTGCCATTGCATTCTCTAGTTCATCATCAAGCTCGTCATCTTTGGAGACAAAGAAGCGTGATAGCAGAATACCTAGTTCAAACAATAACCACATGGGTATTGCCAGCAAGCTCTGGGAGATAATATCCGGCGGCGTTAAAAGCATACCGATAACAAAACACCCTACGATAACGTACGCTCTTTTGCCCGCTAGGCTCTCCGCCGTAGTAGCTCCCGACCATATCAGCATGAGTGTGGCGATCGGTATTTCAAAAACAACGCCAAATGCAAAGAATAGCTTCAGCACAAAATCCAAATAGCTGCTGATATCCGTCATAACAGCAACACTTTCCGGCCCTACACTAGTAAAAAAGCCAAATATCAGTGGGAAGACCACAAAGTAAGCAAATGCGACCCCTGCATAGAAAAGGAAGATGCTCGACACAAGTAATGGGACTGCTAAACGCTTTTCATGACTGTACAGACCAGGCGCAATAAAGCTCCATACTTGGTGCAATATAAACGGGACCGCTGCAAAAATAGCCAGAACGAGGGTCAGTTTAAAAGGCGCAAAGAACGGCGATGTAACATCCGTTGCGATCATGCTTGTGCCTTCAGGAAGTAACGCAGTCAGCGGAGCAGACAGATACTCGTAAAGGTCATTAGCAAAATAGAACAACCCTAGGAAGATGACGAGCACGACTACTAACATGCGCATCACGCGCTGCCGCAACTCTACTAGGTGAGACACCAAGGTTTGTTCTTGGTCAGTTTCGGCGTGCTGGCTCATGCGTTAGAACTTTTACTGTCGGGATCTGTGGTTTGAGAGACTTTAGGCGAGTCGGCTGGCTGTGGCTTTTCTACCTGATCGACACTTTGCGCCATAGGTGACTCCTCGCTAAACGCACTGTTAAAGGGCTGCTTCATTTCTGCAAGCTCTTTGTCCAGCTCCTCTTTCTGGATCGCTGCTGTGCGCCGCAGCTCATCCATTCGGAGTTCTTCTGATATTTCGCTCTGAACACTGCTAATTGTTCGCTTAGCGCGGCCCACCCACAAGCCCACTGTGCGTACAGCTGTGGGTAGCTTTTCAGGGCCGAGCACAACCAGCGCAACAACGCCAATCATTAATAGCTCTGCAAATCCGATATCAAACATAGGCGTTTAAATCAGGATTGCTGCTGATCATTCGGCTTTTGCTGTTTCGTCGCCGTTTCATCCGCAGCTTTAAATGTTGCGTCTTGTTCGATCTTTTTCTCGTCAGTTGTTTCAGTAGCAGACTCTTCTTTCATCGCTTTTTTAAAGCCTTTAACTGCACCACCTAGGTCACCGCCTAAGTTACGTAGCTTTTTTGTGCCAAAAAGTAGAATGATGATGCCTAGAACAATGACTAGCTGCCAAATACTAATTCCACCAATGCCCATACTGTCCTCCAGTTCTTCAGCCTACCACTCAGGAATGGCCGTTATTTTTGTTGTCTATTTGCTTTCTCTTCAAGACCCGACATATCAAAGCGTCGCGCCAACTCATCTAAGACAGCCTGCGATGACTCCCCTAAGTGGGAAAGCATGACAAGGCTATGAAACCACAGATCGGCGGTTTCGTAGATGACATCTTTATTGTCACCACTATGCTGAGCATCTTTCGCAGCAATAATGGCTTCAACAGACTCCTCACCTACCTTCTCTAGGATTTTATTTAAGCCTTTCGCATGTAAGCTGGCGACATACGAGCTATCGCTACTGGCCTGCTTTCGTGCCTCAAGAATTTGATCAAGTTGCTGCAATACGTCTGACATTACTTCTCTTTCCCGCTGTAGATCGCTTTTGGGTCTTTGAGCACTTCATCAACACTCTCCCATTGGCCATCACGTAGTACACGATAAAAACAACTCTCTCTACCCGTATGACAAGCAATACCACCTAACTGCTCAACATCGAGCAAAAGTACATCACTGTCGCAGTCTAAACGGATCTCATGTAAGCGCTGCACATGGCCGGACTCTTCGCCTTTACGCCAGAGTTTACCGCGCGACCGAGACCAGTAAATTGCTCGCTGCTCGCTAACAGTAAGGCGCAACGCCTCTTCGTTCATCCAAGCAACCATGAGGATACGCCCGGTTTGGTAATCCTGAGCAATGGCCGGAATGAGACCATTACTATCCCATTTTACCTGTGCTAGCCAGCTGTCTGTCATCATCTCTTCTACTGTTCTGGATACTCAATATCGTGCAAGCATACCGGAAGCCCATTTGCAGCTCCATCTTACCGCCTGCGACTTAGGGCTCAGGCACGCATAGCAAAGTAGCTGCCAATACCTATGAATGCCCAACCCATTAACGAAATACTCTCAATGAGCTCTCGCGTCGTTTCATGTCCAACCCATAACCCTGCAATGATCAAAAGGGCTGCGATTACGCGGCTTTTCACGCGACGCTGACGAAGAGTCGCTTCCTTCAGCTTTTGCGCTTCTCGATTGCGCAGCTCATTCAAAGGCTGACTCTTAACACTCTGGAGCGCCTCAAAAACGAGCTGCGGTACTTGTGGCATCTTATCGAGCCAATCAGGTGCTTGCTGCTTCACAGTTGCGTAGGCAGCCTTCGGGCCAATACGCTCTTTCATCCAGTTCTCAAGGAAAGGCTTACCTGTCTGCCAAAGATCGAGCTCTGGGTATAGTTGACGGCCTAACCCCTCGATATTCAGCAGCGTCTTTTGTAGTAGTACAAGCTGGGGCTGGACTTCCATGTTGAAACGGCGCGCCGTCTGAAATAACCCCAATAGTACTTGGCCAAAAGAGATATCTTTTAGCGGCTTATTAAAGAACGGCTCGCAAACACTGCGAATAGCCGTTTCAAATGCGGTCACATTGGTATCTGCTGGCACCCAACCCGAATCGATATGCAGCTGTGCTACTTGCCGATAGTCTCGCGTAAAGAACGCTAAGAAATTACGCGCAAGATAACTCTGATCCTCCGCGGTTAAAGAGCCAATAATGCCGAAGTCTACAGCAATATATTGCGGTTCTTTCGGGTTATCACGCGATACAAAAATATTTCCAGGGTGCATATCCGCATGGAAGAAGCTATCGCGGAACACCTGAGTAAAGAAGATCTCTACCCCCCGTTCAGCTAGTTTCTTCATATCGGTGCCTTGTGCTACCAGTTCATCAACATTCGCCACCGGGATGCCACGAATACGCTCCATGACGATGACATTTTGACGGGTTAGATCCCAATACACTTCTGGCACATAGAGGACGTCGGAACCCTCAAAGTTACGTCTCAGCTGCGAGCCATTGGCCGCCTCTTTACGCAGATCCAACTCATCTAACAGTGTTTGTTCATATTCAGCGACCACTTCGACAGGACGCAGTCGGCGACCCTCTCGCCACAATGCGTGAATAATATGAGCAAGCGTAAAGAGTAGTGCGACATCTTTGCGTATGGTTTTGGCGATACCGGGACGGATGACCTTGACTACCGCTTCAGCGCCATCCGGTAGCTTCGCAAGATGTACCTGTGCAACAGAAGCAGAGGCTAGCGGTTGTGTATCAAACTCAGAAAACAGCTCACTGACAGGCGCTCCAAGCGACTTTTCAATAATACGCTGTGCTTGCTGACCATCGAAAGGCGGAACATTATCCTGCAGTTGCTTCAGCTCATTGGCAATATCATCTGGCAGCAGGTCGCGGCGCGTCGATAGCATCTGACCAAACTTAATAAATACCGGCCCTAAAGACTCTAGCGCTAACCTTAGGCGCTCAGCGCGCGGAGCTTCTACCTTAATAAATAAACGCCACGGCAAGATCAGCACCAAGAAGCGCAAGTACCACGGCAGTGGCAGCTCCTCAAGAAAGGTATCCAATCGATAACGGATAAAGGTTTGGGCTATTTTTAAACTTCGGGTTAGGCGGCGCACTGAAAAATCCTAAAAATCGACGGCGATGAAGAGCGGCCTAAAGTGTGCCCCTTATCGCTAATAAGGTAAAGCCTAAGCAACACAGACGCGGTTTCGTCCCTCTTGCTTTGCTTGATAAAGTGCACCGTCCGCACGCTCGAAAAGCTGATCCGGCGTATCACCGGCTTGGATCTCAGTAACGCCAAATGACATAGTGATGGTGACGGGTTTACCGTGAAAGTTAAACGGGCTTTTACCAATGGCGGCGCGTAGCTTGTCGATGCCTGTCTGAGCCTCGCTGGCTTTAGTCGATGGCATTAACACAACAAACTCCTCTCCACCGAAACGAGCAATGAAGTCTGCGCTGCGCAAATTGCGTGATAAAACACGTGCAACGAGTCTCAGTACCTTATCGCCCGCTAAATGACCATAGGTGTCATTGATGCGCTTGAAGTAATCAAGGTCGCCCACTGCGACAGAAAAACCCTGCTGGTAACGGGACCAACGTTCAAACTCTTTGCGCATATGGTCATCGTACGCGGCACGGTTGGGTAACCCTGTTAACGAGTCAGTGCGCGCTTTTTGCCGCTCCTCCTCCATATGTGTTTTAACGCGCTGAGTTTCCAGCTCCATTTCAGCAACACGGGCCATGAGTGAGTCATAACGCTCCTGCATACGCGTATCACGCTGCTCTTCATTACGGCGAAACTCATCCATCGCTTCGACAATACCGGCCAGTTGCGTCGCAACCGACTGCTTAAGCTCGCTTAGATCGATAGAGCTTTTGACCGCGCTTTGAATCTGCCCAACATCCTCGCGCACCTTTTGATCTAACAAACGGTGCGCATCTCCCGCTACCTGCTGCTCAGAGAAGCTCTCTTGCAAGAAGCTTTGCACCTCAGCCAGCTGTGAGTTCAGGTTAATGAGATAGTTTTCGAAATCTTCGTTCGTGGAGGTATGCGCAGCGCGCGCGAGTTCAACCACTTCTTTTAGGGCGTCCACAAGGACAGGGAGGGTTAAACCCTCGCGCAGTCTTGCCGCAATACGGTTCGCTTGCTGGCGAGCTGAGTCGCTCAGAATTAACAGATCAACCAAACTTGCCAGCTCGGCTTCAACCGGCGCCAGATCAATATCCGTCGAAGCATCTTGGCTTGGGCCACCTGCGATTTCTGTAATTAGCTTACCTTGCAAATCGACAAGCTCAGCAACAACGTCCGGCAGCTGATAGGTACTTTCTAGCTGCACCGGTGCAGTGCGCTCAAGTGTCAGCAGCGCTTCCGATAGAGAGGACTCCATCGTCAGATAACTCTTCAGCTGGCGAATCCAAGTGGAAACGGCTTCTAGAATAGCCTGCCCAGAAGCTGCTCGCTGTTGGTCTAGCGCTCGAATTTGCCGATCAACTTGGTCGAGTGCTGGCTTGGGCAGCCGCGTTGTAGATTGCTGAGGTTGTAGGTGAGGTTGAAGCGCATTAAGCGCATCGTCCAACGCCTGAGACTGGCCAGAAACGCCAACACTAAGACGAGTCGCAAGCTGCCTAAGTTGCTGCGCAGTTTGGTCATTTTCGTACGCTTCTAGCTCCTGCGCCGCTTCCTTATACTTCGCTTTCCAGTCGATCGTTTCCTTATTCACTCTACAGCCTCAGACTAAAGACGTTGACATGCCCAGCTTCATGTTAGTCCAAAGGTTCTTCGCGGGCTAGATTAGCAATCATACAGATACAAAAAAGCCGCTATTGAAGCGGCTTTTTTGTATCTATGTCGCGTCTAAATCACTGCTGTTCTTTCTCGACCAGGTAATCAACGACTTTTAACATCTGCTGCTGACCACCAGCCATCGCTGCTGTAATGCGATATTTGCCGTTCACAACCATCGATGGAACACCATCAATCTGGTAGCTACGCACCTTAGAATCGCCTTGGTTAAGCTTAGTATTCACCGCAAATGAGTTGAAGGTTTTTTCAAACTTAGCGCGATCGACACCTAAATCGGCATAGTAATCAGCCAGTGCCTCTAAATCACGGAAGCGTTTGCGCTGCAGGTGAATCGCGTCAAACATCGCTTGGTGAGTTTTCTCAACTTCACCGAGCAGCTCAGCCGTGTAGTAAGCGCGAGCCATCGGCTCCCAGCTACGGCCAAACACAACCGGAATACGCTTAAAGTCAACGCCGTCTGCTTGCTGCTTAACCCAGCTCTCTAGCAGTGGCTCAAACGTATTACAATGTGGGCATGGGTAGCCAAACATCTCGATAACTTCGACTTTGGATGGGTCAGCTGTTTTAACCGCTGTCGGCAGTACTTCGTAGTGCTTTCCTGCTTCAAACTCTTCAGCTTGTGCAACCAAACTTGCGCCAATTAACACAACAACTGACAACAGTTTTTTAAACATCGATAATCTCCGATCATTATTCTTGGACACCTCTGTGACCGGTGCCACACAAAAGGGTTCCTTCGTTCATAAAAAAAGGCAGCCGTAGCTGCCTTCATCTTGAGGTCTAAGCCGCTCGCTTAGTAAAGACCTTGAATGTAGCTAGATACCGCTTTGATCTCAACATCGCTCAGTTTAGCAGCGATATCACGCATCATTGCTTGTGGATCTTGGTTACGTGCAGATACGCGGAAGTCTTTCAACTGCTTAGCAGTGTAATCTGCATGCTGACCGCTCAATGCAGGATAGCCAGCAGATGCGATACCTTGACCATTGGCACCGTGACACGCTGTGCATGCTGGTACACCTTTAGCCGCTAGGCCTGCGCGATAGATTTGCTGACCAAGCTCAAGTTGGTCTTGTGCAACCTTACCGCCCTGCACTTTTTTGCTCGCATAGTAAGCCGCGATATCTTCTAAATCCTGATCGCTCATTGCATCCAGCAGGCCCGTCATCTCAACGATCTTACGGTCGCCTGATTTGATGTCTTGGAGCTGCTTCACCAGATATGTAGCATTCTGGCCAGCTAGTTTTGGGAAGTTGGCAATTGCACTGTTGCCGTCAGCACCGTGACAGGCAGCACATACTGCAGTTTTTCCTTGTCCTGCAGCGGCATCACCTGCTGCGTTCGCTACGCCCGTTATACCTAAGGTTAACAGTAAGCTGATCAGTAATTTGTTCATGATTAACCTAGACTCTTGTCATCTTAAAATGGATGTTTTTACTGTTTATTGCTGGGCAAAAACAGCACCAACGTAAACCTTTATTATGCCCATCTGCTAGAGGTTGACTCTATTCACGGGTAAAATTTGGCGGCATTATAACTTAATATCCCTATAAACTGGAACGGTTAATGTGTAGCCAGCCCTTTTCGGTAACCTAAAGTATATGCCCCATATCAATAAAACGATCCATTACAATGCCGCACACTTTTTAACAAGTGCCAGCAAGCTGAGCCAATGCCCTCCTGACGAGGGAGCAGAGGTTGCTTTCGCTGGCCGCTCGAATGCGGGCAAATCGAGTGCGATTAACGCATTAACCAACAACTCCAAGTTAGCTCGCACCTCAAAGACGCCGGGCCGCACTCAGCTGATCAACTTCTTTACACTCAATCATGAGTCGTTACGAATCGTTGACTTACCGGGCTACGGATATGCAAAAGTGCCGGTGGCGATGAAAGTTCACTGGCAGAAGCACTTGGATCAATATCTCCAAGAACGCATGTGCCTGCGCGGCGTCGTACTCGTCATGGATATCCGCCATCCCATGAAAGAGTTCGATCAGATGATGGTTGATTGGTGCGCGACCACCGGTGTGCCACTGCATGTGCTGCTCACCAAAGCGGACAAACTGAAAAAGGGCCCCGCCCAATCCACCGTGCTTAAGCTTCGCAAAGAGCTCACTGCACTCTTGGGAGATAGCGTATCCGTACAGCCTTTCTCGGCGCTAAAACGCAGCGGCATCGACGTCCTTCAACATCGCTTGAATGATTGGTTGTTAGCTGAAGAAGAGGGTGCGGATCACTCAGAAACGGTGGCACCTAGCGAGCCAGAGTAAAAAAAACTAGCACCCAGGCATGTGCGGAAGGGGAAAAAGCACACTGCCTGGGGCTAAGGCGTCCTGCTGCAACCCACACATCTTTACTACTGAACACTAGGAGGGGAACGATAAGATGTGTCTTCTTATTGACGACACCCTTTTTTGTTAGTTCCCCAATTGATCAAAAAAAAACCAATTATTTTCCTCTAGTGGGCCTGATCCCAATTGTCGCCCGCGCCAGCTTCAACGATTAAAGGTACCGCCAGCGCCGCTGCTTGCTGCATTTTTTGAGCAATTTCTGCCTTAAATTCATCGACTTGATCTGCTTTTGCTTCAAAGATCAACTCATCGTGGACCTGCATAATCATACGGGCATCAAAGCCACTGTTTGGCAACCACGCATCCACCTGCACCATCGCGCGCTTGATAATATCCGCAGCTGTGCCTTGCATCGGAGCATTAATCGCGGTGCGTTCTGCCGCTTGGCGCTGCATGGCGTTACGTGCATTAATAGCAGGCAGATAGAGTCGACGGCCAAACACGGTCTCTACATACCCCTGCTCACGCGCTTTTTCACGGATCTCTTCCATGTAGCGCTGCACGCCAGGATATGTCGCAAAGTAGTGGTCGATATACTCCTGCGCTTCGTTGCGGCCAATGCCTAACTGTTTACCCAAGCCAAACGCAGACATCCCATAGATCAAACCAAAGTTAATCGCCTTAGCACGGCGGCGTTGCTCCGTACTGACCTGCTCGATACTGGTTTTGAACACCTCTGCCGCGGTCGCGCGGTGAATGTCGTCACCGTGATTAAACGCGTTTAGCAGCCCCTCATCGCCCGACAGGTGCGCCATGATGCGCAGCTCAATCTGAGAGTAGTCCGCAGCCACAAGTTGGTAACCCTCTGGCGCGATAAACGCCTGACGGATACGACGGCCTTCCGCGGTACGGATTGGAATATTCTGCAAGTTAGGGTCTGTTGAGGAGAGGCGCCCGGTCGCCGTAACGGCCTGATGATAGGACGTATGAATGCGCCCCGTCGTTGGATTGATCATCTGCGGCAGCTTATCCGTGTAGGTAGATTTCAGCTTGCTCAGACTACGGTACTCTAGCAGCAGTTTAGGTAGCGGATAATCCAGCGCCAGCTCTTGAAGCACCTCCTCTGCCGTTGAGGGGACACCCTTCGGGGTCTTTTTAAGCACCGGCAACGCCTGTTTTTCGAACAGGATATGTTGTAGCTGTTTCGTGGATGCCAAATTGAAAGGCTCCCCTGCGAGCTCATGCGCTTCGCGCTCTAAGGCGGTTAAGCGTGTCTCTATCTCTAGGCTTTGTTTGCCCAATAGCTCCGCATTGACCAACGCACCGGTGCGCTCCATACCCGACAGCACAGGAATCAGAGGTTTCTCTATCTCTGTGAACACCTCAGCAAGGCGAGTCTCTGCGTCTAACTGTGGCGCAATCGCGTGATGCAGGCGCAACGTGATGTCCGCATCTTCAGCAGCGTAAGGACCCGCTTGCTCCAGATCGATCTGGTTAAACGTCAGCTGCTTCTTACCTTTGCCTGCAATCTCTTCAAATGAGACCGTTTTTACACCTAAATATTTATCAGCAAGGCTATCCATATCATGGCGCGTGGCGGTGGAGTTCAGTACGTACGATTCCAGCATGGTATCGAAAGCGATGCCACGCATGGCGATGTCATACCGGGCTAGCACATTCATATCAAACTTGATGTGCTGACCCACTTTAGATAACGATTCTTCCTCCAGCAGTGGCTTCAGCTTTGCGAGCACCACATCACGATCCAGTTGAGCTGGAGCACCGACATAATCGTGCCCTAATGGCACGTAAGCCGCCTCACCCACCTCAACAGCAAAGGAGACGCCCACCAGCTGCGCTTCCATATAGTCAAGCCGGTCAGTTTCTGTATCAAAGGCGATCAGTTCAGCGGCTTGCAAGCGCGTTAGCCAAGCATCGAAACGCGCCATATCGGTGATCACTTCATAGTTCGTCTGCACCGGTGCCGCCGGCTGCTCATCTGTTTCTGTCGCACCGCTATCGCCCTCTAACTCGCGTACCCAGCTGCGGAACTCATACTGCTGGAACAGCGCCAGCAGCGCAGCGCTATCTGGCTGCGGCGTGCCGATCTCATCGAGCGTGAAGTCTAGTGGCACATCGGTTTTGATCGTTGCTAGTAGGTAAGATAACTCGGCGACCTCGCGATGCTCCATCAGCTTCTTCGCCATTGTTTTGGAGCCCCGAAAGCCCAGCGCCGCGATATCATCCAAACGCTCATATAGCGCCTGCAGACCGCCAATACCTTGTAATAGAGCGAGCGCTGTTTTCTCACCCACACCTGGCACACCCGGAATGTTATCGACTTTATCGCCAAGCAGCGCCAAGTAGTCGATGATCAGCTCCGGCGGAATACCAAATTTCTCCTCAACACCCGCGCGGTCCATCGTGGTATCCGTCATGGTATTGATCAAGGTAACGTGCTCATCCACCAGTTGGGCCATATCTTTATCGCCGGTGGAGATCACAGTCTCGATACCGGCTGCGCTCGCTTGGCGTGCCATGGTGCCGATAACATCGTCAGCTTCCACACCCTCTTCAACAATTAAGGGTAGCCCCATCGCGCGAATAATACTGTGGATTGGCTCAACCTGTGCGCGCAGATCATCTGGCATGGATGGTCGGTTCGCTTTGTATTCTGCGTACAACTCATCGCGGAAGGTTTTTCCCTTGGCATCAAAGATCACGGCGATACGGGCATCCGCGTACTGCTTAATCAAACTACGTAGCATGGATGTCACGACACGAATCGCACCACTTGGCATCCCATCTGACGTGCGTAGGTCCGCCTGCTGAGAGGCAAAGAAAGCACGGTAAAGGTATGAGGAGCCATCAACTAAGATGAGAGGGGCAGCATTTTGAGTCATGATCTATCCGTTTGTAAAAGTTGCAGGCGCTTTACAGCAGCGATTTCCAAGCCCACAATCATAGTCAATCTGGCGCAGCCAACCAATGAGTAAAGACGATGATTAAACGTTTATTGATGATTCTGGCCCTATCGCTGCCGCTGGCAGTCTCCGCTACTGGTATTCCCGGCGATCCGGACGAAGGCGAGCCAGATATTCGGATCAGCTATAAAGAAGACAAGACCTATTATGAGTACCGCATTGGCGGGCAGCTCAAAGAAATAAAGGTGGTTCCGGCTGTCGGAAAGCCTTACTATCTGGTGCCTTCTGATGATGGCTCATTCGCACGTTTCGATGAGTCCTCCTTATTACTCCCAAAATGGGTCATTTTCCGTTGGTAATTCTGTGGCTGTATACACTCAACTAAACGACAATGAGATGCAGAGCCTGGTCGAGCAGTTTGATCTGGGCCAGCTGGTTTCCTATAAAGGCATCGAAGGCGGTATCGAAAATACCAACTACTTCGTCACACTGGATAAAGCCGGTACGACAAGTGAGTTTGTATTAACCATCTTTGAAGAGTTCGGCATGGATGACATGCCCTTCTTCGTTGAGCTCACCACTTGGCTGGCCGAGCGCGGGCTGGCCGTGCCCTCACCTTTCCAAGATCAAAACGGCATTGCGCTGAAAAAGATTCATGGCCGCCCTGCGCTGTTGCAACCGCGCTTTTACGGACATCACGTCGCCCAAGCCGACCTAACGCCCGCACACTGCGCCTCTATCGGTGCACAGCTAGCGCAGTTCCATATCGCCGGTGAAAACTTCTACCTGCGTCGCCAAGCACATCGCGGCGTATTTTGGTGGCGCCGCGAGAGCCATAACATCCAACGTCACCTGAGCCGTGAAGAGGGTGAGTTGCTGCTGCAAGAGGTCCGTCTATTTGATGAGCTTCGCGAGCAACCTTGGGGGCTGCCGATGGGCATTATTCATGGCGACCTTTTCCATGACAATGCGCTATTCGAAGGCGAAGAGGTCTCCGCCATACTGGATGTCTACAACGCAGCCACTGCATTTTGGCTGTTTGACCTAGCCATCGTAGCGAACGACTGGTGCACACGCCCCGACGGTTCCATCGACCTTGAGCGAGAAGCCGCATTGCTAGCGGCATACCATAAAATACGCCCATTCACAGACGATGAGCACAAAGCGTGGCCACAAATGGCACGTACAGCAGCGATGCGCTTCTGGCTGTCTCGTTTGATTCCGGCCTGTGGTATCGCCCAAGAAAACCGCCAAGGTGGCGACATGGTGATCAAGGATCCTGATGAGCTCAAGCGTATCTTGCTGCAGCGTATCAACCAACCCACTGATCTACCTGCCTAGTTAGTTATTAATCGATAAGCACTGCGAATTTGAATGGACGTTACAGAAATACTTGATGGTCTAAACGACGCACAACGCGCGGCGGTCTCCGCTCCCCTTCAGAACCTGTTGGTGTTAGCTGGGGCCGGCTCCGGTAAAACCCGCGTTTTGGTGCACCGTATTGCGTGGCTCGTACAGACCGAGGGGCTATCCCCCTACTCCATCATGGCGGTAACCTTCACCAATAAAGCAGCGCGCGAGATGCGCGGGCGTATCGAAGAGCTACTGGGTGTTAACCCCAATGGCATGTGGGTTGGCACATTCCACGGATTGGCGCATCGCATCTTACGTGCGCACTGGAAAGATGCGAACCTCAATGAAAACTTCCAGATCATGGACAGTGATGATCAGCTTCGCTTGATCAAACGTCTCTGCAAAGAAGCGAATCTAGATGAGAATCGCTGGCCTGCACGCCAATTCCAATGGTATATCAACGCGCAAAAGGATGAGGGGCTACGCAGCCGTCACATCGAACGCTCAAACGATCCACACACCAAAACTATGATTGGTATGTACGAGGCTTACGAAGAGGCCTGCGACCGTGGTGGCATGATCGACTTTGGCGAGTTATTGCTGCGCTGTTTAGAGTTGCTGCGCGACCTAAACCCGTCCCTGTTGCGCCACTACCAAGAGCGTTTTCGCTATATCCTCGTTGACGAGTTCCAAGATACCAACGCCATCCAATATGCATGGCTACGCTTACTATGCGGCAGCGAACCCAAATTGATGGCCGTGGGAGATGATGATCAGTCTATCTATGGTTGGCGCGGTGCACGCATCGAGAATATTCAGCAACTACCGACACACTTTGGCGCCGTCGAGACGATCCGTCTTGAGCAAAACTACCGCTCAACGCAAAGTATCTTGAAAGCCGCGAATGCGGTTATCGAGAACAACCAGGGCCGCTTGGGCAAAGAGCTTTGGACCGACGGCAACGATGGCGAGAAACTCTCTTTATACGCTGCCTTCAATGAGCAGGATGAAGCCCGCTTTATTGTTGGCCAGATCGAAAAGTGGCTAGCTGATGGTAATATGCTCAGCGATACGGCGATCCTATACCGCTCCAACGCTCAATCTCGAGTGCTTGAGGAAGCGCTAATACGCTCAGGCGTCCCTTATCGAATTTACGGCGGCCACCGCTTCTATGATCGCTTAGAAATTAAGAACGCGCTGGCATACCTGCGACTGGTCTCGAACCGCAATGACGATACCGCCATGGAGCGCGTGATTAACGTTCCGACGCGCGGTATCGGTACGCGCACCATTGACATTGTGCGCGAACATGCTCGCGCCGAAAACATCTCAATGTGGCGAGCTGCCAGCGAAATCGTTGAATATAAAAAGCTGCCAGCCCGTGCGTTAAACGCGCTACAAGGCTTCCTTGATCTGATCAACCAGATCGATACAGACTCCGCAGGCACAACACTGCATGAGCAAACCGACCATGCAATTGAGCTCAGCGGTCTGATTGACCATCATAAAAAAGAGAAAGGCGAGAAGGGCCAATCCCGTATTGAGAACTTAGAGGAGTTGGTCAACGCCGCGAAGCAGTTTAGCGGTCAGTGGGAAGCCACCATGGAAGCCCAAGAGAACACCACCGAGCTGGCAGCCTTCCTTGATCAAGCAGCGCTGGATGCTGGCGATGCGCAAGCGGAAGAGCACAAAGACAGCACTCAACTGATGACTCTACACTCCGCCAAAGGCCTTGAGTTCCCGATGGTATTCCTCGCCGGTATGGAGGAAGGGTTGTTCCCACACAGCATGTCTGCCGAAGAGCCCGGCCGCTTAGAGGAGGAGCGCCGACTGGCATATGTTGGCATCACCCGCGCGATGCAAAAGCTCTACCTAACCTATGCCGAAGCCCGCCGTATGCATGGCCAAGATAACTACAACCGCCCTTCGCGCTTTATCCAAGAGATTCCTATCGAGCTGATCGAAGAGGTGCGCCTCAATGCCACGATCAGCCGACCGATGGCCGCTGTCGATCGTCGCGAGGTCAATCAGTTCAACAACCATGTTGAGGAAACGAGCGATACGCCTGCTATTTATGTCGGACAAGCCGTGAAGCATCCGATCTTTGGGGTTGGCGTGGTGTTGAACTGTGAAGGTAGCGGTCCGCGTGCGCGGGTGCATGTGAACTTTGATGACGAAGGCACCAAGTGGTTAGTGGTCGGTTTTGCGAAGCTTGAGCCGATCTAGCGCACTTTTGCGGCGTTGTGCTGGTAACGTTTCAGCATAACGCCAATCGTGCATCCCAACAGCAGACCAACACCGTTGGCAAACAGATCCAGCCACTCTCCCCAGCGATTAACATAAGGCTGGATCAGCTCAATCATACCACTCCAGCCAAAAAGTACCGCAACGCCCCACCACCAGTAACGTGGCTGGCGCAACGCAAGTGGTAAGACCAGCGCCATGTAAGCGATAAGATGATGGGATTTATCACTCCCGGGTACGCCCTGCGGCAGCTGCTCAACGGGCCACAATGAAAGCGTAGTAATTAGCATCAACAAAGCAACGGTCAGCATTGGCCAACGCTGCTCTATCCACCCAATGAGCCGCTCCATGTTTATCCCCTGCTACCTAGTTCTCGTCAATGTGACGGCCAGCATACTGTTAGATAGCAAGAAAGTCATTTGCTATTAGAGGCGACTTTCAGCGACAATTTAGCGCTATTTTCACGATTTACCGGAGAGAGACCTTGTCTAAGAAAAACACCCGTGGTGAGCACGCAGAATTAACTAACAAGTTTGTTGCTCTTGCTAACCAGATGAAGAACGA
This sequence comes from Neptunomonas marina, assembly GCF_004005935.1. Classification (GTDB taxonomy): domain Bacteria; phylum Pseudomonadota; class Gammaproteobacteria; order Pseudomonadales; family Balneatricaceae; genus Neptunomonas; species Neptunomonas marina. The sequence continues at coordinate 587,325 of NZ_SACQ01000002.1, read as the reverse complement.
AGGCTACAGCATCGAGATCGTTTCAGCTGCGATGATGAGCGCATCGTGTGTCTACACGACCTATTCTGTCGCTGGCAACGAAGGCATCCTGACACCTAAAGGTATCGACGCTATCGCAGACAAGTACAAAGAGACGCTCTCTTTTGTACAAACATCGAAAAAAGCTGAGCTTGAAGCAAAATCAGGTAAAGCGTAAGTCGTTATGCCGCGTTATACGATCTTCTCGACTCCCGTTATCACACCACTCATCAGCGCGGTTTCCGCAACAGCGCTGAAACTGTTGGGCTGGCAGATAAAAGGCATTAACGCGGCAGATACTCCGCGCTGCATCATTATTGGCGCACCGCATACGACAAATTGGGACCTTCCCTTCAGCTTGATGATCGCATTTCAGCTAAAAGTGCCGCTTTTTTGGATGGGTAAAGATTCCATCTTTAAGTTTCCTTTTGGCGGACTGATGCGTTGGATGGGAGGAATTCCTGTTGATCGCTCTCGGTCACATAATACGGTCACCACAACAGCACAACTGTTTGAGACGGATGCGTCATTGCGCATTCTTATGGCACCCGAGGGCACCCGTTCGGCGGTCAAAGGCTGGAAAAGCGGGTTTTATCATATTGCCGTGCAGGGCAACGTGCCAATTTTGCTCGGTTACATTGATTACAAGCGTAAAGTGGGCGGGATTGCGCAAGCCTTCTACCCAACCGGTGACTATGAAGCCGATTTGCAACAAATTAAGAGCATTTATAACCAATTGACATAATGAGTAAGGGTGCATTCATAAAAACCCTCTCAAAATCGCGTCTTTAAATGCCAGCTGAATTTGAACTCATGCTCAACTATAGCGAAGCCTGCGAGCGCAATAAGTATGCGATTGCCACTCATCTTGATGCCTACCTGCCTAACGTCCGCTCAGTGCTTGAAGTGGGCAGCGGATCGGGGCAACACGCTATCTTTCTTACTAGCCAACATCCACATCTCATTTGGCAGGCTTCCGATCGTGAGCAGTACTTGGATGCGCTCTCAATCAACCTTGAGCAATACGGTATTAGCTCACTGCCTCCCCCTATAGAACTGGATGTATTAAATCACTGGCCAACGCGGCAATACGACGCCCTGTTTAGTGCCAACAGTTTGCATATCATGAGCTGGAAAGAGGTAAAAGCGCTGTTTGCCGGCGCAGGCCGTGCGGTATCGCGCCGAGGTTGGCTCTTTATCTATGGCCCGTTTCGTTATCGAGACGGCTATACATCCGAGAGCAACCGCGAATTTGACGCTTGGCTCAAAGCACGTAATAGCGAAAGCGGTATCCGCGACTTCGAACAGGTAACCGAGTTAGCCGAGCAGCACGGCTTTGCTTTACGGGCCGATGTGGCGATGCCAGCGAACAACCAACTGTTGATTTGGCAACGCCTCTAATAGCGGTTACGCCGAGAAAGCCCGAATATGGCCACTGTTATCGATGGCAACTTGCACACATTCGGTTTCCGTCACTTTACGGCGTGTCGAGCCATCCGGGCAGCGGCCCCATACTTCAACTTTGATGCGGATTGAACTGGTACCGGTTTCCACTACCTGGGTGTAGAAACTCAGAATAGTCCCCACCAGCACTGGTGAGAAAAACTCCATCCCACCGGTTGAGACAGTCGCCACTCGGCCTTCTGTCACCGCACCCGCGCGCATCTCAGCGGCAAGCACCGCTTGTGAAGACACCCAACCACCGAAGACATCACCAAACATATTGGTGGCATCAGCCCCTGCGGGGCGTTTCAGCGTTAACTCACCTTCAGGTTGCTGCAAAGCAGTTTCATCCTGTGCGCTATCAATCTCGTTCACGGCTACTACAAAGTCCCTGTATCTATTTAGGGTTATGATTTTCAATCAGTTTACGCCAACCCTACCCATATTGCGACGCGAGTTTAGCGTCAGTTACGCTTATAGTTATCAGGTCGCCCGCAGGAAAAATTTCATCATGTCACATTAGTGTCACAAAGCACTCTTATAGTGAGCCCAACTTAACTAAAACAACTCGTCTCTGCTGGAGCACATGATGAAACCAATGAAGAAGTTAATCGCAGCTGCTGCCATTTCTGCGACTTGCATGACTGCTAACGCTGCAGACCTGCTGGACCCAAATCTGCCAACTTACACCAAGGCATCTGGCGTTTCCGGTAACCTGTCTAGCGTAGGTTCTGACACACTGGCTAACCTAATGACGCTTTGGGCAGAAGAGTTCAAGCGTACTTACCCGAACGTTAACGTTCAGATCCAAGCAGCGGGTTCTTCTACTGCGCCACCAGCATTGACTGAAGGCACATCAAACATGGGTCCTATGTCTCGTAAGATGAAAGACAAAGAGATCGAAGCGTTTGAGAAAAAATTCGGTTACAAGCCAACACCGGTTGCTGTAGCAATCGACGCACTTGCAGTGTTCGCACACAAAGATAACCCTATCCAAGGTCTATCTATCCCACAGGTTGACGCGATCTTCTCTTCTACACGTAAGTGTGGCGCAAAAGCAGAAGCAAGCACTTGGGGTGACGTAGGTGTTGAGGGTTCTTTGGCTGACAAGAGCATCCAACTGTTCGGTCGTAACTCAGTATCTGGTACTTACGGTTACTTCAAGAAGAAAGCGCTATGTAAAGGTGACTTCAAGAACAACGTAAACGAGCAGCCAGGTTCTGCATCGGTTGTACAGTCGATCTCTACATCTTTGAACGGTATCGGCTACTCCGGCATCGGTTACAAAACATCTTCTGTTCGTGCCCTGCCACTGGCTAAGAAAGAAGGTCAAGCATTCGTAGAAGCAACACCTGAAAATGCGGTAAACGGTACTTACCCGCTGTCTCGCTTCTTGTACGTGTACGTTAACAAGAAGCCTGGTCAAGCACTGCCACCAATGGAGCGTGAGTTCTTGAAGATGGTTATGGCTAAAGTGGGTCAAGAAGTTGTTGTGAAAGATGGCTACATCCCACTGCCAGCGAAAGTTGTTGAGAAGCAAATGTCTCAACTAGGTCTATAAGACCAGACAAAACATAGCTATATCAATAGCTTAAGGGAGTTCCGCAAGGAACTCCCTTTTGTCGTTAGGTATGCCCTGTAACATTAGTGTCACAAAGAATCATTACCCTAGCGGCACAGAATAGCTCCACCAGGACTGATATTTCCCATGAGCACTGAAAACACCACGACTCCACAAATCGATTTCAATACACCTGCACAGCAACGCCTGCGCAAACTCCGTGCATTGAAAGATAAATCTGCGACTGTGGGTATTGCGTTTGGCGGCATCAGCGTGATCATCGCAATCCTACTGATCTTCTTCTACTTGCTATACGAAGTCGCTCCGCTGTTCCAGTCGGCAACGATGGATCGTTGGCAGCAGGATGGCCGTACAGTCGAAGCCTACGCGTCTCCGGGTGAAGGCAAAACGCTTTACCTCTCTATGGAAGAGCAAGCTGAGATCGGCGTTCGTATTACAGATCAAGGCCAAGCGGTCTTTTTCAATACGTTAGATGGCACCGTTCTTAAAGAACAAGCGCTGCCACACCCCGCTGGTGCTGAGATCGCGAGCTTATCGGTTATATCAGAGGCGCAGCATCTACTTGCACTGGGCTACAGCAATGGTGAAGCGCTCATCTTTAAGCACGATTACAAGTCGACCTACCCAGACGGTGTGCGCGTTATTACACCGAGTATTGAATACCCTGTCGGTAGCGAGCTTATTCGTGTCGGCGATAAGCCACTCACTAAGCTGGCAGTAGCGTTCGACGAAGAGAACTGGAGCTTGATCGGCGGTGATGCGACAGGTATGACACAGACAATTCTATCCGTTGAGGTCAACATGATGACCGACGAGGTAGAGACAAGCCTGTCGTCTATCGAATTACCGGCATTCAATATCAAAGCTCAGAAGATCATCCAGCTGCCTGATCGCCGCTGGTTAATGATCGCAGGCAAAAACAAAGTCGCGGTTGTCGATCTACAAGCTGACGATGGCCCACAAACATCGCAAGTTGTCGAAGCAACCAGCGGTGAAATCACCGTATTCCAATTGCTGCTAGGTGGCAATGCGCTGTTGATCGGCGATAACCAAGGCAATATCAACCAGTGGTTCTTGGTGCGCGATCAGGACACTAACTGGCACTTAACGAAGATTCGTAGCTTTGAAGGTGGTAGCTCACCGGTGGTTGATATCTCCACCGAGCATCGCCGCAAAGGTTTCGCCTCAATTGATGAAGCCGGTACATTGCGCCTGTTTAACACAACAGCACACCGCAATGCGCTAACAGAAGCCGTAACCTCAGGTGAAGCAGACTACATCGCTTACGCGCCACGCTCGAACGCTCTACTCGTAGAAGAGAACAACATGCTGACATTGTGGGCTATCCACAATGAGCACCCAGATGTTTCGTGGAGCGCGCTGTGGGAGAAGGTGTGGTACGAAGGTTACCAAGAGCCCGAATTTATCTGGCAGTCCTCTGCTGCAAACAATGACTTCGAGCCCAAATACAGCCTTATGCCACTGGCGTTTGGTACGTTGAAAGCGGCGTTCTACGCCATGCTACTGGGTACACCGCTTGCCATCGCAGGTGCTGTCTACACGGCATACTTCATGGTTCCGGCGATGCGCCGCAAGGTCAAACCTTTTATCGAGCTGATGGAAGCACTACCGACGGTTATTTTGGGCTTCTTGGCCGGTCTATGGTTGGCACCTTTTATGGAGGATCAGTTAGCGGGCATATTCGTGATCCTGATGGTTGTCCCCATCGCGATCGTGACCTTTGGCTTCGTGTGGGCGCAAGTACCTAACCGCATCCGTTTCCTTATTCCAGAGGGCTGGGATGCTGCTTTACTGGTGCCTGTGATTATTCTCGCGGTGCTGTTTAGTTTAAATATTTCCGATGGCATCGAGGTTCTACTCTTTGGCGGCGATATGCGCCTATGGATCAGTAACGGTCTGGAGATTCCATATGATCAGCGTAACGCTCTCGTGGTGGGTATCGCGATGGGCTTTGCCGTTATCCCAACGATCTTCTCGATCACTGAGGATGCGATCTTTGCAGTCCCTAAACACTTGAGCTATGGCTCTTTGGCACTGGGCGCGACACCTTGGCAAACGCTGACACGTGTGGTGCTGCCAACAGCCAGCCCAGGTATCTTCTCCGCTCTGATGATCGGTATGGGCCGTGCGGTAGGTGAAACCATGATCGTACTGATGGCAACAGGTAATACCCCCATCATGGATATGAACATCTTTGAGGGTATGCGTACGCTGGCAGCTAACATCGCTGTCGAGATGCCCGAGTCAGAGGTCGGCAGTACCCACTACCGCATTCTGTTCTTAGCAGCGTTCGTACTGTTCCTGTTTACCTTTGTCGTCAATACGCTTGCCGAGCTGGTGCGCCAGCATCTACGTAAGAAGTACGGCTCACTGTAATACCGGATTATCGAGGATTGATGAAAATGAAAGTCTCTTTTTCTGAATGGGCCAAATCCGGATCACCTTGGGTTTGGTTAAACGCTGGAGCTGTTGCCATCAGCATTATTATGGTCGTGGGGCTATTGCTCCTGATCGCATCGCGCGGCTTGGTACACTTCTGGCCTGCGGATATTTTGCAAGCAACCTATTCGCAAAATAACCACTCTATTCGCATCATCGGTGAAACGGTTGATAGCGAGCGAGTTCCTGCAACACAGCTGCGGGATGCTGGCGTAGATGTACCAGAAGGTGTCGAAGAGATGCGCCGCGACCTGATGAAAATTGGTAACCGTGACGTAGGCGGTACCGATTTCACGTGGGTACTACACGACAATCTATCCAACCAGCAGTATCCAGAGATGCTGTTCGCGGCAGAGCGCCACGAATGGGGTAACTTCTATGGCTACCTGCGCGCACTTAAAGAGGGCGACACTGTTGTCGGCCAGTACGATGGCTACGACAAAACGCCTGAATATTTAGCGCTGTGGGACAAGTTTGAAGCGAGCATCGAGCGCGCGCAGGAGATTCATGACTCGATCTACCAGATCGAAAAGCATGAGATCGGCGCCATCAACTACGAGATCGAGCGCCTGCGCTTGAAGCAACGCTCATTGGAGCTAGACGGCTCTACCGATGCTGCCGCGTTCGCAGAAATTGACGCTCGCCGCGCAGAGCTTGGCGAAGAATATAAAGTACTGCAGGATGAACTTATCGATCTATACGGCCAGATCAACCGCGACAAAATCGTGGCTGAAGTATCAGGTGGCCAAACTATCGAGATCGATATCGCCAAAATCGTTCGCGCTTTCCGCCCGAACGACATGGGTATCTTTGCAAAGCTTGGCCATTACGGTAGCAAACTGTGGGAGTTTGTCTCAGACGAGCCACGTGAAGCGAATACGGAAGGGGGCATTTTCCCAGCGATCTTCGGTACCGTTTTGATGGTCATCATCATGTCGGTTCTGGTAACACCTTTCGGAGTTATCGCAGCGGTTTACCTGCGCGAGTATGCCAAACAAGGCTTCACTACGCGTTTGATCCGCATTGCGGTGAACAACTTAGCAGGCGTTCCATCTATTGTTTATGGTGTATTCGGCTTAGGTTTCTTCGTCTACTTCTTAGGCGGCAACATCGACCGTTTGTTCTACCCTGAAGCCCTGCCATCACCTACCTTTGGTACTGGCGGCCTCATGTGGGCATCCATCACGCTAGCACTGCTTACTGTTCCGGTGGTTATCGTAGCAACGGAAGAGGGTTTAACACGTATTCCACGCGCGATCCGCGAGGGTTCTTTGGCGCTTGGCGCAACAAAAGCAGAGACACTATGGAAAGTCGTACTGCCCATGGCGAGCCCTGCCATGATGACCGGTGTCATTCTTGCCATCGCACGTGCAGCCGGTGAGGTAGCCCCCCTCATGTTGGTGGGCGTTGTGAAGCTAGCACCAAACTTGCCGCTAGATGGGAACTACCCATTCCTGCACTTGGATCAGAAATTTATGCACTTGGGCTTCCATATCTATGATGTGGGCTTCCAGAGCCCTAACGTTGAAGCGGCTCGACCGCTAGTATATGCAACAGCACTATTGCTGGTTGCGGTTATCGCACTGCTTAACATCTCAGCAGTCCAGATCCGTAACCATCTGCGTGAAAAATACAAAGCGCTCGAAATGTAACGCTGTTTTAACGAATTTTAGAAAAAGGTTTATTGAAGATGACGACTGACGCGAAAACTCATGGCATCGATATCTCTTCGTTGCAGCGTGCCGACCGCAACCTTAGCCTCGATACCGAAACAACGACGCTACAGGTAAAGGACCTACGCTTGGCGTATGGCGAAAAAGAAGCGCTACACGGTATCAACATGGATATTCCGAAGAAACGTGTAACCGCCTTTATCGGCCCATCCGGTTGCGGTAAGTCTACCCTGCTACGCTGCTTCAACCGTATGAACGACTTAGTTGATGGTTGTAATATCTCCGGCCAGATCTTGCTGGATGGCAACAACATCTACGACCGTGCGGTAGAAGTTGCTGACTTGCGCCGCCGCGTGGGTATGGTGTTCCAGAAACCCAACCCATTCCCAAAATCGATCTACGAGAACGTGGCTTATGGCCTGCGTATCCAAGGCATCAATAAGAAGCGTGAAATTGATGAAACGGTTGAGTGGGCGCTTAAATCCGCTGCACTGTGGGATGAGGTAAAAGATCGCTTACATGAAAGCGCACTGGGTATGTCCGGTGGTCAGCAGCAACGTTTGGTTATCGCGCGTACCATCGCCGTGAAGCCAGAGGTTCTGCTGCTCGACGAACCCGCTTCTGCACTAGACCCTATCTCTACTTTGAAAATTGAAGAGCTGATCCACGAGCTGAAGAATGACTTCACGATCGTGATCGTTACCCACAACATGCAACAGGCAGCCCGTGTTTCCGACTATACTGCCTTCATGTATATGGGTGATTTGATCGAGTTTGGTGTAACAGACACCCTCTTCACTAACCCTGAGAAGAAGCAGACCGAAGACTACATCACAGGTCGTTACGGTTAACCGTAATCGCGTTCTCAATTAACTGAATATATAGGCCGGAGTACCTAACAGTGGAACTCAAACAGGACAACTACTCGACTCACATCTCACAGCAATTTAACGATGAGCTGGAAGAGATTCGTACCGAGCTACTTACCATGGGTGGTATCGTAGAGCGCCAAGTACATGATGCGGTTGAAGCCCTTCTGACCGGTGATGCGGAGATGGCCGAGCGGTCACGTCGCGTTGACAAGCAAACTAACGACATGGAAGTGATGATCGACGAGCGCTGCACAACGATCATTGCCCGCCGCCAACCGGCAGCGAGCGACCTGCGCCTGATCGTAGCGATCTCGAAAGCGGTCAACGACCTAGAGCGTATGGGCGATGAAGCTAGCCGTATCTGCCGCCATGCCATTGAGCTGGTTGAAGATGGCGACTCCCAACGCGGTTATCAGGAAGTTCGTCACATCGGTAACCTAGTGCGCAACATGGTGAAAGATGTACTGACCGCCTTTGCACGTAACGATGCTGAGCTGGCTTACCATGTCGCTAAGCAAGACAAAGCGGTTGATCTTGAGTACCGGACGGCGATGCGCTCACTGATGACCTATATGATGGAAGACTCACGCGCGATCTCGAGCTGTCTAAACGTCATCTGGGTACTGCGTAGCTTGGAGCGTATCGGTGATCACGCACGTAATATGTCTGAGCACCTGATCTACCTCGTTAGCGGTACCGATGTACGCCATCTGCCTCTGTCTGAGATTAAAGAGACAGCTGGCATTAGCGACAGCACCGAAGACTAAGCGCCTCTCAAACGCATCTAAACAGCGCCACATGGCGCTGTTTTTCGTTTCACTCAGCGACGACTAAGCCAACACACGCTAGCCTGCCTCCAAGTTTTTTCTCTATTGGCCGATACCTTGATTGAATAGGTATTCCAGGTAACGCACCGAGTGGTTTGATCTATGCTGCAATATATCGTTTATGCCGACCTCAACTGCCCGTACAGCTATGCATTGCACGAGCGCCTGTACGCGTTGAACTTGCTTGATCAAGTTGAGTATCGTTTGGTCGAACACGCCCAAGATATCGGCTTGCAAGGTAACTCTCCCGATCTACTCGCGGAGCTTGCCAGCGACGTTTTTTCGGTTCGCAGCTACGCCAGTGATATCAGTATTGCTCTACCTCCCGAGCGCCCTGATAGCCGCTTTGCCAATTTATGCGTTATTGCTGCGGGTCTCATCGATCCTGAAAAAGCCCAACTTTTCCGCCGCCTGTTTTACAAAGCGCTTTGGGTTGATGGACTTGATATCGCAAGTCCTGCGGTCATCTTTGATTGTCTGGAAGCCGCCGGTTTACCCACCGAGTTATCGGTCGATTTTGAGTGCGAAGAGATACTTGATACCTGGCAGGATGCTTGGGAATCTAGCCATGTGGGATCCCGCGTCCCTGTTATTCTTGCCAGCGACGGGCGTAAGCTACTCGGATTAGCTACCAACGAAGAGATCACCGCATTCTTTGCCGGCGAGTCCACCGATGTTGAGTATGACTCGGGTAAAGCCTGCAAGTACGCGCAGCACCATACCATCGCAGTATTCGCCCCCGAGGGCATCAGCACCGTCTGGCAAACCATTGATGCTTTGCGCGCCAGTTACAATATTTTACTCCCCGCCACCTTCGCTGACCTGAAGCAGTTACTGGAATCCGCCGAGCAAACGCCGGATCTGATTCTGGTCGCCGCAGGTGATGGGTGGCTGCAAAACTTGCTCTACTGCCAACGGATGGTGCAGCAGTTTAATCATGCGTTTATACCGATCGCGATTGCGGGCGCAGAATCAGATGATCAACAGGAGGTCACCGCTTACTCCCACGGCGTATCGGATTATCTTGTCCAAGACCGCGCCCCCGCAGTGCTCAAAGCGCGTATACGCATGATGTTAGATCTCAAGCGCTCGCGTGATGTGCTAGAGCGTTCGGCTCGGATCGATGGCCTCACAGGTGTAAACAACCGTCGTGAGTTCGAAAAGCAGCTCGAGATGGAGTGGCGCCGCTGTGCTCGCACCCGTCAGCCGTTGTCACTCATTATGGTGGATGTAGATCACTTCAAAGCATTTAACGACCGATACGGTCATTTAGCGGGCGATAGTTGCCTGCGACGTGTGGCCAGTGCCATGCAAAACAGTGTTAATCGCTCCCACGATGCTATTTTTCGCTACGGTGGAGAGGAGTTCGCCGTGCTGCTGCCAGATACGGATAAAGCCGGCGCGCTCAACGTGGCACAAGCTATTCGCGATCAAATTCTCGCTCTTGGTATTCCTCACGACCGCTCATCAGCCGGTCTGGTGGTGACCGCCAGCCAAGGCTTGGAGACCTTAGTGCCCAGTGCCGAGAACAGCCCGCACCAACTGGTAGAGCACGCCGACACTGCGCTCTATAAAGCGAAAAAGCGCAGCCGTAACTGCGTGGTTGCTGCCTAACGCGCGTGCGTATCCCAATAATCGGCTAACGGCGGGAATCTCTCGATCAGTCCCGCTTTGCCCAGTTCATGCATCAAGGCAATATTCCGCTCGGGGATCGCATCAGGGTCCTTATAGTGGGCCAAGACTCTACTCATCTGGTTTTCACGAATGATGTGCAACATTGGAAAGGGAGAGCGGTTGGTCCAATGGCTTAGGTCATCTTGATCCACACCCGCAAACAGATAACCCGGATGAAAGCTAGCGACCTGAAACTGCTCACTCATTCCTGCTTGATCGAGTAACCGCTCGCAGGTGTGTAACAGGTCGAGATAGTCGTAAAAGTCAGCGGTTGCGTTGGGAAATATATAGAGTGTTGTTGCCACGCTTTTTTCATCGCTGCGCTGAATGAGGTCTAACTCACCTAAAAAGCCCGCCGCGACGTCCTCATCGGTTGCTGCGTCAGTAACGCTGTAACGCACTGAATCTTGCTTAACGACGGGCGCGGCAAACGGGCATAAGTTCAGCCCCACTACCATCGTTTCAACCCATGCACGCGTTAATGTAGCCGCTGCTACTTTGTCTTGCTCTGAAGATATTTTCATGGCCGCATCCTAATTCATTGTGGCGCTAATCGAAAGTGACCAAGCGCACGCTTTCGTAAGGCCAGCGGTGACGTGCTGCATGGGAAAGGAGTAGAATACCTGCCGAGCTTATAAAGGAATTGTTTGTGCCCGTCCGCCACTCTCTTATTCACGCCAGTTTTGATGCCCGCTGGTATCATTTGCGCCGCTTGTCCGCACTCCATGCGCCCTACCACTGGCAGCGCTGGTTAACCGACCGCGGCTCACTGACGCAGCACCTGATGAATGCCAGCCAAGGTCATTTTAGCGTTGAAGTGATTGCACAAGGCTGGGGACGCCCGAACCGCTCGGAAGCACAGATATTGGGAATGCCACCACGCCAGCTCGCACTCATTCGTGAAGTTCATTTACTGGGCAATCAGGAGCCGTGGGTTTACGCACGCTCAATCATCCCTGCGGCAACGCTGACGGGTCGCGAGCGACAGCTCCACCACGTCGGTAACCGGTCGCTAGGCAGTGTGCTCTTTAATGACCGAACCATGCGCCGCGGCCCCCTCGAAGTCAGCCGGTTCGATATCACCAGCGAGCAAACGCTATGGGCACGGCGCTCCCAATTTTATCTATCCGGTAAACCCCTACTCGTGTGCGAGGTTTTTTTACCGGCACTAGAGCAGGTAAACTATCAGCCCACAACGAGCTAGCCCTGACCTCAAACAGGGTTGAATTCCATTAGCATACCGTCACGGCGACTTTCAAAGATGACGGGTGATGATATAAAAGGATTGTTATGCCCGGTGCCTCCCTATTTAAGCCCATGAGCTTACGCGAGCGGTTGGATGTCTATGTCAATTTGACGCGCTTCAACCGGCCGATCGGCAGCTACCTGCTGTTATGGCCAACCTTGTGGGCACTATGGATCGCATCTGAAGGCATTCCCGATCTCAAGCTCATTGTTATCTTTACATTGGGCGTTTTTCTGACGCGCTCCGCTGGCTGTGTTATCAACGACTTTGCAGATCGGAAAGTTGATGGGCATGTAAAGCGCACCGCTCAACGCCCCTTAGCGACGGGAAAAATCACCGCCAAAGAAGCGCTATTACTGTTTGCTGCGCTCATGCTTGTTGCATTTGGCTTAGTGCTGCTAACCAATACGATGACGATTCTTATGTCATTTGGTGGTCTGTTTCTCGCATCACTCTACCCTTTTATGAAACGTTATACCCACCTACCGCAAGTGGTTCTCGGCGCCGCGTTCGGATGGGCGATCCCCATGGCATTTACCGCTGTCGGCGAACAGATTCCGCTGATCGCATGGGTGATCTACAGTGCCAAGCTACTCTGGACCGTAGCCTATGACACCATGTACGCCATGGTTGATCGAGATGATGACCTCAAGATTGGTATCAAATCGACCGCTATTCTGTTTGGCCAATACGATAAACTCATTATCGCGATACTGCTGATACTTACTCTTATCCTCCTTGTAGTAGCGGGCTTTCTGGCTCAGCTCGGTGGCTTTTACTATCTCGGCCTACTGGGGGCTGTCGGTTGCTTTGTTTACCAGATGCGGCTGATCAAAGATCGCGAGCGAGACCCTTGTTTTCGTGCCTTTTTGAATAACCACTACGCGGGGTTGTCGGTCTTTGTTGGCATTTTTCTTCACTATCTTTAGTGAATTGTTCTAGCATGTAACAATAGTGTCACAATAAAACATTGTAATACTCCCGTCTTATTTTAAGCGTAAGAGGCGGTTTACCCATGTCGGCAAGCAAGAAAGTGCTGATCGTTGATGACGAAGCTCCTATCAGGGAAATGATTGCAGTAGCTCTGGAGATGGCAGGCTACGAGTGCATCGAGGCAGATAATGCTCAAGAAGCACATGCGTTAGTTGTTGATCAAAAGCCAGATATGATTCTGCTCGATTGGATGATGCCAAACATGAGTGGCATTGAGTTGGCGCGCCGCCTGCGCAAAGATGAAACCACTGCTGATGTGCCGATTATTATGCTCACGGCTAAAACGGAAGAGGAGCATAAGGTAAAAGGCCTTGAAGCCGGTGTTGATGACTACATCACCAAGCCTTTTTCACCTCGCGAGCTCGTTGCACGCCTCAAAGCGGTGCTTCGCCGAGCTACGCCTAAAGGGATCGAAGAACCCGTTACAGTTGAAGGGTTAACACTCGATCCAATTTCACACCGCGTGACCGCCAATGACAAGCCGATAGAGCTTGGCCCAACCGAGTTTCGTTTGTTACAGTTCTTCATGACCCACCAAGACCGCGCATACTCCCGTGGGCAGTTGCTCGATATGGTTTGGGGTGGCAATGTTTACGTTGAAGAACGCACTGTGGATGTGCATATCCGACGCTTGCGCAAAGCGCTAGGTAGTCAGCACGACCATTTGGTACAAACAGTGCGCGGCACGGGCTACCGCTTCTCGACGCAGGTTGCATAGCACCGCTGCTGCACGCAATCTAGGTTAAACAGTTTATGCAAAAATCGCCTCGTGCTGGCGTTAGCGGCCTCTTTGCTGTTATCGCACTGCCAGCTTTTATTGGCTTACTGCTAGGTAGTTTAAGTTGGGGACTGGTTGCGGGTTTATCGCTCTGGGCCTACCTGCAACTACGACAAACACGCCGCCTGCAAAAATGGCTATTAAGCACCGATTTGCTGCCGCCTGAAAGCCATGGCCAGTGGGGCGATATCTTCGATGATCTCGCGCGCTTGCAAAAGCGCCATCGCAACAAGAGCAAAGATCTACGTAGTGTTATCAGCCGCTTTCAGCAGTCCTCCTCTGCCCTTCCTGATGCGGTCGTTATTGTTGATAAGCAAAATAACTTAGAGTGGTGGAATCGTGCGGCTGAGCGGCTGATCGGCTTGAAAAGCTCAGCTGATCGCGGCAAACCTCTCATGAACTTGCTGCGCGACCCTCGCTTTATTCGCTATTACCGCAAAGGGCAGTACGAAGAGCCTTTGCAGTTACCTAGCCCGCTGCACAACGATACGGTTTTACAGTACCAGATCACCGAGTTTGGTGTGGGTGATCGTTTGATTGTTGCCCGTGATATTACGCGACTAATACGTCTTGAGCAGACGCGACAAGACTTTGTTGCTAATGCATCACACGAGCTGCGCACACCGCTTACAGTTATTCGCGGCTACCTCGAAACCTTTCTGGACCAGCCGCTACCCAAACCCATGGAGCGCGCACTCACACAGATGCAGAATCAAGCCATTCGTATGGAGAGCTTAGTATCCGATCTGCTGCTACTGTCGCGGCTTGAAGCCAGCCAACACATTCCCGATGAAAACCCTGTCAATATTCAAGGGATGCTGCGTTCCATTCAGGCTGATGCAATCGCGCTATCTGGCGATAAAGAGCATCGTATAGAGTTAGATGCCAACCCCAACTATGACCTGCTGGGGCAGTCACAAGAGCTGCAAAACGCCTTCTCTAACCTTGTGTTTAACGCGGTTCGCTACACGCCCGCTCAAGGCCATATCAAGGTAACTTGGGAAGTAGACACTGAAGGTGGTCATCTATGTGTGACCGATGATGGTATTGGTATCGATTCGATCCACCTTGAGCGCCTAACTGAGCGTTTTTATCGCGTCGATGAAGGGCGCTCTTCTGCCACAGGTGGAACGGGGTTGGGGCTCGCAATTGTGAAGCACGCGCTGCAGCGCCACGGCGCTCGCTTAGAGATTGAAAGCCAACCCGGGGTTGGTAGCAGCTTCTGCTGCCACTTCTCCCGAGATATGCTCACCAAGACACCGCAGTCGCTGGTGAGCTAGGTGCTAGCAACCTGCGCGCTGGGCTTGGTCTTCGCACCAGTACAGCGTCGCACCAATGACCGCAGCAGGCATCATGATCAGATTCACCACCGGAATCAGCATCCCCATCTGAACGATAGCACCGAAGCTCAATGAGGTAAGATTGCGCTCAGCTAGCAGCTCTTTCATACGACGGAAAGTAACTTTGTTGTTATCCATGGGATAGTCACAATATTGAATTGCCATCATCCAAGCGCCGAAGACAAACCAGAGCAGTGGCGAGAGCAAGTTAACGCCGGGTATCAGGCTGATAACGAGCAACGCCAATAAACGTGGCAAGTAGTACGCTAGCTTAGACAGCTCACGCGCAAGCGCGCGTGGCACCATCGTCAGCAACCCCTTCCAGCCATCATCGGCGATACGCACACCCCGTTGCTGTAGCTCCACCTTCTCAGACAGGAAGCCATTGAACGGCGCGGCGATCATGTTCGCTACGATAGAGAAGCCGTAATAAACAACAATTAACACCAACAGTGCAAACAAAGGCCAAAGTAGGAAATCAAGAAAAGATAACCACGTTGGCAACTGTGACATCCAGTACGCCACCCAACGATCAAACTCATTGATCAGCAACCAGATAGCACCCGAGAACAGCAGAATGTTTATCAACAACGGGATCAGAACGAACTGGCGAATACCCGGCTGCGTCAGCATGCTAAAACCACGTAAAAGGTAGCCCGCTCCTTTGACAGGATTTCCTCGCATCTTAACTCCTAAGCAACAAAAAAGACGATAAAGCGCATAACCACAGCAAGAATCATCAAACCTAGTCCTGCACGGTTTACTTTGAATTCGATCGCATTAAAGCTGATCGTTGGCTGCCAAAACATCAGCACTGACTTCATATCTTTGGTACGTCCAACATACATCGCCAACGATACGCAAAATACGATCAATCCACCCCAGAATAGAAAAGGCTCAATCGTGGCTAGAAAGTTCATTTATCACTGCTCCTTTTGGTCTTATAAGGTGCCATAGACTAGCAGAATTGCGTTACAGGAGCTGCACAGATAGGCTTAAGTCTACTCTAATGTTTGACCGAAACAGCCCAGTAGCGAGGAGCACCGCGTGAAAGCAATACAACTACACACCTTTGGCGGTAACGATGTCTTAGGATATGAAGAGGTAAGCGAACCGAGCCTGAAGTTAGGTGATGTGCTGGTTCGAACCCATGCGGCGGGTATCAACCCCATCGATTGGAAAACATGTTCTGGCGGCGGTGCTGCACCCTTCATTGGTGAGTTACCCTTTATTCCAGGATGGGAGTTCTCAGGTACAGTGATGGCATGTGGTGCAGATGTAGCGGACTATCAAACAGCTGATCGCGTTTGTGGCTTTATCCACTTTCCAGCGCGCGCAGGCTGCTTCGCTGAACAGATCGCGGCACCCGCCGCATCACTGGCGAGAGTCCCCGAAAATGTCGATATGAATGTGGCAGCAGCGCTCCCTCTAGCAGGTTTAACAGCTTGGCAAGCGCTCTTTGAGGGCGCTAACTTGCAACCCAAGCAACGCATTCTCATCCTAGCGGCTGCAGGCGGTGTGGGCCATTTAGCCGTTCAGTTGGCAGCACACAAAAACGCCACCGTTATTGGTACTGCTTCTGCACCTAAGCATGCTTATCTTCGCGAGTTAGGCTGTCATGAAGTGATCGACTACCAAGCCGCCAACGTGGCCGATGTGATCGAGCCTGTCGATGTGATTCTCGACTGCGTGGGTGGGCAACACGCCATCAACGCTCTACCCGCACTCAAAGCGGACGGCGTGATGGTCACACTACCTACGGTAACAAAGGATGAGGTGATAGCAGCGGGTGAAGCAGCCGACCGGAAAGTGCTCAGTATGCGGGCGGTGCCTAATGCCGCACAACTGGCCCAAATGCTCAATCTAGCGGCAAGCGGAGATCTCGTACTGTCTGTCGCTGCTGAATATAAGCCTGAGCAGTTGGGTGAAGCGTTTGACCAGATCGCCTCAGGACGAACCCAAGGCAAGCTGGTTTTACGCTTCAAGTAGCTGAGCTGATACGCCGTGCTAGCGTGCTCCCTGCTGTGCGCTAGCACGCACAATATTGACAGCGTTTTGCAAAAACTGGCTGCGCTCGCTTTTATCGTCAATCTCGGTTGCAAGTACTTTGATCAACTCAGCAACCTTACTCTTTTGCGCACCATGCTCGCTGTACCATTGATCATATGCATCATCGAAAACAATCGATGCCGCTGGACCAATATAAACGGCTAACCCTTCACGCAACTGATCCATGACCCCTAGCAGTTCCGCTTCGTGCCAAGGGCGCCCCGGGCGCTTAGGCTTAGCTGCAGCTTTATCTGGTGCCGTTGCGGGCGTTTCCTCCACCGCATCAGGTGTTAGCTGCTTGCGGATTTTCGGTACAGCAGAGCGAATGCTGGTATTGATAAGGGCTAGATTCACGTCCTTATCCGTCATCATCAGCAGTAGCACATCTGAGTTGATCGCGTAGCCAATCAATAAGTTTTCATCTAATTCGAGAAATACCTCTCGGTGGTCTAGGTCCATCCCCTCAACCGCCATAAAGATCTGCCTAATAACACGGCAGGCACCCGCGATGTTTTCATCCAGAATGCTGGGGAATGTAGAGGCATCGACAGCGTCCTCTTTGAAGAGGCAGCTATGGTGAATCCCACCGAGTAGTTCGAGGTCTTTTAGTATTTTTTCCATAGCTTAAACGTCAACCCCACTGCAAAAGATCGTCAACTTGTTGCTTCAACGCACGAAACGATACCCGATTGGAGGATTGGATCCCGAGCACCTGTTCCGAGTCATTGAGAAATACGGTGATGTTATCCTCTTTCGCGCTACGCAAA
This sequence comes from Neptunomonas marina, assembly GCF_004005935.1. Classification (GTDB taxonomy): domain Bacteria; phylum Pseudomonadota; class Gammaproteobacteria; order Pseudomonadales; family Balneatricaceae; genus Neptunomonas; species Neptunomonas marina. The sequence continues at coordinate 569,603 of NZ_SACQ01000002.1, read as the reverse complement.
GAGACGCTTTGCACCTTACCAAGGTCAGATACTTCTTCGAACACTTTGACAACGCCAGAGACGAACCCTACGAAGTCGTTGACTTCACCAGACTCAATAGAGGAGGTAACTACATCACCCATATCATCGGTTAACGCCGCTCCTTTGACGCCTTTAAAGTTCATTACGTCATCAACAATTGAATCTTTCATCACGACCTCTTCTCCGCGATAATCCTGAATCTCATAGCTGGATGCATCAACAGGTACCCATTCCTCTTCAAGCTCAGCGTCATTAGCTATCGCTCTCTTGGCAAGCTCAGCCCACTCGTTAAAGCGTACTTTATCTTGCAGGAGTTCCTCAACAACTGGCAAGACACTGGATGCTTTACGTGCATCGATAAAACGCACTCGGGCGTTAATACCCATCTCTTCTAGCGTATTTTCATACTCTAGTAGTGTTGGGGTATCACGTAGATCAGATCGGGTTACCCCAACGATGACAGGTTTACGCGAGATAAGCTCAGCGAACTCTTGCGCATAGTACTTAAGGTCTCGCATGGGATAGTTGCGTGTATTGTCCACCAAAAAGACGATACCCGCGCAGTCAGCGGCGATATTGGTCGCCAACATATCCCACATAAATTTGAAGCGCGCCTGCCCAGGCGTACCGTAGAGTTGCACAGCTTCATCATCACTTAAAGTGAGACAGCCGTAATCCATAGCTACCGTCGTCGTAGGCTTTCGTCTTCCGGTGACATCTGAAGCCTTCGCTTCGGTTTCAATATTCTCGTGGTCGTCGCAAATCGAGCGAATAGCCGAGGTCTTACCTGCCCCGACTGGCCCGATAAAAAGCAGTTTATGATAGTCCATTCGTAGCGATCCAAATGCGCTGGCGTTGCAGCGCTTCATTATTATTGTTGTCAGTCTACTCGTGACAGGTTTGGCTCCTAGCCAGCTTTCGCATCCCTGAAAGGCAGAGTATAAAAAATAGCCTAATTACCGACATAAATGAAGGGAGCAACCCAAGTTCAGTTAATTAAGCCTGAATGCATACGAAATTAAGGGGGATTAGAGCAGAAAAATGCTTGCTGGCGCATCAGTAATCGACAACCCTCGCCACGAATATTGTTATCCCAACAAAAATATTTCGCCCAAGATTTGTCATCTTCAGTTGGCTTCTCTCGGAACTCCGGCACGCCATCACAGAAGCCTGGTGTTGCGCTTGCTTGGCTTAGACAGGCTTTGAGAAATACACCGTTATTGACGGTACAGCTATATCCGAGGCAACCATCAAAGGACTGCAGCGCCTCATTTAAACACGCTTGCTGGTCGTTCTGCTTACCAAAATCGAGCCCAGCACGTTGATACTGTTCTTTTTGCTCGGCACGTTCAGCGTTAAAGTCCGCTAACCATGCATCGCGATTCAGCCAAAACAGGGATGTAGCAACGACAACTAGAAGCAGCGCTCCCAACCACACTTTTTTTGCCATGACAGTTCCTTATCAGCGGGGCCGTTAACGACGCCTGTAGAGACCAAAAATACACATAAAGAGACCTAACACAGCCACCAGCATACCGCCGTTCACTGCAAGAGGATGACGTGCCATGTAAGGCACAAAGGGGTGCTGGTTATCCATATCGCACGCCATTAGGCTGTAGTTGAAACTACCACCACTGGACAAGCAATCGTTAACGCTGCTTTGTTCATACATAAAGCCTGCCATGAGCGCCAAGCATGGCAGCACCAGCAGGATGAGTCCGACGCGTAACATTAGATATCTTCTGTGCTGATGCCAATATTGCTAAAGCCTTCATTGCGTGCCAGCTCACGGAGCGACTTCACGAAGTCTCGGTCCAGTTGTTTAGTATTGAGCAGGCGCTCGACAACTGTCTCTTGGAACTCATCTTCTTGGATCATCAGTTCGTGGTTGGTAATGAAGCGGATAATCTCTTCATCAGACATCTGATCATCGCCTTCAGAGACTTCAATAAAGGTGGCAACAGCTTCACGGGATACGTTGCCTACAGCAACCGCTTCATCAACGTCCGCCTCCAGTAGGCAAACTAGCGTTGAGTAAAGTGATACCACCGCATCCAGCGCAGGTGATGCACCATACATCTCAAACTCATCCAGATCTGGCATATTGTTTTCGACTTTATCCAGCTGCACCTCGAAGTTCATCTTCGCGCCGCCCGGTACCAACGACTGCCAAACGCCATCCAAAATCGTAGCTAGCTGCTTTTGATCACCAAACTCCACAAGGCTACTGAACAAAGCAAAGTTCGGAAACTGCCGCTCGGTCAACGCTGCGCAGTATGCGGCGAGCTTGATATGGTCCAAAGTCCGCAGTTGCCCCTCTACAGGTAGTCGGTCTGTCATGTGAATGATCTCTTTCCACGTCTGATGAGGCCCCTATTGTATGATATTTCAGCGGATTTGCAGCTACTCTGAAAGGAAACCGTGGTTTTACGGATAAATAACTCATACCTTTGTTGATATACTTTTTCAGAATCCGTAACCCTTTTGCAAAATGACGAGAAGAATAATGCAAAGCAGCTTTCTTATCCCCTTAGTCAAAGGGATCGATTGCCTCAGCGAGTGGACCGGCAAGCTTATCGCTTGGCTAACCCTGCTCATGGTCATCGTCACCTTTGTCATCGTTGTTATGCGCTACGTCCTGAGTATCGGAAACGTGGCGCTTCAAGAATCGGTCATTTACATGCACAGCTTCGTGTTCCTATTAGGTGCAGCATATACGCTTAAGCATGATGGCCACGTGCGTGTTGATATCTTCTATCGCCCGCTTTCAGAGCGTAACAAAGCGATCATCAACATCATCGGTACTCTGTTCCTGCTGATTCCTGTGGCCGGTTTTATCGGTTACATCTCTTGGGACTATGTAGCCAGCTCATGGGAACTCAAAGAGGGGTCACAAGAAGCTGGCGGTTTGGACTTTAGGTACTTACTGAAGAGTGCGCTTGTGGTAATGCCAACGCTAATGATTCTCCAAGGGATTGCGGAATTAGGTCGCTGTATTCTTGTATTAACGGGTCAAGGCCACCTGTTAGAGGAAGATGTTTCGGAGCACCCAGTATGATCGAGTATCTATCTCTTTTCCTATTTTTAGCGGCTGTACTCGTACTGCTGATGGGCTACTCAGTCGCCTTCTCACTGGCCGGAACTGGGTTGCTTTTCGCCGCCGTAGGTGCAGCAACCGGCCACTTTGATGCCGTATTCCTAGAGGCGATCCCGAACCGTCTAATTGGCATCATGAATAACGAGGTCTTAATAGCCGTCCCGCTGTTCGTCTTTATGGGCGTTATGCTCGAGAAGTCCAAGATCGCAGAGGAACTGCTCGATACGATGGCGTCTCTGTTCGGTCCAATACGTGGAGGCTTGGGTATCTCTGTCACGGTGGTGGGCATGCTGCTCGCTGCGAGTACCGGTATCGTGGGCGCAACCGTTGTTACCATGGGCTTGTTGTCACTGCCAACCATGCTACGACGCGGTTATGACCCACAGGTTGCTACCGGTGTCATCTGTGCGTCAGGTACGCTCGGCCAGATAATCCCACCCTCAATTGTATTGGTGTTACTGGGCGATGTTATCAGCTCAGCTTACCAACAAGCACAGATCGACCAAGGTATCTTTTCACCCGAAACCGTTACCGTCGGCGACCTCTTCTTAGGTGCATTAATACCCGGTTTGTTGCTTGTTTTGGCTTACATTCTCTACTTGGTTTACAAAGCGGTCGCGGCCCCTGAAACCGTACCTGCTATTCCTGAAGAGGATCGTGGCTCACGTGCAGAGCTACCCGGTAAAGTTATGAAGGTGTTACTGCCACCTATTATGCTGATCGGCTTAGTACTCGGTTCAATCCTTGGAGGCCTGGCGACACCCACTGAAGCTGCGGCTGTAGGTGCTGTTGGTGCGATTGTACTGTCGATATTTAAGCGCAGCTTCAATCTTAAAGTACTCAACGAAGTGATGCGCTCCACCACTCAGGTTAGCTCCATGGTGTTTATCATTTTGGTGGGTGCATCGATCTTCTCTCTCGTATTCCGCGGCTACGGCGGCGACGACCTGGTTCGCGAATTCCTGACCGATCTACCCGGTGGTATGTGGGGTGCCTTGGTTGTTGTGATGCTCGTGATGTTCTTGCTCGGCTTCTTCCTCGACTTTATCGAGATCACATTCGTTGTCGTGCCAATCGTTGCGCCTATTCTGCTCACCATGGGACTGGACCCAGTATGGCTAGGTATCATGATTGCGCTTAACCTCCAAACGTCATTCCTGACACCGCCGTTCGGGTTTGCGCTCTTCTATTTGCGAGGTGTTGCACCGGAATCGATCGCGACCATGCAGATATACAAGGGTGTTATTCCATTCATCGTTATTCAGCTCTGTATGCTTGGCTTGCTGGCCGCATGGCCATCGTTAGCCACTTGGCTACCAGAGGTTGTCTACGGCTAGAAAACAATGGTGTCAAAGCCACCTTTCAAGGTGGCTTTTTTATGCCTAAGCCTCTGCGCTGGCAGCTAAAGCCTAAAAGGCAGGCACAAAAAAGCCGCTCTATTGAGCGGCTTTTAGCAATCATCATCACTTACACAGGGTTACGTGCATTCAGATATGCTTGTTCAGACACTTGGTGCCATTTCGTTGCTTGATCACGGAACTGAACGAATGACTCATAAACTTTCTTCGTCATTTCGTCTTTAGCCGCCTCTTCTGCAACCACTTCGTCAGAGAGTTGCTTCAGCTTGCTAAGAACATCATCTGGGAACTTACGCAGTTGCACGCCTTGTTCTTTAACCAACTGCTCAAGAGAGCGGTTATTCTTCGCCGTGAAGTCAGCCAGCATGTCTTGGTTAGCAACTCGAATCGCGTTACGTACCAATACTTGCAAGTCCTTAGGAAGCGCTTCAAGTGCTTCTTTATTGACGAAGCATTCCAGCGTTGTGCCTGGCTCATGCCAACCTGGGTAGTAGTAGAACTTAGCAGCTTTGTGCAAACCGAACGCGGCATCGTTGTATGGGCCCACCCACTCAGTCGCATCAATCGCCCCTGATTGTAGTGATGGGAAGATTTCACCACCCGGCAACAAGACTGGTGTACCGCCGGCACGTTTCAAGACTTCACCACCGAGACCCGGCATACGCATTTTCAGGCCTTTTAGGTCGTCAACAGAGTTAATCTCTTTGTTGAACCAACCGCCCATCTGAACGCCTGTGTTACCTGCAGCACCCGGCACAAGGCCGAATTCAGCATAAACTTCTTCCCACAGCTCCATACCACCACCGTGGTAAAGCCAGCTGTTCATCTCCTGAGCCGTTAGGCCAAAGGGTACAGCGGCGAAGAACTGAGCTGCGCGGCTCTTACCCTTCCAGTAGTAAGAGGCGCCATGTCCCATTTCCGCGGTACCACGTGATACGGCATCGAAGATCTCCAACGCACCAACAAGCTCTTTGGCGCCGTACACTTTTACCTGTACGCGGCCACCTGTCATTTCGTTGATGAGCTTAGCTAGGTTATTCGCGCCCGTTCCCAAGCCAGGGAAGTTCTTCGGCCACGTAGTCACCATTTTCCATTTGAACTCAGGTGCTGCCTGAGCAGTTGTAGACATCATGGCGCCAGTAGCTACCGCTGTAGCACCTGCACCTTTCAAAAATTGACGACGCTTCACTGATCTACTCCCTTTATTCGTTATTCATTTTTTCAGGATAGTAGTTTGAACATAGCATGCACCCTACCCCCCTGCAATCCTGTATAGCCCTTTGCTAATACGTACGTGAAATTACTGACACAACAGCGACTTATCGCCATTCTCACAGGGGCACTCGCCGCCACACGTTAGGGGGTTTTACGTTTCGCTGATATACTAAAGGCTCACTTTAGTTGTTAGCGTTGAATGTGGCCCTACGTTGAACTCCTCGAACCTGCTGAAATCAATCGAAGATGCACGGCCTAAGCTGCGAAAATCGGAGCAAAAGGTAGCCGACTACGTTTTGGCGCACCCAAACGAGGTGATCCATATGCGGATCGTCGACCTCGCATCCGAAGCCAATGTCAGTGAGCCAACCGTGGTGCGCTTTTGCCGGGGTCTACACTATGATGGTTTCCAAGATTTCAAACTCACGCTAGCTCAAGGCTTAGCAAGCAACGCAAACTTCGAACAATTTGCCCTCGACTCGAAAGATACTGTTGCACAGTTCAAGCAGAAAATCTTCGACTCGATGATCGGCAACATGATCAATATCCGTGACCAACTTGAAGCACACGATCTGGAGCGCGCCATAGAAGCGTTGGTGAATGCTAAACGGATCGAGTTCTACGGCTTCGGCGCCTCTGCCGCTGTCTGTAGCGATGCTCAGCACAAGTTCTACCGCTTGCAGATCTCTGCAGCCGCGTACTCTGACCCTCATATGCAGACCATCTCAGCGGTCTCACTGACTAAGAATGATGTGGTGGTTGCGATCTCCCAAACAGGCCGCACTAAAGACCTGCTGCACACGGTCAAGCTTGTGCGCGAAACCGGCGCAACGGTGATAGCCCTGTGTCCAAGCAATACCCCGCTGGCCGAGATGGCGAGCATCGCGATCCATATCGATGTCGAGGAAGATAAAGACCTGAGCACCCTGATGTCATCCCGCGTGCTCCACTTGGTTGTTATCGATGTACTAGCGGTTGGTGTTGCCATGCGACTCGGCCCGCAACTACTGGATCACCTCAAGACCATCAAGCGCAGCTTGCGCAGCTTGCGCCAGCAAGAGAAGCGAATTCCACCTCGTCGCCCCTGATAAACGCCTGCCTTATTGTCATATTTCTGCAAGATAAGCTGACTAACCTTTAGCCTAAACCTGGTTGAAAAGTGAGCAGCTTTTCGCTAGATATATAGTGTTGATGTATCCTGAGGACCTGTCCTGAGGCATAAAATTCGGCTGGTACTCAGAGGAATGAGCGAGGTTGACGACTATGTTAAATCAAAAAACCAGCGATCTGAGCAATGTGCAGATTGAAGTGATTGATACATTAATTGGCTTTGAGGAAGAGGAGAAGATCAAGAGCAAACAGCTCGCTTCCAAACGGCTGTTAGCTGCTCGGCGTGCCATAGAAGAGCACAAAGAAGCGCTGCGCTTGGCCGAAGATATCGACCAAGACGCGTGGTTCGGAGAGCTAGAATAGCCCGCTAAGACGCATCTGAATATAAGATATTCAGCGGCACAGACTGCCCATCCCCTAACACAACCGCAGCATGGTGGCGCTTGAGCTGACGCGGCTCGGGCGCTCCACATGAGTGTGCAATCATCTCCACCTCGTGTACCAGCTTGTTATGGTACTTGTAGACACGCTCCGCTTTATCATCTGGCACAAGACCTTGTTGAAGCTCGGGGTCATGGGTAGTGATACCCGTTGGGCAGGTGTTTTTGTTGCACTGTAACGCCTGTATGCATCCGAGAGAGAACATAAAGCCACGCGCCGAAACGACAAAATCAGCACCAAGACAGATCGCTGCGGCCACATCTGTTGGGTTGATCATCTTACCGGAAACAACAAGACGTACTCGGCTACGTAAGCCATGTTGAGCTAACTTATCCACCAGCAAAGGTAAGCTTTCGCGCAGCGGCAAACCCACGTTGTCCATCAATGGCATGGGGGCTGCGCCAGTGCCGCCGTCTGCACTGTCTAATGTTATGAAGTCTGGCGCGCGTTCAATACCACGCTCGATCACGGTTTGGCAGAACTCATCAATCCATGCGGTGGTGCCCAAAACAAGCTTAAAGCCGCAAGGTTTACCGGTTACTCGACGAACCCGCTCAACCATATCTAGCAGATCAGCAACTGAGCCTATATCGGGATGGCGGTTCGGACTAATCGACGCTTTACCTTCGGGTATACCACGAATCTCAGCAATATCTCGATTAACTTTCTCCGCAGGCAGGATGCCGCCCTTTCCGGGCTTCGCGCCTTGGCTGAGCTTAATTTCGAACATCTTCACTTGGCCAATCGATGCTTTCTCCTTGAGCTTTTCATCACTCAACTGACCTTCAGCATCACGAACACCGTATTTCGCAGTCCCGATCTGATACACCAGATCACAACCACCTTCCAAGTGGAATGGCGACAACCCACCCTCACCGGTGTTCATCCAGCAACCCGCTTTGGCGGCACCACGCGATAAAGCTTGCACCGCAGGTTTAGACAATGCGCCATAACTCATTCCAGAGATATTAAAAAACGAAGCGGCTTCATAGGGCTGCTCACAGAAGGGGCCGATTACCATCGTTTGCGTAGGCGCTGCATCTTCCTCCAAGGTTGGAAACGGGCAGTTCAAAAAGTAGTAGGTGCCAGGTTTACGCAGATCTTTAGTCGAACCAAACGCAATGGTGTTATCTACCCCTTTGGCGGCCCGATACACCCAGCTACGTTGCGCGCGGTTAAAAGGTAGCTCTTCTCGGTCCATCGCAAAAAAGTACTGGCGAAAGAACTCGCCAAGGTGCTCAAACAGATACCTGAAGCGCCCAATAAGAGGGTAGTTGCGGCGAATCGTCTGGGCAGTTTGTTGTTTATCTTGATAGTAAAGTACAGCAGCAGTAGTCAGCAGACCGGCGATGACTAATAGAAAAATAACGCCAACAACGGCAATGAAATTGACCGCAAAAGAAGTAACCGCATCCATTATCTTATTATCCTACTTTGGGAGGTTTTTACGCATCCTACTGTATCCTCTGCCAACTGATAAGTGCGGCAAGTACGATGTTATAGTAGTGTGAATGTAGATCAATAATATCCGCTGTGGGGAACTTATCGCCGCGGTTGGCATCCATTCTGGTCGTCGTGATACGTTTCATGAGTACTGTAACTGTGCAAAAGTCGCTTAACTACATCGCTATCTGCGCTCTGCTTATCTTTGGCGGCATCCTGTCGCCGATTGGGATGCAGTCATCGCATGGTATCGCAGTGTTATATTTCGCTGAGCACCAACACGAGTTACACACAGACGCCTCCGCGCATCACGATATATCCGATCACGTTCACGAAACATCCGCCTACCGCCACAGTCCTGGAACCTATTACCTAGCATCTGTGCGCGAAACAAGCGCGATTCAGGTCATTTACTCCAACCACGCAGCCAGTGTGCCTAAGCCTCCTCCGAAGCCTGCGCGTTTTATCTAACGCCCAAATTTATTTGTAAATTTCGATCAATTTCGGAGACTTTTTATGCAACTTGCACTGTTGCGAGGGTCGTTGCGCCTATTTATTGCGCCGCTATCGCTCCTCCTCACGCTTTTGCTTGTTCTACTGCTGCTGGGCATCAGCGAACAAGCGCTAGCCCACGCTGTAGCTCAAGGTGATAAGGGCTACATTCAAGAGATCAGCGGCGTAAAGCTGATCGCTTTCATCTATCTCGGTGCCAAGCATATGGTAACGGGGTACGACCATTTACTGTTTCTACTCGGCATTATCTTTTTTCTCTACCGGCTGCGGGATATTACGCTCTACGTCAGCCTGTTTGCGCTCGGCCACTCAACCACAATGGTGATCGGCGTGTACTTCAATCTGGCAATCAATAGCTACATTATTGACGCCATTATTGGTCTCTCTGTTGTTTACAAAGCGCTAGATAATCTCGGCGCCTATCAGCGCTGGTTTGGTTTTCAGCCCAATACGCGTGTCATGACGATGGTTTTTGGTCTGTGTCACGGATTTGGCTTGGCATCCAAAGTGATCGACTACGAAATTGCCCAAGATGGGTTACTTCCCAACCTGATCGCTTTCAACGTTGGTGTCGAGATGGGGCAACTGATCGCGCTCAGCGCCATTTTGATTCTGATGGGTTACTGGCGTCGCCAACCAAGCTTCTTCAAACATGCCTACTCTGCCAATGTACTAATGATGGGCGCGGGCTTTACGTTAATCGGTTATCACCTTGTTGGCCTTGCAGTCAGCTAGTTAAGAGAGACACATCATGTTTAATACACATATTCCATCAACAGCAGAACTCCCCTCTACCAAGCAACTTATTAAGTCCACCCTACTGGCATTGGTTGCGGCGATAGTGCTGCTCATCACGGTTGTTTTACCGGCTGAGTATGCCATTGATCCCACGGGCATTGGCCGGGTAATCGGCCTGACCGAAATGGGCGAGATCAGAGAACAACTAGCGGCAGAAACCGCTGCGGATGAGCAAAGCGCTACTGCAACAGCGCCCCAACGCGCAGTTGAGCTGGCGCCAACAATCGCTGAGCCAAAACCGACAAGCTTGCAGCCGTTACCAACAATGGCTAAACCAAGCACAGTGCAAGAGGTCGCCACCGCCCAGCCTACACCACCCACCCCTGTCTGGCGGGATACCACCACCGTCACCTTGACGCCCGGACAAGGCACCGAGATTAAGATGACGATGCGCAAAGGTGAGGTCGCCCAGTTTGAGTGGCAGTCTCCTGAGGGCCCATTGAACTTTGATACTCATGGTGAAGGGCCAGAAGGCTCCATTAGCTATAAAAAAGGCCGCGGTGTTGCTGGCGAAGCCGGTGAGCTAACCGCAGCATTTGATGGCAACCACGGCTGGTTTTTCCGCAATCGTAATCCGCAAACAGTGACGTTTACGCTCAATACCAAGGGCAGCTACCTCGTGTTAAAGCGCACGAAGTAACCACTCCAATGAGGGGCATCTTAGCCCCTCTTTTATGTGCCGTATGCTAGGGCAGCATCCAAGCAACCACCTTGTTGTCCAACATCATCGGTGCATACAACATACTTCCGTATCTGCCAATATCCGCCAAGCCCGGAGCTGTTTGCAGCACTGTTCGGCGCTCGTTATCTTCCAACCGATACAGCGCACCACTGATCCAATCGCTGATATATAACGCCTTCTGATAGCTCACGACCCCATCTAAATTACCAAGTTGATAACCCGTCGCTATAGGCTTGAGCTGCTGACTGCTTGGGTCTATCTGGTATAACGTACCCGGCGTTTTAGTGGTGAAATCCGACTGAATATCCAACCCCCAACTCGCCACAAAAAGCTGCCCATCTTCCCAAAGTAGCCCATTGGGGTGAGGCATTTTTTCTGGCTCCAACCACAACGCCAATTGCTGATCCGCTAAGCGATAGATGCCTCCAGCTAACATATCCGAAACATAGATAGACCCATCGGGCGCGGCCGTCACATCATTTAGCATGTGGGCATGAGGTGCATGATAGCGCTCAGATACCTTGCCGCTGGTAAGGTCGATCTCATGTAACACCTGCATATCTGCCACATAGAGCTTACCCTTGCTGATGGCCATTCCTTTAGGCGCATTAAAGCCAGCGAGCCAGTGCCGTGTAAAGCGCTGACCCTCGCGATCCACTCGGCTGATGTAACCTTTACCGTTGAGTTCCAGCGGCGCGCCATTGATATTTGAGATGTACAGCCATTCACCCTGTGCATCCGCAACCACTGACTCCGGCTGGTCTAGTGCATCAAGCTGCCATGCTTGCTGCAATGCCGGCTCTGCCATTAATACTTGGCTGCTAAGCAGTAAACTTCCTAACGCGGCCTTCGCTAATTTAAAAGACATAAATACACTCTCCTGAAGATAGTCGTTGATCTTGCTACACAACAAGAGGATATTTAAAAGATACCAGGTAACAACAATTAGCGAACAGGGTATCTAAAATTGATACTTAATTGAAAATTGGAGCGCACATCATGGCACCTCAGCAAGAACTCAATGGTCTATTCCGAGCCCTTAAACAGGTGCTGAAAACGCAGGGGCTACGCTATCGCGACCTTGCCGTAATGCTCGAAACATCAGAAGTGACCGTGAAGCGGCTCTTTCAGGAGCAGGATTGCAAAATGAGCCGCTTAACGGAGATATGCGAGGTACTTGGTATCAGCCTCACGGAGTTAATGAGCTTAGCCGAACATACACCAACCGAGCCCTCAACTCTGTCGACTGAAACAGAGCAAGCGCTCGCAGAGAAACCAGCGCTGTTCAGCTGCTTGGTACTGCTGCTTAGCGGCTTTAGCAGTCATGATATTGCTCACGCAAACCAGCTTAGCCAAGCTGACACCTATCGCTATATGCGCGAACTAGAGAAGCTACAGCTCCTACGGCTAGGGAAAAATGACTCCGTTCACCTGACGGTACAAGTGCCGATTCGTTGGCGTCTAGACGGGCCTTTGCATCAAATGCTTGTTCAGATCAATCAGGCCTTTATCGAGCACACCATCAACGAGCAACATAGCGGCAACTTTCCTTTCTTTTCAACAAGCCGCTTGCTCAGTCAGCACAGTGCAAAACAACTGCAAGAGGAGGTCAATCAGCTCTATCAGCGCTTTCAAAAGCAAGCATCATTGGATCAACTGTTCTACCCTGTCGAAACACTGGTGCCCTACAAGATGGTCACCACCCTCGCCCCATTTACAGTATCTAAGTTTTTCGAATTGCCGCCGTTTGACGAACAACCTTAGCGTGCTGCCATTCAGGAGCCGGATTCGGCCAACTGAGCCGCAGCCGCGCGCTTTTCAGCCAATGCTTGGCGGATGATCTGCCAAGATGAGCTAAGGAACAGCGTCGCCATAATCAGCGCTGTTAGGAGATCAGGCCATGGCGTATCGGTGTACCACACACCGCTTGCAGCGAGTAACACAACCAAGTTGCCTATCGCATCATTACGGCTACAAAGCCAAACCGAGCGCACATTTGCATCGCCATTGCGGTAACGCATTAAGAGCAGCACGCTCAGCATATTGGCACTAAACGCTGCTATTGCCACCCAGCCCATTGTGAAAGCGTCTGGCTGATTCAGCACCCAGATTCGATAAAGCGTACTGCCCACTACCCAGATCGCCATCAATAACAAGCTGATCCCCTTAATTAATGCAGCACTGCTGCGCACGGTTAGCGCTTTGCCAATCGCCCACAAACTAATACCGTAGCTTAAGGTATCTCCCAGAAAATCAAGCGCATCTGCTTGCAAGGCCTGCGATTGTGCGCTGATACCTGCCAGCATCTCGACACCAAACATCACCGCATTGATCGCGATAATAAACCAGAGAATACGTTTGTAGCTCGCACTTAGCCCGGTAAACTCTGTCTTTGCGCAACAACTAGACACTGTCGGAACCTCTTTACTTGTTGATCGTCAGAATAACTATAAAACCTATAGTAGCTAGAGGTTCAAGAGGTTAAATGCTGATGCCTAACACAACCTATTCGATCGGAACATTAGCCAAGTACAGTGGCTGCAAAGTCCCCACTATTCGCTGGTATGAAGCACGCGGTCTACTCTCCAAACCTGATAGAAACGCAGGCAACCAACGCCGCTACCGCGATACCCATCTCAAGGAGTTACGTTTTATTCGCCACGCACGTGCGCTCGGATTCGACCTCGCAGCGATAGAGCAACTGAAGATGCTCAGTAGCTGCTGCTTGACCGACCATCTCCAAGCCGATGATATTGCACGGCGTCATCTCGCGGATATCCAGCAAAAGATCCGTCAGCTACGTGCAATGGAAACAGAATTAGAGCAGATGATTACCCAATGTAATTATGATCAGGAGCACCAGTGCCATGTGTTAGATGTACTTGCCGACCACTCGCTGTGCCAAACGCACCATGAGTTTGATGATGTCGATTGTACAGCGGATAAAACAGGTTGAGGTGCTGAGGGAAGCTCACGAAAAAGCCCCCTAAGCGGTGATCACTTAGGGGGCTTAAAGCAAAGGTTACATTGCTAAGGTTTATTCAACCGTTACCGACTTGGCTAGGTTACGCGGCTGATCCACATCCGTACCTTTGAGTACCGCAACATGGTAGGAAAGCAGTTGTAGCGGCACTGTATAAACGATCGGTTCCAGCACTTCAGGGACTTCTGGCATCTCCAATACATGGATACCTTCACCCGGTTGTACCTCTTGAGAGCAACCTGCAAACACAAACAACTCACCACCACGAGCGCTCACCTCTTGCAGGTTCGCTTTCAGCTTATCCAGCATCTCGTTACGCGGCGCCACTGTGACCACAGGCATATCTTTATCGACGAGGGCAAGAGGGCCATGCTTAAGCTCACCCGCCGGATAGGCTTCAGCGTGGATGTACGAGATCTCTTTGAGCTTCAGCGCACCCTCCATCGCCACCGGATAGAGCGTGCCACGCCCTAAGAAGAGAGAGTGGTTTTTCTCGGCAAACGCTTGGGACATCTCTTCAATAGAGCCATCCATCTTAATAGCGTGCTCCATCAGCCCCGGCAATTGCGCAAGCAACGCAACGATCTCACGCTCCTTCTCTTGGCTCAGCTTGAAGCGGCGTCCCAATACCAGTGTAGTCAGCAACAAACCGACCAACTGCGTCGTAAACGCTTTAGTTGAGGCAACACCAATTTCTGGGCCCGCGTTTGTCATCAAGTTAAGATCCGACTCACGTACGAGAGAACTCGCAGGTACGTTACAGATCGTCAGGCTCGCCAGTATTTGGTCTTGCACATCGCGCAACGCAGCCAAGGTGTCAGCCGTTTCACCCGACTGAGATATCGAGATAAACAGCGTACCTTCACTAATCACAACAGGGCGATAGCGGTATTCGCTGGCCACCTCAACATGACATGGGATGCCCGCTAAACCTTCCATCCAATATTTTGCGATCATACCGGCGTGGTAGCTGGTACCACAGGCTATAATTTGTACCTGCTTAACCTGATCAAAGATCACTGCAGCTTGTTCACCAAACGCACTTTCGTCAACCAAGCCATCTTTGATGCGATCTTCAAAGGCCGCGTGAGTTACCGCTGGCTGCTCGTAGATCTCTTTGAGCATGTAATGCTTGAAGCCTGCTTTATCAGCCGATGTCACGCTGTGCTCATATTGTGATACCGCACGCTCAGCAGGTTCGCCCACTTTATCCCAAACGATGATTTCATCTTTTGTCAGCAGCGCAATATCGCCCTCTTCTAGGAACATAAAGCGATCCGTTACCGGTAGCAGCGCAAGCTGGTCAGACGCGATAAAGTTCTCGCCAATACCTACGCCAATTACCAGCGGGCTACCTTTACGTGCAGCCACCAGTTCACCCGGCTTATCACGGTGCATTACACCCAGCGCAAAAGCACCCTCCAATGAGGCAACGATCTGCTGCACAGCTTGTGTTAGATCCAAGCCAGTTTGCATAGCACGATCTAATAAGTGAGCGATAACCTCAGTATCCGTATCGGAGCTAAACGCATAGCCGCTCGACGTTAGATCGGCTTTCAGCGCTTCGAAGTTCTCAATAATGCCGTTGTGAACAACAGCGATGGCGCTACCCGACATGTGCGGGTGAGCATTACGCTCTGATGGCTTACCATGGGTAGCCCAGCGCGTATGCGCAATACCAGTAGAGCCGGTGAGCGGCGTATCATCATGGGCATCAGCTAACGCCTGAACCTTACCTTCACGGCGCAGACGCTGAATCTCGGCACCGCTCCATACAGCCATACCGGCAGAGTCATAGCCACGGTACTCAAGACGGCGTAGCCCCTCCAATAAAACACCAGATACCGAACGCTCTGCCGCAGCCCCAACAATTCCACACATAATTAACTCCTTACTTCTTTACCGGGCGCTGCCAGTTGGATAGGTTGACTTGCTTAGCGCGTGCGACGGCAAGCTCATCACCATCAATGTTTTTTGTGATCGTAGAACCGGCTCCCACTGTCGCTCCCGCTCCCACACTCACTGGGGCAACGAGTGACGTATTAGAGCCAATAAATGCTCCATCACCGATCTCTGTTTTAGATTTATTCACACCATCGTAGTTACACGTGATTGTGCCCGCACCTACGTTTACGTTGCTGCCGATTTCGGCATCGCCAATATAGGTAAGGTGATTCACTTTTGAGCCAGGGCCGATTTTTGCTTTCTTCGTCTCAACAAAGTTGCCAACTTTGGCACCGGTTGCCAGTTCAGTACCTGGACGAATACGGGCGAATGGACCAATATCACATGCCTCACCAATGACAGCGTCTTCGATGACAGTATTCGCTTTAACTACCGTACCTGCTGCAATTGACGCATTCTTGATATAGCAGTTAGGGCCGATCTGTACATCTTTACCAATCTCAACCGTACCCTCGAAAACGGCGTTTACATCGATGATCACGTCACCTGCAACGCTGACATGGCCTCGCACATCAACACGGCTTGGGTCTGCCAGTGTGGCACCATTCACCATTAACTGCTCAGCCTGCTGTGCTTGATACCAGCGCTCCAACTCAGCCAACTGCACACGGTTATTGACGCCTTGTACCTCTTGCTCGCAGGATGGGTGCTGGGTTTCGATCTCGATACCGCGCTCCGATGCCATAGCGATCACATCGGTTAGGTAATATTCGCCTTGCGCATTGTCAGAAGAGAGCTGAGGCAACCAGTCAATCAACCAACGGTTGGGCAACGCCATGATGCCCGTGTTCACTTCATTGATGGCAAGTTGCTCTGCATTGGCATCTTTCTGTTCAACAATGGCAACCACGCGGCCGTTGTCTCGGACAATACGGCCATATCCTGTGGGGTTGTCCAGTTTCACAGTCAGCAATCCTAGCTTGTCATTCTGCGCAGAAGAGACCAGCTCAGCCATCGTTTCTGAACGTGTAAGCGGTACATCACCATACAAAATTAGTGAGACACCTGCAGGATCTAGCGCCGGCAGTGCCTGCGCAACCGCATGACCGGTGCCTAGTTGCTCAGTTTGCAGGGCGAAAGTGACCGCTGCATCGGCAAGCGTTTCACGTACTTTTTCCGCACCATGACCTATCACCACATGCGGCTGGACACTGCCAAGCTCTGCTGCGTTTTCAAGAACATGCTTCACCATCGGTTTACCACCAACACAGTGAAGTACTTTAGGAAGCGCCGACTTCATTCGGCTACCTTGGCCCGCAGCCAGAATCACAATATCCGTTGTCATGTTGTTCACTTTTGATTGAAGGGCATTTATTGACATTAATAGGGTCTTTACGGCTAATCTATATCAAACCGATATCTATACAATACTCATTGTCAGGAATATTTTGACAAATGCATTATCCAGCACTTGAAAACATTGGCCTGAGTCAACGCGAAGTCTCCATTTATCGAGCCTTACTCGCACTGGGCCCGAGCCCGATAAGAGCCATCGCGGAAAAAGCAGACATAAATCGAGGCACAACTTACGACTGCCTAAAAGTCTTACTACAAAAAGGTTTAGTCAGTTACCTGCCCAAAGGCAAGCGGCGTTTATTCTCTCCGCAACCACCAGAGGTATTACTCCAACTAGCAGAGCAGCGCCAACAGTCGCTAGACGACGCCATTACTAAGCTTAAAACCAGCATTATCCCTGAGCTAACGCACCTACAACCCGATTTTAGTGCCGCCAATGTCCAGTTCTATGAAGGCGATGATGGCATCGAGTTTGTGCTACGGGATATTCTGAACAGCGTCTCTGCGCTGCCCGAGAGGCGCTACTGTGTTTTCTCTTCTAAGCCTATCAGGGATCACCTTTACCGCCCCTTTCCCAACTATACGGCTCAGCGTATTCAACGCGGAATCCAAGTTCAGGTGATTGCAATTGGAGACGGTGGTGAAGATGCTAAGTTATCAGAGCGAAAATGGATAAAAACTGAAGGAAAAGTCGATGCTGCCTATATTGCCATCTACCCACCGAAGTGTGCGGTGATCTCTTTGGCTTCAAATAACTACCCCACCGCGGTGGTTATCGACTCAAAGGAGGTTGCTGGCGCTCAACAGATCATATTCGATACACTGTGGCGCTTATTGTAACGATCGCGCCACAATAATCGTTATACTAAGAGGATATTAGGGACAATCTAGATCACAGCGGATGTAAATGGAATTTAAACGTACGCGGCATGCGCAACCATTCGTGCTGTTTTTCTTTGCTCAAGCTTTGCTAACACTACTTATCGGCCTACCTGATTAGATGAGTGTAGATGCTTTAGTGCAACTATATGAAGGCCAACAGGTCCGTTTAACCCGCCGATTATGCCTTCCCTTTTCTTTATAAGTTCAACAACCCTGAAAGTTAGCCCAGCAACACGTCGCTACGCCGAGGCTGATTAAGCCAAACAAAAAAAGGCAGCCGAAGCTGCCTTTTTTGTGCGAGTCGTAACTCGACGACGTCAGTGTTACTTTCCAAGCTTTTTGCGAATCTCTTGAACCGTACGCAACTGAGCAGCTGCTTCGGCCAACTGAGATGCAGCGCGGCCATAATCTAGCTCGCTCTGCTTTTCGCCAATTGCCTGTTGTGCTTGTTTCTGAGCTTCTAGAGCCGCTGCTTCGTCAAGATCAGCAGCATGCAACGCAGAGTCTGCAAGTACTGTTACCTTGTTAGGCTGAACTTCTAGGAAGCCGCCAGAAACATAAAAAATATCCTGCTCGCCGCCCTGCTTGCGCAGTTCGACAGGGCCTGGTTTCAGTTCCGTGAGAAGCGGAGCGTGACCTGGGTATACACCCAAGTCACCCAGGCTACCTGTTACGGATACGAACTCGATCAAGCCTGAGAAGATCTCTTCTTGAGCACTTACGATATCGCAATGAACAGTCATAGCCATGTTTCTTACCTCTTTAGGTTGTCACCAGACGCTTACATGCTCTTGGCTTTTTCGATCGCTTCTTCGATACCACCAACCATGTAGAAAGCTTGCTCTGGTAGGCTGTCATATTCGCCTTCCAGGATGCCTTTAAAGCCACGGATAGTTTCTTTCAAAGGAACGTACTTACCAGGCGCACCTGTAAATACCTCAGCTACGAAGAATGGCTGAGATAGGAAACGCTGGATTTTACGAGCACGAGCAACGATCTGCTTGTCTTCTTCAGACAGCTCATCCATACCCAAGATCGCGATGATGTCTTTCAGCTCTTTGTAGCGCTGCAGAACACCTTGAACATTACGAGCGATGTCGTAGTGCTCTTGACCGATTACCAGTGGATCCAACTGACGAGATGTAGAATCTAGTGGATCTACCGCTGGGTAGATACCTAGCTCTGCGATTTGACGAGACAATACAACTGTTGCGTCAAGGTGAGAGAAGGTTGTTGCTGGAGATGGGTCAGTCAAGTCATCCGCTGGTACGTATACCGCTTGGATAGACGTGATAGAGCCCGTCTTAGTCGATGTGATACGCTCCTGAAGAACACCCATCTCTTCCGCTAGAGTAGGCTGGTAACCTACTGCAGAAGGCATACGACCTAGCAGTGCTGATACCTCAGTACCTGCTAGTGTGTAACGGTAGATGTTGTCTACGAACAACAGTACGTCACGGCCTTCATCACGGAATTTCTCAGCCATTGTCAGGCCTGTCAGCGCTACACGCAGACGGTTACCTGGTGGCTCATTCATCTGACCGTAAACCAGAGATACTTTATCCAATACGTTGGATTCTTTCATCTCGTAGTAGAAGTCGTTACCCTCACGAGTACGCTCACCTACACCTGCGAATACGGAGAAACCGGAGTGCTCGATCGCGATGTTACGGATCAGCTCCATCATGTTTACGGTTTTACCTACACCCGCACCACCGAACAGACCTACTTTACCACCCTTAGCGAATGGGCATACCAAGTCGATTACCTTGATACCAGTCTCTAGCAGCTCGTTAGAAGCTGCTTGCTCAGCGTAAGATGGCGCAGAGCGGTGGATAGGCATACGCTCATCTTCACCGATTTCGCCACACTCATCGATAGGATTACCTAGTACGTCCATGATACGGCCCAGCGTTGCTGTACCGACAGGAACAGATACTGGAGCACCTGTGTTTTCTACGTCCCAACCACGGCTCACACCTTCGGTCTGACCCATAGCGATTGCGCGTACAACACCATCACCCAGCTGTTGCTGAACTTCAAGCGTTAGACCTGTTTTACCAACGGTCAGCGCATCGTATACCTTCGGTACACTGTCACGTGGGAATTCCACGTCGACTACCGCACCGATAATCTGAACAATTTGTCCGCTACTCATGTTCGGATCCTCTTAAATTCTTAACCCGTTAAACGCATTAAACCGCAGCCGCACCACCAACGATCTCAGAGATTTCCTGAGTGATCGCTGCCTGACGCGCTTTGTTGTAAACCATCTGCAACTCATCGATGAGGTTGCCTGCGTTATCTGTTGCGTTTTTCATCGCCAGCATTCGTGCTGCTTGTTCACAAGCATTGTTCTCAACAACCGCCTGGTAAACGACACATTCAACGTAACGCGTCAGCAAGCTATCTAGTAGCTCTTTTGCATCCGGCTCGTAAATGTAATCCCAGTGGTGATTCAGCTCGTCGTCGTCCTTTGCCGGTAACGGCAGCACCTGCTCTACGGTAGGTTTCTGTGTCATCGTATTAACGAAGTCATTCGATACAATGAACAGACGATCGATATTGCCATTGCTAAAGGAGTCCAGCATCACTTTTACAGACCCAATTAGGTCTTCCATCTGCGGTGCATCACCTAGATGAGTTTTTGCTGCTACTACATTGCCGCCATAATTCTTAAAGAATGTGACCGCTTTAGACCCCAGTGCACAGATATCAATCTCTACACCCTTGTCGCTGTACTCTTTCATGCTAAGTACGGCTTGCTTAAACGCATTCACGTTCAAACCACCACACAAACCACGATCAGTTGCGACAACGATGAAACCAACACGCTTTACATCACGTTCTTCCATGTAAAGGTGCTTGTATTCAGGTTTGGATTTCGCCAAGTGCTGAACAACGCCACGGATACTGCGAGAATACGGGCGGGAAGACTGCATGCGATCTTGAGCCTTACGCATCTTACTTGCAGCAACCATTTCCATAGCGCTGGTAATCTTACGTGTGCTACCGATACTCGCAATTTGCGTCTTAATCTCTTTTCCGACTGCCATAGTTCCGCCTTTATTACCTTAACTTAGTAAGGCCTGCCTCATGTTAGTAGCAGGCCATCACGCAGTAGCGCTTACCAAGTTTGCGTTGACTTGAACTTCTCGATACCAGCTTTGAACTGCGCAGCGATTTCATCGCTGTAGTTACCGCTCTGGTTGATATCACCCATCAGATCAGCGTATTCGCTGTTGAAGAAGGAGATAAGAGCCGCTTCAAAGTCTAGGATTTTGTTCAGTTCGACGTCTTTCAGGTAACCTTCGTTTGCAGCGTACAGGCTAAGGCCCATTTCAGCTACAGACATTGGTGAATACTGCTTCTGCTTCATCAGCTCAGTTACAGCCTGACCATGCTCGAGCTGGGCACGTGTTGCATCATCAAGATCTGATGCGAACTGCGCAAACGCAGCCAATTCACGGTACTGAGCAAGAGCTAGACGTACACCGCCACCCAACTTCTTGATGATCTTAGTCTGCGCTGCACCACCTACACGGGATACAGACAAACCTGCGTTGATCGCTGGACGTACACCTGAGTTGAACAGGCTAGATTCCAAGAAGATCTGACCATCAGTGATGGAGATAACGTTTGTTGGTACGAATGCAGATACGTCACCGCCTTGAGTTTCGATAACAGGCAGAGCTGTCAAAGAACCTGTTTGGCCTTTCACTTCACCGTTCGTGAATTTCTCAACGTAGTCAGCGTTAACGCGCGCAGCACGCTCCAGCAGACGAGAGTGAAGATAGAAAACGTCACCAGGGTAAGCTTCACGACCCGGTGGACGACGCAACAGCAAGGAGATCTGACGGTATGCCCATGCCTGTTTTGTCAGGTCATCGTATACGATCAGTGCATCTTCACCGCGGTCACGGAAGTATTCGCCCATTGTACAACCAGCGTATGGTGCCAAGAACTGCATTGCTGCAGGATCAGCCGCACCGGCAGCAACAACAATGGTGTGATCCATTGCGCCGTGCTCTTCAAGCTTGCGTACAACGTTTGCAATAGTCGATTGCTTTTGACCAACCGCTACGTAGATACAAGTAACACCCGTATCTTTCTGGTTGATAATAGCGTCGATAGCGATCGCAGATTTACCAATCTGACGGTCACCGATGATCAACTCACGCTGACCACGACCGATTGGAACCATTGCGTCGATTGATTTCAGACCTGTTTGTACAGGCTGGTCTACACCTTGACGCTCGATTACACCTGGTGCAACTTTTTCAACAGCATCAGTCAGATCAGTTTCAATCGGACCTTTACCATCGATTGGGTTACCCAACGCGTCAACAACGCGGCCACGAAGTTGTGGGCCAACAGGTACTTCCAAGATACGACCAGTACAACGTGCAGTCATACCTTCGACTAGGCTTTGGTAATCGCCCAGTACTACAGCACCTACTGAGTCGCGCTCTAGGTTAAGCGCCATACCGTAGATACCATTAGGGAACTCGATCATTTCCCCGTACATTACGTCAGCTAGACCGTGGATCAGAATGATACCATCAGATACGCTGACGATAGTGCCCTCGTTTCGGGCTTCAGAAGACACATCCAGTTCTTCGATGCGCTTCTTGAGAATCTCGCTGATCTCAGATGGATTCAGTTGCTGCATGGTTATTCCTCATACTCAGGACTTCATAGCTTCGGCTAGTTTCGCTAAACGCGAGCGAACAGAGCCATCGATTACCAGGTCCTGTGAACGCACGATTACACCACCAAGAATCGATTTATCGACCGCAGGTGTAATATTCACGTCACGACCCAGCTTCGCGCTGAGAGCCTGAGTTAATTTTTGTTGCTGCTGCTCATCCAGTTCATAAGCAGTCGTCAAATCGATATCGACTGACTTCTGCTGAATCGCTTTAAGCTGCTCAAACTGCGCACTAATTTCAGGTAACAAAGCTAAGCGCTTGTTGTCGGCCAGCAAACGTACAAAGTTGCTGCCAGACTCATCTAGCACTTTTTCGCAAACAGCAACGATAACGTCGCCCTTTTGCTCAGTTGTTACTGCTGGGTTGTTCAGCACCTGTGCCATAGCTTCATCAACTGAAACCGCAGCAACAGATGCCAACATAGTTGACCATTGATCAACCGCACCCTTTTCTAACGCAAATTCAAATGCAGCTTTCGTGTAGGGACGAGCGACTGTATTGAGTTCAGCCATCGTAAACCTCGCTTAAAGCTCCGCTGCCAGTTTATCAACCAGCTTAGCGTGGGCTGCCTGGTCAACCGATGCTTCAAGAATCTTCTCTGCGCCAGCAACAGCCAATACAGCTACTTGCTCACGTAAAGCTTCTTTAGCACGGTTAACTTCCTGTTCGATTTCAGCTTCAGCCGCGTGCTTGATGCGTTCTGCTTCTGCACGCGCTTGCTCTTTAGCTTCTTCGACCAATTGGTTTGCCCGCTTATTAGCCTGTTCGATGATGGCGGCTGCCTGCTCTTTGCTCTCACGCATGTTTGCAACAGCTTTTTCTTGAGCCAATTGCAGGTCACGCTCAGCACGTTCAGCAGCGTCCAAACCATCTGCAATCTTCTTCTTACGCTCTGCTAGGGCACCTGTGATAGGTGGCCATACATACTTCATGCAGAACATGACGAAGATAGCGAAGGAGATAGCTTGGCCGATGATGGTTAAATTAATATTCACGCCATTACCTCTCGCGGTTCGTTATTACGTAGTAACTCGATTTAGATTAAGAATTTTCTATCCGAGAGTTACGCAACAGCGAACATCAGGTACATGCCCAGACCAACACCGATCATTGGAACCGCATCTACCAGACCCATTACGATGAAGAAGTTAGAGCGTAGTAGTGGTACCAACTCAGGTTGACGCGCAGCGCCTTCCAAGAATTTACCACCTAGGTTACCGATACCAACAGCAGCACCAATTGCAGCAAGGCCCATCAGGACAGCAGCAGCCAGGAATACTAGAGCGTTAGCCATTTCCATCAGTTTTTCTCCACTTAAAGTTTTAAAGTTAAAGTTAAAGTTAAAATGTAAATCTTCAGTTATTAATCAAATGCCAGTTCACACTGGGATTTAGTGATCGTCGTGCGCCATAGCGAGGTAAACGATCGTCAGTACCATAAAGATAAATGCCTGCAGAGTGATTACCAGAATGTGGAAGATCGCCCATGGTACAGACAAGAACCATTGTGCCCAGAAAGGTAGCAATGCAATCAGGATGAAGATCATCTCACCTGCGTACATGTTACCGAATAGTCGCAATGCCAAGGAGATAGGCTTAGCAAGTAGGCCTACAACCTCTAGGAACAAGTTGAATGGCAAGAACCATTTACCTAGCGGCATGAAAGACAGCTCTGCTAAGAAGCCGCCAACACCTTTCTGTTTGATGCTGTAGTAAACGATCAGGAAGAAAACACTGAACGCCATACCTAGTGTCGCGTTAGGGTCAGTTGTTGGTACGATTTTCATGTAACCAACACCCATTTGCTGGGCAAGATAAGGTACCCAATCGATTGGCACAAGGTCCATCAAGTTCATGAGGAAGATCCATACAAAAATGGTCAAAGCAAGCGGTGCAATCACAGCATTTTTGTAATGGAAAATACTCTTAACGTTGTCATCTACGAAGTCGATGATCGTTTCGATGAAGTTTTGCAAACGCCCAGGGACGCCCGCTGTTGCTGTTTCAGCAACTTTTTTGAACAACCAAATGAAAAATAAACCCAGCCCAATAGACCAGAGCATAGTATCCACGTGAATCGCCCAAAAGCCGAAGTCACCGGGCATAACACCATTTGCAGTATCAACGAAGCGCCAGCTGTCTGTCTTTTCGTGATAGCCGAACGTGAGGTTCGTTAAGTGGTGGGATATATACTCTGAGGATGTTACTGTGTCACCGCTGCTAGCCATTCTCAGTTCTCTCGTTTCAAAGTTTAAGGAATCGGTCATCGACCTTCATTTGCAGGTACCAATTAAGTATCTGCAGCAGCACAAAGGTCAGAAATAAGGGAAATGGGCTCAACGGTTGAACCAAGATAAAGACAGCGGCAAAGCACGCTATCGTAATCACCATTTTCCATATTTCACCGATGTACATATCAGCCAATACACCTCGCGGCGTATCGCTGCTTCGGCTAAGAACCCGCCATGCAAAATAAGCATTAGGGACAAGGTATGTAACGCCCCCTAACAAAGCAGAGTACCCGGCGGTCACACTGTGTAGTAACGAGATTAACGCAACGCACAACGTAAACACGGTTTGTATCTGGAAGATTCGCGTCACTTTCTTACGCGTTAGCCGCGTAAACTTCCCACCAGGGGATGAATTACTCATGACTTTCTCAGATAGCTCATCATCAGTCTTTGTATGTTATGCAAATTTTGGATACACAGATCCGAAATAGCGTGCCGATTATATGGACTTCGCACGCTATTCTCAACCGGCGTTTTCGGGTTTTGCACTAATGTATTAACGCAGATCACAACGTTTATGCGGGTGTTTCCTGATTAAACTTAACTAGTGTGTTTTATATTTCTTTTATTTCAACAAGTTAAGTATCGAATCACGTAGCTCTTCGGAATCGAAATTGATTGTAATCTTTCCTTTTCCCTTGGCGTTTTGATTGATTGCCACTTTGGTCGCTAAGTGGCGAGATAGATCGCTGGCGATTTGCGACAGTGCAGGATTTTGTAGTGCTGGTTTCGCTTGCTGTGGCGGTTGCTCGCCGGCCTGGATACGTCTGACAAGCTCTTCGGCTTGACGTACCGACAGCGCTTTTCCTGTCACCTCTTGCGCAGCTTCAACCTGAAGCGCTCCATCCAGTGCCAATAATGCACGCGCATGACCCATCTCAATATCGCCATACTCCAGCATTTTGCGCACATCGGGAGTGAGTTTAATCAAGCGTAACAGGTTCGCGATAGCTGAGCGTGATTTACCAACTGCATCGGCGACCTGTTGCTGGGTTAATTCAAACTCAGATTGTAAGCGCTGTAGAGCAATCGCCTCCTCCATTGGATTGAGGTTTTCGCGCTGAATATTTTCGATAAGCGCCATCGCAATCGCGGCTTCATCGGGTACATCTTTGACAACCGCGGGAATGACTTCCAGACCCGCCATCTGCGCTGCTCGCCAGCGACGCTCACCGGCGATGATCTCATAACGTGCATCTTCGATGGGACGAACGACAATCGGCTGCATGACACCATGAGCGCGAATAGACTCCGCTAACTCTTCCAACGCTTCAGGCTCTATATCTCGGCGCGGCTGATAACGACCCCGCTGGACTTTATGGACAGATAATTCAGGGTAAGCGTCGGCTAACGCTTGCTCTAGGCCCTCTGATGCAGGTTCAGCTGCGTCCGTGGTAGGGTTATTCACTCCGCCAAGTAGCGCATCAAGACCGCGCCCAAGTCCTCGTTTTTTGGCCATGTTATATCCTGCTAGTCAGCCAGTTCAGCAGTTCGCTGATCCATTTCCGTTTTGCGCGATAGTTCACCCGCAAGCGCAAGGTAAGCGAGCGAGCCACGTGAGTTTTTATCATAGAGAAGAGCAGGAAGGCCGTGAGATGGCGCTTCTGCTAGACGTACGTTGCGCGGTATGACCGTACGGTAAACTTTATCGCCAAAGTAGTCTACTAGATGGCTTGAGACGTCTTTGGTGAGACTCATGCGCGGGTCAAACATAGTACGCAGAATCCCTTCGATTTTAAGCTCGGGGTTGAGGCGTTTATTGATCTTCTCAACCGTACCAATCAACGCACTAATCCCTTCCAATGCATAGTACTCACACTGCATAGGGATAATAACACCAGCCGAAGCAGCTAATGCATTCACTGTCAGCAGGTTCAGCGATGGCGGGTTGTCTAACAAAATGAAGTCGTACTGATCGGCGATGTTTTGCAGCGCCATTTTCAAACGGAACTCGCGTCGAGGTAGTTGCAGTAGTTCTACCTCGGCCGCCGTTAAATCTCCATTGGCACCGATCACATCATAGTGAACTGGCAAGCCTTTAATAATGCACTCTTGAGCATCAGCTTGTCCGGTCAGCAATTCATACGCGGAGGTCTCAAGCTCGTGCTTATCAACCCCGCTGCCCATCGTAGCGTTACCTTGCGGGTCAAGATCGATCAGTAGTACACGCTTTTTAGTTGCAGCAAGTGATGCTGCTAAATTAACGCAGGTTGTCGTCTTGCCCACTCCACCCTTTTGGTTAGTGATGGTCAGAATTTTGGCCATGGTTATTCCCTTCCTAACACCAATAGGTGGCGCGTTCCATCGGTACCGGGTACGAGCAATGGATGGCTCTCTTTAAGCTCGAAGCCGGCGGGTAGTGCTGCTAATTCTTCATCTGGGTACTGCCCCTTCATGGCTAAAAATACCCCATCATCCGCACACAGTTGTTGTGTCCAAGTGATCATATCTTCCAGTGATGCGAAAGCGCGAGAGATCACCTCTGGGAACGCGGGTTCGTCGCACTCCTCTGCTCGTCCGTTGATAATTGCGAGATTATCCAACCCCAGCGTTACCTTGACGTGATTTTGAAAACGCGTCTTTTTACCGTTGGAGTCAAGCGTCACCACGCGAACATTGGGTAGACAGATCGCCAGCGGGATACCTGGCAGTCCCGGACCACTGCCCACATCGATGATGCGGGGGCCTCTAACAAAAGGCACAACGCTTAAGCTATCCACCAAGTGGCGCGACACCATCTCAGAAGGGTCCCGCACAGCGGTCAAGTTGTATGCTTTATTCCACTTGATAAGCAGCTCAAGGTAGTTGATCAGCTGATCAATTTGCTGATCCGTTAAGTTTAATGAGAGCGCGGTTGCTTGCTGCTCTAGTAGCGCCCGAAGCGACATCAAATCCATTAATTGGCTGCCTTACTCTGCTTTTTTAGCATCTGTTGTTTTTTGATATGAACCAAGAGTAGCGAGATCGCCGCAGGTGTTATCCCTTGGATTCGCGAAGCTTGCGCGATACTGACCGGCTTTTGGGCAATTAGTTTAGTTTTCAATTCATTGGATAAGCCGCCCACAAGCTCATAATCAAAGTCATCAGGCAGAGGGGTGTTTTCTTGTTGGCGCATACGCTCTATATCGTCAATTTGGCGATCGATATAGCCCGCGTACTTAAACTGGATCTCAACCTGTTCTGCGACACGCGGATCCTCAACCGCTTCGCCTTTTAAGGCTGCGACATCGCTGTAGGTTAGCTCAGGTCGTTTGATCAGATCGGCTAAGTTGTACTCGCGCGTCAGCGGTGACGATAGTTTAGTGTTAAGGACCTCTGCAGCTTGTGTGCCCGGCTGAACCCATGTGCTCTTTAAGCGTTGCTGTTCAAGCTCAATCGCCTCTTTTTTGCGGCAAAATGCAGCCCAACGCTCATCACCGACAAGACCTAACTCGCGGCCTTTCTCCGTCAAACGTAAATCTGCATTATCTTCACGCAAAATCAAACGATATTCAGCGCGGCTTGTGAACATACGATACGGCTCGGAGGTGCCAAGGGTGATTAAGTCATCGACCAGCACCCCGATATAGGCTTCATCACGGCGTGGGTACCACTGCTCTTTATCAAGTGCTCGCGCTGCCGCATTCGCACCAGCAAGCAGCCCTTGTGCTCCCGCCTCTTCATAACCGGTGGTACCGTTGATCTGACCTGCAAAGTAGAGGCCATCGATCACTTTGGTTTCCAAGGTGTGCTTAAGATCCTGCGGATTGAAGTAATCGTATTCGATGGCATAGCCTGGACGCAGGATATGTGCGTTCTCAAAACCACGAATTGAGCGTACTGCCGCTAGCTGAATATCAAACGGCAAGCTGGTTGAGATGCCATTTGGATATAGCTCATGTGTTGTTAACCCTTCTGGCTCGACAAAAACCTGATGCTGGTCTTTGTCCGCGAAGCGCATAATTTTATCCTCAACCGACGGGCAGTAGCGTGGGCCTACGCCATCGATTACCCCTGTGTATAAAGGCGATCGATCAAGGCCACTACGCAATATTTCGTGAGTACGCTCATTGGTGTGGGTGATATAACAACTGATCTGACGCGGATGATCTGCCGTTGATCCCATGAAAGACATCACAGGCGTTGGCGTATCGCCAGGTTGCTCCTGCATCAGTGAGAAATCAACGCTACGTGCGTCAATTCTGGGGGGGGTACCTGTTTTTAGGCGATCTACCCGCAGGGGCAATGCACGTAGCCTCTCAGCTAAGGCCAGTGATGGAGGATCGCCTGCTCGACCACCTTGGTAGTTATCCATGCCAATGTGGATCTTACCGCCCAAGAATGTCCCTGCAGTTAACACAACGGATTCAGCGTAAAAGCGAATACCCGTTTGGGTGACAACACCCTTAACTTGATCCTGTTCAACGATCAGGTCATCAGCGCCTTGTTGGAATAGCTGAAGGTTGGGTTGGTTTTCTAAGGTCTCACGGATCGCTGCTTTATATAACACCCGGTCAGCTTGAGCACGTGTAGCACGAACAGCAGGGCCTTTTCGGGAGTTGAGTGTCCGAAATTGGATACCTGCCTTATCGGTAGCTTTTGCCATTGCGCCATCAAGCGCATCGATCTCCTTAACCAAATGGCTCTTACCGATACCACCTATCGCTGGATTACAGGACATCTGTCCTAATGTCTCAATATTATGGCTCAGCAGCAGTGTTGACGCTCCCATACGCGCTGCAGCCAGTGCTGCTTCTGTTCCAGCGTGTCCACCGCCGATCACAATGACATCAAAACGATCTGGATAATCCACTTAACCTATACCCCAATGAAACATGTACCTACCGATACGGCTGACCGGTGAAAGAAAAGAGCCGCATTATACAACTCTATTCAACGGGAAGAAATGTATAAAAATTGATCAGCTCTACCTGTCTAACCAAATTTCTTTATCCACCTGTATATAAATAAAGAAAAGAGAATATATATATTTAGAAGATTATTATGTTGATTGTTATTAAGTGCCGAATTTATGTTACCAAGTGATAAAAATCATTATATAACAACAAGATATTTACTATCTAACCGTGTTGAGTAGTTGTCTCAGAGGTGAGCACACCCTTTTGGTAGCTTGTGAGTAAAAATGTGCTTTTTTCACAGCCTTGGTTACCCACTAAAATATGCACCGTTTTTTAAACAGGTTTCTTCACGGGTATTCGGAGTAACTTAATTATGTTGATTGCTTTGTGCATAAGTGTGTGAGAAGCGGGTATATCTATTTACATTCTGTTATCCACAAAAAGATTTTTAATAATCCCTGTTATTTTTCCTATATAAACAATGAGTTATCTCTTACTTCGTTGTTTCCAACAAAATGCCCACAGACTTGTTATTGAGGCTTTATATTCCTGTGTGGCTTGTGTTTAACTTTAAATGATCATTTTTATGTCAGTTTTTGAAATGTTATCCACAGCTTGTTGGGGGTATCGTGCTTAAAGACTGTGTATTGGGTGTGTAGCAGTTGAAGTTGAGGTAAAACAGTGTGCTGAGGCAAGGCCAGAAAAGTGATAGGCCCACATAAGGAATACGTGTTAAAATTGGCGTTTTTTCGCGAGCAGAACGCTAAAAGAGCTCGGTATTCTTTCCGAGATTTTCCACTGTAGCTTTCGTATCTATTTGTTTACTAGGGATTTTCCAGCTTTTTAACGAAAGCCTATGGAGAGGGAGTTTGTTGCTACTGTGAACCTGTCTTTTTAGTCAGGTTCTTTAGATTCTGCCATCGTTTTTCAGAAAAGAGAATATTTTTTTTGACTCTTGAGTCAGGTTTGTTGAGAGCCATGACTGAAAGGGTCAGAACGAGGACGATAATGACGACTTCTTTGGCAGGTGATATGCCAAACCAACCACCTAGGCTGGTAATGAAAAGTATCACCAAGCAGTATCCTGGCTGTCTCGCTAACGATGCGGTTGATCTAGAGATCGCCGGTGGTGAGATTCACGCGCTACTCGGTGAGAACGGTGCCGGTAAAAGCACCCTAATGAAAATCATCTATGGTGTCGTAAAGCCAGATAGCGGCGAAGTTTACTGGGAAGGTGAGCGGGTACAAATTAAAGATCCGGCCCACGCAAGACGACTCGGTGTTGGGATGGTGTTTCAGCACTTCTCCCTTTTTGAAACGCTGACCATCACAGAAAATATCGCATTGGCATTAGGTGATGAAGCTGGGGATCTGAAGGCTTTGGCTGATAAGATACGTACCGTTTCTGAGCGTTATGGTATGGCCTTGAATCCAGATCGCCACGTGCACTCCTTATCTGTCGGTGAGCGCCAACGCGTCGAGATTGTGCGCTGCTTGGTTCAGGATATTAAGCTACTGATTCTCGACGAGCCTACCTCGGTGCTGACTCCTCAAGAGGTTGATACGCTCTTTATTACCCTGCGCCGCCTTGCTGAAGAGGGCTGCAGCATCTTGTTTATCAGCCATAAACTCAATGAAGTCAAAGCGCTTTGCCATCACGCCACGATTCTCCGAGGCGGCCGCCTATCGGGTGACTGCATCCCTGCGCAAGAGAGCCCGGCTAGCATGGCGAGAATGATGGTGGGTGACGAGACACCGATCACGATGGACTATGAGAAGGTGCTGGGTAGTGATGTGTTCTTGCAAGTTCGCGGCTTAACGCGTATTAGCGAAGATCCATTTGGCGTGGACCTTAAAGGCATTGATCTGGATGTTCATGCGGGCGAAATTGTGGGTATCGCCGGTGTTGCGGGAAATGGCCAAGAGGAGCTACTCGCTGCTCTCAGTGGTGAGGATACCGTTGAAAACCATGATGCGATTCACTTTCCTTGTGGCCCTGTCGGGCACCTTTGCCCAGAAAAGCGCCGTCGCAAAGGCTTGGCGTTTGTACCTGAAGAGCGCTTGGGTCGTGGTGCTGTGCCGGATATGAGCTTGAAGGAAAACGCGCTGTTAACCGGCTTTTTAACAGGGCTCGTGAGTAAACGTGGCATGATCGACCACCAAGGCACTGAGAGCTTTGCACAGAAGATCATCAACCAGTTTAAGGTCAAAACGCCGGGCAGTGAGACCCATGCAAAGAGCCTTTCTGGTGGTAATCTTCAAAAGTTCATCATTGGTCGTGAGATCATGCAAAAACCGCAGCTGCTGATTGCTGCTCACCCCACTTGGGGTGTGGATATCGGCGCGGCAACAGCGATCCATCAGGCGCTCATTGAGCTGCGTAACCAAGGTGCAGCGATTCTGGTGGTATCTGAAGATATCGATGAACTATTTCTAATCTCTGATCGCTTGTGCGCCATCTGCGATGGTGAACTATCGCCACTGAAACCGACGCCGGAAACCTCTTTAGAGGAGGTCGGCCAGTGGATGACTGGTGTGTTTGATACCGCCACTCATGCGAACTCTACATCGTAAGGATATATTATGCTTGTTAAGCTCGAACCCCGTGGTCAGCACTCGCGTAAGATGGCATATCTATCGCCAGTACTGGCGGGTGTACTCACATTGATCACTAGCGGTATCTTCTTTTTCCTGCAAGGACTCGACCCGATACACGCCCTGAAAACCATGCTCTACACACCTATTTCAGACACCTATGGCCTGGCTGAATGGTGCGTAAAGGCAGCACCGATTCTGTTATGTGCGATTGGGCTTGCCGTGGTCTTTAAAGCACAAGTTTGGAATATCGGTGCTGAGGGGCAGTTATTGATTGGTGGACTACTGGCCAGTAGCGTTGCTGTGAATGTGATCGAAGCGGAGGGTATCTGGGTACTGCCAGCGATTCTTCTGGCAGGTGTTATTGGTGGTGCGTTGTGGGCTTTGCTCGCGGCATGGCTAAAAACACACTTCAATGCCAACGAGATCCTCACGACTATCATGCTCAACTATATCGCCTTGAACCTATTAGTGTTCTCGGTGCACGGCCCTTTAAAAGATCCCAACGGTTTCAACTTCCCTGAATCTGCCATGTTTGGCGATGCATCGCTGATGCCTGTCTTAATTGAGGATACACGGGTCCATGCAGGTATTTTATTTGCTCTATTCGCTGTTGCTGCAATATGGGTATTGCTCAGCCGCAGCTTTATGGGCTTCCAGATTAAAGTACTTGGTCTGGATCACAGCGCCGCGCGTTTGGCGGGCTTTAAAAGTAAGCGTTTGGTGTGGGTAACCATGCTGATTAGCGGCGGTTTAGCAGGCCTTGCGGGTGCCGGCGAAGTGACAGGCCCACTTGGTCAGTTAGTACCGCAAATTTCACCGGGCTATGGCTATGCAGCGATTATCGTTGCGTTCCTTGGCCGTTTGCACCCGGTGGGCATTTTGTTGGCGAGCTTGCTGATGGCTTTGATCTACATGGGTGGTGAGATGGCTCAGATCGAGCTGAATATGCCGGTGGCCATCACCGGTTTGTTCCAAGGTTTACTGCTCTTCTATCTATTGGCATGTGATGTATTGATCAACTTCCGTGTCACCCTACCTTGGTTATCCTCGCAAAAGACGACAGCGGAGCAAGTAAACTAATGGATATCGATCTAATTACCAACGTGCTCTATGCGATGATCCGTACTGGAACACCGCTGCTGATTGTGGCATTGGGCGAAATGGTCTGCGAAAAAAGCGGCGTGTTAAACCTTGGTCAGGAAGGGATGATGCTGATGGGAGCGGTCATTGGCTTTATCGCTACCCTGCTCTCTGGCAACGTTTGGTTAGGCTTTATTTGTGCGATGTTGGCCGGTGTTTTGATGTCCCAGTTATTTGCTGTAATTGCTCTGGGTCTGAGCGCCAACCAAGTGGCTACCGGGCTTGCCTTGACAATTTTTGGTACGGGTTTATCTGCGTTTATCGGTTCTGACTATGTTGGCAAGCCGATCGACGGTTTAGGTGTGATCGCTATTCCTGTACTGAGCGATATTCCCATTATCGGCAAGATGCTGTTTGCACAGGACCTGATCGTCTACTTCTCTTTTGGCTTATTTGCTGCCGTTTACTGGTTCTTCCGCTCTAGCCGCACGGGATTAGTTGTTAAAGCCGTGGGCGAGAACCCACACGCCGCGAATGCGATCGGTTTACCGGTGATGCGCACGCGCTATCTTGCTGTTGCGTTTGGTGGCGCTATGGCAGGTTTAGCGGGTGGATATCTATCGCTGGCCTATACACCTTTGTGGGCAGAAAACATGACGGCAGGACGTGGTTGGATCGCGTTAGCGCTGGTGGTCTTTGCAACTTGGCGTGCTGAGCGGGTGCTGTTGGGAGCCTATCTGTTTGGTTTGGCGAGCATTCTCCATCTTGTGGCACAAGGTTTGGGCTTTGCGGTATCACCAAACCTGCTGGCCATGCTGCCATACATCGCGACAATTCTGGTTTTGGTTATGCTGTCTCGCAACAGCGGGCGCAGTAAGTTGTACACACCAGCGTCGCTTGGTAAGCCATTCCATGCGAGTAGCTAATGCACAAGCGTTTGCTCGCTATCAAGGTTTGATAGGTAACGGCAATAAAACCTGACCTTTAGGTTATAATTCGCGATTAACATCGCCCCAAGGTAGAGATTGGGGCGCTCTATTTCGCTTTAAGAGGAAGACTCAATGGCTCAGCTGCCCTACAGCAAAGATTTCCCGGTTTCATGGGATGAATTACACCGAAACTCACGTGCGCTATCGTGGCGTCTACTGGAGCTTGGCCCCTGGAAAGGCATCATCGCAATTACACGTGGTGGTTTGGTACCGGCAGCGATCTTAGCGCGTGAGTTGGATATCCGCTTAATCGACACTATTTGCGTCACCAGCTATGGCACGGCCGAAAATCAAGGCGAAGCGATGCAACAAGGCGAACTTAATGTACTCAAGTCTGTTGAAGGCGACGGTGAAGGCTATTTGCTGGTGGATGATCTCGTCGATACGGGTAAAACAGCTAAATTCGTCCGTGAGATGCTGCCCAAGGCGCACTTTGTG
Source organism: Neptunomonas marina (assembly GCF_004005935.1). GTDB lineage: Bacteria > Pseudomonadota > Gammaproteobacteria > Pseudomonadales > Balneatricaceae > Neptunomonas > Neptunomonas marina. Next base: position 534,854 of record NZ_SACQ01000002.1, on the reverse strand, counting down.
ACGCTTTACGCCAAGCCTGCGGGCCGTCCGCTTGTGGACACCTATGTGATGGAAGTCAGCCAAGATACTTGGATTCGCTTCCCTTGGGATATGGAATATACCTTCTCGACCCCATTGGCAGACCGTCATTCGGGTTGAAACCTAACTACTCCAATTGAATGTGAAGTTTTAACGAGGAACGCGTAAATGAAAAAACCAGCGTTGAAGAAGCTCCTAACCGGTCTTGTTGCAGGTTTAGGCTTAGCTGCCACCCTTAGCGTACAAGCTGCTGATCAAATGAAAGTCGGCTTTGTTTATGTTGGCCCAATCGGTGACCATGGCTGGAGCTACCAGCACGACCAAGGCCGTTTAGCGGTTGAAAAGCACTTTGGTGACAAAGTGAAAACCACTTACGTTGAAAACGTGCCAGAAGGCGCTGACGCTGAGCGCGTGATTCGTAACCTAGCAAAGACTGGTCACAAACTGATCTTTACGACGTCATTTGGTTTTATGAACCCGACGTTGAAAGTTGCGAAGCAGTTCCCTCGTGTAACATTTGAGCACGCAACAGGATACAAGCAAGCGAAAAACGTAGGTACTTATATCTCTAATACCTACGAAGGCCGTTATGTTGCAGGCTTTGTGGCGGCGAAAGTTACCAAGTCGAACAAGATTGGTTATATCGCATCGTTCCCGATTCCAGAGGTTATTCGTGATATCAACGCCGTTCAAATGGCTTTGAACAAGTACAACCCAGAGGCTGAGCTGAAGATCATCTGGGTAAACAGCTGGTTCGATCCAGGTAAAGAAGCGGATGCGGCAAATGCGATGATCGACCAAGGTGTTGACGTGATTCTGCAGCACACGGATAGCCCAGCGGCGATGCAGGCAGCTAACCGTCGCGGCGTTTACGCGGTTGGCCAAGCATCAGATATGCAGCACTTTGGTCCAAAAGCGCATGTGATGTCTGTGGTTAACGAATGGGCTCCGTTCTACATCAACCGCGTTCAGCAGGTAATGGATGGTACGTGGAAGTCTGAAGACCACTGGGGTGGCATGGCAGAAGGTGAGATCGTTATTCCTGAGTTTACCAACGTTCCGGCAGACGTGGCTGAAGAAGCTCAGAGCCTGATCGATGCGATTAGTGCAGGCAAGCTACACCCATTCGCTGGCCCGATTAAAAACCAAAAGGGTGAGCTAAAAGTTGCTGAAGGTGAGATCCTAGAGCACGGTGAAATGGCTGGTATGAACTGGTTTATCGAAGGTGTTAGCAGCGAGATTCCAAAGTAATCTGCTCTGTTTAACCTTAAAAAAAAGCCCAGCTATGCTGGGCTTTTTTGTGGCTATCTATTTATTCAAAAAACTTGTTTAGTCGCGCTGATAAATACTAAAAAGTAAGTGCTTACTATCTTTTTACCCTCAATATAGAAAAACTACTTTAATACAGATTTTTTGATAAATCGTGGCTCAACTCACTTATTTACCGATACAGAAGCTTGAGAATATGCGGCCTAACAGGTCATCGCTACTGAACTGTCCGGTAATCTCTCCTAACGCGTGCTGAGCTTGGCGTAAATCCTCTGCCAGTAGCTCGCCAGCCCCGTGAAGCTGCAACTGATCAAGACCTGTTTGCAAAGACTCCTGTGCCGTTTGTAGTGCCTCTAAGTGGCGGCGGCGCGCAAGGAATCCACCCTCTGTTGTTGCTTGATAACCCATGCATGTTTTTAAGTGCTCGCGCAGTTGTTCAATGCCCTGATCAGCCTTTGCCGAGAGATGTAAAACAGGGATCTCTCCTGCGCTCGTCATGCCAATGACCTCATTACTAAGGTCGGCTTTGTTGCGGATAACGGTAATTTTGCTGTCGTCCTGAAGCTGGTCAACGAACTCTGGCCAGATCTGGTGCGGATCGTCTGCTGCGGTTTTCGTACTATCAACCATGAGTAATACGCGGTCCGCCTTGTGGATCTCCTCCCATGCACGTTGAATGCCGATCCGCTCCACTTCATCAGGAGCATCACGTAAGCCTGCTGTATCGATGATATGGAGGGGCATCCCATCGATATGGATATGCTCGCGCAGGACATCGCGCGTGGTCCCTTCGATATCCGTTACAATCGCTGTTTCGCGCCCTGCCAGTGCGTTCAGCAGGCTCGATTTGCCTGCATTTGGGCGCCCAGCGATGACGACGCTCATCCCTTCGCGAATCAGAGAGCCCTGCCGTGCTTCCTGCTGAACGGCATTAAGGTTTGCCATAATCGCTTGTAAGTCGCTGAGCACTTTGCCATCGGCCAAGAAGTCGATCTCCTCCTCGGGAAAGTCGATCGCCGCTTCCACATAGATGCGCAACTGGATCAGCGACTCAAGCAGCACATCAACGCGCTTGGAAAACTCCCCTTGTAGCGAGCGCAGCGCACAGCGTGCAGCCTGTTGTGAGGCGCTGTCGATCAGGTCAGCAATCGCTTCGGCTTGAGTTAAGTCCATCTTATCGTTGAGGAAAGCCCGTTCTGAGAACTCGCCCGGGCGGGCTAACCGAGCGCCCAATGCTTGCACACGTTGCAGTAGGAAGTCGATCACGATGGGGCCGCCGTGGCCTTGTAGCTCTAATACGTCTTCACCGGTAAACGAATTGGGGCCGGGGAAAAACAGTGCGATGCCCTCGTCTAACTCAGCGCCATTCGCATCGAGGAAGACTCCATAGTGCGCGTGACGCGGCGCGGGAAGCATGCCAAGCACCTCTTGGGCAATCGCCTGCGCTTTCGGGCCCGAGACGCGCACGATACCCACACCTCCGCGTCCTGGCGCTGTTGCTTGTGCAGCGATGGTGTCTTGGTTGGCAAAAGACATAGCAAACTCCTGAGTTTAGTAACAAAAAAGGCTCCCGTAGGAGCCTTTTTGAGGGATGACGCTATCTTAAGATGCGCTATCGCCTGCTTCAATCTGTTTGTTGATAACGTACTGCTGTGCGATCGACAAGATGTTGTTAACCACCCAGTACAGTGTCAGACCTGCTGGGAACCACAGGAAGAAGAAAGTGAAGAGAATCGGTAGCATTTTCATCACTTTTGCCTGCATTGGGTCCGGCGGTGTTGGGTTCAACAACTGCTGAATGAACATCGTCGCGCCCATCAAAATTGGCAGGATAAAGTAAGGGTCTTTGACGGACAGGTCTGTCAGATATAGGAAATCTGCGTGGCGCAGCTCCACAGACTCCATCAGCACCCAGTATAGCGCGATGAAGATCGGCATCTGAGCAAGAATAGGTAAACAGCCACCCAGTGGATTGATCTTCTCTTTCTGGTAGAGGGACATCATCTCTTGAGACATCTTCTGGCGATCATCACCATAGAGCTCTTTGAGACGCTGCATCTCTGGGCCGAATTTACGCATCTTCGCCATTGACTTGAATGCCCTAGCATTCAGGTTAAAGAGCGCAGCTTTAACAACAATCGTGATACCAATGATTGCCAAGCCCCAGTTACCTACTAAGTTATGGATTTTGTCTAGCAACCAGTGCAGAGGTGATGCAACCCACCAGAGCCAGCCATAATCTAGCGTTAGCTCAAGGTTAGGTGCTGCTGCTTCCATCTGGTCAAGGTCTTTAGGACCAACGTAGAAATTAGCAGAAACGGTTTTTTCTTGGCCAGGTGCCACTTCCAGAACAGGTGACACAAAACCAACAATATAGTTGCCGTTTAGCTTGCGTGAGCTGTAGGTGTAATCTGCACCCGGTGATGGAATCCATGCACTTGTAAAGTAGTGCTGTACCATCGCAACCCAACCATCTGCTGAGGTTTGTTTAAAGTTTGCATCATCGATATCGTCAAAGTCGTACTTGTTATAGTTGTTCTCGGCTGTCGAGAACACTGGCCCCAAGTATGACTGCATTCCCATGTCTGTTGATGCATTTGGATCTTCACTGCGGTCACGCTTGATCTGACCGAACAGGCTGGCTTGGAATGTTTCTTGGGATTGGTTATCAACGATGTAAGAGACGTTGATGAGGTATGAGCCCTGTGTAAACGTGAAGCGTTTGATGTAGTTCACGCCTTGGCCATCAGTAAAGGTTAGATCGACATCTAGCTTGCCGCTCTCGTCCATCTCAAACGCCGTTTGGCTGACGCGATAAGTTGGGCGGCCATCTTTGCTTGCGTCTGGGCCATCTTTACCGATCAAGCCACTCTGTGACACATACGTACGGTTGCCGGTTTGCTCGAGCATCACAAAGGAAAGCTCACTACCGACGCTCGCCGCATGTTTTGGCAAGGCTACCTGAATAATGTCGCCGCCTTTGCTATCGATCAGGACATCTAGCACGTCAGTTTTGGCAGAGATCAATTGTGCCTGTGCCTGAGTTTCTGAAGTGCCGGTGGATGGAATATCTCCCGCCGCTTTACTCTCTTCAGTCGGTAAATCGCCTGCAACAGGTGTACTACCGTATTGAGAAACAGAGGCTACCGGAGCTTGTGCCTGGGCTGGCTGGCCATAGTCTTCATTCCACTGCAACACCAGCATATAGGAGATGAGAGCTAAAGCTGCAACCAATATGACTCGCTGTACATCCATAAGATAAGGGACCGTTAACTTTGCTTGTTCGTTGGTTTTTTGGCTTTTTTATTCAACCGCGCCCAGCATTTTTTGGTCAGGTGATGAAGTTCATCCGCGCTGAGGTCTCCCAAACCGGAACGTGCCAATATCACCATATCGACGGGTGGAAGTTGCTGCTGGTTGAGGCGAAAAGACTCGCGAATGATACGCCGAACGTGATTTCGTTTCACTGCTCTGCGAACATTTTTTTTCGAGATGACGAACCCTAACCGAGGATGGTCGAGTCCATTTGGGCGGGCAAGAATAAGGATCCGCTGGTCTGGTACTTTCAGGGTGACGTCGTCAAAGACGGACTTGAAGTCCCCGGCCGTTAAAAGACGTAGCTGCCGGGGAAATCCGAACTCGGTCATTCAAAAGTAACCAGACCTCGGCTGCTACCTATATTAGGCAGACAGACGCTTGCGGCCTTTAGCACGACGACGGTTGATTACTGCGCGGCCGCTTTTAGTAGCCATGCGAGCACGGAAACCGTGAGTACGTGCACGTTTCAAAACGCTTGGTTGAAATGTTCTTTTCATCAGTCAGTCCTGTCTAACGCTCGTTGGTGCTCGTAATTGCGGGCGGGGCCGACATAAGAGCAAAATTAAAGACGCGGAATTCTAGTTAAATATTGATCGATTATCAAACCCTTTTTTGAAATTAGGACAGATATTTTACGATAACGGCATTAAAAACAGAGTTTTATTTTTGTGTTATTAACTCAAATATTTTCTTTATAAACAAATATTTGAGTTGTTATTAAGTCTTTAGATAGTCTGTTGTTATCCCAAAAAACGATGCATTTAAGTATCGATTTGTCGTGAAATGGCGTGTATCTAATCTTTTTATCCAATTTAGTGCTTATTTATGCACTGGATGTGGATAAGTGCTTTAAGTCAATGTAAAATGGCAGGATTATTAATTAGAAACAGATGTTAGTCGGGCATTACACAGCCCTTTATTACAAGCGTCTGTCATCTTACTGCTTATGTTTCGGAGCAACTATGTTGGTTGAATTATGGGAACGCTGCTTGCCTAGCTTGCAGAGCGAGTTCCCAGCCCAACAATACAATATGTGGATTCGGCCACTGCGCGTTGAAGAGGGCAGCGGCTCCGTACTTGTGTTGGTTGCGCCTAATCGTTTTGTACGCGATTGGGTCAACGACAAGTTTCTATCCCGTATTCGCCAAGTGGTGTGTGATGTATCGGGTGATATCAGCGCCGATGTGCGGGTAGAGGCCAGTGCGGTATCGCCGCACATGATGAGCCGACGTATGCCTCCTGCTCCGCCGCGCCCTGTTGCTCCACCGCCGCCCCCTGCTCCGCCAGCTTACGAGCCGCCTCCGCAGCCAACACCGGTTGCCGCACCTGTGCAGCAGCCCGTCTATCGACCGGAGCCGGAAGTGGTTCAACCTGTGCCTGCGATGGCAGCTCCAGAACCTGCATCAGAGATGTCGCTCTACACGCCACCTCCACAACTGGAGCTAGATGTAGGCCCAGCGGCTGAGCCAGAACGCCACGTTGATGTTGAGGGCGGCGTACGCCATCAATCGAACCTAAACCAAGCGTTTACGTTCCAGTCTTTTGTCCAGGGTAAGTCGAACCAGCTGGCATTAGCGGCAGCTCAGCAAGTAGCGGACAACCCCGGCGGTGCTTACAACCCACTCTTTATATATGGTGGTGTGGGTCTTGGTAAAACCCACTTGATGCACGCTGTTGGTATGGAGATGCTGCGTCAAAATCCAAACGCTCGGATCGTGTATTTGCATTCAGAGCGCTTTGTTGCCGATATGGTTAAGGCTTTGCAGCTGAATGCCATCAATGATTTCAAGCGTTACTACCGTTCGGTCGATGCGCTCCTCATTGACGATATTCAGTTCTTCGCTGGCAAAGAACGCTCTCAAGAGGAGTTCTTCCACACCTTTAACGCATTGTTAGAGGGTGGCCAGCAGATGATCTTAACGAGTGATCGCTATCCTAAAGAGATTAATGGTGTTGAAGAGCGCCTAAAATCCCGTTTCGGTTGGGGTTTGACGGTTGCGATCGAGCCACCTGAGCTTGAAACCCGTGTCGCGATTGTTATGAAGAAGGCGCAAGAGGCAAAAATCAGCCTGCCAGATGATGCAGCGTTCTTCCTTGCACAAAAGATTCGTTCGAATGTTCGCGAGCTTGAGGGCGCGTTAAAACGCGTGATTGCCAACGCTCATTTCACGGGCAATGCGATCACCACGCCGTTCATTAAAGAGTCGCTGAAAGACCTGCTAGCATTACAGGACAAACAAGTTAGTATTGACAATATTCAGCGTGTGGTCGCCGAGTATTATAAAATTAAAGTCTCCGATCTATTATCGAAACGCAGAAGTCGTTCTGTCGCGCGGCCACGTCAGGTTGCGATGAGCATTGCAAAAGAACTCACCAACCATAGCTTGCCGGAGATCGGCAACGCCTTTGGTGGCCGAGATCACACGACGGTTCTACATGCGTGCCGCAAAATCAAAGAGTTGCGCGAAACCGATGTAGATATAAGAGAGGATTACCAGAACCTGCTGCGTCATTTGACGGCGTAGTGTCGGATCTAACTAAGGTAGATAACCATGAGATTCGTAATTTCACGTGAAGCACTAATCAAGCCACTGCAGTTGGTTGCAGGTGTCGTTGAGCGCCGTCAGACATTACCTGTGCTATCTAACATTTTGCTGGTGGCCGAGGGCGATCAGCTGTCGCTAACGGGTACCGACTTAGAGGTGGAGCTAGTGGGCCGCGTCACGTTGGACCAGCCTGCTGATGCTGGCTCCATTACGGTACCGGCGCGTAAGTTGATGGATATCTGTAAATCTCTATCGGATGATGCACAGATCGAATTCACGCTCGATGGCCAAAAGATGGTCATTAAAGCTGGCCGTAGCCGCTTTACGTTATCCACGTTACCGGCAACTGAGTTCCCGAACGTTGAAGACAGCCCACAAACCTTGGATCTAACGCTGTCGCAAGGTCAGCTGCGCCATCTTATCGAGCAAACTGGCTTCTCCATGGCTCAGCAGGATGTGCGCTATTACCTTAACGGCATGCTGCTAGAGATCGCAGACGGCTCGTTGCGTACCGTTGCAACAGATGGCCACCGGTTGGCAACCAGTGTTGCCCCTGTTGAGACAGATCAGACGTCGCAACACCAGATTATCGTGCCGCGCAAAGGTATTCTTGAGCTAGCGCGCCTGTTACAGCAAGGCGATGAGCCATTGAAGCTGGTGATCGGTGCCAACCATATCCGTGCTCACGTGGGCGATTTTATCTTCACGTCGAAGCTGGTTGACGGCAAATTCCCTGATTATCAGCGTGTGATCCCGCGTAATGGCGATAAAGCGGTACTGGGTGATCGCCAAGAACTGCGTAAAGTCTTTAGCCGTATCGCGATTCTCTCTAACGAAAAATATCGCGGTGTGCGTCTATCGCTGACGAGCGGCGCTTTACAGGTGATGGCGAACAACCCAGAGCAGGAAGAAGCGGAAGAAACGGTTGCGATCGATTATCAAGGCGATACGCTAGAGATCGGCTTCAACGTGAACTACCTGCTGGATGTGTTATCCATTCTGAACTCAGATGTGGTGCGCTTCACCCTGTCTGACTCCAACAGCAGTGCCCTAGTAGAGGGCTACGACGAGGACGGAAGTCTGTTCGTTGTTATGCCGATGCGTATGTAAGCGCGCCCGAAACGGTGTCAGGGGAGCACGGCTCCCCTGCTCTTTTTTATATGCCTATTAGCTCCCTCTCGATCTCCCACATACGCAATATTCAACAGGCCGAACTGACACCCTCATCGCGGATAAACGTTATCTATGGTGAAAATGGCAGTGGTAAAACCTCATTGTTGGAAGCGATCCACTTTTTGGGCCTGACGCGCTCCTTTCGTACCAGCCAGTTTAAATATCTCGTGACGCAAGATACCCCCCAAGCACTGGTTTTTGCGCAGCTAGCGCAGGGCGCACATGCAGCTAAACCACTGGGTGTGGAGCGCCAAACCAGCGGTGACGTGCGCATCCGCTATGATGCGAATACGATTGATCTGGCCGAGCTGGCTGGCTTATTGCCGCTGCAGGTGATTAATACCGACACCTTCGATCTACTAGAGGGTAGCCCAGCCAATCGGCGCCAGTTTATCGACTGGGGTGCGTTTTACTTCGATCCTGCGTTTATTCAGGTGTGGAGAGGCTTTAAACGTGTACTTCAGCAGAGAAATTCCCTACTGAAATGTGGTAAAATCGACCCTGCCGTGCGGCAAGTTTGGGATCGCGAATTTATCCAGTATGCACAGCGTATTACGGAGCTGCGTTTTGCCTATATAGAGCAGCTTATTCCCGACTTTGAAGCCATTTTGGCGCACCTGTTCAGTGGCGCAGAGATACGTCTGAACTTCTCCCCAGGTTGGGATCAGAAGGTGCCACTCGATGAGCTATTGGGAGCGCAACTGGAGCGTGATATCCGGCAAGGTTATACCAGTGCTGGGCCGCAACGGGCAGATTTACGAGTAAAAGCCGATGGCATTAGCGCTGCTGAGCGTTTATCCCGCGGCCAAAAGAAACTGGTGGTCAGCGCATTAAAGCTGGCGCAGGGCACGTTGTATCACCGCTTGAGTGGTCGCCCATGTGTGTATCTGATCGACGATCTACCGTCAGAGCTTGATCAGCAGCATAGCCGCCTGTTTTGTGAATACTTAGAACAAACAACTAATCAATGTTTCATCACCTGTGTTGATCCTGCGAGCTTACGCACAGTATGGCGCCCAGAAACGGATGTCGCCTATTTCAAGATCAACGCTGGAGAGCTGGTGCAGACACACTGAGTCAGGAGATAGCCCATGAGCGGCGAAGAGCAGAATTACGATTCCAGTAGTATTAAAGTCCTGAAAGGGCTCGATGCCGTTCGCAAACGTCCTGGAATGTATATCGGTGACACGGACGACGGCACCGGCTTGCACCATATGGTATTTGAGATTGTCGATAACTCCATCGACGAAGCGCTCGCGGGCCACTGTAGCGAGATCAAGGTCGTGATCCACCCTGATGAGAGCGTTTCGGTATCGGATAACGGCCGAGGTATCCCAACGGATATTCACCCAGAGGAAGGCGTGTCTGCTGCTGAGGTTATCATGACGGTACTACACGCCGGTGGTAAGTTTGATGACAACAGCTATAAAGTCTCTGGTGGTTTGCACGGTGTGGGTGTATCGGTTGTAAACGCCCTCTCTAGCGAGCTGAAAATGACGATCCGCCGCAACGGCCAAGTACACGAGCAAACCTACGTGCACGGTGTGCCGCAAGCGCCACTGAAAGTGGTGGGTGAAACGGATCAGTCGGGCACTGAAGTGCGCTTCCGCGCCTCTGAAGAAACTTTCAGCAACGTTGAGTTCCAGTTCGACATCTTAGCTAAGCGCTTGCGTGAGTTATCATTCTTGAACTCTGGTGTGCGCATTGTGCTGCTTGATGAGCGCAGTGGTCGCCAAGAGGTGTTCGAATACGCAGGTGGTTTGAGCGCGTTTGTTGAGTTCCTCAACCAGAACAAATCGTCAGTGAATAAGATCTTCCACTTCACTGCGATGCACGAAAATGGCGTGGGTGTTGAGGTTTCCCTACAGTGGAATGACTCCTACCAAGAGAGCATTCACTGTTTCACCAACAACATTCCGCAACGTGATGGCGGTACGCACCTATCTGGCTTCCGTTCGGCGCTAACGCGCTCGTTGAACAGCTATATTGAGAGTGAAGGCCTTAACAAAGGCGGTAAGATCGCAACCTCAGGTGATGATTGCCGCGAAGGCTTGTGTGCGATTATCTCCGTTAAAGTACCTGATCCTAAGTTCTCTTCACAGACCAAAGACAAACTCGTCTCTTCTGAGGTAAAAACCGCCGTTGAGCAGCTGTTTGCACAAGAGTTTGTTGATTATCTGCAGGAAAACCCGCAGGAATCAAAAGCGGTTGTGAACAAGATGATCGATGCAGCGCGCGCCCGTGAAGCGGCACGTAAAGCGCGGGAAATGACACGCCGTAAAGGTGCGCTCGATATTGCGGGTCTGCCAGGGAAATTGGCAGACTGCCAAGAGAAAGACCCAGCGCTTTCAGAACTCTACCTCGTGGAGGGTGACTCTGCAGGCGGGTCGGCTAAGCAGGGCCGTAACCGCAAAAACCAAGCCATTCTGCCGCTGAAAGGTAAAATCCTTAACGTAGAAAAAGCGCGCTTTGACAAAATGCTCACCTCTGCAGAAGTGGGCACGCTGATTACTGCACTTGGCTGCGGTATTGGCCGTGAAGAGTTCAATCCAGACAAGTTACGTTACCATCGCATCATTATCATGACCGATGCCGACGTGGATGGATCGCACATCCGTACTCTGCTGCTAACCTTCTTCTTCCGTCAAATGCCAGAACTGATTGAACGTGGCCATGTGTATATCGCCCAGCCGCCGCTCTACAAAATCAAAAAAGGTAAGCAAGAGCAGTACTTAAAAGATGATGACGCGCTAGAAAACTACCTACTGCAAGGCGCGCTAGATGGCGCGAGCTTCCACGTGAGTGAAGGTGCCCCTGCAGTCAAAGGTGAAGCACTTGAAGCGCTAGTTAACCAGTACCGCACAGTTGATCGTATTATCGAGCGCCTGAGCAAACTGTACCCTGCTCAAGCGTTAACGCAGATGATCTACCTGCCAACCCTGAGCCAAGAAGCCTTGCATAGTGAAGAGCAAGTCAGCGAGTGGCTAGACCAACTGACTGACGCACTGCAAGACAATGCACTGGCTAGCGAGCAATTTGATGGCCGTATCACCTATGACAAAGAGCATAGCCTTTACATTCCAGAGATCACGTATATCCACCATGGTGTTGATTCGCACTATGTATTTAAAGGTGATTTCTTTGCATCGAAAGAGTACACAGCGATTGCAAACCTCGCAAACACGCTGGATGGCATGTTAGAGGAAGGCGCTTATGTGCAACGTGGCGAACGCCGCCTAGAAATCAGCCGTTTCAAAGATGGCATCGAATGGCTGCTGGATCTCTCCCGCCGCGGCAACTCGGTACAGCGCTATAAGGGACTGGGTGAGATGAACCCAGAACAACTGTGGGAAACCACCATGGACCCAGAAGCACGCCGTATGTTGCAAGTCACGATTGAAGACGCGATCACGGCCGATCAGCTGTTCACTACACTGATGGGTGATGAAGTAGAACCGCGCCGCGACTTTATCGAAAGCAACGCACTACATGCAACGAATATCGACGCTTAATTTGTCATTTCTCATTTGAAATGAAACAGGAATAAAAAAGCAGCCGAGTGGCTGCTTTTTTATATGATTACCTCTGTTTCAGGTGGTAATGGGGCGTCTTCCCTTATCGAGAGATCATCATAATAAAACCTCTTAAACCTTTTAATTACGGCAATAGATACTTCATCTTCTCTTCTAACTGCAGGAGTAACATCCATTCCTGCACTTATCAGGATGTCAGAATAGCTATTCAAGGCATCTATTGCGCTTTGAATATTGTCTGTGAAATCTGTTGGAACTAAGCCCAGCAAGTTGATCTGGTAGTTTTCTTCCGGGGTGATTTCTCGATCAGGTAGGATTTCTACATAGATACCAGAAAGGTGTTGATTGGCGCTCTTTGCCTTCTTCTTTCGCTTATCTTTCGGGTCCGCTGCGGCTATTCGGTTGTTAAATTCTGTCGGTAGAGCGGGTCTAGAGTATCTGGCAGCAAGCCAAGATGTATAGCTATCTAATTGCTTTGCTTCAATAGCTCGTTGTGAGTCAGGAAGTAGCTCGAGAAGCTGTTCTTTAGGAATCTGGATTTTTTCATAGGCCTTTAACTCTACAGACACCTCATCAAAGACTTCTTGACCATCGGTTTCGACCAAAATTGGCATATGCAAGAAACGAGGGTTTTTATTATAGGCCAGATTTCCGTTACTTTTTTCAACTATTCGGGCGATAGAGGCTTCTATGTATGGGTCAGAAGCTAAATTATTATTGGCAATATCACATGACTGTGAAGCAATGATCAGCACTATATCGTCAAGATCATCATAGCCTCTACCTTCGAGGAGACTAGGGACTGCATCTCTTGTAACTATAGAGCCCTGTCTCCATCCTGATGATTCTAGTTGAGTTCCAATCAAATTGAACGGGCTCCATAGATTTTAAGCGAATGGGTCTGCTAGAGCAGGAGTTGGTTGAGCTTGAAGCTGCAGTCTTGACCCTGCAAATAGTACTAAGTCTTTGTCTATTTCCGCCTCAATGAGCAGTTGAAAAATACTTAGATTATTTACGACTGGCTGATGAAGTTGCTCTTTAGTTAACTCAAGGCCAGCATGCTGCCAAGCTTTAACGAGGGTCATTAGGTTAAAGACTCGTTGCATGGCTGTCTTTCTTGGAGTCACCTCCCCTTTAATCCAGTTATAAAGGGTTTTTCTGCTTTGTACCTTAAGAACGTCAGCTAACTCTTCCTTGGTTAGAGCGAACGCTGCAGTGATATCGTTGACAGTAGAAGCTAGATTGTTATGGCTTTCTTTAATTATCTTCGTGTTGGCCCCAGTTGGGGTTACGCTGAATAGGCTGGATACGTTACCTCCAGAGCCCCGGTAAAGAGTAAAGCCTTTCTGTAACTCTTCTTCTGGAAGAATAAGGTGGATAGCTGGAGGGTTAAGAGCCTTATTAATAGCCCCTGACGCAAAGTATGCATCATTAGGCATATCCATCGCCATTATGACCATTTTTTGTTCCTCGCATAATCCGTTGTGGTTCTCCAGAATGCATCTCTGGAGATATCGTGAAGCTTAGTTAGATAGTCAATTATTGTATCAGCTTCGAAACTTACTGGTTCATCAGACGGTTCCCAATAATGATCAAAGTCTAAAATTATTCTTTCACTGACGGAATCGTCTCTGTCAATAAGAACAGGGAGGCCCTGAACATCTGGTAAAGAACTCAGGTTATGGTGACCATATAGTGTTCGAATGGCAAGGCCACCGAGATCTGTAGAAAGAAAAAATTCACTTCTTTGTTGTTGGATTTGTCCTAGGCTCTCAATGCAACTAGGAGTACTAAATTGACTATCCACTAACTCAGAAATTGTCTCTCCTTCGCCCACTATAACAAGATCACTAAACCTTAAACCAATTCTTAAGATTAGACTTGGCTCAACGATATCAATGAGGCTATTCAAGGCTGTCTCACACGCATGAGCAAAGCCTTCAAATCGAGGATAATCGGCTGTTACATAGATTAAGCGCTCTTGGTTAATATCAATAGCGCTTCTTTTGTCTGCCGAAATAAATGCCCATCTATCTATCTGCGAGACGGAGATACCACCCGGTTGCACTTGAACAACTTGCTCTCCTTTTTTGTCAGGAATTGGATATTCCTTTCTTAGCGCTTCTTGAAGTCTTGGAATATATTCCGAAATTTGCATTACAGGAGAGAAACGAAATTCAGCAAGAGCAAACTTAAGCGGTTGATTCTCAAGCTTTTTATAGTTTTTCATGAGTATTCCTCTCAAGACTTTGCGGGACACCTAAAAAATTATACATCAAATTACACAAAGTATTACACATTGTGTGTATCGACTCTCTTATGATGTTTTAAAGTTTTTTAAGTTCAATTGTTACTAAAAAACAGGGTTGGGTTTCCTATAAATCGGAAGTTAGCTTGAAAGGGCTTATGTGAACCGCCACCGACTTGATAGACACCTTTCAGCTTAAAAGGTGATAGTGATTCATGTGAAATTGCGTGGTAAGCGGCTTCTCATTCATCCTGAAATGGCGCAAGGTGAGTGGGTTTGTGAGTACTCACCTATCCTCTGAAATAGGCGGCTGTGTTCTTGCTCGACCGCTGTGCATCATCTGCTATAAACCGTAAGTTCCAACCGATTAGATTTTCTTTATTGAGTGCTCAGCATAAAGCTTTCTCTGTGTGTAGCTACAAGAGATTATTATCCGGTGGGGGCTAGCTTACACTTGCTCTCTGTTCTGGTTTTGGCACGATCTAGTCACACCTCTCTTTATGTAACGTAGTATGCGAAAAGCGGCATTTTTCAGCGCTTTTAGCATCCTAGTTGCAACCTTTGCGCGCTCCAGTCTGCCACGTTGTAGATAGAAATCGATATCTTCGCTCGTTAAATTTTCTTTTCTAGGTTGCATCCTAACACCCTCTGGCTTACTGATTTGCAGGCTTATATTGCGGTGGTTTAGGTTTGGCGACAAACGAGTTATATTGACCTATCAATTAAAATATTTTTATTGAGAAGATATGCGACTCCCTCCACTCAATGCTATTCGTGCCTTTGAAGTGGCTTCTCGGCACTTGAGCTTTAAGAAAGCCGCTGAGGAGCTATTTGTGACGCCCGCGGCTATCAGCTATCAGATAAAACTGCTGGAGGAGCATCTGGGTATGACGCTCTTCGAGCGCCATAATCGGCAGGTTGTTTTGACTAAAGAAGCGCGGCAAGCTCTGCCGCTGTTAAGCTTAGGCTTTGAGCAGATCGAAAAAGGCATTGGCTTATTAGAGCAGGTCTCCTCTCCTAATTTTGTTGTTAGTACCGGCCCTGCCTTTGCTATCAAATGGCTTGCTCCGCGGTTACACGAGTTCTCGGCGCTCTACCCTGATGTGAATGCGAGTATTTTGGCGAGCCTGCACATTACTAACTTTAGAGTGGAGCCCGTTGATGCTGCAGTCAGGTTTGGGCGCTTTGATGATACCCACCTGTTTGCGGAAAAGCTGGTGGATGAGTTTGTTGTGCCTCTCTGCCATCCGGGCTGGCTAGCGGCTCAAGGTGGCTTACGTCAGCCTGCGGACATATTTAATCACCCGCTTATTCATGACGATTCCATCTTCTTTGACCCCTCAGCACCAAGCTGGGAAAGCTATGCCCAGCAGCAAGGGATCACTGGCGTCGATACCCACAGTGGTGTGCGTTTTAACCAAGCAGATCACGCCTTACAAGCAGCGATGGATGGTGCGGGTATTGTCCTTAGCCGCAGTTTATTGGCTGAGCCTGACGTTCGCGCTGGGCGTTTGGTTAAGCTCTTTCCAGAAACGGCAATGGACACGGGTATGGCGCGCTATTATGCGTGCCCGCGTGAAAAAGCAGACCGGCGTGAGAACCAAGTCTTTCTAGCGTGGTTGAAGTCGCTTTTGGCAGATTACTAGTGCTATCTAGTCGTCGAAGAGCCAGTGCTTCAGTAGGACGGTGACTCTCGGCATAATGACGTATGTCATCAGCAAAACCTGCAGGACGACAACGATCAATATGGTGATTGCGCTGGGGAGTGGCCCAAGTAAAGGTTTTAGCAGAAGGTTTAGGCCTAGCACCAAAGCGTAAACGATACCGATAAGCACGATAGCCATTTTATGCGGGCTAGGCGGTTTATGAGCTGGTAGCTCTGGTAATGTAAACCAAAACTCTAAGCCGGTGCCCTGCTGGGTTGATGCTTCGCCCTCAACTAAACCTTCCAGATTCTTCAACAACTGAGCACGGACCTCCGACTGCTCCCATCCTTGGCAGTTGGTGTAGTTATCGAACCGATAGATAATGACGTACTCATCATTGGTGGCTGAGCTTGGCCGCAGAATAGTGGCGCCTTGGTGGCCCTTAAAATCAGCTGCGGCGCTCACAAGGTCAGATACACACTGCTCATACGCGGCTTCCGAGCCTGGCTTCACCTTGCGTGAAACACTAACAGTGACTGGCCCTTCGTCTCCGGGATGGTTGCTCCAGTGCGTCTCTTTGTTTGTCACGCGCATGCTCCTGTGCTTCGGCTTGTATCAGCTATGAGCCAAAATTAACCGCTCTGGCCTAGTGAAAGCAAATAATCGTGCGGTGAAGGTAGAGCTTCTCTTAGCCTGTGCCTGCTTTGTATATAACAAGCACGGCACTCACCAAAACATGCTAATAGGTAGGTTTAGCGGCGGGTTGTGCCACCCAGCTCGTGCATAATCTGGCTGGCGCTCTTTTTTAGCGCCGTCACCAAGCGCTCTTGGACACCGTCTTTATGCATCACCACATCTGGGCCAGAGATATTGATGGCCGCTACCACCTCACCTGTGAAGTTCCGCACCGGTACGGCAATCGCCGTTGAGTAGTCTGAATAGTGCATGCTCCAGCCTTGTGCACGCTCTTTTTCACACATCGCCAGTAGATCAGGTAACGTCTGTGGTGCTGGCTCTGGGTAGCCATCTAAGCGTTGCCCTTGATAGAGCTGCTCAAGCTCATCTGGTGATAAACCGATCAACAGTGCACGCCCCATGGCAGTGATATGGCAAGGAAAGCGCGTGCCAACAGGAACGTTTACAGAAACCCGCTGTAACGCCAATGCGCGAAACACATAAAGGGTCTCGTTGCCCTCGCGAATGGCAAGGTGGCTGGATAAGGAGGTGCTGTCCCGAAGTTGGGTGATAAAAGGAGCAGCCACTTCAACAATTTCGCGGCTGGCTAGATAGCTAAAACCGCGGCTGACAACCTGCGAACCCAATGAATAGGTGTTGGTCCCCGTTTTTTTTAGGTAGCCCATGGAGGTCAGCGTTTGTACGATGCGGTACAGCGAGTTCGAGCTAACGCCTAAAGCGGCGGCCATCTCCGCTTGTGAGAGGTTACGGCGTTGGCTATCAAACATCTCAAGGATCTGAAGCCCCTTTTCGAGCGCCGGTACTATGTAGTTGTTTTTGTTTTCAGCCATCAATCCTTACCTGTATACGGTTCGCAAAAGAGCACCTTGAGGTGCTCTTTTTTCGCCAGCGTCCTGTGCGTTAGTTGGCGGCAACGTAGGGTTGCACGCGGCTCTGGCGGTAGTTACGCAGCAGTATCGCCACAACCACCGAACCGGCAAGCAGTACCAGCCAAGGTAGAGATCCAACCAGTGCCAATCCGGCAATAGTCAGCAGAGCTTTCTCGGCCTTTTGCAACGGTGCGCAGAAGAATCCGATATACGCAGCAGACAGTGCCAGGATGCAGAGGATACCGCTGATCATGGCCAAGGCAAACTCTTGTGCATCAAAATCGAGGAACAACAAGCTTGGCGCATAGATAAACATAAATGGTACCAGCGCTTTACCCATCGATAGGCGGAACGCGGTTGTGCCGGTGCGCATGGGGTCAGACCCCGAGATGCCCGCGCCTGCGTATGCCGCCAGCGCCACAGGTGGTGTCACATCAGCTAATACACCGTAGTAGAAGATAAAGAAGTGGCAGGCTAGTAGCGCAATGCCAAACTCATCCAGTGCCGGAGCAACGATCGATGCCAAGATAATGTATGTCGGTGTTGTTGGGATACCCGCGCCCATTAGGATACAGGCCAGTGATACCAAGATCAGTGCGACAAACAGTGTAGTGGAGGCTTGATCGAGCAAGCCAAAGGGGACGATCATCGTCAACCAGGTGCCGAAATCTGTGGCTAAGCCAACAATCGCGCCGGAGAACTTAAAGCCAAGACCGGTCAGTGTCGTCACACCCAACAGGAAGCCGACGCAAGCGCAGGCTGCGGTGATCGCAATCGACTGCTTAGCGCCCTCCTCTAGGCTGAAAATCAGCCGTGAAGGTGTCAGCACGCTCTCGCTATCAAGTTTTGTGAAACCCACTGGCTTGAGCAGCAGCGGGATGTAGGAACACAACACCGTAAGGATAATGCCCCAGAATGCTGCAAGGAATGGCGTGAACTGCATCAAGAGCAACGTAACCATCACGATGAGCGGAATGGTTTGGTGCCAATGGCGTGCCATAACATCACGAAAACGCGGGATATCTTCAGCGGGCATACCCTCAAGGCCTAAGCGGCGCGCTTCAAAGTGAACCATGCACAGCGTCGCAAGGTAGTGGAATGCAGCGGGAATAATGGCGATAAGAATCAGCTCGTTATAGGGTACTCCTAGCATTTCCGACATGACAAAGGCGGATGCACCCATAATTGGCGGTGTGATCTGTCCACCACAGGACGCCGCAGCTTCTGTTGCCGCTGCGAAACGCCCGCTGAAACCGTAGCGCTGCATCATCGGGATCGTAAAAGCGCCTGTGGTTACCGTATTGGCAACCGGCGAACCGGAGATCATGCCAAAAAAGCCAGATGACACCACGGAAACTTTGGCTGGGCCTCCGGCATAGCGGCCAGCCAGCAGCGTTGCCAGCTCAATGAATAGCTGGCCAAGCCCAGAAGCCTGAGCCAAGACACCAAAGAGGACAAAATGGAACACGTAGGTTGCGACAACACCAATGGCGATGCCATAGATACCCTCGGTGCCTAAGTAGAGATGCTCAACAAGGCGGATGATATCGTAGCCACGGTGCGCTAAAACGCCCGGCAGCTGAGGGCCAAACATGGCGTACAGCAACGCCAAAACGCCAATAATAGACAGCGACTCGCCCATCGTGCGGCGGGCACCCTCAATCACCATCAAAATGGCGACGCCACCCATCAGGTAGTCCATCGTTTGCGGGAAGCCCACGTTGATGATGAAGATCTCATCAAAGAAGTAGACCAGATAACCCGAGAAACCCGCACCGAGTATCGCTAACGGCCAGTCCAACCAGCCGGGTTTATTGCCGCGGCCACCCAAGAATGACAAGGGCAACGCCGATAGCGCCATCATCCCCGCAAAGAGATAGATGCCAGCATTGATCACCCAAGACAGGTTGCTACCCAATGCCGAGACCAGCTGGTGGGCGATCAATAGATAAAAGAGGCCATACATCAGGCCTAACGCGATGCCCACTTTCGGGCGCTTTGCCGCTTTACGCGGGAAAACCAAGAATAGCAGCCCCATGATCATCGTCATGTGGACGGTACGGTGAGAAACTTCGTTGAGTAGACCAAAGCCTGCGGTGTAGATGTGGAAGACACTCAGAGAGACACACACCAAGGTGACAAAGTGTTTCAGGCCGCCGCGAAGGTCGCGAAAGTTACTCTCGTTGTCATACTCTTTGATCAGGTTGTCCAGATCTTCCTGATGCATCTGCGTCGTTCCATGCGTGGGCTGCTCGCCCTGGGTGCGCTCAGTGTTCATAGCTTTTGCTCAGTGTTGCAGTGGCTGATCGGACGAATACGTAAACCGTTATCGGGCCACTGATTTAGATTTATTGTTGTGTTGTCGGTGTGCAACCGGTTTTTAAAACGTGCATCGGTACGCACGAGCAAATCGGGTATTGGCCGTTCCATGTGTAATACGAACTCACCCTCTTTATGCTCGAAAGCGATGGCATCAGGCTCCCCTAGCATGGATGGCAGCCCTTGTCCGTGGGCGATAAAGTGCTCTGCCGTTTGCACGATGCGATACCCTGCGGAATCCTGTTCGATACGATAACGATCGGTCACCGGTGTGAGTGAAACCGAATGGATAAACGATAACGAAAAAGCAGGTGTCGGCAGAGCAACACAGGTGAGTGATTGCGCTGCACGATAGTCCTCTATCTGCAGAGCAACCGCCCCACTCTGATGGCTGACAAGCATCGCGAACGAGCTTGCCAGCCAAGGGATAGCCTTACTTAATAAGGCCTTTTTCACGGTAGTAACGCTCAGCACCTGGGTGCAATGGAATTGATACAGACTCTAGCGCCGTTTGTACGCTGATCTCTTTACCCTTCACGTGTACTTTCGCCAATGTATCGGTGTTTTCGTACAGCGCTTTGGTCACCGCGTAAGCGATATCCTCTGGTAGGTCTGTGTGCGTTGCCCAGATAGCGCGCACAGCAATCGTTTCCACATCTTTATCCACACCCTTATACGTGCCAGCTGGCAGGGTTGTCTGTGCATAATAGGGTTGTTTTTCTAACAGCTTTTTCACAGGTGCGCCGGTCAGTGGCACGATGCTGATATCGTGGCCATTGGATAACTCGACAATGGAAGCGGTCGGTGAGCCTGCTGTGATCAGCGATGCATCCAAGTTACCATCCTTGATCTTTTCAGCAGATTGCGAGAACGAAGAGTAATCCTCTTTGATGTCATCGCGGCTCATGTCGTAAGCGCTGAGTAGGTCGCCCAGTAGTTGCCATTGGCCAGAACCCGGCGAGCCCGAGCTGATAGAACGGCCCTTCAAGTCAGCGAAGTTGTTGATGCCCGGCTGTGCCACCAGTTGTACGGTCTCTGGGTATAGGGCGCCCAGCGCACGCAGGTTTTTGATCTCTTTACCTTTGAACTGGTTTTTACCGTTGTAAGCTGCATCAAGCACATCAGCGGCAACAAACGCTGATTCGATAGAACCACGGCCTAGTAGGCCTGCGTTAGCGACCGAAGCATTACCTGTTTCTGCCGTTGCTGAAATCTTCTTACCTTGCAGCTCACTGTTGTTAGAGATGACCTGTGCCAGCATCCCTCCCAGTGGATAATAAGTACCGCCGGTGCCGCCCGTTGCGATACCGAAAAACACACGTTCCTGAGCCTGAGCGACACCCGCTGCTAGCCCTGTGGATAACGCAGCGGAGATCAGAAGTGTCTTTAGCTTTGTTTTCATTGTTTACTTCCTTTCGATTAGAGGCGTGAGATCACGCACGGGTTTTCCGGCTGATGCCGAGTCACTAAGCAGCGCGTTCGCCAATATCGCAGCGGTGCGTGCTGTTACCCCTTGCAAGTCGCAGGAGGGATTTAATTCAGTTAGCTCCACCAAGGGCAGCCCTAGGCGGCAGTGTTGAGCACTTTGCTTAATCTGAGCGATAACCGCCTCAATAACAGCAAGGCTAACCCCGCGGGAGGCCGGCGCGCTAACGCCCGGCGCTTGGTAGTGCGGTAATACATCCAGATCGATCGTCAAATACAGCGCATCGACAGATTGCGTAAAGGCATCTATCTCGTCACAAATTGCTGGTAGGTGTGCGGCTGTCATCTCGTGATCAGCTCGATAGTGCACGCCCCACTCCGTCGCACGCTGGAATAGCGTTGCGGTGTTGGACTCTTGGGCGACGCCCAAACAGGTATAGAAGAAGTTATCGGCGCCGACGAGCTCGCGAATCTGATAAAACGGCGTACCGGAGGATGGCCCCTGTGCTTCGGGTTTACGTAGATCAAAGTGGGCATCTAAGTTGATGATGCCAATACGCACATCAGGGCCCAGTGCTTGATAGAGTCCGCAGAAGCTGCCCCAAGCGGTTTCATGGCCGCCACCGACCACCAACAAGCGCGAGATATCTGTGTGACTCAACACCTGTGCAACGCTGTTTGCCAGTGTTGCCTGCGCCGCCTCAAGTTCATCCCCTTCCGCGATAACATCACCAAAATCACCTAGGCGTACCGCTGTGTCGTGGCACGCAAGGTTGGCAAGCTGGCGTCTAAATGCAGCCGGACCTTCGGCGGCACCAGGACGACCATGATTGCGGCGCACTCCTGCATCACAGCAGAAGCCGATCAGGCCGTGGGTCACATCAATAGGCATGTGGGCGTCGGTTTGAATCTCAACCTGATGATGCCAGCGCTTGGCATGTTCGGGCTGATCTTGGTCATTCCGTCCCTGCCAAGGTGCAGGAGGCAGAACTCGCTTCATATAGAAATCTCTCTTTTAATTTTCTAGACATATAAACATACTTAAACGGCGCTTTAAACCGCTTTTATTACCAATAAATTTTTATATGAAAAATCAATTTATATATGTATAAAAAATGTGTTTTTTTTGGGTTTTATCGCATAGCGATAAGCCTTTGCGGCGAGCGCCATTTATAGTGAGCGCAATAAAAGGAGCACGAGAAGATGAACCGAGCGGATCCTGCCGTGATGCCAGATAGCGGCATCCAAACACTGGATCGCAGCATGTTGCTGGTGGAGCTAGTCACCCGTGCCGGACATCAGGGGATGACTGCGGCGCAGCTGGAGGCCGCAAGTGGTTTCTCTATTGCCACGGTATATCGGTTAGCGCAGGCGCTGAAGCGGTTGGGCTTACTGCGCCAGATTCGTGATCGGGGGCCTTACCTCCTTGGGCATCAGTTGATTGTGTGGGGCAGTGCTGCGGGGCAAACCCAATGTATTAAGCGTGCGGCGCGCGGCCCGTTGCGCAGCTTAGCTGACCAGTTTGATAACAGCTTTTTTCTGTTCGTGCCCGATGGCTTCAATGTGCTGTGTTTGGATATTCAAGATGGTAGCCAACCGACGCGCAGCTATGTCAGTGATTTGGGTGATCGGATTCGCCATGGCTTAGGGCAAGCATCGATCGCCATCTTGAGTCATCTAAGTCGTACCGAGTACGACCAGATACTGGCACGCAATGCGGCCACGTTGCAGCGCTCGTACGGTATCGAGCGGTTTGATATCGACCAAGCGGTTGCGATGTGTCGGCGCTTAGGTGTGACAGGCGGTGTTGAAGGTACAGAGCCTCCTGAGTTTACAGGCATAGCCAGCCCGATTATGGATCCATCTGGTGCGCCAGTGGCCGCTCTGAGCTGCAGCGTACCGCGAAAGCAAATGAATGAAACGTATTACCACGCGTTGTGTGATCAGCTGCGGCAACATGCTCAGGTGATTACACAGCGGCTATATGGCGCTATTGAAGAGCGCTAATTGAGGAGCGCGTTATGTCGACAGCTTACCCCCACTATCAGCGTCCCTGTTGCTGGCCGGACCCTGCGTTTGATGGCGCAGTCAAGCCCGCACTAACGGGGCATCAACATTTTGATGCGATCATCATTGGTGCGGGTTATACAGGGCTTGCGATCGCGCGTCGCTTGGCAGAGCGCCAGCCAAATTACCGTATTGCAGTGTTGGAAGCGGAACAGGTGGGCAGTGGCTCCCCTGGGCGTAATTCAGGCTTTGCGCTAGAAACTGCATTGAGTGCGCCTAGTGCTGCGCAAGCACAGCAGCTGCATACCCTCTATCAGCGTGCTCACACGCAACTAATAACGGCAGCGGGGTTGAGCGATACGAGCACGCAACCGGTCTTTAAAGCGGCGGCAACCTCCCGAGGTGAGCGGTACATCAAACAGCTCGAGCGTTTTATGGTCGCCAGCGGTCAACCGGCGGAGTGGTTAGATGCCGCAGCGCTGGCGCAGATCACCGGATCAACTTACTACCGCAGCGGCCTGCTGCTGCCGGGTAACCGCTTATTAAACCCGGTGCGCACGATTCGTGCCGTGGCACAGACGCTACCAGCGAACGTCACCTTATATGAGAACTCAGCGGCGCTTGAACTCGAACAGCACGCATCACGCTGGGTGGTGCGCACTGCGTCGGCGATGGCTGAGGCACCTCGCCTGTTTCTTGCGAACAACGCCTTTATTAAAGGCCTTGGCTATGGCGCGTCGCGCAGCGTCACCATCTACACCTATGCGGGGCTCACACCCATCCTCAGTGATGCGGAGCGTGCCCAGATCAATCAGCGTGGTGAGTGGGGGCTACTACCCGCTCACCGTTTAGGGACAACCTTCCGCTCCACGCAAGATGGCCGGTTACTTGTGCGTGGCATGTACGGATACGAGCAAGAGGGAGGCGACGAGGTTGAGCAAATACTACTGCGCAGCCTGCACAGCCGTTATCCAGAACTGGAAGGCGCACAGCAACTTGCCCATTGGTGGGGAGGTACAACTTCGCTGACAGCGAATGGGGCGCCGTTGTGGGGTGAGCTACGTCCCGGGCTGTTTGCTTCGGTGGGTTGCAATGGTGTGGGTTTGGTCAAGGGCTGGATGCTGGGCGGTGCGCTTGCAGACTTGGCGACCGGCGCGGCGACGATACCCGTACACGAACTTTTTGGACGGCCTAGTTGGATGCCTCCAGAGCCGTTTCGTCAGCTCGGTTTCTTAGCGGTCAGTACGCTCGAAAAACAACTTGCCGGTGGCGAGATCTAATTGACAGGACAGGAGAACAGCATGATCACAACCGTAAAAACCGACCTTTACGCATCACCCTCCCCACTTGAATGGGCAACGGTGGGCAACGGCATTCTCTTTACCGCGCAGATACCGATTAACGCCGACGGTAACGTGGTTGAAGGTGGTATTGAGGCGCAAACGCGCCAAACCATGGATAACCTGAAACACACACTAGAGAAGGCCGGTGCAGGCCTTGACCGACTCACTCAGGTGCTGATCTATGTAACGGATCGTAGCTACTTACCTGTGGTGAATAAGGTTTACGCAGAGTACCTGCAGGCCCCCTACCCAAATCGCGCGGCGATGGTGATCTCAGGTTTAGCGCGTGAAGAGATGCTAGTGGAGATGGTTGCTTACGCCGCAATTGATAAGTAAGTACTTACTCCTTTTAAAGAATATACGTTCACTTAACTATCGCTGCTGAAAAGCTATGCGGTATTCGTAGCCTCTGCTACAAGGGCGCCCTTTCTGGGTGCCCTATTTTTATCCGCTTTCCTCGTCTTATACGCTTAATCGACTCGCACTCATGCTGACTTGGGTATGTCAGCAGCTCTGCATGATGTACGATAGAGTGAGTCATATTTGTACTGCCCTGTTAATGCAGTGCCCGCGCAAGCACAGCCACTGCTGTGGATAATTTCGTGGCGGCAGTGCGCTATCGTACGGTAACGTTCATTGAGGCTATGTATGGATGCAGGAAGTATAGGTGATCGGCTAAGTTTTCTATTGGATCGTCTGCGTGAGCGTCTCTGGCTCAAACCACTGATGATCTGTAGCTTATCGGTACTTGCGGTCTTTTTGGCGAAAATTGCAGATAGCAATGCTGCCATTTTTGCCTCCTTGCCTGAAGTGAAAGCCCAGTCGCTCGATACGTTATTATCAATTATGGCGTCGAGCATGTTGGTGATCGCGACGTTTTCAGTCACCTCGATGGTATCGGCCTATGCCTCTGCGAGCAGCATGGCAACGCCGCGTTCTTTTCCTGTCATTGTTGCGGATGATGCCTCTCAGAATGCGCTATCGACCTTTGTGGGGGCCTTTATTTTCAGCATCGTGGCGCTGGTGGCGTTGCAGAATAACTATTTTCAAAAGCCAGGGCTGTTTTTGCTATTTAGCCTCACCGTTTTGGTGTTCAGCATTGTGATCTTTACGTTTGTACGCTGGGTTGACCGTATTGCTCGCCTTGGGCGGATGGGCTCGACGATCGCTAAGGTAGAGTCTGCGACAGAGAAAGCGTTGTTAAAAAACCGCTTGCAGCCATATCTTGGCGGCCAGCCCCTAGCAACACCTCTTGGAGAGGGTATCCCCGTTTACCCTGATGATGTTGGCTATATTCTGCATATCGACATGCCGCGCCTACAGCTGTGGGCGAAGCAGCATGAGGTTGATGTGAGCGTGAATACCCTTCCCGGCAAGCTGGTCTCTCCGAATCGTCCGCTGCTTTATGTGCATACACCTGATGATGACTTGGCCGCCCAAGAACGCTCACAGTTGCAAGCGGCTTTTCGAATTGGGCGCGAGCGTATCTTCAATGAAGACCCCCGCTTTGGCTTTGTGGTGTTATCTGAAATAGCCTGTCGAGCGCTATCCCCAGCGGTCAACGATCCTGGCACTGCGATTATGGTCAATGCGTCGCTGTTGCGCCTACTCAGTCGTTGGGCAGCACAAACGCGCACCGAAACTGAGCCGCAATATCCGCGGGTTGCCGTTGCCAAAATAGAAGTTGATGACCTATTCGAGGATGGCTTTGATGCGATTGCGCGTGACGGCGCAGGTACTGTTGAGGTGGCAACGCGGTTGCAGAAAGTGCTAAGTGACCTTGCCCAAAACGGTGATGAAGAGATGCAGCACGCAGCGATCACAACCGGGCGCAAGGCGCTTGAGTACGCGCGTCATGCCTTGGTTTTAGAGGCCGATCTGGCACGCGTCGTGGCGGCCGCAAATTACACAGAGGCCAAACAGTTAGGACATGCCTAGTGTTGCTGCCAGCCATCGGATTGCTTACGGAACGACTGCTGCTGGCGCAGCGCAAAGTGATCCTCTTCCCACTCTAGCGTTTGTAGTGTCAGCTGGTGGCTATCGCCTTGAATCAGATTAAAGCTATTCGGCTGCCCTTTTACCAACCGGTCTGAGATGGTCGTGCCTGCGTGGGAGATCAGCATACCGTTAACAATATTGATAAAAGGCAGATGGATATGCCCACCCAGTATGAGATCGGCGCCCGCGGCTTGAAACTGTTCCAACGCATGGCGATAGCCACCGATCAATTGGCGCCTTAGGTTAGCCGTTGGTAACCAGAACGGGTGATGTGCGACAACAACTTTTAGAGTATTGGGTTCAGCGGCTTGCAGTGCTGCGACCACTTCACTGACCTGTTGTGAGCTGATGCGTCCGCGCGACCAATCCCAATACCAGCCAAAGCGCCGCGCTGAGTTGACACCAATCACGTGCACCCCCGGCAGGCTAGTTTGAGGTTCTAGGTCGTGACTGATATAGCGACGCCACTTACGCCAAGGAAACATGAAGCGCTCTATTAAGCGGTGGGCCGAGAGGTCATGATTGCCCGGCACGATGAGGTAAGGAAACGGTAATGTGCTTAAAAAGCGTTCAGCGAGTTGGAACTCGCGGTGTCGTGCGCGTTGAGTGATATCGCCGCTAATGATCAGCAGATTGGGTGCCGCTTGGGCCAGTGCTTTACGCAGCCCCGCTATTTGGGTGGCTTGCTCGCGGCCAAAGTGTAGGTCCGAGATGTGCGCAATGGTGGTCATAGTGCTTCCTTTGGACGCAGAACCTGCAGCGCTTTGGGCAATGTCTGGTATTCAAGCGGCAGTGTTTCTTGGCTCAGCTCGCCATCACTCATAATTTGGACTTTCTTGCTGGAGCGACGAAAGCTGATGCGCACGGCGTCCGCGCTAAAGTGCAGTAGGTCGTCATCGTCTTGCCAGTCGCGGCTGAATAGTCTGAAAATCATCCGGGGTAATGACCAGACTGAACGCTCTTGAATGATGTAAATACCCAGCTTCCCTCCATCTAGGCGCTTACGCTCGGGAATTAGCCAGCTATGGGATGCCAGCGGGTTGTTACTGATGGAGATCGAGCGTGTACGCAAGATATGCACGTCGTTGCCTTGGCGAATCTGCACATCCAGTGTTGGATAAGCAAACAGATATTTGAGCATATAGCCAAACATCAGCGGCCAGCGTACCCAGCCGCTTTGTTGGCGCAGTTGCTCGCGTTGTTCGGTCAGCCGTGTCGACATGCCTAAGTTGGAGATACAAAGAAACCGACGGCCATTGACCGTAGCCATGTCGATAGGCTGTACGTCGCTGTCGTGCAGCTGCTGGAATGCTTGGGTGATATCGAGCGACATCCCGATATCGCGTGCTAGCAAATTCATGGTGCCGCAGGGAAGCACGCCAAGGGGAATGTTTAGCTCGACAGCAAGCTCGGCAACGGCGATCGCGCTGCCATCGCCCCCTGCAATCCATACTTGATCGGGCTGAATACGCAGTAGGCATGCTCGCAAAGTACCATTACGAATAGTTTCGATACTGAGTAAAGCAAGCTCGCCTTCGGGGGCTTGTTCATCCCATTGGGCCTGAAAATATTGCTCGGGATCGTCAATACCGTTTTCAATAAAGTAGCCCGACGATGGGTTGTAAATCAGTACAATGGATTGGCTCATAGCCGTTAGTCCCGCAACCGAGCATTGAGTTCGTCGATCACCTCGGCCCAATCGGCATCGGCGGCTAGACCCTCTTGTAAAAATGCGGCCTGCTGCGAGCTCCAGAACGGTGCATCGTAGATACGTGTTTGGTCGTCAATACGATGCGTACGGATAAACACTTCGATCTCTTCCGGCTCATGGGGTAATCCCAGCTGTTCAAAGAGCGTTTGTATAGAATAAGTTGGCTCAATCATAGTTAATACTCCGGTTGTGGTGGTTATGAGCTCAGCGCTTCACGCTGGGACTCCATCTCTGCTTCATAGTCTGTGCCGAGTGCGCGTTTCTCTTGCTCAGCTAATACACGCCCTCCGAGCTGAAACACCTCCTGCTCCTCCTCTTCGAGATGATGGTGCACTAGGTGCTGCAGCTTTTTGGCTTCAACAAGCCATGCAGCAGAGCTGTAGTCCAACGTCTCCAGCTTTCCAATCAGCTTGTCGATTCTGTGGTGCTCGGCAACACTGTGGCGGGACTTCTCTTGGGTCATGTCATAACCCATTAACGGAACATAGAAGTGGCGCTCCTCTGCTGTGGCATGTGCTTGAAGCTCCACTTTGATCTGCTTGAACAGCATGTCGCGAGCGTTGCTATCGCCTTCGGTTTTCACTAACGAGTCCACTAAAATGCGCTGTGTATCATGGTCCTCTCGTAATGCTTCAAAAATATTCATATTGATCTCCTTAAGGTGTGCGGCTATTCACTGCGAGGAGTAGGCTGTAGGCCAGCCTACGCGGTCGCTTTTCGTTCAGGTTGGGTGCTGTCTCTATGCCCTGATATTTTTGCTGCCGCGTGGCCCAAGGAAGAACCAGAGAATGAGTCCTGCGACCGGCAACAATAGAATCAACAGTACCCAAAGTACTTTTGATGCTGTGGTGGCAGGGCTTTGTACAGTTTGAATGATGGCCCAGATATCAAAGATTAAGACTAATAGTCCTAGAACACCGGTAATTTCAATTCCCATTTTCAATCTCCTTCTGCATGTGGCTGCACTGGTATGTTTAAATAAGCGTTAGTTGTCGGGGGTGACAACACGGCTTGCATACTCAGGAATTGCAGATGGTGTGCCAACTCTCGCTTTTCTTTATAAAACAAAGCTTTACTTGTTTTTAAAGAGAGTTAAAGGCGGAGAATTGAAGGGGGCGTTTGAAAAAACTACAGGCCAGAAGAAATAGTTACAGGTGGCGGGTAATAAGGGTAGTACGTCTTTCGGTACTACCCGGCAAAGCTATCTTTAAGCTTCATACTGCTCTAGTTTGTTATAGAGGGTTTTGACACTGATGCCCAATTGCTCGGCAGCTTGGGTTTTGTTGCCATCGCACGACTCCAGTGTGGCGAGAATCAACAGCTTTTCCGCCTCTTTAAGCGGTGTCCCAGGAGCAATGGTTTCTAAAGAGGTCTCCTCTTGCGCTTCTTGAAGTGAGGCCAGCTCACCTGCCCCTACCTGATCGAGTGCCAAGATATGTGCTTTTTCGATGGTATGCTTGAGCTGCCGAACATTCCCTGGCCATTGATATGCCATAAGAATCTCTTGCGCCTCTTCTGAAATAGTTTTGTGGCTGCCTGTCATCTCATTGCGATAGGCAAGAAAATGCTTTGCTAGCTCGACAATGTCACGGCCCCGCTTGCGTAGTGGGGGTAGCTGAATGGGAAAGTGGGCAATACGGAAGTAGATATCTTCGCGTAGGAAGCCCTCTTCGATAGCCACGAGGGGTTGGCGGTTTGTGGCGGCGATGATACGCACGTCGGTCTGGAAGACTTTGTCGCTGCCAACTCTCTTAAACTCGCCGCTTTCCAGTACGCGTAGCAGCTTGCTTTGCAGCTCTAGCGGCATCTCTGTGATCTCATCCAGGAAGAGTGTGCCACCGTTACCCTGTTCGAAGCAGCCCTCGCGGTCACTGACCGCACCCGTAAAAGCGCCCTTCACATGACCAAACAGCTCACTCTCGACCAGTTCAGGCGTCAGTGCTGCACTATTGATTGCGATAAAGGGTTTATCCGCGCGGTTGCTTTGCTCATGAATCGTACGAGCAGCCAGCTCTTTGCCCGTGCCGCTTTCGCCGATTAACATAACATTGGCATCGGTTTGGCTCACTCGGCGTATGAGTCGATACAAGCGGCGCATGATGGGGGCAGAACCCAGCAAAAGGCCAAATTGATCAAGATTGGACGAAACGGCTTTGGCTTGGCGGCTGGCCTCCTCCTCTTGGAATTCACGATAGAACTCGCGAATCGCCTCATTGATGTGTTGCGCATCCAATGGAGTACGGAAGTGATAACTCACCCCCATGGTCATGAGCTTGTCGAGGTTCGGGTTGGGCTTACCATCGCTAATTAGAATCCACTCGGCTTCATCAGCCATGGGGTGTGCTTCAAACTCGGCAAGGTCTGCGGTATCAAACTTTTGAGGCGCTAAGATCACTAAGCCACTCTCGGTAAGGCCAGCAAGTGATTCGGTGATATAAAAGTCAAAACCTGATGCTTCAAATAGTGGGGTAAGCGTCTCGACCAACTCCATTTGTTGGGTAACCAATGTAAGGCTTAACAACGTTCCTTCTCCTCATGCAGCAGCAACAGTAAGGGTTATCTATAAGGCGATGCTTATGTTGACTAATGCGACTAATACGGTGGGCATAACACAGAACCTGCAATGGCCTGTCGTCGGTCTGGAGCTAGGAGTATAACGGAAAAGGCTGTGCCGCAGCACAGCCTTTTTTAGTAGCGCCCGACGGGGCGACGCTCGGCGTCGGCTTTGAACGACTTGAGTCGGTCATTTGCGATTTGAAGCGTCGCTATCGCACGGGCGAGCTGCTCAGCCAGTTGGCTGTCTGATAGTTGGCTTACACTATTGCGTAAGGTGTTGAGCACTTGCGCTTCTGTTTGCTCTAGCCGGTCTAAAAACCAGACGTTACGGTATTGATCGGGCGTAAGAGCTAAGTTGTTGTACATATTATCAACTCTTGCCGTTACCCCTGATACCGCTGCTACCTCCTCTGGTTGCCG
This sequence comes from Neptunomonas marina, assembly GCF_004005935.1. Taxonomy (GTDB): domain Bacteria; phylum Pseudomonadota; class Gammaproteobacteria; order Pseudomonadales; family Balneatricaceae; genus Neptunomonas; species Neptunomonas marina. Next base: position 503,759 of record NZ_SACQ01000002.1, on the reverse strand, counting down.
CTCTGAGGTACTGAGTTTCAGAGCGGCTTGTCTTCGGCTCTGTGACATCTCACGGAATAACGACGACAAAGCCACACTGGCTACCTGTTCGGACAGGCGCTGGTAGAAAGCTGCTCCTTGTCGGCAGATGTAGATGACACTGCTGACAAGGTGGCGGTCGAAAGTCCCGGACATCGCGCTATCTCGGATTACTTGGTGACGTTCAAGTTATCTTCGACAGAGGTGACGCCTTCGTAGCCACGTGCAATCTCAACCGCTAAGCTCTTCGCAGTCTCGTTGTCGACCTTTCCGGTTAGCGTCACTACGCCTTGGTTGGTGTCAACGTCAATTGCCGTCGCTTCTAACTCGCTCTGTGCCGCGTACTCGATATTCAAGCCCGCAGTGACAGCGATATCTTGCATTTTGCGGGCAAACTTACCCCCTTCAGTTGCTTGGCTGGCTTGGTAGTCTTTTTCCACACTGATATTGTTTGTCACTGAGCGAACGCCGTCGATGTCCGCAGCAATTCGTCCTGCAAGTTTTTTCTTTGCGTCGCTATCCACTTTACCCGTCAGGGTGACAGCGCCCTCGTGAACATCCGTATCGATAGCGAAGCTATTGATATCGGTATCAAACATCAGTGCTGTCTCAACACGCCCGTCAATCCAAGCATCGCGCGCTTGGCCTTCCCATGTTTCACCTTGGGGCTTCATGACAACAATCTTGTTATTTACGTCGGTGATGCCGTCAACATTCGCGGCGAGCTTACCGGCTAGCTTCTTCTCGGTGTTGTTGTCGACCTCACCGCTAAGATAGACCACACTATTTTCGACATTGGTATCGATCTCGAAGTTGTTGATTTGGCCGTTCATCATCAAGGCTGTCTCGACTTTACCGTCTAGCCATGCGTCCTTTGCCTCCCCTTTCCACGTATTTGCGAAGGCCGGTGCGGCGATCATCGTTGAAAGTGTCAGGGCCAGTAATGTCTTTTTAGTATTCATAATGAACTCCGTTATTGTTTCGGTCATGGGAGCTCTAGCGAATGGCGTGCCAGAAATAATAATTTCAATAATTTCATGTGTTTATGAATTTTATTGCGCCCTCTCTTGCAAACGTTCTGTATCTTTTACAGGGTATGTTGCAACCATTTCATACCGCGCGGGCACAGGAATTTGAAAACTGCAGCTCTGCTTTCGGGTTTACCTTTCTAATTCTCTGCCCCGGTATCTATTGATCTCCCCTGCTATATCTAAACACTACGCAATCATGCGTTCGTGTTGCTCAGTGAGCTTGGCGCTTAAGTGAATCTGGCCCTTATCAGGCGGCGAATATTCGTATTGGTCATATTGACGACCGGAGTGATTGCCTTGTGGTGAGATCCGCTCACTCCTTGAAAGGTGAGATGGTGGCTGAACGAGAGTTGATAAGGCAGCTCTTTTAAGTAATGCGAGCCACATCATCACTATGACGAATGTCAGGGTTCCTAGATATGTGTGGTAAGCGCAAACAGGCTCGTGGGATTGCTGAGAAGATCGCTGGAGATGTCTTTTTAGTCAGGCGGTTAATCGTGATGGGGTCAGTATCGATACGTACTTGGTGTGAAGCCGCCGCCACTCTAGTGCTTCCAGTATCTTTGATAATCTATAGATAGGCATACGGGTTTACTGTGGGGATCAAAAGAGCACTCCGTTTTCCTGTTTAAAAGCTTTGATATACGTCTCGGGCTGGTTGCTTCTGTGTTTATGGTGCTTTGGTGCTATTTTCGGCTTCGTAACAAGGTCAAGAGTAAACTTGAGCATCCTGATATTGAGGCCTTCTAAACCATCACTGTATCGAGAGTGTTTCACGTGAAACAAAAAAAGCCGGCGATAGCCGGCTTTTAACTTAGAGCAGAATGATTAGCTACTCAGAACAGAAATATCGGCTACCTGTAAGAACAGTGCACGTAGACGAGCGAGTAAACTAATGCGGTTTGCGCGTACTTTTTCGTCGTCCGCCATCACCATGACATTATCGAAGAAATTATCGACGCTTGCCTGCAATGCTGCTAACTCCGTCAGAGCTTCATCGTATTTGCCGGCAGCAAACAGCGGTGCGACCACTGTTTCTTTTTGCGCCAATACATCAGCAAGCTCCTTTTCTGCCGCTTCTGATAGTAAAGATGGATCGAAGTCCGCTTGAGACTCCGTCGCATTTTTAGCCAGAATGTTAGACACCCGCTTGTTCGCAGCGGCCAAAGCATCGGACGCTGCTAGCTCTTTAAAGCTGTTCACTGCACGCACGCGCTGGTCGAAATCGAGTGGTCGTGTTGGGCGCACGGCGTTTACCGCAAGGTAGCTATCGATAGCGACGCCCTTGTCTTCATACCATGCGCGGAAGCGCTCCAGCATAAAGTCTGTAACTTGTGTAACAACCGTGTCTGCAGCAGGCAGGTCGCTGTGAAGGCTAGCCGCCTTTTCCACAAGCTCTTCAAGGTCGAGGCTAAGCTCTTTTTCAACCAAGATACGCAAGATACCCAACGCCGCGCGGCGCAATGCGAACGGGTCTTTGGATCCCGTTGGCGGTTGGTTGATACCGAAAAGGCCGGTCAATGTGTCGAGCCTATCAGCCAGCGCAACGGCGATACCAGCGTTGGTCTCAGGAAGGTCGTCACCTGCATATTTAGGCAAGTACTGCTCGTAAATCGCCTTCGCAACTTCGGCATCCTCACCATCTGCCAGTGCGTAGTGGTAACCCATCAAACCCTGTAGGTCAGTGAACTCATAAACCATATCGCTAAGCAGATCAGCTTTAGATAGCAAGCCAGCACGGCTCGCTTTAGCGTTATCTTGTTCTAGGGCTTCTGCAATAAAGCCAGCTAATGCGGAGATGCGAGCGGCTTTGTCGTACACGGTGCCCAGCTGGTTTTGGAATATGATGGTTTTTAGCTTCACTACGCGGGATTCAAGCGTGACTTTTTTGTCGGTCTCGAAGAAGAACTTCGCATCCGCTAAGCGCGGGCGAATAACCTTCTCGTTCCCTTCGATCACCTGTTGTGGATCGTTGGAAGCGATGTTCGCGATTGTGATGAAGAATGGCATCAAGTTGCCCTTTTCATCATTCACGTGGAAGTACTTTTGGTGCTCCTTCATCGACGAGATCAGGGCTTCAGCTGGTACTGCCAAGAAAGCTTCTTCGAAGCCGCCTGTCAGCGCAACAGGCCATTCGTTCAGTGCGGTCACTTCATCTAGCAGGTCGTCATCGATCTGGGCGATACCGCCAATGCGCTGCCCTTCTGATTCAACTTGGCTGCGGATCTGTTCACGTCGGGTCGCGAAGTCTGCAACAACTTTACCGATGTTTAATAGCTTCTCTTCGTACTCGGCAGGTGTTGTAATCTCGATTGCCGCGTTATGGTGGAAGCGATGGCCCTGTGTTGTGCGTCCTGCTGTTAAGCCAAGGATCTCACATTCGATCACCTGATCGCCCATCAGCATCATGACCCATTTAACGGGGCGCACGAACTCGGTACGTGTTGCACCCCAGCGCATACGCTTAGGGATAGGCAATTTGCTCAAGGCGTGTGTCACGATGTCAGGTAAGGCATCAGCAACAGGCTTAGCTGGCACCTCTTGGCGCATGCACATTTTGCCATCGATATCTTCTAGCTGCTCTACCGTTGCGCCACACTTCTTCGCGAAGCCTTCCAGTGCTTTGGTTGGGTTGCCATCCGCATCAAAGGCAATACGTGCTGGCGGGCCTTGCATCAAGAAAGTTGAGCTAGGCACTTGTTCTGCAAGATCTGAGATGCGAACAGCTAAACGGCGTGGTGATGCAAAAGAGTCAACACGCATGCTTTCTAGCGCTGCGGCTGAGTCTTTATCAAACAGGTTCTTGATGCCTAAGACGACTTCGTTCTCGAGAGCCTTAGACAGGCCTTTCAGGGCTTTGGGTGGTAGCTCTTCTGTGCCAAGTTCAAACAAAAAATCTTGTGTAGCCATTATTTGCTCTCCTCTTCACACGCGGCTAGCACCTCTTGGCGGCTTCCCTCTTCTGCAAGTGGGAAGCCCAGCGCGCGGCGTGATTCAAAGTATGCGGATGCAACATCACGAGCCAGTGTACGTACACGCAGGATGTAGCGCTGACGCTCGGTGACCGATATTGCATGGCGAGCATCGAGCATGTTGAACGTGTGTGATGCTTTCAGTACTTGCTCGTACGCAGGCAATGGTAGCGGCGTTTCTAGCGTAAGCAGTTTTTGACACTCAGCTTCATGGTGATCGAAGTTAGCAAACAGCTGAGGGACATCGGCGTGCTCGAAGTTGTACGTTGATTGCTCAACTTCATTCTGGTGGAACACATCGCCATAGGTCACAACGGTGCCATCCGGGTTCTTCGCCCAAATTAGGTCATAAACGCTGTCTACGTTTTGCAGATACATCGCAATACGCTCAAGACCGTAGGTGATTTCGCCGGTTACCGGATAGCACTCTAGACCGCCGGCCTGCTGGAAGTAAGTAAACTGTGTGACCTCCATGCCGTTTAGCCACACTTCCCAACCCAGACCCCATGCGCCAAGGGTGGGTGATTCCCAGTTGTCCTCTACGAAGCGTACATCGTGAACCGATAGGTCAAGCCCCATCGCCTCAAGGGAGCCTAAGTACAGCTCTTGGATGTTGTCCGGAGAAGGCTTTAACACTACTTGGAACTGATAGTAATGTTGTAAGCGGTTTGGGTTTTCGCCATAGCGGCCATCAGTAGGACGGCGGCTAGGTTGTACGTATGCGGAGCGCCATGTCTCTGGCCCGATAGCTCGTAGGAATGTAGCTGGGTGGAATGTTCCGGCCCCAACTTCCATGTCTAACGGTTGAACAATAACGCAGCCTTGTTCGGCCCAAAACGACTGTAGCGCCAGGATGAGTCCCTGGAAGGTGCTGACGTCTGGAGTTGTAGAGTTAGTCACGATAACCACCCATTTATCACGGAATAAAATAAGCGCTAAATTATACACGAATGGTGTTTGAATGCGCCTGATAGAGGCCCTTTGCGCCACGATAGCGGCAAAAAATCTGTTCCGGTGACACATCTTAGGCGTGCAGCTGGTGCCGTTAGTAAACCGTATTTACCTAAAGGCGTAATCTTCCCCTTTAAGAAATCGACTGCGTTGCATGGTAATATTTGCTCATTCTTAATTTTGGAGTGGTTATGAAGCAGCTCAAAGCTATTGTTGCCGTGCTCTTTTTGGGCTTGTTAGCCTTGTTGCCTTTGCGCTGGGCTCAGCGTTTGGGTGGTCGAATCGGGAAGTACTTTGCTGCCCGGCCAGAGAGCAGCTTAATGCGCGTAACTCGCACCAACATCGATATTGCATTTCCGGAACAGGAAGAAGCCGAGCGTGTGGCGTTGGCTGAGCTAAGTATGATCGAGACAGGTCGCTCATTCTCAGAGATGGGGATGGCGTGGCTGTGGTCCCCAGCGCGCTCGCTGAAGAAGGTAAAAGCCGTTCATCATGAGCACCTAATCGACGAAGCGCTAGCGCAGGAGCATGGTGTTATTTTGATCGCTCCGCATCTGGGTAATTGGGAAATACTGAATCTCTATCTATCGAAGCGTTACCCGTTTACAGCCATGTACCGCCCGCCGAAACTTAAGCTCTTAGATACGCTAATTAAACGTATGCGCGCACGCCTTGGTACGCGGATGGCGCCTGCGGATGCCTCCGGTGTGCGGATGGTTATGAGCGCGCTTAAACGTACCGAAATGGTGGGTATTCTACCTGATCAGGAGCCGGTGACTGGCGGTGAGTGGGCGCCCTTTTTTGGCCATCCTGCCTATACGATGAAGTTGTTGCCGCAGCTCGTGCGCAAAACCAAAGCGCGTGTCATCTGTGGATTTGCCGAGCGCCTTCCTGGTGGAGAGGGGTTTGAAATTCACTTTAAGGCGGCCGATGAACTGATCTATAGCGCGGATTTGAACGAGGCATTATTGGGGCTGAATCGATCAGTGGAGCAGTGTGTGAAAGCGTTGCCGGCTCAATATCAGTGGGAATATAAGCGCTTCAACCACCAACCTGATGGCGTTGTCAGCCCCTACAGTCGCTAGGGGCTCAACACCGACTTAGCGTTTCCAGAATGCGGGTGTAAAGAGCACCAGCAACGTAAACACCTCAAGACGCCCTAGCAGCATCGCAAAGCATAAGATCCACTTCGCCGTATCGTTCAAGCCACCATAATGGGCAGATACATCCCCAAGCCCCGGTCCTAAGTTATTGAGCGTTGCGCCGACCGCCGACCAAGCCGTTACTTGGTCGAGGCCGGTTCCTAGTAATGCGATCAGCATCACGACAAACACCAGCAGGTACACTGAGAAAAACCCCCAGACAGCCTGTAGTACGCGATCGGAGATGGGTTTGTTGCCCAGCTTCACAGGTATAACGGCATTAGGGTGTACAAGACGCTGGATCTCTCGATAGCCCTGTTTCAAGATCAACAGAATACGGATGACCTTCATGCCGCCCCCAGTTGAGCCTGCACAGCCGCCTGCGAACGCTGCGACAAATAGTAAGAAAGGTAGCATCACGGGCCAGTGGGCGAAGTCGGCAGTACCGAAACCGGTTGTAGTGGCGACGGATACCACCATAAACACCGCTTTACGCAGTGCTTCGACAGGTGGGTAAGTCGCTGTGATGACCAGCACAAATAGCGCGAACAGGATGGTGACAAACAAAATACCAAGGTAGAACTTCACTTCTGGGTCTTCGAAATAGTGGCGGAAGGTGCGCTGGCGCCAAGCAAAGAAATGTAATCCGAAGTTGATCGCAGAGACGGTCATAAAGAAGGTGCAAATCATCTCGATAGCTGGGCTATCGAAGTAGCCGATGCTGGCATCGTGTGTTGAGAATCCACCAATCGCAACCGTGGAGAAGCTATGCCCTATCGCATCAAATGGTGTCATCCCCGCGAGCCAATAACCGACTGCACAAGCGATTGTGAGAGACAGATAGATGTACCACAGTGCCTTTGCAGTTTCGGTGATGCGGGGTGTCAGCTTGCTATCTTTAACCGGGCCGGGTGTCTCAGCACGATAGAGCTGCATTCCCCCAATGCCGAGCATGGGCAGGATGGCAACTGCTAGCACGATAATCCCCATGCCGCCAAACCATTGCAGCTGTTGGCGGTAATAGAGAATGGATTCAGGCAGTGTGTCGATACCTGTCATCACAGTAGCGCCGGTGGTTGTAAGGCCCGACAGTGACTCAAACACCGCATCGACAATGGAGAGATGCGGGCTTTCGGACAGCACAAGGGGTATGGCTCCGAACAGGCCGAGTACGGTCCAAAACAAGACGGTAACAAGGAAGCCGTCCCGCGTTCGTAAATCCTCTCTTACGCGATACACCGGCAGCCAGATAAGAAAGCCTGTCGCAAGTGTGATAACAAAAGCAGCAACGAAGATAAAGCTATGGCCATCTTCATAGAACATCGAAACGCCCACCGGGGGTAGCATCGACAAGCTGAAGACCATCAGCAGGATACCGAGAATGCGAAGGATGACGCGATAGTGCATAGTTGCCTAGCCTTTTTTAAAACCTAGAAGAAGGTCAAACCTACTTGGAAGAGCCGTTCGACATCGCCGATGCGGCGCTTATCGACCAAGAAGAGAATCACGTGATCGCCATTCTCGACAACCACATCATCGTGGGCAATGAGTACTTCATCGTTCCGTACGATTGCGCCAATGGTTGTGCCTGGTGGTAGGTCGATATCCTCAAGCGCACGTCCTACGACTTTTGAGCTGCGTTTGTCACCATGTGCCACCGCTTCGAGCGCCTCTGCGGCCCCGCGGCGTAATGAGTGAACCGCCGCCACATCGCCACGACGCACGTGGGTTAATAGCGCGCCAATCGTCGTTTGTTGAGGTGAAATGGCGATATCGATCACGCCGCCTTGGACAAGATCGACGTATGCGGGGTTATTAATTAACGTCATCACGGTGCGTGCACCGAGGCGTTTGGCAAGCATCGAGGCCATGATATTGGCCTCGTCATCGTTGGTTAGCGCACAGAATACATCGGTATCTTCGATGTTCTCTTCGAGTAATAGATCTTTTGCTGAGGCACTACCGTGCAGCACAATTGTGTTGTTTAGCTGGCGGGCCAACTGATTGCAGCGGTTGATACTGCGCTCGATGATTTTAACTTGGAAGTCGTTCTCAATCTCACCGGCAAGGCGCGCGCCGATGTTACCGCCACCGGCAATAATAATGCGCTTATAGGGCTTATCAAGGCGGCGAAGTTCGCTCATCACTGCACGAATATCTTTGCGTGCGGCGATAAAGAACACCTCGTCATCGGCTTCAATAACCGTGTTGCCTTGGGGGATGATCGGTTTGCCTTGGCGGAAAATCGCTGCCACACGGGTGTCAACCGCGGGCATATGCGTACGCAAATAGGCGATCTCGCGGCCAACGAGAGGGCCGCCATAGTAAGCGCGCACCGCCACTAATTGGGCTTTACCCTCGGCGAAGTCTAGCACCTGCAAGGCACCTGGCTGTTGGATCAAGCGTTTTATGTGTTTTGTGACGAGTTGCTCAGGGCTGATCAGTACATTGATCGGCATCTCTTCACGAGCGAACAGCATGCGGTCACGTTGCAAATAGTCTTGCTCTCGCACGCGGGCAATTTTGGTGGGGATGTTATACATCGTCTGCCCTACTTGGCAGGCCACCATGTTGACCTCATCACTGTTGGTAACCGCGATGAGCATATCGGCATCCCGTGCACCGGCCTGTTCGAGGGCGCTGGGGTGGGATGCCTTGCCTTCAACGGTACGGATATCTAACCGGTCTTGTAATTCACGTAGACGGCTATGATCCGTATCCACAACGGTAATGTCGTTTGCTTCGCTTGCGAGGTTCTCTGCGAGCGTACCGCCCACCTGCCCTGCGCCGAGTATGATTATCTTCATCGGTTAACCAAGAACTGCTTTTTCCTTAACCAGCTTTGCGTAGTAGAAGCCATCGTGGCCGTTCTCTTGCGGGAAGAGTTGGCGGCCAAATGGTCTAGCAACACCCCAAGGTGCCTCGACTGGAATTTCAGATGCGTCGTCATGTTCAGTCACGAAGCGTTCGATAATGCGCTCGTTCTCTTGGGAGAAGATCGAACAGGTCGCATAAACCAGAGTGCCCCCAGGCTTCAGCATCGTCCAGAGATTCTCTAGGATGCGCATCTGTAACTTCGCCTGTGTATGAATATCTTCGCCCTGACGCAGCATTTTAATATCAGGGTTGCGGCGGATAACACCGGTTGCGCTGCAGGGTGCATCCAGCAAAATTTTGTCGTAGAGCGATCCATCCCACCAGTCCTGTTCGGCGGCATCGCCTACCTCGAGGGCGGCATCCAGTTTTAGCCGCGTTAGATTCTCAGTTATACGCGCTGCGCGTCGCTGATCTAACTCAAGGGCTTGAATAATAGCCTTCGGTTGATGTTCCAGTAGGTGGCATAGCTTCCCTCCGGGGGCAGCGCATGCATCGAGAATTCGCTCTTCGGGCTGTGGATCTATGAGCTGGCAAGATAGCTGTGCAGCTTCGTCTTGAACGCTAAAGAGACCCTCTGCAAACCCCGGAAGGTTGGTCACGGGTACCGCTTCAGTCAAATAGATGGCGACATCTGAAAACGCTCCCGGTAGTGCGTTGATGTTTTCCGACTCAAGCATCCCGATATATGTTTCACGTGAAACATGCTGAGTATTCACGCGTATGCACATTGGCGGTTGTAGGTTGTTTTGCGCCAGTATCGATTCCCAATGGTCAGGCCAGTTGTGTTTGAGTTTCCCGATAAACCACTCAGGGTGGTTGAACAGGAAGCTTGGCTGCGCTTCTAAGGCATCCAGCACATGCTCCTGTTCGCGGGTAAACCGGCGCAGTACGGCGTTCACTAGGCCCGAGGCACGGCGCAGGCCTAAATCATGTGCTGCATCCACGGTTTCGCTAATAGCCGCGTGATCTGGGATACGGGTTTCTGAAAGCTGATACAGGCCCACCATAATCAATGCCAGCACGTCTGGATCTAGTTTGCGAATGGGGCGATCAAGCAACGCGTCTGCCAGTGTATAGAGCTTTGGGAAGTTACGTGCGGTACCGTAGCAAAGCTGTTGCAAGAGTGCGCGCTCGGTATCTTCCACCTGCATTTGGGCATTAGCCATTAAGCTGCGTAGCGAGCCCTGATTGTTGATCAGAGAGGCAATGACCTCGGTTGCGACTAAACGAGTACTCATGCGCCCAGCACCGTACCGACAGCGAAGTCATCACGACGCGAGTTAAGCAGATCTCGCGCTGCTAGAACTTTGCCACCTGGCAGTTGTAAACGGGTTAAACCGATACAGCGCCCATCGCCACACGCAACAACAATCGCGTCTTTTTCAAGCTCGGTGATCGTGCCGGCGGGAGCTTCACTGCTGTGTGTGCTTGGTGTCGAACCATGGATACGCAGTGTGGCATCGCCTAGTTGTGTAAAAGCGATCGGCCACGGTGACAGGCCGCGGATCTGGCGGTCTACTTGCTCGGCTGGTTGTGACCAGTCGATATTACCTTCTTGCTTCTCGAGCTTATGTGCGTAAGTTGCCAGGCTATCGTCTTGCTTTTCGGGTGCGAGTTTTCCATTACATAACTGGGCCAATGTTGTGAGCATGGCTTGTGCGCCTATTGCAGCGAGTCGATCATGCAGTTGGCCGCTGGTTTCAGTGGTTGAAATCGGCGTGGTTACAGTATGTAACATGTCACCGGTATCCAGACCTTCGTCCATCTGCATGATAGTTACACCTGTTTCGGTGTCACCAGCGAGTAGTGAACGATGTATGGGGGCTGCGCCACGCCAGCGCGGTAAGATCGAGGCGTGTACATTCATGCAACCAAAGCGTGGTGCTTCCAGGACCTCTTTAGGGAGGATTAATCCGTAAGCAACCACGATCATAAGATCTGCATTGAGTGCAGCAAGCTCTGCCTGAGCTTCGCTGCTGCGCAAACTCTTTGGTTGATACACTGGAATATCATGTTGTTGGGCCAGCTCTTTCACTGGGCTGGCCTTTAGTTTTTTGCCGCGCCCTGCTGGTCGGTCTGGCTGGGTATATGCAGCGATGATGTTGTGCTCGGTATTGACCAGTGCGGCAAGTGTCGCTGCGGCAAAATCTGGCGTGCCTGCAAAAATGATATTCAGTGGTTGGTTGCTCATCATGGGCCCTAAAAACAAAACAGGCTTGCATGAGCAAACCTGTGGATGTTGTCGATGGAAAGGTGCAGTTACCCTACTCGTTCCTGTTTGTGCTTCTTCTCAAGCTTGCTACGAATGCGATTACGTTTCAGCGGTGAGATATAATCAACAAACAGCTTGCCTTCTAGGTGGTCGATTTCGTGTTGCACGCACACCGCTAGCAAACCTTCCGCCTCGAATGTACGTTCATCGCCATTTTCATCTTTGGCCGTGACGCGAATATGGTTCGGGCGTGTTACGTCTTCGTAATACCCTGGTACGGACAAGCAACCTTCCTGCATGCTTTCAAGTTCCTCTTCCAGCACTTCAAAGGTTGGGTTGATCAGAACAAGCGGCTCGTCGCCCTCTTCAGAGACATCGATCGTGATAATACGACGATGGATATTCACCTGCGTTGCAGCCAGTCCAATACCCGGCGCGTCGTACATGGTCTCGAACATGTCGGCGATGGTCTGCTTGAGTTCAGCGTCGAACACTTCAACAGGGGCGGCCACAGTGCGAAGACGTGGGTCGGGAAATTCAAGAATTGGTAATAACGCCATAGTTAAGTCACAGTTTCTTTAGAAAATTACAAAGATCGCCCTAGTTTAGGCGCAAAAGAGTATTCCTACTATTATACTGACTCTGGTGCAACGATGCATTTGTCGTTTAACATGCAGTGTTAGATATTGGCTTATAGATAAGCGGTGGCAAGGGAACTGGAGATGAAAAAACTGTTGGGAGTGTGTCTGGCGTCGTGGTTGACTGTTGTAACGCCGGCGATGGCTGAAGTAAGAGCAGATCAGCTTCAGCTGCGAGAGGGATATCCGCAAGAGTATGTCGTCGTCAAAGGCGATACGCTTTGGGACATATCTGGCCACTTTCTGCAGGAGCCTTGGCGCTGGCCGCAATTGTGGGATGTGAACCCGCAGATTGATAATCCACACCTGATCTATCCTGGTGATATTCTTTACCTGACGTGGGTAAACGGACAGCCTCGCTTGAGTAAGAGCCGCGATGACCGCCTGATGCCCCGCGCTCGTGTCTCCAAGATTGAGCGGGCGATCCCTGCTATTCCTCTTAAAGATATCTACGCATTCATGAACGAAAACGTTGTGCTGGATAGCGAGATGATGGAGGTAACGCCCTACATCTTAGGTGGTCGTGATAAACGTATCATTGCCGGAGCCGGTGACCGTGTATATGCGCGTGGCCAACTACGCAGTAATAGTGATGCTCAGAACATCTATAGACCTGCCAAAGAGTATCGTGACCCTGTGACGGATGAGTTGCTCGGCTATGAGCTGACAAAAGTAGCGGATGCAACCGTTACGGCGCGCAATGACGATGTATCAACACTGGACGTTGATAAGTCTCGTTATGAGATCCGTATCCTTGACCGCGTTCTCCCTACCCCGTCTAGCCGTTTGCAGTCGCATTTTTATCCTGATGCAGCACCGGCAGGTAAAAATGGCTTAATTATCTCGGTACCTAAGGGTGTGAATAACATTGGTCGTTTTGATGCTGTCACAATCAACCTAGGGAAGCGTGAGCAAGTGAAAGCCGGTGACGTCTTCAAGATTTTCACCCGTGGTGAAACCGTGGCTGACCCCGTGACTAACGAAGTCGTCCAACTACCGATGGAGGAAGCGGGCTCTCTGATGGTGTTTAAGGCCTATGAGAAAGTTAGCTATGGCCTAGTGATGACAGCTACAAATGTGTTGGCTGTTGGGGACATAATAAAATCACCTTTTGATAAGTAGCGAATTCTATGAGCGATCCAATGGACTGGATCGCTATCAGCTTGCTGCCGGGGGTCGGACCTGCGACTCTCAAAAAACTGCACGATGGCGGCTGGACGCCCCAGCGGTTACTCGCTTCTGATAGTGACCCCTCCTCTCCTAATCTGTCGACGGCGCAAACTGATGCGCTGAACCGCTATAACACGCGCCAGGGTGCGATTTACGATGAAGTGAAGCGCATTGAGCAATACCTTGAAAGTAGCGGTACCCAGCTAATCTTTGCCGGTGATGATGATTATCCAGCGCTGTTGCACAGTAGCCCACAGGCGCCAGTTTTTCTGTTTGTTAAAGGCAGTGTCGATGCGCTGCATCTGCCCTCAGTGGCGATTGTCGGTAGTCGCAAAGCGTCAGCGGCGGGTTTGCGTCATGCGTATCAATTTGGCAAAGCGCTGTGTGCCGGTGGTTTTGTTGTGAGTAGTGGGCTGGCACTGGGCATTGATGGTGCGGCGCATCAAGCGGCTGTGGATCTTAGCAAACCAACGGTTGCCGTGATGGGGACGGGGCCAAACCGCTGCTATCCGGCGCGCCACAAACGTTTGGCGCAAGATATCCTCGATAATGGCGGAGCGTTAGTCACGGAACTATTGCCCGACAAAGGGCCTCTAGCCGCGCACTTTCCGCGCCGTAATCGCATTATTACAGGCTTTGCTGCGGGAGTGCTTGTGGTTGAGGCGGCGATAAAGAGTGGTTCCCTGATTACCGCTCGACTGGCGCTTGAAGAGGGGCGGGAGGTTTTCGCGATTCCCGGTCCTATTGATGCGCCGGGCAGCCGTGGCTGCCACCAGCTTATCCGAGAAGGCGCCACGCTCACTGAGTCGGTGACAGATATTCTGGCTGAACTGCCTGCTATGCTTGCTAGCTATCAAGAACCGGACACCTTGGCAGAGGCCACCGTGTTACCCGAGGATGATCAGCAAGCGGCATTGCTCGAACAGATCGAATATGCGACCACCTACCTTGAGCAGCTTCAGATTGCGCTAGGGTGGGACGTTGGTCAGTTGCAGCAACATTTGATGCAGCTTGAATTAGCGGGCTGGGTGGAGGCTGCAGAAGGCGGCTATCGCCGCATTCGCTAAGTTGCATAAGCAGGTAGAAACCGGTAGCGTTCAGGCTTTATTTTAAGAGCGGTGCCCATGTCTGAATCAATTTACCAAGATGCTGCGCAAGCGCTGCGCAATGGCGAGGTGATTGCCTACCCTACGGAAGCCGTTTGGGGGGTGGGGTGTGATCCTTTTAATGAACAAGCCGTGCAAAAGTTACTGGATCTTAAAAGCCGTCCGGTTGAAAAAGGCGTGATTTTGGCAGCCGGCTCAATCGAGCAGGTGGCCTTTTTGCTTGATGAGTTGAGCACACAGCAGCGTGAAACCGTGCTTGCCACGTGGCCAGGCCCTTACACATGGATTTTGCCAGACCCTAAGAATCAAATTCCTCAATGGATAAAAGGCGATAATTCAGGTGTTGCAGTAAGAGTAAGTGCTCACTCTTCGGTGAAGTCGATCTGCCAAGCGTATGGCCACCCTATCGTTTCTACATCAGCAAACCCTGCCGGTGAGCAACCTGCCAGAACACAGGGTGAAGTGAGTCGTTACTTCGCCTCAACGTCCTTATTTATCGTGCCTGGTGAGCTTGGAGGGCAGCAAAAGCCAACCGAGATTCGTGATTTGACCTCGGGTGGTTTGGTTCGTGAGTCCTAAGTGACTTTTGCTGATAATTTTTAGTTAAACACGGAGTTTCTGTTATGTCCGCACCAAACGTTGATGCTGTAAAAGCGTATTTGCTGGATCTTCAAGATCGGATTTGCCATGCGTTAGAGCAGCTGGATGGCGAACAAACTTTTGTTGAAGATGCGTGGGAGCGCCCTCAAGGTGGCGGAGGCAGAACGCGTGTCATTAGCGATGGAGCCGTGTTTGAAAAAGGCGGTGTGAACTTTTCGCACGTGCATGGTGACTCGTTGCCTGCATCGGCAACCGCGCACCGCCCGGAGTTAGCTGGCCGCAGTTTTATCGCGATGGGTGTGTCACTAGTGATGCATCCAAAAAACCCATATGTGCCTACATCTCATGCGAATGTACGGTTCTTTTACGCTGAAAAGGAAGGCGCTGAGCCGGTATGGTGGTTTGGCGGCGGCTTTGACCTGACGCCCTACTACGGTAATCCAGATGACTGCCGCCATTGGCATCAAACCGCCAAGCAGGCGTGCGATCCCTTCGGTGAAGAGGTTTATCCGCGCTTTAAGCAGTGGTGTGATGACTATTTCTATCTCAAGCACCGTGATGAGCCTCGGGGTGTGGGTGGTCTCTTCTTTGATGATCTTAACGAATTGGGCTTTGAGCAGAGTTTTGCGTTTATGCGCTCGGTGGGTGATGCATATGTGCCAGCCTATGCCCCAATTGTTGAGCGCCGCAAAGATATGGCGTTTGGCGAGCGTCAGCGTGACTTCCAGCTGCATCGTCGTGGCCGCTACGTCGAGTTCAATCTGGTCTTCGACCGAGGCACGCTCTTTGGTTTGCAATCGGGCGGGCGTACGGAATCGATCCTAATGTCGTTGCCACCTGAGGTGCGCTGGAGCTATGACTGGCACCCCGAAGCCGGCTCGGAAGAGGCGCAGCTATACGATATCTACCTCAAGCCACAGAACTGGCTGGAGGACGCTTAATGGATCGCTACGCTGTCTTTGGGAACCCGATTGGGCATTCGAAATCGCCGTTGATCCATCAGATGTTTGCTCAGCAAACCGGTGAAACACTGAGCTATGAGGCGATCTGCGCGCCGCTAGATGGGTTTGCCGCTAGCGTTGCAACGTTTTTTTCGGCGGGCTTAGGTGCCAATGTCACGGTGCCATTTAAAGAGCAAGCGTGGGAATTAACGGTGCAGCGCAGTGAACGGGCTGAGATGGCCGGTGCGGTTAATACCTTACTGCTCAACGAGCATGGCGAGATCTGCGGTGATAACACGGATGGCGTCGGGCTCGTAACCGACCTTGTGTCGAATCACCATGTGCAATTGCAAGGAAAGCGAGTGCTTGTTCTGGGTGCCGGTGGCGCGGTGCGCGGTATTCTTGGGCCGCTGCTAGCGCAGCAGCCATTGCAGGTAGTGGTGGCAAACCGTACGGTGGAAAAAGCAGAAGCGCTAGCTACGCTTTTTGCTCAGCAAGGCGCGATCAGCGCTTGTGGGTTTGCGGATATTACCGGCGAGTTTGACGTGATTATTAATGGGACGGCGGCTAGCTTGCAGGGTGAAATGCCTCCGCTACCGGCAGGTCTCGTCGCGGCTCACACGGTGTGCTACGACATGATGTATAGCGCTGAACCTACCGTCTTTAACCAGTGGGCGCAGAGCCAAGGTGCGGCACGCCAGATTGATGGTTTAGGCATGTTGGTTGAGCAAGCGGCAGAGGCGTTTTTTGTCTGGCGTGGTAAACGTCCTGATACTGGGCCGGTATTGCAGCAATTGCGCGCCGATCTGTAGCGTTTTGTACTTTAAGTTATTGAATAATCAAGCGCATTAACAACAACTCGCCTTGCATCCGGCGCACGGGAGGGTTATATATTTTATAACCTCACGCGGCTCAGGACTCTGTCATGGATAACAACAAGGCACTTCCCGTTGATGCGCTTTATAAGGTCTGCGAGACCGACTCCCTCCCCTTCCACACAACGGAAACGTTGGAAAACTACAGCGGCTTTTTTGGCCAAGAGCGTGCGCTTGAAGCGATAGGCTTTGGCGTTGGAATGCGCCGCCCCGGCTACAATCTGTTTGTAATGGGCAACCCGCACACAGGGCGTTTCTCTTTTGCCATGGAGAACCTCAAAGGCGTGGCTAAGAAAGAGAAGAAACCCAGCGACTGGTGTTATCTCAATAATTTGACGGACTCTCGTTATCCGCTCGCCATTAAGCTCCAAGCTGGTAAGGCAGAACAGTTACGGCGCGATCATAAGCGGCTAATGGAGACGATAAAAACCGAGCTTCCTGCAGCATTTGAAAACCCCTCTTATCAGCGTAAGAAGAGCCGCATCGAGCGTGATTTCAACCGCCACTATGATCAAGCGATTGACGGCGTTGAAAAGCGTGCGCGCGAGCATAGCATCGCCCTCTACCGTGATGCGGGGGCAGTTGGTTTTACGCCGGTTGCAGATGGGCAAGCGATGGATGAGGCGGTGTTTTCCCAGTTGCCGGAGGAGATTCGCGATGCGTTCCAAAAAAATATCTCCGAGCTTGAGGACTTTCTCAATGAGTCGCTGACGGGTATGCCCCAGTGGCGCCGAGAAGCGGCAGAGCGGCTTAAAGTGCTGGATCGAGATACCGCGCGGCAAACCGCCTCTCCGCTGATTCAAGCGGTCAAAGAGAAGTACAAAAATGTTGCGGGCTTGCCTGAGTACTTCAACGAGCTTGAAAGTCATATCGTTAAAAACAGCGCTGAGCTGTTAGAGGATGAGAAGCTAAACCTTGCTGAAGCGTTTGGTGTGAACCTCTTTGTGGACAACAGCAAGACCAAAGGCGCGCCGGTGGTGTTCGAGGCACACCCAAGTTACGAGAACTTATTTGGCCGGGTAGAGTACAACAGTGATATGGGCGCGATGGTCACCAACTATCGGATGATTCGCCCAGGTGCGCTACACAAAGCCAATGGCGGTTATCTCGTTCTTGAAGCGGAAAAGCTTTTAGAGCAGCCGTTTGTTTACGGGGCGCTCAAACGTGCGTTGAAAGCGCATGAAGTTCGCATCGAGAACCCCATGAGCGAGTTTTCAGGCATCAGCACCATCACCTTAAGCCCTTCGCCGATTGCGTTGAGCGTTAAAGTGGTGCTGATTGGTGGCCGCAATACCTATTATCTGCTGCAAGAGCTTGATCAGGACTTTGAGAAGATGTTCCGCGTGGTGGTCGACTTCGATGAAGAGGTCGAGCGCTCCCCTGCTACTATTCGCTCCTATGCACGCTTAATGAAAACGCTTGCCAGCGAAGAGGGGTTAGCGCCTCTAACGCGGGGCGCGGTGGCGCGCCTCGTGGAGCAAAGCTCGCGTCTGGCGGGTGATCAAACCCAGCTATCGACTCATATCGGTGAGCTGGTGGACCTGCTTTGTGAGGCGGATTACAAGCGCATTCACGCCAATGATGAGCTGATCAACGCCAAGCATGTTGAGCTGGCGCTGGAGGCGAAAGAGAAACGCACGGGGCGTTTATCACAGAAGATCCTAGAGGGCATTCTGAACGAGACGGTGTTGATCGACACCGCTGGCGAAGCGGTGGGTAAATGCAACGGCTTAACGGTGCTACAGGTGGGTGATGTGGCGTTTGGTACACCCGCTCGTATTACCGCAACCGTGCACCCTGGGAGTAGCGGTATCGTTGATATCGAGCGTGAGGTGCAACTGGGACAATCGATTCACTCCAAGGGTGTGTTGATCCTCTCTGGCTTTTTAGGCCATCAATACGCGCAAACTTTCCCACTCACATTGGCGGCGAGTATCGCGCTGGAGCAATCTTACGGCTATGTGGATGGCGATAGCGCTTCATTGGCAGAGATCTGTACGTTGATCTCCGCACTCACCCATATCCCGATCCAGCAAAGTTATGCGATCACCGGTTCCATCAACCAGTATGGCGAAGTGCAGGCTATCGGCGGCGTAAACGAAAAGATCGAGGGCTTCTTTAAACTGTGCCAAACGCGCGGCTTAACGGGCCATCAGGGGGTCATCATCCCGCAAGCAAACGCGCGTAATCTGATGCTTAAAAAAGAGGTTGTCGAGGCGGTCGCTGCGGGTGATTTTAATATCTATGCCGTCGCAACGGTTGATGAGTGCCTAGAAGTGTTGATGCAGAAGAAAGCCGGTGTACGCAAGAAAGATGGCACCTTCCCACAGCGCAGTATCAATTATTCTGTCGTGAAAAGACTGCAAGAACTACACGAAACGGTACACGCAAGAAAATAAACCATAGTAAGGCGCAATCCACCGGTAAAACGCCTGTCGTTTTGCGCCACAAACTATAGAAATTGCGCCACTGGTGTAATTATTTGCGGAAATCTTTCGTTAAGTCGACTAAAGTATCATCTGCACTGGAATGGTGCAATTCTTAGTATTTTAGTCAGGTATTAAGCGCTATCAGATCGGCCATGTTGTTTCACCGCTTTTTTCCCAACTCCCACTATACTCAGAGTTGGAAATTGCTGTTTTTTAAGCCAGATAGCGCAGCTAAACCGATAGTCAAAACTCTAATGTCAAATGCGAAAAGCGGAGTACAGCCAGATGGACAGCGAGATAGCCGGTAAGAATAAGAATAAAGTGCTGAGCAAGCTAAGGGATACGTTTAAACGCCGCCTTGGTGAAGAACAAGCGGCGGGTGTTTCTGGGTTTGCCGATCTTTTATTATCCCTAGCACCAGAAGATGAGATAGCTCAGCGCCCAGTTGAAGCGTTATATGGCGCGACCCTCTCTACATGGACCTTTATTCAACAATTTGCCTGTCAGCAGTCCAAAATTCAGGTATTTAACCCCGATCTCGAGCAGCATGGTTGGCATAGTAACCATACCGTGATTCAGATCTTGTCGGTGGACTCCCCTTTCATTGTTGACTCTGTACGTATGGAGCTGAACCGCCAAGGTATCGGTATCCATGTGATCCATAATGTTGTGATCAAAGCTGAGCGTGATGGTGAAAACCTGACCTCGCTGCAAAGCGAAGCGGGATCGCCTGAATCCATTGTGTATCTGGAAGTGGACCGTCATACGGAAGCCGACTTACTGAAGCGCCTGCATGGTGAACTAACGGCTGCAATGAATGCAGTGTCTGTCTCAGTGCGCGACTTCCCGGCAATGAAAACGCGCGCAGGTGCGTGTGCTGACTATCTCAACGAGATAGGTCACCCTGAGTACAGCTCCTTTGTTACTTGGTTGATGGATGATCATTTCACCTTCTTGGCTAGCGATGAGGTCACTTTCGCTGATGGTGAAGTTACCGTTGTTGGCGAGAGCGAACTAGGCCAGCTGACTGCCAGTGGCTTGATCAATCTCACTGAGTTCACACCGGTATGTGATGCGTTGACCATCACACGCCACAACGAGCGCTCCCGAGTGCACCGTTTAGCATACTTAAACCTGATTGTGGTTGGCCGCTTTAATGATGCGGGCGAGTGTGTTGGTGCCACGCGCTTCCTAGGTTTGTATACGTCGCCCGTTTATACCGAGCGCCCACAGCGTATCCCACTGATTCGCAGCAAAGTTGAGCGCGTACTGGCCCGCTCTGGCTTTGATCGCCACGGCCATGCGGGTAAATCGCTAACGCAGGTTCTTAACGATCTGCCTCGCGATGAGCTGCTGCTTGCCACAGACGATGAGCTGTACGGTATGGCGATGAAGGTGTTCTACCTGCAAGAACGCCGCCGTGCATGTTTAGTGGTGCGTGAGGATAAGAGCGGCCAGTTCTATACCTGCCTCTACTACGTTCCGCGTGACCTGTTTACAACCGCACTACGTTTAAACGTACAGCACCTGTTAGGTGATGTGTTTAACGCAGAAGATATCGAGTTTACCAACTGGTTTAGCGAGTCGGTGATGGCCCGTACGCACTTTGTTGTGCGTGTAAAACCAGGCCAAGAAGCACCTGATCTTGAGCAGGTTGAAGCGGATGTACAGGAGCTGTCGCGCTCTTGGAATGATGACTTATCGGCTGCCTTGATCGAAGGCTACGGTGAAGAGCTCGGTACGATCCGTGGCAACCACTACCGTGAAGCCTTCCCTGCTGCGTACCGCGAGCACTTTACCGCGCTGCATGCGGTGCATGACATCGGCAAGATGGAAGCGCTAGCAGACTCCCCGTTAACCATGAGCTTCTACCGCTTGCTTGAACAGAGCCAAACGGTCCTGCGCTTTAAACTCTTTACGGCGGAAGTGCCACTGGTGCTGTCGGACGTCATTCCTGTGCTTGAGAACCTTGGCTTGCGTGTGGTTGGTGAGCACCCTTATACGATTCGTCGCACGGATGGTTCGGTGTTCTGGATTCATGACTTCTCGCTCTCCCATGCCGGTGCTGGTGATGAGCCGCTTGATCTGGATGAAGTGAAAGAGATCTTCCAGCAAGCGTTCGCCAAAATTTGGTCTAACGAAGCTGATAACGATGAGTTCAACCGCCTCGTGCTGAGTGCAGGGCTTAGCTGGCGCGAAGTGGTTATGCTGCGTGCATACGCGCGTTACAACCAGCAGTTGCGCTTTGGCTTTAGTCAGGCCTACATTGCCGAGACGCTTGCACGCCATGTACAGGTAACGCGTTTGCTGGTGGCGCTGTTCCGGGCGCGTTTTGAGCCTGGTCGCCAAGGGCGTACCAAGCTGCAAGCGGTTATGGATCGAATCGAGAGCTCGATTCTCGATGCGCTCGATAAAGTGGATAATCTCAACGAAGATAAAATTATTCGCCGTTATCTGGAGCTGATGAAAGCTACGCTGCGCACAAACTTCTTCCAAGTGAATAGTGCAGGCGAGCCGAAGTCTTATGTTTCTTTCAAGCTGAATCCACACGCGATTGCAGAGATTCCGCGCCCGCGCCCTATGTTCGAAATTTTTGTGTACTCCTCTCGTATCGAAGGTGTGCACCTACGTGGCGGCAAAGTGGCTCGTGGTGGTCTGCGCTGGTCTGACCGACTCGAAGATTACCGCACCGAAGTGCTGGGCTTGGTAAAAGCGCAGCAGGTGAAGAACGCCGTTATCGTGCCAGTTGGCGCAAAAGGTGGCTTCGTTGCGAAATGCCTGCCAACTGAAGGTGGTCGAGATGCCTTTATGGCGGAAGGTATTGCAAGCTACAAAACCTTTATCCGCGGTCTACTGGATCTGGCTGATAATCTGCAAGGTGGCGAAGTCGTGCCGCCAGAAAACGTTGTGCGCCATGATGAAGACGATCCATACATGGTGGTGGCAGCGGATAAGGGCACGGCAACGTTCTCTGATATCGCTAACGAAATTGCTGATGAATACGGCTTCTGGCTGGGGGATGCGTTTGCCTCTGGTGGTTCGCAAGGCTACGACCACAAAGGTATGGGTATTACCGCACGTGGTGCTTGGGAGTCGGTGAAACTGCACTTCCGCGAAATGGGCATCAACACCCAAGCTGATCCATTTACCGTGGTGGGTGTGGGCGATATGGCCGGTGACGTATTCGGTAACGGTATGTTGTTATCGGATAAGATTCGTCTGGTCGCAGCCTTCAACCATATGCATATCTTTATCGACCCAACACCAGATGAGGCGAAGAGCTTTGTCGAACGTCAACGCATGTTCGAGCTGCCACGCTCAACATGGGAAGACTACGATAAGTCGCTGATCTCTGCCGGTGGTGGTGTCTTCTCACGGGCTGCGAAGTCGATTGATATCACACCAGAGATGAAAAAAGCGTTTGATATCAAAGCCGATAAACTATCGCCAAACGAGCTGATCACTGCGTTGTTGAAAGCGCCAGTGGATCTGTTCTGGAACGGTGGTATCGGTACTTACGTGAAAGCCAGTCACGAAAGCCATGCGGACGTGGGCGATAAAGCGACCGACGCGCTGCGTATTAATGGTAGCGAGCTGCGCTGTAAAGTCGTTGGCGAGGGCGGTAACTTGGGTCTGACTCAGCTCGGACGGATCGAGTACAGCCAGCACGGCGGCAAATGTAATACCGACTTTATCGATAATGCCGGTGGTGTGGACTGCTCCGACCATGAGGTCAACATCAAAATTCTGCTCAACGAGCGCGTAGCTGAAGGTGACCTAACCGTTAAGCAGCGTAACGTCTTACTGCGCGATATGACGGACACCGTTGCAGAGCAAGTACTCAAGAGCAACGACCGCCAAGCCCGCGCCCTGAGCTTGGCCCATGAGCACGCGAAGAAGTCTCAGGACGAATATGTGCGCCTGATGAACCGCCTTGAAGATGAAGGCCGTTTGGATCGTGCGCTTGAATTCTTGCCTGAAGATGATGCTCTGCAAGAGCGTTTACAACGTGGCCAGAGCCTGACGCGTCCTGAGTTATCTGTCTTGATCTCCTACACCAAGGCGGAGCTGAAAGAGGTGTTGACGCACGCTTGGATCACTGATGATCCGTATGTACGCAAAGAGATCGCCGAGGCCTTCCCTGAGCAACTTGTGGAGCGTTTCCCTGCCGCGGTTGAAGATCACCAGCTCAAGCGTGAGATTATCGCGACGCAGGTTGCTAACGCGATGGTCAACCACATGGGGATCACTTTCACAAACCGTATGATGGAGACTGCGGGCCAGTCAGCGGATCAGGTTGCGGTGGCATATCTGGTGGCACGTGATGTGTTCCAGCTGCGTGAAATCTGGGCTGAAATTGAAGCGCTAGACAACATCGTACCGGCTGAGCAGCAAAATCGTATGCTGGTGGATCTACTGCGCTTGATGCGCCGTGCGAGCTACTGGTTCCTGCGCAACGTATGCAGCCGTGGCTGCTTCTCGGTGCAAGAGGTGATCGATCGCTTTAAGCCTGCGGTAACGCAGATTCGCGAATCTATCTCTGATCTGCTAACAGGCGAGATCAAAACGGCATGGCTGGGCCAGCAGCAGAGCCTGATCGATGAGGGCATCCCAGCTGAGCTTGCTTCGCGTATCGCGTGTGCTGAGCGTCTCTACGCTGCGCTAGCGATCAGTGAAGTTGCGATGGAACAAGAGGAGTCACTGATTCAGACAGCTGAAGTGTTCTTCGTGTTGGGTGAGCGCTTGCAGTTGGATTGGGTGAGTGAGCAGATCCGTGCGATTGAGCCAGAGAACCACTGGCAGCTACTGGCTCGTGAAGGGTTTAACGAAGACCTTAATAACCAGCAGCAGGCGCTAACGCGTTCGGTGTTGGCCTCACAAAGCGAGCAGAGCGGTCTGGCACGCGCCGAGGAGTGGTTAGGCCAGAAGGAAGCGGGTCTCAAGCGTTGGGAGAGTATGTTGACCGAGTTGCGCTCTGCAACCGCCTCCGACAGCGCGACCTTTACCGTGGTTATGCGTGAGCTGAACGAGCTTTCGAAATCGCTGTAAGTTGCCCTTTAGTATGCAAAAGGCGCTCTAATTAGAGCGCCTTTTTTGTATCTTTTTCACCGGTGCAGCGCGCAGTTGTGTGCCGCATATGTAAGCTTACAGGTCGTCGAACATATTGCGTAAGCTATTCAGTGTTGCGCGGCCACGTGCTTGATTCACCCGCTCGTTTTTCTCGCCGTGGCCTTCCGTTTCTAGATCCTCTGGGGGAAGCTCGTCTAAGAAGCGGCTCGCGGTGCAGTCGATCAGTTCTCCAAACTGCTTACGTTGGCGCGCGAGCGTCATGGTAAGGGTTTTCTTGGCTCGCGTAATACCTACGTACGCGAGACGGCGCTCCTCCTCAATATCGCCGTTCTCGATGCTGTTGCGGTGCGGCAGTAGCTCCTCCTCCATGCCCATGAGGTAGACATGGGGAAACTCCAGTCCTTTCGAGGCATGTAGGGTCATGAGTTGCACGCGGTTGGAGTCGTCCTCCTCCTCTTGGCGATCCATGAGATCGAGCAAAATTAAGCGAGCAATCGCTTCCTCAATACCCGCTTCTGGATCATCCTCTTGCAGACGTTCTAAGGTGTTACGTAATGAGTCGACCAAGAAATAGACGTTCTGCATACGCTTCTCCGCCACCGACTCGCTGGAAGCGTTTTGGAACAGCCACCCTTCATAGTCGATATCTTGGATCAGCTCTTTGATCGCCTGAATCGGATCATCTTCGTAGCATTGGCGATATTTTTGGTGCAGCCAATGGGTGAAGCGGCGTAGCTTTTCAACGGCACTCTTCGAAAGATGTTGCTCAAGCCCCATCTCTTCACAGGCGTCGAATAAGCTCACATCGCGCTCTGATGCGTATTCCCCCAGCTTTTGCAGCGTGGTGGGGCCTATCTCCCGCCTTGGCAGGTTGATGATGCGCAGGAATGCGTTGTCATCGTCCCGGTTGACTAACACTTTGAGGTAACCCATGAGGTCTTTTATCTCGGCGCGCGAGAAGAACGATGTGCCCCCGGAGAGTTTATAGGGCACTTGATACGACTGCAGTTTAACCTCTAGCAAGCGGGCCTGATGGTTGCCGCGATAGAGCACTGCAAAGTCTTTAAATGGGATATTGTTGCGCAGGTGCAGATCGAGGATTTCGGTGGCAACCCGCTCACACTCAGCATCTTCATTTCGGGTATGGACAACCCGTAGCGCATCGCCAAGGCCCATCTCACTCCAGAGCGTTTTATCAAACACGTGTGGGTTGTTTGCGATCAGGGTATTAGCAGCTTTAAGGATCCGGCTGGTGGAGCGGTAATTTTGCTCTAGCTTGACCACCTTGAGGCTAGGAAAATCGACCTGCAGCTGCTCAAGGTTCTCTGGTCGGGCGCCACGCCACGCGTAGATCGACTGGTCATCATCCCCTACTACGGTGAGTGCGCCGCGGTGCCCAACGAGTTGGCGCACCAGCTTGTATTGGCTGAGGTTGGTGTCTTGATATTCGTCCACCAGTAGATAGCGAATGCGGCGCTGCCAGCGCTCTAACACGTCTGGATGATCCTCAAAAAGGCGTACCGGCGTCCAGATGAGATCATCAAAGTCGACCGCGTTGTAAGCCTTGAGGTGAGTGTTATACGCCTCGTAGGCACGTGCGGCGAGGATCTCTTGCGGGCCTACGGCACTGGCCTCTGCTTGAGCGGGCAACATCATCTCGTTTTTCCAGTTAGAGATCATGTTGCGCACGTAATCGACATGCTCGCTATCTTCGTCATTGTGCAGCAAAAGGTCTTTGATGAGGGTGCGGCTGTCCTGATCGTCGAAGATCGAAAACCCCGCCTTGAGCCCGAGTTGCTTATGCTCGCGGCGAATAATGTTCATACCAAGGTTATGGAATGTGGAGACAGTTAAACCCTTGGTTTTACCGGGTAGTAGCTGTGTAACACGCTCTTTCATCTCCCGGGCCGCTTTATTTGTAAAGGTAACGGCGGCGATATGGCGCGCTTCTATGCCGCAGGTTTCCACTAAGTACGCGATCTTGCGTGTGATAACACTGGTTTTACCTGAACCTGCTCCGGCAAGGACGAGGAGTGGGCCACTGATGTAGTGTACCGCTTCGCGTTGGCGTGGGTTAAGTTTGCTCATTAAGGTATATCACCAAGTTGTTGAAATAGGTGGAAAATCAGATACAAAAAAGTTCACGAAGAGCTGGTAAAACTGTCGCTGTTTCATGTTACAGTGGAACAAATTACATGGAGCGGCCCATTATATTACAGATCAACTCGGCATGGTGGCGAGGGTTGGTCACAATTGTCTGTCTTAGATAACGAAGTCGTTTAATTAATGCGATACTCAAAAACGCGCCCGATCAAAATACTCGTGCTAGCCGAAAGCTTGCCATCACAGCTTGCACTACAGCCGCTGCTTAATCACCCAGATCTGCAGGTCAATTTCTATCCTGAACTCTCGGCGTTGACCTCAGCTGCCACCGATATCCGACCGCATCTCATTCTGCTGCAGCAACCCCCCCATCAAGTTTTACATCATTTAGCGCGTTACCAAGGGGTTTTTGAGCTGCCTTATACGCCGCTGATTGTGATCGATCACCAAATTGATAACCAGCAGGGTGAACGGCTCTTAGAGGCGGGCTTTGCCGATTTTATCTCCTTGCAGGATCTGACCGAAGAGTCCCTGCTGCGTAGCTTCCGCTTGCTGACTCAAGCGCAAATCAAAGAGTCTGAGGTGGCTTACCTGCGCGAATCAGACCAACTGACCAAAGTGTGGAACCGTGGGGCGTTCAACCAAGCACTAGGGCAAGGCTGCTCCTCAGGAGAAGCGGTTGCGCTACTGACCATCGATGTTGACCGCTTGCGTGAGTTTAACCGCCGTTTGGGCTACTGCGCAGGCGATGCCATCATCCGCGAGCTATGTAATCGCCTGCTCGTGTGTACGCCACGCCACCCACTGTATCGCATCGGTAGCGATGAGTTTGCAATTGTTTTGAGAGCAGAAAACGCTGAGAAAGTTCGCCGCAAGGCTGACCGTATGCTCGAAGAGATGGTGGGGATGCTGCATCAAGACTTCGATATCTTAGGTGAGGTGGATGTGGTGAGTACCAGTATCGGGGTCGCCATTGGCACTGCCTGCCAACCGGATGAGCTGATTACTCAGGCTGCCCTCGCCAGTGAGAAGGCCAAACAGCTGCCCGGCTGCAGTTACACCTTTTATGAAGAGAAGCTGCCCCCTAACGAACCCCCTGCTCCCTCAGTGTTAGCGGCGGATATCTGGACTGCGTTGAAGCTGTCTCAGTTTGAGCTCTATTACCAGCCCCGTATCGATCTCGCCAGTGGTCAGATTGTGGGGGCTGAGGCGTTGATGCGCTGGAATCATCCAGAACGCGGTCTGATAATGCCAGACGATTTTATCCCTGTTTCTGAGCACACCGGCCAGATCGTACCCATGGGTTTTTGGGCCATTATGCAAGCGGGGCGTGACCTAAAAACCCTACACAGCAACGGCTTACGTTTGGAGAAGCTCGGAATTAACTTATCGTTTCGACAGTTTCAGAACGATACGCTGGCTGAAACGATCAAACGTATCGTGTCGTTGGAAAATATCGACACCAATATCCTTGAGTTTGAACTGACCGAATCATCGCTATTTAGTGATGACTTACACGTCAAACATAGCGTCGATCAACTTTGCAGTACCGGTATCGACTTTTCACTCGATGACTTTGGCACGGGTTACTCGTCGTTTTCGTTATTGCAAAAGCTCCCCGTTAGCACCCTCAAGATTGACCGCTCCTTTGTGGCGGGGCTACCCGATAACAGCGGGGATGCCGAAATCGTTCGCGCGATTATCAGTCTTGCTCGTAATATGAAAAAGCGCGTTATTGCTGAAGGGGTGGAAACCGAGCAGCAATTAGCCTTTTTACGCGAGCACCAATGCGACCAAGCACAGGGTTTTTTATACAGTAAACCGGTGCCACTACCTGCCTTTATGAAGATGCTCCGGGCGAGCGCGTCAGCCCATCTTTAAAGCCCAAGGCTTCCAGCAGGTGTTGATCGGTAACCGCTTCAGACCCTGCTAAATCCGCCAGCGTGCGAGCAACTTTTAGAATACGATGGCACGCCCGAGCCGAGAGCCCAAACTTATTTGCCGCGGTGGCTAGCAGTTGGCGCGTTTCATTGGTGAGCGCACAGATGGTATCGAGCTGCTGGGCTTGTAGGTGCGCATTACGGCATCCCTGACGTTGATGCTGGCGTTGCAGCGCTGCGGTAACGCGCTCAGCCACGGTAGCACTGGCCTCGTTCTCGCTCTGATCGAGCTGCAAGAGCGTATCGGGTGGGAGTGCAACCACGTTAACGAAAAGGTCGATACGATCCAGCAACGGTCCCGATAGCTTATCTTGATAGCGGCGTATCTGGTCTGGCGTACAGCGGCATTTGCCCGACCGGTCGCCATGGTAGCCGCAGGGGCATGGATTCATGGCGGCGATCAGTTGAAAGCGCGCGGGATACTCGGTCTGGCGTGCCGCGCGTGAGATTAAAATCTCTCCGGTTTCTAGGGGCTCACGCAGCACCTCGAGCACTTTGCGAGAAAACTCGGGCAGCTCATCTAGAAATAACACGCCCTGATGAGCGAGTGAAATTTCGCCAGGTTTGGGATGGCTACCACCGCCCACCAAGGCTGCCGCAGAGGCTGTATGGTGCGGTGCTCTAAACGGACGAATTCCGGCGCAGATGGCCTCTACCGCCATACCTGCCACCGAGTAGATCGCCGCAGTTTCGAGCCGCTCATCTTCGCTTAGGGTCGGTAGCAGTGTTGGCAAACGTGCTGCCAGCATACTCTTGCCGCTGCCGGGCACGCCGCTCATTAGCAGATTATGGCCACCGGCCGCTGCGATTTCGAGGGCTCGCTTAGCATTAAGCTGGCCCTTCACATCCGCAAGATCATGGTGATGACTCCCGCGTGCGGTGGGCTGGCAAACCTGGGCGTGGACTTCTGGAAGTGGCTGCTCCCCTTTTAACGCGGCGCAAATGTCGAGCAGATGCGAGCCCTTACGGATCTCTAAGCCTTGTACCAGTGCTGCTTCTGTCTCGTTGTCGGCGGGGATCCACAAGGCACGGGCTTCACGCTTACAGGCCACTGCGGCTGGCAGCACGCCGGTGGCACCACGTAACTCTCCGGAAAGTGCCAGCTCGCCGATGAGCTCCAGCTGATCAAGCTGCTCCGCTGGTAGCTGCTTCGAAGCGACGAGAATGCCGACCGCAATGGCCAAGTCATAGCGGCCCCCCTCTTTGGGGAGATCGGCGGGGGCTAAGTTAATGGTGATACGGCGCTTGGGGAACTCGAATCCCGAGTTGATAATAGCGCTACGCACGCGCTCTTTGCTTTCGCGTACTGCGGCTTCTGGCAGCCCCACCAAAGCTAATGCGGGTAAGCCTGCGGAGAGATGCACTTCAACGGTGACGAGGGGGCTCACAACGCCAATTTGGGCACGCGAGCGAACGATCGCTAGAGACATAATCCTTCCCTGGATATGTTGTGACTAGGAGCAACGTCATACATGGCAGGCACGTATGAAGCCGCTAATGTATTGTTAACTATCTGTATTTAATATGAATTTGGTTGTTTAGAGCTTCTCCAAGATCAGCTGCTCGATCAGCAGGTCGTTGGTGAGCAGCCCACCAAAGTAGTCGCCTTGCATCAACGAGACGCCCTGCTGTGCTAGCTGCAGCCGCTGGCCGGCCGACTGCACCCCATCTGCTGTTAGCGGGATATCAAGATCGTGAGCCATATCGGTTATGTTTTCTAATAGGGCTCGTGTTTGCGGGTGGCTCTCCATCTGCTGCACGAGATTTTCTTCCAGTTTTAGCATCTCAGGCTCCAGCTCTTTGATCTGCTGCAGGCTCGGCTGGAACTCACTGAAACCGTTAATCACGATACGAAAACCCAAGGCTTCTAAGTCAAAGAGCAGACCTTCGAACTCTTGAATCTCGACGGCATCAACCTCGAAAAACAGCAAATTTTTAGCCGCCTCAGGCCACTGCGTGTGGGCACGTAGGTGATTAATAAACTCCGGTGCTTCC
Source organism: Neptunomonas marina (assembly GCF_004005935.1). Lineage (GTDB taxonomy): Bacteria > Pseudomonadota > Gammaproteobacteria > Pseudomonadales > Balneatricaceae > Neptunomonas > Neptunomonas marina. The sequence continues at coordinate 473,689 of NZ_SACQ01000002.1, read as the reverse complement.
AAAATCATGGCAGGAATACGCACGATAATGCCGTTAAAGCCCTTCTGGTGAGTAAGGTCGGTTAGCGGCTCTTGCAACGCATTGAGCATGTGCGCGAGGTACTGCTGGCAGAGGCTGTCAGAGCTGAGTAAATTTTGTAGCTGAGACTCGTCTTTGCCGGTACAGGGAGTGTCACGCAGCATCGGTATCAGCTGAGCTGCTTCCATCCGGTGAGAGCGTACCCCATACAGCGGCCTAAACCGGAAACTCAGGTGCTCAAAGCTCGGCTGAAGTAGCTCGGAAAGATCGCTGAGGTGCAGCGCTTTGCGTTGTCGTGCCGGGTCGTACAAACGTACGCCGCTTTGGTTGCTGCGCTTCACCGCTTGCAGTGCTTGTTTGGCTGCGCCAGTTAGCTCACCCGCATCGCTCGCTTGGGATGGCGCCAGCGCGACACCTACGGCCACATTGAGATGCAGTGCTTGGCGCTCTAGGCGGATGCCATAAAAAAGTTTCTCGAGCAGCCGGTTGGCAACTGCAACCGCGGCGGCCGAATCGCTGATATTGTTGAGCTGTATGACGAAGGTTTCTTCATCGACACGATACAGGCCATCCCCCTCACGCAGCGAGCTAGAGAGACGCTCACATACCTCGCTCAGTACCGTGGCGCTGGCTTGTGCACCATACGATGCTTCGACCCAACCCAGCTTCATGATCTCTAAACTGAGCAGCGCGACCTGCCTGCCTTGGCGTTTGGCGAGTGTGATCTGCTCATCAAGGGCGGCTTTAAAGAGCGGTGTGGTGCGGCCAAGCTGTTGTTGGCGCTCGTCAGCGGTTTGGGGCGACGGACTTACAGCGATCACGAAGTGCTCGAGTGGAGCCACCCAATGAATCTTGCAGCGATACAGCGTATCGTGTTGGAAGAGCGCCAGTGTCGTTTCGCTTTCGCCAGTGTCACGTGCGCGCGTTAACTGCTGCTGCAATTGTGCAGCGCACGCGGGCGTGTGAATATCACTGAGATGTTGGTGGTGTAGCGCGTCAGCACTGCGTGACAGGAGCGCTAAAAAACTGGGAGATGCGGTGATATAACGTGCTTGATGGTCGATCCAAGCTAGGGTGCTAGGCATTCGGCAGACCTCATTAACGGGGGCCTGCCGGTGCAGGTCAGGCCCGCTACCTAAAGCGCTTTATGATGCGCTGTTGTCCATTTTCTTTTCGAGTTCAGCAACGACTTTTTCGAGTGCTTCGACTTTTTCACGGGTGCGCATCAGGACAGCGGCTTGCGCATCAAACTCATCGCGGGTGACGAGGTCCATCTTGCCTAATGCTGATTGGATAACTGCTTTTACCTGCTGTTGTCCTGGTAGCTCGGTGCCACCATTGTTGAGGGTGTTCAACATTTGGGAAAACTGCTGGCTGATCCCGTCAATAATTTTGTCATTCATGATTTGCTGCCTTGGTCACACTGAATTTACTTTAGTTTACTGCATCCGTTGCAGACTGTCGTTGTTCTGCAGGTATACGTTCAAACTGTTGCTTTAGAGTGTCACTGTACGCAACTCAAGTCAGGGTGACGGAAAAGCACTTGCACAAAAATCCATTTGTTAAGATGATAGGTGTTTTCCCGTAATGCGGTGCAGCATTTTTATACTAATGTCTGCGGGTCATCTGCGTGCTGGCAGGTTACCTTACAGGTGTACAGCGAGGCGTAATTGGTTTTCAGTATATCTGCGCCTTGGGGAGAGTATCGGGCAGCGAATGTCGGTTCAACCGGATAGATCCATCGTCTGAGCGTATACGTTGCTGAAGCGAATTAGCGCACTTTTTTGCGCTGCAAAATAGAGGTTATCTGAATGAGTATTTCTACAGTAGGTGTCATCGGCGCAGGCCAAATGGGCAATGGTATTGCACAGAGCATGGCGATGGCAGGACTTGAGGTTATTCTGAACGATATTGACGGCGCATCCATTGAGCGTGCACTGGCAACGATCCAAAAGAGCCTGACGCGCATGGAAAGCAAAGGCAAACTGAGCGAGCCGGCAGAGCAAGTTATGGGCCGTATCAAGACCTCTACTGAGTTGAGCGCGTTGGCGCAGACGCAGTTGGTTGTTGAAGCTGTTAGTGAAAATGAAGCGCTGAAGAAAAGCTTGTTCAAGCAACTGGATGAGCTCTGCCCTGCCGAGACGATTCTTGCCAGCAACACCTCCTCTATCTCTATTACGCGCATTGCCGCAGCGACTAACCGCCCTGATCAAGTGATCGGGATGCACTTTATGAACCCTGTGCCGGTCATGAAGCTGGTGGAGGTGATCCGTGGCTTACAAACCTCTGATGAGGTGAATGACAAGATTGTCGCGCTGGTTGAGCAACTGGGCAAAGTCGCGGTGGGCTCAGAAGATCGTCCTGGTTTTATCGTGAACCGTATTTTGCTGCCAATGATCAACGAAGCAGTCTTCGCACTATATGAGGGCGTTGGTGAGGCAAAAGCGATCGATGATGCGATGAAGCTCGGCACAGCGCATCCAATGGGGCCGCTGGAGCTGGCAGATATGATCGGCTTGGATACGTGCCTAAGCATTATGGAAGTGCTATACGAAGGTTTCCGCGATTCGAAATACCGCCCATGTCCACTGTTGCGCTCCATGGTTGACGCCGGCTACCTAGGCCGTAAATCAGGCCAAGGCTTCTACAGCTACGAGTAAAGGAGCAGATCATGACAACTGAACAACCTGTACAGCTTGAGTCGTTAGGTGAGGGTATTGTACTGCTCACCTTGAGCCGCCCAAAAGCGCTGAATGCGTTAGATATGGGGCTGTTAACGGCATTGGATCAAGCGATCACCGAGATCTCGGCACAAGAAGATACTCGTGCCATCCTGATGACAGGAGCGGGTGATAAAGCGTTTGTTGCCGGTGCTGATATCCGCGCGATGAGCCAAATGAGCGCCGTAGAAGCTGAAGCGTTTGCGCGTAAAGGGCAGCAGGTTTTTCGCCGTTTAGAGGACTTGCCGATTCCGGTGATCGCGTTGGTGAACGGTTTTGCTTTAGGTGGTGGCTGCGAGCTTGCGTTGAGCTGTGACTTTATTTTGGCCGCTGAAAACGCAGTTTTTGGCCAGCCAGAGGTGTGTTTAGGGGTGACTGCAGGCTTCGGTGGCAGCCAGCGCTTACCGCGCCAGATCGGTCCCGGTATGGCGATGGAGCTGTTGCTAACTGGCCGTAACGTCAAAGCGGAAGAGGCGAAGCAGATCGGCTTGGCGAACCATATCTACCCGCAAGATCAATTGCGTGATGAGGGTATCAAGCTGGCGCAGAAGATTGTGGCGTGTGGACCAAACGCCGTGCGTCTGACCAAGCAACTGGTGATGCGTGGTATGAGCTTAGATCTTGAAAACGCATGTGTACTCGAGAGCCAAGGCTTTGGCCTGTGCTTCTCGACGGACGAGCAAACAGAAGGGATGCAGGCGTTCTTAGAAAAACGCCCCGCTAAGTTTAACTAACGACCCTCTATGTTTGGTTAACGCCTCCTTCGGGAGGCGTTTTTTATGGCGGATTCGCATGGTATTGCTGGCTTATAAAAGATGTCAGAACGGGTTAACATACGGCTTTTATTGAAAGCAGGATTGAGTAATGGGCCGAGCCTATCAAAACCGTAAAGAGTCGATGGCGAAAACCTCCGATGCAAACGCCAAGCTCTACAGTAAATACAGCCGAGAGATCTATGTTGTTGCTAAGTCAGGTGGTGTCGAGCCTGACGGAAACCTAGCACTGCGTGGCTTGATTGAACGTGCGAAAAAAGATCAGGTGCCGGGACACGTGATCGACAAAGCACTGGATAAAGCCAAAGGTGGCTCTGGTGAGGATTTTTCTGCCGCACGTTATGAAGGTATTGGCCCTGGCGGCTGCATGGTGATTGTGGAGTGCCTAACTGACAATCCAAACCGTACCTTTGGTGATGTACGCAACTGCTTTACCAAGAGTAAATCAAAGCTGGGTACGCCGGGTTGTGCGGCACATATGTTTGATCACTGCGCTATCTTTGCGTTCGCGGGTGATGATGAAGAAGCGGTACTCGATGCGCTGATGATGGCTGATGTCGATGTGACGGACATCGAATGTGAAGAGGGTAAAGTTACTGTTTTCGCACCGCACACTGAATATGCCAATGCAAAACGTGCACTGATGGAGGCATTTGGAGAGGTCGACTTTGATGTTGATGAAATCCAGTTCCTGCCGCAGACCACTTCGCCACTAGCTGAGGACGACCGTCCGATGTTCGACAAGCTGATGGAGATGCTTAACTTCCTAGATGACGTGCAAAACGTTTATCACAACGCGGAAGCTTAATGCGACGAGCAGCACTACCCAGCCCTGGCGGTAGTGCTGTTAAATCACGGAATACAGATTAACACTGGCCAACATAGCAAAATACTCAAGCTCTAGACTCGTAACAGCGCTGTGGAGCTTTGCAGGCCGCTAGTAGTAATTCAGAATCACTGACTCCCCCACCTGTGTCATGCCTATCGGCTTGTTTAAAGGGTGCTAGGCCCTGCTGCTGTCACGCGCATATCAATGGTTGCCGTACACCTCGCGTGCTCCTCTAAAGATCGAACGATTCCCCTCTCTTCTGTAAAAAATCGCCAACCATAGTTTTGATAAGCGCTGGGTCTGATGACATCACATTTGGTGAAGCAAAGAGCCTGCGATGAGCCGTATCAGCGCCCGAATTTTTGCTGCAAAAGTGTGCGCAAAAAGTGTGCATTTCTGAAAACTGTGCACCACGAGCACTCTTTAGGCGCAATATACGTGCTGGGTTTTCATGTTGTAGAGCACCTTATAATTTTCCTATCTATTTAATAAATATGGTTTTTTCTTAGTTGGCACGAAGATCGCTAAATACCTGTTGACGATTGATGGTGCATTTGCGGATGCAGATGCCACAAAACATAGCGGGAGAACACCCATGAAGCTGATTTCGGCCATTATCAAACCGTTCAAACTGGATGACGTACGTGAAGCACTTTCAGAGATCGGTGTACAAGGTATCACCGTCACCGAAGTGAAAGGCTTTGGTAGACAAAAAGGACATACAGAACTCTACCGCGGTGCGGAATATGTGGTGGATTTCTTACCGAAAGTTCGCGTAGATGTCGCTGTGGATGATGCTATTGCAGAGCAGGTTGTGGACGCGGTGCAAAGCGTCGCCCAAACCGGAAAGATTGGCGACGGTAAAATTTTCGTGATGCCAATTGAGCAAGCAATCCGCATTCGTACCGGTGAATCCGGCAACGACGCACTCTAAGCCCCGACTAACAAACTCTCGATAGAGGACTTAGCAATGGAAGAGTTACTCAAGACAACTGCCGGCGATCTGACACAGCTCAAGTACGCCGTAGATACGTTCTATTTTCTAATGTGTGGTGCGCTCGTCATGTGGATGGCAGCAGGCTTTGCAATGCTCGAAGCCGGTTTAGTACGCGCTAAGAACACCACCGAAATTTTGACCAAAAACGTCGCACTGTATGCCATCGCTTGTACCATGTACCTGCTGTGCGGTTATTTTATTATGTACAGCTCGGATGCGGGCGGCGTGATGCCAAACTTTGGCGCATTGATCGGCGATGAAAACGCTGTTGATGCTGTGCTGGCTGGTGGCGATGATGCGCCTTACTACTCAGCGCGTTCCGATTTCTTCTTCCAGGTTGTATTCGTAGCAACAGCCATGTCAATTGTATCGGGTGCTGTAGCTGAACGTATGAAACTCTGGGCTTTCCTAACCTTTGCTGTTGTGATGACGGGCTTCATCTATCCGGTATCTGGCTACTGGACATGGGGCGGAGGCTTCTTGAGCGAAGCGGGCTTCTCTGATTTCGCAGGCTCAGGCATCGTACATATGGCAGGCGCGGCTGCAGCTCTCGCGGGTGTGTTAGTACTGGGTGCACGTAAAGGCAAATATGGTAAAGATGGCTCGATCAACGCGATCCCTGGCGCTAACCTACCGTTAGCCACACTGGGTACATTTATCCTGTGGATGGGTTGGTTTGGTTTCAACGGTGGTTCGGAGCTGAAGCTATCCGACGTGGGTGAAGCAAATGCTGTTGCACAGGTTTTTGTTAATACCAATGCGGCTGCGGCAGGTGGTGTGATTGCCGCGCTCATTACGGCACGACTACTGTTCAAGAAAGCTGACCTTACCATGGCTCTGAACGGTGCGTTGGCAGGTTTAGTGGCGATCACAGCGGATCCTCTTTCACCAACAGCCTTGGCTTCTACGCTCGTCGGTGCTGTGGGCGGCACACTGGTTGTCTTCGCAATCATCTCGCTCGATAAACTGCGCATCGATGATCCTGTAGGTGCGATCTCAGTGCACGGTGTTGTGGGTATCTGGGGTCTGTTAGCGGTGCCTTTGGCGAATACAGACGCTACCTTTGGTGCTCAGCTGCTTGGTATCGTTTCAATCTTTGGCTGGGTATTCTGTGCCAGCATGGTGGTGTGGGTGATCCTCAAAGCGGTGATGGGTATCCGTATCAGCGAAGAAGAAGAGTACGAAGGTGCTGACCTTGCCGAGTGCGGTATGGAAGCTTACCCAGAGTTCAAGGTAGGTAACTAAGCTCAGATAGCGTATAGCGCGACACTGTAAATAAAAATAAGAAATAACAATAACAACGTTGTTGGGGTGCCTTAGGCACCCCTTTATACTTTTGGGTCGGAGCAATGCGTGCTATGCCGATTCACGGTATAATCCGACCCACAATCTATGAGAAGAGCTGGTACACACAGGCGTGATATCAGCCGTAAAGGAGTGAACGATGAAGCTTGTTAGTGCGGTGATCAAACCCTTTAAACTGGATGATGTACGTGAGGCGCTGTCTGACATCGGTATTCAAGGGGTGACGGTAACGGAAGTTAAGGGCTTTGGACGCCAGAAAGGTCACACCGAGCTTTATCGCGGCGCTGAGTACGTTGTAGATTTCTTGCCGAAAGTAAAAATCGAAGTGGCTATTGATGATGAACTGTTGGATCAAGTGATCGAAGCGATCAGCAAAACCGCGAATACAGGCAAGATCGGCGATGGTAAAATTTTCGTGATGCCGCTTGAGCAAGTGATCCGCATCCGTACCGGTGAGAGCGGCCCAGACGCGCTATAAGCCACACTCCAACGCTTGCTTATCGCTTGACTTAGCAGGGAAATACGGTGTATTTCTCTGCTTGTATTGTCACCTTTTGCAGACCTTTTGAATAATTGATTTAGATCATCATTCTTGCACAGTCGGTGCGAGTATAGTCGTGTGTCCGCATTTCAATGGATTTGAGTGTTGCATTTGAAAACGTCATGGGATAGCCAACACGCTCTAGACATTGAGCATATCCAGCAGTTCTTCGCCCCCTTCCGCCATGCAAAACTGGGTGTTGCCTGTGTGCGCCATGATGGATCATTTATCGAGGTTAACGACCAGTTCGCACGCGATATTGCCTGTGATCTCGAAGAACTCGCTGGACAGAGTTTGCTGCCGGCGCCGGATGATATCGACTATAAACCGGCATTGGCGCGCCGTGACGCGCTCTTCAATGGGCAGATAGAGTCCTATCAAGTACAGCGCGAAATTCGCTGCGTCGGAAAACTCCCCCTCTTGGCGTCCCTCGCCGTATCCGCTATCGAAAAAGATCAGCGTGTATTGGGTGCAGTTGTTGTCTTGACTGATGTACAGCGGGACGAGAAGCAACGCTTAGAACTGAAAAAGCTCTCGTATGCTGTCGAGAATAGCGGCAGTGCAGTGCTGATCACGGACCCCGCTGGGCGCATTGAGTATTTAAACCCGCGCTTTTCGGAGATGACCGGCTACAGCCAAGCGGAACTACTGGGTAAAACCCCGAGTGTCTTGCGTTCCGAGATGACGGCGAACGAGGTATATCGCGATCTGTGGAAATCTGTCCTGAGCAACAAGTCGTGGCGTGGTGCGCTGATCAACCGTAAGAAGGATGGCAGTCTGTACTGGGCGTATCAGTCGATTGCGCCGATCACGGATGAGAAAGGGGCGCTCGTCAATATTGTTTCGGTCAGCGACGATATTTCGCGGATTAAAGAGAAAGAGCAGCATATGGAAGCGCTGGCGTATTTCGACCCGCTCACCTCGCTGGGCAATCGCCGAAGCTTTCGGGATCGTTTAGATCAACTGATCCATACGCCGGCTGTGGAAGGCCTCAGTGCACTATTGCTGCTCGATCTTGACCATTTCAAGAAAGTGAACGATACCATCGGCCATGATGCGGGCGATGAGCTGCTGATCGCCATTGCGAATCGGCTTGTCTTTTGCACCAATGATCAGTGCTCGGTTTATCGTTTAGGTGGTGATGAGTTCACGGTATTAGTGGAGAGTGCGCCAAACCGACAAGCGCTGGAGAAACTCGCGCAAGATGTGATTAGCCTGCTAGCTCAGCCTGTTACGATTGGCCCTCAGGAGGTGATGGTTACGGTTAGTCTGGGAATCACGCTAATTCACTCCGACGGTGATGATGCCAGTGGCTTGCTGAAGAATGCGGACCTTGCGATGTATGACGCCAAGCACTTAGGCCGCAACACCTATTCGTTTTTCCGCCCCCAGATGGATATCGAGGCGAAGCGTGCCATCTCGTTGGAGTTGGATCTGCGCCATGCGATCGACCACCAAGAGCTTGAGCTCGTATTCCAGCCGCTCGTCGACCTGAAAAGTGGTGAGATCAAGGGTATCGAAGCGCTGTGCCGTTGGGAGCATCCTATTGAAGGCGCCATCAGCCCTGAAGAGTTTATTCCTAAAGCTGAAGATACCGGCCTGATCTATAGCCTAGAGCGCTGGGTGATTCATGAGGCCTGCGCGCAACTGCGCATATTGCATGCCGCGGGATTCCCTAACGTTCAGGTATTTATCAATATCTCTAAGCGCCATTTTGAAGGGGACGCGCTGTTAGAAACACTCGACAGTGCACTGAGCGAAACGCAACTCAACGCGCAATTAGTCTCCCTAGAAGTGACAGAGGGTCTAATGCTGCGCAATGCAGACGCTGTGCTCGCCACCATGCAAAAAGTGAAACAACGCGGCGTGCGTTTAGCCATCGATGACTTTGGAACAGGCTTCTCATCATTAAGCTACTTGCGCCAGATGCCCGTGGATATTGTTAAAATTGACCGCTCCTTCATCCAAGACCTGCCCAGCGATACCGAGAACATGGTGATCACTAGTACCGTGATTGCCATGGCCGAGAAACTTGGCTTAATGCCGCTGGCTGAGGGCATTGAATTGCCAGAGCAGCAGAGCTTTCTGCAAGATAACCGCTGCTACATGGGGCAGGGTTATCTCTACAGTCACCCTTTACCGATGCCTGAGCTGGTGCGTTTATTGTGCCGCAACAACGGCCAATTTATTTCGCAAACAGCGGCAGGTTAATCGTCACAGCCAGACCTTTTGCAGTATTTTCTGCACTGATAGCGCCGCCTAAGCGAGTTACCGCGCGTTTCGCGATACTCAACCCTAATCCATAGCCATTGTTGCGTTGATCTTGGCGATAGAACGGCTCGAATAGATGGGCTAACGCATCGGGTGTGACGCCGCCGCCTGCATCTGAGATCGTAATCGCTGTGCTCTTACCCAGCGGTTTCACATGGATCTCAACACCCGAGTCACTTGGCGTATGTTTGAGGATATTCCCCAAAATATTGCTCAATGCTCGGCTCATCAGTTCGCTATTACCCGCGAAGCGGTCGCCAGCGTTAGCATCCAGAGTGAGTTGGGTCTCTCGGTTAGGTGCAGTGAAGCGGAAGTCTTCCAGAGCTTGCTCAAGGATGGCACTCAAAACAAACGACTCACTTTGGCTATCAAGATGCTCAATACGCGCCAGCGATAACATCTCTTCAATGAGCCGGTCGAGGCGCTCAAACTCGGTGTGCATCCGCTGCACGAGCTTATCATCGCTACCCAAGCGCTGCTCGAGGAGGCCAGAGACCGCTTGCAGACGTGCAAGTGGTGCCCGCAGCTCATGCGAGACATCTTGCAACAAACGCTGCTGCCCCTGCAGTGTGTTTTCGACATAGGAGGCCATGTAGTCGAACTCACGGGCGAGTGCACCGATCTCATCACCACGACCCAGCAGGCGTGGCTCTAGTCGGGTACTCAGATCGCCGCTGTGCAGCTGCTGTACGTGGTCGCGTAACCGATTGATGGGGCGCACGATCATCCAACTGAGCAGTAAACTGGCGAGTGTGGCGGTGATGATAACCAGTACAGCCTGCATCGATAGCAGCAGCGCTTTGAGGCGCGCTATATGGCTTTTAACCGGCGAGATCGGCAGGCTGACCAGGTAATTTTGTCCCGCTTCTGATGTATAGGTGAAGCGGATCTCGTCGCCGCTGTAACGGGCTGGGCGGCCAAACAGTAGTGCTCCATCTGAAGTATAGATATTCAGCAGTAGAGCGGGTTTTCTTTTATAGCGATCACGATGGCTACGATGGTCATCATCCCAATCGCGATGCTCCCAATGGTCGTCATCGTAGCGGTCATGGCGGCTCTTTTGTTGGCGATAAACCAAACGGCGTGCTTTTTCCGGGTCGCGCTCGTAGAGCTCGATGGTTTTCTCCGCTTGGCGATGTGCACGAATCTCGAGAATCTCGCGTACTGAGCTGCGCTCGGTGAGTTCGCCGATCACGATAATTGTTACCAAAATGACGCTGATGCTCGCTAGCCATGAAACGGCAAAGATCTTCCAAAACAAACGGTTGAAACGGTGCATGGCTACTCCTCGCCGATAAACAGGTAACCTTCCCCGCGGACGGTTTTGATCAGCTCTTGCTCGGGCAATACTTTGCTGAGTTTCTGTCTCACTCGGCTAACATGGACGTCGATGGCGCGATCATAGGCGGTCAGCTCACGATGCAATACGCGTTCGGTGAGCTTGGCTTTACTCAACACCACGCCGGGGTTTTGCATAAACTGAGTGATCACGTTGAACTCCGCGCTGGTTAGCTCCAGCGGTGTGTCACGAAATAGCAGGGTTCGTTTTGCCAGCTGTAACGCTAGCCCCCAGTGTTGGATAACTCGCGTATCGGGCGCACTTGGAGGTGTCTGCATACGGCGCAGGACTGCGCGTATCCTCGCGAGCAGCTCCCGCGGGTTGCAGGGTTTGGATAGGTAATCATCGGCACCCATCTCTAGTCCTAAGATACGATCAATATCCCCTCCTTTGCCCGTCAGCATGATAACGGGTATCGGGTTGCTGGGGCGTACCTGTTGCAGCAGCTCTAAACCTGACATTCCGGGCATCATGATGTCGAACACAGCGAGATCGAAGCGTGCTGGCGGTGCTAGCAGCGCGAGTGCTTGCTCGGCGCTATTCGCGACGCTGATCTCGAGCCCTTCGGTGGTGAGGTAGTCGGCGAGTAGCTCGGTGAGTTCTACATCATCATCAACAAGCAATATATGGGAAGCGGTCATTGGGATACCTCGTTCATCTAATAGCCCTAGTTTAACGCGCTTTCGGTATCGGCTTGGCAGGTTTACTTTTCTTTACACACTGTTTACCCAACTTCGCAGTTTGCTCGCGCACAATGAGCATAACGAAATCGAGAACAGGAGAACGACGATGAAAAAGTTAACACTAGCTGCGCTAATGATTCCGGCATTGATGGTTGGCAATATGGCCGTTGCTGACCGTGGTGATTACGAGCGTTGTGAAGGTAAGCGCGGTGAGTACAGTGAGCATAAGAAGCATCGCGGTGAGAAGATGGCTAAACGTATCGCCAAGCGCTTGGATTTGAGCGATCAGCAAGCGGAGTCGCTGCAGGCGTTATTCGCCCAAAAACGTGATGATCGCCAAGAGCGTCGCGATCAAATGCAGCAGATGCATCAAGCAATACGTGACTTAGATCCAAACGCTGCTGACTATAAAAAGCAGCTTGAGCTAGCGAAACGTAATGCCGCAGATTTCGCGATGGCGCGTGTTGAAGAGAAGGCACAGATGCGTGTTGAGATTGCCAAGATTCTTACCGACACCCAATTAGCTGAGTTTGATCAGATGATGGAAAAGCGTAAGGGCCGTCATCACTAAGCGATTGCTTTAAAGTAAGTTCCTTAAATCACATCAGTTTGGCCATAGTTCTGCTATGGCCTTTTTTTGTTTATAGCCTGCTTCAACCGAACGACACCGCAAGGATTGTGCTAAAAAAGTGTCGCCTGATGCCGATAATCTGACTATTAAATGATCACATTTCCACCTGCTGCAAAGCAGGGGCACGGAGGCACTATGAAAATTGCTGCATCGCAGCTGGGTTTTGCCAGCCAGCACGATAAGTACGTGACGCAAGCACAGCTGGGTATATCGAAAGAGGTGGGCGCTGGTCCGAATAGCGGTGTCGGCCGTCAACTAGACTACGATGCGAGGATGAGCGCTGCGAAAACAACGGCTGTTAACGCAACGAGCGATGTCGTCACGCAGGGTAAGCTAGACCGGCATCAGCAAGCCGTGAACACCGCTTCGCTTGTCTCCACGGTGATTGGCCGTGACGTGACTATCAATACCGAGCAGCCTAACGGCTTCCTCCCTTTACAGGAAAACGCACGGCCGTTGGTTGGTGCGCAAACCTATGAAAACCTCCAAGCGCTTGAACTGAATGTAGATGAATCCGGTACCTTAACCGAGCTACAGCGCTGGGAACGACGTCAAACCCAGCCCGCACGAGTACAGGTAGAAGATATCCACATCTATCATGAACATGAGTACTTAAATGTTGCTGCACAGGGCCAAATCACCACCGCAGATGGACGAGAAATTACCTTCGCGCTCGATTTAGAGATGGAGCGTAGCTTCGATCTTGAAGAGCGTTTGGTGGAAACACGGGATGCCCGTCGGCTGATCGACCCTCTGGTGATTAATTTGCAAGGCGGCGTGGCTGGATTAACGCATAGTAGTTTTGCGTTTGATCTGGATGCTGATGGTGTTGAGGAGGAGATCTCTTTTGTCGGATCAGGCAGTGGCTTCCTTGCCCTGGATAGCAATCAAGATGGTCAAATCAACGATGGATCCGAGCTTTTTGGTACACAGGGAACTGATGGCTTTTCAGACCTTGCGCGGTTTGATAGCGACAACAATCGTTGGATCGATGAAAACGACCCTATTTTCGCAGAGTTAAAGATTTGGACGCGCGACGCAGAGGGTAACGATCAGTTGGTGGGGTTAAAAGAGGCTGGCGTTGGCGCGATCTATCTTGGCTCAACCGCATCCACTTTTGATCTGACGGATGATCAGAACAATCTGCTGGGCCAAGTTAAACGCAGTGGGGTTTTCCTCATGGAGGATGGTGCGGTTGGCAGCATCCAAGAGCTGGATTTAGCCATCCATGAAGCGCAAGCGGCACCCAAAAATGCAGTGTTAAATCGAGAACTTGATCAGCGCATTGAGGGGCCTGCACTCGCAGAAGCTGATCGGCTACCGAGCTTTATTGAACTTATGTTACCTGCAGATGATCGTTTGCCACCGGCACGGCGCGAAATACGTGAGCAGCGCACTGAAGTCACTGAACGGATAACATCAAATAGTGTGCAACGTAGCGAGTCCGGTAATGAAGAGGCGGAGGAGGAGCGCTTTTTCTTTATCGATTCTGAGCGTTTAGATGTGTTAACAAGATTACGTGAACAAACAGAGAGCGAATTTAATCCACAAGCAGATCAAGACAGTTATAGTTTCTTGAGAGCAATCATTGAAACACTGAAAACTCAGCGCGAGCAGTTGGAGGCAGAGACCGATCAGGCATTGGACAGATTATAAGCAGTTTAGTGATAGGTTCTTAGCTGTAAGTTATCCTGAGTTTTACCAAGCATATTAAAATATAAGTTATTGTTTATAAATTATTTTAATATTTTATAAACAGTTGTGCGTAACTTTTCTGGTCTTGTTTATAACTGTGGATGGGAGTTAACCTTGTAAGTATCACAAAGATATCAACAGAATATGTGAATATCTTTATCAACACGACTGTCCTATATGGTTGGTGTGTACAAATAATTGGCCTTTAACGCACGCCTACTGAATATTTCTATCCAGTAAGTTATGCACAGAAGAATCATACAGATTTGAGTGAAAAGGGATGTGAGAGGCGGAGCTGAGGGTTGGTCGTGGCGGAATAAAAAACGGCTGGTCAATGCCAGCCGTTATTCAATTAACTATTGGGTGCGTTCGAACATTAAGTCCCAAACTCCGTGTCCGAGCTTTTCGCCACGGCGCTGGAATTTCGTTACTGGGCGCCATTGCGGCTGTGGTGAAAAAGCCCCCTCCCCCGCTACGTTCTTATAGCCAGGTGCTGCGCTCATCACTTCCATCATGTGCTCAGCATAGTTTTCCCAATCAGTTGCCATATGGAAAACACCACCAACCTTTAGCTTTTTGCGTAAGCTCTCTGCCAGTTCTGGCTGCACAATACGGCGCTTGTGATGGCGTTTCTTATGCCATGGATCGGGGAAAAAGAGCTGGATGCAATCGAGGCTCTCATCTGGAATCGATTGCGCGAGCACCTCGATAGCGTCTTCACAGAACACGCGGATGTTATCCAAACCCTCTTTATCGGCGTTACTCAGCAACCGGCCTACACCGGGGCGGTGCACTTCAATGCCGATGTAGTTTTTTTCGGGCTGGTTCTTCGCCATTTCGATGAGCGAGTCACCCATGCCAAAGCCGATCTCCAGAACGACAGGTGCCTCACGACCAAACACGTCGTTTAGGTCGAGCAGGCCGTGTTCGAGAGTGAGCCCCATACGCGGCCAAACCTCGTCCATCGCCTTCTGTTGGCCTTCGGTCATACGGCCAGCACGCAGCACAAAGCTGCGCACTTTACGCATATATTTTTGATCTTCGGTGTTTTCTTCGGTCATGCAGATATCTTATTCGGTTGGTTAACCAATAACGCCTTCTAATGGTGAAGAGGCGCTGGCGTATTTCTTACGTGGCATACGGCCGGCTAGATGAGCTTCGCGGCCTGCTTCGATCGCTTTACGCATCGCTGATGCCATCAAAACAGGATTCCGTGCAGCAGCAATAGCAGTATTCATCAACACGCCTTCGCAGCCCATTTCCATCGCAACAGCAGCATCGGACGCGGTACCCACGCCGGCATCGACAATGATAGGTACGTTAGCCGCTTCCATGATGATCTGGATGTTGTGGGGGTTGAGAATGCCAAGTCCTGAGCCAATCAAGGAGCCTAGCGGCATGACGGCAACACAGCCCATCTCTTCGAGCTGCTTCGCGACGATTGGGTCATCGTTGGTGTAAACCATCACCTTAAAGCCATCTTTAACCAGAGTTTCAGCCGCTTGTAGGGTTTCAACGATGTTTGGGTATAGCGTTTTTTGATCGCCTAGGACTTCCAGTTTCACGAGGTCGTGGCCATCGAGTAGTTCACGTGCCAGTCGGCAGGTGCGTACCGCGTCAGCCGCAGTGTAGCAGCCTGCTGTGTTTGGCAAGATGGTGTACTTGTCTGGCGAGATGACATCCAGCAAGTTAGGCTCATCGGCATTTTGGCCGATGTTGGTGCGGCGAACCGCCACTGTCACGATCTCGGCGCCGCTCGCTTCAATGGCTTCACGGGTCTCATCAAGATCCTTGTATTTTCCTGTCCCTACCAGAAGGCGAGATTGGAATGTTTGGCCAGCAATTACTAATGCGTCATCTTTACTCATTCTGGGTATCCTTTTGATAGAAATTTGTAACGCGAAACAGCGTGCGGCTTAGCCGCCGCCGATGGCATGAACGACTTCAACTTTATCGCCAGCGGTGAGCATGTAGCTCGTATGCTGGCTACGAGGAATGATCTCCTCATTCACCTCGATAGCGATACGCTTACCGGCAAGGTCCATTTGGTTGATTAGGTCGGTCAGGGACGCGTTATCAGGCAGCTCAGTGGGTGCCCCGTTTAGTTCAACTTGCATCTGTATTACCTTTGTTTTGCCAACAATGAGTCGCAACCATGAACCAGCCAATAATAAAAGCTACGCCGCCAATCGGTGTGATAACACCAAGCCCGCGTATACCGGTCAAGGCGAGCAGGTAGAGGCTTCCCGAAAAGCAGAGAGTACCTACAAGAAAGGCACCAGCGCTGAGTTTAAGGAGACGCGCAGGACGTTGTTGATGCATCCAAGCGACCACTAACAAAGCGAGTGCATGATAAAACTGGTACTGGACCCCGGTATCGATAATATCGAGCTGGTAAGCCGATAGGATTGACTTCAGACCGTGGGCGGCGAAGGCACCCATCGATACGGCGATTGCA
This sequence comes from Neptunomonas marina, assembly GCF_004005935.1. Classification (GTDB taxonomy): domain Bacteria; phylum Pseudomonadota; class Gammaproteobacteria; order Pseudomonadales; family Balneatricaceae; genus Neptunomonas; species Neptunomonas marina. The sequence continues at coordinate 457,429 of NZ_SACQ01000002.1, read as the reverse complement.
GCGGAGATAGCAGCACAGGCGGCATAGATATTGGCTGGCATATAGCGACTCTCAATACACAGGGCCGCAGTATATCATCGAATACCGGCAGATTTGAGGCAGGCAAAAAAAAACCGCCGAAGTCGGCGGTTTTTTAAAAATCGTGCATTTACACCGGGACGAGCTCGGTACCGATGGCTTGCTTGAGCTTCTTCATGGCGTTTTTTTCAAGTTGGCGAATGCGTTCAGCTGAGACGCTATATTTTGCAGCGAGCTCATGCAGTGTTGCTTTCTCTTCCATCAACCAACGCTGTGCCAAGATATCGCGGCTGCGATCATCCAGCGACTCCATGGCGCCCATCAAGCGCGCTTGGGAGTCAGCTTCCCAGTTAGCTTCTTCAAGTTGTGCAGCTGGGTCCGCTGAATGATCTTCTAAAAATTGTGATGGCGCTAGATAGCTGCTGGATTCGTCATCATCGCTGGCCGTTGCATCAAAGGCGGTATCGACAGACGCCATACGGCCTTCCATCTGGCGAACGACTTTCTCTTCAACGCCTAAGTCTTCCGCAATGGCCGCAACTTCGTCGTTATTCATCCAGCCGAGCGCTTTCTTTTGTGAGCGCAGGTTAAAGAACAACTTACGTTGTGCTTTTGTGGTAGCGACCTTAACGATACGCCAGTTACGCAGAATAAACTCGTGCATCTCAGCTTTAATCCAGTGCACAGCGAACGAGACCAAGCGGACACCCATCGTTGGGTCGAAGCGTTTAACCGCTTTCATCAGGCCCACATTGCCTTCCTGGACAAGATCGCCGAGTGGCAAACCGTATCCGGAGTAGCTGCGAGCGATGTGCACAACAAAGCGCAGATGCGACAAGACTAGCTGACGCGCAGCTTCCAGATCATTTTGATAAAACAGACGCTCAGCCAGAGAACGCTCCTCTTCGGCGCTCAGTACCGGAATCGTACTGATCGTCTGCACATATGCTTCCAGATTTTGACCTGGAGAGATGTGTTCGATGAGTTGCAAGCTTTTGCCCATTAAATCTAAACCTCTTGGTGTTATTCAGTGATGCTTGTGACATCGACACGCCTTAAAAGTTCCCTGTTTTAGGGGCTTGTGGCGTGTAAATCCAAAAAACGGACGCTAAAAGATAGCGTTGCCGTTATCAAATATCAAGATGTCTCGCGCATCAGAGTGTTGCGCTCAAAGGCACAGTCTACTGCGGCTCTATGTCACGTAGATGACGGTGCACGGCCAGTCCTGCGCCTGCCCAACCCAGTAATACGCTGCAGATAAATAGCCATAAGCTACCCATTAACCCCAAGCCCTGTAACTGATAATGGCTGCGATACAGCTGTGCTAGCTGCTCAACGGGTTGCTCCAACATAAGCCAAGCGGCTTGTATGCTAACCCAAGCCACCAGAGCTGCGATAAGCCCATACCAGAAGCCGGTGTAAAGAAATGGACGGCGTACCCACGCATCGGTCGCCCCCACCAGTTTACTGACAACAATCTCATCGCGGCGGCTCTCAATCGCGACGCGAATGGTGTTGCCAATGACCAGTAATACCGTCAAACCGAGCAGAACTCCGAGCACGTAAACGGCACGCGATGCCAGCCCCATAATCGCTTGTAAGCGTTGCAGCCATTCCATATCGAGCACCGCTTCGTCCACTTCGGGCAATGCTTCAAAGGATGCCCGCAAAAGGCCGAGATCTTTGGTGCTGGTTGCGGTGGGCATCAATACCACCACGGCAGGCAGTGGGTTGTCACTGAGGGTGTCGAGCACATCGCTAAACCCCGAGATACGTGCAAACTCACGTAAGCCTTGCTCACGGCTGATCATATCTATGGCGGCGATATCATCGCGCAACATGAGTTGGCGCCCGAAGCGGTCGGCGTCGGCATCGCTAAGGCTTGGTTGTAGATAGAGTGAAATGCGGGTTTCCCCTTCCCAGCCGGTGGCGATGGTACGCATATTATCGAGTGCAGAGAACAAAAAGCCCGGCAGCGTCAGTGCGATCGCGAGTACGGCGATGGTCATTGCGGATGCCACCGGTGTTGTCAGCAATTTTCGCAGTGCGCTTTTGCATACATCCACATGGTGGCGTCGCCAATTATCGCTATGCCCTTTTCGGTCGATATGATGATGTTCTGCACCGCGCGGACCTTTAGGCTCAGCCACCGGTTTTGGGGTAGGTTGGACGCGAACCGCGCCACGTTTTTTATCCATCGCTGAGAAGCCTGCCTGATTGGAGGGTGAGAACACGTCGGCCCATGCTGCGAATCAGTGCAATATCATGGCTGGCGATCAGTACGGTGGTGCCGACGCGATTAAATTGGGTAAATAGCTGCATGATCTCTGCGGATAACTGGGGATCGAGGTTACCGGTTGGCTCATCGGCGAGCAAAATCTTCGGCTTGTGGACAATCGCCCGTGCGATACCAATGCGTTGCTGCTCACCACTCGAGAGCGCCAGTGGGCTCATCTTCTCTTTTGTTAGCAGCCCAACTTTATCAAGTGCTGCCCGCACCCGCCGTGCTGCATCGTCGGGCGCAAAGCCACTGATTTGAAGCGGTAGCAAAATGTTGTCGAAGACCGACCGGTCAAAGAGTAGCTGGTGATTTTGGAAGACCACGCCGATTGAGCGGCGCAGATACGGTATATCACGGCGGCCCAACGCGTTGAGCTGTTGCTCTCCCACCTGAATTTGGCCTGCAGAGGGGCGTTCCATCAGCATGATCAGCTTTAGCAAGGTACTTTTGCCCGCACCTGAGTGGCCCGTTAAAAAGGCCATCTCCCCCGTGGCGAGTGTGAAGTTCACATCTTTCAGGGCATCATGCCCCTGAGCATAACGCTTGCTCACATGATTAAACTGAATCATGGTCGGTCGACTCTATCTTCGAATGTGCGCGATATCTTATCATAGCGTTATCAATCTGCGATCCTTGGTGCCTTATGGAGTCAGAATATAAGCCGTTGTTTAACCGAACCTATCTAAAGATCTTGTTGTGGCTTGTTGCGGTCGCCATTGTGCTGCTTTCGGCGCTCAATCAGCAGAACCGCATCGCAAGTCCTGAGCCGTTTCAGGAGCAGCCATGGCTAGCGAGTTTAGAGGATGAGCAAGCGACCCAGGCACGGATATATCTGACCTATGCACTGCCTCCTGCCTATAACCCTACGGCACAGCTGCGCCAGCGTGCCCTGCGTGATGCATTGACGCAGGTGTTGCAACGCGCTGACCAGTTGCAAGGCCAGTTATTTGCGGATCGTCTGCAGCTCTCGATAGCCGTGCAAGATATCGATCAATTGGATACGCAGCTGCAACGCCTCGCTGAGAGTGTCACGCGGGCCCTGCCTGATGCACTGAGCAGAGCGCAAGCGACTCAATACCTAGAAACACAGGCCAGTGAGGCATTTGCGCTTTATAACCTGAAGTTACAACTCGCGAATAGTGGCCCCGCGATCACCGACAGCGTTCAGTTGTTCAACTATCGCCCGACCGTTCTCGTGGTGGCTCAGCAGCAAGACCAGACACTTCTAAAAAGGTTGCAGCAACGTTTTGATAGCTCACCTATCTATGGTGAATCACGCCACGCTACAACGGCGGCTACCCAAGTTGTGTTACAACACCGCGACCGTAAAGCGCTGACGCTATTAGCTGCCGATATTCACAGCGCCACTGCCCCGCCACTGGTATGGCCGCTGGCGCTGCGCTATCTGCAGCAAGAACTGCCCACACTCTTTTCGGGAGCGGTAACATATCGTCTGGTGTTAACACCGGGCGCGCCGGGATTTGCCGCTCTGGTGTTAAGCGCAGATAGTTCTCTGAGCCGTGAGCAACAGCGTAAGCTCTGGGAGCATTTCGAGGCCTTAAGTACATCACAGTTAGAGGTGGGTAAAGCCCAGCTTGCGAAGCTCAATGATCGCCAACTCAGCGAGCTGGAAGGGCGTGTCGCCCGCTTCGCTGCCACGCAGTTTTATGGGCAGCCGCTCAACCTACCGGTTGCGTTTCGTGATACGCTAGCGGCCATCGATACGGCTCAAGTGCAGCAAGCCTTGCAACGGTTACTTGATCCCAACCAGAACATCCGCATCCTTGTTGAACCTCAGTAAAGTAGTGTCTATGCCTCGTAAAAACAGTGTGAAACGCAGCTCTCCACGTAGTCAGTCCGCCGCGCAACTTCGCATTATTGGTGGACAGTGGCGCAGCCGCCGTGTGCCTTTTCCTGATGTTGAGGGTCTACGCCCTACGCCAGATCGAGTCCGTGAAACGCTTTTCAATTGGCTACAGGTGGCCGTGCCCGGCGCGCGTTGTTTAGATCTCTTCACCGGCAGTGGAGCACTCGGGTTAGAGGCCCTCTCGCGTGGTGCAACGGCGGTGACGTTTATCGATCAGTCACCGGCTGTTATTAAGCAGCTTAAAGCCAATTTGCAGCTATTGAAGGCTCCGCAGCATGAGGTTGTTCAGGCGTCTGCGCTAGATTGGCTACGCCAACAACCCGAGGATTTGGGCGTGCGTTATGATGTGGTGTTTTTGGACCCGCCTTTTCACAAAGGGCTGGTGAGCGAAGCGGTTGCGTTGTTGGAGTCGAAAGCATTGTTGGCAGACAACGCCTTGATCTATATAGAGACAGAGTCCGAGCTGCGCGTATTAGATCTGCCGGCACACTGGCATGAACACCGAGCAAAAACAGCAGGCCAAGTGACATATCGTCTGTTCACCCGCGCGTCCGCTCATTAGTGCCTTAACCCATCCAGTGCTCGCTGTACGCTTTGCCGTATCAATGTTTTGCGATCAGCAGGCTTAGGCTGGTAATGGCTGCTGTCTAGCAAGCCGAATATTAAACACAATAGCAGCTCAGCATAGGGCTGCTCTTTCGTGCTTTTACTCAATTGCTTTTGCTTGCGTGCTTGTTTCAAGAATTTATTGATGTAATCAGTCCAAGTTTGCCAGTCTTGCTGAAGTAGCGGCTCTAAGTGTGGTACTTGGCTCAGTTCGCATGAGCGCTTGTGAAAAAGTGTGTAGATTTGGTGATAGTGCGTATTAGCTTCGATCTGGGTAACGATATCGATCAGCAGGTTTTTTAGCGCTTTGAGGGCGTTTTGGTCAATCGCTTGAAGATGCTCGAAGTAATGCTCGGCGAACGGGAGGGTGTAGTGCTCTTTTAAACTGAGCACAAGATCATCGCGGCTTTTGAAATGCCAGTAGACAGCGCCGTGCGTGACGCCGGATTCTGCGGCAATACGCTTCAGGCTCACGCTATAAATTCCGTGCTCTGCGTATAAGGCTAAAGCTGTTTCGAGCAGCGTTTTCCGAGTTTGCTCCGCTTCTTCAGGTGTTCGCCTGGCCATGATCTCCTCCGTGTCATGAATGGCTCAGCGAACATTCTACCCTAATAACGTTTTTATCTCTTTACAGCTTGGCATCATCTAAATAGTAGCGAAGCTGCATGTGACGCAGATCAGCAACTTTATGATTTTTAAGCGTGAAAGTGCCGGAAAACGACTGGCCTGGCCGGATGTTACCTTTAATGTGCGTGATCAGTCTTGAAACATTCCCTTTGGTATCTTTGAGTAATACACCCATAATGACATTCTTTAAGGTATGTTTATTTCGATTCTGCCATGTCACGCGCCACGAGCGTTGATTGATCACCTTCTCTTGGCGTACCACAAGCTGCTTCTCTAGTGATCTCAGCATTTGCATCTGCTGGCTTTGACGCTGGGCCTCTTGCTTTGCTGCATGGTGTTGCCCATAGGCGTTCAATGCCGTTGATAGTAAGGCTGCAAACCCACCTCCTTGCCCTGCTGCCGTTTCTGATTGTTGTTTCCGCCACAAACTGTTGCTGTTGAGTAGTTGTGCAAATTGTGGGTTTTGGCGCCCGCGCTGATAATAACGTTTCACCTTATCGGCAACGCTGCGTGTCAGAGCTGCCCTTTCTGAGTTAACTGGGTGGTCGTGGAAAAAGAGGCTGCGTGCGGCGCCCTCTTTTCTATATTGGCGTGCCCAGATACGGCTTGCTGCGTAAGGGTCATAGCCGGCGAGTGCAGCGTAAAGGATGCCTACTTTGTCCGCTTCGATCTCGCTTTCATGGGTAAACGCGGCTTGATAGCTGTTTTGTCGGGCGGTTGAGGAACCGCTTAAAACCGCAGCGGTTTGGTGAGTCTGGCGCTCAAATACATGGTTGGCGACCGTGTGAGCGATCTCATGGCCGATAACGGCTGCTAGCTCTGCATCATCAGACAGCTGATCCATAAGGCCGGTGTGAACCACGATATAGGTGCCACCGGTGGTAAAGGCGTTAAACGAATCACGTTTAATCAGGACAGGTTGCCAACGTTCATGGCGCAAGTGGCTGATTTGGTGAATGCGATCGAAAACGCGTACCAGACGTTGGTAGGCTTTACGGTCGAGTTTTGCGTTAATTGGCCGCCCTGCTTGGCGCTCTTTTTTCAGAATTTGGTCGATATAGGCGTTGCCTTGGGCGATCTGTTGTTGGCGTGATGCCATACTTAAAGAACGGCGGCCTGTTACGCGGTCTTTTTCGCTGATGGCGTCGGCGACGGTATACAGTCCTTTATCGACATTTGCTAATGTTTGACAGCCGTTTAGAATGAAAAAAGCGGCTAAAATCGTAAAAAATTGCGTGATCTTCTTTAAAGTGATCGGTATCATAGCCTATAACCTTATATTCTATATTGAAATATAGAATAAGTTTTTTATAACTGATCGAAATCAATACATTCCTTTAATGTATTTGTGCGGACTCAGCAATTTAGATAATATGCCGCACTTGCATTAGTGCTAATATGCACAGCAAAACAAGGCTAGAGTGAATCTCTTATGAACATTGCCATCTACCCCGGAACGTTTGACCCCATCACTAACGGGCATTCGGATTTGGTGCATCGAGGAGCACGTCTCTTCGATAAAGTTGTGGTTGCTGTTGCGGCTAGCCCCAAAAAGAAACCTCTACTTCCTTTAGATGTCAGAACAGGACTTGCCCGTGAAGTTCTGGCTGATTTAGATAATGTCGAAGTGGTGGGTTTCGATTGCTTGCTGGCTGATCTAGTGCAAGAGCAGAATGCGAATATTATTTTGCGCGGCTTACGAGCAGTGTCGGACTTTGAATATGAGTTCCAGCTTGCCAATATGAACCGCCAACTGGCGCCGCAAGCGGAAAGCTTGTTCCTGACACCAGCAGAAAAACTCTCTTTTATCTCCTCAACACTGATAAGAGAGATCGCAGTGCTAGGTGGTGACGTAAGTAAGTTCGTCCACCCATCCGTCGCCGCTGCGATGAAAAACTATACATAATAACGATATACGACAAAAGAACCGTTAAACCTTGTGAGTAAGTGAGGTAGCCAAAATGGCATTAATTATTACCGACGAATGCATCAACTGTGATGTATGCGAACCAGAATGCCCGAACGAGGCGATTGCTCCGGGTGAAGAGATCTATGAGATCGATCCAGGTAAGTGCACCGAGTGTGTAGGTCACTACGATACACCACAGTGTGTTGAGGTGTGTCCGGTCGACTGTATCCCTAAAGATCCTGACCACGAAGAGACACAAGACCAGCTGATGGCTAAGTATCAGCGTCTAACTGGCCAGTAATCTGGCTTGCAGCGTGGGCACTCGCCTACGCTGCTCCTTCCTCTTCCTCTCCTTTACATCCTTCCCTGCTGCTTGATAACAAACGTTTGTTGATCAGCACGTCCGCCAAACAGTGTGACGAGTTGCTGCTGTAGCGTTGCGTCTTGAGTTTTGAGCTGCGCGTCTAGCTGGTAAGCGCCTTGTGCAGACAGCGTAGCGCTGCCGGTAAGAGATATCGGCGCATTCGCGTTACGAAACTCAACATAGTAGCGGTTACCTTGGCAGTTGATATCGCCCGAGACCGTCCCGAAAGGTAGCTCAAACACTTGGGTGCGCGCCAGTATAATCTCCCCTTGCGTTGCCTCGCAGTTGCCAGCTGTCAGGTTTTGCAGCTGCATATCCAGTTGGGTAGCAACGCCTGCTAAAACAGGAAATTGACGCTGAATAGGTTGGCTATCTGCCGTGAGCTCAACGCTGGATAGGCGAGGCAACTGCCAAGGTTTAGCGGCAATCAGTGCGTTCGCACCTAACTGCGGCAGGGTTATCTGCCAGCCTGTTTCTAACCTGATCAGGCGCGGTACGGCAAAGCGCCACGTGACTGGCCCGACTTCGAAGCGGTCCACTCTCAGCTGCGCGTTGCCGCGCCATAGCGTCCCATTTAGCTGAGTAACTTGAGTACCTTTGGGCAGCATGGGGGCCACAAATGGATACAGGTAGCTGACCGGTAAATGCGCCACTAAGGAGATTATGAGTACGCCTATAAATAGCCCGAGCGCGCGTTTCATTGTGAGCCTCCAACAAAGGTTAGTCGTGCACTCACGATCCCCGGCTCAGTCGTCTGGTTGATCTGCGCCTTTTCAATGCGCAGTCCTTCCCTAACCGCTTGTTGCATGGCGCTCAGGAGCTGATTGAATGAGGCTCTCTCTGCCCAGACATTAACGCTATCGTCGTTACCCTGCTCGATACGGCTCAATGTGACGCCATACTGGCCCAAGGCTCGCGTGACGCGTTGGCGTATCGAGCCGCTATTGACAGGCTGTTGGCCAGAGACGCTTGGCCGAATCTTGGTTGCCGCTTCTTTCATCCAAGCAATATCCGTTTGCTGACGTGTGATTCGATCTTGTAGTTGGCTGCGCGAGTCGAGCAATGGCCGAAAGACCGCCAGCCAGAGTACCAAGATAACGACAACCGGTAGGGCGATCAGTAAAGTGTGCTGCTCGCGTTGGGATAAATTACTAAACCTATCTTTGAGCACTTTGGCCTCCTGAAATGGTTACCAGACCGGAGACGCGGCTGCCGTTCTTCACGAGCGTACCCAGTTGTATTTCGAGGCCAGCCGCTGTTAGCTCTTCGCTGAGTTGCTCGACACGGCGATAGTCAGGGGCCTGAATCTGTATGCGTAAGGCATTAGCGGTATAGCGAAAGTTAAGCAGTTCTATATCCGCTTGCCCCAGTGCTTTTGCGCCTTGATTGAGCCACTGTAACAGTAGGTTTTCACCCTCATTACTCGTTACCTGCTTTAGCTGCGCCCGCATCTGGCTAACCGGATTTACAATGCGTCGTGCATTGGGGAATGTTGCGCGGTAGATCTCCGTTTGTGCTTGGGCTAGGGCTTCGGATTGGCGTTTGAGCATCATGTTGTCGACGATCAGTCCACCGAGTACAACCATAACCAGCGCAATAGCAGCCACCATAGGCCAGCGCAGTCCGCTCCATAGGTTCTCTAGCGCACCCTGTTGTTTATACCTTCCTTGTAGCAGGTTTGTTAGTGTGGACTTAGGTAGCCACTGCTTAGCGGCTAACTCCAGCAACGAGGCTGTTTGTGCAGTTGCTTCAACGTTGGGTATAGCTACTGGTGTGCGATCGGGAGCGTGATAGTAAACGAGCTCTTTGGCGCCAGTGCGCGCTAGTACCAGTGGAAGCGCTGCCTCCGAGACGGCGCATTGGGTTTGATCATCTGCATAAAGAACATGCTCGCCCTGCTGCCAGATTATGGCGGGCTCTTGTTGGATCGCCGTGAGTAGTTGGTAATCGGCAATGACCCATTGCGGCTCAATCGCTGCGTGTGCCAATGGTTCCAGCCAGCGCTGCATTGAGGTATTGAGCACCGCGTAGCAGTGAGCATGCTGCTGAGTGGGTGCGCTGCACGCAATATGGTATTGCTCAAGTGGCTGGCTGAGCTGCTCTTCGATCATGAAGGGTGCTGCTGCCAGCAAGGCGCGCTTATTGCCGGGTATATCGATCAGGACATGCCGTACATCACAGCCAGGCAGCACCATAATGATATGGCATCCCGTGACATCCAGTTCAGACAAGGCCTGTGCGCTGGTCTGTCCCTGCTCGGTTTGGCCGGTAGCATCGCTGCGTAGCCACTGCCATTGGATCGCATCCCGATCAGGATAGAGAAAAATTCGTTTACTCAAGAGTTAACTCCGTAGCGTCTTCCCAGTACGCGGGTTTTCTTGTTCTCGTCCACATGCAGTAAAGAGATCAGACGAAAGCGTGCAACGCCAAATTGTACTTCTGTTATCAGTGAAAAATAGTGCCGCTTCATGACAATCGCTGCTTTGCTGGCCTCGCTAACCGATAGGTCTTTTAAGACCGGTTGCTGCCAAAACTCAGCGGCATTGCTCCAGCCCTCGCGGGGGCGATCTTCGATAATATTCAACGCGGTGCGTGCGTCGATGGCTCCGCCCATCAGCGCTTGCAGTAGCGGTGCATCCTGCGGTTGGAGATCATTTGGGTTGATGGCGATAGCCAAATCGTTAGGCCGCGCGCAAATGAGCGGCAGTATTTGCTGCCGTGGCTCGGCGGCTAAGGCCTCTAGGTAGCGAATCTCGCTGGGTAGCAAGAAGGTGCGATTAGCGGGTCGCTGCGCAGGTGCCTGGCTGGCATAGAAACTCGATTCAGCTCCGTAAACACCGGTGGGCAGCTCGTCTGGATCGGTCCAGTCATGGGCGCGCTGGATAAGCTGATCGGCACTCACCGTGTCGGCTTGGGCGTGCTCGGTGATGAGATAGCGCCAAACCGCTTCGGTATAGCTTTGCTGTGCCTTTTGTTGCTCTCGCTCGGCTGCGTTCTCTTTGGGCTCGGGCAACTGTAACGAGTTGAGATTGAGACAACGATGCAGCGAGGTTAGCTCGTAGCGGATAAAGCCCTGTTCGATAGGAAACTGGACTTCGCGGTCTTTAAGTGCCAGCTGTTTTTTATCGATATAGTCGCCAAGTTTGCTGGTGGCGTAAAACTCGCCCGCCCGAGCGTACCAGCGGGCCTGTTGCAGATCTCGCTGGGCTTTGAATGCCTGTGTGCTCTGGCGGCTGGTCTCAAGGATTTGGGTGGCGAGGATGCTGATCACTGCCATCACACCTAACACGAGGATTAACGCAGCACCACGCTGTTGTTTGCTGCGTCTGTTCATGGTCGCGCTCCCGTCATGCTGACCACCTCAAAGGTTTGCCAGCGCTCGGTATCGAAAGCGAGCCGCAGTGCCGCCAGTGGGGTGTTATCCGTTGCCGTGAGCTGTTCCGACCATCGCTGGGCCAGAAAGTAGGGCGTCACACGGTTAACGCTATCCAGCAGTTGATGGCGATACCAGCCATCCTCTTGGGCGGGTTGGGCGACGGGTAAACTGTAGCGCACGAGGGTGTCTGTCTCGATGACGTATCTAACGCGCTCGAGTAGATCCGTTGTTGCACCAGCGGCCGGAGTGGCACGAAAGCGGGTAAATTCCAAGATCAGCCCCGGAATGTTGGTGCGCTCGGCGGTGGTGATATCTGCGCTCAGCCGGCGATCCGATAGCGCGATTTGGTCAAGATCTGACTGGATGATGGTCAGCGCGCGCTGCAACTTGGCAAGCTCCGCTGTGTGCGTTTCTAGCTGTTGGTTGTTGGTGATCATACCGCTGAGCATTTGGCTTGCAATCACACCGACCAATGCTGTGATTGCAATGGCGATGACCAACTCAATCAGCGTCATACCCCGTTGTCTAGTCACGATGGCGGTACCCCGTGAGGCTCGTCAGGATATAGCCGCGCTGTTCTGCTGTACTGACATCGACGGTGATACGCTGAAAGTCTGCCAGTTCTGTGGCGGCTTTCGAGGCTTTCCAGTAGAAGTCGAAACCTGCAAAGGTCACTTCGCCGTCAAGCTGTTGCTCCGTTTCGAGCAACACGAGCGCGAGCTGATTCTGCGCGACCCATGTTGCATGCTGGCGTATCTCAAGCGCAGCCACCGTTTGAGTGGACTGGCCTGCAGCGCGGCTTAAAGCCGCCGCCGCTACCGCGAGTATAAAGATCGCGACCATCACTTCGAGCAGCGTAAACCCGCGTTGGCTATTCGATGGCGCCATAAGGATCACTAAGCGAGAAGCGTTGATTATCTTGTGATAGCTCAAGCCGAAAGGGAGTGAAGAGGCCATCGGGGGATAATTGGATCTGTGGTGCTTTCGCCTCCTGCTGCTCGCTGGTAGCGGAGGTTAACTGGATAAAAATGGTATCGGCCAGCGTCGCTGCACTGGCGGCAGTGCTTGGCTGCCATTGGCCTGCACTAAATTGCATAACGCGGTAACGTTGCTCATCGAAGCGTACCCCAAACCAGCGCTGCTCCTGCGTCGCGCGTAGGCTCACGGCCTGCAACTGAACCTTAAGCTGTTGCAGAGCTGCCAGTGCTGAGCTCTCGGGGCGGCTGCTGGGCAAGGTGACAACAACTGTGGCAGAGATGAGTCCGACCAAGGCGACCACAACCATCAGCTCCAGCAACGTGAAGCCGGCTTGATTACCAGTTACCGATGTCTGCGGCTTGGCCTTCACCACCGTTCTCACCATCAGAGCCTAAAGAGTAAAGATCGAATGCGCCGTTTTCCCCCGGCTGTAAGTACTGATATTCATTGCCCCACGGGTCGTTTGGTAAGCGCTTAATGTAGCCATCGGGGCGGTAGTTTTTGGGCTCTGGGCTAATGGAAGGGCGCTCAACCAAGGCTTCTAAGCCTTGATCGGTAGTGGGGTGCTGGTGGTTATCCAGCTTGTACATATCCAGCGCTTGCTCCAGTGCCGCGATGTCAGCTTTCGCTTTTTCCACCATCGCTTTGTCTTGGTTATCCAAAACATTTGGGGCTACAACCGCCACTAACAGGCCAAGAATCACCACAACAACCATGATTTCAAGTAAGGTGAAGCCGCGCTGGCGATGATTGCGGTCTTTCATAGGACGCTCCTGCAATTAAAACTGGGTCAGATTATTAAGTTGTAAAATCGGTAGCAAAATCGCTAACACGATGGTGAGCACAAGCGCACCAAAGATGATGATGAGCATCGGCTCAATTAAGCGGGTCGCGATATTGATCACACCGGTCAGAAGGCTCTCTTGCTGCTGCGCAGCTTGGCCCAGTGCATCCCCTAACTCCCCGCTGTGCTCGCCATTGGCAATCATGTAGACGGCGATCGGTGGGAAGATCTTCGCATCAGTCATCGCTTTGCTGAGCAACTGGCCTTCACGTACGCGCTCACTCGCCTCAGCGATAGCTTGTTGGACAACAAGGTTGTTCAGGGTGTCTTTGCTAATACGTAGCGAATCCAATAACGGTGAGCCGCTCTGCGTCATGATGCTGAGGGTATTAAGCAGCCGCGCAGTTTCTAAGTTGATGACCAGTGAGCCGATCGCGGGCATTTTTAGCAGTGACTTATGCACCTTGAAGCGAAACGCAGGGTAGGTGAGTAATTTTTTCCACAGCACCGTAGCAACAACGATCATCAACAACACCAGCCAGCCGGAGTTCACGATAAAGTCAGACACAGTGATCATGATGCGCGTTAAGAAGGGGAGCTGCTGGCCCATATCTGCAAACTGTTCCACAACTTTGGGCACAACATAAGCCATCAGCATGGTGATGACGCCGATCGAAACCAGCGTCAGTACCGCCGGGTAGATTGCCGCCTGCGTGACGGTGCCCTTGAGCGCCTGAGCACGTGTTGTGTAGTCGGCAAGGCGCATCAGAACTTTGCCAAGATCACCGGAGTGCTCGCCCGCGGCAACCAGCGCACGGTATACCGCTGGGAACACTTTGGGATGCTCTTTGAGCCCATCGGCGAGCGAGTGACCCTCTAGAATTTTGCTGCGCACGGCTTGCAGTGTGCGGCGTAGTGCTTTGTTGCGGGTTTGCTCCGCCGCTACCCGTAACGCTTCTTCGAGCGGAATAGCGGACTGAATCAGCGCTGCAAACTGCTGTGTGAACAGCGCGATATCGCGCGCGGGTACGCGGCCAAAATGGCTACTTTGGCTCTGTGTTTTGGGGGTGCTCGCGCTGAGGGAGATCGGTATCAGCTGTTGATCGCGCAGTAATTGGCGCGCATGGCGCTCGGAGTCTGCATCGATATAGCCCTTGCGCTTTTTACCGTTGGGCGCTGCTGCTTGGTACTCAAAGGATGGCATTGTCCGCAGACTCCTTCACCATTCTGAGAACTTCGGAAGGTGATGTCTGACCCTCCAGTACCATTGTGCGGCCTTGATCGAGCATGGTGATCAGATGTTTATTCACATGCTGAGCCATCGCGTGTTCGCTGGTTTTATCGTGGATAAGTCGAGCTAAACTTTTATCCACAACCAAGAGTTCATAAAGCCCTTTACGGCCACTATAACCGGTGTTTTGGCAGGCCTCGCAACCTTGGCTCTCTTTGACCGTTGTGCCCGCTAAACTGATATCACCCAGTGCTTTAGCATCTTCACTATTGAGCTGGTAATCCTGTTTGCAGTGGCTACAAAGGGTACGTACTAAGCGTTGTGCTAACACGCCTTTTAACGAAGAGGCAATGAGATAGGGCTCAACGCCGATATCCATTAATCGTGTCACAGCACCTAGCGCATCGTTGGTGTGCAGGGTGGATAGCACCAAGTGGCCTGTTAAGCTGGCCTGTACGGCAATTTGTGCGGTTTCTGGGTCACGTATTTCACCCACCATCACCACATCGGGGTCTTGTCGCAAAATGGCGCGCAACCCTTTGGCGAAGGTCATTCCGCTCTTGGCGTTAACCGGGGTTTGGCCCACGCCCTCAAGCGCATATTCGACCGGATCTTCCACCGTGAGAATATTGCGGCTGCGGCTATTGATCAGCGTTAAGCCCGCGTAGAGGGTGGTGGTTTTACCCGATCCTGTGGGGCCGGTTACCAAAATAATGCCGTTGGGTTGATGCAGTAGCTCTCTAAACTGAGCCAAGGTGGCCGCGGGCATACCAAGATCTGCGAGGTCCATACGAGAGGCTTGTTTATCGAGCAAACGCATAACCACGCGCTCACCATGGATAGAGGGCATAGTCGAGACCCGCACATCCAGTGCTTTGCCAGCCATCTTTAGCGAGACACGCCCATCTTGAGGCACACGACGCTCGGCAATATCGAGCTTGGCCATGACCTTAATACGCGAGATCAACAGCGGCGCTAGCGGGCGGCTAGGGCGCAGAATCTCTTGGAGTACGCCATCTACGCGCAGGCGCACCGACATGGTTTGCTCGAAGGTTTCAAGGTGGATATCCGATGCCTGCTTTTTCAACGCTTCGGCAAAAAGTGCGTTGATCAAGCGAATCACAGGGGCGTCGTCTTGAGCGTCCAATAGATCTTCGGATTCGGGGATGCTCTGCGCTAATGCATCGAGATCGATGACATCGTTGATCTCGGAGATGCTCTCAAGGGCGTTGTCTGCTGCTTGATAAGCGAGGCTGATGGCATCATCCAGTGCGTTCTCTTCAATCTCGATAAACTGCGCTTGGCCTAAACAGAGACGATCAGCCTCCAAGATGCCATCCAAGCTGGTAGCTGCGGTAAAGCGCACCTGTGCAGGCTGACCCTCTTGGCCAGTTGCAAGGATCTTGTGCTTACGGGCAAACGCAAAAGGGAAGAGTGGCTGGGCAATCATCGCCTTAGTCGTCCCCGTCCAACATTTTGAAGATTAGGTCTTCATCGGATTGCGATGTGGCCTCTTCAACACGCAGTGGGTTATTGCGCGTCTTTGGCCAGGCTGGCAGCGTTGAAGGCTGGTTTTTCATACCGGTTTTGCTGTTGCCAAGTAGTACTTGGCGCGCGTGAATATAGTTATATTTCTGGCGGCTAACAGAGGTGGCAACTGTAGAATCGCGGATGATGGTCGGGCGGATAAATACCATCAAATTACGTTTTTTCGTTGTGTTGCTATCGGTTCTGAAAGCGCGGCCAACGTAAGGGATATCGCCCAGCAATGGCACTTTCGAGGTGCTAGCTTGCTCATCCTCTTGAATCAAACCACCAAGCGCTAGCGTGGAGCCATCATCGATCAAGACCGTGGTTGAGATCACGCGCTTGTTGGTCACGATATCAGAGGCTTCAATGCCCGTTAACGAGGAGACCTCTTGCTCAATGGTTAGGCGAACCGCATCGCCTTCGTTGATTTGCGGGGTCACTTTGAGCTTAACGCCAATATCTTTACGCTCAATTGTTTGGAACGGGTTGCTGTTGCTGTCGCTCGCGGTTGACCCTGTGATAATCGGTACTTCTTGGCCGACTTGAATGTAGGCTTCTTCATTATCCATGGTGACCAGACTCGGTGTTGAGAGCACGTTGGAGTCCTGATCATCGTCGAGTGCGGTGATAAAGGCCGCAAAACTGAAGCCATCTTCGTTGAAACGCCCAAAGCCCAGCGAGATGCCGTTACCAATCACACCGGGAGTGATGTTGTCGGATGCTGCCGCCGCGGCAATATCGACGATACCTGGGCGTGTTTCTGAACCGAAGTCGATCGCACCTGCCGGCACCGTGCCATCGCCGCTGCCGTCAAAGAGCAGCCACTGAACACCGAGCTCTTTAGCTTTGTTGTCGGAGACTTCTGCAATGACCGCTTCAACCATCACTTGGGCGCGGCGAATATCGAGCTTCTCGATAATACCCTCCAGCGTTTTGATAATGTGAGGGCTACCCGAAATGACCACGGTGTTGGTTTGTTCATGTGCATCGATGTTGAGGTTGCTTCCCTGAGCCGCAGCGCCTTTTGTCGTGCCCTGTTGGCCTTTTTCCTCTTTGATAATGGTATCGCTAACGCCCTTAAGAACGGGTACCAAATCTTTTGCTTTTGCGTACTTGAGATAGACCACACGGGTATTTGAGGTGGTTTGTACCTCGCCATCAAGGTCTTTAACGATGCGGCGAATACGGCTGCGTGTGGTGGCGTCTGCGCGCACGATGAGCGTATTGGTGCGCTGATCGGAGGTAATAAGTGGCGAAGGCCCGGTTTGCTCTTTACGCGAGTCCTTTAGTACGCTGCTAAGAATACGCTCAAGCTCGCTGGCTGAGGCGTTAGTAAGCGGCATCATCTCTAGTGATTGGGAGTCGGCTTGGTCGACTTCGGCGATGATCTTCGCGATGCGGCGCACATTAGCGGCGCGATCGGTAACCAGAATGACGTTCGATGTTTCATAGGCTGCAATAATGCCTAAACGGTTATCAATCAATGGGCGCAACGTTGCAGCTAGCTGATTGGCGTTGACGTTCTGCACTGCGACAACGCGAGTGACAACCTCTTCACTTGCACGCGCCGGTGTACCGATCTGTACATCCGTGCCCTCTAGCTTAGCGCCCTGTGCAGGAATAACCTTCAGAATGTTATTGCCGGTATCGACAACGGCGTAGCCTCGAATGCCCAGTTGTACAAGGAACACCTCGTATAGCTCATCGGCGGTGAGCATGCTCGGGCTTTGAATATCAACCTTGCCGCGTACCTTATCGTCGACGACGATTGTTTTGCCCGTCATCTTCGAGATGGTGTTGATGAATTCGCGAATATCCACACCGCGCATATCGAGTGTGTAGTCCTCAGCGATAGCCGCTGAAGAGAGCGAAAGAAGTACAGCAAGGGAGAGGGATTTAAGGTTAATCATTACAACCGGATGTCCATTGTCACAGGCTTGCCGTTGCGCTGTAGCGTCAGAGAGACGGCCGCTGTGTTGCTAATTATCTGGTATAGCTGCGGGATATCGAGATTCGCAGCCGGAATATTGTTGATATGGGTAATGAGATCGCCGCTGTTGAGGCCTGCACGTTCCAGCAAGCGGGTATCACGCCCTGCTTGAATACGATAGCCCGCTAAGCGATTGCCATTGCGCTGGGGCGCAAGTGACATAAACCGAGTCAATGCTAATGGGTTTGAGGTGAGGGTGCGCTTGGGGTTTTGCCCCAGTAGTTCAGTAAACGCGGGGTCACTCAAACTAACCTCTCTGGGTGTTGAGCTGGCACTTGCGACCGCCGCTGAGCGTGCGGCTTTCTTCGGTAGCAGCAACTTTTCTGCCACATCGTTGTTATAAATAATCACGTGATCTTGGGCGATAGCGGCCAGCGTGACGCGGCGGCTGCGCTTATCGGAGATAACCTCATCGATCCGATAGGCGCCCTGTTTACCTTCAAAGTTAATAACGGCAACGCCGTTTTGGCCCGATACCAGACCGAGCAATTTGATATTGAGGCGTGTCTGTTTCACCTCTTGTGTCGCTGTAATGACTGCCGCGGGTTTATTCTGCGCGGGGCGCGCTGCTTGGCCAAACAGGTGATGTGCTTGAATCTCAGCAACCAGTGATGCGGTATCGGTATTGGGTGCGCTAATAGCTGCGCTTGAGGTAACACTGGCAGGAGAAAATTGCGGCGTTGGGACGTCCTTAAAGAGTGCGGCGATCTGCCAAATCAGCGGTGCCAATAACCATGCTGTAAGTACCACAAGCACGCCAGTGACGAGCTTGCTGAGTTGAAGAAAACCCATTGATAAATCCAATTTAAAGTGACGTCCGCTTGAACAGAGCAAGCACGCTATTTTTGCCAGCATCTGTTACAAAAACATGACACAAGCAAAGCATCCATAATACAAGGGGTTTTCGCGAATTGAAAAGAGCCTTGTTCACCAATGTACCACGGCCGCTCGATTGGCGTAAGTGCGCGTTAAATCGGCGCGTATCCGGTACGCAGTGCATGAGCCCAGTCTGCTCGGTTACGTGCTAGCGCTGCCTGCGCGGCAGGTTCAAAATCATAGGCAATCGCGCGCTGCTCGCAGTGCCATTGCTGGTTAGCAAAACTGATGATCGCATATTGCGCGCAGTTTGATCTGGTCTCCATGCGATGAGGGGCAGGCTCGTCATCGGCATAAGCCGGTAGGCCGACACTTCCGGGGTTTACGATAGTGAGGGTTGTATTAAGCTCGACTTGGCGTGGCAGATGCGTATGCCCACACAACAGCAGCCGAGTAGCAGGTGGTAGTTTACCCACTAACGCCTCGATCTCAGATGTTGAGCGCAGCGTAGTGCGCATATTTTGGATCGTCTCAAGCAGGTAGATTAAATCGCTCTGAGGTGTCCCGTGGCACAGCTGTAAACCATTTGGTAAATGCGCGTCGAAGGGGAGGCTGCTTAACCATGCTAAGGCATCGTCGCCAAGCTCTGTGTGGATAAAGCGCAGCGTAGGGTTGGCAGCCAATGCTGCCTCCGTTGCAGCAACAATATCTCGATCCTGATTGCCGCTGATGGTGGTGACAGCATAGTGTTTTTCCAGATCGACCAAGCGCTGATACGTGGCGTGTGGAGCTAACGGCCCGTAAAGGATATCGCCTAAATTAATAAACTGGGTAATGCCGCTGTTCAGCGCATCCTCTAGGACGGCGTTGAGCGCCCAGATATTGCTGTGAATATCCGAGAGCACCGCATAGCGGCTCACTGGGTATACTCCTGTTGGTGCAGGCCGAACTGCTCATCAAGTAACGCGCCGATGACGTTACCCTCTGCAAGGTGATGCGCATATTGCATGTGTAGGCAGCGCACCTTGTCCCATTGGGAGATGCCGCCGATGCCATAGCGCTCGAACATCTCGGTAAAGCCGAGCGCTTCGATACGTGCTTTATCTTCGGGTTGCATCAGCTCCCAGCGGCGGGCCACGTAGTCGCGCTGGTTTTGTAAATAGGCTTCACGCAGGGCCTCATCCGTTTGCAGGCGGGCCTCGATCTCCTTAACCCACCCCTGTGTCTCGATGCTACCAATCGCTTTGCAGAGCGCTTTTGAAGTGAGCCAATAGAGCGTTGGAAACGGGATGTCATCCACTAACGAGCGCATCTGAACAACCAAGGGGACCCCTTTTGGTGTTGCGACGGTGACCGCCACTAACCCTTTGGGCTCTCGGCCAATCTGCTGGCCGACCAGCGCTATCTGTTCTGCTGTTAAACTCATATTTCTTACCTTGGCTGGTTAAACGTGGCCGTACTCTTCACCCTGTGCTAACCAGCGACGAGTAATCGCGCTGGTGAGAGTTGGCTCTTGGGTTAGTTGGGTGGCGGCATCTCGTACGGCATCTAACAGATCAGAGTCGCGCTGAAGGTCGGCGATACGAAACTGCATATCGCCGGTTTGGCGTGTGCCGAGCACCTCACCGGGGCCGCGCAGCTCTAGGTCTTTCTCGGCGATCCGGAAACCATCGGTGGTTTGGCGCATCACCGCTAAACGCTCTTTACCCTGTTTGGAAAGGGGCGCATGGTACATCAGAACGCAGTGGCTCGCGACCGACCCACGCCCGACGCGGCCGCGCAACTGGTGGAGCTGTGATAAACCGAGCCGCTCCGGGTTTTCGATGATCATCACGCTGGCGTTGGGTACATCCACACCCACTTCGATAACGGTGGTTGCAACCAAGAGATCAAGCTCAGCTTGTTTGAAGCGCTGCATCACCTCGGCTTTTTCCGCAGCTTTCATACGGCCATGAACCAAACCAATGCGTAACTCCACAAGCTGCTCTTTCAGCTGTTCGGCGGTGACTTCCGCTGCTTGGCATTGCAGCGCCTCGGACTCTTCAATCAAGGTGCAGACCCAGTACACCTGCTTACCCTCTTGGCAAGCGGCGCGCACGCGACTGATCACTTGGTCGCGGCGTGAGTCATCGATCACCACCGTGTTGACCGGGGTACGCCCCGGCGGCAGCTCATCGATGATAGAGCAATCCAGATCCGCATAGGCACTCATGGTCAGTGTGCGTGGGATTGGCGTGGCGGTCATTATCAGCTGGTGCGGTGTTTGAATGCCATCACGGCCTTTTTCGCGCAGACTCAAGCGCTGATGAACGCCGAAGCGGTGCTGCTCATCGATAATGGCAAGCCCTAGGTTGTAAAAACGCACCTCATCCTGAAAGAGTGCATGGGTGCCAACCACCACCTGTGCGCTACCATCTGCGATGCTCGCGAGCTGTTGCTCACGGCGTTTGCCCTTGAGCTTACCCACGAGCCACGCCACCTGAATACCCAGTGGCTCAAGCCACGCCTGAAAGTTGTTGAAGTGCTGCTCAGCCAATATTTCGGTGGGCGCCATGATCGCAGCTTGAAAACCGTTCTCCACCGCTTGCAGGGCCGCCAGTGCAGCAATCATCGTTTTACCTGAGCCAACATCGCCCTGAATCAAGCGTAACATGGGGCGCGGTTGGGCAAGGTCTACTGCCACCTCTTGGCTAACACGTTGTTGAGCGTTAGTGAGCGAAAAGGGCAACTGGGCAAGAAAGGGCTGCGAGAAATGCCCCGTGGCTGCCATGGCAGGGGCTCCATCTTGTTGGATCTGCTGGCGCAGTTTCAGCAACGTTAAATGGTGTGCTAGCAGCTCTTCAAAGGCGAGGCGGCGCTGCGCAGGGTGTCGGCCTGCCAACAGTAGGTGCTGATCGGCATCCACCGGAGGTGTATGCAGGTAGCGCAGTGCGGCTTTTAACTCAGGCAGTTTCCAGTAGCTACGCACACTGGCGGGCAGGAGCTCCTCGATATGGCCGGTATCCAGCCAGCTGAGTGCTTGCTCCATAAGTTTGCGCAGTTTGTTTTGCTGTAAGCCCTCGGTCATCGGGTAGACGGGCGTTAGGTGTGTATCAGTGGGCTGTAGTCCATCGTTACCGCTGGCGCGATACTCAGGGTGCACCATCTCGAGTCCGTTGGGGCCTGGGCGTGCTTCGCCAAAGCAGCGTACGCGCTTGCCAGGTGCAAGGCCGTTTTTTTGTGCAGCGCTAAAGTGAAAAAAGCGCAGTGTTAATGTCCCTGTGCCATCTTGAATACGACACAGTAGCGCGCGACGGCGTCCCATCTGAATATCACTAACGCGTACTTCGCCCTCCACGACCACTTCATCGCCGGGCTGCAATGAGCCTATGGGTACGATGCGCGTGCGGTCTTGATAGCGTAGTGGCAGGTGGAACAGCAGGTCCTGAATCTGCGTAATGCCCAAGCGCTCAAGTTTAAGCGCCATCGCTGCACCCACCCCTTTGAGCTGGGTGATATCGTTTGCCGATGCCATGATCTTGCGGTGTCCTTAGTGGGGCGTCACGTTGCACAAGCTGACGGCGTTGATCAGCACATCGATCGCCTGTGGACGTGGGAAGCTTGCACGCCATGCCACGGCCACGGTGCGGGTGGGCTGCGGCTGCTTAAACGGCTTGGTGATGACCAGATCAGACTGGTAGTGTCCATCGGTCGCAGAGATCGGTAATACACTTGCGCCAAGGCCTGTAGCCACCATCATGCGGATCGTCTCTAGCGAGCTGCCTTCGGTCACGCGATGTTGCTGCTGAATCGCTTGTGTGAGCGTTGGGCAGGACTCAAGCACTTGGTCGCGGAAGCAGTGACCCTCGCCGAGCAATAGCAATTCGGTGCTGCTGAGGCTGGCTGCATCGATCTGGCGCTGATCTTTCCACGGGTGTTGCTTGGGCAGTAGCATGACGAAAGGCTCGTCATACAGAGGCCGAGTGACCACATCGGGCTCCTCAAAGGGTAGGGCGATGATAATCGCGTCTAGCTCCCCTTGACGCAGCTTTTCACGTAGGCGGGCGGTAAAGTTCTCTTCGATATAGAGCGGCATATTGGGCGCTAGTTGGCGTACCTGAGGTACCAAGTGTGGAAACAGGTAGGGGCCGATGGTGTAGATGGCACCAACCCGCAGCGGTGCCAGCAGTTGGTCTTTACCGTTTTGCGCCACATCTTTTATGGCATCCGCTTGTTGCAATACCTTTTGTGCTTGCTCCACCACTTGAGCGCCGACATCCGTTAAGTGCACGGAGTTCTTAGACCGCTCAAACAGCGCCACGCCCAACTCCTCCTCCAGCTTTTTAACGGCAATCGAGAGCGTGGGTTGGCTGACAAAGCACTGCTCAGCGGCACGTCCAAAGTGCTGCTCTTTTGCTAGCGTTACGATGTAGCGCAGCTCAGTAAGTGTCATAGTCGGTCCTCTGTTATGATGCAGCTGCAAACCAAAAGGAGAACGAGATGCCGCAACGTGTTTTGATTGCTGGATGTGGTGATGTTGGCAGCGCTCTAGGTGTGTTGCTGGCCGAACAAGGGCTAACGGTTTGGGGGATACGCCGTGATATCACCAAACTACCGGCCGCTATCCAAGGGATATCAGCCGACCTTGGTGATAAAGATACACTATCAAACCTGCCTGAGATAGATGTTTTGATCTATTGTGCCGCCGCATCTGGCCGCACTGAAGAGGCCTACCAACGTGCGTATGT
Source organism: Neptunomonas marina (assembly GCF_004005935.1). Taxonomy (GTDB): domain Bacteria; phylum Pseudomonadota; class Gammaproteobacteria; order Pseudomonadales; family Balneatricaceae; genus Neptunomonas; species Neptunomonas marina. The sequence goes on along the minus strand of NZ_SACQ01000002.1, from coordinate 434,325 downwards.
CGATGGCGTTAAACACGTGGTTGCAGCACTGCCCAAGCCGCCCAAAACGCTGCTCTTTACATCCAGTACGAGCGTTTATGGCCAAGCCGACAGTACAACGGTTGATGAGCAGTCTCCCGCTGAACCGCGCACGGCGACCGGCAAAATTATGCGTACAGCTGAGCAACAGGTTCAGGCGCTAGGCGGCACTGCGGTGCGCTTTAGCGGTATCTATGGTCCTGGCCGTGGTTTTCTACTTGAGCGGGTGAAGCAGGGCATCTCTGCCCCTCTGGAGCCGGTGAGTTTCACCAATCGTATCCACCGCGATGATTGCGCAGGTGTTTTAGCGCATCTAGTGAAGTTGGCGACTCAAGGGGAGCGGTTAGCGCCCGTTTATCTTGCCTCTGACGATCAACCTGCACCCCTTGCTGAAGTGATGGATTGGTTAGCGGATGAGTTAAACGTGACGATTACCGAGCGCTCGATGAGTCGTGGCACGGGGAGTAAGCGCTGCAATAATGGCTTCTTGAGAGCAAGCGGCTATCAGTTTATCTATCCAAGCTACCGCGAAGGCTATCGCGCGTTGTTAGCAGCTGCGCCCCCTGCTTAACGCTTTAGCCTTACATTAAAAAACCGCTCAATAGAGCGGTTTTTTATTTACTGCTTTTCAACACCGAGTGGGTCGATAGGCGGTTTGTAATACTGGTAGCGGTTGAAGTAGCTTTCCATCATGCGGAACAGCCCGATAACCAAAGCCGCCATCACAAGGTAGATCACACCCGCGGCGGTAAACAGCTCCACCGGCGTGTAGGTTCTGGCTTGGATGGTGCGCGCCATACCGGTCAGGTCGAGCAGAGTGATGGTGGATGCCAGCGCACTACTTTTCAGCATCAGTACCACTTCATTGCCGTAGCCCGGTAGAGCAATACCAAAGGCACGCGGCAACACGATGCGGCGCGTCTTCTTAAACCAACTCATACCAAACGCGTCAGCGGCTTCTAACTCTCCGCGCGGTATCGCCTGAATCGCACCGCGGAAAAGCTCGGCACTATAGGCTGCGGTATTGAGTGAAAACGCGATAATGGCGCACCAGTACGGCTCTTTCAGAATTGGCCACAGGCTCGACTCTCGAATCGCCTCGAATTGCGAAGCACCGTAATAGATCAAGAAGATCTGAATCAGCAATGGTGTACCGCGGAAGAAGTAGATAAAGCAAAACGGCAGCGTACTGATCAAACGGTTAGGCGAGACGCGGGCCAGTGCGGTAGGTACAGCAAGCGCCACCCCGATAAAGCCAGAGATCAGAACCAGCTCTAATGTTAGTAATGCACCATCAAGGAGTTTTGGGTAGTACTTGATGATAACGTCCCAATCCCAGCTCATCCTTTGTACCTCGCTTGTGGGTTGCTCAAACGCTCAAACCAGTGTGTTGTACCTGTGGCTATGGCAGTAAGAATCAAATAGATACAGGCTGCGGCTAGGTAGAAGGTGAACGGCTCTTTTGTTGCTGCGACCGCTGTAGATGCTTGGCGGATAATATCCTGAAGACCCACAACCGACACCAGCGCCGTGTCTTTGAGTAGCACTTGGAACAGGTTGCCAAGGCCCGGCAGCGCAACACGCCAAACCTGCGGTAAGATGATGCGGAAAAAGGTTTTAGAGGGCGTCATCCCCATCGCTTGTGCAGATTCCCATTGCCCTTTAGGGATCGATAGAATCGCCATGCGGAACACTTCGGTTGCATAGGCACCGAAAGCGATGGAAAGGGCAGTGACACCGGCCATAAATGGGTTGATTTCGATATACTCGTCATACCCAAACCAGCTGGCGATCGCCATAACGATCGCTGAGCCACCGAAGTAGATCGCAAATACGATCAGCAGCTCAGGAATACCACGCACCAGCGTTGTATAAGCGGTGCCGATACCACGCAAAATTTTGTAGTCAGATAGCTTTGCCGCTGCGCCCAATAGGCCAAAAATCAAGCCAACAATAAGACTGACAACGGCCAGTTTTACCGTGACCCATGTGCCGGCTAGCAAAAGATGCCCGAAACCATGAAGATCAATCACGTTAAAATACTCATGCGTGGAAAAGTGGGAGAGTCCACTTGTGTTTACGGTACGCTAAGCACCGTAAACGATGCTCAGCGTATGTGTTGCTTTGCGTTACGCGTAACGGCTTAGTAGATCGAGAATGGGAAGTACTTAGCGTTGATTTTCCCGTATGTACCGTCTTGTACAATCGCTTTCAGCGCCTTGTTGAACTTCTCTTTCAGCTCGTTATCGCCTTTACGGATGCCGATACCGATTTTATCGACCGTCGCTGTTTTGATTTCGTCGCCTTTGAACTCGTAGCTTTTACCGGCGTCTGTACGCATCCAGTCGTATGCTGGGAATTTGTCAGATACCAAACCATCGAGACGGCCTGATGCAAGATCAAGATAAGCGTTGTCTTGCGTGTCGTATAGCTTCACATCAACGATATCGCCAAGCTCATCTTCTAAGTACTGACCCGCGATAGTGGCACGCTGTGCACCAAGCGTTTTACCCTTCAAAGAAGCTTTGTCAGTTTTGAACTCAGCACCTTGTGCGGCAACGAATGCCAGCGCGTTGGTGTAGTAAGGGTCGGTGAAGTCGATCGCGCGCAGACGCTCTTCAGTGATCGACATAGACGCGATGATTGCGTCGAACTTCTTACCGCGCAGCGCTGGGATCATACCGTCCCAATCCTGCTCAACGATTGTGCAGTCAGCTTTCATTTCAGCACACAGCGCTTTAGCGATCTCTACATCAAAGCCGATCAACTCGCCCTGTTCGTTTTTCATATTGAAAGGTGCGTATGCGCCTTCCGTTGCGATGCGGATTTTATCGCCTGCCAGTGCTTGTGTGCCTACCAGTGCGGTTGCTGCCAGCGTTGCCGCTGCGATAATTTTACGTACACTCATCAGGTTTCTCTCTATATTGTGAAATTATTATGTCTATAGATGGATGGAGATCATACATGGCTCGACATGAAGTCACGCACACGTTGTGATTTCGGGTTATCGAATACCTGTTCTGGCGGGCCTATCTCTTCAATTTGCCCTTGATGCAGGAAAACGACCTGGCTTGAAACTTCGCGGGCAAAACGCATCTCGTGGGTCACGATCAGCATAGTGCGCCCCTCTTCAGCCAGCTCTCGCATAACGCTCAGTACTTCATTGACCAGCTCGGGATCCAAGGCCGACGTCGGTTCGTCGAATAGCAAGACTTGTGGATCCATCGCCAGTGCACGGGCGATTGCGATGCGTTGCTGCTGACCACCGGAAAGGTTGCCAGGGTAGGCATCTTTCTTCTCATACAACCCAACCTTTTTTAACAAGGTTTCGGCACGCTTAACGGCTTGCTCTTTGGAGTGACCCAAGACCTGCATAGGCGCTTCGATAATGTTGTTAAGAATGGTTTTGTGAGGCCATAAGTTGAAGTTCTGGAATACGAAACCGATACGTGAACGCATCGATTCGAGTTGCTTGCGGTTGGCCGCTTCGAGCTCGTCGTTTTTGCCAGGTTTCAGCAAAAGCTCCTCGCCACTGATCACAACTCGGCCACTGGCCGGTTTTTCCAGAAGGTTGATGCAGCGTAGCAATGTACTCTTTCCTGAACCACTCGAGCCCAGAATCGAGATGACGTCCCCGTCTTTCGCCTGAAGGGAAACACCTTTCAGAACTTCTAGATTTCCATATGACTTGTGAATGTCGACCAGTTCTAGCGCGATCGAGGAATCGGACATAGTGTTTTCCATTATTGGGCGAATGAGATAAGCCTTTAGTACAGGACTAAACGCTAATGATACGCCAACTTTTTTCTTATATGAAATTCTTGACCACAGAGTCTACTCTGTTGATGGTCTGTTCGTCATCATGTCAAAACAGATAAAAAGTGGTCAAATGGGCACGTCGCTGGAGTAGATGTTTTCTAAAGAGCAGGTCGCTATAACTGAAAATGGGCATCGAAAGATGCCCATTTTGGTCGATTTTGCTGCTTAAGTCGCAAAATCTTGTAGTAATTGTTGTTGTGCACTGAAAGGTTCTTCACCCTCCTCGGGTAGATTCAGGGTATAGCGGCCATCTGCCTGCAGCTCCCAGCTTTGCGTATTGTCTTGCAGGTAGTAATCGAGCTCGCGTTTGACGCGATCAGCCAGTTTGCCGGTGAGCGGGAAGCCGGTTTCAACACGGTTGAGCATGTTACGCTCCATCCAGTCGGCGCTCGCACAGAACACTTCATGCTTGCCGTTGTTACCGAAATAGTACACACGCGTGTGTTCTAAGAAGCGGCCGATCACCGAGCGTACGGTGATGTTTTCTGAGATCCCTTTTAGGCCCGGACGTAGGCGGCACATGCCACGGATAATCAGCTCAATTTTTACCCCAGCCTGTGATGCCTCATACAGTGCACGAATCATTTTGGGCTCAGTGAGGCCGTTGACCTTCACAATGATGTGCCCCGGCTTGCCGGACTTCGCGAGTTTCGCTTCGTGCTGAATGAGCTCGATCATTTTTGCGTGCAGTGTGAACGGCGCGTTATAGAGCTTTTTCAGGCGCTGGATTTTGCCCATGCCCGTGAGCTGCTGAAACACTTTGTGGACATCTTCGCCGATATCGTTATCGGCGGTCATGTAGCTGTAGTCGGTGTACAGGCGTGCTGTGCCTGAGTGGTAGTTCCCCGTGCCTAAGTGGCAGTACCGCACGAGTTTGTTCCCCTCTTGGCGTACTACTAACACCGCTTTTGCGTGGGTTTTGTAGCCTACAACCCCGTATACGACCAAGCAGCCTGCCTCTTGGAGACGGCTTGCAAGGTGCAGGTTGCTCTCTTCGTCAAAACGGGCGCGCAGTTCGATAACTACGGTCACCTCTTTACCGTTACGCGCGGCTTCAACCAGTGCATTAACGATGTCGGACTTGTCGCCGGTGCGGTAGAGCGTTTGCTTGATTGCCACCACATCTGGATCTTTTGCGGCTTGGCGTAGCAGATCAATAACCGGCGTGAAGGACTGAAACGGGTGCATCAACAACATGTCACCGGTTTTCAGTGCTTGAAACATGTCCTTCTCTTTCTCTTTCTTGATCTTGCCGGGTAACCCAGGTGAGAAAGGCGGCCAACGCAGGTCTTTGCGCTCGATAAGATCTCTTACCGCCATCAGACGTGTGAGGTTCACAGGACCATCCACCCGATAGACTTGATCATCGGATAAGTTGCATTCGCGCATCAGAAAGTCGATCAACTCTTGTGGGGTGCGGTTATCCACCTCAAGGCGCACGGCATCGCCATATTTACGCGAGTGCAACTCGCCACGCAGTGTGCGTGCAAGATCGTCGACCTCTTCGTAGTCAAAGGTGAGGTCGGCGTTACGGGTAATACGGAACTGATAGCAGCCCTCTACCGTCATACCCGGGAATAACTCATCGGCAAACTCGTGGATGATCGATGAGAGGAAGATTAGGTTATCGCCCTCTTCACAGAGCTCGTCGGGTAGACGAATCAAGCGTGGTAGCGAGCGCGGCGCGGGAATAATCGCCATACCTGTTTCACGGCCAAAGGCGTCCTTACCTTCCAGTTCCACAATGAAGTTGAGGCTTTTATTGACCAGCCGTGGGAATGGGTGGGCCGGGTCTAACCCGATGGGGCTAATGACAGGGAGAATCTTCTCTTCGAAATAGGTGCGTATCCACGCTTTTTGCTCATCAGACCAATCACGGCGGCGCAAGAAACGTATCCCTTGCGCGGCCATCTCAGGGAACATGATCTCATTTAAAATGCGGTACTGACGATCCACATTGGCATGGCAAATTTCGGAGATCTTCTCCAATACTTTGCCCGGATACATGGCATCTGGGCCGACGGCCTCACGGCCATACTTCAACTGACTGAGCTGATCGGCAACACGAATTTCAAAGAACTCATCCAAGTTACTGGAGAAGATCAGCAGGAACATCAGCCGCTCTAAAAGCGGATGGCGCTCATCAAGGGTTTGTTCCAGCACGCGAACGTTGAACTGCAGGTGGCTCAGTTCGCGGTTGATGTAGAGCTCGGCGGCTTTGAGATCAACCGGTTCGACTTCGTCGGGATGGTCGACCGTCGGGAGTATCTCCCGGCTATCAACCAATGCTTGTGCGGCTTGATTTTGCATCTCTTCTGTCATTTGCTGTTCCTGCTCCGTCAGTGAATCCACCTGCCCTGTCATCTTCGTCTCCAGTAATGCTTGAGACCGATCCTACTCGTTTAGCAGTTGGGCAGCACGTTTCGCAAAGTAGGTCAGAATACCGTCACAACCGGCACGCTTGAATGCCAGCAATGATTCCATCATTACACTGCGTTCATCGAGCCAACCGTTCTGAAATGCTGCCATATGCATGGCGTACTCACCGCTTACCTGATAAGCAAAAGTCGGTACTTTAAATTCGTCTTTCACCCGGCGCACGATGTCGAGATAGGGCATGCCTGGTTTGACCATGACCATATCTGCACCTTCAGCAAGATCGAGAGCCACTTCATGCAGCGCTTCGTTGCTGTTAGCCGGATCCATTTGATAATTAAACTTGTTACCTTTGCCTAGGTTTGCGGCGGAGCCTACGGCATCTCGGAACGGCCCGTAGTAGGCACTCGCGTATTTAGCAGCGTAGGACATAATCCGCGTATTGCAGTGGCCCTCTTCCTCCAAGATGTCGCGGATCGCGCCGATTCGGCCGTCCATCATGTCGCTCGGTGCCACGACATCTGCGCCCGCTTCAGCGTGTGACAGCGCTTGCTTCATCAATGTTTCAACGGTGCGATCATTCAGCACGTAACCTTGGTCATTCAAGATGCCATCTTGGCCGTGCGTTGTGAACGGATCGAGCGCAACATCGGTGATGATCCCCATCTCTGGGCACGCATCTTTAATCGCTTTCACAGCGCGCTGAGCTAACCCGTCTGGGTTATAAGCTTCTTCGGCAAATTCAGACTTTGCGGTCAGCGGTGTGACCGGGAAGAGCGCCATCGCAGGTACGCCAAGCTGATCCAGTGCCTTCGCTTCTTTAACCAGTAGATCGATGCTCATTCTCTCAACACCCGGCATCGAAGCGACCTGCTCGGTCTGGTTCTCACCTTCGAGTACAAACACAGGGTAGATCAAATCGTTTGGCGTCAGCACATGCTCTTGCATCAAGCGGCGTGAAAAGCTATCAGCACGCATACGGCGCATACGGGTATCTGGGAAGTAGCGTTGGGAGTCGTTAAAAGCCACAGCGTTATCCTTTCAAAGGTAAGTGAATTGGACTCAAAAAATATGACAAAAATATGACGAATGCCGATTAGATAAGCAAACGCTTATCACATAGGACATTATCAGGCGTGTAAAAGCGGGGCAAATGGGGGCGCTAAGCCCCCAGTGAATTAACCAGCAGGGTGCGAAGGTACTGAGCCCGGCTTAGCCCGGCTGATTGCGCGGGCCAGCAATGCTGCGATGAGCGCTTTGATCAGATCGCCCGGGATGAACACCAAAATCGCTTTTGCCGCCGCACCAAAGGTTAAGGATGTCATCAAAGCCATACCCGGCACCCCGAAGAGGTAGAGCACTATAATGCCGCCGCAGACGGAAGCGATTAAAGCGGCAATAAACAGCTGATTTTGACGTAACTGCTGCATCAGCCACCCTGTCACGAATGCAGCCACAGGGAAACCAACCAAAAAGCCGACAGTGGGGCCTGCAAACACGCCGAGACCACCACGGCCACCGGCAAGCAGAGGTGCACCAAGCGCAACCACAAACAGGAACAACAGCACTGATAGCGCGCCACGTACTGGGCCCAACATAATACCTGCCAACATCAATCCAAGCGTTTGTGCCGTAATAGGCACACCACCTGCCAATGGGATGTTGAATTTTGGTAGCAAACCGAGTGCGGCGATAATGGCGGCATAGAGGGCGATTTGTACTAATGAACGATCTCTATTCATGGTGCGTTGTTTCCTTGTAAGTTAAATGCGCTTATTGAGCCCGGCACTACCGCCACGAGCGGCGAGGGCATCGGCTACATGCTCAGATAGGGTAATCCCTTGAATAATTAGCGGCACCAGTAGACGCCACTTTTGTTTGCCGCCGCCGCGTGCACGCCAAGCCTCATCGAGACTCTCCAGTACTTTGGCCAGTACAGGAGCAAAGCGGATCATCAGTGCAATCGCCAAGGCCAGTGAGCGCGGCTGAATACCAAACAGCTGCAACGGTTTAAAGCATGGTTGCAGGGTGTTGATCATATCATTCATTCGTGTGGTTAACGTAACCAGGTTGGCGATCAAAAACAGTGTGAGTAGCCGTCCCAGTGAAACGCAACCCTCGACGAGGGTGTCGGTGAAGTAGTGGATCACTAAAATCGCAAGCAGGAACGGAATCAGTGGCCGTGCGGCGCTGAGATGGCGCCAGCCTTGCGGTGCCAGCGAGAGGTAAATCAGTATCGCACCCAGCAGCGCAGCTAGCATGATCCATGGGCTGGCTACCGTCAGCAGCGCAACACTTGAGAGCGCTAAGGCGATCAACTTAGCGCTGGTGGGCAAGCGATGTAGCCAGCTTTGTTGCTCCAAGTACAGACTAATCATGCCCGTTCCTGTGTTACCGCGTTGCGATAGGCCTCGATTACATCGGCAGGTTGGCCATCGGCACGAATTTGGCCTGCATCTAGCCAGATGAGACGGTCAAACTGCTCGTACACACTGAAGTCGTGACTGATCAGCAAGAGGTGGCAATCGCTCTGCTCGAGCAGAGCCATCAGCTGTAGGCGTGTGGGTAGGTCCAGTGCAGAGAAAGGCTCATCCAAGACGAGCAGCTTAGGCTCCATAATCAGGATGGCGAGGATACACACTTTTTGCTTTTGCCCCTCGGATAGCTCACTTACCGGGCGGTTTGCCCAGTCCTGCATCGAATACTGGGATAACAGATTGAGCGCTTTTTCGCGCGCAGTGTGTGGCGAATCCCCTAGCTGCTGGCAGCCAAAGGCGAGCTCTTCAGCAACCGTTGGAAAAATGAGCTGGTGGTCTGGGTTTTGAAAAATAAAACCAACCAAAGAGGGTAGTACTTCCGGCTGCTGCTGGGTGTTGTAGCCAAATACCTCAACCTGCCCTTGATCGGGCAGCAGTAAGCCGTTTAGTAGACGAATGAGCGAGCTTTTACCTGAGCCGTTATTGCCGATCAAGCCTACTTTTTTCTCGTGCCAATGCAAATTTAGGCCTTTGAGCACGTCGTGTTGTCCACGGCGTAAATGCACACTTGAGAGCGTGATATGATCGCTCTGTTGTGTGGAGGTAGGTGGTGTTTGTTGCCACGCTTTTGTGTGTTGGGTTTTCCTAAACCAAGCCACCGATCGCCCTTGCATCACTGTCCAAAAAGGGAGCTAAGTATAAAAGGCCGATAAGCGATTGGGAATCTTGCGAAAAGGCTATTAAAAACGGCACCTTAGTCGGTGGTGCTTTTACATCTGGAAAAAGTCTGCTTAGATCAATTAGAGGGAACAGGAGAGTCGAATGAAAAATATCGCGGTAATTTTATCAGGCTGTGGTGTGTTTGATGGTGCGGAGATCTATGAGTCAGTACTGACGCTATTACGTATTGAGCAGCAGGGCGCCAAGTATCACTGCATGGCACCGAATAAATTGCAGATGCATGTTGTAGATCATCGAACGGGAGACGCCGTTGAGGGAGAATCTCGCAACGTTTTGACGGAAGCTGCACGTATTGCCCGTGGCGAGATTATCGATCTTGCCCAAGCGAATCCTGATGATTACGACGCGCTCATTATCCCAGGCGGATTTGGTGCGGCAAAAAACCTCTCTGATTTTGCAGTAACAGGGGCTGACTGTACGTTAGACCCTGAACTGACGCGATTTACACAAGCGATCCATCAGCAGGGTAAGCCCGTTGGCATGATCTGTATTGCACCGGCGATGGCGCCGCGCCTGTTCGGTGAAGGGGTGGCATGTACGATTGGCTCTGACGAAGGTGCTGCAGGTGCCATTAATACCATGGGTGGCGCACATCAGACCTGTTCGGTGAGTGATATCGTGGTAGATGAGCAGCGCAAACTTGTGACAACCCCCGCTTACATGCTGGCTGGGTCGATCACAGAAGCGGCCAGTGGAATCAATAAGCTAGTCGATAAAGTACTTGCGATGAGTTAACAGCACTTGGTGCCAGCACGTTGTTGATAGCGCCCGAGATGCTGCCGGTTTCTCTTTATTTAGGAAGTTAAAGATGCGAACAGGTTTTTTTAAAGCCACATTGTTATTGATGATTGTTGGGTGGCTCGGCTTTTCCCAAGCATATGCGCGGCCTATCGTGCTGGCACAGGTCAGTGATCGCCCTAAAAAGGACTTCAAACAGCTGCGCCCGATGGCAGCGGAAGTCGCAAAACGATTAAGCCAATACGGCATTACAGAAGGGCAAGTTCAGCTATATCCTAATGTTGAGGAGTTAACTCTTGCCATGCAGCGAGGTGAGGTAGATTGGGTCACAGAGACCCTCTACTCCGCCGCTGTTTTAGTCGCGGAAGCCAACGCTAAGCCGCTGGTGCAAAAGTGGAAAGGCGGGGATCACGAATACCGCAGTTTCCTTTTCACCCGCCGTGATAGTGCACTGAATAACCTGAGTGATCTTGTGGGCCGCTCGGTTGCCTTTGAGCATCCGGCATCATTCAGTAGTTATTATCTGCCACGTCATCTTTTTGATAGCCAAGGTCTTGTTACTCACTATCTGGAGAACATCCGGGCGCACCGAAAACCGGATGTGGTCAATTTTCTTTTCAGCCGCAATGAGAAAAATAATGTGCTTTGGGTTGAGAAAGGGCTTGTTGATGCAGGGGTCATCAGCGAAGCGGATTGGAAGGATGAAGCGCGCGTCTCTGCGCAGCAGCGCCAGATGTTCAAAGTGATCCACCGCTCAGAGTTTTACCCCAGAGCACTGGAGCTTGTTAGCCCTCATTTAGATGCGCAGGTTGCCGAAGGTTTACGATCGGTATTGCTAGAGATGTCACCGGTCGCTGATAGCGATGTGATGGCGCGTTATGAAGGGACAACGGGCTTCAGCAAAATCTCCAACCACCTTTACCGGCAGTTGGAAGAGATCTATCAGCACCAAAAGGCGTGGGGCGTGAATTGAAAGTTTCACTCGCGACTCGCTACGGTGTGATCTTTGCGCTACTTGCAGCGCTGATCGGTAGCGCCGTTATGCTTGTTAATTTCTATTACCTTGAACGCTACTCTCAAGAATCAACCAGCTTTGCCCAGCAACAGCTGACGGCGGTGATGGAAAAGCAACTCATCAATGATGCCGAGATTGTTACGGAAACGATCGCCAATAATATTGATGTGGCGGTATACAACTTGGACTTCAGCGAGATGTACCGTCAGCTCAGCTTTTTGAATGAAGAGGGTGATGTGCTCTATGCGTTTATATACGACAGTGACTATCGCGTTATCCATGACGATACCGCGGAGGCAGTGCGCTTTGGCCAATCGGTAAAGCCTTGGCTACCCGACACCGTACCGCGTGATTTTAGCGAATACACCCAAAAGCGCGGCCGTTTTGTGCATGTTGGGCGCTATATCACCGCAGGTGGTGAACGTATCGGGATGCTGAGTGTTGCGATCAGTTATACCGGAGCGGAGGAGGATATTCGCCAGTTTACCGCGGGGTTGGCGAGTAAAAGCCTGACGTTACAAAAGCAGATCACAACGTGGCTGCTGGTGTTGATCTCGGTTGGGTTATTAGTGGCGGGTATCGCCGTTTTTATCTTCTCTCGGCGGTTGTTGTCACCGTTGCGCGCATTAGCAGAGTACTGCCGCCGTTACGCTGATGGCGATAAAAACATGGTGTTTTTGTTAAAGCGTGACGATGAGATAGGTCAACTTGCTGAAGCGTTGGAAGAGATGCGTACAGCCATTGCGTTGTCACAATCTAAGATTGAGGCGCTCGCTTACCAAGACCCGCTGACCCTGCTGCCGAATCGGCGCCACTTTAATCGTGCCATCGAAGATATGATTAGCGCATCACGCGAGCGCCGCCGCTCGGCTGCGGTGGTGTTTATCGACTTAGATCGCTTTAAAGAGGTGAACGACACCGTTGGACACGTGCTTGGCGATCAGCTTCTCAAAGATGCTGCACAACGCTTGATGCACTGTTTGCGGGATCTTGAAGGGCATTATCTCAATAAGCCTGAGTTCTACCTTGCCCGTTTAGGGGGCGATGAGTTTGTACTGTTGGTACAAAACTATAGTGATAAAGCCTACTTACGCACGGTAGCTGAGCGTATTTTGGCAACTTTTAAAGCGCCGTTTACCATGGATGAGCACCGCTTTTCCCTATCGGCCAGCGTAGGTATCACCCTATATCCTGACAACGCAAACAACGCCATTGATCTGCTTAAGCAAGCGGACATAGCGATGTATGACGTGAAAAGCTCTGGCCGTCATGGTTATCGTTTTTATGACGAGCGTATGGATGTGGATGTGGCCCATGACTTGATGATCCGCACCGATATTCTCGAAGCGCTCACAACCGGTCAGCTTTTCTTGGTTTATCAGCCCATCGTGAATTTAAAGACGGGAGGCACCGAAGGGGCTGAAGCGCTGATTCGCTGGAACCATCCCAAAAAAGGTCTTATGAATCCCGCCAGCTTTATACCGCTCTTGGAGAAAAGCGAACTCATTGTGCCCTTGACGCTGTGGGTTTTGCGGCAAGCCTGCTACGACCTGAAACACGCGCTGTTGCCGCTCAAGCCCGATTTTAAACTGTCGGTTAATGTCTCGGGTAAAGCAACCGAAGACGAGATGGTTCGTCACGAAGTGACCGAGTTGATGCAGCGCTATGAGATTCCACTCAACTGCTTACATGTCGAGCTAACCGAAACGAGTTTGATGGAAAACTTAGGCACCTGTACGCGTACGTTACAGGCGTGGAACGATGCGGGCGCTGATATCTGGGTGGATGATTTTGGGACGGGGTATTCGTCGTTAAATTATCTGCATCAATTGCCCATCAATGGCCTCAAGATCGACCGTAGTTTTGTGGAAGGTATGGATGATCCCGCTTCGTTACGGATCGTTGAAACCATTATCAATTTAGCGTCGGCACTGCACCTAGAGATCGTCGCGGAGGGGATCGAAACAGCCGAACAGCATGAAACCTTGAAGCGGCTCGGAAGCCACTGTGGGCAGGGCTATCTGTTTAGCCGCCCCATTCCTTTGGAAGAGTTTAAAGCGCGTTTAGTCGCCGAAGTAGAGAGAGCGAATGAAACGAGCTAATACAGCCACTGCTGCAGCGCTCATGGTGTGTTCGCACCTTGCGGTTGCCGGAGAGTGGGAGCTAAAAACAGATGCCACTTATCGTGATGGTGCTCGTCTAGATCAGACCACATACGAGGCTGATGGCAGCTTCGATAAGCGTAAAATCAAAGAGAAGCACAGTAAGGAGTTTGAAACCCAGCTAGTCCACTACTGGCTCTATCAGGATGATTTGAAGTGGGGTGTGCGGGTGGGACATCGCTACAAAACACAGCGCGACCGAGAGCTGCAGCTTAAAAAAAGTGGCAAGGTCAAAAAAGACAAAAGCCGCACTGAGATTGATCGCACGACCTACTTGGGATTAACCGGTGAGGCCAAGGTGTATCAACAGTTGGGTGCTGATGTATGGATCGCATCATTCTACTACGATCATTATCTGCAGCGTGAATACAGCGCACACCGTCTTGGTAAAGACGCCAACGATCGTCGGGGAAGCGTATCAGGCTATGAGTGGCAAGCTCGTCTGTACGCTGAGTATTCAACTCCGTGGCCAAGCATCTTCGTACTGCCTTACGTGCAGTTTAAAGAGGAGCGTTTAGGGTTATGGTACAACAGTGCCCGCGACAAAGTTGAAGAGGCCGAGCGAGAACTCCAATACGAAGCGGGTATGTCGCTGAGTTGGGTGATGCCAGCGCCGGGTTGGGAGCTTAATATCGGAGGGTACTGGCAGCGTGAGCGTGATGCCGAGCGGCGTGAAAATGAATCACGTTGGACATGGCAAGATGACGAAAGCGGCGTGGCACGGATCGTTTTAGAGTATGAAGCACCGATGCCAGGGTTCGAGTTTGAGGCGCGCTTTGAAGAGACGCTGCGCGGCCCAGAAGAGGGCAAGCAGCGCTTCAATGTAGAGTTAAGTTACGAGTTTTAATTAGGGCGTGATCGAATCTATCGCGCCGCTACAGGTTTTATAGGACTCTGTAAAAGTTTTTTGAAAAAGCGCCCGCCTGGGCGCTCAACATATCGAGTCAAGACACTGGCCAGCAGAATTGAGCAGATAACCGCGATCAAAATGGCTAAGTCGGGCGCCATGCCTTGTGCTTCGAGCAAGTGAATCACCTTAAAGCCCAGCATCTGGTGGGTGAGATACAGCGTGTACGAAATGGCACCCATGTACAGAAGCGCTGGATGCTTGAGAAGCGTTAGCTGCCCGCGAATCGCGAGTAAAAACAGCGCGAAAAACGCCGTAAAAAAGATAAAACTGGTGATGCTTACACAGATGAGCTCTAGCACCAAGCACGCGATTAGCGTTGCTACGCGCAGCACGCTAAATCCATGATGATAGATCTGATAAAACACAATCCCCGCCATAAACGCGTTGGTGTATTTTAGAACGCCCAGCAGTTGCAAGCGCCATGGAATCTCGAAGCCTGTGTAGGGCAGCAAAAAGTTGGCTAACATTGCGCTGAGCCACACTATGATCAGATACTCCATCGCGTGTAACTGCCTTGATAGAAAGATCATGAGCATTACAAAATAAAAGCTCAACTCAAATGCTAAGCTCCAATAGACTCCGTCGACGGATGGAATGTAGAAAAAGGCTTGCAGCATCGACAAGTTTACCAGTAGCTGTGTCATGGTTAGCTCCTGATTAGGCAGCGGTGCAAAGTAGCCTACAGAGAAGGTGATTAACACAGCGACCCAGTATGCTGGAAAGAGCCGACAAAAACGCGACACGAGAAAATCTCGTGATGAAGTGCATTTTTCGAGGGTCATAAAGATGACAAACCCCGAAATCATGAAGAAAAACTGCACACCATAGTCGCCATAAGGAAGCGAGAAAAAAGGTATCTCGTTATGGTGATAAACATGCTCATACCGCAGCGTAAAGTGATATAGCACTACAGCGAGTGCTGCGAGCCCCCGAAAGCTATCAAGTTCTTCAAATCGTTGGCTATTGGTCAGCATTTAACCTCTCCATTACTGCCTGCTTAAGTATTGCATAGCCTTGTGCATTCAAATGAATGCCGTCTGGTTCATAAAGGGAAATGTCGGTTTTACCTCGCGTGTGAAAAAGTGAGGCAATATCGAGCGGCTTGCAGTGTTGGTAACGAGCGCAAACTGAAAATGAGTCTTTATTTAACTGCTTGATGGCCTGGTTATTTATGTCAGTTCCCTCGGCCGTTGGTAATACCGAAATCAGGTGAATCGAGACACTTGGAGGGATGCGTTTAATCACTTCCTCAATATGACGAGCGGTACCCGTTACTTGTCGCATCAGGTCATTGATGCCAACTAGCAGAAACACGTGTGATGCAGCATCGAGTGAGTGCATTCGCTTTGTGCGCTGCGCCAAGAATTCGGAGGTATCGCCTCCTATACCGAAATTTTCAGCCGGTTGAGGGAGGTCAGCAACAGACATTCCCTGGGTAATGCTATCACCAATGAAGAGAATGGCCCCGGCGGGTGTATTATCATCGCGGCGCCTTAAATGGCCCGCCATTTCATGCTGGAAATTCGTTACAGCGGGAGGCTTATAAAGCCCCATATTCTTCTGAATAAGCTCAATAAAATTACTTTTAGCTAACACCGCGCCCATCGCCAGTGTTAGCAGGATGCAATAGAGCCATAAGCCCCAGTGAATTGGTGTCTTCTTCTGCATTCTCTTGGCCTGCTGGCTAAATAATCCCGATGTTCGACCTTCGCCTAGTTCCCGAATTTTATTGATCTATATCTGCATAAGTAGATACCCCTAAATCGTAGACTCGAACCACTGCTGCTTATTTGCAAAGCGCGGCACCTAGGTCGAAAGGGGATCAGAACGATGTCAGCTCAAGAACAAAATCTTATTAATCAGGCCTGTTTTGTCTCAGGTAATGAAGCGGTTGCGCTAGCAGCACGGGATGCTGGCTGCCGAGTTGCTGCGGCATATCCGGGCACACCTTCGACCGAAATTCTTGAGTACATATCCCATTATACGGATGTGTACAGTGAGTGGTCTATTAACGAGAAAGTCTCGCTGGAGGTCGCGATTGGTGCCTCGTTAGCTGGTAGTAGAGCCCTCTGTGCGATGAAGCATGTGGGCATGAATGTCGCTTCTGATGCGTTGATGACGCAAACACTGATCGGTGCGGTTGGTGGTCTCGTGATAGTGGTGGCAGATGATGTGGGCCTATCTTCATCTCAAAACGAGCAGGATTCACGCTATTGGGGACGCTTTGCCCACCTGCCGGTACTTGAGCCGAGTGATGCTCAAGAGGCGTATCAGATGGTCCGGGAAGGCTTTGCGCTTTCTGAGGAGTACCAAGTTCCGTTTATCGTCCGCTTAACGACGCGAATTTGCCATGTCAAAGGGTTGGTGCGCTGTTATCCCGCTGAGCTTGCCGCGCAACAGGGGGCTTTTGAGAAAGATGTATCGCGGTACGTGATGGTGCCGGGCAATGCTAAGCAGCGCTTGCCGTTAATGTTAGAGCGTGACGCAAAGCTGCGTGCTCTGGCGGAACGAACCACCCTCAACGCAGTGCAGCAAGGATCTGATAAGCGCGTCGGTTTTGTTACCTCTGGTGCGGCATATTGCCATGTGAAAGAGGCGTTTCCAGAGGCTCCAGTGTTAAAGCTGGGCTTAAGTCATCCTGCGCCGCTCGACAAAATCGCGGAGTTTGCTAACAGCGTAGCGCAGTTAGTGGTGGTTGAAGAGGTGGAGCCGCTGCTTGAAACAGAGCTACGGGCAGCGGGGGGTGAGGTTATCGGTAAAGAGCATTTGCCGCGCATCGGCGAGCTCACGCCAAGCGTGTTGTTACCTGCGGTGAAGCCGCTGCTCGGCGAAACCTATAGCAGTCCGAATCTGCAGTCGTCAGTTTTTCCGCGCCCGCCTACGATGTGTGTGGCGTGCCCGCACTTGGGTATCTATTACTGCCTATCTCATGTGAAGAACACGATTATCTCGGGGGATATCGGTTGTTACACGCTTGGCGCAGGACACCCATGGAACGCACTGGATACCTGTATCAGTATGGGGGCTTCACTCAGTGTTGCTCAAGGGTTGGATAAGGGGCGTACTGCAGCCGACGAGAAGAAGCGTGTCCTGGCGGTTATAGGCGATTCCACCTTCTTGCACATGGGGATGCAAGGCTTGCTCGATATCACCTATAACCGTGGCAACGTGACCGTATTGCTGCTCGATAACCGAGCTGTTGGTATGACCGGAGGGCAAAACGCACCCTCCTCTGGTTTGAACTTGCAGGGCGATGAAACGATTCGAGTCGACTTCCGCAAGTTGTGCGAAGCGTTAGGTGTTCGTTCGGAGCGTATCCGTGAAGTTAACCCTTATGAGCTGCCGACCTTATTTAAGGCGTTACGTGAGGAGGTGAAAGTTGAAGCGCCATCGGTCATCATCACCAATCAGCCCTGTGTGCTCACTGAGCGTTACGCGAAACAGCCGCCGCTTGCGGTCAACGCGGATGATTGTACCGGCTGCGGGAACTGCCTCGATGTGGGGTGCCCCGCCATTCATGTTACCCACCGTGAACAGGTGATCAAACCGAACGGGCGCGAAAAGACGCTTGCGTTCGTGAAGATCGACAGTGCCGCCTGTACGGGATGTAACCTGTGCTTAGAAACCTGTGCGCCAGATGCCATCGTTCCACTTGAAAATGTTAATCGAATCAACGCAGTGGAGGTGTGAGATGTCTGGTGTTTTCAATATTCTTGTAGTTGGGATAGGCGGGCAGGGGGTCATGACCGCCGCAGATATCATTGCTCATGCGGCCATCGCAGAGGGTTTAGATGTCAAAAAAACTGAGGTTGCTGGCATGGCGCAACGTGGCGGTGTGGTGACATCCCATGTGCGGATTGGCAAACAGGTGCTGTCACCTGCCATCACTCCCGGAGAAGCCGACATTATGTTGGCCTTTGAGCCAGCAGAAGCGCTGCGTTGGGTGAGCCATATGCGTCCGGGGGCGACGGTCATGGTAAACAGCTATCCGCAAAGCCCACCGGTCGTATCGATTGGACTATTCGACTATCCCGAGGCGCCGGAACAGCAGTTGCGTGACTCGCCTGTGAATGTGATCAGCTTTGATGCTGGACAAATGGCGATCGAGTTGGGTGACCGTCGTTTGGTGAACTCCATCATGCTCGGCGCGATTGCACCCCATTTGCGTTTGAATGAAGCTAGCTTAAAGCAGGCGTTGTTGGGGCGCTTCCAATCGAAAGGTGAGCGTTTACTTGCGCTCAATGACCAAGCATATCAGGCAGGGCATAGCGAGGCAGAAGTGGCGGCTTAGCATTGAATTCCGTTTAGTCCCGTTATAGTGTTGGCTTATTGACACATTGCGCAACTGCCAGTTATTGGCTGGATGTCCAATCGAGAAGGAGTTCGCTTGACCAATCAGCCTTTGCCACGCCCTAGCGGGCTTCGCGAGCTGGGCCGGCTCAAAGAGTATGTGGTACCAGCTATCTTCAGTCTGACGATGACTTTTATCATCGGCGCAGCTTTTCTTTTTGATCAAATCAAAGAGAGCAAAGCTGAGCGTTTGCACAGCTTGCAATCACGCGCTGAAGTCACCGCCCAATGGATCGACCAAAACTTTAGTGAGATTAATCAGCAACTGATTGGTTTGGAGCGCTTTGCTGGCCGCTGTGATGATGAGGTCTTGTTTCAAATGCGCTCGACCCTCTTTTCGTTATCGCAAGTGGTCGAGCTAGGCTTTGTTAACCCGACAGGGGAGCTTGATTGCACCAGTTGGGAGCAGTTGGATCAGCCGCTCAAGGTATCGAAAGCGCCGCAGCAGTATGGCCTGCGCTTTCTCGGCCCGCTGGTGGTTGAGTTTATGCGCCAGCCCGCGTTTGTATTAGCTCGCACCATCCGCGATAAAGGCGAGATCAACGCGCTGTTGCGGGTCAGTTGGTTACGCGAGCAGATTCGTAACCGCACCAGTAATCTTGGGTTTATCGCGCTAATTGATAGTGATACCGGTGTGCCCATCGTGCTAAATGGCGATTACACCTTACCGCTCAACTCCAAAGAGAAGCTGTTTCCCGTCGATGGGATCCAAACATTCGAGGGTATATTTGATAACGGCCGAGAGCAGGTTATCCACTTTGCGCCGTTGCTGACATTACCGCATCTCAGTGTGGTTGTGAGCGATGAATCGAATGTGTTGTACACCAATTTGGTGACAGTACAGCCGATGTGGTTCTTGGCGGGTAGTGGTGTCTTTCTGTTTTTCCTAGCGCTTTCGATACTACTACAGCGTTATATTCTAAATCCCGCTCATCAGCTAAAACATGCCATTCAACAGCGTGAGTTCTTTAATCTTTATCAGCCTTTACGATGCTCTGAGACCGGTCAGTTAGTCGGTGTGGAGGTGTTGGTGAGGTGGCTCCATCCAAGTGAGGGCCTAAAAAGTCCGGTCACCTTTATACCGGAGGCCGAAAGTACCGGGCTTGTTAAACAGATGACGGCCTTGCAGCTAGAGCAATGTGCAGAGGAGTTGGCACCCGTGTTAGCCGAGCTGCCTGAGCTTTGGGTGCACGTTAATATCAGCGCGCAGCACTTGATCGATCGCCGCTCCATCGAGCGCTTCATTGCATATAAGCAGAAGATACCGGGGCTGGTGCTGGAGATTACCGAAGGTCATATGTTGGCGCTCTCATCGGATCTGATTCGTCAGTCCCTACAGCAGTTGAAAGCGGCTGGCGTGCGGATTGCCATCGACGACTTCGGCACCGGTTATTGCGGCTTAAGCTACTTGCGTGAGCTTCCTGTGGATATCTTAAAAGCGGATAAGAGCTTTATCGCCGCGATGGGAACGGATGCCGTCAATGCTGATGTTCTCAAAACGATTCTCACCTTAGCGCGTCAGCTTAACCTGACCACCGTCGCCGAAGGAGTGGAGACGGCAGAGCAGGATCAACAGCTCCGCACCATGGGTGTTGATCTTCAGCAAGGCTGGCATCACGGTTACCCCATGACCGCGGAGGCGCTGCTCAATACCCATCTTCGCGCTGACACATCAAGCGGTTGATGCTTGGTACACCAGATGCGCTGCAGCAAGATCGGAGAGTGCGCTACCGACCGATTTAAACAGCGTGATATCGTTGTGCTCGGTGCGGCCCTCGATTTTACCGCGGCACAGATCGGCTAGCTCGCCCAGTACATGGGCTTCGGTAATCTCTCCCTCCTGCAGCGGAATTAACAGCTCTCCGGCTTCATTTAGTACGTTCAGGCGGCTATCAACAAAAACCTGTGCCGTAGCAACCGTGGCTGAGTCGCACTCGCGGCGATCACGATGATGGTTGCCCACCAGATCGATATGTACACCTGCGCGGATATCCGCATAGCTAAACAGGGGTGTCGGCGAGCCTGTGGCGCAGCTGATAAGATCAACTTCCGGCACTATCTGTGCTGGATTCTCGATGCTGATGACATCGCAATGGGGCAGGTGCGCCTTTATATCAGCAACGGTTTTGGCGGTTTTATCTTCACTACGGCCCGCGACATAGATAACTTCGATACTAGGGCGCACCGCCGCGTGCGCGCGCGCCATAAAGGGGGCGAGGCGCCCCGTGCCAAACAGCAACAGGCTGCGGCAGTGAGCGCGGGCAAGGTAGTCCGCAGCTAGCGCGGAGGTGGCTGCTGTGCGCCACAAAGTCAGCTCGGTACCATCGACCACCGCTAATGGCGCGCCAGTATCGCGTGAAAACAGCAGCACTTTAGAGGCTAAAATGTCGTGTCCAAACGCTGCGTTATTTGGAAAGTGGGTGAACGCTTTGACGCCGATGACGGCGTCATTCCAAGCAGGTAACAGGGCAAAGGAGTCTGCTTGATCGGTGCCGTTTGGTAGATGGAAGAGGCTGCGCTGGGGCATCCCGAATTCACTCTCAAAGGCATGACGCAAGGCTGGAATCAGGGTGTCAAACGTCAGTGTTGCGTTGATGTGTGGTGCGTCAATCACGCGCATCGATACTCTCCTCTACGACACAATAAGTACTTAAAAGCGCAAGCTCCCTTCAGCAGACAGCGCGAGAGCGCATTTGCTCCGCACGGCTATACCATTGGTACGCTTTTCTTATGTTTTCGGCTCATAAACAGTCGATAGAGCAGCGGAACAACAAAGAGCGTCAGCAGTGTAGAAAACGCCAATCCACAAACGATAGAGGTGGCAACCGGCCCCCAGATCAACGACTTACCGCCCAACCCCGTCGCGAGGGAGAAAAGGCCAGCAATCGTGGTTAACGAGGTGATCAAAATAGGGATAACACGGCGCCGAGCAGCATAAAGCGTTGCATGTAAGACACTCATACCAGCCGCTAAACGCTGATTGGCGGCAGAGATCAGCACGATAGCAGCATTGACGGCGATACCCGCAAGCGCCACAACTCCGTAAAGTGTGTAAAGGCTCAAAGGATTACCTGTGAGCCACAAACCCAGTACGACGCCGGTAAAGGCCATCGGCACCGTTGCAATGATCATAAAGGGCTGCCAGTAGCTGGAAAATTGCGTGCCCAAAATCAGATACATCAAGCCCAATCCAAATAGAAACAGCACGGCAATCGAGTCCATGCTTTCTTGGATATCATCCAGCTCGCCAGAGAAATCGAGGTTAATGTTAGGGTAACTGGCTTGCAGCTTTTCTTCCCACTGTGCCACTAGCCACGCGTTTGCTTGTACGGTATCCATACCGCCCTCGACGAGATCCGCCTCCACGGTGATAGCGCGGCGGAAGTTATAGTGGCGAATATTTCCTAAACTCTTCGCGTAGTTGGCATCGACTAGCGCTGATAGTGGGATCAAAGCACCTTGGTTATCAGGAATACGGAACTTCAATAGATCATCGATATTGGCATAATCCCGAGCGTTAGCGCGCACACGAATCTCGAGCTTTTTGCCCTGCGATTGCATATCCGCAACCACTTCGCCATCCACCAACAGCTGCACAGTGCGCATTACATCACTGGGCTGTAAACCTGCGGTGGTGATAGCGCTGTAATCGGGTTTGACCGTTAACGTCATACGACCGGCACCGGCATCATCGCCGATATCCCGTATATCGGGCTGTGTGGCGAGGATGGCTTGGAGGTCGTTTGCGGCGCGTCGAATCTCAGCATAGTTGTCGCCGCGCACCTTGACGCTAATCGGCTTAGAAACGGGTGGCCCGCCTGCCATACGCAAAAATGAGATGCGCAGAGGCCCAGCCACCTGCTGTACCGCATCCCGCATACTATCCATCACGGCATCCACATCACGGTTTTCGGGCGTTTTCGGGTTTAAGCCGACTAAAATTTGACCGTATTGGTTGCCGAAGAAGGGCTCTGTCTCGGTGAACATCTGGCCGGCATAAGTGGCCACTGCACGAGCTTCATCGGGTGCTAGGTGGCGCTTAACAATCGCCTCCACTTCGATCACTTTGGCTTGGGTTTTTTCCAGCGGATAGTCGGGTGGCATCTCCACGTTGACATAAAATAGACGCAGCGGGTCTGAGGCAAAGAAGTCCATCTTGATCTGCCCCGAGGCGATCAACCCTCCGGTGCTTATGACTAACACCCCTATTCCCATGAGCGTGAGCACAGGGCGGCGCAAGCTGCGCAGCAGCAGACGTAGGTAGGTACGTTGAATTTTTGCTGTCATCCGCTCACGCAGCTGTTGGGAGCGTTTGGGTTGGGTGACATTGACCTTGGCGACGACAACGTGGGCCGGCAGCATCCAGAAGGCTTCGAGCAGCGAGATCGCCAACGCCAGTGTGACAACCATGGGAATGACGCGCATAAAGTCGCCAAGAATACCCGGTAATAACATCAGCGGTAGAAAGGCCGCCATCGTTGTTAAGACCGCGCTCAAAACGGGCTGAGCAACTTCATGTAGGGCGTTCACTGCTGCGGCTAGCGGTGCTTCGCCATGTTGCAAGCGATAGTAGATCGCCTCAACAACCACGACAGCATCATCTACCAGCATCCCTAGCACAATGACGACGCCCAATAGCACCACAACATTGAGGGTTTCACCCATCATCCAGAGTACCCAGAACGTGCCTGCCAAAATAAAGGGGATCCCGATGGCTGTGAGTAGGGCGATGCGAAAACCTAAGAACAGCCACGCGACCAGCAACACCAACAGTAGCCCGATGGCGGCATTGTTCTGCATAAGATTGATCGCTTCTCGGGTCGGCACGGTTTGATCGTCCACCAAGGAGAGCTGCACACCCGTCTCTGCAGTGAGCGCATTGCGGCCTGTTACGTAGGTTTCAACCCGCTCCACAAGGGAAAGCGTATTTGCGCTGTCTTTCTTCATCACTGCCATCAGCACGGCGGGTTGGCCATTCACTGTGGCGAGTTGCGCCGCTTGCTCTCTGGCGCGCACGACATCGGCAATACGCTCAAGTCGAATCTCACCTACTTGGGTGGTGAGTGGCAAAGCTTTGATGGTATCGGGCTGTTCACTGCGGCCAACCAGACGCACGAGCCAGCTTTGGTCGCCAACATTGACGCTACCGGCAGAGATATCCTTAAACCATTGCGCTACGGCATCCGACACCTGTGCTGGATTGATGCCGAGGCGTTCTAGCTGCGGCAGATCCAAGTTGATGTGAATTTCTGGGTCATCTAATGCGATGGCATCGACGCGATCGACCCCTTTGATGCGCTCAAGATCGTTTTCGATATTCACCGCTTGGCGGCGCAAATTCTCATCCCGAGCCGGGCCTGTTACGGCCACCATGACGCTTGGGAAGGCGTTGGCTGAGGTGATCTCTAAGATAAATGGATCGCTGGCTTGTTCGGGGAGTTCATCTTCGGCGTTTTGTATCTCGCGGCGGATTGCACTCAAGTGTTTGTCGAAGGTGCGCTCGTCAATATCGTTAAAGCGGATAAGCAGGCTTGAGATGCCTTCGCGGCTGTTGGATGAGACGAAGCGAATGTCGGAAATCCCCTGAACCGCCTGCTCTAGTGGATCAGTTACGCGGCGTTCGACATCGCTGGCGCTAGCACCCGGTAGCGCCGTAACGATACTGATCCAGTTAAAGTTAATCGTCGGGTCTTGCTGGCGCGGCAGCATTTGATACGCGATGATGCCAATGGCAAGCACCAATACAAAGGTCAAGTTCGCCAACACATGGTTGGTCAGTAGGCGTGACCACATCAGCGTGACTCCGGCTGCTTCACAGTGATGGCAGCGCCATCCTCTAAACCATGTTGCCCCGCGACAATAACGTATGTGTCTGTGGGTAGATCGATGATCGTGCGCTGGCCTTCACGGGCATCTGGCAAAGGCAGAAACTCAGCTCGGTCGTTGTTTGCGATCATAACACCGAGCTGCTTGCTGCGGCTAACCAGCAAATGCGCGGGTAAGGCGCGAGTTGCTAGCTGCCAAACTAATTCGCCTGTTGCTCCGCTGGTGGCCGGTTGCTGGGTAAAGGTTAAGCGTATCTCTTGGGTGCGGGCGCTGCGCTGGATAAGCGGCACGGCTTGGCGAATCTTGACGGGATATTGGGTATCACCAAGTTGGAAGAAAACCGCCTCTGCATCTTGCAAGGTGGCAAGTTGCTCGCGGCTCAGTGCTGCGCTTAACTCGGCTTTGGTGGGGTCGAGTACTTCCAACAGTGGCGTTCCCGCAACCACATAACCGCCTAGTTGGTTCATCACGCGGGTGATAACCCCGTTAAAGGGCGCCGTTACTGCACAGCGGCTGAGATCAAATTCGGCTTGGGCAATACGCGCTTGTTGCTCGCTGACTTGTGCACTCAACGATTGGAAGCGCGCCTCACGTTCATTCAATTGCTCTTGTGAGGTGCTGCCACTGCGTTTTAGCTGTTTAGTTCTGTTGAGCTGTTGCTGAGCCAAGCGGCGCTCACTTTGCAGGCTCCGTAAACGCTGCTGATATTCCGTTAGGCGCAGTGTTGCCGGCGTACACTCTATTTGGGTGAGTTCGTCCGCTTTTGCAACGATCTCGCCCACTTGCGGTAGGGCTGCTGTTAAGCGCCCGTTGCGCTCGGCACTGACGGTGATGAGATAGTCATTTACCACCTCCGCTGGAGCACTATCGCTCACTGGTTCAGCAACGGCGTGCCATGCTTTTATCTCGACAAGGCTTGCCGCGTGTAACGACTGACTCATCAATAATCCCAATAGCGCGGCAGTGGCAAAGCGGCTCATCACGGTAGTCCTTTCTCTGATGTGAAAGAGGATGATACTAAAGTTGAGGTCTATTACCAGTCAGTGATTAGCGTGTGCAATGACCCTTGTCGCGCATTATTACCAGAACTAGTGATAGGTTCGTTAGCTAGGATCGAATAGGGTCTGTATGGCTATCGAAATGTCTGCTTATGGTAACAAGAGTGCGGCTATGTATGAGAGTTGATTCTGAGTTATCCATGCGTAAGGAGACAGTAGATGATAAGCAATTTGTTTTCGACCTGTTTTCTCAAATCCACTCCGAGCGTTTAGGGCTCAGTGATTATGCGCTGCTGGCTCCCTTATTACAGCAACAGTTTGCGGCCCAAACACGCAGCTTTGAGCAGCACTTTCCAAGTGCGACTTATTTTGTAGCGCAGGTAGGCTTTCAACCGGTCGGGCGGCTTGTGCTTCATCGTGAACACGGCTGTTTTCGGGTAGTAGATATCATGATATTGCCTGCGCAACAGGGGCGGGGATTTGGGCGGTGGTTACTGAACAATGTGTTAGATGAGGCGAACGAGGCGGGGGTTGCGACCCGCTTGAGTGTCTCACAAGACAATATCCACGCGAAGCGCCTCTATAAAAAGCTTGGTTTCCGAGCTGAGCTTTCTCGTGGCTTACACGAAGAATGGGTGAGAAGTCATACCGTAGTAAATGCCGTTTAAACGGCGGGAGTTGTTGTTATGTTGCCACGTTCTGCTAAGGACAGGCCCGACGATGGGCGGCGTAG
Source organism: Neptunomonas marina (assembly GCF_004005935.1). Taxonomy (GTDB): domain Bacteria; phylum Pseudomonadota; class Gammaproteobacteria; order Pseudomonadales; family Balneatricaceae; genus Neptunomonas; species Neptunomonas marina. The sequence continues at coordinate 408,162 of NZ_SACQ01000002.1, read as the reverse complement.
ATTACTAAAAGCTATACCGGCAGGGATTGCGGCAGGTTTGGTGAGCCCTGTGGTTGTCGCTCAAGCCCAGACCGACTCAGACTCGGATTTGGGGTTCCTTGCTGCTGATTTTGAGGCGGGGGACTGGGTGCAAGCCTATCAAAATATGGCCTGGTCAGAACCCTTGCCGAGCACCAATGGTGTGCAGCTTACGGTTTCAGGACAGGTGAGCGAAGATTTTCCCGAGTCTTTTGTATCGTTAGCATTGTATCTGGTTTATCCGCGCGATAAGGGCGAGCCTACGCGGCAAACGGTCTGGAGTTATACGCGAGATCAGATTGTTTCGCAGGGCGCTGAAGTGACCTTGTTGCACCCTCTCACAGGTGGTGAGCTGACACTGCAATTAGTGGGTAGACGCAGCCAAGCAAATGGTGCGGAATTTCACTGGACAAAGCAGGTTCACTTTTCGGTCAATAAAGCTTCGGAGCATGAGCTGCTACTGCGTGAAGGCCACTATTTTCTCCCATGCAGAGACGGGCTAACTGATATTCAGTGGCAGCAGTTTGGTGCTCGGGCCATAGAGTCACAGGCATTGCCAGTGATCTATCCATTGTCAGATACCGCTCCGTTGTCGTTTATCCAGCTTCAGATAAGGCCGGTGAGTGATACATCAAATGTCCAGGAGATCTCATAATGTCTGAGCCGTATGTTGGCGAAATTCGGATGTTCGCAGGTAACTTTGCACCCCGTGGTTGGGCATTTTGTGATGGACAGCTGCTGGCGGTTTCACAAAACGATGCTCTGTTTTCTTTGCTCGGAACGATCTATGGTGGCGATGGTAGAACGACCTTTGGGTTGCCAGATCTGCGTGGGCGAGCGCCGATTCATGCAGGGCAGGGTTCGGGTCTCACCAATAGAACGCTGGGTGGTTCTGGCGGTCGCGAGAACGTATACATAACGGCAAATCAGCTTCCGCCTCATAGCCACTCTCTGCTCGTATCAAGCAGCCAAGGTAATCAGAGCGACCCGACAGGACATTACTTCTCCGATACATCGGTGGCAGGTCGAGATTTAGACGGCTATAGCAGTACAGATAATAGCGGCATATCAGTGCTGTCTTCTTCATTGCAAGGTGGCTCCCGGAGTCATACGAATATGCAACCCTCTTTAGCGGTGCATTACATTATCGCTTTAGTAGGTATCTACCCTTCACGTTCATAGCTACGACTCAGCAGTTAGAGATTGATATGTCAGAACCTTTTATCGGTGAGATTCGAATATTCTCCGGAAACTTTGCGCCACGTGGCTGGGCGTTTTGTGACGGCCAATTGTTAGCGATCAATAACAACACTGCGTTGTTCTCTATCTTAGGAACAACTTACGGTGGTGATGGGCGCACAACCTTCGCATTGCCTGATCTTCGAGAACGAGTGCCTATCCATCCAGGGCGAGGACCGGGGCTTACCTCAAGATATTTGGGCGAGGCTGTCGGTGTATCTGAGGTGACACTCTCGCAAGAGCATTTGCCCTCGCATGAGCACGGTGAGCTACCTGTCGCTAACGGGGCTGGGGATACGTCACTGGTGCAAAACGGGGCGTTGGCTCAGACAGAGCTTGCCGGGCTTGATGCCGAGCGTTTTGCCGCCACCAGCGATACACGTATGGCTGACTTAGCCGCACAAGGTGGTGGACAACCGCACAACAATATGCAGCCCTATATCGTCGTGAACTACATCATTGCGTTAGTGGGTTTATACCCATCACGTAGCTGATTGAGGAGTCAGTCATGTCAGAACCTTTTCTAGGTGAAATTCGTGTATGCGGCTTTAATTTTGCGCCGCGTGGCTGGGCTTTTTGTGATGGACAGATATTGCCAATCAACCAGAACCAGTCACTCTATGCGCTATTAGGTACAACTTACGGCGGTGATGGGCATACTACGTTTGCGCTGCCCGATTTGCGCGGCCGGTGTGTTGTTCATCCAGGAGACACTTTGAGGATAGGGCAAACCGCTGGTGAGGAGGCACATGCGTTATCGTTAGCAGAGATGCCTCAACATAGTCATGCGTTGCCGGCGACGGGACAGTTAGCAGATCGCGCGTCACCTACTGCGGCTTATCCAGCTGTCGGTGCATTAGCTGGCAGGCCGATTGCCGCATTTAGTGACAGTAGCGACCAAGCGATAGATGCATTAGCCAGTGTAGGTCTCGGGGATGCACATGAAAATATGCAACCCTACTTGGCCGTAAACTACATCATAGCGCTACAAGGTTTGTTCCCTAGTAGGAATTAAAGTTGCGTTAGCAAAAGGAAAACTTGATGCGGACAATGTTTAAAAAACTACGCGAGTTGAGAGCTCTTGCGGCAGTGGTAGTTTTTTCGCCTCTTTCGATGCCTGTGTGGGCTGTACCTAACAGTGTAAGTTTTGATAATCCGGCAAAGCCTTCAGTGGTGGATAACACTCTAATCGAGGGAGATTGGGCGTTTCAGCTCATTGATGATGCGAGCGTGTCAGATAAGGGTACATTTAGCATTAACGATAATGGCGTTAGCGACCTTGGAACTGACCCAGATCTATACCTGATTGCAACCGGAAACCTTAACGACACTGATGGTATATTGGCGACGCCTCACACGGATACTGATGGATTCAGCCTTACTAGCCTTGCTATAGCGAAAGGGCTTTTTGGAGAGGCGGGTATTACGTTTCGTGGCTTATTAAATGGTCAGGTTGTTGCCGTTCAGAGTGTTGTAACTACTAATACGAGTCAGGTCGTTAACTTTACGGGTGCGGGCTGGGGAGCACTAGATTCTATCCGTATAGAGACCTCGACCTCTAATCCAGATTTTGATGTTGAAATAGATGACATGGTCGTTGCCGCACCCGTCGCTGCGGATGTCAGTATCACACCGTCGACTCTGGGTCTTGCCGAGGGGGACAGTGGCAGTACTGCTATGAACTTTACTGTGACTCGCTCCGGTACGACCACCGAGGGTAGTGTGGTTGCATTTAGTGTCACTGGCAGCGGGGCAACTCCCGCGACAGCTAGCGATTTTGGTGGCACGCTTCCTTCAGGGACAGTGCTGTTCTTGCCAAGTGAGGTCAGTAAAACGATTACGATATCTGTCAGTGGTGATGCCGCTCCAGAGCCTAATGAAACCTACAACGTTACACTGACCAATGTGACCGGTGCTAATGTGGTGGCGGGGGTTGCGCAGGGTACGATTCAGAATGATGACCCTTTCCCAACAGTGGCGCTGGCGACGAATACGTTAAGCCGCGCTGAAGACCAGCCTGGTCTGTTCAGCTTCAGCGTTACGCGTAGCGGCGATACCTCGGTTAGCTCCTCGGTTGCTTACGCGGTGACAGGTAGCGGTGCTTCACCTGTTGTTACGGCAGACTTTTCGGGTGGGGTACTTCCCTCGGGTACGGTTTCTTTCGCTGCCGGTGAAACCAGCAAAACAATCGATTTTGGCGCTGCAATGGATAGTGTTATTGAGCCTGATGAAAGCTTCACTCTGACACTTAGCACGCCAGTGAACGCTAGCCTCGGCACAAGCACAGCACTAGGCACGATTGAAAACGACGATTTTCCGCAGATAACAGCGGTGAGTATCCCTGATGTAACAATGTATCCAGGTGATGTTGTCACGGTAACGATCAATGTCGTTAATGATGCTGGGGATACCTACACTAACGTTAGCGGACAGATAAGCGGTTTGTCTTTGAGTAACCTTGTGCGCGTTGATAGCACCACCTATTCCGCCGAGTTTACAGTACCGCTCTCTTCTTCGGGGGTTGGAGCTGCTCAAGATCACCCTGTTTCAGTACGCATAGATAGCAGTAGCGGCGTACCGTCGGCGTTGTACACTACCCCTATTAACCAAGCGAATGACCCAATTATTGCAGGTGAGGTGAAAGCAATCCCTCTGCTGCCGTGGCCATGGATGCTAATGCTAGGCGCTGCCTTAGCGATGATGGTGAGGCGGAAGTTGTAGTGCAAAAAAGGAGAGCTAAGCTCTCCTTTTTTATTGCTTGGTAACGACTTACACGCGAACTTCGATCTTACAGGCGAACTTCAATGCCGCGCTCTTGCATGTAGCGTTTGGCTTCAGGAATGCTGTATTCATTGAAGTGAAAAATGGATGCTGCTAACACGGCATCGGCTTTCCCTTCGATGCAGCCTTCAACCAGATGGTCTAAATTTCCCACCCCGCCCGATGCGATGACCGGAACGTTAACTGCCTCAGAGATGGCACGCGTCAGGCCGATGTCGTAGCCGTTTTTCACACCGTCTTGATCCATGGATGTCAGCAAAATTTCACCCGCGCCAAGGTCTACCATCTTGCGTGCCCATTCAATCGCGTCAATCCCAGTTGGCTTACGGCCACCGTGAGTAAAGATTTCCCAGCGCCCGGGCTCATCTTTTGCGGAGACGCGCTTGGCATCAATCGCCACGACGATACACTGGGAGCCAAAGCGTTCTGCGGCTTCGCGCACGAAATCTGGATTGAAGACCGCTGCGCTGTTGATCGATACTTTATCGGCGCCAGCATTCAGCATGGTGCGGATATCGTCACAGGTGCGGATACCGCCACCGACGGTAAGCGGAATAAACACTTGCGATGCCATGCGTTCCACCGTCTGTACCATGGTGTCGCGCCCTTCGTGCGTGGCCGTGATATCTAAGAAGGTGATCTCGTCTGCGCCTTGCTCGTCATAGCGCTTGGCAACCTCTACAGGGTCACCAGCATCGCGGATATCAACAAATTGCACCCCTTTCACAACGCGGCCGTTCTCCACGTCCAAGCATGGGATGATGCGTTTTGCTAATGCCATCTAAATTCTCCGTTATAGCGTTGCAGGACAACTAAGGACTAGAACTGTCCATCCCAATTGAGGAAGTTTTTCAGCAGCTGTAAGCCCACTGTATGGCTTTTCTCCGGGTGGAACTGCACGCCAAAGACATTTTTATGTGCCAGCGCGACGTCAAAGTCCACGCCGTAGTGGCAGCGGCCAGCGACGTGTGCTGCTTGCGCCAACTTTACGTAGTAGCTGTGGACAAAGTAGAAGCGGCTACCCTCATCGATGTTGTGCCAAAGTGGGTGATCGATGCTTTGTTGTACTTCATTCCAACCCATGTGAGGCACTTTCAAGCGCTCCCCTGCTTCTTGCAGGTCGTTGCCGAAGAACTTCACTTGGCCATCAAACTCATTGAGGCAATCAACCCCACCGTTCTCTTGCGAGTGGCTCATCAACGCTTGAAAGCCAACACAGATGCCTAAAAAGGGGCGGCCAGAGCGGATCGCTTCAGCGACCTCTTTGTCCACATCTTGGCGGTAGATTTCAGCCATGCAGTCACGAATCGCGCCAACGCCTGGTAGCAGAACACGGTCGGCCTCGGCAACGACTTTAGGGTCGTTGGTAACTTGTACTCGGACATTAGGTTCAACGTGTTCTAGGGCTTTAGCAACGGAGTGTAAGTTGCCCATGCCATAATCGATAACAGCGATGCTGCTCATTTACAGCACTCCTTTTGTGGATGGCATCATGCCAGCCGCGCGCTCGTCATGTTCGAGTGCCATGCGCAGTGCACGTCCAAAGGCTTTGAAAATCGTCTCGGCCTGGTGGTGCGCGTTGAAGCCTTTGATGTTATCGATATGTAGCGTCACGCCAGCGTGGTTCACAAAGCCTTGGAAAAACTCCCAAAACAGTTGTGTATCCAAGCGGCCAATCGTGGCGCGCGTGAAGTCGCACTTAAAGTCCAGCCCTGGGCGGCCCGAGAAATCGATCACAACACGCGAGAGTGCTTCATCTAATGGCACATAAGCGTGGCCATAACGACGGATACCTTTTTTATCGCCCACGGCTTTGTGGAACGCTTGGCCAAGCGTGATGCCGATATCTTCAACGGTATGGTGGTCATCAATATAGATGTCGCCATTGGCTTCGATATCGAGGTCGATTAGGCCATGTCGAGCGATCTGGTCCATCATATGCTCTAGAAATGGCACGCCAGTATCGGCACTGAATTGGCCGGTGCCGTCGAGATTAATTTTAATCTTAATCTGCGTTTCCAGAGTTTCGCGATACACTTCTGCGATGCGCTCAGACATGCTGTTCTCCACTGATACTGAGGTAAAAAAGCTATTATATAGCGAGCCGCTTAAGGATGCACCGCACAACAGCGCTGTGCGATGTAGAACTTAAGCACGGGCTGGTGCGCGCCTTAACCTGTGGTTCACATCCCTTGGGCACCCTAATACACTACGAAGCATCGTCATAGGATGATCGAATAAAGGAGTTTGGTATGGGAAAACTGCTCAAAGGGTTGGTTGGTATTGTTGCTGTTTTGGTTGTGCTCGTGGTCGCTGCAGGTGTAGCACTTGGCCTATTAGTAGACCCAAATGATTACAAGCAAGAGATTCAACAGGCAGCACGTGATCAAGCGGGTGTTGAACTAGAAATTTTGGGCGATATCGGTTGGTCGGTTTTCCCGCGTTTGGGTTTGTCGGTGAGTGATATAAAAGCCGGTTTCGCTGAACGTGATACCTTAGCGCAGTTAGCGAGCGCCAATGTTGCCGTGCAACTGCAGCCGCTGCTCTCTGGCAAAGTTCAGATGAGTGCCGTGTCGATTGATGGTTTGCAGCTGTATCTGAATCGCGATAAAGCGGGGCAGGTTAACTGGCAGGGGAAAAACCTTCCAGCGCAAGCTAAAACACCTGAAACAGAAAAAACACCTAAAACTGAATCAGCAGAGCCACAAACTGCCGCGTTGCCGGCTGAGATCGACATCGAGAGTGTGACCGTCTCAAATGGCGTAGTGGTCTACCAAGATGCCCAGTCTGGCCAACGTTTTGAAGCTAAGCAGATCAACCTAACAACAGGGCGTATCCAAAATAACCAGTTTATCCCCGTCACGTTAGCGATGCAGGTGGCGCAACAGGGCGCGGAGCAGCCGCTCAATATCGGACTGGAGACGCAAGGTGAGTTGCGTTTTGATTTGGCAGCTCAGAGCTATCAACTACGCGGTTTTAATGCCGTAACTGAGTTGTCAGGCGCCCAAAACCTTACCGCTGAAACGGCGTTTGATCTGAGTGCCGATATGGCCAAAGGCACTGTGAGTGTTAACCCTCTCAAGCTTTCGGTGGGTGATCTCAATGTGACCGGCCAAGTGGCGGTAACCGACCTTGAAAAGATGGCGCTGACAGGAGAACTCGCTGTAGCACCCTTTGCGCTGAATCCGCTGCTGAAAAGCTTAGGGCAAGCTGAGTTTGAAACGGCGGGGGATGTACTGCAAAAGATTAGTTTATCCACACGCTTAGAAGGCGATGCTGCGCGCATCAATGCTAAAGATCTAAAAATTGTTGTGGATAACACCACGCTCAAAGGTACCGCGGGTTTTGCCACGGAATCAGGGCGTATCTTTGCGGATCTTAAGGGTGATGCGATCAATCTGACCGACTATCTTCCGCCTCAAGCGGCCAACGGCTCTCCTGCTGACGCACAAGCAAACAGCCAGCAAAAGAGTGGCGAACGTTACTCGAAAGCCGAGGTTATTCCCCTTGCGCCGCTGCAGGCACTGAACATGGATGTGCAACTGAAGTTTGCCAAGGTTCAGCACGATAAGTTACAGCTGAGCAATGTGGATGTGGCGATCGACGCTGCTAACGGGTTAGTGAAAGCGCCACGTATCAATGCCGCTGTGTTTGGTGGACAAGTGAGCAATCGGATTACGCTGGATGCGCGTAAGAAACCGCTGACGATTCATAGTGTTAAATCGGTCAAAGGCCTCGATCTGGAGCAGATGCTAACTACCTTGACGGGCGATGCGCCCATTACCGGGACGCTGGAAACTCGCTCTGATGTGCGTATGAGTGGCCAATCAGTGCATAGCTTTGTTAACACCCTCAATGGTACGGCCAATGTCGCGCTGAGCAACGGCGTGGTGAAAGGGATCGATATGGCGCAGCAGATGTGCCAAACAATGAACAATCTGACGGCGCTAGGTTCACTGCAAGCGGCTGAGCAGGTGGACCAATCAACGCCCTTTGCGAAGATGGGTGGCCAGTTCAATATCCGCAATGGTGTGGTGAGTAACAAAGACCTCAAAGTTAGCTTAGATGCGATCGAAGCAACGGGACGCGGCTCTGTAAATCTGCCCAGCGCGCTTATTGATTACCGCTTAGGGCTGCTAATTCAAGAGAATCTCTTTAAAAAGAGTTGCTCGGTGAACAATAAAATTCAAGGGATTGAGTGGCCAGTAGATTGTAAAGGCGCGTTTGATACGCCCCCTGCACAGCTATGTAAACCCGATCTTTCAGTGATCAAAGATATCGTGCGTAACTCAGTTAAAGAGAAAGCGGAAGATAAGCTTAAAGAGAAGCTGGAAGAGAAACTTAAAGACAACGAGAAGGTAAAAGGGCTGTTAAAAGGCCTATTTAAGTAGTTAATGACACCCTCACAATTCCATAACGCCGTGTTGGAGTGGTTTGACCAACACGGCCGCCACAATCTTCCTTGGCAGCAGCATAAAACAGCCTATAACACGTGGATTTCCGAAATTATGCTGCAGCAAACGCAGGTAAAGACAGTTATCCCTTATTATGAGCGTTTTATGGCGCGCTTTCCCACCGTGGAAAGCCTAGCCGATGCCGATACCGATGAGGTCTTACACCTCTGGACGGGGCTTGGATACTACGCACGTGCGCGCAATCTGCATAAAGCGGCCCAGCAGGTGGCTTATGAACTGGGCGGAGTGTTTCCAGATACCGTCGACGGCCTTGAGGCCTTGCCCGGCATTGGCCGCTCGACCGCAGGGGCCGTGCTATCTATCTCTACCGGTAAACGCGCCGCAATACTAGACGGAAACGTCAAGCGTGTTTTAGCCCGTTTCTATGCGCTGGAAGGTTGGCCAGGTACCACGGCGAATCAGAAAACGTTATGGCACTATGCCGAGCAAAATACACCGCATAAGCGTGTGGGTGATTACACGCAAGCGATGATGGACCTTGGCGCAACGCTATGCACGCGCTCTAAACCTAGCTGTCTGTTATGCCCGCTGCAAAGCGACTGTGAGGCGTTAAAGCAGGGTGATCCTGCGAGTTATCCTCATCCCAAACCGCGCAAAGCGATACCCGAGCGCAAAACCTACATGCTGTTGCTGCAAAACGCCCAAAGCCACACGTTATTGCAACAGCGGCCGCCAACGGGTTTATGGGGTGGATTGTGGTGTTTACCGCAGGTGGATGACCTGCGCGACAGCGATGCGGTGCTCGGCTTGCCGCTTGATTTAGATACGATTGAGGTGCTTGAGCCATTGCGCCACACCTTTAGCCATTTCCATTTAGATATCACTCCAGTGAGGGTTGTGCTAAATACCCCTACAGATCGTGTCATGGAAGCTGCGCCATCACTCTGGTATAACATACAGCAACCGCAGAATGTCGGGTTGGCGGCGCCTGTAAAGCGTTTGCTGGAAACATATGCCCGCAGCAATGATTAATCTGGAGAAGAACACCATGAGCCGTACAGTGATGTGCCGTAAATACCAAACTGAGCTGGAAGGGTTGGACAAGCCGCCGTACCCAGGTCCGAAAGGTCAGGAGATCTTCGAAACGGTCTCTAAAAAAGCATGGCAAGCGTGGTTGGACCACCAAACGATGATCATCAATGAAAAACACATGAGCCTGATGGATCCCGCGACGCGCACCTTCTTGCAGGAGGAGATGGAGAAGTTCATGGATGGTGGCGAACTCACTCAGGTTGAAGGTTACGTACCGCCGAAAAATTAATTGCGAAAAGGTGCTTGACCTCATTCGTAGGATGGGGTTTAATACGCGCCTCTTGAGTTGCCCAGATAGCTCAGTCGGTAGAGCAGGGGATTGAAAATCCCCGTGTCGGTGGTTCGATTCCGCCTCTGGGCACCATTCAAGAACTCTTTTTAGAAGCCTCGCTAATCGCGGGGCTTTCTTGTTTTTAGCGTTAAGCTACTGTTGTCCGTGAATCCTTCTCAAGTTGCAATGCTTGCAATCTGCCATTCCCGAGTAATGCTTAAAGAACCCAATCGCTCCACTTAAGATGAGGCACGTATGCTCGTTCGCTATTGCTGCATACTACTTTTATTGGTTTCTACGGCGGCTGCAGGCGTTGTAGGAAATACCGACACTCGCCCGCTGCACCTGTTGACGCTAATGGACTTCAGGCCCTTTAGCTGGTGTGAAGATGGTGAAGTCAAAGGTGCTGACCAAGCGATCATTAAGCGCCTATTTGCCCGTATCGGACGGCCCGTCACGCTAGAGTGCTTACCTTGGAAGCGCGCGCTGTCGATGGTTGAGAGTGGCAGTGCAGATGGCCTTTTTGCGGGCTATCGTACACCCGAGCGTGAACGGTTTGCTGATTTTCTGGCCAAGCCGCTGCACTACAGCAAATTTAAGGTATTCGTGTGTAAGAGCGCTCCCTTTCCCTTCGAGCAGCTAACTGACCTTCATGGGCGCCGTATCGGCTTGCAGTTGGGCTATTCAGTTAATCCTCAATTTGATGCCGCGCGCGCAAGTGGCAAGGTCGATGTGCAGGAAGCTTCGGATACCTATAGCGGTCTTGGGATGTTGATGAATGGCCGTGTGGAAGCCTTTATCGGAGGCGAAGAAGCGATCTGGTATGCAGCGCATAAGATGCGCCGCCAAGATGAGCTGCTTATGCTTGAGCAACCCTTGCATCCTGCCCGCCCTGCGTATCTGATGTTATCGAAAGCTGCGCCGATTGATGATCGTGAGCAGTTGATCGATGCGCTGAATCAGGCGCTTGAACAGATGTGGCAGAGCGGTGAGGTGGAGGCTGTTATCGACCGCTATGTTGCGGCTGATTAAATCCTATTATTGATGCGTGAAGCACTGCACGCGGTTCCTGCCGTTCTGTTTGGCGAAATACAGCGCTTTATCTGCGTTGCGATATAGCGCTTCGCCATCATCCCCTTCATGCAGTTGGGCACATCCATAGCTAGCCGTCACATGCATGGCAATGGGGGATTGGGGGTGTAGGATATTCGCACCATTCACAGCACTGCGAATCTGCTCTGCTAACTGCGCGGCTTGCTCGATATCGCTGCCCGGTAGTACGAGAGCAAACTCCTCTCCGCCGAGTCGGGCGGTAACATCAATAGCGCGCTTGGTTGCGTTTTGTAGCAGGCTGGCAACCTGAGTGAGGCACTTGTCTCCGGCGGGGTGGCCAAGTGCGTCGTTATAGTGTTTAAAGAAATCGATGTCGATAATGACCAAGCTTAGGGGCTCACCAAAACGCTCAACGTGGTTGAGCGCGTTGCTCAGCGCTTCATTAAATCCTTTACGGTTTAACAGACCGGTCAACTCATCCGTGCGTGTGATGGCCTCGAGCTGGCGTACAAGGCGCAGATTTTCCACGTAACGCCGTTCACCAATAACAAGTCGCTTACGTATGGTAACGAGAAAGAATGCCAGCAACACCGGAAAGACGGATAGCGAGATCAACATCGCAAGTAGTGGTGCATCGGTACCATGGACCATCAAAAATGCATAGGTTGCGAAGAGCGCTGCTAGGGTTGTTAGTAATAGCCCGATGCGTGAATAGAACCCCAGCATGAAAACAAAAAATCCCACCAGTAGCAGTTTCTGAGCCGTGTTTTCATTGTTCGTGCAGTAGTAAACCGATAGCGCAGCACAGGCCCATGCACCCGCTAACGCGAGGGCGCTAAGGTCCCATGTATCTAAGTGACGCGTTAGGGAGCGCGGGTAACGAAATAGCGCTGCCGCTAACACACACAGGCTGACCGCCGCATAAGAAAAATGGTACGCAGGCTCTGCAATTTGAGGTGTGCGCAGAAAAAAGAAAGCCACAGTGAGTAAGCTGATAAGCGTCGTAAGACTGACCCACTGAAAGCCTGTACGCAGGATACGTCGAGCGACAAGATCAGCAGTGCGACGAGCGGTAACAGGCATGGACTAGCGTCTCCTTCTGAGCAGACTAGGCGGCTTCTATATTTTACAAATGATCATCTTTTGATCACCTTCAGTGTAATACAGAGTCCCTAAATACGCTGGTTTGCGTGCGATTAGTTTTATTAAACCCAACCGCTTGCTTTAGAATGGCGTTTTTTGTGCAGGTAGATGCCATCGAAATGTCGAAGTCGAGCCGCTTTGTTCCACTTTTGCTTGTTGTTGTTATGCTCTCGTTGGCGGGTACATGGCAGCTAGGGCAATACGCGCGCGACTGGTCGATGCGGCAGCTGAAAACAGAGGGTGAAGATCGCCTGTTAGATACTGTCAGTGAGATTCGCTTGCTGCTGGCGCGTTTTAGGTACCTGCCGTTTTTGATCTCCCAAAATAAAGATGTACATACACTCCTCAAGGCTCAGACACCGAATCAGGTTGAAACGGTCAGCCGTTTTCTGGAGCAAACGAATCTTGTTGCAGGCTCAACCGCTCAGTTTGTATTGAATCGTGAAGGGTGGCCGGTGGCGTTCAGTAACTGGCGCGAGCAGCAAGATTTCTACCAAGTTTCCCATAGTGCCAGCCCCTACTTTCAGCAGGCGTTAAAGGGGGATCAGGGCCTCTATATTGCGATTCCAGAAGGGCCCTTTCGAGGGGCGTTTTACCTCTCGGCTCCGGTCTATGCTGCGGGGAACTTTGCTGGAGCTGCTACGGTGCGGGTTGATCTGAGTCAGCTACGCCCTGATCTGCCCCAAGTACGTGACTATCTGTTGAGCTTGCAGGATAAAATTCTGCTCGCCAGCCAAACCAAATGGCAGCAACGCCCGATGGCTGAGGTATTGAAAGCGGCTCAGACGCAACAACTCAGTGATGGCAGTACCGTTGAGTTACGCTATCTACCCGATGGCCAGCGTGTATTGAGCCAAAGCGTATTGCTGGACGATTTAGGCTGGCGAGTCACGGTGCTGAGCGATATTTCCACCGCGCAGCGGGTCGGGCGCACCGCGGTGCTCTATGGCTTGGGTGGTTCAGTGGCGCTGCTCTTACTATTGCTGTATCTGCGCGAGCGCCACCTAAAAAACCTCTCCCGACAAGAAACCCGTCAAGCGCTGGAGCGCAACGCCCGCCAGCAACGACGTATTATCAATACCACTCAAGTGGGTATGATCACGTTGGATGCGCAAGGGCGTATCACCTTTATCAACCCGATGGCGCGCCAACAATTTGGTGCGGAGATGTCGCAGCTGTTGCAGCAGCCGATTACCGCGCTGATCGCAGATCAGCCTGAACAGCAGAGCCTACGTGCAGCGTTAGTCTCCCTCCCGAGCGCCAGCTTTACACCGATCACAGCTCTGGAATCAGTCGCGTTGCGCCAAGATGGCCGTACCTTTCCGATGCTGTTTTCCTTAAAGCCGATGGAGCAAGGGGTGAACGCTACGTATTTGGTAACGGTGATCGATATTACACCGCGAAAGCGAGCTGAAAAGGCACTGCAGCGCGCCAATGATCAGCTCGAGCACAAGGTAAAAGAGCGCACCCGTGCACTCGAAGAAGCCCAGTCTGAGTTGGTGCAAGCTGAGAAAATGGCTGCGCTGGGGCGTATGTCATCGGCGCTGGTGCATGAGTTAAATCAGCCGCTGACGGCGCTACGCACTTATATCGCTATCAGCCGTGCATTAATCGCCCGAGAAGAGACGGTGCAACTGGGGCAGAACCTAGATCTTATCGATGATCTGACTGGGCGTATGGCGCAGATGACTCGCCAACTCAAAACCTTTGCGTTCAAAAAGCCTGAGCAACTGATTACGCTCGATCTGGTGACCGCACTCGATCCGGTGCTGCAACTCTTTGCTGAAACATTTCGCCAGCAGCAGATCGACGTGGTGTACGAGCGGCCAACGGAGCCGATCTATGTTGCCGCCGATAATGCTCGTATCGAGCAGGTCCTGACAAACTTGATCACCAATGCCTGTGATGCGGTTGCTGAGATAGCAGCGCCACGCCTTGTACTCACGCTAACCGCTGATAGCGATATGGGCCGCTTTAGCCTGCAAGATAATGGCTGCGGCCTTGCGGACCCCAGCCAACTGTTTGAACCCTTTTACACCACGAAAAAGATGGGAGAAGGCCTCGGCCTTGGGCTATCGATTGTGCGCACGATCGTGCGGGATTTAGATGGCACCATTCAGGCGAGCAATCGTCCTGAGGGCGGTGCCTGTTTTACCTTGTTACTGCCACTGATTAAGGAGCGTCCAGAGTGATTCGAGGCGAAGTGTTATTAGTTGATGATGACCCACTCATTCGTCAATCCACCGAGCAGTGGCTAACCATGAGCGGCTTTGCTGTCACCTGCTGTAGCACTGCTCATGAGGCGCTTAGCCATTTAAGCATGGAGTTTGGCGGTATCCTTGTCTCTGATGTGATGATGCCCGATATCGATGGTCTGGAGTTGATGGCACAAGCACAGGCGCGGATACCCAATCTGCCCGTGATCTTGATCACCGGCCACGGTGATGTGGATATGGCGATCAAGGCTGTACGCGATGGCGCTTATGATTTTATCGAGAAACCCTTTGTGCCTGAGCGGCTGGCGGAGGCGGTGCACCGTGCCTGTGAAAAGCGCCAATTGATGTTAGAGAATGTGCGCTTGCAGCAGAATTTAGCCACACAGAGTGGGTTGGACACGCGCCTGATCGGTATTTCGCCGTCGCTGCAAAAGCTGCGCTCTGATCTACTCAAGTGCGCTGAGCTGGATACGAATGTCATCATCTATGGTGAAACGGGCACCGGCAAAGAGCTGGTGGCGCAGTGCCTGCATGAGTTCAGCAAGCGCCAAAAGAAGCCGTTTGTGGCGTTAAATTGCGGTGCGATTCCCGAATCTTTGATTGAGAGTGAGCTGTTTGGTCATGAGTCGGGCGCATTTACAGGCGCAACGGCAAAACGGATTGGCAAGTTTGAATATGCTGATGGCGGCACTTTGTTGCTTGATGAGATCGAAAGTATGCCGCACCACCTGCAGATCAAGCTGCTACGTACCTTGCAAGAGGGTGTTATCGAGCGCTTAGGGTCAAACCAGCAGATCCCTGTTGATCTGCGTATCGTGGCCGCATCGAAAGCTGATCTGAGCATCGATGATAATTTCCGCCAAGATCTTTTCTATCGCTTGAACGTTTCAACGCTGTATCTGCCGCCGCTGCGCGAGCGTACCGAAGATATCCCGCTGCTGTTTGAGCACTATGCGCGCCTAGCCGCAACACAACACAGCCGTGAACCGCGCCGTATTAGCGGCCAAGATGTGCGGACTATCCAACAGTATCGCTGGCCGGGCAACGTGCGTGAGCTGAAAAATATCGCGGTACGTTATGCGTTAGATGGTGAGCAAAGTGCGGCTCAACTACTATACCCGCAGCAGGGAGAACTGACCCACGAACGCTTTGTAGACACCTCGCTGCCACTAGCTGTGCAAGTGGCTAATTTTGAGAGTGCGGTGATTCAACATGCTTTGATGACACACCAGGGCAACATCAAAGCGGTGATGGATATGCTTGATTTACCGCGCCGTACCCTGAACCAAAAGATGGCGAAGTATGACCTTAACCGCAGTGATTTCCTGAGTGACGCTGAACGTGAAACGCAGAGTGATTAACCGGTCGGCAAAAAACGGCCTATAGCGGCTGAGCGATGGCTTTTACCCCGTTGTGAGCGCATTACCGGCGTTTCTTATACGACAAAAGTCGCGACTTGGCAGCTGTTCGAACGGCGTGACAGAGGTGATGTGCTGAGCTTGACCCGGTTATCGGCAAGTTTTTGCTTATCCAAAGCGACAGTTATCAGCAAAAAAGTGCCGACCGTGCTAGCAATGGCTGTTTTTTAAAATTTTAAACCAATAAAAACAAAGGGTTATAGTTTTTTCTGGGTTGGCATTTCGTTTGCTATGCCTACGTAGGTAAAACAATAACAATGTCTGCACGATAGGAATGCATCTATGAAAATCAGCAAACGTAACCTGTTAAAGAAAGCCGGTATTGCAGCGGCAGTCGCGTCCGCAATGAGCTTAACAACACTGGCACACGCCGAAGATAAGCGCTCTTACATCATGGCAACGGCCACAACAGGTGGTACTTATTACCCCGTGGGTGTTGCGCTAGCGACGCTTACCAAAGTGAAGCTAGAGCCTAAATACAAGATGTCGTTGTCGGCGATTAACTCTGCAGGTTCAGGCGAAAACGTTAAGCTACTGCGTGAAAACGAAGCGCAGTTTGCGATCTTGATGGGTGTTTACGGCGCATGGGCATGGAGCGGTGAAGGTAAAATTGCTCAATCTGGCCCGCAAAAACACCTCCGTTCAGTGACGATGCTGTGGCAGAACGTTGAACAGTTCATCGTGAAAAGTGATCTGGCGAAGAGCGGCACGGTAAAAGACTTAGCTGACTTCGGTGATGAGAAGTTCTCAATCGGTAAGAAAAACTCCGGTACGGAAGGGGCTACGCAAACGATTTTGGGTAACCTTGGCATTGATACCAGCAAAATGTCACTGGCGCACCTTGGCTATGGCCCATCGGCTGATGCACTACAAAACGGCACGATCTCCGGTATGAATATTCCATCGGGTATCCCGACATCGGCTGTTACGCGTGCTTACGCCGCGATGGGCAATGACATCACGATGCTGAGCTTCACTGATGAGCAGATTAAAGAAGCGAACGGTGAATATGATCTATGGACGCGTTATGTGATCCCAGCGAACAGCTATCCTGGGCAGACCAAGGCGATCAACACCATGGCGCAGCCAAACTTCCTTGCGGTGCGTGATGATGTGTCTGAAGAGGACGTATATCGCCTGACGAAGGTAGTGTACGAGAACCTCCCGTTCCTGAATGGTATCCACAAAGCGACCAAAGCGATGTCTATCGAAAAGGCGATCGCCGGTTTGCCAGTACCGCTGCACCCAGGTGCTGCACGCTACTACCAAGAGCAAGGTATCGAAATTCCTGCTCACCTGATTGCGGATAAGTAATACGCCGCACCTCAGAGGCGCTTATTTAGGCGCCTCTGACCTCTTGGTTGCCCTAGCTGGCAATATCGATTGAGACCACAACTGACGGAATGATTTTGCTATGAGTGCGAGTGCATCAGTTGCAGATAAGTCGCTGGATCCTGATCAGGAAACGGCGGATAAATTAAAGAACCTTGAGCTGATCCAGCGCCCTGAGCAGTCTTTTGTGGGGCGGAGCATCTATTGGGCTGGCGTCCTGTTTGCGCTGGCGCATATCTATTTTAATACGCTGGGAACACTACCAGAGCTGTGGGTTTCGGCGATCCACTTTGGCGGCTTTGCACTCTTGTGTGCACTGATGGTGCCAGCCTTTGACAGCCAAAGTGCTGCAGGCCGACGCATGGCGCTGCTGTTGGATGTATTGCTCGGTGTGGCAGCGATCATCTGCACGCTCTATTTGATTGGCTTCGAAGATGCGCTCTATGACCGTGGTGTGAAATATATACCCACCGATTGGGTCGCCTCGATCGCGGCAATCTTTATTTCACTCGAGATGGCCCGCCGCACCACCGGTTGGTTTATCCCCTTGATGATTCTTACGGCGCTGACCTACGTATTTTGGTGGGGGCAGTATCTGGGCGGAATCTTCAACTTCCCGGGCCTCAGCTTAGAGACCGTGCTGTACCGCAGCTATTTCTCATCTGAAGGGATGTTTGGCTCAATTGCGCGCATTTCGTGGACCTATGTGTTCATGTTTATCCTGTTCGGTGCCTTTTTGGTGAAGTCCGGCGCCGGTGATTTCATTATCGAGCTTTCACGTTGTGCGGCAGGCCGTTTCGTTGGTGGGCCGGGCTTTGTGGCGGTACTGGGTTCTGGCTTGATGGGCTCGGTATCAGGCTCTTCGGTGGCCAATACGGTATCAACTGGTGTTATCACTATTCCATTGATGCGCCGTGCAGGCTTTCCCGCGCGTTTCTCTGCTGGTGTTGAAGCGGCTGCATCCACCGGTGGGCAGTTGATGCCTCCCGTGATGGGCGCTGGTGCGTTTATTATGGCGTCTTACACACAGGTGCCTTACGTGGATGTGATCGCAGTGGCGGCGCTCCCAGCATTGTTGTACTTCTTATCAGTGGGTTTCTTTGTTCGTGTGGAGGCGATGCGCAGCCATGCCGAAGCGGTGGAACTGGATACACGACCGATTGGTGAAGTATTGAAAGATGGCTGGCACTACCTGTTACCGTTGGTGGTGTTGGTGGCACTGCTTATTTACGGCTTTACGCCTACGTATGCTGCGGGTATCGCGATTATTTCAGTGGTAGCTGCATCTTGGCTCTCTAAGCACCCGATGGGCGTACGCGATATCTTAGATGCCCTAGCCCAAGGTTCAAAAAACATGGCGACCACGGCGATGCTGTTGATAGCGGTGGGGCTGGTGATCAATGTGGTTGCGATGACCGGTATTGGTAACACCTTCTCGCTGATGGTGGCTGAATGGGCCAATGGTAGCTTGCTGATTACGCTCGTACTGGTGGCGCTCGCGTCGCTGATCTTAGGCATGGGGCTACCTGTGACCGCCGCCTACATCGTGTTGGCCACGCTGTCTGCTCCGGCGCTTTACAACTTGATCGCCGAAATGCAGGTGATCGAGATGATGGTGAATGGCACGCTGCCCGAGGTAGCACGGACGATTTTCCTCCTGGTCGATGCTGAGAAAGCCGCTCTGTTAGCAGCGCCGATGAGCGAGGTGGACGCGCAGCAACTGTTGGCATTGGTGCCGGGCGACTTTAAAGGTCAACTTTTAGAGCAAGCCATTGCACCTGAAAAGTTGGCTATGATTCTGCTAGCAGCGCATATGATCATCTTTTGGTTATCGCAAGATAGTAATGTCACCCCACCGGTGTGCTTAACGGCATTCGCTGCCGCTGCTATTGCGAAAACACCGCCCATGGCGACAGGTTTTACGGCGTGGAAGGTGGCGAAAGGCTTGTATATCGTCCCGCTACTGTTTGCTTACACAAACTTTATCGGCGGTAGCACTGAAGAGGTGTTACGTATCTTCTTCTTTGCGGTCTTTGGTATCTATGCACTGGTTGGCTTTATGGAAGGCTACCTAGAGAGCGAATTAAATATCGCTTTGCGCCTGTTATCCGGTGCTGCCGGTGTGGCGATGCTGTGGCCCCACGCTATGTTGTGGCTTGATTTTGCAGGCCTTGCGGTGTTCATTGCGCTGTTTATCTACAGCCGTAAACAAGGCCCTGCTGCAGCGACCGTGTAAGCACTTTAGATTGGCCAAAACCCGCCTTAGGCGGGTTTTTTTGTATCTATGAAAACCGAAACGTAGCAGGGTACGTAAAGGCAACGCTAACTAGGAGATCATACGATGCACAATGCCGCTGACCAGTCGCGTATTATCGAGATGGCTTGGGAGGACCGAACCCCTTTCGAGGCCATTGAAACTCAGTTTGGCTTGTCGGAGCCTGAGGTTATCCGGCTGATGCAGCGTAGCTTAAAGCCGAGTAGCTTCCGTTTGTGGCGCCGCCGCGTTTCTGGGCGCGCAACCAAGCATCAGCAGCGCAGACCGGCGGGCGTCATTCGCGGCTATGCACCGGGCCAATATAAGCAGCGCTAACCTAATTGCTCTAAGGTTTTTATCGCCGGCGCTGTGGTGCATATGCGGCTTTTTGTTGCCGCCTGCCAGCACCTCTCGTAAACTCAACAGTCTAATATTGAGGGCTGTCTGATGTTTGAAAATTTTGCTTGGCTTCCTTTCTTGGTGGCGATTACGGCGCTAACGATGGTGCCTGGTGTCGATACGCTGGTGGTAATGCGCAACGCCGCGCGCGGCGGAGTACGCGACGGACTGCTAACAAACTTAGGTATCTGCTCAGGACTGTTCTTTCATGCATTGATCTCGGCGGCGGGGTTATCTGTCATTCTGTTGGGCTCTGCCGAGCTATTTATGCTGCTAAAAGTGGCCGGTGCCTGCTATCTGATCTGGTTGGGTGTGCAAAGCTTACGAGCCGCTTACCGAGCGAAGCCTCTGCCAATCGACGCAGTGAGTACTCCGATGCCGCAGGTGTCAGGCTGGGTGTCGTTGCGTGAAGGACTGCTCTCAAACGTGCTTAACCCCAAAACTATCATCTTCTATATGGCGTTTTTGCCCCAGTTTATCGACCCGAACTACCCCGCGATGCCACAAGCGATGTTGATGGCAGGTATCCACTTTGTGATCGGTTTATGCTGGCAAGGCTCGCTAGTGTTGATGGTGCATAAGGCACGTATCTGGTTGCAGCGCCCCCGCGTTGCGAAAACCATGGAAGCGATTACCGGCTCCCTACTGGTGATCTTTGGCCTTAAACTGATCACCAGTCGTTAACCTGTTAGCGCTGTGCTTGATCTTTGCGATAGATCGCAAGTATCACTCCCGCAAGGATTAAGCTCGCGCTGAGTAGATGAATACTGCCCAGCGTCTCACCTAAGAATAGATATGCGGCCAAGCCGCTGAAAATTGGTAAGCTGTAATAGATAATGGCGGGTGTCGTTGGCCCCAGCAATGCGATTGCATGGCCCCAAAGCACGAACGCCAGCAGTGATGCGGCGACTCCCACATAAGCAATAGCGGCGAGTATGGAAAGGTCGGCTTCGTGGATCTGAAAGTGGGTGTTGCTGGCCTCCCATAGATAAAAAGGCAGCAGTAATACCCAGCCAATGATAAAAGTAATGAGCTGAAAGGCCCATGCCCCAAGTGCTGCGGGTTTGCGCTTTACCATCACACTGTAGAGTGCAAAACAGATCGCCGCTGCCAGCATCCAGATATCGCCCTGAGCAAACTCGACACTCAGTAGTTGAGAGGGCTTTCCCTGTGTGACCAAATTGATCACCCCAATAATCACTAAGCCAACCCCGATCGCTTTGGGCCGAGTAATACGCTCATGCCAGTAAAAGCGGGCGAGCAAGATAACGAAGATCGGAAAGGTGATGGCGATTAACGAGAGGTTGATCGCGCTGGTGCTATGGCTGGCGATATAGATAAGGGTATTGAAGAGCGTTACACCGCACAGGGCGGTCAAGGTTAAGTAGCCAAGGTGAATGCGGATAGGCTGCCATGCGCGCAGCATTGGTTTAAGCGCAAAGGGCAGAAACACCAGAATAGCCAGCGTCCAGCGCCAGAATGCCAAGCTGATGGGCGGTACGCCATCGACTAAGCCGCGGGCGATAACGAAATTGCCAGACCAGATAATGGTGGCGGCCAGTGCACAGAAGCCACCGATAAAAGCTGAGGAGCGCAGAGAAAAATTCATAGAGCAACTATAGACCAGCACGATAAATAAGCCCCTACCGACGGACGGGTCGGCAGAGGCTAGTATGCACTTCTAATTATGCAGCGAGGTGCTGCGCATGAAACCGCAGATGGTCCTCAATGAAGCTCGCGATAAAGTAGTAGCTATGGTCATAGCCTGCTTGGCGGCGCACTTCTAGCGGGTAACCTGTTTGTGCCACCACGCCTTCGAGCACATCAGTATTTAGCTCAGTGGCCAAAAAACTGTCGGCTTCACCCTGATCTACCAAGCCAACAACCGGTTGCTGTGCGTTGGGCAGTAGCACTGTGGTGTCGTATGGCGCCCATGTATCACGGTTATCACCGAGGTACGCCGTGAACGCTTTTTCACCCCAGGGGCAGTTAATCGGGTTACAGATCGGGCTGAATGCTGACATGGAGCGGTAACGCTCGGGGTTACGCAGGGCGATCATCATCGCACCATGCCCACCCATCGAGTGGCCAGCAATGGCGCGTTGCTGATTAACCGGGAAGTGGGTTTCAATTAGCGCAGGTAACTCATCTACGATGTAGTCATACATGCGATAGTGTGAGTTCCATGGCGCTTGGGTTGCATTGACGTAGAAACCTGCCCCTTGGCCTAAGTCGTAGGCTTCATCGTTGGCGATATCCTCTCCGCGAGGGCTGGTGTCGGGCGCGACAATGGCGACACCTAACTCGGCCGCAATACGTTGTGCACCCGCTTTCTGCATGAAGTTCTCATCCGTGCAGGTCAGGCCTGAGAGCCAGTAGAGTACTGGCACTTGTTGGCCACTCGCCACTTGCGGTGGAAGGAAAATCGCAAAGCGCATGGCACAGTTCAACACCCCGGAATGGTGCTGATACTGCTTATGCCAGCCACCAAAGCAGCGGTTTTCGCTGAGGTTTTCAAGGTTCATATCAGCGCTCCCAATTAGGCCGGATCGTAGTGGATAACGCTACGAATACTCTTGCCCTCATGCATTAGGTCAAAGGCCTCGTTAATGCCCTCAAGGCCCATGGTATGCGTGATGAAGTCGTTGAGTTTAAACTCGCCAGCGAGGTAGCGCTCGACGATCTCTGGTAACTCAGAGCGGCCCTTCACACCACCAAATGCGGTGCCGCGCCAAACGCGTCCAGTCACTAGTTGGAATGGGCGGGTGGAGATCTCTTGTCCAGCTCCCGCAACACCGATGATGACGGATTCCCCCCAACCCTTGTGGCAACACTCCAGCGCTGAACGCATAACATCGACATTACCAATACATTCGAAACTGTAATCAACGCCGCCATCGGTTAGCTCAACAATCACCTCTTGGATCGGCTTGTCATAGTGTTTTGGGTTGATGCAGTCGGTGGCGCCAAGCTGCTTAGCTAGCTCAAACTTACTTTCATTGATGTCGATAGCGATGATGCGGCTTGCTTGTGCCATCGTCGCGCCGATAATGGCCGATAGACCGATGCCACCTAAACCGAAAATAGCGACCGTTGCGCCGGGCTCCACTTTGGCGGTGTTCAGGACCGCACCCATCCCTGTTGTGACGCCACACCCTAAAAGGCAAACCTCTTCAAGCGGGGCAGTGGGATTCACTTTGGCAAGGGAGATCTCAGGTAAGACGGTGTACTCAGAGAAGGTTGAGCAGCCCATATAGTGATAGATCGGCTGGCCATCTTTTGAGAAACGGGTCGTGCCGTCTGGCATCAAGCCTTTGCCCTGTGTTTCGCGAATCTTTTGGCACAGGTTGGTTTTACCTGATTTACAGAACTTACACTCGCCACACTCTGGTGTGTAGAGTGGGATGACGTGATCGCCGACTTTTACGCTAGTGACACCCTCGCCCACGGACTCCACGACACCGCCGCCTTCGTGGCCTAAGATCGCTGGAAAAATACCTTCAGGGTCTTCACCAGAGAGTGTAAATGCGTCGGTATGGCAAACGCCGCTGGCAACAATACGTATCCGTACTTCGCCCTTTTGCGGCGGCATGACATCGACCTCTTCGATAGATAGCGGTTGATTTGGGCCCCAAGCGATTGCTGCGCGCGATTTAATGACCTCAGCCATGATGATGCTCCTATGGTTTGTCTTGGTAGATGCTCTAACGGCATGTTCAGTAGCGTTAGTGTAATTGCTCTGCTTCAGTTAATAATCAGGGATATGTAAAATCACTTTTACTGTATGGTAATAGTTGGGCGTATTGCGGGGGGCGTATCGATGTATAACTGGGAAGGTATCTCAGAGTTTGTTGCGGTAGCCGACACCGGCAGCTTTACAGCGGCAGCGGATAAACTGGGTGTGTCTACGGCCCATGTCAGCCGCCAAGTTAGTAAACTTGAGCAGCGTTTAGCGGTAAAGCTGCTGTATCGCACCACGCGTAAGGTGTCGTTGAGTGAAGATGGCCGCAGCTTTTTTCAGCAGTGCCGCACCTTATTGGAGGGGCTGGAAGATGCCGAGCGGGCGCTCTCCGAACGCCAAGGAATGCTGCGCGGTAAGCTGCGCCTAACAGCCCCTGTCACCCTCGGTGAGCGAGCCATCGCACCGCTGGTGAATCAGTTTCTTGCCGAGCATCCAGAACTTGAGATCACGCTGCGCTTAACCAACCAGCCCCTTGACCTAGTTGAGGGTGGTTATGATCTTGCGATTCGTTTGGGTAAGCTCGAAAGCTCGTCGATGATGGCCCGAAAGCTGGCACCGCGTATCCCCTATGTGTGTGCTTCTCCAGATTACTTGGCGCGTTGTGGTGTGCCGAATACGCTGGCCGAGCTTGAGCAGCATAACTGCCTACTGGGGACGCTGGATTATTGGCGCTTCCAAGTGGAGGGACGCGAGCGAGTGGTGCGCGTGCGCGGTAATTTAAGCTGTAATAGTGGCCATGCCTTGCTGGATGCGGCGCTGCAGGGGCTAGGCATCGTGCAACTACCCGACTACTACGTTGAAAATGCGCTCGCTCAAGGGCGGTTGGTCTCGCTGTTGGCACAGTATCGTATCCCCGATGAGGGGATTTGGGCGCTCTATCCCAATAACCGGCAGCTCTCACCAAAGGTACGGCAGTTGCTTGATCACTTTGCCAAGGCGTTTGAGAATAAGTTGATTTAAATAGACCCTTTGGTACGCGATACAGATGACGGCGTGGCCGTTTTCCCGCAAGATGGGCACTCTTTTCTGGGGTGTTAACGAAGAGATTCACAATGCAGTTAGAGACAATCGATAAAGCACGCTATAACAAACACGTCAAAATCACCTTTTTCGCCATCTGCGGATTTATGCTGGTGGTGGCTTTGGGTACCTCGGCGGTGTTGATTCACTTTTGGGGTGGGCCGGAGGGCGATAATTTCTGGCTCAACGCCTTGGGTGTGGTTATCGCTGCGTTGGCATTAGCGCAGATTCTTTCGATGCTGCGTCATCACCCATTTTTATACGAAGTGGCGTACGTGCGGCGCGTTAAAGGGGAACTCAACCGCATCTACCGTAAGCAGCAAAAGATAAAAGCGGCAGCCGAGAAGGGTGACCCGGTGGCGATGACCATCCTTGATTTTAGCTACCGTGCCTCGCGACAAGTCTATGAGCTGGATAATAATACGCTCACGCTGGAAGAGCTTGAGCGGGCACAACGTACCCTAGATGAGCAGCGTGAAGCATTTAGTGTGGCATCTTTGATGGACTACTCAGGCGATTTGCTGGAGCGCTTCTGAGGTCGGCTTCGCTGCTTAAAGAGGCTCGCATTCCATTGGCGCATCGCCATAACTAGCGTGGTGCCGTGGCGCTCTTCAACCGGTAGCGCCATATCTTCACGCATAAGTTGGTTAAACTCTTCGGCCAAACGCTGCATTTTCCGCTGCAGTAGCGCGTTGTTGGCAGCACTTAACAGCGCATTGGAGACCAGCAATTTTTCGGTGCTACGATCAAAGCGCGAACTAAAGAAATCCTGCTCGATTTTGTCATGGAAAAAGCGCTGAATTGGCCCATCGGGACGCCAGTGAAAGTTAGGTGCGATGCGTAACTTAACGCGATTGCCTGGCAATAGATCGATGATCTTTAGACGATCAAGCTTCGCCAGTTTACTGATGCAGTCAACTTCACTGAGGTCGTAGTAGCGCAAGATATCCTCAAAACGCATCCCGTTGATCACGTTGATCGCCACCAAAAGCAGCTCCACATCATCGGCAATCTCTTGCTCCTGCTCTCGGGTGAGTTGGCTCAGTTGCGCGTGATGATAGGTCATACGCTGAACTAAATCCGATAACTCAATCCCTAGTAAGGTGCACACCGCTTCGAGGCGTTGCAGGGTAAAGCTGCGCTCGGCAAACAGGCGCTTGACGGAGGCTTCGCTCAGATTGAGATGTGTAGCGACATCCGCGTAGGTTTTGCCGTGGGCTTTTAACTCGCGTTTTAGCGTATCGATAAGGGCGGTAACCTGAGCCATATCTCATCCTTGTGGAAACTGAGTGTGCGAGTATAAGGGATCTGAGCCAGTTTAGCTGGCTTGGAAACTGTCGCTGATTGTCCTCATCTTGCTTTTGATAGATGTGCACGCTGTAATTGCTCACTCAATCGCATAGGAGGCACACAGTGGCAGATCAAGAGTGGGACCCGCGTTTTGCAGCGGTAAAAGAGTGGGAACTGTTGCAAACTCAGGTGGAAGATTATGAGAAGCATGGGCTCTATATCAAGCTTGTTGCGACTGCGCTCGTCGCGATAGCACTATTGACTGCAGCGGGCAGCAGTATTTTGATGGCCGCTATGATTGCACTGCTATGGCTGCAAGAGGGGATCTGGAAAACTTTCCAGAGCCGTTTGGAAGCTCGCTTGCTTGAACTTGAGGGCATGATCGCAGGGGATAAGCCTGTGGCACCATGTCAGTTACATAACCAGTGGCAAGCAACGCGTCCAGGCCTGGTGGGTTTGGTGCAAGAATATGTTAAACAGTCGTTGCGTCCAACGGTGGCGTATCCATATGTGGCGCTGATAGCTGTATTGGCACTGCGCTGCTGGTGGTAATATCGGTTGATCAGCAGCAGGGCTATGCCTGCCGCTGATCATGATGACCGCTAGCACTGATCTATAGCGGTTTCCATCTCGGTTACGATCTCATCTGATAACTCGCAAACGCGCTGATAACTGCGTTCTGCTCGTTGCAGGTCCCCTTGTTCTTTTGCGCTTACGATCTCGCCTATTAAGCGGTGTAGCTCTTCGTGTGGCTTTTCGATAGCGCGTAGCGGAGAGAGTTGGCTACAGATGCTGTGCCCATCGCCATAGTACCAGCGCCCAAAATCACACTCTTTATGGGAGACGGCCTGCTCTTTGGACAGGGTGCTCTTGCCATCTAAGAAGGCGCGTAAGCGCATCTTCCACGCTTGGTGTGCACTGAGCGCAACGGCAAGCTCAATTTTGGGGTCTTTGGTGACTTTAAAACGGCGTACCACGCCCATCAGGCTGGTAAGCTCCAAGCCAACGTTCGCAGAGGCGTCTAGTATTTGGTCGGCCCCGCTTGCCACATTATGGGCACGGTCTGCGATCTCAACCACATTGCGATTGATCTCTTCCGATACTTGGCTTTGCTCTTCAGCCGCGGCTGCAATTTGCAGCACCGCATTATTCACCTCAGCCATTGTGGCTCGAATTTGCTCCAGTACGCGGCCCGATTCGCTAGAGACATCGACGGTTGCCAGCGCCTGAGACTGGCTTTCGTTGATAACGTTTACGGTTTGTTGGGTACCGGATTGCAGATGTGAAATCATCGCGTCGATTTCTGAGGTAGAGGCTTGTGTGCGTGAGGCTAGCGAGCGCACTTCGTCGGCTACTACGGCGAAGCCGCGGCCATGTTCACCCGCGCGAGCGGCCTCGATCGCTGCGTTGAGTGCTAACAAGTTAGTTTGCTCCGCGATACTTTGAATCACATCCAAAATAGTGTGAATGCGGTTGCTTTGGTCGCCCACATCACGCATCAGCTCGACTGTTGACGCGACATTGGTGGCTAAACGGTTGATATTGTCGATCGACTTTTCAACAGATTGATAGCCTTGGTCTGATTGCGCCTGGGACTCGGTGGTGAGCGTGGTCGCACGTTCCGCATTATGGGCAACTTCATGGGCGCTAGCGTTCATTTCGTTAACCGCTGTTGCGATCTCGTCGGTTTTCGCCTGCTGCTCGCGTACTGAGTTAATGGTGCGCTCGGTAATGCTGAATAGCTCAGAACCGTTGCGGGAAACGCCGGAGATCGAGCGCATCAGCAGTTTAATCAGCTCCTCGGTATTACCAACAAAGTGGTTGAACGCCGTCGCGATATCTGCCAGTTCATGCTTGCCGCTATCATCCAAGCGTTGTGTTAGATCGCCATCGCCACTGGCAACATTCTCCATCGCATCGCGCATCTCCTTAAGTGGCTTGACGATACTGCGGGTAATGAGCATGGCTATAAGGCCACCCAAAACAAGGAAAACAACGCCGATAATCACGGTGTGGATAAACGAGCGATCCAAAATTTCGAGGTAGTCGGTACGAGGTATGGCCACGGTGATAACGCCAATACCGCGCCCGGAAAAGTCTTGTAGCTGATCGGCATAGAAGGCGTACTCTGTTTTTCCAATCGCACCGTTGACGATCTGTGGCTGGCCATCTGCAGCTTGATTCAAGACCTGAGCAGAAAGTACAGCGGGTGCTTTAAAGGTGCTGGCAAAGGGCTCGAGGGAGCGCTGCTCCTGTATGTGGATCGCCACTTCGGTGCCCTGTTTGCCTTTAAATTGGTCGAGCATCGCTTGGCCAAGAGAGAAACCAAACTCCAACGACCCCCAGTGCTCGCCGGCGATTATCACGGGCACCACGCCGCGGATACCGAGGCCAGCAACGCCTTTCTCAACTCCTTTTACGGGCTGGCGCTGTTGGTTGGTCTGTACCACTGTACGGCGGAAGCTGGACAGGTCATCTCCAAACTTGGCCGGTTTATGAACACGCAGGAATGAGGTGGCTGGCGGTTTATGGAACTGTAGTTGGCGCAAACCGTATTGGCTTTTCAACTTGGCAAAGCTGCGCTCTAGTGTTTGCAGTAGCGCTTGGCGATCACCCGATTTGAGTTGTGCTTGTACTACGGGCATCTCTGCGATGAAAGACGCTAATGCAGTCGCGACACGCTCCTCTTGATGTAGTTTTTCGTTGAACTTCAGATAGATTCTCGACAATTCACGCTTTTCCGCTTCGCTGATAATGTGCTTCATATCACTGAGCATAAAAGGCATGACAACGGCACAAACTAACGCGATTAATAGTGTGAAGCCCACTAATAGGCGCGTTCTTATCCGCAACTGAGACAACATCGACGATATCCTTGCAGGTATTATGGAAATTAAATAAGTGTATTCTAATTGAGTCGGCAGCGGATTAATAAAAATTACTTTTTTTCACAGAGTGAACGTGGTGACTGACAAAGCGAATGTGGGTTTTGGTCGCACGGCGCGCTGCAACCGGATCGCGTTGCACAATGGCTTCATACATCTGTTGCTGCTGTGACCTCACTTGGTTTTGTACCTCAGCGTCTTGTATGAGCAACGGCAGGCAAGTTTGGATGGCCTTACAGAGCAAGGCTTTGAGCTGGCACAGAGTTTGAACCAATATAGGGTTATGGGAGCAGAGGATGACCATATGATGGAAGTTAAAGTAGGTATCCATCGTTAGCTCAGTGTCAGGGGAAGCCAGCCTTTCGTAAGCTTGGGTCAATTGATACAGGTCGGTTTGTGTTGCGCGCTGTGCCGCCAGAAACGCCGCGTGGCTCTCGAGTTGCTCTCTGACATCAAGGAGATCGAATAAGGTCCGCTCATGGCTATCGAACAGGTGGACAAGAGGGTCGATAAACTCCTCTTCTATGCTGTGAAATACCTCAACAACATAAGAACCGATACCTTGATGTGTGATAATGAGCCCCTTCGCCTGCAATTGGCGTAGGGCCTCTCGAATCACGGTGCGGGAGTATCCAAAACGCTGCGCGAGTCTGCGCTCGGAAGGCAGTTTATGGTTGGGCCGCCAGACGCCTTCAAGGATCATCTCCTCTAATTGATAAACCAGTTTACCGGTGGCAGAGGTGTTGCTGTTGGTCATCGGGCACTCCGTCCTATCACGCCACGTACTACTGTCTTAGAAAACATGCATTAACTATATAGTTTATAGGGGAATTCACCACCTCTGAGCAATCCGGATAGTGGTTTGGATATTAAATTACTGGTCATACCAGTGTTTTAAACCATCATTTAGATCGCTAGGATGGGCCTCCACGTGCAATGCACCACATTTTTATGCCGGTTAGTGTCAGATGTTGCCATCCATTTGCTCAATCCCGTTACGAGCGGTGATGGTGACATCTGACCCCTTTGTCCCTACCCATGCTGTTGTGAATATGGTAACTCTAACGTCACGATAAACCTCTCGGTGGTAGAGCCAAGGAGGCAGTGTGCAAGATGCAAGGTCTGCGCTGCGGCGTGAGTTAGCTGCGGCGTTTGCGGATTTTATCGATCCTGAATATGTTATTGCCGATCGCGAAACGCAGAAGCCATATGAGTGCGATGGCCTTTCGATGTACTGCGAGATGCCGTTGCTGGTTGTTTTACCAGAGACGCTCGCGCAAGTGCAGCAGGTGATGACACTTTGCCATCAACAGGGTGTGCCTGTTATCGCAAGAGGCGCGGGAACTGGGCTGTGTGCGGGTGCCATGCCCCATCCCGACGGCGTTGTCTTATCGCTGGCCAAGTTTAACCGTATCCTCGCTATCGACCCATTAGCGCGTACCGCGCGTATTGAGCCAGGCGTTCGCAACCTTGCGATCAGTGAAGCAGCGGCTCAGCATGGCCTCTATTATGGGCCAGACCCTTCCTCACAAATCGCCTGCTCAATCGGTGGTAATGTCGCTGAGAACTCTGGCGGCGTGCACTGCCTCAAATATGGTCTTACCGTGCATAACGTGTTGAGTGTGCAACTGGTTACCGTGAGTGGCGAGCTGGTGACATTGGGAAGCGAAGGTTTGGATAGCTCCGGTCTTGATCTAATGGCACTGATTAATGGCTCTGAAGGCCTACTGGGTGTGGTGACCGAGGTGACAGTTCGTCTCCTGCCGATGCCCGAAAAAGCACAAGTGGTGTTAGCTGGTTTCCCCACCGTTCAAGCGGCGGGAGATGCGGTGGGAGCGGTGATTGCCGCTGGCATTATTCCAGCAGGTCTTGAGATGATGGATCATCATGCGATTGTGGCTGCCGAAGCCTTTGCGCAAGCGGGATATCCGCTCGATGCTCAGGCCTTGCTGCTATGTGAGCTTGATGGCACTGCTGCTGAGGTAGATCAGTATATTGCGGCAGTTGCCGAGATCTTCACCGCACAAGGTGCCTCCTCTATTCGTGTATCCCAGAGTGAAACGGAGCGTGCGGCGCTCTGGAAAGGCCGTAAGTCGGCGTTTCCTGCGGTTGGGCGTATCTCGCCAGATTACTACTGCATGGATGGCACGATCCCGCGTAGCCAGTTGGCCTATGTCCTGACCCAGATGCAACAGATGTCGCAGACGTTTGGTCTACGCGTGGCAAACGTCTTCCATGCAGGCGATGGCAATTTACACCCACTTATCCTGTTTGATGCGAATAAGCCGGGCGAGTTTGCGCGTACAGAGGCATTTGGTGCGCGTATTCTGGCGCTATGTGTTGAGGTCGGGGGCTGCATCACAGGTGAGCATGGTGTGGGCTTAGAGAAGATTCGCCAGATGGCTGTGCAGTTCAATGATGCCGAAATTGCGCAGCTTCATCGTTTGAAGTCCGCTTTTGACCCCCACGGGACGCTTAACCCAGGAAAAGGTATCCCGGTGCTTGGCCGCTGCCAAGAGTATCGGGCGTTGGCGAAAGGAGAGACCTCCTAATGGATAAAACGACCCAACTCGTTGCTCAGGTTGAGCATGCCATTGCCACGGGCCAGCCGCTCTCCATTCGTGGCAACGGCACCAAGGCCCATTTAGGGCGCACCACGAGCGGACTAACCAGTTTAGATCTATCTGAACATACCGGTATTGTCAGTTATCAACCGGTTGAACTCGTTATGACCGCACGTGCTGGAACGCGCCTTGATGAGATTATCGCCCACCTCGACGAACATAATCAGATGCTGCCCTGTGAGTCTCCGCTGTTTGGTGGCGCAGCAACCATTGGCGGAACTTTGGCTAGTAACGTATCTGGGCCTGCAAGACCGTGGGGCGGGTCCATTCGTGATCTGGTGCTAGGGACACAGCTGATCAATGGGCAAGGTGAACGCCTGCGCTTCGGCGGCCAAGTGATGAAAAATGTCGCAGGCTACGATGTATCGCGGTTACAAGCGGGAGCGCTGGGTACGTTAGGAGTGATCACCGAAGTCAGCTTTAAAGTGTTACCCAAGCCCGAGGCAACCACTTATCTCGGGCTAGCGCTTACGGCAGAGGATGCCGTGATCCTGATGAGTCAGCTCGCCGGAACCTCCGCGCCAATCAGCGGTGCTTGTTGGTATGCGGGCCAACTTCACATGCGTTTATCGGGGGCTGAGGCTGCAGTAACGCAGACGATGGCGCAGTGGCAGCGTGATTACACTATGACAGAAGAAAACGGTAGCCAGTTCTGGCGCTCGTTACGCGAGCAAAACTTATTGCTAGGTGCTGATCCTCTTTGGCGATTCAGTGTGCGCAGCAGTGCCATGCTGCCCCATGATGCCGACAGTGTGATTGATTGGTGTGGCTCACAGCGTTGGCTACGCGGCGAGTATGAGCTTGAGACGTTGTCGCTTATCGCTCAGGAGGCCGGCGGCAGTATAGCGAAGTGGCAAGGCGGTGATCGTCAAGCCGAGGTGTTTTCTCAGCCCAATGCGGTTCTGAAGCATTTACAGCGTGAGGTAAAACACGCGCTGGACCCACATGGCATCTTCAACCCCGGACGCCTCTACGGCTGGATGTAGGAGCGCTGTATGCAGACGAAAATTCACAAGCGCTGGAATAAGATTCCAGCCGTTCAGGAAGCTGAAACCATTTTGCGCAGCTGCGTACACTGTGGCTTTTGCACGGCCACGTGCCCAACGTATCAAGAGTTATCGGATGAGCGTGATGGCCCGCGTGGACGCATCTATCTAATCAAGCAATTTTTGGAAACGGGCACATTAACAGAGCGCTCGCGCCGCCATCTCGATCGCTGCCTCGCATGTCGTAGTTGTGAAACCACCTGCCCTTCGGGGGTGCGTTACGGCAGGCTGTTGGATATTGGTCGGGCACTGGCTGAGCAAACACTGCCAAGGGGGTGGTTAGCGCGTGCGCAGCGATACCTATTGAGAACGATTGTCCCCAAGCCTAAACGCTTTCGGACCTTGCTGCGGGTGGCTCATTTATTCAAGCCCGTGCTTCCTAAGTCCCTGCAAAAGCAGGTTCCTCCGTTAGTCAGTGCTAACACTTGGCCTGCACAACGCCATAACCGCGTTATGTTGGTGTTACAGGGTTGTGTGCAATCAGTGTCGAGTCCGCAAACAAACGAAGCAGCCACACGGGTGTTGGATCGATTAGGTATTAGTTTGGTGGTCGCGCCGGATGCGGGTTGCTGCGGTGCGCTCACACATCATTTAAGTCATGAGCAGAGTACGCTGTTGGCGATACGCCAGAATATTGATGCGTGGTGGCCAGCGGTGGAAGCGGGCGCTGAGGCGATCGTTGTAACGGCTTCGGGATGTGGTGTGACGGTCAAAGAGTACGGTAAGCTATTAGCCGCTGACCCTCAGTATGCTGAAAAAGCAGCATGTGTCAGTGCTATCGCCAAAGATATTGCCGAAGTGATCGCCTGCGAGGATGTGAACTCGTTAGCTGTTAAGTTGCCGAAAAAAACGGCCCTGCATTGCCCTTGTTCACTGCAGCATGGGCAAAAACTGCCCGATATTGTTGAGCAATTGGCGTTGCGTATGGGGGCAAACTTAGCGAAAACACAGGAGAAACATCTGTGTTGTGGCTCTGCAGGAAGTTATTCTTTACTACAGCCTGAGTTAAGTGAGCGTTTACTTACACGAAAGTTAGCGGCTTTGGCTGCCGATAATCCTGAGCAAATCGTGACGGCGAACATCGGGTGTCAGTTACACCTTGGTGCGCATGCCGACGTACCTGTTAAACACTGGATTGAATGGCTTGATGAAGCGCTCAGCTAAGCTGCTCTTGAAAGAACTGCTTGGGTGGCTTACCTAGTGTTTGCCTAAACATCGCTACAAAAGCGCTGGGGCTTGCGTAGCCAAGAGATAATGCCACGTTGGTAACGCTGTCACCGCGGCTGAGACGGTTGATCGCCTCTTGCAAGCGCAGCTGCTTGCGCCAAGCGTTAAAGCTCATATTGGTCTCTTTCTGAAAGAGCCGTGTGAGGGTGCGGCGGCTTGCTCCCACCTCTTGCGCCCATGCTTGCGCAGATTGCTCGTTAGCTGGGTCCTGCATAAGGCGCTGCATAATACGTAAAATGCGGCGATCTTTAGCCAGTGGCAGGTATAGCTCGGCTGGCTGTAATGCTTCAAGCTCATCCATAAGCACGTGAACTAAGCGCGCCTCACGGCCATCAGGTGAATAGTGCTGTGTAAAGTTAACCACACGTTTGATCAGCTCACGCACCAGCGGCGGCACATCCATGACAGCACACACGGTTGGATAACGTGCTGCAACCGAAGCATCAATATGTAGGTGCCGCACTAACACATCGGTTTCGGCGACCACATGGTGCAGAATATTTCCTGGAATCCATACCGCCTGTTGGGGTGGAATCAGCCACGTACCGGTATCGGTTATCACCCGTATGACACCCTCTGCAGCAAAAGCCAACTGCGCGCGAACATGCCGATGGGGCACAACTTCTAGGCCGCTATTCATCTGCCCTTGCGTCCCAATGATGGGGCGGCTCGGGTCTTCGATATCACCGGAACCCGAGGGCTGGCGATGTGTCCTTTTCTCGCTATTCATTGTCTTTTTGTCGCTACTGCGCCATCTGAATTGATGCCAGAATAACGCTTTTACTCTTTCTGTAAAGTTGTTGGTAGCACCATGTCGACTCGTAAACCTGGGGTTTTATCGGCGTTAGGGCCGCTCTCTGTTGCCCATTGGGCCAGTATCATCATCGTCAGCGGCGCCCTGCTGCTTGGGTATATTGCACCCGCTGGGCTGACTACGCAGCAAAGCTGGAGCGCTGCACTGGTGGTGGCTGCTCTTGGGTTGATGGCGACAGCTGTTGTGGCCGATTACCTAATAGCGCTGCTGTTCTTTTTGGCAGCAATGCTCTTTGCAATAGCCCCTGCTGAGGTGGTCTTTGCGGGGTTTTCGGCTGGCGCAACTTGGCTCATCATTAGCGGGTTTGTGATCGGTATGGCGGTAAAGTCCACCGGGCTTGGGCAGCGGCTTAGTGGCTATCTGATGGTGTTTGCCTCGAGTTATACGCGCCTGACCAGTGCGGTGGTTGTGCTAGGGGTCGGTCTCGCATTTTTGATGCCATCTTCAATGGGGCGGATTGTGCTGTTGATGCCTATTGTCCTGCTGTTGGCAGAGCGTTGTGGCTTAAAGCCGGGATCACAAGGCTATGTCGGTATGGCGTTGGCTGCAGGCTTCGGCGCGCATGTGCCCTCGTTTGCTGTGCTGCCTGCCAATGTGCCCAATATGGTTTTGGTGGGCGTGGCTGATACGGTGCATGGTTTAACGTTGGGTTATGCCGAGTATCTGTGGCTGCATTTTCCGGTACTCGGCGTCTTAAAAGCGGTGCTTATTATCTGGCTGATTATCAAGATGTTCCCGGCAGGTTCGTTGGTGGCCACGCAATCTGAGATCAAGCCGCTCCAGCGCACCGAGATCTATCTGTTGGGGTTACTTTTGGTGGCCTTGGGGTTCTGGTTAACCGATAGTGTCCACCAACTCTCTCCGGCTTGGGTGGCGTTAACGGTGGCGGTGATTTTGTTGCTACCGAGGATAGGCTTGGTATCAAAGCAGCAGTTCTCTGAGCAGTTCAACTTTAATACGGTGCTGTTTATTGCCGCTATTTTAGGCATTGGTGCGGTGATCAATCATAGCAGTTTAGGCGCTTGGTTCGCGCACTTACTAGCGCCTGTTTTACCGCTTGCGCCCAATGAGCCATTACAAAACTATCTCTCGTTATCACTTCTTTCGATGAGTTCTGGGGTGGTGGCGGGGCTGCCGGGTATTCCGGCGGTGTTAACGCCGGTGGCAGCTGAGTTTGCCCAAGCATCTGGCTTACCGTTGAAAGCGGTTTTGATGTCTCAGGTGGTGGGTATATCGACCTTCCTCTTTCCCTATGAGTCAGGCCCGCTATTGCTGGCGTTGAGCATGGCCAATGTGCCGATGCGTTTGGCGCTCAAGTATACGCTCGTGCTGGCGGCCATGAGTGTGGTTTTGCTTTGGCCGCTGAACTACCTCTGGTGGCTGCTGCTAGGCTGGTTGTAGCGGTGCAGAGGTTTCCTCCTCAGTTGTTTCGGTATCAGCATACGTTTTCGCGATCGAGATAAAGTCTGCCTCGGTGGCTAAAAAAGCATCCACAATGGCTGGGTCAAAGTGGCTGCCTCGACCTTCGAGGATAATCGACTTGGCTTTATCGTGAGAGAAGGCTGGTTTGTACACACGTTTAGAGATCAGCGCGTCGTAGACATCCGCGAGCGCCATCAAGCGGCCCGCCAAAGGGATATCGTTGCCTGTGAGTCCTTGTGGATAACCACTGCCATCCCACTTCTCGTGGTGGGTGAGGCTAATTTCGCGTGCCAAACGCAGGAACGAGTTACTGCCCAACTGCTGCTCTGCTTTCCATAGCGCATCTGCACCGATCTGGGCGTGTTGCTTCATAATCGCAAACTCATCATCTGTCAGCTTGCCGGGTTTCAGTAAGATCGCGTCGGGGATACCGACTTTGCCCACATCATGCAGTGGTGCCGATTTGTATAGGAGGTCGATCACCTCGTCAGTGAGCTGCTCGGCAAATGCGGGTTCTGTTTTAAGCTGATTTGCTAAAGCACGCACATAGTGCTGAGTGCGGATGATATGGGCGCCTGTCTCGTTATCGCGGGTCTCTGCGAGTGTTGCTAAACCTAAAATACTGACATCACGCGTCTTATGTAGCTCTTGAGTACGGTCGGCGAGCTTCGCAATGGTCGCGTTAGTGCTGGCAGCGATGTGGCCAAACTCATCGTTGGACGCAACCGGCACATGCACATCGAGCGATCCTTCTGCCACTTGGCTGAGGGCCTCATGTTGGAAAGATAGGAAGCGCTTTAAGTTGCGTGAGTAACCTAAAATAATGGCGAGCACATAGCCCATAACCGCTGCAACAATAAAGAATATCTCCGTCAGAATATAGCGCTGCGAGGTGCTCAGTGGGATTTTATCACCGGTATGGATCAGCCACTCAAGGTCTTTGTTGATCACCAAAAAGACAACACCGACAACAGCAAATGCACAGGCAGATGCGAACAGTGTGAACTTGCGGCTGATAGGAAAGTGTGAGGCCGATAGCGGCAAGCTTTGTTGGCTCGCGCGCAGTTGTTCTGCGATCGTATATTCACGATAGAGTGCTAAATCGCAAGCGATAAAGAATCCGAGCACCAACATGCCAATCATGACTTTACCGGTGCTTTCTAAGGGGAAGCTATACACAATGCTGTTGTAGCTAGCGAGTACCGCACCTGCGATCAAGAAAAGCCCAAGATCTGTCTTGAACTGTACCCGCACCTGCTCTGCGAGAGGGCGGCGTTCTATGTAGCGGGTGACATAGTGTCGAGCAAGACTTTTTCCAGCAAACACCAGCAAGATAGGGAGGAACAATTGCAACGGGGTAAGGGAGTCCAAAAAGGGACACACCTGCATCCCGTAAATGGCGAACAGTAGGAGCGCGATACCATCATGAAGATGGGCGCGTTGCGATGTCGTGATCACCCGATGATCCTCTTATTATCTTATGACTGCTGTGTAAGGCGTACACACAGAACAAAAGATAGTACAGCTCGGGCAATTTGTAGAAAAAATGCGACGACCTAACGTTAGCTCGCCGCCTGTTTGAGAATGCGTTGCTTCACGGTTAGCACAATATTGGTAACCTCGGTATGGAGCGGGTGGCGGAACAGATAGAGGCCACCTAACCATGCGGCTACAAAGCAGATACCTGTTAATAGCAGGGACCAAAACTCATTCCATGTGGCCGTGATACCGCTGAACTGGATCGCTACGATTGTTGCGATACAGAGCAAGGTGACACCGCCACTTTGTACAAACATGGGCTTAAAGTCAGCGAGGGTAACTGACATACATTTGCCTAGTTCGCGATAGAGAATAATGGCACGAATCGCCTTTTCAGCAACAAACGCCGCGGCGACTGCATACAAGCTGATCTGCGCTGTGATGATAAGTAAAATGATGGTGATGATCAGATAGAAGGTGTGCAGCTGAGCGACTTTCCCTGTTTTACCTTGGGTCACTAGAATTCGCTCTGTCAGCGTAATACTGAAATAGATCATCGCCGCCAATGACGCGAGCTGCAGTAATGGTGCAGAAGCGGTCCATTGATCACCGAAAAGGAACAATACGACTTCATCGGACATTAAAATGAAGAAGCTAAAGAATGGCCATGCGACGGCGGTAAGCGCTGTTGTCGAGTAGAAAAATACGCCTTTCAGGTCTCCATCACTATGCTTAATTTGCGCGAAATATGGCTGTATGACTTGCAGCATCCCCTGATACACCAGATCAGTAAACATGCTAGTGGTTGCCAGACCTTTACCAAGTAAAGCGACGGCTTGTGCATCAATTGCTTTACCAACAATGATCTCAGGTGCCGAGCGGGTTAGGTGGTTAGCGATATATGACCAGCTCATCTTCCAGCCAAAAGAGATAACCGCAGGAATGGATCTAAAACCGGGAAGCCAGGGAATGATGGCAGGTCTAAAGAAGATGAGTAGCGCAATCGTGGTCGCGGTGCCTGAGATAGCGGCCCATCCCAAACTCATATAACTAAAGCCCAGATAAGCTAGGCTGATGGAGACGGTACAGTTAACGACTGTAGAACTCACCTCAACCAGCATTAGCTTTTGAAACTGCATCTCACGCTTTAATACTGAGAGTGTCAGTGTGCCAAACGGAATGAGCAAAAAGTTAATTAGCAGTAGCGAAATAACATCCTCGATCTCTGGCCGGCCGTAATAGCTGGCGATCGGTCCTTTGAGGAAGTAGAAGAGCGCAACAAGGGAGTAACAGATCGATAACGATATCGTAAAGGCGGATGCCAACTTCGATTTGGTGAGATCTTTTTCGAGGATAATATAATCTGAAATACCGAAATCACGAATGACTTGCCCGATAGCGAGCAGAGCAACTGCGATAGAGAATATCCCGATCTCTTCTGGCGTTAATAAACGAGCCAGCACAATCACAGAAACAAAATTTAATGAGATTACTAAGTAGCGCGAAGCGAAGGACCACGCGAAGCTCATCCTAAGTTTGTTGGTCACCAGTTGTTCCTGTTCTGTGGGTAGGTTTTAGCAGATAATATTACAGTATGGCGCTTGCATCATTAATGAACCATTAAATGTGATGAGATATTCGCGCTGTTCGGTCTAATCAGTTGATGTCTAAGGTGATTAGTCGCGGCTATCGAGTAGCGCGTTGAGCATTAATTACCGGTTAGTGATGGCGGTAACTGCGCACTTGCACGTTATCTATGGACACTAGAAACGTGCAGAATGGCGCGCAGTAGTATGATTACTCTTCCAGCTCAGGGATTGGTGTGGGTTTACCTGCGCTATCAATCGCGACAAATTTAAAAATCGCTTCTGTTACTTTCTCGCGGTGTCCGATGCGTCCACGTCGTACCCATGCTTCCACATGGATATTCATTGATGTGCGGCCGACGGACTCGACTTCGGTATAAACACCTAAGATATCCCCAATCTTAACGGGGCGGATGAAGCTCATGCTATCTAGCGCGACGGTTACCACGCGGCATTGAGCGCGCTCTCCGGCGCAGATACCGGCTGCCATATCCATCTGTGACAATACCCAGCCACCAAAAATATCGCCCGCCGGGTTTGTGTCTGCGGGCATAGCTACGGTGCGGGTTGTCAGGCGCCCTTGTGGTTGTTCACTCATACATCACCTCCAGTGCTTAAGTGCTCATCATGCCTTTTCCTGATTTAGCTGAAAAGGCAACACTGTTTTTCGCACCGATTCATTTTAACTCTGTCACACTAGGGGTAATGAGCTTATAGGGAAGGTTTATGGGTCTGAAAAAGCGCCTTAAGGGGCTACTGGGTGATGATCTGGTAGATGACCTGCACGGTCAGGTTAAAGATGTGTTGGAGCACGGGTTAGATCGTCATGTGCGTATTGCTGTGACGGGCATGAGCCGCAGTGGAAAAACGGTGTTTATTACCGCACTCACTCAGCATCTGTTGGCATCTGACAAGGGAGAGTCGTTACCATTTTTTGCGCTATCAAGTAGCGACCAAATTATCAGTGTAAAGCTGTTGCCTGTGGATAAAGACCACGCGTTTCCATTACAAACGGCGGTGCAAAACCTTGCGGCAGAGCCACCCACATGGCCAGCGTCCACAACGGGCCTGTCAGAAGTCCGTTTGGCGATACGCTACCGGCCCGCGAGCCGTTTGCAGCGTTTAGTCAGTGATATAGCAACGTTGTATGTCGATATTATCGATTACCCCGGAGAGTGGCTGCTCGATCTGCCGTTGCTGCATAAGTCCTTCGAGCAGTGGTGCAGTGAGCAGCGGGAGCTCTTTGCCTTGGCGCCGCGCGCCGCTCTGGCAGCTGATTGGCTGGCGGCTCAAGCGGCAATCGATTGGTCGCAGCCGGTCGATCAGGCGCAACTAAGTATTTTGAATCGTGAATACGTTAAGTTGCTCCACCTCTTTCGCAGTGAGCAGTACGGCATGAGTGTCATTCAGCCCGGGCGGGCGGTGCTGCCTGCTGAGTTAGAGAACGACACACTCATCGAGCTATTTCCACTGATCGCGACGAAACCGGCTGGGACACTTGAGGATAACAGTGGCTATCGAGTCATGGAGCAGCGTTATCTTGATTACCGTGAGCAGGTTATCAAGCGCTTTTATCGCGAGCATTTTGCCCGTTTCGATCGCCAAGTGGTGCTTGTGGATTGTTTGAAGACATTAAACAAGGGGCAGCAATGTTTTGATGATATGCGCTTGGCTGTAACGGATGTGTTGCAAAGCTTCAATTATGGTCCATCTGGGTTTTTACGGCGCTTGTTGAGTCCGCGTATCGATAAGGTTCTCTTTGCATCGACCAAAGCTGATCATGTCACAGCGAATCAGCACCACAACCTCGATCGCTTTCTTGAACTAATTATCGCGGATGCTCGACGGGAGATGCAGTTTGAAGGGATAGAGACCACCTGTATGGCGTTGGCATCGGTGCGCTCTACCGAAGCGGCTGAAGCGGTGTTAGATGGACAGACGATCTCGTGCTTGAAGGGTTATAAGAAAGCGAGTGGTGAGCCCGTGGCACTATTTCCAGGCGAGGTGCCTATTGAGCTACCCACAGAGAAAGATTGGCACAGTCAGCGTTTTCGCTTTGTTGATTTTGCGCCGCGTAAGCTACCAATGCAGCAACTACGGCCTGAGCACCATATTCGCCTCGATCAGGCGATCGAGTATCTATTAGGAGACCTGTTTTAATGTCGGACAAAAAGCAATGGCAAGCCCCTGTTGATATCCCGCTTGATCAGGTCGATCACCAACCAGCGCAGGAGGAGTCGTTTGCTCACGCGCGCGAAGTGCCTGTGGAGCAAGTGGTATCGGTCACCGAAGAAGCCCCCAAGGTGGAGCGCGAACCTGCCGTACGAGTGCGGAAATCGCGTTGGCGTAAAGTGTTTGCGTTGTCGGCAGGTGTCGTCCTCTTTGCTGCCGTTGTGAGCGAAGTGAACCGCTTGGTTGATTGGGCATTTTCGCTTCATGTGACGGTGGGTTATGCGGCGGTTGCTGTTGTGACGACGGCGGTTGTCAGCGCAGGCATGTGGTTGTTGCAAGGGATGCGAGGGCTGCGGCAGTTAAAAGCACGCGAGGATATTCGGGCACGCGCACAGCAAATGACAGAAGGCCAAGGTGAGGCCATCCAGTTGATCAAAACGATCGAAGCTCACTATCAAGATAATACCCGGGGCGCTAAGCAGGAGTTTCTTGCAGCAGTCCACCAACTTGATAGCGCTTACAATGACAAAGAGGTTGTGCGTTATCTATCAGCACACGGGCTGACGCAACAAGATGAG
Source organism: Neptunomonas marina (assembly GCF_004005935.1). Classification (GTDB taxonomy): domain Bacteria; phylum Pseudomonadota; class Gammaproteobacteria; order Pseudomonadales; family Balneatricaceae; genus Neptunomonas; species Neptunomonas marina. The sequence continues at coordinate 366,646 of NZ_SACQ01000002.1, read as the reverse complement.
GCCGCAAAACGCTGTATTCAGCGCTATAGCGTCCACTCGGGGGTCTTGGTCGCCGTTAGTCCCTTTGCCACCTTTGATATGTGGCTGGTGGGATGGCGTAACTTGAGAATGCTCCGTGAGCTTGCGGAAATTTATGGTATCTCTGCGGGGGCAACCGCGCAGTGGCAGTTACTCAAAGGCGTGCTGCACAACATTGCGTTTGCGGGTTTGAGCGAAGTCACAATACATGCAGGGACTCACGTGTTGGGTGGGTCATTGAGCGGTGCGGTATCTGCACGTATTGGACAAGGTATTGGTGCGGGGTTATTCACAGCTCGATCAGGTTTGCATGCGATGCGATTGTGCCGACCATTGCCGGATGATGGACATGTGAAGTTAGACCTATCCACAATATCGGCGGCGATACAGCAAGACCTCAATAGAAAAAGTGGATAAACCTTGTGTATATGCTGGGAATAATGTGTATAAGCGTAATGGGCCTCGTTAAGTGTCCGTTATCAATAGAGTAAGGTGTTGATAACTATTTAACGCTACTTTGTGAATAACAACGGATATGATTATTGTTATCCCCGTTTTTCCATAGGTTATGCACGTAGTTTGACTGCGTTATTAACATTATGAGGCGTGCATTTATCAAGCTGCTTTGTGAGTCGTTAGGGTAGCTGATTGCGATAACGGTCGATGATGCTTTGTATCTCGCCGTTCGCTATGAGTGCTTTTAACACGCGATCCACTTTTGCTCGAAACTGGTCACGAAAGGGGTAACGAACGGTGTCAGCGCTGTAACCGAGGTGGCCCGATTGGCCAATTTGGGTGCCGGTAAAGTTAAGCGTTGTCAGCTTTTTTTCGAGCTCGGGTTGTTCTTTCGTCAGCTGGTCAAGCTCCCATCGCGTAGGTAGCTCTGCATGCATAAAGCAGTCGGCTCGGTTTAGTAACATCATATGGATAGCACTGCGTGCACCAGAAACTTCGATATGGGTAATACGGTTAGTGGCGATGCTCTGTAGAAAGTCTGGTGTGAGGAGATAGCCCTTGTTGGCCGTAATGCGTTTGCGCTTAAAGTCTTGCGGCCAGATGAGTGTCTGGGTACCGCTCACGCGGCTGGAATCGCACATCAAGACCACATGCTCGGTTAAGATGGGGATGGAGTACGCACCAATATAGGGTCGCTCTTTTGGGAAGTAGTAGGGTGGGAAGATCGCGAGAGCTCGGCTATTTTTAATCTCTGCCAAGCCCCGCCGCCAAGGCATCATCATGATATCGATATCGTACTCTGGCAACTGAGCGAACACCTTTGTGAGTACGTCGACATAGATACCGCTTGGTTTTCCCTCGTCTAAAAAGGAGAAGGGTGGATAACTTTGATCTCCAATAACCGTTATCTTGGTGGGTGCATCTGCGGCCACAGCGTTAGCCCAGAGCAGCAAGCTAATGAGCGTTAGTCTAGCTGCGTGTCTCATCATTGGAGGCAGACTCTTCTGTTTTTGTTGTCGCCGCTTGTTTTGCTTGCCAAGCGTTTAACTCAGCGTAGTAGGTGTCCCAGACGCATGGCTCGCAGCCTGACTCGCAACACTCATAATCGCCAGGTGGTGTGGGGCGCTCGGGGTTACTCATGTTATACCTCGTTACATCGTATTATGATTTAAGTCTAAACCGATTTTTGTAAGTCTCAACTGCTCGCTGTGCATTCCTTACCCAGAGGGTGAGCAGCAGCGATGCCGTTGAGCCATCACAGGAGGATCTATTATGACGCGTTTAGCCATCAGTTTTCTCTTAGCTTTTGGGTTGATCGGGTGCTCATCCGTGCCTAAGCCGGTGGACGTTGAGCAAACTCAGCCGCTGGTGAGCTACATAGAGGCGCAATCGCTAACCCAGCCTTCGCAGGGTGTCATGGCGCGCTGGGGTGGTACGATCGCTGCAGTTACGAACCTTGCCGAGCACACTGTGATCGAGGTGGTGCACTTTGAGCTAGATAGTTCAGCTTATCCGAATAAGGGGTCTGACCAGAGTGCGGGTCGTTTCAAAGCCTACGTGAACGGTTTTCTCGACAGTGAAATTTATAAACCGGGCCGTTCGATTACTATTCTTGGCACGGTGTCAGCTCCCGAGACCGACAAAATAGGCGAGTACACGTATCGATTTCCGGTATTAAAACAGGCTAAAGTTCATCTTTGGCCGGAGAAAACGCCTCAAATAGAGCCGGTGTACAGAACCCCGTTTATTCTGCACACACCCATTTACTATCGGTACTAAGCGGCTTGGCCTGAATCTTTTGACCTTCGCAAACGGCGCATATTACTACAACGCATATCGAGCGAGACTGACATGACATTTGAGAGTGCCTTAACGTTTTTTGTAGCGATCTTCATCTTTGGCATTACGCCAGGGCCGGGTATTTTTGCAGTTCTCGCGCGCGCGCTGGTGTTAGGAGGGCGCTCTTGCTTTTGGCTTTCGTTTGGCATGGTGATCAGCGATATCTGCTACCTAATCTTCGCGTGTTTAGGCTTGGCAGCGATTGCAGAGCACTGGGGCGAGCTGTTTACCGTCATTCGGTGGGCGGGTGCGGCATACTTATGCTATCTGGGCTGGAAGCTATGGACCACGCCACTTGATACTGAAGGTGAGGCGAGCAGCACTGCAGTACCTGGGCGTACCGGCAGTTTTGTGCAAGGGTTCTTAATCTCGGCGTCCAACCCAAAGGTGATTCTGTTCTATATTGCGTTTTTGCCAACCTTTATGGACCTAAACGCGCTGGTGTTTAGTGATATTGTACTCGCATCTGTGCTGACGCTGGTGGCATTGATGATGGGGCTAACCCTTGTGGCTGGATTTGCGTCTATGGCCAGACGTCAGTTTAGCTCCCCTGTAGCCATGCGCCGTTTGAACCGCTCAGCGGGGTCGTTGATGATTGGCGCGGGTGCTTATTTAGCAACCCGCTCCAGTTAATGTGTGATGAGTCACTGTTAATCAGACAAGCTTGGTGGCGATATCGATCTCGCCCTCAAGTGTTCTATGTACGGGACAGCGGTCTGCAATCTCGAGTAGCCGCTGTCTTTCCGCTTCTGTTAGCTCGCCGCTCAGTCTAATTTCACGAACAAACTGATCGATCTTACCGCTTGTTTGTTCGCACTGGTCGCAATCGGTAGCGTGGATTTTGTCGTGCTTAATATCCACCTCGACGTGTTCTAATGCGATCTTCTTACGGCGCGCATACATACGAATTGTCATTGCGGTGCAGGCGCCTAGCCCCGCAGATACCAATTGGTAGGGCGTTGGGCCTAGGTAATGGCCACCGTAGCTGGCTGGCTCGTCGGCGATCAAGTGGTGGCCCGATACGCTGATATCTTGTGTGAAGCTGGTTGGGTCTGCTTCGCTAACGCGGGTTACACCTTCGGGTGCATCCATGAGCTTAGGCAGTGTTTGGATATCGATGTAGCGCTGCACCCATGTTGAGATCATCTCGGCGGCATACTCTGCGTCAGCGGCTTTGGTGAGCAGATGGTCGGCATCATCTAACGTAATAAAGCTTTTCGGGTGGTGCGCTTGCTGGAAGAGTGTTGCGGCGTTATCGACCGTAACGGTTGTATCCAGCGGCGCGTGCATGATTAGCAGCGCTTTGCGCAGTTTCCCGACCTTTTCACTCAGGGACTGAGCGGAGATATCGTCCACAAAGTCGCGCTTAATCTTAAAGGTGCGCCCCGCCAGATCAACATCGGCTTCACCTTGCTCACAGATCTGTGGCAGATCTGCTGAGAAATTGTGCAGCACGTGGTCTGGGGATGCCGGTGCATTGAGCGTAACAACAGCTTTGGCTTCAGGAATAGCGTCGGCGGCGGCTAATATCGCAGCGCCCCCTAAAGAGTGGCCAATGAGCAGCTGTGGTGCTTGAAAATCGTTGCGCAGTAGGTCTGCTGCCAAGATCAAGTCGTGGATATTTGAGCTGAAATTGGTATTAGCAAACTCGCCATCTGAGTGCCCAAGCCCCGTAAAGTCAAAGCGCAACACAGCAATTCCCAATGAGGCCAAACGACGTGCTATGCGTCGTGCTGCGGGAATATCTTTAGAGCAGGTAAAGCAGTGTGCAAAAAGCGCGAATGCAGCGGGTGTGCCGCTGGGCAGGTCTAGTCGAGCGGCAAGAGTAGAGCCATCATGTCCTGTAAACTCAAGGCGTTGCGTCTTCATCGTCTTCCTCACAGATTGAACTCGGATGAGAGGCAGTATTGACGATGCCCTAACGCAACACCAGTAAGAATTTGCTATCGAGGTGATAGTTTATTTAGTGAGCAGCTTCTCTTTTAAAGAGTTTGCTGCCCAGCGTCACCAAAGTGACGGCGACTGCACCTGCCGCAATACCAAAGAGTGCCTCTAGCAGAGTCGGCACTAAAAAGCTCAATACGCTGCCAATGCCCTCGATGCTCGCAGCATAAGTGCCTGCCGCTTCTATCGCATGGTGCACCACCGCAATGCCATGGCTAAGAATACCGCCACCCACCATAAACATGGCGGCTGTACCAACAACTGCTAGCGTTTTCATTAGCCAAGGAGCGGCAACTAATATCTTTTCGCCCACGGCTTTTTTAAACGCGCTCGATTGTTGGGTGAGGTAAAGTCCCAGGTCATCTAACTTGACGATGCCGGCAACAAGCCCATAAACACCAATGGTGATCAGTAGCGCAATACCCACCAGTACTGAAAACTGTGTCACTAAGCTTGCACCAGCCACGGTACCTAGCGTGATAACGATAATCTCAGCCGAGAGAATAAAATCGGTGCGAATAGCCCCTTTGATCTTCTGCTCTTCAAACGCGACAAGATCCACTTGTTGGTCGTGAAAGGCCGCCTTGAGCGCCGCTTTTTCGGCCTCTTCGTCCTCGTGAAGGTATTTGTGAGCGAGCTTTTCGACGCCCTCAAAGCAGAGAAATAAGCCACCTAGCATTAGTAATGGCATGATCAGCCACGGGATAAAATAGCTAATCGCGAGCGCGCCTGGCACCAGAATCGCTTTGTTCTTGAGCGACCCCTTTGCGACCGCCCAAACGACCGGTAATTCGCGTTCGGCTCTAACACCGGACACTTGCTCCGCGTTGAGGGCCAAATCGTCACCGAGTACCCCGGCTGTCTTGCGTGCCGCAACCTTAGTCATGGCTGCAACGTCGTCTAGCAGCGTGGCAATATCATCAAGTAGAGCGAGTAAGCTAGCACCAGCCATGACTTTCCTTCCTTAACTATAAACAGCGCGTCACATTAGCACAGGGCTATGAACCCTGTATTACTTGCGCGGTGTTGGGTTAGTAACCTTTCTTGAGTTCTTCTGATGTTAAGTTCACAACGCCATCGATGAGTTGGTTAATGACAGGCGTAGCTATTTGGCGCTGTACCCGAGGATAGCGTGGCTGGGCACGGTCGTTCAGGGTGGGGAAATGCCAGCCTTGGGTATGGTTGAGAAACTCCTGCGCAAAAGCGGCACTGATCTCATGACAGCCTGCAAGGATCACATCAGCATAGCTAAGCACAATGGGGTTTTGAGGGCAGGGTGCGGTGATCACATCGGTATGATAGATCCAAATATGGCCCTGCGGCAGAGGCGCTTCGGAGAGTGATGTTAAACGCGAAAGAGGCACTGCGCTGCGTTGATAGCCTTGCTCACGATGATCAAAAGCCGGTAACTCTGACTCCGCTACCTCGACGATAACGCCGTTGCAGTGTGCCGAAGCTTTAGGCACAACGGCCACCGAGCTCATGCCAAACTCATCACTCATCACCGACCAGTGGCGCTCGTAACCGGCCACGCGAGCTGGCCAGCTTTGACCTGTCTCACCCGTGGCTGAGCGGCTAATGCCATTGATCAAGCTGCCATAGCCAAAGATAAAATGCCTGCTCATTCCTACCTACCCAATTGATGATAAACGGCTATTGTAACCTGCTCTTGGATATCGCGTACAAGCCAGCAGCGGAGTTGGCTTCGCTTTTAATACTAACCTCGTTACTATATGGACTTCGCAAAACGACCTATTCGAGCTACCTCACGACTTTATGCGGCAACTTCTTCTCAGCGCTGACCAGTTTTGGTCGAGCTTACCCAAATTACATAAACTGCTCTCATCCGTACTGGCAATCATGGTGTTCTTACTGCTGCTTCTGTCGTCACAGACCGCGGAGCGTAATGTGCGGTTGCCCCTGCAGATTAGCGAAGCTGAGTTTGGTGATATGACAGCGGATAACAGCCAGCGTGCACGCCTAGCCGATTACGAATATGAGATTGCCAAGGGCGATGTGCTCAGTGGTATTTTTGATACCTTGAGAATCCCGCAAAAAACCATGTACGAAATCTTGGAAACGGATCTTGCGGTACTTGCGCTGGATACGCTGAAACCCGGTAATAAGCTGAGCTTTTGGCTAGATCCTGCCAGCCGTGAGCTGAGCAAGCTTGAGATTGAGTTTAGTTTGGCGCATCGCGTGACTTATGTGCGTGCGCCGGGCAAGGGGTTTGAGTACAACGTCACCATTTTACCGGGCGACTGGCAAGAGGAGGTCTTGAGTGGCGAGGTGCGGGGTAGCTTTTACCTGTCAGCTAAGCGCAGTGGCTTAACCGCGGGCGATATCATGTCTATCTCGGCGCTGTTTAAGAATAAGCTCAACTTTAACAAAGGCTTTCGAGCAGGTGATCAGTTTCAGGTTGTGCGTGCAAAGCAGATGGTCGATGGACAAGAGACCGGCGAAACGCGGGTCGAAGCTGTGCGCATACTCAACCGCAAGCGCGAGCTTACCGCATTCCTCTATAAAGATAGTTACTATGACGAGACGGGAACGGGCCTAGAGCGCGCATTTTCGCGCTATCCGCTGAAGAAGCGTTATCGTATCTCTTCTCCCTTCAATCCTAAACGCCGTCATCCGGTAACGCGTTTAATACGGCCTCACAATGGCACTGATTTCGCTACCCCGATTGGAACACCGATCTATTCGACGGGCGATGGTGTAGTGATTGAGTCCAAACGCCATCCTTATGCTGGGATCTACATCAAGATCCGCCACGGTCAGAAATATAAAACCCGTTATCTGCACCTCAGTAAGTCTTATGTACGCAAAGGGCAAACGGTTTCTCGTGGCCAGAAAATTGCGCTATCAGGTAATACAGGTCGCTCAACAGGCCCGCATCTACACTATGAGCTGCATATCAATAATCGTCCTGTGAATGCGATGTCTGCAGATATCCCAATCATGACTGAGATTGAAGGAAGAGAGCGTAAACCTTTCAAAGCGAAGGTGGCTAAGGAGCTCGCGCTGATGAAAGCCAACGCAAGCTGATATTTTAATACGCTTAGAAAGGCTGCCAAAAATGGCAGCTTTTTAATTTAAACTGTCGATTATGTCAGTTTTTGCTTTGCGCCAATCATAGCTACGCTACTCGATATATTCTTTATCTTTTAAAATCAATGTCTTATTGGTTTTGTAAAAGTTGGTATATCGCTTGCTATCTACTGAGTAACTCACACAGTTATGAAAGGAGTAGAGCCATGGGTAGTGCACATGATGAAAGCGGCGTAGAAGTGATCGGTATTGTGCCATCGGTATTGATGGTTTTGGTCGGGCTACTCGTTGCTATCTTTCCAGCGATTATGCAGTTGGTGTTGCTGTCTAATTAAACACCGAAGTCTCCTACCAACTCTTTTAGCCGGGCTTGCTCGGCTTTTTTGGTTTTGAGAGCAGCGAAAGTGACATTGTCTACGCAAGCGGCGCATGTTTGCCAACGAAGTTGAGCGCGAAGTGAAGAGTTAAGTGCGAAGTAAGATCTTGGCGGAAAACAATGATTGGTGCAGATGGGGAGACTCGAACTCCCACGCCCGTGAAGGCACTAGCACCTGAAGCTAGCGTGTCTACCAATTCCACCACATCTGCTCGAAAGAGGGCAGCATTATATAGAGCGCCTTTTTGTTTGTGAAGCACTTCAAATAAAAAAATGGCACGCTAGACAGCGTGCCATTTTTGGGTGTTTGGGTGGGCTAAACTATTGGCCGAGACAATCAACAAATTGCTGGCTGAACTGGGTTAGAAACGTGATATACGCGCCCTTTTCAGCGCTCACATCCTGCCCTAATGGGTCTAGCTCTGCCGTTTTAATCGGGTTGCTACCGATGATGGAGCGCACTAGTGCGTCGCTGAACTGTGGCTCACTAAAGATGCAAACCGCTTCACTGGCAGCGATCTTGTCGCGCAGTTGCGCAAGATGTTTGGCACCAGGTTTGCGGCTTGGATTCACGGTGAAGTTATCGATCTGCTTTAAGTTATAGTGGCCAATAAAGTGCTGATAGGCATCGTGGAATGTGATGAAACCTTGACCGCTAAGTGGGTTCAATTGGCGTTGTAGTTGGCGGTCAACGGCGATCAGGCGTGCTGCGAAATCGTCGTAGTTGCTGTTCAGTTGCGCTGTATATTCCGGCTGAATCGCGATGACTTGGTCACGCAGCTTTTCTGCTGCGGCCAATGCATTGAAGGGGTCTAGCCAGATGTGTGGGTCTACGCCACCATGGTCGTGACCTTCGTGACCTTCGTGACCTTCGTGACCTTCGTGACCTTCGTGACCTTCGTGACCTTCGTGACCTTCGTGACCTTCGTGACCTTCGTGACCTTCGTGACCATCTTCACCTGCGTGCTCTTGCGCGTGCAGTCTGGCCTGATCATCCAGCAACATGAGCTTTGTCGCGCTGGATTGGCTGATTGGCTTTGTTAAAAACTGCTCCAGCTCAGGCCCTACCCAAACGACAAGGTCGGCATCATGAATTTTACGGGTATCGGATGGGCGCAAAGAATAAGCATGGGGAGAAGCGCCGGGTGGAATGAGCACCTCAGGCTTCGCAATACCATCAAGAACTTCGGCTGCGATGAGCTGTAAAGGCGTTATACTAGCCACAACGCGAACCTCAGCGGCCGCGAAAGGCGCAGAGAGTAGAAGAAAAATAGGGAAAAAAAGTTTTCTAAACATCGCAACTGTTTCCTAAATAATTAGTTGTTACAATATAACAAAACATAAAGATGCTGCCTATGAAGAACAGTGAAGTGGCGTTTCAGCCAGAGCATGATCACTCAAAATGTGTTGATACCGCGCTACGTGAGGCTGCCGAGCGCTGCCGTGAGCGTCAGCTGCGCCTGACACCGATTCGTGAGTTGGTGCTTAAGTTGATTTGGCAAAGTCATCGGCCGCTTGGGGCTTATGAATTACTTCCTGCTATGGCAGAGGCGGGTTTTAACTCGGCGCCGCCAACCGTGTATCGCGCGCTTGATTTTCTGCAAGAGCAAGGACTGGTGCATCGTATAGCTTCCTTGAATGCGTTTATCGGCTGTAGCCACCCAGATCATCGCTGTACGAATAGTTTTTTAATCTGCACGCAATGCAAAAGCGCGGTAGAACTCGACGCGCCCGATGTATTGACGGCTGTTAGCCGCCGAGCTGAAGAGGTGGGCTTTAGGGTGGAGTCAGAGATCGTCGAAATCGCTGGCACGTGCCCGAACTGTCAGAAAGGTACTGAACATGGCTGAGCCAGTGGATTTGGTTCGCTTGGAGCATGTGGATATCCGTTTTGGAAGCAACCATGTGTTGCAGAATATCTCACTCAACTTGCACAAAGACTGCATCACAACGCTGATTGGCCCTAATGGCGCAGGTAAAACCACGTTAGTGCGGGTCGTTTTAGGTTTGATGAAGCCGACGCTGGGTGTTGTTTGGCGCCAGCCGAACTTGAAAGTCGGCTACATGCCTCAGAAGCTACAAATCGATCGGACTTTTCCCCTTACTGTGCTGCGCTTTATGCAGACATCGGGTATTAAAGCGATGGCTGAGATTGAAGCGGCGCTCGCGGCAGTGCGCGCAGATTACCTGCTTAACCACTCGATGCATGACCTATCTGGCGGCGAGACGCAGCGTGTTCTGCTGGCAAGAGCGCTGCTGCGTAACCCTGATTTGTTAGTACTGGATGAGCCGGTGCAGGGTGTTGATATTAACGGCCAGGTTGAACTGTACGATTTGATTGCGCAGATCCGTAAAGCGCGGCGTTGCGGTGTGTTGATGATTTCACACGACTTACACTTGGTGATGTCCTCAACTGACCATGTGGTGTGCTTGAACCACCATGTCTGCTGCTCGGGACGTCCTGAGCACGTGAGTAATGATCCTTCCTTTGTTGAACTCTTCGGTCAGCGCGGTGCTGATAGCTTGGCGCTTTATAGCCATCATCACAATCATCGTCATAACACACATGGTGACGTGATTGCTGACCAACCACAGCCATCGGAGTGCTGCCGTTAGATGTACGATTTTCTGCTATATGCCGTGCTGGGCGGCTTAGGTGTCGCGCTTATTGCTGGGCCGTTGGGTGCGTTCGTGGTGTGGCGGCGCATGGCCTATTTTGGCGATAGCTTGGCGCACTCTGCACTGCTGGGTGTCACGTTGGGCTTCTTGTTGGATATCAACATGAATTTGGCCGTGGTGCTCTGTTGTTTGGTGTTGGCAGTGTTACTGGTGAGTTTACAAAAGCAGCGGATTATCGCCACGGATACGCTGCTGGGTATTATGGCGCATAGTGCTCTGTCGCTGGGTTTGGTGGCGGTCTCGTTTTTAGATGGCGTGCGCGTGGATCTGATGGAGTTTCTGTTTGGTGATCTATTAGCAGTTGGCCTGCAGGACTTGATTTGGATTGTCGTGGGGGGCGCGGCGGTACTAGGAATGCTCAAATGGTGCTGGGATGATCTGCTAGCCATTACCATTAATGAGGAGCTCGCTCAGGTCGAGGGTGTCAATGTGGCCCGTACACGTTTGATTTTGATGCTGCTGATCGCGTTGGTGATCGCGATCGCCATGAAGATCGTAGGTGTTCTGCTGATCACGTCGCTGATGATTATTCCCGCCGCTGCGGCACGGCGTTTGTCTTCAACGCCAGAGCGGATGGCACTGTTTGCATCGCTCATTGGTTGTGTAGCGGTGTTGGCGGGGATCAGCGGTTCGTGGCAGTGGGATACCCCTGCCGGACCAACCGTTGTGGTCGCTGCGCTGATCCAGTTTTTAGCGATCTATCTACTGCCACTTAAGCGTGCCCGTATCTAACGGGCTAACGCTTCCAGAGTAGGTTGATCAGGGCTCCAAGGATGATCAGGCTACCGCCAACCCATGTCCAAAGCGTTGGAATTTCAGCAAAGCAGATCCACCCCAACAGCATCGAAAAGATCACCTGCACGTAGGCATAGGCGCTAGCCTTACCGGCCTCTTCTGTTTGCATCGCTTTGGTGAGTCCCACTTGTCCCACTTGAGTAAACACGCCGACCAATAACAGCAGCGCAAGCGTACTGAGCGAGGGCATAACAAATGTATTTTGTATCACTATCAGCGTCAGCGATATTGGTAAAGCGATCAGCGGGAAATAGAAGATAATGACCGAGCTATCTTCGCTTTGGCTCAAGCGGCGTACGAGAACATAGGCGACAGCACTACCAAATGCGCCCACTAACGCAGCTGTGACACTCAGAATCGGCAGCGTCATTGTGCCGCCAAACAGGAACTCTGGTCGGACAATAACAATCAACCCCGTGATCGATAGCAATAAGCAGAGCGCGGTGGCGCGCTGAACACGCTCGTTGAGAAAGAGCAGTGCAAGAAGTGCCGTAAACAGCGGATAGAGGTATTGAAGAATCGTGGCTTCTGCCAGCGGTAGTGTCGATACCGAGTAGTACACGCAGATTAAGGCAAAAGTTCCCGCTACGCCGCGCGCTGTTAACAGTGCATGGCGCTCACCCCAAACCGAGATGCCCTTGCGCTTCACATCAACATAGCTAATTAATAACGAGACAAACGCGCGGGCCGCAACAATCTCTAAGACAGGGATACCTTGCAAGCTAACGGCTTTCACGCATACCGCCATCAGAGCAAATCCTAAAGCAGAGAGCAGCATATAGCGGACGCCGATGGGCACTAGCGATGCAGAAGCAGCGGTGTTCATAGAGTTCTCTTAGTTATGTGTAGCTTACGGTGAAGCTATTGGGGCCGTTGGAAGGTTTCGCCAGCGATGCGGCAGGCGTCGTAGCGGTGGCAACTGACTTCATGATCGTTAACCATACCGATTGCCTGCATGTAGGCATAGCAGATGGTTGGCCCAACGAACGTCATGCCTGCCTTTTTGAGTGCTTTGGACAGGGCTTGTGACTCGGCGGTTTCAGCTGGCACGTTACGGTAATCATCCACATGGTTTTGCAGTGGGCGGTTATCCACAAAAGACCATAAGTAGCGTGCAAAGCTACCGTATTCGGCTTGAATAGCAAGAAACGCACGCGCATTTTTCACCACCGATGCGATCTTCAACTTGTTGCGGATAATGCGCGAGTCTTGTTGCAACTGAACCAGGTATTCATCGTTGTAGTGGACTATTTTAGCGGGGTCGAAGTTATCGAACAGCGCTCGATAACCCTCGCGTTTTTCCAATACGGTGCGCCAACTCAAGCCGGCTTGGGCACCCTCCAAGACAAGAAACTCAAACAGCAGGCGATCATCTGTTTGGGGCATCCCCCACTCAGCGTCATGATAAGCCTGTTCTAGCTCTGAATGGGTAGCCCAATAGCAGCGTTGGCACATGGTAATCGCCTATCAGTGGTCGCGGCGTTGCGAACCAGGGTTTGCAACAAAATTGAGTGGTTGAGCGGGCTCAAGCTCTACTTTTTTGTTCACGCGCGTTTCAAGTTCTGCGACATCCTCAGGCGTGCCATCGAGGTTTTGACCGTCGACATAGTCGCAGCGCACACACTCGCGATACTCGCGGCGTTCGTTACGATACACGCGAATCGTGTCCATCTCACCACAGCGTGGGCAAACTGCCCCGGCAACAAAACGTTTTACCACTGACATAGTGGGTTCCTCCTAGGATTGAATACCTGAATGACGCAGCAATGCATCGACGCTTGGTTCACGGCCACGAAACGCGACAAACAGTGCCATTGGCTCCTGCGATCCGCCTTGTTCGAGGATCGTCGAGCGGAAGCGCTGTCCAGCTTCTTGATTAAAGATACCCACCTCCTCAAAGAGGGAGAAGGCATCGGCCGAGAGCACTTCCGCCCACTTGTAGCTGTAATAACCGGCCGCGTAACCGCCTGCAAAGATATGGCTAAAACTATGCTGGAAGCGGTTAAACGCTGGTGGTGTCACCGCCGCTACTTGCTGTCGAACATCGTCTAACAGCGCTTGTATATCGGTGGCCTGCGGATCGTACTCATGGTGCAGGCGGAAGTCGAACAATGAGAACTCCAATTGGCGTACCAACATCAGTGCCGACTGGAAGTTCTTCGCCGCGAGCATTTTATCAAGTAGTGATTGTGGCAGTGCCTCGCCTGTTTCATAGTGGCCTGAGATCAGTGCCAGCGCTTCGGGTTCGTAACACCAGTTCTCCATAAATTGGCTCGGTAGCTCCACCGCGTCCCACGCAACTCCATTGATACCGCTGACATCAGCGACTTCAACTTGGGTCAGCATGTGATGGAGACCATGCCCAAATTCGTGGAACAGTGTTGTGACTTCATCGTGAGTCAGCAACGCCGGGTTATCTCCGACAGGCCCGTTGAAATTGCAGACAAGGTAAGCAGTCGGTAGCTGCAATGATCCATCTTGTTGGCGGTAGCGATTGCGGCACACATCCATCCAAGCGCCGCCACGTTTGTGTGAGCGGGCAAAGGGATCAAGGTAGAAGCTTGCAATCTGCTCACCCGCACGACTGATCGTGAAAAAGCGGGCATCTTTGTGCCAACTATCAAACTCAGCAACCTCTGTGATCTCAATATCAAACAGCTTCGCCGCCACCGCAAACATGCCCTCTACCACTTTTGGAAACGGGAAGTAGGGGCGCAGCATCTCTTGTGAAATAGCGTAGCGTTGCTCTTTTAATTTCTCGGAATAGTACGTGACATCCCACGCTTGTAGATCAGCTAGGCCGTCGGTCTCTTTGGCAAACTCGGCAAGCTCACTGAGCTGCGTACGCGCTGCGGTGACACTTTTGTCTGCAAGGTCATTCAAGAAACCAAGCACTTGTTCGGGTGACTCCGCCATTTTTGTGGCAACCGAGTAGTCGGCGTAGGATTCAAAACCTAGCAGCGCCGCGAGCTCTTTACGCAGGTTGAGCGTTTCTTGCATCACTGCGCTGTTGTCCCACTGGCCGGCGTTAGGGCCTTGATCGGACGCGCGTGTTGCATTGGCTTCATAGACTTCACGACGCAGCTCGCGGTTATCACAATGCGCCATCACAGGATAGAAAGAGGGGAACTCAAGCGTAATCAGATAGCCCTCTAGGGACTTCGCTTGTGCCGCTTGCTCAGCCGCAGCTAGCGAGATGTCAGGTAAGCCGGCGAGCGCATCTGCATCGGTGATATGTTTGGTCCAGCCCTGCGTTGCATCCATCACATTTTCGGAAAACTTAGTCGAAAGTTCCGATAAACGCTGGCGAATTTCGGCGAAACGCTGTTTTTTCTCATCCGGCAGGTCAATGCCTGAGAGCTTGAAGTCCCGCAGGTTGTGGGCCAGCGCTGTTTGCTGTGCGGGTGATAGGTTTGGCTGCTGTGCAACGCGTTGATAGGCTTTAAACAGCGCTTCATTTTGGCCAAGCTCGGTCCAATATTGGGAGAGTTTGCCGAGGTTTTCGTTATACGCTTCGCGCAGTTCATCACTATTCACGACGGCGTTCATATGGGAGACCGGCGACCACGCATTAGCAATCGCATCGTTTACCGCGTCGAGTGGCGCAACAACGCTGTCCCAGTCGCTGAGCTGATCGTTCTGCGTCACATCCGCCACAACGGAGCGTGCCTGCGCGAGTAATTGATCGATCGCTGGTGTGACGTGCTCTGGTTTGATGGCTGCGAATGGGGGCAGTGTGGCGCTATCCAATAACGGGTTACTCATCAATCTCTCCGGTCGTCATCTGAGTCATATTGATAGTATACAATGGGGTCATTTCATCAGTATGCAAGCCGGAGGTGTGTTGTGTCGATCAGAAGTTTTCAAGGAAAAACGCCCGTCACGGGGGAACAGGTCTTTATTGATCCAACGGCTGTCGTGCTGGGTGATGTCACCTTAGGTGATCATAGCTCTGTTTGGCCGCTGGTGGTCATTCGTGGTGATATGCACCGTATTCGCATTGGCCATACCACCAGTATCCAAGATGGCTCTGTGCTGCATATCACCCATGCAGGCCCCTTTAATCCAGACGGATTTCCGCTCACCATTGGCGACCACGTTACCGTGGGGCATCAAGCAACCTTACATGGCTGCACCGTGGGCAACCGCGTGTTGATTGGGATGGGCGCTATGGTGATGGATGGTGCAGTCATTGAGGATGATGTGGTGCTAGGTGCAGGCAGCTTAGTGCCACCGGGTAAAGTCTTGAAGAGCGGCTATCTCTATGTGGGTCGGCCAGCAAAAGCCGCTCGTGAATTGACTGAAAAAGAGCGCTCGTTTTTTACCTACACCGCCGAGAACTATCGTAAGCTGAAGGATCAGCATCTTGCTGAGCTTCCCAGCCAAGCCTAAACATAATGTAAGGAGTTGATGGTGAAACAACAGGACTATGCAACGCTGAGCGATTACCCCATCGCTAAACGCTGGCCCGCGCAGCATCCAGAGCGCCTACAGCTTTACTCGTTTCCGACACCCAACGGCGTGAAGATCTCGATCATGCTTGAGGAGCTAGGCGTCGATTACGAAGTGCATCGTGTACGATTAACCGATGAAGATGTGAAGAGTGATGCGTTTTTATCCCTTAATCCCAACAATAAAATCCCCGCTATCATTGATCCGAATGGCCCAGATGGTAAACCGCTTGGTTTGTTTGAAAGTGGTGCGATTTTGCTCTATCTGGCGGAAAAGTACGGAAAACTGTTGGGAAATAGCGCTGCTGAACGGCTTAAAATCACCCAATGGTTGATGTTTCAGATTGGCGGTGTTGGGCCGATGTTTGGGCAATTGGGTTACTTCTGTGCGTTCGCTGGCAAAGAGATCGAAGATCCACGCCCGCGTGAGCGCTACATCAATGAAGCGAAGCGCTTGCTCGCGGTGATAGATGCCGCACTAGCGGATCAAGAGTGGTTGGTGGGTGAGTTCTCGATCGCTGATATCGCGGTGGCGCCGTGGCTACAGACGCTATCGAAGTTTTACAAAGTTGATGACCAAGTGGAGCTACACCGCTTCCCTCATGTGCAGGCCTATATCGCGCGCTTTGACGCTCGTGATGCTGTGCGCCGCGGTTGGCAGATACCCTCAAGAGAGGGGTAGCGCTCAGGCTCCCCTTATCTAACTTACAGCATGGCTTGAGCCATCTGATCCTTGAACTGGCTAAAAGGTATTGCGGCCAGTTCAGGGTCTTTTCCCTGATCGTCCCAGTAGCGCAGCTGCAAACTCTCGGTGAAGAAGGGCTCATCCTCGAAGGCATCTAGCTCCTCATCCGTCATCAGCCCGCCTTGATACTTTAGCGAGTAACGTGAAGCTTCTGAGAGTGTCTCTAGATAGCCCTGCTCCATCGTGCACAGGTAGCGTTTAGCTTGGGCATGTAAGCGAATGGGCTCGGTCACCGCTGGGGGAAATAGGTCTTGGAGGTAGTCGGCACCGGCTTTGTCATGCTTAAAGTTGCCGTGCTGTGGGTGGATCTCATCAATAAGGTGGCCGATGTCGTGCAGCAGCGCTGCGGTTACCATCTCAGGTGGCTGTTGCGCGAGCACTGCGAGTTGTGCGCACTGTACTGCGTGTTCGGTTTGCGAGATACCTTCGCCGTAGGTTTTCTCGCCATGTTCGGCATAGATAGCAACTATCTCGTCGATCACGTTTTGCATGGTTTGTCTCATCTTAGTTGGTTGGATAAACGGTGCCGCAGTTTATCCAACCGGTATGAAAACCATGTGACAGGTGGGCTACTGCGCTAGTAGATGCTCGTAGCGCTTATCGGTGAGCGTTTTTAAGAAGGCCACCAGCGCATCGATGCGCTTATCATTAAGCGCTGGCCCCATCTCTAGCGTGTCGATCGAGAGGTTCTCAGCGACCTCGGGGGCAGCCCATGTTGCGCCGGTCTCCGGGTTGATTTGGCGCTTAGCGCTTTTGCTGTTGTATTTGTTGTAGAACAGCACCACGGTGCGCAGATCTTTAAAGACGCCGTTGTGCATGTAAGGGCCTGTCACCGCGACATTGCGCAGCGTAGGTGTTTTGAATTTCCCCTTCTGTTGGGGATCATCGATAGCTGGGTGCTGCCATAAGCCCAGATCCGGACCTGAGGCTCCATTCAGCGCTCGCAAAGCGGTGTTCTCGGGAACGCCGATATTGTGGTACTCGTAGTTGCTGAATGTTTCTTGCTTGCGGCCAGGTGCATCGCGCAGCTGGTGGCATTGGTTGCAGTTAGTGAACTGTTGCGAGAAAAACAGTGTATGGCCCAACTCCTCCTGAGGGGTGAACTCATATTCGCCGCGCAAAAAGCGGTCGTATTTGGAATCAAAAGGGGAGAACAGCTCTGTTTTTTCAAACGCTTGGATCGCATCCGCCATGGCAGTGTAAGCCGCTTCAGGTTGAGAAAAGATAGCGTCCCCGTAGATCCCTTTGAATTGCTCAACATAGTGGCTGTTCGCCATGATGCGCGCCACCACTGCGGCACTGTTGGGCATCCCCATCTCAATAGGGTTGGTCGGTGGTCCCATCGCTTGCTCAGCTAGCGTGTTAACACGTCCATCCCAGAATTGCCCGCCCGCATAGTTACCCGCTTTGTTCCGATGAAATACCGGTGTAAATGCGGCATAGCTGGCCGTTGGTG
Source organism: Neptunomonas marina (assembly GCF_004005935.1). GTDB lineage: Bacteria > Pseudomonadota > Gammaproteobacteria > Pseudomonadales > Balneatricaceae > Neptunomonas > Neptunomonas marina. The sequence continues at coordinate 348,836 of NZ_SACQ01000002.1, read as the reverse complement.
CACTGCGATCACCCAATGAGTGCCCATCGTCCCCTAACGATACGGCGGCAGCAACGCCTTGACCACGCGGATCAGCAAAGCCTGCGTTTGGAGCATGACAGGTAGCGCACGATTGCGTGCCGTTCTTCGACAGATTCGCGTCAAAGTAGAGCTGCTGACCAAGCAACACTTTTTGGTTGAGGTGCTTTTCATCCGAGTGAGTCTCATCTTGTGCACAAGCACTGGACGCGACAACGGCTAGAAGAAGGGCAGCTGGGTAGAGTTTTTTCATGGGAGTAACCGAAAGTATAGAAAGCGTAAGAGTAGCGAAGCTGCAAAGCTTTTTGTAATGATCTCAATCAATTTTGTTAGGTTCAAGGAAAAACAAAATTGAAACAAGAATGGTTATCGTTTATATTCCCGAGCAAATATCAATCACAAGATGGAGTGTGTCCTGATGAAAGCTTTCTCAACGCTAGCGCTTGCTATCTCGCTTGCGTCTGCGCCTGCTGCCTTTGCAGCCAATGTTTCTGATGTTCTGAATACATACGGAAATATTGCTCAGGCAACGTATGCGGATTCACTGACAACCGCTAAAGTGCTGAAAACAAAAATTGAAGCGCTACTGAAAGAGCCAACTGAGGCAAACCTGCAAGCCGCGAAGCAAGCTTGGATCGACGCACGTGTACCCTACCAGCAGACGGAAGCTTATCGCTTTGGTAATGCGATCGTGGACGATTGGGAAGGCAAAGTGAATGCATGGCCGCTGGATGAAGGCCTGATCGACTACGTTGATGCAGGATCTTATGGCGAAGAGTCTGATGAAAACGGTTTATACGCAGCTAACGTGATTGCTAATAAGCAGCTTAAAGTCGGCAGCAGCACCGTTGATGTATCTAACATCACGCCTGAGCTATTAGCAGAAACATTGCATGAAGCTGACGAAGTTGAAGCGAACGTTGCAACGGGCTACCACGCCATTGAGTTTTTGCTGTGGGGTCAGGATTTGAATGGCACCGACAAAGGCGCAGGTAAACGCCCGGCAACGGATTTCAGCACAGACAACTGCACAGGCGGTCACTGTGATCGCCGCCGCGACTATCTGATGGCGGCTACCAATCTATTGATCACTGATCTCGAAGAGATGGTAGGTAACTGGCAAGAGGGCGGCGCAGCGCGCCAAGAGCTAGCGGCGAAAGGTGAGAAAGGCGGCTTGGCGACCATGCTAACAGGTATGGGTAGCTTGTCTTACGGTGAACTTGCAGGCGAGCGTATTAAGCTGGGCTTGATGCTGCACGACCCAGAAGAGGAGCATGATTGCTTCTCGGATAACACGCACTGGTCACATTACTATGATGCAAAAAGCATCAAAAATGTTTACCTAGGTGAGTACACGCGTGTTGATGGTTCTAAAGTGTCTGGCCCAAGCCTATCTGATTTGCTGAAAAAGCAAGCGCCAGCAGTTGATAAGCAACTGCGTGCTGAGCTGAATTCAACAGAAGCTGCGATGCAGAAAATGGTTGATGAGGCGCAAGACGGCAATACATTCGATGTACTGATTGCAAGCGGCAACAAAGCGGGCAACCAAGTGGTACAGAATGTTGTCGATGCACTGACAACGCAAACCAAGTCGATCGAGAAAGCGATCGAAGCGCTAGAGCTTGATAAGATTGAAATTGAAGGCTCTGACAGCTTGGACAATCCAAAGGCTGTGCTTGAGGGTTAATTAAACCGATATGCAGACCTTAACATCACGCTGGTACTTTGCTGCCAGCGTCCTCCTGACCTCTGCCCTTATGGCGGAGGTTGCTGTTTCTGGGGATCACGTCGCACCCGCGTTTGATCCGACTGAGCGCTTACCGGCTGGCAGCGCCACCTATCAGGGCAAGCTCAGCAAAAAAGCGCTGATGCATCCTGCACCCAATATCTCCTTTGAAGATCGCATGGATTTCAATCTAGGCAACAGTCTGTTTGAAAAGCTTTGGGTCTCCTCGCCCTCTTCAACAACGGCCAGTGATGGCCTTGGGCCATTGTATAACGCACGTTCATGCGCGCGCTGCCATGCGCGTGTGGGGCGTGGTCACGCACCGGATCCAACGGTCCAAAATGATTCGCGTACCTCGATGCTAATGCGCCTAAGCATCCCCGCTCAGACACCACAGCAAAAACGTCTGTTAGCTGGGTTTCAGGCCGGTGTGATCGATGAGCCGATGTATGGCTCTCAGCTGCAAGATCTGTCGGTGCAAGGTTTACCGGCGGAAGGGCAGTGGCATGTTACCTACACGCCGCACGAGGTGGTTTATCCCGACGGGCGCAAGGTGGTGCTACGCAAGCCGAGTTATCGGGTTGATCAGCTTGCCTATGGCGATCTACATCCAGATGTGATGTTATCGCCGCGGGTTGCTCAGCCGATGATCGGTTTGGGTTTGCTCGCGGCAATCGAAACTGACGATATCCTTACGTATGAGGATGAGCTGGATCGCAATCATGATGGGATCTCTGGGCGGGCTAATCGGGTTTGGAACCAAACTCAGGGACAGATCGAGATCGGTCGCTTTGGCTGGAAAGCGGGACATCCCACACTGTTGCAACAAAACAATAGCGCGTTCTTAGCTGACATCGGTATCTCCACAACGACGTATCCCTATGGCCAGGGCGAGTGCACACACCGCCAAGAGGGTTGTTTAGCGCTGCCAAACGGTAACAGTGAACACCTAGATAGTGTGGAAGCGTCAGCCGAGATGGCACGGTTGGTCACGTTTTACGTCGGTAACCTTGCGGTACCGGCGGCTCGGAATGTGAGTTCACCGGCGTATAAGGCGGGTCGTGAAGCGTTTTACACGGTGGGCTGCCAAAGCTGCCATCGTCCAAGCTACCTGACATCAACAAATGCGCCGAAACCGCAAGCACAGCAACGTATCTGGCCGTATACTGACCTCCTGCTGCACGATATGGGCGAAGGGTTAGCGGATAACCGTCCTGAATTCTTAGCGAATGGGCGTGAATGGCGCACGGCTCCCCTTTGGGGTGTTGGCTTGACTGAACTCGTCAACGGCCACAACCAACTACTGCACGATGGCCGCGCGCGTTCGGTGGAAGAAGCGATCCTTTGGCATGGCGGCGAGGCTGAAGCTGTGAAACAGCACTTTATGCAGTTGCCTAAAACGCAGCGAGAAAATTTGATTCGATTTGTGGAGTCGCTCTAGATGATGAATAAAGGGATGGGTATTCGCTATTCTTTAGCGCTGTGCGCAGCACTGATGGTACCTAAAGCGCATGCCGTTCTAAGTGATGAACAGTTTATTGGCCTGACCGAATCGGTTGTGGATCAGCATGTTCTACCGCGCTACCAAGCGTTAGCCGCCAGCTCCAAGGCGCTATCCACGCGTGTTAGAGCGCTCTGTGCTGCCAAGCCGCAGGCCTCGCTGGCTGAGGCGCAGCAAGCGTTTATTGCAGCATTGCAGGATTGGCAGCAGGTTCAGCATATTCAGTTTGGCCCGGTGACGCTGCTGATGCGTAACTACAGCATGCAGTATTGGCCGGATAAGAAAAACTTAGGTGGCAAGCAGCTGCGTGCTGCGTTAGCTGATACCAATGCTGTTTATGATGCCGCCTACTTACAGCATGCCAGCATTGCGTTAAAGGGTTTTTCCGCCATGGAGCGTTTGCTGTTCACCAAGCACGCCCAGCAGTTGACATCAGGCACGCCGACATGCCGGCTGAGCGATGGCATCGCGCAGCATATCGCCACGAGTAGTGCCGCGATTGTATCTGAATGGGCGGCTGAACGTGACGGGATGCTCAACGCCAGTGAAGATAGCGACTACTACGAGTCGCCGGAAGAGGCCGCAACGGTTCTGTTTAAAGCGCTGGTGGAGCCCGTTGAGGCGATCCGTGACAGCAAGATCCTTGCACCGCTAGGTGAGACTTACGATAAGGCGCGTTGGACCCGCAGCGAATCATGGCGCAGCGACCAGTCTGTACCGAATATGGTGAGCAACGTATTGGCGTTACAAGCGTTATATCAGGCGACTGCGCCGATCAGTATCAAAGGGTTGTTACATAGCGTGGATGCCCCGCTGGCTGCCGCGATCAGTGAGCAGTTTGCTGCGGCGCTAGCGGCTTTGCAGGCGGTACCGCAGGTTGAAGGTAAAACCGTATCTAAGGAGGCCTACGATCAGCTTAAAGTGGCTGAACGTGCACTGCGCACGCTGCAGAGCTCCCTGCTGGCTGCCACACGTCAGTTGGATATCCAGTTAGGATTTAATAGCCGTGATGGAGATTAATCGCCGCGCCTTCTTAGGGCTTTTGACAGCTGCGGGGGCTGTGGCAGCAATGCCTGCGCTGGCAAACCAGAGCCGAGCAATCCCTGGTGTGTATGCATCGGCTAGTCGTGGTGAAGATGGCCGTTACTATCTGAATGTGGTGGCGCAAGACGCGTTACGCGTTACCCATCTGCTACCTGAGCGAGCTCATCAGGTGCTTTTTCATCCTAAGCAGCCTTGGGTTATAGCGGTGGCACGCCGCCCTGGTACATTTATCGATATTGTCGATTACGACAGCGGCCTGCTGGTGAAGCAGATCGTGCTTGCTAAGGGCCACTATCTTTACGGGCATGTTCAAGTGACCGCTGATGGCCGCTACCTGTTAACCACAGAAAAACACCCCGACCAGCAGGAGGGGCAGGTGGTTGTGCGCGACTTACGCGCTAATTTTGATGTGGTGCAGCGGTATTCGACTGGCGGTATCGGACCCCATGAGTTAAAGCTCACTGCGGATCAATCCGAGGTGGTGATTGCCAATGGCGGTATTTTGACCGAGGGCCGTGAAAAGCTGAATCTCGAGACGATGCAACCATCATTGGCCTATCTCAACTTAGCCAGCGGTAAGATTGTTGAGCAAGTGGCATTAGATGAGCGCTACCATCAATCCAGTATTCGCCACTTTGATCTGTCGGCCAATGGCGATGTGTTAATTGCGATGCAGTACCAAGGCCACCCGGCCGATGATGTACCACTAGTTGCTCATCATCGCCGTGGGCAACCGCTTACTGCATTGGACATACCTACGCCTGTGCGTACACAACTAAAACAGTACTGCGGTAGCGCATGCTTTGATAGCACAGGGCGCTTCGGTGCTGTATCTGCTCCACGTGGCAATCGCGTGATGTTCTGGGATATGACCTCAGGGCAATATCTGAGTGATGTGAAAACAAAAGATGGCTGTGGTCTTGCACCGACAGATGTGGCTAGCGAGTTTATTGTGAGCACAGGGCGTGGCCGCTTCTACCGTGTGAACGCTGCTACTGCAGAGCGCCAGCGCTTATCGCTACCGGGTGAAGCGATATGGCAGTGGGATAATCACATGGTGCGCCTAGCTGGTTGAGCGCAACAACCCCACGCTAGTGCAGTGGGGTTGAACAGGACTTTACTCAGCTTTTTACGCTCGGGTCATGGTGTGGGGGTTGCCGACACGTTGATAGTATAGGTGGTGCCGGTTGCTGAGTCGGTTAGCGAGGTTTTGATCGTATCGCCCTGATAACTAACTGCTGGCGCGAAGCCTCCCTCTTTGCGAATTTGGCGGCCATTTATTGAGAAATAGGTATGACCTTGCGTTATACCCTCCTTGCCGCTTGACGTTTTCAGGATATCGTAGCTGTTAATAAGAGAAGCGATAGCGCCATTTTCTCCGTACAGCTTCATGTTGAGCTTGTGACGCCATACTTCGGGGGTTTGATCGCCATGTGGGTCTTCGCGGCTTATTTGCATTTCGATACAGTTTATCGATGAAAGTGTAGACTCGCCGTTGCGTTCCGTTTTGACAGCGGTTTGCGCGAGCATCGATCTATTGATCGGTATGAGCGTGCGCTCAAACTGCGTCGTAAAAGACTCGTTAACCTCGCCGAGTTCGTTTCCTACTAAGTCGTAGAATATGAAACTTCTATCGGTCGTATGTTCAGGGCAATCGACCTTTAAATTACCATTCGGCGCTCGATAGAAGCGAGGCTCCACATCGCCGCCGAAGCTGACGGTATTAAAACTCACTAAGCAACTGGTTAAAGATGAGATAGGTTCCACCGTGTATGGACCAGACTCGCATCGCTGTAAGTTACGGTTGGCATCAATCGTATATTGCTTTATGTCTAGTGCCTCTTGCTCGAAGTAAGACACAGGGTAAAGCACTGCTGAGGAGCTGCCTGTCTGCTTCGTCCCCGCATAACTCCCCACCCGACGAGACTGCCACTGTGTTCCGGGCTCAAGCGCGGCTTCGAATTCCAAACGCGTAATCTCTGTCCATTCTGTCTCTGGCGGATTAAGTACAGCGAGTTGCTGGGCGTAGAAGTGCTCAAGGGCATCGAGCGGTGCTACAAGTTGGTCCTTGCCGAATAGGCGCAGTAGATCTTGGATAGCGGTTTGCGCAGCAAAGTCAGTTTCGCTCAGGTCAAAGTTGATCGTTTGCCCTGCTAAGTAGTTGTGTACTTGGCTGTAGAGCTGTATTCCGTTATCGGGGTTTGCGTCGCTATCGAGTGTTTGGAGCAGGCGCAGTTGGTTGGTCAGGCGGCGATCAAGGCGGTTCTCAAGGCCGGGGAGTAATGACTTTGGCGTGAGAATAGCGTTGCCTAGCGCACTTCCGAGTGAGATATCACCCATCGCAAAGCTCACCGTGCTGCCCTCTGGGTAGTAGAAACGGCCTTCATTATCAGTGTAACCGGTCATGTCGCCAGCAGTGTAGTAAAGCCCTTCTACCGGAGAGTCTAGGAAAACCCCCTCTTTTGTCAGTACTTCGTCAGTGGGTGGTGGAGCGTCATCACCCCCACCGCCACCACCACACGCAGTCAGAAGAGAGGCCACAACCACATAAGCGCCCGAGCGAAGTCCTATCATTACAATTCCTTAACCTGTTGATTTATTGCGTGCGGGCCTCGTCTGTATCGTTTGAGATAACCAGGCTGTTTGCAACGCGTTGCGAATATTGAACATTAGTTTAGAAGCTTTCTAGATAGGATGCATCTGCTGCGATCTATCACGATTTCATAACATAGTCAGTATATTTGGAACTATGTAACCCCGCGTCTATCTTCTATATATCGATTGCAGAATGGTGCTTGGTTACGAGCTTCCAACCAAGGCTAAAACTTTTTTGAAATTTTTTTTAAAAAAGTTGTAAGGAATCGTGACCGGGCGCGACTAACCCAATAAGAGAAGGAAATACGCAGGCTTTAAAAGAAAATAAAAAAATTTTCAAAAAAGCTGTAAGGATTCTGAAACCCAAACGACTAAGTGAATAAGAACCCAGTAAATGATGTGCTCATTCACTCAACGAACCGTGTAACTCAACTAAAATTTTAAGGTGACAACCATGAATAAGACAATCAAACCTATCGTAGCTTCTGTTGGTACAGCTTTTCTTCTTGGTGCGGCAGCTGCCTCTGTTCAAGCAGCAGAAAACCCATTCGGTGCTCAACAGCTGAGCACAGGTTACGAGCTAGCGGGTAGCCACAAAACTGAAGAAGGTAAGTGTGGTGAAGGTAAGTGCGGCGGCTCTAGCAGCAAGTCTGAAGAGGGTAAGTGCGGCGAAGGTAAGTGTGGCGGCGCTAAGAAGTCTGAAGAAGGCAAGTGCGGCGAAGGCAAGTGCGGTGGCTCTAGCAGCAAGTCTGAAGAAGGTAAGTGCGGCGAAGGTAAGTGCGGCGGCTCTAGCAAGTCTGAAGAAGGTAAGTGCGGCGAAGGCAAATGTGGTGGTACTAAAAAGCAAGGCTAATCGCTAATTAGCAGCTTTATGTTCTACCTACGGGCTCTACTTTAGAGCCCGTATTGTTAAGGGGGCTTCAATATGATGACACAAAGCTTAGAAGGTGCTGGCTTAGGCTTCCGGCGCTGCATGCTAAATGATCTTCCACCGCAGGGGGCTGATGGCCCGGCTTTTTTAGAAGTTGCACCGGAAAACTGGATGCGGATGGGTGGCCGTTTAGCGCGCCAGTTCAAAGACTTGACCGAACAGTATCAATTTGTAACGCACGGCTTGTCGTTATCTGTTGGAGGCCCTGAGCCCTTAGATCGAAACTTTTTATCCGATCTAAAGCAGTTTTTAGATAGCCATAACATCGATACCTACACCGAGCATCTGAGCTATTGTTCAGATGATGGGCATCTTTACGATTTGATGCCTATCCCGTTCACTCAAGAGGCTGTGCGCTACGTCGCTGAGCGGATTAAATCGGTGAGCGAACAGCTTGAGCGTCGATTGGCGGTTGAGAATGTCTCTTTTTATGCGATGCCTGCTCACGATATGACAGAGCTAGAGTTTTTGTTGGCAGTGCTTGAAGAGGCTGACTGCGACCTGCTCTTGGACGTAAATAACATCTACGTCAACAGTGTGAATCATCGCTTTGACGCGGCAGAGTTTTTAGCAGCGATACCCGGTGAGCGAATTCGCTATATCCATGTTGCAGGCCATTATGATGAAGCGTCTGACCTGATTGTTGATACCCATGGTGCTGATGTTATTGACCCTGTGTGGGCACTGCTCGAGCAAGCGTATCGACAGTTTGGTGCGGTTCCAACGCTGTTGGAGCGTGACTTCAATATCCCACCCATGGCTGAGTTGATGGAAGAGGTCCATAAAATTCAACGTATGCAAGCTGATGCGCCAAGTGTACCGGCCTACCAAGGAGCATCGAATGTCCTACGCCTCTGAAACTTCTGATTTTAAGGCGCTGCAGCGCCAGTTTGCCGCGCATATCCGTGATCCACAGGTCCCGGTGATTGAGGGCATTGAAGATCGGCGCATGAAGATCTATCGCGACCTGTTCTTCAACAATGTGAGCAACTTTACTACGACTGCATTTCCCGTTGCTTTTAGCATCATGGGTGAGACATGGTGGCACGCTGCCGTGCGGGATTTTCTGCGCGATTATCGTTGTGATAGCCCCTACTTTCACTCTATCAGCCAAGCCTTTTTAACCTTTTTGACGGAAGTGCGCGGCAGTACAGGTGATGAACCACCTTTCCTACACGAGCTAATGCACTACGAATGGGTGGAGTTGGCGCTCGAAATTTCAGAGAGCGATCCAAGTCAAACCGCATCAGAGCTTACCGCTGACCTCTTAACAGGGCACCCGGTACAGTCGCCACTGGCTTGGTCGTTAAGTTACCACTATCCGGTACAGCAGATCAGCGCTGATTATCAGCCATCGGAGGTACCAGATCAGCCAACATGGATGATGGTACATCGCGATGCTCAAGATCGCGTCAAGTTTACCGAGCTCAACGCACTGACCGCGCGTCTGCTCTATCTGTTAGATCAAGATGAACAGTTATCGGGCAGAGCGGCATTGGCGCAAATCGCAACAGAGTTGGGACAAGAGGACCCAACCGCCATTATTGAAGCAGGTGCGCAAATTTTAACCCAGTTTTACGACGCAGGAATCTTGTTAGGCGCTCGTCCACTCGAGGAATAAAACCTATGAACACAATAATAAATCTATATCGACATATCGACGCGGTGTTTGCACGGATTCGTGTGGCGGATGGTGTTGCGCCGCTACTGCTGCGCTTGTACTTGGCGCCCGTACTGATGCAAGCGGGCTATAATAAGCTGTCTCACTTTGAGGACACCGCAGCATGGTTTGGTAATCCCGATTGGGGATTGGGCTTACCTATGCCGGAGGTGATGACTGCGCTGGCGGCTGGCACCGAGTTCTTTGGTGGAATCGCACTGATCTTTGGTTTTGCAATCCGTTTGATTAGCATTCCCCTTATGGTGACGATGCTAGTGGCGGCGTTTGCGGTGCACTGGGAAAATGGTTGGTTAGCCATTGCCGATGCCAACAGCTGGTTAGCCAATGACCGTGTGCTTGAAGCGGCTGAGCGTTTGCAGCGTGGTAAAGAGATTCTAGAAGAGAATGGTAACTACAGTTGGTTAACCGGTCGTGGGTCGTTTGTGATCCTCAATAACGGTATTGAGTTTGCCATCACCTACTTCATTATGTTGCTCAGCTTATTCTTCACGGGAGCTGGGCGTTACTTTAGCGTCGATTACTGGTTGGCGCGTAAGTATATGGACAAGCATGACATTGCGGTCTTTATTGATAAAATACAAGGCTAGTAAGCAAATAGAACTTCCAAGCAGCGTAAGCTGTAAACAAAAAAAGCAGCCAATGGCTGCTTTTTTTATATCTTCAGGTTGGCGTTGCTACGGAACTGCGAAGCAGTTTAAATCGTTCGCAAAATGCACTAGGCCTTTGTAGCTGTCGCGAATGAAACGCTCAGTTTCCTCTTTGCGCTCAAGCGTACGTAACATGCGATGGGAGATCACTACCTCTGTCACAGACGCTGCGTTTGCAATCGTACCAATAACGGATGGTGGCATATGCAGCCGTCTTGCCACACCTCGCGCTGATTCTGGCACCGCATTGTGCGCAACCAGCAGATCGGCGTGCTGCGCGAGCTTCTCTAGTGTGCCGCTACGGCCACTCATATCCCCACTAAATACAATGGATTTACCGCCAATGTCAGCGCGCCATGCGATGGCTGGCAAGGGGCCGTGATTAACCCCCACGCCGGATAACTTGGCGCTCACCCCTTCCCAGACGGTCGTTGGTTGAGTGCTATTACTTGCTAGCTCGTGTGGGATGAGCGGGTAGGCGCCGTTTCCAGAAAGGTGATCACTCAGGTAGGGCCAAACCCCACTGCTCTCATTAAAGAGTCGCGTGACGAACTGTTCGGTTGACGGTAGCAAGTGATTTCCAGAGGGGCCTAAAACGGGCAAAGGTGCTGTTCGCGGTGAGAAAAAGCTCGCCTTCACCAGCGCGGGAAAGTCGCCACTGTGGTCAACATGAAAGTGAGTAAAGGCCACCGCCGATAGGTCTTCTATCTTCGCCTGTGCCTCTTCAAAACGCAGCAGGGCGCCTGAGCCAAAGTCGACTAGGATGCGTGCTTTGCCGTTGTGCCAAATTAAATAGCTGCTTGAGGCGCGTTGGTCACCAACCTCCGGACCGCCTGAACCTAAAACTTGCAACCAAACACCTTGGTCGCCACACGTGCTGGCAGCTGCGGGCAAACTGGCCGATAGTGCCAATGTGGCTAGCCATTTGATAGAACGCTTCGTCACGAATACTCCTTCGTTATCCATTGCAGGCTAACACAGAGCAAAAGGGGAGAGTTTCACAAAAGTTAATGCTTTCGATAGGGGATATTGCAGTACGCGGTGCCGCGTGCAGGCACGATACGGTGCTTTTTGAGAAACATCTTCAGTGAGTTCATCGATAGTTGAGCATTGGGGGTTGGGCCTAAAAATATATGCTCAACTTTCAAGGGTGCATCGCAAGGTATTTGTAGCGGAAACTCAAGAAATGGAACCAACATGGAGTTGCCCTCGCGATAGCGTATCGCCTGGTGGCTATAGTCGCTGATGATCGGCGACACAATACGCCACTCCGCTTCCTCTGCAAACGAGGGGTGCTTAAGCAGCGCGCCAATACGCAATAGCTCGTTTTCTACCTGCTCAAACACGTGCTCATAACAGGGTTCAGCTCGGCCACTGGTGCCTCTCTCCTGCTGGCTGGCTAGGTCTTCGATAATATCCACCATTTGATGGATTAAGTCCTGCTGGCGCTGAGGCTCATAAATACAGCGGCCCACCATAAAGCCACTCTGTTTGGCACATTGTAAAATATGGCTAGGATTGAAGCCGATGCTCACGCCTTTACCCAAAATGCTGTAGCCACGCCATTGGCTGAGTAAGTTGCCGTTTTCGCGAAATGAGCCTGTAAAGAGCAGGTGCCCATAGCTGACGCGCCCGCGCAGCCAGCCGGTTAACTGGCTGAGTAACGCTGGGTTGGGGTGGCCGAGTTGGATGCGCTCGTTGACCTCATCATTGATCAAGTTAACCATATGGTTGAGCTCGGCTGAGTCGTTCATATACCGGATATCGCTGGTCCAGAGCATGCGGCTCTCAACAATACCCATAAACCCACTAAAGGACGTGTAGTGATAGATGGTCTCTTTTGGGGCTTGAGAATACAGCTCGCGCGTCAACTGGTGCAGCATCGATAACTCCCACTCATATCCGGTGTTTCATCAGTAAAGCACAGATACAAAAAAGCCTCCAAAAGAGGAGGCTTCTTGGTAACGCTACACTCGCTTATTGCGCGCTGTCTAGCATGTGTTGGATAGCAGCTTTTAGCTCGTCATCGCTACAGTCAGCGCATGTACCTTTTGGTGGCATTGCGCCGATACCGCTGATTGCTGTTTCTAGCAATGCGTCTATACCTTTCGCGCCACGGTCAGTCCACTCGCTTGAACCATACTTAGGTGCGCCAGCAACGCCGATTGCGTGACATGCTGCACAGCTTGCGTTGTAGACGTCTGCGCCAGAGCGAGCACCGCCTGCAGCTGCTGCAGCAACCGCTACCGCGCCACCACAGGAATCATCGCCTTCTACACACACTTGGCTAAGTGGCTTAATGCGCTCAACAATTTTCTCTTCAGCTGTTGCCGCACCAACCGTTGTTGATAGCGCAACGCTCAAACCCAGAATGCTCAATACTGAAGCAGCTTTAGCAGTCAATTTCACAGTGGTGACCTCATACGGTTTCTGGTGATGCATGAAAAAATGCATCGTTATAATTAATTTGCGCAGAATTATACCGGCAAAAGCACGTAACGAAAATGGGGTTTATCTGCGCCTTAAGGTTTAGATCAAAAAACAGCCAACTATTTGCTCTGCTTACGCGCTTGATTAGCTTTCAGATTATGCTGAATATCCAAAACCTTCATAAGGTCTTCGTTCTATCTTGGCAAAAGCCTGATTCACCCGTATGATTGTCGCCCTGAAAACTTCCTGATTTTGCGCCTGTAGCTCAGCTGGATAGAGTAGCAGGTTCCGATCCTGTTGGTCGGGGGTTCGAATCCCTCCAGGCGCGCCATTTTTTACCCTAGCGATCTCCTTGTATTCCCAACCTTATCCATCTGAGCACAGGCGCACCCAAGAACCGTTTGCGGGGGCGTACTCACCGGTGGTCACAATATGGTCAAAGTGCCGGAGGATGGTGTTGTTGTGTTTGTAGACCCGCCTCCGGAGGAAACACTATTATTCTATACCGAAGTCATTAATGAACTGACGTTAAATGGGGGCGTGAAAACGGGTACTGAAATCGACTAATTAGTTGAAATCGCAGACCTTTCGTCATTGTCGTCCCCATTCCTTTCCACCCATTTCTACCAATCGAGACACGGCACGTCGAAAGGAAAATGCGAGATCATTGGCGCCCGATAACTGTGCCAGTGACACGCCGTTTAGACCCGTCGCCGACCACTCAAATTGCTCACCCTCTTTGGTGCAAATCATGGTCGTCGCAAAGGAACTCGAGTTTCCTCCCTTCTCACTTACAAATAGTTCTTCATTTCCATCACTACTGTCGATTTGCGCTTCAAAATCGACAAATAATTCATCGAGCGGGACTTTTGCCGCCAGTACTAACCGGGTGCGAGATTCATAACACACGTCAATGAGGGTCACGAATCGTCGTGCTTCGTCGAGGTGATTGGCATCTAATTGCGGTACACGGTCTATGATGAGGACCGGAAATCGGTCGCAGAGGGAAATATAATCGGCCGCGCCGAGCGGTTGGTAGCATAACTCGAAAAAATCAAACCAGGCGCATCGGTCATTCGATCGGGCGACCTGGACGGTGCGACCGAAGAGTACATCAATGACCTCGGCCTCAGTTCCAGATGCAGTGTCACCAAATATTTCTTTCAACAGCGCCTGTATGTTGTTGCTATTATTATCGCTTTGAACGTCATTGCTTGACCAAAAATAGGATTGACCATCCGCTCGAGCTTCGAGCCGATAATCCTTGGCGGAATCCTCCATGGAGATAATGTCGAACCTGTGTTTTAACATGTCTATGAATGGCAAAAAGAGGGATCGGTTAATGCCGCCCTCATACAACGCATCTGGGGCGCGATTCGAGGTGGCCACCACCACGACATTCAAATTCAATAACAATAAAAAAAGCCGTTTCAAAATCATGGCATCGGCTACGTCTGTTACTTGAAACTCATCGAAACAGAGAAGTTGGGCTTCATGTGCCAATTGTTGTGCAATGATGGGGAGCGCATCATCTGTTGGGTGTTTTTCTTTGTAAACAAAAATTCGATGATGGACGTCTAGCATGAATTCATGAAAGTGGACGCGGCGTTTGGTAATTTTTGCGTGTTTGAGGCTGTGGCCATCATGCTTACAGCAAGAATCATCATCAGGAACATTAACCGACGCGTAAAAGAGATCCATTAGAAAGCTCTTACCGACCCCGACCGGTCCATGAATGTAAATGCCTCGCGGTGGTGGACCAAAAGACCGCAAATGGAACCTCTCTCGAAGAGAGGAGTGAGCGGATGCCAAGGATCGCGCCAGTAACAGTAACGGCGGACTGCTGCTTGTAGAGCTATTTTTTGTCGGTTTGTTGGTGCGCACGGGTGCTAGCGGAAGCGAGGTTAAAGACTCGTGCAGAGCATCGAGCTTTGCCGCCAGAGCGAGTTGAGCGTCATCTCGTTGCACCTCCCTCGCATCCACCTTGCGTTCATACGCCGCTGTCACGGGGCCTGGCGGGAGGGACCTCCGATCGATGCGATGTTGTGCTGCCATATTCTTCATCACCGTCTTCATCAGATTGCTCTATTCTTGAGACTCGCCAACAACCTGTTTCTAAATTCGAAAGTATCAGTGATGCGGTCAACCAAATATTTGATTTGTTCGCGGTGACTCACTCGCCAGTCCTCCAGCTTGGTAAACGGACGTATACGCCTGTTGATACAGTCCAGATCAAAAGAGAAATGTCGCTTTTGGGTCGTTGTGAGACTTCGTGAGAGATACTGTGGGCATGTTGACCAACAGGCTGTAGTGACGATTGGCTTTCGATCCGGTTGGTCGGGGGTTCGAATCCCTCCAGGCGCGCCATTTTTTGGAACTTGTAAGTGTTTGTTATCGGAGTGTGCTACTCCATCCACCTGAGCCACAGGCACTGCGGAAGTGTTTGCAGGGCGCTGAGGAGTGGATGGTCACAGTGCCGGTATAGCTCAGTTGGTAGAGCAGTAGACTGTTAATCTATTGGTCGCTGGTTCGAGTCCAGCTCGAGGAGCCATCCTGATGCGGAGCGGTAGTTCAGTTGGTTAGAATACCTGCCTGTCACGCAGGGGGTCGCGGGTTCGAGTCCCGTCCGTTCCGCCACTTATCTTCATCGATTCTGTGAACCTCACACCTTAAAGCTACTAGTCAGGCTCCTTGTTCACTGATGAATCATATCCTGAGTTCTGCGCTGCAGAAAACGCAAGAGCCGGCGGGAGAAATCATCGGAAATCTTTTCTTAGTTAGACAAAAGAAGAATTCGGAGCTTTCTCTTTTGTTTTCATGGTGTTATGGCTTTTGTTCTATTTCTTGAACAAGTTTTCTTGCTTTAACGAGTTGATTTGTGTACCAAATTGATACAGATTTATATTGAATTCTGAATAACACCTCAGATAGAATCACGCAACTTAAAAAATACTTAGTGGGTTTGTGTTATGACATTTGACGACTTGATCGCTGAAGCAAACTCTTTGGAGGCTTCAGCCTCTCCGCTAGAAGTAGACTTTTACAAAGAATCTATCGAGACCAAGGAAGAGGCTTTCGAGGAAGAGATGCGCGCACAGGTTACAGACGAGGCATTTATGGCTCGTACGTACACTCTTTAACATCCCAAAATGGACTTAACAAAGCGACCTCTGAGGGTCGCTTTTTTGTAGCGATAAAACATGTTCCCATATCTTGTCTGTGAGTTTGCCAAAGAAACGTTAGGTAATTTGGTAAAGGAATGCTTTGGCTCAAATTTTCCAGATATTGTCAAAAAAGATCAGGTAAATTACATATTTAATTACCTGGGTGATTTAGATGCTGAGAGTATCCTTCTTGAGGCTGATTATGTCGATAAAGACTATTTAGAGGATTACTCAAACTATTACGTTAAGTGCTTTAATGGTTATGGGCCTAGATGTGCTCGCCTACATTTTTTTGATAAAAAGATTGATCATTCAGTTATTGATAAGGTTATCGATAGTAACTGTGAAGATAAAGTACGTCTTCTTCAAGAATCGTATTTAGGATTTATTGTAGTTAAGCCTCTTCCAAAAACTTTTATAGGGAAAACTTGTCTCAAGCAATACCCTGCATTTAAGGAAGAGGAAAACATAAGGTGTATCCTGTCAAAGCCGTATGAGGTGAACTTGTTTGGAGTGCGGCTGAGTATAGATTCGGTTGCTTTTCAAGAGCAAGACAGAGTTTTGTCAGCTTGTGCAACCACCGCTATTTGGTCTTCGTTGCATGCCCTTTCTTGGTCAAATGTTCGAGATATTCCTTCGTGTGGTGATATTACTGCGAATGCGATAAATCATGTTGCTGGATCTTCAAATCGTTTTCCTAATAACGGATTAACTAATAAACAAATTCTTCGGGCATTAGACGTAGAGGGCTTGAGACATCATCGTGTGGATGTGCACAACTTAAGCATTGATGTATTTATGCGATCTATTCGTTACCATCTTGATAGCGGACTGCCAATTATTCTAGGTGCTGAAATTTACTCGATTGGAGATGAGTTAAAGCATATCGGCGGGCATGCTGTATCGGTGCTGGGTTACAATCGCTCTGAAAACAGGCGGTCTCTTTACATTCATGATGACAGAGTAGGCCCTTTTGCCAGAGCTGCTATACAGCCCTTGTCTGATTTTGGTGAGATCAAAGATCATAAAGGACGAGATTGGTGCCTAGTTCTCCAAAGAAAAGATGATGAGGGTAACTGGGTTGAGCCTCATCAGATTATAATGCCTGAAAGTATCATAGTACCTTCACACAAGAAGAACCGTATTCCAGAATTTTACATTAGGAATACGTGTGATTGCATACTTTCCACATTTGATGCTTTCAAGAAAGCCCTTGAAAATAAAGGGAAAAGTGCCTCTCAGGAATTTGATTATTCAATTAAGATAGAACAGATCAGCGATATTAAAGAGCGGGTCATGCAAAGAAGTGTGGTGAATAAAAGGCAGGTATTGCTCAGCAGCTTGGCTAGGTTCCAGTGGGTTGCCAGCTTCACTGCAGACGGCAAGGCGGCTTTTGACATTCTCTTCGACGCAACAGATATTCCGCAGGGAGATGCCGTGTCGGCGTTCATAAAGTACGACGATAAAGCGTTTAGTTTTATTCGGAGTATCCTTTTGAGGCACAAGGATCATTCTGAGTTGGAAAATAGTTTCAACGGTAAAAACTTCTGTAACTCTTTGTTGTTAAGCTTAGCGCCCGCATCAGAAGATTATAATGCTTTTTTGGATGAAATGTATGGTGAGCTAAGGGCTCCAAAGTATATAAATAAGGAAGAGGCTCAGCTCTATAACAGTGAGGAGTTTGATGTTAAAAAGTACTACGGTTCGACTCAATCTTCATTGGAGAATGCTTTCGATATATCTGTCGGGGATAAATTGATTTGGGCTATCTCTCATGAGGGAGCGCTTCTCATTGGCCAAGAAGTAGAAGGGGAGTTAGGCCACCCTAGTATCACAGGGATGAAGCCGGCTAGGATTTCGGGCGAACTGTGTAAAGAGTCTGCCGGCTGGGTTATCAATGCAAAGTCGGGACGGTACAGTTCAAACTATCAAAATGCCAACACTCTACTTGAGAATGCATTGGTAAGGTTCCAAGAGATCTTTCCTAAGTCTTCTGAATGTATTAAACATAAACCGTACCACCCTAAGCCGCACTGAATACATTCTAAGACAAGTGACCGGCGGATCCTGAATAGGTCGACTAAAAATACGAAAGGGAGTCTGCAATCATACCGGCTGCCTTTCTGTTTGTTAGTTGCGTGGAAGTCTCTTTTGGGATGAGTGATCACATCCGATGTTCTTTCTGCAGTAAGATGTTTATCCAAGTCTCACAGCGGTCAGGGCGGCGATCTTCGGTTAACCATTGCTCCATGAGATGCACATTGCCCGTCTTGGCAATTACCTCTGCTATCAACCCCTCATTCATATCTGTGAAGTGACGGCTGATTTTTATATCAACAGATAGTCTCTATATTTGCACTGTCACAAGCGATATCGCAAATGTGATAATGTTAAGTTTTTCGAAGGATTTTATGTTTTGGGTTAGATAGAATGATTCGGGGGGAAGGTCACCTCCAGGCGCGCCATTTTTTAGATCCCATCCTTTTATCTCGTCACAACAAGGCGTATCTATTCGCTTATGAGCTCGCGCTGTTTGAAGCGTATGAACTACTCATCTTGGTATGTCGTACTACTGTTGTAAGACGAAACTCTTCTCTTAACCCTCAAATGCGAGGATAGGAATATGCTCAAGCTTCCTTTGCTTCTTAGTTTTGCTCTAATGTCATGCTCTCTCTCGATTAAAGCGTATGCCGGCGATGTAGTGAATTATCAGGTTAACGGTGCCGATTATGAGGGCTACTGGGTCAGCCCGGCCGATGATGCTCCGCTGGTGGTGCTGCTTCATGACTGGGATGGTCTGACCGACTACGAAATTAAACGTGCAGAGATGCTCGCGCAGGAGGGGTATGCTGTTTTCGCTGCTGACCTGTTCGGTGCGGGTATCCGCCCCACTGAAGTGGTTGATAAGCGCCAGCATACTGGCGAGCTCTATAAAGATCGCTCCAAAATGCGCAGCTTAATGAATGGTGCACTCGCAGTGGCTGAGTCGCGTGGCGGTAACGTTGATAATGCCGTTGTGATGGGCTATTGCTTTGGTGGTGCAGCAGCCTTAGAGATGGCGCGCTCAGGCGCGGATATGAAGGGTTTCGTTACCTTTCATGGTGGCTTGCAGACTCCGCCAGATCAGAGCTACGACATGGCCAAGGGGCGGTTTCAGATTCACCATGGTAGTGCTGACACCGCCATCACGATGGAGCAGTTTGCGGGGTTAGCCAAGGAGCTAGAAGCCGCTAGTCTCCCCCATGAGATGATCAGCTATGGAGGCGCTCCACACGCGTTTACTGTGCTGGGCTCCTCCCGTTACCGAGAGGATGCCGATAAAAAGTCGTGGCGTAGCTTTCTGAATTTTCTAGATGAAACAGTGAAGTAGTTGCGCGCATAGTCGCCACTTAGTCGAGCACCGTCCCTTTGCTTATCCGCTTAGCGGTACAATAGCCGCCTTTGTAGAGTTGTTGTAAGAGGGTGCTCGACGGTGGGAGTGATGAAAGGGCCATCAAGCGGTGTTTGGTTGATGGTTGCCGCGATGCTGATTTTGCCGGCGGTCGATGTCTTGGCAAAGTTGTTATCACAAGATCTGAGCCCCATTCAGATCAGTTTTTTGCGCGTCACTGTTCAAGCGGTGTTACTAATGATCGTAATGCGTAAACTCCCTCGTTTGCACTACCCGTGGCCGTTAACTCGGCGTCTGGTCATTTCCGCTTGCTTGGTAAATATGGCGATCACGGCGATGATTTGGGCGCTAGCTTATTTGCCAGTCGCGAATGCCGTCGCGCTATTTTTTGTTGAGCCGCTGCTCGTGATGTTGCTCTCAGCTGTTATTTTGAGAGAACCTTCGAGCTTGGTGAAGTATATGCTCGCCTTTACTGGGTTGGTCGGCGCTATGATTGTGATTCGGCCAAACTGGGTGATTTACGGTTGGCACACATTGCTGCCGGTATGCGCAGCATTGTGCTACGCACTGTATCTAGTGCAGATCCGCGCATTAGGGGGGCAAATTGCACCGGTGCCCCTGCAGGCTTATCTAAGTTTAGTGGGTGCAATTTTACTATTGTTGACGCTATTAATCGGCCAAGGTAGCGGTATCAAAGAGCTGAGCTGGCTATCAGTATCTGCGGCACACTGGCGTTATATCTTGGCGCTGGGGGCCGTATCGGCGTTGACATATTGGCTGATTAGTTGGGCTTTTACATTGAGTCAGGCAAGTGTGCTAGCGCCGTTTCGATATCTCGAAATCATTGGTGCGACTATGCTGGGCTATTGGGTGTTCGATGAGTATCCCGACGCACTCACTTGGGTGGGTTCAGGTGTTATTTTAGTGTCGGGCTTTGCAGTCATTTTTGTTGATCGGCATAGGGTTTCCGCGCCGACTCGTTCTTAGAAATGTAGCTATACAGCAGCAATAAAAACGAGCGCAAAAAATTATGCGAGAAACGCGATTAAATACTTGCAGTGGTTAAAGTTTTTCGCTTTAATACGCGCCCATCACGATGTGCCGGCATAGCTCAGTTGGTAGAGCAACTGACTTGTAATCAGTAGGTCCCGAGTTCGACTCTTGGTGCCGGCACCACCTCTCTTCTTCCTTCTTAATACTTGTCTTTTCAGTTACTCAAAGTCTGTATTTCTATTCTTCTGGTTTGTAGCGTGCAGCGCTAATAATAGCGATCAGGTGCAGAATGGCTGCGAAAACGGCAGGGATAATCAAAAAGTAAAGCGCGTAACCAACCGTGATCGATACGAAGAAAAATAGGGCCGCTAGCAACCTGCCTTGAATCAGATGCCCTAACCCTGGAATAAACACGTTACAAAGCGCAGCAATAACATTACCTGAGCTACCTTGTCCGCTCATAGTGGTCTCCCTAGAAATAACAGCTTCAAAGCGCCTAGACTAACAGTTCATACATGAAGCTTCCCTAAATCTTTCTTTATTTTTCTTTGACTTGAGTCCAAACAATTTTGTGCTGAAGGCGTAGCATCGTCTCTTTCTATTGATTCGGGAGGCGGCTATGTCAGGCCAGTTTGATGTCATTGTTATCGGTGCAGGGCCGGCAGGCCTGAGTTTTGCTCACTCGCTTTCCCACACAGAGTTATCGGTGCTACTGCTTGATCAAGTGCCACTATCCCAGTTACAAGCACCTGAAGAGGATGGCCGGGAGATTGCGCTGACCCACCTATCGCGCAACCTCATGCAGGCATCGGGCGCGTGGCAGCGCATTGATGAGGCAGAAATAGCGCCAATCAAGGCCGCTAAAGTCTTTGATGGTGACTCGCCAAAGAGCCTCGACTTCGAACGCCAAGATGACTCACTTGATGCTTTGGGTTATCTCGTACCGAATCATCTTATTCGTCAAGCTTGCTTTGAGAATCTTGAAGGGTGCAGCAACATTACGCTAAAAGCTGGCACGCGCGTAAAAGAGGTGCTTGCGGGTGATCAAGCGACGACAGTTATACTCGATAGCGGCGAGAAACTAAGTGCAGCGCTAGTTGTGGCTGCCGATACGCGCTTTTCAGAATCGCGCCGCCAGATGGGGTTGGCGGCTTCGATGCGAGATTTTTCGCGCGTGGCGATCGTTTGCCGGATGTCGCACACATGTTCACATGAGCAAACGGCCTTTGAATGCTTCCATTACGGGCGCACAACCGCCATTCTTCCGATGAATGGAAACTGCTCTTCGGTGGTGGTGACGGTGAACCGGAGACAGGCAGAGCAGTTCCTCAGCATGTCTGACGCCCGCTTTAGTAAAAACATTCAAGACCAGTTGCATGGGCAGCTTGGCGATATGACATTACTCGGTAAACGCCAATCCTATCCGTTGGTGGGTGTTCACGCCCATCAGTTCGTTACTGAGCGCTTTGCATTGATTGGGGATGCAGCGGTCGGTATGCACCCTGTAACAGCACACGGCTTTAATCTTGGATTGCGTGGGCAAGCGTTACTTGCCGAAAAAGTCGCGCAAGCACACGCGTGTGGCGAGGATATTGGCCAGCTCACACTTCTGAAAAGCTATGAGAAAGAGCAGATGCAGGTTTCTCGGGTGCTCTATCACGGTACAAATCTGGTGGTAGGTTTGTTCACCAATGAAAGTTTGCCGGGCCGACAACTGCGCAAGGCGGTGCTGGCTGCCGCTGAGCACTTACCCCCCGTCAAAAAACTGATCACTAATAGTTTAACAGACCGCGAATTGAAGCCGCTTGTGCCTCTACCTCCAATACCGGCAGCGCTGCCGCGTCCACGCTTACCTCGTTTATTTAGCGTGTAAAAACTAAAATATCTCCTTAAGAAATCGCTGATATTGGCGATATCTAAAGCGTCCTGCGGCCTAGCCATAGGGCGCTTGGGTCGAGTAAGCTAGGGTTCAGAGCTCCGGCTTAAGATCATAATAAGAGCGCGCTTTCTCGCGCATGGAGATTTTAGTGACAAGTTTAGACTCAATCCTCGATGGCGATCACCAGCTAGATGTGTTGATGGCGCGTCAGCCTATCTACTCGAAGAACCAAGATGTTGTTGCGTTTGAACTGCTGTTTCGCGGAGATGACCCGCACGCGATGTCGCCGCAAAAGGATGAAGTCGCTACCTTCGATGTGGTTATGAACACCTACGCGAGTGTTGTGGGTGATGGTGGTGAGCAGCGCTTACCATTCTATTTGAAGGTCACCGACAAGGTGCTGCTGTCGGGTACGCTTCCGGCTTTGCCGCCCGCCTTGTTTGCGCTGGAGTTGCTAGGGCGTTCGAATGTAACGCCTGAGTTAGCCGCAGCTCTGCAAGAGAAAGCAAAAGAGGGGTACAAGATAGTACTGGCTGACTATGATCCAAACGATGTGCGTTTGCAGCCATTGCTCAATATCGCTCATGTGGTGAAGCTAGATATCCAAGCGCTGGGCATGGCCCGCCTACCTGAGGTGATTCAAAAGCTGAGACCTCATAATTTGGATCTACTCGCAGATAAGGTCGAGACAAAAGAGGAGTTCAGGCAGTGTCTTGAGATGGGCTTCTCGCTTTATCAGGGTTTCTTTCTGAGTCGACCAGAGCCGATCAAAGGCAAGCGTATCGCGGGTAACAAAGTTTTATTGTTGCAGTTGTTAACCGAATTAGATCGAGAAACGGCAACAGGGGCCTCTTTAGAGCAGATTGCCGTGAACGACCCTGCGCTCACGTACAAAATCTTAAAGGTGGTGAATTCAGCTGCCTTCAAGGTGCCGCGTGAAGTTGAGTCTTTATCGCATGCGATTACGCTACTTGGGCTTGATCAGATCCGCCGCTGGATTTTGTTGTTTTTAACCACCGGTGTGAACGGTAGCCCGACTGAGTTGACCCGCAATATGCTGATCCGTGGGCGTATGTGTGAACTGATCGCAGAGCTATCAGGCTATCAAGGGGCGATGAACTACTTTATGGTTGGCCTCTTGTCGCAGTTGGATGCGTTGTTTGATATCGAAATGGCGGAGCTACTTGAGCAAGTGCCGCTGAACAGTGAAGTTAAAAACGCCCTGCTGCACTACACCGGCTCGTTAGGCGATACGCTGCGGGATGTTGAAAATTATGAACGAGGCCAGTTTGACCTGCTGATGGCGCGAATCCCGCGTAGCTATTATGAAGTCGCTTATCGCCATAGCTTGAACTGGTCTGACACCGTAATTAAAGCCCTGCGTGGCTGATTAAGGTGGCCATTATGCAATGGTTAGGAGAGCTTAGAATTGATCCGACTTGTGTCGAAACATGTGACGTTAATGGCGGTGTGTTTAGTTGTAGCAATTGTGCTCAGCGAAACACTGTTATTACCGCACCAAATCGATACGCAAGTTGAAGCTCGCCTAACCGAGATTCGCGATGACCTGCAACGCCTTTCAGTGGTTGAAGCGGCTCAGGACAGAGCGCTCCTAGCCCAATATGCGGAGGTCCTTAACCTCGCAGACCCTGATCACGTTTTCTTTTCCACCGATGCTTCAGCGGAAGCGCCGGCCTCAGAGGTGCTGCAACTTTACCCTTCTGAGTCCTCCTCCGCACTTGCGGCGAGTATTAAACTCCCCTCGTTGCGCGCCACAATTACAGCAGACCTGCGCAAACATAATCTCGGCTACTTAGCAGCGCTGTTTGTTGGTTTGCTGTTGGCAGGGTTACGTCGCTCACCATCTGAACAGCCCAAAGAAGAGGTTGAGTCGCGCTCTATCGCCCAGGCAGATGTGCCGATGATGGTTAGGCGCAGTGATGGAGCCTTCGCTTCGTGCCATGAGCTGGCTCAGTTTGGCTGTTGGGAGTGGTGTGCGCACAGTGGTATGTTCTGGTGCTCACCAAGTCTTGCGGCTGTTATGCGCAATACATTGGCTGAGCAAGTCGATCAAGAGACGTTTTTTCAGAGCCTTTACCCTGGGGATCGCACGATGGTGCTCAAGGCCGCTCAAGCTATGTTGCACGAAGGCTCGGAGGGGGAGATCGATTTTCGTGTATCAACGGCGTCTGGTGAATGCCGACATATTCACTTAGTTAGCCGTGTGCTGCGTGATGATGAGCAACGTGTCGTCAAAGTGGTAGGTACGTGCCAAGATATTACTGAGCGTAAAGCGGTTGAAGCACGGTTGCGTAAGCTCTCTAGCGCTATTGTCCAGAGCGGTTCAAGTATCATGATTATCGATATTCTGGGCGCTATCGAATACGTTAATCCCAAGTATAGTGAAGTGACCGGCTTTGCTCTTGAGGAGATTGAAGGTAAACAGCCAGACCTGCTCAGCCGCAAGTGGCTCAATAGTGAACGTTATGAGCTGCTTTGGAACACTATTATGAGTGGCAATAACTGGCGCGGTGAGCTGCAAAACCGGAACAAAGATGGCTCGCTGTTTTGGTCGCTTGCATCGATTTCGCCCGTTTATAGTGAGTACGATGAGCTCACCCACTTTGTCATTGTTTGTGAAGATGTCACTGAGCTGAAAGACGCGCACGCCCGTATGGAGCGTTTGGCGCTTTATGATGAGCTGACAGGGCTACCGAATCGACGCCTGTTCTTTAAAGAGCTCGCTGAGCTGTTTGATCCAACCACTGAAACTTCGACAGCGGCTGTTATGCTGCTGGATCTCGATTTCTTTAAGGCTATCAATGATACCCAAGGGCATGGCACTGGGGATCAGTTGTTAGTGGAGGTCGCAGAGCGGCTCGTTAGCTGTATCGGAGAGGGGGATATTGCAGCGCGCTTAGGTGGCGATGAATTTGCCATCTTGATTCGCAACGCGCACAACGTTAACCATATCGAGGCGGTGGCTGAGGCAATCTTAGACGCTATCGCAAAGCCCTACTATATCAATAGCTACGATATTCAAATCAGCACGAGTGTAGGGCTGGCTTGGCTGCCAAAAGATGCAGATACACCGGAAAGCCTTCTTAAGCACGCTGATCTTGCCATGTATCAGGCGAAGGAGAAGGGGCGTAATCAGTACCGCTTCTTCAATGAAAACCTGCACCGTCAGCTACAGACATATGTACAGTTTTCCCGAGAGATGCCGCGTGCTTTAGATGCCGGTGAGTTTATCCTGCAGTACCAACCCCAGCTTGATCTCACTAGCAGCAGAGTGGTGAGTGTTGAAGCATTGTTACGCTGGGAGCATCCGAATAAAGGTTTGGTCAGCCCTGATGCGTTTATCTCGGTGGCTGAGGAGACGGGCTTTATCGTCTCTTTGGGGCGTTGGGTGTTGGAAGAGGCCTGCCTGACGATTCGTGAGATGGCCGCGCTCGGTTTTGATGATGTGCGCGTTGCGATCAATCTGTCGTCGCGGCAATTTCGTGATCCACAGTTACTGAGTATGATTCAGCAGACCATTGCTGAGTTCGAGATTAATCCCGCCAATCTTGAGCTTGAGATCACCGAGTCTTTATTGATGCAGGATGTAGAGGTGGCGATTGAAACCTTGCAAGCTCTGCAACACTTAGGTGTCACTGTAGCGATTGATGATTTTGGTATTGGTTACTCCTCGTTCAATTATTTGAAAACCCTACCGGTCGATGTGTTGAAGATCGATCGTGAGTTCATTAAAGATATTCCCGACCATCAAGACGATATGGAGATCACGGCGGCGATTATCTCGATGGCACATCGCTTGAGTATGCGTGTTGTTGCTGAAGGCATCGAAACGAAAGCGCAGCATCAGTTCCTTGCTGAGCAAAGTTGTGATGTTGGCCAAGGCTTCCTCTTTAGCCAGCCGCTTAACTTCCCTGAGCTATTAAGCTTTCTCTGTCGGGAGCTGGGTGAAGAGTGATGTGGTTGCCGGAAAGTATCGTTTGGCTAGATGTCGGCTGGCTGATGATGTTAAGCGGCTTGACCTCCTTCATTACCGCCGCGCTGGGCATCGGCGGGGGTGTTCTTTTGCTTGCGGTGCTGTCGCAAATGCTGCCGCTCGCGGCATTAATTCCAGTGCATGGGTTGGTGCAGTTGGGCTCGAACGGTAATCGCGCTTGGATGACGCGCCGCCATGTTGATTGGCAGGTGGTTGGTTTGTTTTTGGGTGGGGCAGTTTTAGGGGCTGTGGCGGCCTCTTTTGTTGTTGTACAGCTGCCCCTTGACCTACTTCGAATCAGTGTGGCGCTATTTATTATCTACTTAGTGTGGGGGCCTAAGCCGGCAAAAGTATCCTTATCATCAACTCAGCTTTTTGCGGCAGGTGGGCTGACAACGCTGTTGTCTGCGTTTGTTGGTGCGACCGGGCCGCTTGTGGCGGCGGTTCTGCATCGCCGTAAGCTCTCTAAATTACAAACAGTGGCAACATTCGCAACCTGCATGTCTTTTCAACACCTCTTGAAAGGTGTGGTATTTAGCGTGGTTGGATTTGCTTTCAGTGAATGGTTGTGGGTGATTCTGCTGATGATTGCAGCCGGTGTGGTTGGTACATGGCTAGGCTTGAAAGTGTTGAATCGTATACCCGCCGCTATGTTCTCGTGGGTATTTCGTGGGGTGGTCACTTTGCTTGCGTTACGTTTACTCTATCAGGGGCTGACATAAAAAAGCCCGCTATCGCGGGCTTTGCAGATCTAGCACTTAGTCCAGCTGGCTAAGGTCGCGTACGGCACCCTTGTCCGCTGAGGTTGCGAGTTTCGCATAGGCTTTCAAAGCAGCAGAAACTTTACGAGGGCGAGCCTCCACAGGTTTCCAGCCTAGCTTATCCTGCTCCACTCGGCGTGCAGCTAGCTCTTCATCAGAGAGTAGTACATCAATGGTGCGGTTCGGGATATCGATGCGAATCATATCGCCATTGCGTACTAGGCCAATAGCGCCACCGGCTGCTGCTTCAGGCGATACGTGTCCGATCGATAGACCTGATGTACCACCAGAGAAACGGCCGTCGGTGAGCAGGGCGCACTCTTTGCCTAAGCCTTTCGACTTGATGTAAGAGGTTGGATATAACATCTCTTGCATACCTGGTCCGCCGCGCGGGCCTTCGTAACGTACGATGACAACATCACCTGCTTTGACCTTATCATCAAGGATATTGGCGACGGCTTCGTCCTGAGACTCGGTAATGTGCGCAGGGCCTTCAAATACCAGAATAGACTCATCCACCCCTGCTGATTTTACAACACAGCCATCCAAGGCAATGTTACCTTTGAGTACAGCAAGGCCTCCTTCAAGGGAGAAGGCGTTTTCGAGCGAGCGGATACAACCGTTTTGGCGATCACCATCCAGCGTTGGCCAGCGGCTTGCTTGGCTGAACGCTTGTTGAGTTGGAATGCCTCCAGGGCCTGCTTTGTAGAACTCCACGACTTCTGGTGACGGGTTACGCATGATATCCCACGCATCCAGCGCGTCTTTCATGGTCTCGGTATGTACCGTTGGCACGTCAGTGTGGAGTTTCCCAGCACGATCAAGCTCACCCAAAATACCCATGATGCCGCCGGCACGGTGTACATCTTCAATGTGGTATTGCTGGGTGTTTGGCGCGACTTTACACAGCTGCGGAACGGTACGAGACAGACGATCGATGTCGTTCATACCGAAGTCGATCTCAGCTTCTTGTGCGATAGCAAGCAAATGCAAGATGGTGTTGGTTGATCCGCCCATGGCGATATCTAGCGTGATGGCATTTTCAAACGCTTTGAAGCCGACAGAACGCGGTAGTACACGCTCGTCTTCCTGTTCGTAATAACGTTTTGCCATCTCAACGATACTGCGGCCAGCGCGCAGGAATAGTTGCTCGCGGTCTGCGTGAGTCGCCACAACGGTACCGTTACCCGGCAATGCTAAGCCAAGTGCTTCTGCGAGGCAGTTCATTGAGTTGGCGGTAAACATGCCCGAGCATGAACCACAGGTTGGGCATGCTGAGCGCTCCACGGCATCGACAAGCTCGTCAGACGCAGTAGGGTCAGCTGCTAGTACCATCGCATCCACGAGGTCTAGCTTGTGCTCGGATAACTTGGTTTTACCGGCTTCCATTGGGCCGCCGGAGACAAAAATAACCGGTATGTTTAGTCGCATTGCTGCCATCAGCATCCCCGGTGTGATTTTGTCACAGTTGGAGATGCAGACTAAGGCGTCCGCACAGTGAGCGTTCACCATATATTCTACAGAATCGGCAATAATATCGCGGGATGGCAGAGAATAGAGCATCCCGTCGTGACCCATGGCGATACCATCATCAACAGCAATTGTGTTGAACTCTTTGGCAACGCCACCCGCTTTTTCGATTTCACGAGCGACCAACTGCCCCATATCTTTTAGATGGACATGCCCAGGAACAAACTGGGTAAAGGAGTTAGCGATCGCGATGATAGGCTTGTGAAAGTCCTCGTCTTTCATGCCGGTGGCACGCCACAGTGCGCGCGCGCCTGCCATATTACGGCCGGCAGTAGAGGTTTTAGAGCGGTAAACTGGCATGAGTCAATCTCTCATTGGGTTCTGTTTCACGGAGATCCGAGTATACCAAAAATAACGGCGATGGGATGATCAACCCAAAGTGTTAGGTCAGGTGCCTTTACTTTCTGGCGTTGAAATGTGAATTTGAAGCCTCGCTAATGACTATGAGTATGAACATGACCGATCGAAAGGCAATTCGCCAAGATAAATGGCTACTGCGGCTAATGAAGGCTGGTTTACCTGTGGCGCTGATCTGTGTTGCGAGCTTGTGGGTGGGCCACCTTTATAATGATTCAGCCTTTGGGAAGCTGTTTCTAGTCACTTTGCCTATCGCATTGATTTTGGGTTTTGCCTACAACATCCGTTATGTAATGTTGCTGGCACGCGCTAAACGAGAAGCGTCGTCTGAATGAACGACCAGAGCGCCATACCGCTGAGTGCCCCCATTGCGCACATCATTGAGACGCATGCACAGCGCCTTCACGCCGCGGATGGTCAGGTGTTGGCTCGCGCAGGGCAGGACTGCCAAGGCTTTATGGTGGTGGTTACAGGCTGTATCCGTGTGTTCGCGCGCTCTAGCGCGGGGCGAGAGATCGATATGTATCGCATCCATCCTGGCGAAACCTGTGTATTAACCACGTCCTGTTTGATGGCGGGTGAAGGCTTTCCTGCAGAAGCCATTGCAGAGGAAGACACCGAGCTCTGGGTGCTGCCAGTGGTGCAGTTTCGTTCTTTAATGGATCAGAGTGACGTCTTTCGGCACTTTGTGTTTTCCAGCTACGGAAGCCGTCTAACACGCTTACTTCAGCTCGTTCAGTCGGTGGCATTCGATACTATTGAGCAACGCATAAACGAGTTTCTACTGGGTGAGTGTCGCCACGGATTGGTGATCAGTATGTCGCATCAACAGATAGCTGATGCGTTGGGCTCTGCGCGTGAGGTAATCTCTCGCCAGCTCAAAACTCTCGAAAAGAAAGGGGTTGTTGCGTTGGCGCGTGGTCAGGTGGTTATTCTTGATTATCACGCCTTGGTGGCAGCACATAAAAAAAGTAAAAATGCCGTGTGACTTGAGTCACTGAGAATGTGAGGCACCAGATGGATACTAAGTGCTGAATTCTTCCAGAAGGAGTTGAACCATGGAAAAGAATATCGGTACTGTCGATAAAATCATTCGTGTAGTAGTAGGCTTGGTGCTTATCGCTCTAGTGTTTGTTGGCCCACAAACCCCTTGGGGCTGGATTGGTGTGCCAGTGGTTTTGATAGCGCTATTTGGTTGGTGCCCGCTTTATAAAGTGCTCAACGTATCTACCTGCCGCCGCTGCGAGTAATTCGCGAAGGTGGTGTCTTTGAAAGCCACCACCTTTCCTCTTTGCCCTACGTTTATTAGCAGTTAATGTCTTCTATGGCGGACATTTTTACCCTCCCAATAGGCGTTTGTTAACCTTTTATTAACCCGCATCTTGTCAGTCTTAGCGCGCTATTTATCAGGTCCGTAGTTAAGAAGAGAAGTTTGTCTATCCCCTTCCTGACGCAGTTGCTACGATATGATCTATTAACGTCTTTAATTCAGGACGCGATAGCAAATACAGCCAAGGTGGCTTGTTAGTCAATATGGACGTGTTTGGTTCACAATGTCAGAGGAATCAGCGTCACGCTGGGTACTTAACCGTCAGCGTATGACCTGATATCGATCAGACAAGTATGGGTCTGATGATAGGAAATAGGAGAGCAGGATGAAGCTTTTAGTCGTAGAGGATGATGCAGATCTGCGTCGTCAGCTAGTAACTGGCCTTGAGTCGCGAGGCTATACAGTAGAAGAGACTGCAGATGGGCAAGAAGCGCTTTATCTGGGATCAGAATTTGCATACGACCTAGCCATTGTGGATTTAGGTTTGCCATCACTATCCGGTGTTGAGTTAATTCGAGAGTGGCGAGCAAACAAGCGTAATTTTCCTGTGTTGATCCTAACTGCGCGCAGCGATTGGCAAGACAAAGTGGAAGGCCTTGAAGCGGGCGCAGATGACTTCCTCGTGAAGCCGTTCCATATGGAAGAGCTCTCCGCGCGCCTGAACGCGCTATTGCGCCGTGCGGCAGGACATGCCAAGCCGGTACTGAACTTTGGGCCGCTCAGCTTGGATACAACAGGCCGCGTTGTCTCGTTCGAGTCGCGCCCTGTTAAGTTAACCAGCTACGAGTATCGTACTCTTGAGTATTTGATGCTGAACGCAGGTAAGACGGTTTCCAAAGCTGAATTAACAGAACACCTGTACCATCAAGACTTTGACCGCGACAGTAACGTCCTTGAAGTGTTTATTCGTCGTTTGCGCCAAAAGCTGGACCCTGATCAACAGCTACAGCCGATAACCACTGTTCGGGGCTTAGGCTACCGCTTCGATCTGCCTGCTTCCTAAAGCTTTGCTAATGAAAGCGGCGCTTTGCAGGCTGCCCACCTCTCTCAAGGCGCGACTCCTCGTAGCTTCCTTTATCTTGCTACCCCTGATGGTGGGGGTAGCAGGTGTTGCTCTGCAAAACTCGTTCTATGACAACCTCGAGCTCTCTTTAGAAGAGCGTATGCGGCTTAAAGTCTATCTGGTCATTAACGCAACAGCTGAAAATGACAAAGGGCGTTTGGCCGCAGTTTCGCTTAGTGCCGGTGTGGGTGAGCAGCTACCGATATATATCCATGATTACCAAGGTGAGCTGCAGTGGTCGAGTTCAGCAGCGCGGCCCTACGGTGACGGTTTATCCTATGCGTTGGCTGATCGACCGCTGGAGGTTGATCAAGTGCGCTTTGAGCATTGGCAAAACGAAGCGCTATTTATATATCAATATCCCGTTCAGTGGCGCGGTAAGGGGGCTGCCGGACGTTATCTCTTTACTATCGTGCAACCTGATTCAGAGCTGAAGTCTGCCATGACTGCATACAAGTTGCAGTTATGGGGGTGGTTGGTAGCGGTTATTCTGCTCTCGCTGGTCATTCAGGCAGTGATTACACGCTGGGCGTTAAGTCCTTTGCAAGCGATGGTGGATGATCTCGTCAATATTGAGCGCGGTTACGCCACGCGTTTGGCGGGTGAATATCCGAAAGAGGTACAGGGCGTAACAGATAGCTTGAACCACTTACTGCATGTGGAGCGCAAGCAGCGCGAGCGCTATCGCAATACGTTGGGTGATTTGGCGCACAGCTTGAAAACCCCACTCGCCGTTATTCGTGGAGCGGGTAATGAACAGCTGCCGCCAGAGGGTTATCGCTCGGTGGTGGATGAGCAGGTCCGCCGCATGGATCAAATTGTGCAATATCAGTTAGCGCGTGCTGTACGTAGCCAAAGTAAGAGCATGGCGCAGTCAACAACAGCCATTGCGCCGATGATCAAGCGGATCACCTCTGCGCTTGAGAAGGTCTATCGTGAAAAAGGTGTGCGCCTTGATCTGGACCTAGATGAATCGGCGGCTTATGCCGCAGACGAGCGCGATCTAATGGAGCTGCTAGGCAATATGCTTGAGAACGCCTTCAAGTATGGCCACTCTCATGTCAGTGTCACGCTGGCGACTAGCCAAGATGCAATTCAGCTTGATATCGAGGACGATGGCCTCGGTGTTTCACCCGAGATGCGTCAGGTGATTCTTGAGCGGGGAGCGCGTGTCGATACATCAGCGGCTCCCGGACAAGGTATCGGTTTGACCGTTGCTGTGGATATCTTGAGCAGTTATAACGGCCAGTTAGAGGTGGGCGAATCCTCGCTCGGGGGAGCGAGTTTCCGCATCACATTCCCGCTGGGCTAAAGTGGTTTACTGAACACTTTCGAGTTACGTTGGAAGTTATAGCGCGCCTGCTTTTCTCCCGGTAGCTGCTCCAGTGAGGTTTCGGTAAAACCGTGCTCAATAAACCAATGCGCGGTGCGCGTGGTGAGTACAAACAGAGATGAGAGTCCCATCTCGCGTGCCCGAGCTTCGATAGCGCCAAGCAGCAGTTCGCCACGGTCGCCTCCACGGTACTCGGGCGATATCGCTACACATGCCAACTCAGCTGCGCGCTCTTCCTGAAATGGATAGAGCGCAGCACAGCCAATCACAACGCTATCGCGCTCAACCACAAAGAAGTTATCAATTTCAGCCTCAAGCAGTTCACGTGAGCGGCGCACCAAGGCCCCGCGCTCCTCTAACGGTTTGATCAGCTCGATAATGCCGTTGATATCGCTACCTTCTGCCTCGCGCACTTTCTCGTAGGACTCCTGCACAACCATGGTGCCTGAACCATCGCGAGTAAACAGTTCGGCTAGCAACGCGCCATCATCCTGATAGCTGATTAAGTGGCTGCGGGGAACCCCACCTGAGCAAGCTTGTGTGGCCATTAATAGCAGGCGTGCGAGTTCGGTATGGCTCTGCGTTGGATCGTCGAGCTGCGCAAGATATTGGTTGAGGAAGCGCTCTGCCGTGCGCACCAGCAACTCGCTACGGGTGCTGCCTTGGCTGTCGATAATACCGCTCTGTGCACCAAACAGAATGAGTTTGTCAGCTTGCAAAGCGATAGCGGTTTGCGATGCAACCTCTTCCACCGGTAAGTTGAAAATCTCGCCTGTGGTGGAGTAACCAAGATTCGAGAGCAGTACGATATTGCCAAGGTCAAGTTGCTGGCGAATACCGTTATGGTCGATTTTGCGTACTTCACCGGTGTGGCAGAGATCGACTCCATCTTGCACACCCAATGGGCGTCCTTTGACGTAATTACCTGATGAAACGCGCAGCTCGGCACCGTGCATCGGTGTGTTGATCAGCCCCATTGAGAGTTTTGATTCAATCTTCGTGCGCAACACGCCAATCGCCTCGATAACCGAGGCGAGTGTCTCGCTATCGGTGACGCGGAGGTGGTGGTGCAGTTGCGAATCAACCCCTTTCTCGTCCAAGCGTTCTTGGATTTGTGGGCGTGCACCATGAATCAATACGAGTCGTACGCCAAGGCTGTTCAGCAGTGCGATATCGTGAATAATATTTTCGAAATTGGCGTGGTCGATCGCTTCACCGCCTAACATCACTACAAAGGTTTTGCCCCGATGTGCGTTGATGTAGGGGGATGAGTGACGGAACCATCCAACATAGTCTGTACTCGAGTCAGACACTTAGGAACTCTCCTTGTGCGGCGCTAGGCAGTAACGTTGGATTAGCTGCTGGAGTAGGTCAATGGTCGGTTGTATCTGATCAAAGGCGAGATACTCGTCCGGCTGGTGGGCTTGGTCGATACTGCCAGGGCCCAGCACAATCGTCTCCATGCCTAGCGATTGTAAAAACGGCGCTTCGGTTGCAAACGCCACGGCCTTCGATGCTTGGCCGGTTAATCGTTCTGCCGTGGCCACTAAATCAGCGGTTTTTGCCGTCTCGAAGGAGGGGACGCCGGGAAATAGCGGCTCGTGCGTTAATTCAACACCGAACTGATCCGCGATAGGCGCGAGGCGCTTATCAACCTCTTCGCGCAGGTTGGCAATATTCATGCCCGGTAGCGGGCGTAAATCATACTCTAGATCGCACTGGCCACAAATTCGGTTTGGGTTATCTCCGCCATGCACACAACCGAGGTTGAGCGTCGGTACGGAAACATCGAACGCGCTGTTCTGATGATTCTCTTGTAGCTCTTGGCGAAATGAGAGTAGCGTTCCAAGCGCACTATGCATGGCATCGAGCGCGCTTGCACCGAGAGCAGGATTCGACGAGTGCCCGGCACGGCCTTTGATGCGCAGCGATTCCATCATGATGCCTTTATGCATCCGCACGGGTGTCAGGCTAGTGGGTTCTCCGACCACAGCATACCGAGCGCGCGGATAGCCACTGTTTGCCAGCGCCCGAGCACCTGACATTGAGCTTTCTTCATCGGCGGTTGCCAAGATGATGAGCGGTGCGTTGAGATCGCGGGTGTCGAGGGCTTTAATAGCTTCGATCGCAAGGGCGAAAAACGCTTTCATATCGCAGCTACCCAAGCCGTAGAAGCGCTGATCGCGCTCGGTCAGCGTGAATGGATCACTCTGCCAAAGTTCAGCGTTGAAGGGGACGGTATCGGTATGGCCGGCTAATACGAGGCCGCCATCGCCGCTGCCGCGTGTGGCAACCAGATTGGCTTTACCCGGATAGTCAGGTACCGGGAGTACCTCGCACTGGAAGCCTAACGGTTCTAACCAACTTGCCAGCAGCTCAATAACACCGAGATTGCTTTGGTCCCATTCGGGCAGGGTGCAACTAACGGAAGGCTCACCGATAAGGCGAGTCATCATCTCTAATAAGGTGGGCGTTTGCATAAGCGAAAACCTGCACGTTAGTTATTCATCACTATTGTGCAGGCTTTCGAGGGAGAGGTCGAGGTTAGGTGAACATGCCTTTAAACATAAAGAAGAACATGATCGCCAGAATCGCGCCTGCTGGTAGTGTAACGATCCAAGAAGCGAAGATCGTACCGACAACACGTAGGTTTAATGCTGCTAAACCGCGAGCAATACCAACACCCAAAACTGCACCCACAAGCGTGTGTGTTGTCGAAATGGGTAAGCCTGTTCCTGAGGCCACGACCACTGTTGTGGCTGCTGCCAATGTCGCGGCGAAACCACGGCTCGGTGTTAGCTCAGTAATGTTGTTACCCACCGTTGCGATAACCTTGTGGCCATACATAACGAGGCCAGCCACGATACCTGCACCACCTAGCAGCAGAATCCATGCTGGCATTACCGATTTCTGTACAACTTCACCCCCAGAGTTAACCACACCGACAATCGCTGCTAATGGACCAACCGCGTTCGCCACATCGTTTGAGCCGTGCGCAAATGCCATGGCACATGCGGTGAACATCATCAGGACGCCAAATACTTTCTCAACGCTGGCGAAGTGGTAATCTTTATCGGCTTCTGGGTCGGCTTTCACTTTCTTGAGCATCGCAATACCCAGCATCATTGTAAGCGCCGCCACGCCAACAGAGATCAGAGCGCTCATGCCCCATGACAGATCAAGACCGATATGCTTCAAACCCTTGGTGAAGGTCACCATGGAAACAATGAAACCTACCAAGAAGATGTACATTGGTACGTAGCGCTTCGCGTTTTCGAATGGGTTAGCCGTGTCCAAAATCAAGCGTTGGACGCTTCGGAAGAGGAAGAAGGCTATAAAGCCTGCCGTGACCGGCGAGACCACCCAGCTCGCAACAATCTTAGATACCTTACCCCAGTTAACCGCATCGACTGATATACCAACTGCTGCGAAGCCGACGATAGCACCGACGATCGAGTGCGTTGTCGATACTGGCCAGCCAAAGTGTGTAGCGACCAAGAGCCAAATACCCGCTGCCAACAAGGCTGACATCATGCCGAACACCAGTAGTTCTGGATTGCCTGACAAAATGCCGGGATCGATAATCCCTTTACGGATCGTCGAGGTAACCGCCCCACCCGCTAGATAGGCACCGGCAAACTCGAAGAGAATCGCGATCATGATCGCTTGTTTAAGGGTCAGGGCTTTGGAGCCGACGGAGGTGCCCATGGCGTTTGCCACATCGTTTGCACCAACACCCCAAGCCATGAAAAAGCCAAAGATACAGGCCAAAATAACGATAATATCGCCGTACTGCGCAATAATACTCATGATTATGCCTTTCGTAAGTTAGAAATTTAGCGAGCTAGCAACAGCTGTAGACGGCTGCCGACTTGTTGAGCGCGGTCGGCAAGGTCGCCGATCCAGTTGATTACCTTGTACAAGAACATGGCATCAATCGGGTGCAATTGGCGCTCAATTTCAAACAGTTGGGAGCGGATCTCGCGCTCAAGCTCATCGTTCTTGTGCTCAAGCTCGTCCAGCTCAATGATCATATTTTCAACAATCTCGACCTCACGACCGCGGAAGCCAGTACCCACCAGCTCATCCAGTTCATTGAGGGATTTGAGGGCTTGCTCAGAGGTGGCAAGAGCAGAGCGAACAAAAGCGAGCATCTGCGGTTGGATAGGCTCTGGAATCGGCATTTCGCGGCCTAGCATGATGCCGGAAATATCTTTTGCGCGATTCGCTATCTTGTCTTGCATGCGCAATAGTTCTAAAAGGTCCGAACGTGGTACCGGTAGGAACACGCTGTTGGGCAAGTTTTGACGAACATCCTTTTTCAGTGCGTCTGCTTCGCCTTCCAAAACCGCGATGCGGTGCTGAATGTCCTTGGCTTTTGTCCAGTCATCAGCGATAACTGCTTCGAAGAATGGCAGTAGCTCACGAGCGCAAGTATTTGCTTTCGCAATATGCTCTTGCATCGGTTTGAAAGGTGAGCGGGCGAACATTTGCAAAATAGGATTATTGGTAACCATAACCTTGGGCCTAATTGAAATTTTTTCGGGCGCAAGTATAAAAGCCGGTGTCATTTATTTGTAGCGAAAATGACATGAAAAGGTAAAAAAAGTGTCATTTGTTGCGTCGAATCAGTCTGTTTTGTTGTAATAAAAATGTAATAAATCGCGACTGTATATGATGCGTAAATGAGAGCGATATACATTGTAAATCATATGGCTTTTGAGCCACTTTTTGACGTTGGGGAAGCGTGTGGCGACTGAAACTGAATTGAAAATGCTGGTTCCTGAAGAGGATATCGAAAGACTAAAAAGCGAGTTGAGCGATATGGCAGGAACCGCAGGCGAGCATAAAATGCTGCAAAACCAGTACTACGACACCCCTTCGCTTACATTAAGTGGTGCCAAGGTCGCGTTGCGGATTCGCCGTGATGGTGAGGCTTTTATCCAAACCTTCAAAACCCAAGGGCGCAGCATCAACGGACTGCACCAGCGTCAAGAATGGGAGTGGGCACTGGCAACACCACAGTTGGACCTGCAAAAGCTCACTGAAGTGGAGTGGCCTGAGGCGTTAGATAAAACCCAACTACAAGATCAGCTACTTGCTATTTTCAGTACTGATTTTACGCGCACCCTTTGGGATATTCAGTGGCAAGGAAGTGAGTTAGAGGTGGTGATCGATCAAGGCTGTGTTGTGTTTGAGGACCCAGACACTGAGCAGCGCTACCAAGAGCCCATTTGCGAAGTGGAGATTGAACTCAAGCGCGGTGCTGAAGCAGCCATCAACAGTTTTGCCCAGCAGTTGCAACAGCAGATCCCCTCCTTGGTGCCCAGCGATATAAGCAAAGCTCAGCGTGGCTATCGGCTTTTCGATTGTGCTCGCAACGGCTGATAAAGATCATCCCCACGGGCGGCAACCTTTGATAAGCTGAGACAAAATCGATTGAGCGGATGGAGTCTTAAATGTTGCAGCCCGATTACAGCCAATTTCCTGCTGAACTGCATGACCTTCTCAAACAACAGCTAACGCGCTTGGAAGACCACCATGAGCTGATCGCGGCGGCGCTCGATGATGCGCTGCTACCCGAGCTGTATCAGGTTTTGATTGGCAGTGACTTTGTGACCGAGCAACTGCAACGTCGCCCGGAGTTTCTCACCGAACTCACGGCTCGAAACGCGTTAACCGAACCCTACACGGCCGCAACGTATCGGGCGCTTATCCAAGATGCCACCCAAACGCTCAGCAGTGCTGAAGCGCTGATGCCGGTGCTGCGCCGCTTGCGTCAGCAAGAGCAGATCCGTTTGATCTGGCGCGATCTCACGCGGCGTGCTGATATGGCAAGTACCACTCAAGAGCTGAGTTGGATGGCTGACGCGTTTATCGATGTCACACTGGAGCATCTCTATCGGTTCCATTGTGAGCGCTTTGGTACACCGCACGGGCCTGCTGATGAACAGGGCGAGCGCCAACCGCAGCGGATGGTTGTGATCGGGATGGGCAAGCTCGGTGCCAATGAGTTGAACCTCTCCTCCGATATCGATTTGATGTTCTGCTTCCCTGAAAATGGCGAGACAGTGGGCGGGCGAAAGTGTCTGGCTAACCAAGACTTTTTCATCCGCCTTGGACAAAAGCTGATTCAAACACTCGATACTCTCAATGGCGAGGGATTCGTCTTCCGCGTGGATATGCGATTACGCCCGTTTGGCTCTGCAAGCCCCTTAGCGATCAGCTTTGCGGCGATGGAGCACTACTATCAAGATCAAGGCCGTGACTGGGAACGCTACGCCATGATCAAAGCGCGTATTGTCGCTGGTGATCAAGAGAAAGGGGCTGAACTGCTCAAAGAGCTACGCCCGTTTGTGTATCGCAAATATATCGATTTCAGCGCGTTTGAGTCACTGCGCGATATGAAAGAGATGATCAACCGCGAAGTGCGCCGCAAAGGTCTGGAAGACAACGTCAAACTCGGCTCTGGCGGTATTCGTGAGGTGGAGTTTATCGCACAAGCTTTTCAGCTAATCCGCGGCGGACGTGATCTGCGGCTGCAGCAGCGTGAGTTGCGCAATATTCTTCCGCTCCTACCTGAAACGGTGGGTATGCCCGAACATGCAGTCACCGAACTGTTGGATGCATACACCTTTTTGCGTAACACCGAACACGCCATTCAAGCGCTCGCTGATAAGCAAACTCAGGAGCTACCGCAGGATGAACTTGGCCGAGCACGGCTGGCATTTGTGATGGGCTTTTCTGATTGGCAGGCCTTTGTAAATGAATTAGACGCGCAGCGTGACGCTGTGCGTCGCCACTTTGCGGATGTCATTGCGCCGGCTGAAGAAAGCACCGGTGATGAGGCGAGTACCAATAACTGGCTAACCGTCTGGACCGATGAGCTATCCGACGAAGAGGGCGCTGCGGTGATGGCGGAGCAAGGCTTCGATGACCCAGCACGCGCGTTTAAGCTGATTAACGATCTGAAGCACTCGCGCACAGTACAGATGCTGCAGCAAACCGGTCTTGAGCGCTTAAAAGCGGTGTTACCGCAGCTACTTGAACAGATCTCTGCGGTGGATAACGCCACCGAAACCTTGAGCCGCGTCTTAACGCTGGTGCAAGCGGTGTTGCGCCGCTCGGCATATCTGGTGTTGCTCGCGGAGAATCCCGCTGCGATTCAGCAACTTATCAAGCTATGTTCGTCATCGGTGTGGTTTGCTGATCAGTTGGCGAAAAAGCCAGTG
This sequence comes from Neptunomonas marina, assembly GCF_004005935.1. Taxonomy (GTDB): domain Bacteria; phylum Pseudomonadota; class Gammaproteobacteria; order Pseudomonadales; family Balneatricaceae; genus Neptunomonas; species Neptunomonas marina. Next base: position 309,236 of record NZ_SACQ01000002.1, on the reverse strand, counting down.
CTGCTCGATGAGCTGATTGACCCACGCACCCTCTACACACCGCCGGACAAAGCCCAGCTTGAAGCGGAGCTGCGTCAGCAGTTGCTGAGGATTCCACAAGAGGATACTGAGCAACTGATGGAGGCGCTGCGTTACTTCAAAAGCGCCCATATGCTGCGGGTTGCGGCCTCAGACATTACCGGTGTACTGCCGCTGATGAAGGTGAGTGATTACCTCACATGGCTGGCGGAGGCGATTCTGAAAAGCGTTTTGGAGATCGCTTGGGGCTTGATGGTTGAAAAGCATGGCCGCCCGCTCAAAAGCGCAGGTACTCCCAGCGAGCTGGATTTTATTGTTGTTGGCTACGGCAAGCTCGGTGGCATTGAGCTGTCTTATGGCTCGGATCTGGATCTGGTCTTTATCCACGACTGCGACCCGAACCTCTTTACCGACGGTGAAAAGTCCATCGCCAACTCAGTGTTCTTCACCCGCTTAGGGCAACGCATCATCCATATTCTGAACACCTTTACCGCCGGCGGTCAGCTTTATGAGGTAGATATGCGCCTGCGGCCTTCCGGTAACTCGGGGTTGTTGGTGTCATCGTTGAGTGCCTTTGAAGAATATCAGCATAAGGAAGCTTGGACATGGGAGCATCAAGCGTTGGTAAGAGCACGCGTTGTGGCAGGTCCAAGCCAGTTGGCTGAGGACTTTGAGGCCGTGCGTGCACGTGTGTTAGCGAAAACACGGGAACTGCCAGCGCTGCAACAAGCGGTGGTTGAGATGCGCGAAAAAATGCGTGAGCATCTAGGGACATCGGAGCATGAGGCTCAGTCTGAGGGCTTGTTCCATTTGAAACAGGATCAAGGCGGTATCGTAGACATTGAGTTCTTAGTGCAGTACCAAGTGTTGGCTCATGCCATCAGCTACCCAAGTTTGTATCGCTACTCGGATAACATTCGTATTTTGGATGCCTGTGAAGGGGAGGGGTTACTGAGCGCAGCAGAAGCGGAGCAGCTGCGTGAAGCCTATAAGGCGTATCGTGCGACTGGCCATCGATTGTCGTTGCAAGAGCAGTCAAGTGTGATCAAAGAAGCGGAGATGCGCGAGCTGCGCGACCAAGTTAGAACGATCTGGCAACGCGTGATGCAAACGAGCCATTAAGGCGCAACGCTGAAATAAAAAACCACCTGCATAGAGGTGGTTTTTTTTGCGATCAAAGATGCTTAGATCGATGTAAGCCAGCCGTGCTTATCTTCAGCTTGGCCCCACTGAATCGCATTCAAAGCTTGGCGCAGTTTCACTGTGGTTTCACCCACACCGCCGTTGCCGACTTTGTATTCTTGGCCTTTGTGGATCAATGTACCCACCGGTGTTAATACCGCAGCTGTGCCGGATAGTGCTGCTTCACAGCCCGGTTTAGCAGCGCGCTCGAGTAGTTCGTCTACTGTGAGCTGGCGTTCAGACACCTTCATACCTAAATCTTTTGCGATCGTCAGGATTGAGTCACGCGTCACGCCGTGCAGGAAGCTCTCATCGAGTGCTTTGGTGATCACTTCGTCGCCGTCGATCAGTAGGAAGTTCGCTGCGCCTGTTTCTTGCACATCACCGCCTGGGCAGAACAGTACTTGATCAGCCTGTAGCTCTTTCTTCGCCTTTAAAATAGGGTTCAACGCGCTGGCGTAGTTACCACCGCTTTTGATCATTCCCATGTGTGGTGCACAGCGCATGCCGGTATCGTCTAGCAGCAGGCGCAAGGTGGTGTCGCCACCAGAGAAGTAATCCCCGACAGGAGAGAGCAAAATGTATTGGCACGAGGTTAGCGATGGCGCAGCTGCTTTACCGATGGCAGGCTCCGTACCGAAGTGCGTTGGGCGGATATACATAGAACCCGGTGGCTCAGGTACATCAGCGGCGAAGTGCTTGACGATATCAAGGATCATCGCTTCAGTTTGTGCCGGATCGATCGCAGGCAACGATAGCAGCTCGCTACTTTGAGCAAAGCGGGCAATATTACGATCCATACGGAAAATTTTGATGGAACCGTCTTGATGGCGGAAAGCTTTTAAGCCCTCGAAGCAGGTGCTGGAGTAGTGAAGAACATGCGCTCCGGGGTGAAGCTGGATGCTGTCGCTTGCGACGCGCTCAGCTGTGCTCCAACCTTCGCCGTCAAACCAAGAGATCGACATCTCTGGCATAAAAACAGTACCAAATGCTGCCATGCGGGTTACCTCAAAAAACTAACAGTTAGGTGAGTCAACCAATAAGCAGAGTGGGTGGAACAGGGTCCGTATAACACGTGTTGGCGACTCGGGATATGGCTCAGATTGTAATACAGTGGGGCGGTAAAAGGGAATGCGCAAACCGCCTGAAAGCGTTTGGTAATTGGGAGTTTCGCCATACTCTAGTATGATGAAACGCTTGATATTTTGCTTTTCACTCAGCTTTGGAATCCCTTGTGTCAGATATTTGCATCATCAGCGATGGTAAGCCCGGACATGTGAATCAGTCGCTTGGCTTGGTGGATGCATTGCGCCGCGCTGCGCCACAGCTTTCGTGCACTGAGCATACGATCTTGAGTTGGCGCGCTATCTTTGCCCTTATCGCGGCCCGAGTTACCGGTAAACAGCACGCATTCAGCCATGTAAAGCTGGTGGTGGGCACGGGGCGCCGCACGCATCTATCTTTACTGGCGCTGCAATGGATAGTGGGTTGCAAAGCGGTGGTATTGATGCGCCCTTCGCTACCGAGCGCTTGGTTTAGTGCCGCTATTATCCCAGAGCATGATCAGCCGCCGGAGCTACCCAACACGTTAGCTACATTGGGCGCCTTAAACCGGATGCAACCGGGCACCAAGCAGGTTGATCAAGGCTTGATACTTGTGGGTGGGCCATCGAAGCACTTTGACTGGAGTGATGACCATATCTGGCAGCAGATTGATAGTTTATTAGAGGACACCACACAGCAGTGGTTGCTGACCACATCGCGGCGCACGCCCGAGAGTTTTTTACAGCGCGCAGCAGATTATCCGCAGCTGTGTGTGATGCCGTTTGAAAATACCTCGCGGCACTGGCTGCCTGAACAATTAGCCAGTGCCAGTGCGTGTTGGGTAACCGAAGATAGTATCTCGATGGTGTATGAAGCGCTGAGTGCCGGTTGTGAAACGGGCGTATTCGAGTTGCCAATCAAATCTGGAGGTTCGCGTGTAACACGCGGACTGGCGCGCTTGAAGGCTTCAATGCGCGTGATGACATTAACGCAGCGCCAGCGATCCACCGATGCTCCCTTGGCAGAAGCCGATCGCGCAGCCGCTTGGATTATGAAAAAGGGCTGGCTATGAAAGTGGTACAAGTCCTTCCCGACCTTGATGGCGGTGGTGTCGAGAAAGGGACGCTGGAGGTGGCACAAGCACTTGTGGCCGCGGGTCACGAATCGGTTGTTGTCTCTGCAGGCGGGCGGCTCGTGGCGCCGCTGGAAGCCGCAGGAAGCCGCCACTATCGCTGGGATTTGGGGCGTAAATCATTACTGACTTTTCGGCATATCTGGGCGGTACGCCGTTGGCTGCAGAAAGAGCAACCGGATATTTTGCATCTACGCTCGCGTATGCCTGCTTGGGTGATGTGGCTTGCGTGGCGTGGGCTGCCATCTGGAAGCCGCCCCCATTTAGTGACCACAGTGCATGGGCTGTACTCAGTTTCGGCATATAGCGCAATCATGACCCGCGGCGAGCGTGTCATTGCCGTTTCTGACACCATTGCAGACTATATTCGCACGAGCTACCCCCAAACACCGGACCAGAAGATCACGCGGATTTTCCGAGGTGTCGACCCTGCTGACTTTCCCTATCAATACCAACCCAGCGAGAGTTGGCTGGCGCAATACCATCAGGACTTTCCGCAGTTAGCAGGCCGTAAAGTATTGATGTTACCGGGGCGTTTAACGCGCTTAAAAGGGCATCATGATTTTATTGAGCTTATCGTACGGCTGCGTGATAAAGGTGAGCCCGTGGCTGGGCTTATTGTGGGTGGAGAGGATCCAAAACGGCAAGCCTATGCCCAAGAGCTGCGCCAGCTTGTGGCAGATAAAGGGCTTGAAGAGGTGCTATTTTTTACCGGAGCACGTGCTGATATTCGGGAACTCTACAGCTGCACTGATGTGGTGCTCTCGCTATCGACCAAGCCTGAAGCGTTCGGCCGCACCGTCGCGGAAGCGCTCACTCAAGGTGTGCCGGTGGTTGGCTATGATCATGGTGGCGTTGGTGAAATTCTGCGTGCGTTATATCCGCAGGGTTTGTCTCCGTTGAGCGATCTGGATGCGCTCGAAGCCAACGTGACCGCGCTGCTCGATACACCGGTAGCGCCAAAACCTAATCAACACTTTCTCAAAGCTGAGATGCTGCAAAGCACACTCGCACTCTACAAGGAACTCGTGACATGAAGATACTGATGTTCTTAGCGTCTAGCCTAGATGGCGGCGCGGAGAAAGTGGTGGCAGATCTCAGTAATGAGTTGGCGCGGCAAGGGGTATCGGTAACGGTTGCTGCGTTTACTGGCAGTCGATGGTTAGCACGGCTGTCGGATCAGGTAGCTGTTGTGCGCCTGCCGGCCAGTGAGTCAGCTTATAATCCGCGGCTCTACTTCAAACTGCGCCAAACCATTGCCCAGTTGCAACCGGACGTTGTGCACAGCCATGGCGCGAAAGCATCAAAGATTATTGCGCGATTGGGTCGTGTGGTGCGTTTTACGCAGGTCGCAACCAAGCACAACTCCCGTAAGGGCAGGGTTTTTAACCGCTTACCCTACGTCACTGCCGTATCGGGTAAGGTCCAGCAGTCCATTACTCAGCCTGCACGGGTGATCTTTAACGGTACTCATATTGATCCAGCGCTGCGGCCGCGAATACTCAGTGAGCAGGTTCGACTGCTGGCGGTTGGGCGGTTAGATCCCATAAAGCGTTTTGATCAATTAATTGAGGCGATGTCCCATCTGCCGGAGCACGTAAGTCTTGATGTGGTCGGGGATGGGCCGCAGCGGCAGGCGCTTGCGGCACTGGTTGATCAGCTATCGCTTGGGGAGCGCGTACAGTTATTGGGGCAGCAAAACGATGTGCCACGGCGTATGACACAAGCGCACGCTGTGGTGATCGCATCACGCAGCGAGGGTTACAGCCTCGTCATGGCTGAAGCGCTTTTTTATGGCAATGTGTTGTTATCGACTGAGGTGGGTGCAGCGCCCGAGATACTGCCGGCGAAGTTTTTGATCTGCGAGGGTGCGTTGGTCGAAAAACTGACAGATATGATCACTCATCACGCGGACTATCGTGCTGCGTTTCGCCAGTTTGCCGATGCCAATGCTGAGACCTTTACGTGGCCACGCATCGCCCATCAGTATCAAGAGTTTTACCAAGCTGCCTTAGCGGGTAATATCGGCGCATGATCTATCTACTTCTTATTATTCTGTTTTTGGTTGGCCTTTACCTGTCGGCCCATTACAACTGGTGGCGCCCTTCTGTGGATGCGCTGGCGCCGCGGGTGCTGATGTATCACAGCGTGCAGGAGCAGCCTGGCGATACGCCTGCGGAGCTTGTGGTAACACCGCAGCGCTTTGCTGAGCAGATCGATTACCTGATCGGTAAGGGCTATCAGTTTTGTACAGTCAGTGAGTTGATAGCCGTGCCTGAGGCCGCGCACAAGCGCGTTGCGCTAACCTTCGATGATGGTTTTCGCGATAACTATCAGGTGATGTTTCCTATTTTGAAAGCTAAGGGTGCGAAGGCAACAATCTATCTTGCGCCAGAGATGGAGCAGATCGAGAAACTTAGCGCAGATGAAATACGTGAAATGGATGCTTCTGGTCTGGTGGAGTTTGGCGCCCACACCATGACCCATATTAATGTCAGCCAGACCCCTTTAGAGCAAGCAGAGGCTGAAATTTTGGCATCTAAGCGTTGGGTTGAAGCGCTGCTGAAAAAGCCATGTGATGCCTTTGCTTACCCGTATGGTCGCTTTAACGATGCGAATGTCGAGCAGGTGAAGAGGGCTGGGTTTACCTCCGCTGTGACCGTTAAAAAGGGGATTGAGCCACTGACAGACTACCATCGCATTAAGCGCGTTTCAGTGCTGCGTAGTACCAATCGTTGGCAGTTTGCCATCGCATTAGCTAAAGGGCGATATCGCGTATGATCAGTGTATTTTTGGTGGTACAAAACGAAGAAAAAAATATCGCACGCGCGCTGGAAAGCGTTAAAGATTTTGCTGAAATTGTGATTGTTGATAGTGGCAGCACGGATAAAACCCTCGAAATTGCACGCCGCTATACCGACCGTATTTACCATCAGGCATGGCTGGGCATGGCGCGCCAAAAAGCGTTTGCGAAAGAGCTCTGTACCCACGAATGGGTGCTTAATCTCGATGGGGATGAGGAGCTGACGCCAGCACTGCGTGAAGAGATTCAAACGCTGGTGGCGCAGAATCAGTTTGTGGGGGCATCGTTACCTTTTCAGGAGTATTTCCTCGGCCGCAAAATTCACCCGAAAACAAAGCAGAATCGCCACCTACGTCTGTTCCGCAAAAGCTTGGGCGAATATGGCCACGAGCGCGACCACGAAAGCCTAACGATTAATGGACCCATCGCGAAGTTGAAGGCGCCGGTGAACCATTATGGTGAGTTTTCGATCGCGGTTAAGGTGGACAAGATCAACCGCTATTCCACCAGCAAAGCGTTGGATAAGTTCGAAGCGGGTAAGTCGAGCAGTTTAGCGAAGCTGTTGTTGGTGTTTCCGGTGATGTTCTTTAAGTCTTACGTACTGAGGCGAAACTACTTAAACGGTCGGCGCGGCTTTATTGGAAGTGTGGTGAACGCTTTCTATGCCTTCCTAAAAGAAGCCAAGCTCTACGAGCAAAACGTGGCCCGCGATACGGAGTCCAAATAGCGCTGTGAATATCGCTGTTGTATTGGTGGCGTTGGCGGTGTTCGCTCAGCCGTTTGGGGTGAGCTTTGAACTACCGACACTTATTATGGCGTTGCTAGGGATCTATGACCTGGCAACAAACCGCGAGCGCCTTCGCCAGCGCAGCAGTTTGCATATCTTTAGCGCCTTTTTTCTCTGTTTCTGGCTACCTGCCGCAATATCGCTACTTGACGCTACTTATCTTGAGAAAGGGGCTAAAACCGTTATTAGCATGTGGCGGTTCTACTTTGCCGGTGTATTCGTTATTTCACGCCTAAACAGTGCTGAGAGCCATGCGCAGCTTGCCAAGTGGTTAGCTATCATTTTGCTATTTTGGGTGGCGGATGCGTGGTTTCAGTTCGCGGTGGGGGTCGATATCTTCGGCCAAGCTTCCGCAGATCCAGGGCGCATCAGCAGTGTGTTCGGTGAAGACCCTATGTTTGGTTGGATGATGATTCCATTCACCACGGTTTTGCTGTGGTGGGCGCAGCGCCAATTTGGGTTGGCTGCGCTTTATCTTTTGGTCCCTGTGTTGGTGCTCTCGTACTTTATTAGCGGCAATCGTGGCGCGGTGGTCTCGCTGGTTTGGATGGTGCTGGCGGGTGTGGTGATGCTGCATGTCTGGCGCTTCAGGTTGCCAAAAGCCTTAATGGTTAGCTCGATCCTTGTCTGTGGGTTGGCGGGTGCGCTCGTTGTGCAAAATGATGCGGTCCAGCAGCGTATTGGGCACTCGCTGAAATCGACAGAGGGCTCATTCGCGGCTTGGGATGAGGCCAGCTCCTACCGGTTGACGCTCTGGGCGACCTCGCTACGGATGATTCAAGACAACCCCATTAACGGTGTGGGGGTGCGCGGTTTTCGTTACGCATACCCGAGTTACGCGCAACAGGGTGACTTCTTTCTTCATACGGATACCAAACGTGGCCAGCCTGCTGGGGCGTTCCACGCACACCAGATTGTTCTGGAAGCGCTAACCGATATGGGTCTGATTGGTCTGATTGGCTTGCTGGTGGCATTTGCGCTGCTTGCTGAACGCCTGAAAGCGATTCTTGCGGCTCGTAACTATCTGGCTGGCGCCTATTTTATCGGCGCGGTTGGGGTGTTGTTTCCGCTCAATACCGGAATATCGATCTACAGCAGCTACTGGGGGCAAGCGGTATGGCTACTTGTGGCGCTGCTCTTTGCCGCATCATTTAGCCAAGCCTTGGCTAAGCCATCTGCTGCAGACGGTTAGTCGGTTTTGCGGTAGAGGTAGTTTTTGCCTTTTGGGTGCGTTTTAAAGCGGCGGTGAACCCACATATATTGGCAAGGGTCTTTACGAATGGCCCGTTCGATTTCGGCGTTAATACGGCTTGCATCAGCCATCTCATCTCCACTTGGAAAGTCCTCTATGATCGGAAAAAATTCCAACTCATAGCCCTTATTATCTGGGTTGCGGTGCTGAGAGAACATCAAAATAGGTGAGTTGTTGAGCTTCACCAAGCGTGACGTGGCGGTGATTGTTGCGGCATCTTGGCCAAAAAATGGCGCATAAACGGAGTATTTTGGCCCAAAGTCCTGATCCGGCGCATACCAGACCACACGGTTCTTGCGCAGCGCACGTAGCACCTGACGTAGGTTCTCGCGTTCAATGGTGCCAAGGTGGTTCCCACGTCCCTCACGGATCATTTTATCCATCAGAGGGTTATTGTGCTGGCGGTACATCACGTCGGCTTCGAAGTAACGTGAGAAGAGACGCCCACCAAGGTCAAGCGTTGAAAAATGCCCACCTAACAGAATAACTCCGCGCCCTTGTGCTAGGGCTGCTTTCAGGTGCTGCTCGCCTTTGAGGGTGATCGGCATATCCAGTTTGCTGTCCGGCGCCCACCAACTCATACTGCTCTCAAAGAGGCCTATCGCGTTGTGGATAAAGGTTTGTTTAACCCATGCTTGGCGCTCGGTATCCGATAGCTCTGGAAAGCACAAACGTAAGTTCACATCCGTAATGTGACGGCGGCTGGCGAATAGGTGGTACATCACTATGCCGAGCCAGCGCCCAAGCGTGATCTGCCAGCTGTAGGGTAATTTACAAATGAGCTTCAGTAACCCCATGCCCATCCACGTTGGCCAGTAACGTGGTGCTAAAAAACTCGGCTCGGGGGCTTGATTGGAACTCATTGGGGCCTCATCTAGGGGAATAACAGTCACGTCATTAACGTCGAGCATCGCGCTGAGATTATCAGCTCAGGCTCAAAAGTGAGTATAATTGACCATTTTTAAGGAAACAGCAATTCATGAAGCCGACGAGCGATGACAGCGACGCGGGCCAAGGTTGGTCTGTTTACAAACGGCTACTGACCTATTCTGCAGCCTATTGGCCGGCTTTTTTAGTCTCTTTTGTCGGCTTCGCGATCTATGGTGCGACGCAGTTTCTAGCAGGTAAGTGGTTAGAATCGGTTATTGATGCCGTTAAAGAGGGCGCGCTGGATCAACGGTTATGGCTGGCGCTGGCGGTGCTGGTCATCTACGCGGGCCGCGGTATTGGCTCGTTCCTTGGTAATTACAGCATCAACTATGTTGCGCGCTTTGTAATCCACCACCTGCGTACGCAACTGTTTGATCGTATGTTGCTGCTCCCCGCGGATTATTATCATCACCACACCTCGGGTGAGATGCTGGCACAGCTGACATTCAATATCGAACAAGTGACTGTGGCAGCCACCGACTCTGTCAAAGTGTTCCTGCGCGAAGGCCTCACGGTGGTGGCGCTACTGGGTTACCTTTTTTACACCAACTGGAAACTCACGCTGATCTTTATTGCGGTGGCGCCACTGTTGGGCGTGGTTATTAGCGTTGCCTCGAAGCGGATGCGCAAACTTGGCCATCGTATCCAGAAGTCGGTGGGAGATATTACCAGTGCTGCATCTGAGTCGATCAAAGGCTATCAGGTGGTGCGTGTATACGGCGGCACCGAGTTCGAGCGTGACCGTTTCCATAAAGCCAGTGATCTCAACCGTCGCCAGTACATGAAGTTGGTAGTCGCTGAGTCGATCAATACGCCGGTGGTACAGTTTTTGGTGGCGATGGCGCTAGCGACGCTGATGTATATCGCGATGTCGCCTGCGGTGATGGGAAGTATGACCACCGGAGAGTTTGTAGCATTTATCACCGTTGCGGGCATGATCACCAAACCACTGCGGATGCTGACCGAGATTAACGCGACGATGCAGAAAGGGCTGGCAGCAGCGAACGCCGTTTTCACCACGATGGATCAAACCGCTGAGCAAGACCATGGCTCGTTGGCGCCGACGCAGGTATCTGGTGAGCTGTGTTTCTCGGATGTGACGTACCAGTATCCAGAAGCGTCGGTGGCATCGTTACAGCACTTCTCCCTCCAGTTACACAAAGGGCAAACGGTCGCATTAGTGGGGCGCTCCGGTAGCGGTAAATCCACGGTGGCAGGGTTGATACCGCGCTTTAATGACGGCTGGCAAGGCGAAATTTTACTCGATGGGCAGCCGCTACAGGATTACAGTCTTGCGGCATTGCGCCAACAGATCGCTATTGTGAGTCAGCATGTGGTGCTGTTTAACGGCACCATTGCTGAGAATATCGCGTACGGAGCGCAAGCCAATGCGACACTTGCCGAGATCGAATCCGCAGCGCGTGCCGCCCATGTGATGGAGTTTGCGGAGCGCTTGCCTGATGGTTTGCAAACTCAGGTGGGTGAGAGCGGCGTGCTGCTCTCGGGCGGACAGCGCCAGCGCATCGCCATTGCGCGTGCCATCTTGAAAGATGCACCGATTCTTATCTTGGACGAAGCAACATCGGCGCTCGATACTGAATCTGAGCGCCATATTCAGGCGGCGTTGAACACCGTGATGCAAAATCGTACCACGCTGGTGATCGCTCATCGTCTCTCGACCATCGAGAATGCAGACCTGATCGTCGTGATGGATCAAGGTCACATCGTTGAGCAGGGCACACATGATGCGTTGATCAACCGTAAACAACACTACGCCAGCTTGTATAACATGCAGCGAAATGAGGAGTCGGATGGCTAACGTCCTGCGTTTTATCTACAGCGTTATTTTTACGCTACTTATTCCGGTTTTATTGGTACGTTTGTTTTGGAAAAGTACCAAGGTAAAAGGTTATCGAGCGCGTTGGTGGCAGCGTTTTGGTTTTGTGCCGCGCATTGAAGGGCGTCCTTTGTGGGTTCATGCGGTATCTGTGGGCGAAACCATGGCGATAGCGCCACTGGTGGAGCGTTTGCTGCAAGAAAACCCAGAGCTTCCTATTGTGATGACCAGCATGACACCAACAGGTGCTGACCGGGTGCGTGCCCTCTTTGGTGATCGCGTTCAGCATCTCTATTGTCCATACGACCTGCCGTTTGTGATTCGGTTATTCCTTGCGCGCGTGCAGCCGCGTGGTTGTATGGTGGTGGAAACGGAACTGTGGCCCAATATGATCGCCGGTTGTAAGCATGGCGGCGTCCCTCTGTTGATCGCCAATGCGCGGCTATCGGAGCGCTCGGCAAAAGGCTATGCGCGCTTTGGCCGTCTAAGCCAACAGATGCTCAACGATATCGCATTGCTAGTGGCACAGCACCCAACGGATGCACAGCGCTTTCTCTCTTTGGGGATGGCGCCATCTAAAGTCATTGTATCCGGCAGTATCAAATTCGATATTGATATTACCGATGCACAGCGCCGTGTTGCGCGCCAGCTAAAAGCTACGTTGGGCGGGCGCCCTGTGGTTGCGTTATTGAGCAGTCACGCTAATGAAGAGAAACAATTTCTGGAGGCGATGAAGCCGCTGTGGCAGCAGCATGAAGATGCCATCGCGATGGTTATTCCGCGTCATCCTGAACGTTTTGTCGAAGTTACGCGCATGGCTAAAGAGCTGGGCGAGCAACCCGTGCTGCGCTCGAGTGGCGATGAGTTTAGCCGCGATCATCGCGTGTATATCGCGGATACCATGGGTGAGATGTTAACGCTATGTGGCGCTGCTGATGTGGCGGTGATGGGGGGAAGCTTTGTGCCGGTAGGTGGCCATAACCCTCTAGAGCCTGCTCTGATGCGTGTTCCCGTTGTGATTGGGCCTCACCATCATAACTTTGCCGCTATCACCCAAGGTTTGGTGGATGCGGGCGGTGCCGTGTGTGCAAGCGATATGGCCGAGGCGGTGGCTCAGAGTGCAAGCTGGCTTGCGCAGGAGCATGTACGAGAAACGGCGGGTGATGCAGGCTGCTGCTTTGCTGAATCGCAAAAAGGCGCGTTGAACCGCCTATTGCAAGCGGTTCGTGCACGGCTGCTCGCTTAGCTTAAAACACGAAGTCGAGCGTTTCTCCGGCTTGTTCAGTGAAGGCATCTCCAAAGATCTTTTTGAGAGGTGCCTGATCACTATCACGTAACCACCCCTCCCCTTCAACATAGTCAAAATGGAAACCACCCCCGCGTGTTGCTAACCACAGCTGTTTCACAGGTGTTTGACGTGTGAAGATGATCTGCGAGCCGTTTTCACATTTGATGGTTAAAACTCCACCGCTGATCAGGTAGTCGAGATCGGTCTCGGCATCATCTAGGCACTCTTCAATTTGGGTGAGTGTCTCATCAACTAGGTTGTTAAATTCTGTTTCAGTCATCAATTTGGCCCATAGTTTCATTAGCGGACGAAGGCGTGTGAGTATATCAGGTTTTACGTGGTACTCATCCGACCGGTTTCATGGGTATAATTTGCGCATAATTCACCGATTAGAGAACTGTATTGTGAAATTGAGCTGGTTGATTTTGTGCGCAGGTATGTTGCTGGTATCCGGTTGTGGCCAGAAAGGCCCCCTATATCTGCCTGATGAGTCTACGCAGAGCGAAACAGAGCAAACACAATAAGTTCGTATTTGAGGCAAAAGATGGACAGTTTTGAGTACCGCAATGGCCGTTTGCATTGCGAAGATGTAGCGCTTGAGCGTATCGCTGACGAGTTCGGCACCCCGGTTTATGTATACTCCCGCGATGCACTAGAGCGTGCCTATTTGAGTTATGCGACCGCCCTTGAAGGGCACAACGCGCTGATCTGCTATGCAGTGAAAGCCAATAGCAACTTAGCGGTTTTGAACGTGCTGGCGCGTCTAGGTGCAGGGTTCGATATTGTATCGCTGGGTGAGCTTGAGCGGGTACTGCGTGCCGGTGGTGATCCAAGCAAAGTGGTGTTCTCGGGCGTGGGTAAGCAAGCTCACGAGATCCGCCGTGCCCTTGATGTGGGTATTCACTGCTTCAACATTGAGTCTGAAGCTGAGCTTGAGCGTGTGAATCAAGTGGCTGGCGAGCACGGCAGTGTTGCAGATATCTCTTTCCGTGTGAATCCAGATGTTGATGCGGGTACGCATCCCTATATCTCGACCGGCCTGAAAGAGAACAAGTTCGGTATTGCTATTGCCGATGCGCAGCGTATCTATCAGCGCGCGGCGCAGATGGAGCACGTCAATGTGGTGGGCATGGACTGCCATATCGGTAGCCAACTAACGGAAGTTGCACCCTTTATGGATGCACTGGATCGCCTGTTGGCATTGGTGGATCGCCTTGCCGAGCAAGGTATTGCCTTGCGCCATTTGGATATGGGCGGTGGCTTGGGTGTGTGCTACACCGATGAACAACCACCATCGGCACAAAGCTATATCGAAGCGGTGCTTGAGAAGATGTCTGGGCGCGAGCTTGGCCTGATCTTTGAGCCGGGCCGCTCAATTGCTGCTAATGCCGGTGTCATGCTGACACAGGTTGAGTTTTTGAAGCTCAACGAAGGCAAGAGCTTCGCAATTGTTGACGGTGCAATGAATGACCTGATTCGTCCCTCTCTGTATAGCGCGTATCAAGAGATCATCCCTTGCTCAGTGCGCGAAGCGGGCGAGACGCGTAGCTATGATGTTGTTGGCCCAGTATGTGAGACTGGCGATTTCCTTGGTAAAGATCGTGATCTCAATATCGAAGCCGGTGACTTGCTAGCAGTATGCTCCGCGGGTGCGTACGGCTTTGTGATGGCATCCAACTACAATACACGCCTGCGTGCAGCTGAGGTCATGGTTGATGACAATCAGGTTTTTGAGGTGCGTGCACGCGAAACCTATCAGGATTTGATGCGCGGCGAAAAGCTGCTGCCTGCTGAGTAAGGGGGCTACATGCTTGTTCGCTTTACCAAAATGCATGGCTTAGGTAATGACTTTGTTGTTATCGACCTCGTTACGCAACGTATCAAAATCACGCCAGAGATCGTTAAGAAATTAGGTGATCGTAATTTTGGTGTGGGTTTTGACCAGATGCTGTTAGTTGAGCCGCCTAGTGATCCCGATGTGGACTTTCGCTACCGGATCTTTAATGCTGATGGCTCTGAAGTTGAAAATTGCGGCAATGGCGCGCGCTGTTTTGCCCGCTTTGTCCGCGATAAGCGCCTCAGCAGCAAAGATGAGATCGCGGTTGAAACGGCCAACGGCAAAGCGGTATTGAAACTGCGTGAGCAGCGCATGGTTGAGGTTGATATGGGCGCGCCGGTGTTGGAACCGGCTCAGGTGCCTTTTGTGGCGGAGCAGTTTGCAGCGACTTATCCCATCGATGTGGATAATCAAACCTTAGATATCACGGCCGTGTCGATGGGTAACCCACATGGTGTGCTCGTGGTTGATGATGTGGATAACGCACCGGTGGATAAACTCGGTGCATTGCTAGAGCCCCATGAACGCTTCCCAGCTAAAGCGAATATCGGCTTCCTAGAAGTGATCTCGCGCCGCGAAGCAAAGCTACGTGTTTTTGAGCGCGGAGTCGGTGAAACGAAAGCGTGCGGTACCGGCGCGTGTGCTGCGATGGTGGCAGGCCGTTTGCGTGGCCTACTAGACGAAACGGTCACGCTACACCTGTTGGGCGGTGATCTTGAAATTAGCTGGTCGGGCGAGGCGCACGACGCCGTCATCATGACCGGTCCAGCAACCACAGTATTTGAAGGACAGATCTTCCTATGAGTGATACTCAGCAACCCGCGAATGGAGTCAGCGCCAAACAGGTTGCTGATTATCTCGCTAGCCATCCCGACTTCTTTAATGATCATCAAACGTTGTTAGAGGTACTGCATGTACCTCACGACAGCGGACCTGCGACCTCCTTGGTTGAGCGCCAAGCCACGATGCTGCGCGACCGGAACCAACAGCTGACGATCAACCTCTCGGACCTACTCGAGATCGCCCGTCACAATGATATGCAGCTACAAAAAACGGAGCGTATGGTGCTGTCATTGTTGGATGCACTAACGCTTGATGAGCTGATGGTGGCGTTGGAAGAGAGCCTTTGCCAAGACTTTGCGGGTGACCATATTGCCGTGTTGCTGTTCAATGATCGCTCGCTAGATGTGAATAACTTACGCGTGCTGCCCCGTGATACAGCGGGAGTGATCGAGCCTTTGATCAAGAGTAACTTCCCCACCTGTGGACAGTTACAACCGATCGAGAACCGCTTCCTATTCACTGATAATGCACCTGAGGTCGGCTCAGCAGCAGTGGTGCCGCTGGTGAAAGGTGAAACTATCGGTGTACTGGCGATTGGCAGTACCAACCCTAGCTACTTTCATAGCAGCTTAGGGACGATGTTCCTAAGTTATGTGGGCGAGGTATTGAGCCGCGTTGTCAGCCGCATCTTGCATGAGGAGCTATCTTAAACGATGCTCAACCAGCGCTTCTTCGATTTACTAAATGAGTCGGTGCAGGCGTTTTTGCAGTTCTTAGCTACTGAACGTGGCTTAGCAGCCAACACCTGCGCAAGTTATGGGCGTGATCTCGATAAGTTCTGCGCCTTTATCGCCGATTGGCGTCTTGCCGCTTGGCAAGAGGTAGAGGATAAACACATTCGCGGCTTCGTTGCTGAATTACATCGTGACGAACTCGCGGCTAAAAGTATCCAGCGCCATCTCTCGGCAATTCGCACCTTCTACCAGTTCCTCATTGCTGAAAAGTGTGTCACGCACAACCCCGCAGCTGGGGTAAAAGCGCCGAAAGCCCAGCGCCATTTGCCCCAAACGCTCGATGTGGATCAGCTTAACGGCCTGCTATCGTTTGCAGTTACGGATGCGCTATCGGCACGCGATAAAGCGATGCTAGAACTGGTGTATTCGTCAGGGTTGCGGGTATCTGAGTTAGTGAGCCTTAACCTCTACGATATCGACTTTCCTGGTGCTAGCTTAGTGGTTACCGGCAAGGGCAATAAAACGCGTATGTTACCCATTGGGCGCGTTGCATTAGAGGCGCTGCGTGTGTGGGTGAAGTACCGTGCGCAATCGGCACCGCTGGATGAGGAGGCGTTGTTTCTCTCTAAGCAGGGGCGACGCTTAAGTACGCGCAGCGTACAGCAGCGGTTTGATTACTGGGCAAAGCGTATGCATACCGAAGGGAAGGTTTATCCACATAGGCTCAGACATAGTTTTGCCAGCCATATGTTGGAGTCCAGCGGAGACTTACGAGCCGTACAAGAGTTGCTGGGCCACGAAGATATATCCACAACGCAAGTTTATACACATCTCGACTTCCAGCATCTTATGTCGGTGTATGAATCTGCGCATCCACGAGCAAAGAAGCAAGATGATTAAGTGCATCACTTTCGATCTAGATGACACCTTATGGGCGGTTGATCCCGTTGTTAAAGCAGCAAATCAGACGTTATTCGATTGGCTCTACGAGAACGCTCCGCTATTTCATCAGCAATTTACGCTGCGTGATCTCGGCACGTTGCGCCAGCAAGCGTTGGCGGCAGAGCCAGAGATTAGTTATAGCGTCACGCGTATTCGCAAGGCGGTATTGAAGCTAGGCCTGACCCAAGCGGGCTATCCCGAGCAACAAGTGGCAGAGCTGAGCGATGCGGCGTTCGATGTGTTTTTACGTGCCCGTCAGAATGTAGTCTTTTTCGAGCATGCACTTAAAGCGCTCGCTGATTTAAAAACCGCAGGATACCAGTTAGGTGCGATCACCAATGGCAATGCAGATATCCACAGCACCGGGCTATCATCCTATTTAGACTTCCAGTTTAGTGCGGATCACGTGGGTGTGGAAAAGCCTGATGCGAAGATATTCACAGCGATGCTGAACCACACAAAGCTCAAACCGGAAAATGTTATCCACATTGGTGATAATCCACAGCATGATGTACTGGGTGCCAAAAGCGCCGGATTATGGGGTGTGTGGGTAAATCTTTATCAACAGCCGTGGCGCGAAAATGTGGCCCCAGATGCAACGGTCACGAGCTTAGATCAGCTGGTGGGCGCTGTGGATAAAATAGCCGCATGCAAGCGCGCGCGTTTATAACGGCTCATCTAAAAACTACTCGTCTAAGAAGAGTCCCAGCAAGTCGTTTAAGAACAGCTGGCCTTGCGGTGTGGCTTGCAGCCTGTGGGGATGCAACAGACCTTTCTCTCTGGCTTGTTGGAGTACCGCGGCCATCACCTCAATAGGCTGCCCGGTGCGTTCATGAAAGCGCTCTGTTGGTACGCCATCAATAAGGCGTAGTGCGTTCATCATAAACTCAAAGGGTAACTCGTCGGGTGCGAGGATGCGGCTACCGCCGAGTGGATCGATATGAGTCATGTAAGCTTTTGGTGAGCGCTGCTTCCAGCGGCGGTGGATCTCGTGGGTGCTAAGGTCCGTGACCTTGCCGTGTGCACCGGCACCGATACCGATGTAATCACCAAACTCCCAGTAGTTCAGATTGTGGCGAGCCCGCGCCGTTGGTGCTTTGGCGTACGCCGAGACTTCGTATTGTGTGAAGCCTGCTGCGTGGATACGCGCTTGCCCTTGTTGCTGTATCTCCCAAAGGGCATCGTCTTCTGGGATCTGCGGAGGGCGCTGGTAGAACTCAGTATTCGGCTCAATCGTTAGCTGGTACCAAGAGAGGTGGTCAGGCCCCAGTGCGAGGCCTTGCTCGAGGTCCGCCAGTGCTTGCTGTGGTGTTTGATCGGGCAAGCCATGCATAAGATCGATATTCAGGCGCTTAAAGCCTAACTGGTGAGCGGCGGCAATCGCCCGCTCTGCCTCTTGGCCGCTATGGATGCGTCCCAGTGCTTTTAAGTGGTGAGTGTTGAAACTCTGTACCCCAATAGAAAGCCGGTTGACGCCAGCCGCTAAAAAGCCCGCGAATTTATCTTGTTCGAAGGTGCCGGGGTTCGCTTCCATCGTAATCTCGATATCGCTGGCGAACGGTACGATACGGTTGGCGCTATCGAGCAGTTTGGCGATGCTTTGCGCTGAAAACAGGCTAGGTGTACCGCCTCCAATAAAGATCGATTGGATCTCGCGGCCCTGTGCCCAGCGTGCCTCGTGGCGCAGATCTGCCAAAACTGTATCGATATATGTGGCTTCAGGCAGCTCATCGCGGACGGCGTGGGAGTTGAAATCACAATAGGGGCATTTACGCACACACCATGGGATGTGTACGTAAAGAGAGAGCGGTATGGACATGGCGGTTATCGTAGGTACTGGCCGATCTGATCGATGAACTGCGCAACCGCTTGGCCGCGGTGGCTAATGGCGTGCTTCTCAGCGGGTGTGAGCTGAGCGGCGGTTTTATCGAGTTCAGGCAATCGAAACAGTGGGTCGTAGCCAAAGCCGTTATCACCCTCTGGCGCGGTACCGATAAAACCCTCGAGTGTGCCTTGGCAGATCAGCGGCATGGGATCGTCTTTATGGCGCATAAACACCAGTACACAACGATAGCGTGCACTGCGCTCTTCGTGCGGTAACCCTTCCAGCGAGCGCAGCAGCTTAGCGTTGTTGTCGCCATCGCCACTGCCCTCGTTGGTGAGTCGCGCAAAACGCGCCGAATAGATACCGGGTGCGCCGTTCAGCGCGTCAACTTCAAGGCCTGAGTCGTCTGCTAGCGCAGGCAGACCTGTCGCTTCGCAAGCATGACGGGCCTTGAGGATGGCGTTCTCAACAAAGGTCAGGCCTGTTTCATCGGCATCGCTGACGTCAAATGCCCGCTGGGGTTTGACCGTAAAGGCGAACTCGCTCAGGATCTCGCCAAACTCCTGTAGTTTACCGGCATTACCGCTGGCCAAGACTATGGTTTTACTCATCGTTAGTCCGTATAAAATTTTTGATCAAAGCGAATTTTTACGTCCGACTTCGCACCCTCTGGGCGCACATCCAAGGTGACATGGAGCACCTCTTCATTGCCGAAGTTAAAGCTGCCGATGTAGTACAGGGCGTCGCCCTCTTTTATGGGTTTGAAAGCGAGTGTTTGTGATTGCTGGATCAAGTTTTGTACTTTTCCAGAGATCGTTGCTGGAATCGCCTTTTGCCCTGCGTCGGTTTTCTCAAATACGGCAACATTGAGCATCGCGCTATAGCGGCTACGCTTGAGACCGTGGCGTTGTGCAACCTCTGGTGCGACCACGGTGCTGTTGAATGCGTTGTAGTGAACGATGTATTTATCGTTCTCTAGCAACTGTTCTGCCATTGCCATCGGCGCAAACGCCATTAGCAGTAGTAGTGAACGTAGTATTTTCATGGAACACCCCCTAGGTATTAGCGTGTGATGCGATAGATCGCGATCTCACCGAGCATATTGGGCCATAAATTGGTCCACCAACTATGTTGATGCGCATTATCGACAACAGTTCGATTTAGGATGTCGATATTACGCTCAACACAGAGACGCTCGAAGTCTTTAAAGGTACAAAAATGGATATTCGGTGTGTCGTACCATGTGTAGGGTAGAAACTTGGAAACCGGCATTAAACCGCGAAAAGCAAGGTAGCCTCGCGCCCGCCAGTGGCCGAAGTTTGGGAAGGTGACGATACACTCCTTACCGATACGCAGCATCTCGTCGATGGTTTGATCAGGACGGTGCATCACCTGCAGGGCCTGCGTCATAACAACGGTATCGAAGCTGTTATCCTCAATGGAGGCGAGGCCTTCGTCGATATCCTTCTCGATGACATTCACGCCTTTGCGGATGCACGCGGTGATATTGTCGTGATCGTTTTCGATGCCGTACCCCGTGACTTGGCGATGTTCGGTCAGGTGGCGCAGCAGCTCACCGTCACCGCAACCGAGATCGAGGAGGCGAGTATGGGGTTGGATCCACTCTTGGATAATCTCAAGATCGGCGCGCATTACACATCTCCTGTTGTCGAGCGAGGAATATCATCAGCGATACGTTGCATGTAGGCGCGGAAGGTATCCATATAACGAGGAATAGGGATCAAAAAGGCATCATGCCCCTGAGGTGAGTCGACCTCGGCGTAGCAAACGGATTGGTCTGCCTTAACGAGCGCGTCGACAATTTCGCGCGACCGTTCAGGCGAAAAGCGCCAGTCCGTGGAGAAGGAGATGATCATGAATTTTGCTTGCGCACGTTGCAGCGCGGTTGCCAGATCATCGCCGTACTCTGCCGCAGGATCAAAGTAGTCGAGCGCTTTGGTCATCAACAGGTAGGTGTTGGCGTCGAAGGCGGTAGAGAAGCGCTCGCCCTGATATTGTAAATAGGATTCCACCTCAAACTGCGGATTGAAGTCGAAGCTAAGTTTGCCGGCTTTCATCTCACGGCCAAACTTCTCGCGCATCCCGTCATCGGAAAGGTAGGTGATGTGGCCCACCATCCGTGCCAGCATCAAGCCCGTTTTTGGTACATCACCTTGCGCATAGTAGTGCCCATCGTGAAAAGCAGGGTCTTTAGAGATCGCCTGACGTGCGACCTCATTAAACGCGATATTCTGTGCCGATAACTTGGGCGCTGAGGCGATCACAACACAGTGGCGCAGACGTTCAGGGAAGCGGATCGACCACTCGAGCGCTTGCATGCCGCCCAAACTACCGCCAATCACCGCAGCCCACTGTTGGACACCGAGTCTATCGGCTAGGCGGGCTTGGCTCTCAACCCAATCTGGTACCGTCATCAGTGGGAAGTCGGGGCCAAAGGGTTCACCTGTTGCGGGGTTGATCTCTTGCGGTCCGCTTGAGCCGTGACAGCCGCCTAAATTGTTCAGCCCAACCACAAAGAATTTGTTGGTATCGATCGGTTTGCCCGGGCCTACTGCAGAGTCCCACCAGCCCGGTTTGCGGTCGCCTTCGTAAAAGCCCGCCACATGATGGTGGCCCGTTAATGCATGGCAGATCAGTACGGCGTTTGAGGCATCGGCGTTGAGTTCACCGTAGGTTTCTACCATTAAGGTGTAGCGCTCTAGTGTGCGGCCACAGGCGAGCTCTAACGGGGTATCAAATTCAAGTTGTTGTGGCGCTACTAAGCCAACGGAATCTTCAGGGTAAGTCGACATTGTTTGGTGCTCCGAAAGTTACAAAGTTATGGGGCTTGTATAACGGTGAGCATCACATCTCGTAGAGAAGCAGCACGAGCCAGAAGAGCTTGGCAAGACGGTGGTTTAAGTCGCGTGCGAACAATGTGGGTAAACTCCAATAGTTTAAGGGCCAAGATGAAGGCTTTGGCGTAGCCCGCACACCAACCGGTGTCGGTATGCGTCGAGTATGGAGGTATTCTAAAAGATGTCCCGCGGCCTTTCCAACTATGGATGACCCTATCTAAGCGGTATCGAAGACCAAGGTATTAGATAATAGCGAGGAGAGGGCTCTCCTCGCTATTGAGTATTAAATCACGAAAGGTGCCAGTTGCGCCTGAATGATCTGAATCGCCAAGAAGATCAAAATAGGTGAGAGATCTAGGCCGCCAAGAGGTGGAATCACTTTCTGCGCTAACTTAAACAGAGGCTCGGTGAGCTGCTGGATAATTTGCGGCGCTGGGTGATAACTGCCAGGTGCCACCCAGCTAATAATGACGGAGGCTAAAACCGCCCAGAAGTAGAGTGTCAGCACACTGTTGAGCAGACTTGCAGCCGTGACGACCAGCAAGGTGATGATATCTACTTGAATACTGCCCTGATGCATCGCAATCAAAGCCATGCTCAAACCAAACTTGAGGACAAACGCGAGTACCAGCGGTGAAATATCCATCCGCCCAATTTTGGGCAGTAGACGCTGCAACGGCGCTAGGGGCACGGCTGTCAGGCGAACCACAGACTGGGAGATCGGGTTGTAATAGTCGGCACGCGCTAACTGCAAGAGAAAGCGGAACGTAAGAATAAAGATGTACAGATCTCCAAGGGTGCGGAGAATCAATGCTAGCGGATCTTGTTCCATAGTCAGGACCAGTCCTTTCGTAAGGTTAATATCATCAGCAGTATAGTGGCTTTATTGGGGCGATGGCACCGCCAATCAAGCCTCGCCTAACTCCTTGGCCATCTCCTCAGAGCGGGCATAGCAAGCTTGCATCGCTGTCTCGACGTCGGCTTCCAGCTGATTCGCTTGAAACGAAAGAATCGCTTGCTCGGTTGTGCCGTTCGGTGATGTCACGCGGCGGCGTAGCTCTGCTGGCGGCACATCGCTTTGGAACGCCATCTCTGCTGCACCCCGCGCAGTTTGCAGCGTCAGCTGTGTGGCTACTTCGGGGGTGAGTCCCATCTTTGTACCCGCAGCGATCATCGCTTCCATAAAGAGGAAGTAGTACGCAGGGCCTGAGCCTGAGACAGCGGTAATGGCGTGTAACTGCTCTTCATCATCCACCCAGAGTGCAATCCCCGTCGCGCTAATGACTTTCTCAGCTTGAGCTTTCTGCTCCGCTGTAACCGCGCTATTCGCACACAGACCATTCGCCCCCATCTGCACAAGGGCAGGGGTGTTGGGCATGCAGCGTACAATAGCGTGTTCGCCGCCTAACCACTGGTTGATACTGTCTGATGTAATACCGGCGGCCACAGAGATAAATAGAGGGCGGTTTTGCGCTGCGCTAGCGGCAAGATCAGTACAGACCGGCTTAAGTATTTGTGGCTTAACGGCGAGCACCACGATATCAACCTGCGCGACGGCTTGGTTGTTGTCGGTGGTGACCTGTAAGCCTTGATCAGCCAAATCTTGGAGCCGTTCGGCTTCCGGTTCACATGCCCAAATTTTCTCTGCCGGATAACCATTGTTGAGCAGGCCGCCGATAATAGCGCGGGCCATGTTACCTGCACCGATAAAAGCAAGTGTTGGAAATTGAGTCACGATAGTGTCCTTATGTTGGTTCGTTGCAGGTGTTAGTTATTCGCATAGTTACGCGGGCCAAATAACGCTGTACCGATACGGACGATGGTCGCACCTTGCGCGACCGCTTCCTCCATATCGCCAGACATCCCCATCGATAGGGTGTCTAGGTCAGGCACCTGTGTTTTAGCCGCTTGAAATAGCTGTTGCATCGCATGAAGAGCTGCTCGCTGCTCGGCTGGATCATCCGTGGCAGCAGGGATCGCCATCAAGCCGCGTAGTCTAATACCGGGTAATGCTTTGACTGCATCAATCAGCGCGGGTAGCTCGCTAGGCAGGCAGCCGGATTTACTTTCCTCTTCGCTGATATTCACCTGAAGACAGATATTCAGCGGCGCCGCGTCTGCTGGGCGTTGCTCCGATAGCCGCCGAGCGATCTTCTCCCGATCAACGCTGTGCACCCAAGCGAAACGCTCAGCAATGGGACGCGTCTTATTGGATTGAATGGGGCCGATAAAGTGCCAGACAATCGCTTGATCGTTGAGCGCATCGATTTTATCGAGCGCTTCTTGCAAGTAGTTCTCGCCAAAATCCCGCTGGCCAAGCTGATGCAGTGCGAGCACCTCTGCGGATGATCGCGTCTTACTGACGGCAAGCAGCAACACCTCATCAGGAGAGCGGTGCGCTTGTGTCGCTGCCTGCTCAATCTGCTGGCAAACATGCCGATACTTCTCTGCTATGCTAGTCATATGTTTTTACACTGGTTAGTCACAATAGGTTCTCCTATTCTGAAGTAACTGCCGACTTAAAGTAAGCCCTGAGTATTTGCATTATGGATATTACAGAACTCCTCTCTTTTACAGTTCAGCAGGGAGCATCCGACCTGCATATCACCGCAGGTATGCCACCGATGATTCGTGTTGATGGCGATGTACGCCGTATCAAGTTGCCAGCGCTAGAGCACAAGCAGGTGCACTCGCTGATCTACGACATCATGAACGACAAAACCCGAAAAGATTTTGAAGATACGTTAGAGGCTGACTTTTCGTTTGAAGTACCGGGGCTGGCGCGTTTTCGTGTAAACGCATTTAACCAAAACCGCGGAGCCGCTGCCGTTTTCCGTACCATTCCAAGCAAGGTGCTCTCTATGGAGCAGTTGGGGATGGGCAAGGTGTTTCAGGATCTCTCTTTGAAACCGCGCGGCTTAGTGCTGGTAACAGGGCCAACCGGCTCGGGTAAAAGTACCACGTTGGCGGCTATGATCGACTTTATCAATGATAACCGCTCAGACCACATTCTCACGATTGAAGACCCGATTGAATTTGTTCACGAGAGTAAAAAATGCCTTGTGAACCAGCGGGAGGTGCACCGCGATACCCAGAGCTTCTCTAATGCATTGCGCTCGGCGTTGCGTGAAGACCCTGACGTGATCCTCGTCGGTGAGATGCGTGACTTAGAAACCATTAGCCTCGCGCTAACGGCAGCCGAAACCGGTCACCTTGTTTTTGGCACGTTGCACACCACATCGGCGGCTAAAACCATTGACCGTATTATCGATGTATTCCCAGCAGCCGAGAAAGATATGGTGCGCTCGATGTTATCAGAGTCACTACAGGGCGTTATTTCACAGACGCTGCTGAAGAAAGTGGGCGGTGGCCGTTGTGCGGCGCACGAGATTATGTGCGGTACCCCTGCTATTCGAAACCTAATTCGTGAAGATAAAGTCGCCCAGATGTACTCGGCGATTCAGACCGGTGCAGCCTTTGGTATGAAAACCCTTGATCAGTCCCTGACCGAACTACTGCAAAAGGGTATGATCACCAAAGAAGCGGCTCGCGAAAAAGCGAAGAACCCGCAAGGTTTCTAACGATAACAACGCAGTCGAGCTGGCGATGAGGAGAGTATAACAGTGGAGTTTACCCAGCTACTGAAAGTGATGGTGGAGCGCGGAGCGTCTGACCTATTTATAACCGCAGGTGCTCGCCCTAGCATCAAAGTCGATGGCACGTTAAAGCCATTAACCAAAGAGCCGCTTAAACCGTCTCAGGCACGTTCCTTGGTTTATTCAACCATGAACGATAAGCAGATCGCCGAGTACGAAGCGACGAATGAGTGTAATTTCGCCATCAGTGCCCCAGGGCTTGGTCGTTTCCGTGTGAGCGCCTATTTGCAGCGTAACTCTGCTGGCATGGTGCTGCGTCGGATCAATATGACGATTCCGGGCTTTGAGGAGCTCAACCTGCCACCGGTGATGAAAGATCTGGCCATGACCAAGCGTGGCTTAATCCTGTTCGTAGGGGGAACCTCAACGGGTAAATCCACCTCGTTGGCATCGTTGATCGATTATCGTAACCGCAACAGTCGCGGCCACATCATCACCATCGAAGACCCAATCGAGTATATCCACGAGCACAAAGAGTCGATCATCACGCAGCGTGAGGTCGGCTTGGATACCGACTCCTTCGAGGTGGCGTTGCGTAACACGTTGCGACAAGCCCCCGACGTTATCTTGATGGGTGAAATTCGAACACGTGAGCTGATGGGGTACGGCTTAACCTTTGCCGAAACTGGCCACCTATGTTTGGCGACGTTGCACGCTAACAATGCCAACCAAGCATTGGACCGGATTATCAGCTTCTTCCCGCCTGAGCATCATGACCAGCTCTGGATGGAGTTGTCGCTCAACCTGAAAGCCATTGTTGCACAACAGCTATTACCTACCACCGATGGTAAAGGGCGCCGTGCTGCAATCGAGGTGATGATCTGTACGCCGTTGATCCAAGATCTTATCCGTAAGGGTGAGGTGCATGAGATCAAGGACGTGATTAAGAAATCAACGAACTTGGGTATGCAAACCTTCGATCAGGCGCTGTTTGAGTTGTATAAAGAGGGTGCGATAACTTACGAAACGGCGCTGGCTCATGCGGATTCTGCGAACGATCTACGCTTGATGATCAAGCTGAGCGCAGAGACCAACCCTGAGTTAGCGAAAGGCTTTGAGTCTTCGGATAGCCTCTTCCTGCAAGATGAAGAGGATAGCTTGAACATTGAGGGCGATTTAGATATCCACAAAATGTAACAAGCTTGAATGTAAAAAGCCGCCTCATCAGGCGGCTTTTTTAGTGCGGTTCACGGCGTGTTTTTTAACAGCTAGCGATGGTATTACGCGTTGAGCTGATAAACTTCGCGGCCAGCCACCCACGTGCTCGTAACGCGGCCTTTGAGGGTCATACCCAAGAACGGTGTGTTCTTACCGGTTGAGCGCAAAGTCTCTGGCAGTACTTCCCATTGTGCCTCCGGATCAAAGATACAAAGGTCCGCTACCTCACCCACTGCTAGAGAGCCAGCAGCCAGTCCCAATATATTCGCAGGGCCTGCCGTTAGCTTTTCAACGAGCTGTGGCAGTGTAATGAGCTCCTGCTCCACCAGTAATAGGCCAAGCGGCAACAACGTTTCAAGGCCAGAAATACCCGGTTCTGTCGCGGCAAAGGGGGCTTGTTTGGCAGCTGGGTCATGTGGCTGGTGGTCTGAGCAGATGGCTTGAATACCATCATTCAGCAGTGCATGGCGTAAGCCTGCTCGGTCGAGCTGACCGCGCAAGGGTGGAATGACATGGAACATGCTGTTGAAACCATCAACGTTCTCATCTGAAAGTAACAGATGATGAATCGCAACATCTGCGGTGACATTCAGGCCGCGATTACGCGCATCCATCACCATACGTACCGAGCGCTCACACGATAGTTGGCCAAAATGTGCGCGCACATCGGTCTGCTCAACGAGCAGCAGGCAGCGGGCGACCTCGATGGTCTCGGCGGTTTCTGGGATACCTGCCAAGCCCAAGCGCGTGCAGGTGGTATCGTCATGCATACAGCCGTTAGCGGCGAGCTGAGCATCTTGAGGTTGGAAGATCACCAGAAAGTCATGAGTGCTGGCGTACTCTAGGCAGCGCATCAATGTCAGACTACTAGGAATTGCAGCGCGTGCATTTGTGAACGCCACACAGCCAGAACGATGCAGCGCATGCATGGGGGCCAGTTGCTCGCCTTCGAGCCCTTTCGTGAGTGCGCCCATGGGTAATACGTTGGCTAAGCCCGTGGCTTGGGCGCGGTCAACAATGAGTTCAGCGACCGCAGGGTTGTCCACGACGGGGCTGGTAGTTGGTGGGGTGAGTAACGTGGTGATGCCACCTGCCACCGCAGCGGCTGACTCGGAGCTAATTGTGCCTTTCTGGGTATAGCCCGGCTCGCGAACATGCGCGGCCATATCGATCAGGCCGGGTGTCACCACCAGACCTGTGGCATCGATGCGCTGGGTGATCTCGCCGGCTGGTGGTTGGCCAATGGCGACAACTTTTCCGTCTTGTAGGTAGATCGAGGTGACCTCGTCACGTTGCTGTTTAGGGTCGATCAGGCGGCCATTTTCGATTGCGACGATCATTGTGCAGCCTCCATACGGTTGTTCTTCTCGGCCACTTGTCCGCTCATCGCCATCGACATCACAGCCATACGCACAGCGATACCGTTGGTAACTTGATCAAGAATCAATGAGCGTGGCCCGTCTGCTACGGACGACTCAATCTCTACACCGCGGTTGATTGGGCCGGGGTGCATCACCACCGCATCGGGTTTAGCGAGCTTGAGTTTCTCTTCGGTCAAACCGTAAAGGCGGTAGAATTCCGATTCGCTCGGCAGCAGAGCACTTTTCATACGCTCTTTTTGCAGACGCAGCATCATCACAACATCGCAGTCTTTGAGGCCTTCATTCATATCGGTATAGACCTTCACGCCTAGCATTTCGATATGACGTGGGAGCAGCGTTTTGGGTGCGATAAGACGGACCTCAGCGGCCCCTAAGGTGCGCAGGGCATGGATTTGGGAGCGCGCAACGCGTGAGTGCAAAATATCGCCAACGATGGCCACCACCAGCGGCTCGAACGCGCCTTTGTGGCGGCGAATGGTCATCATATCCAGCATCGCTTGGGTCGGATGCGCGTGGCGTCCGTCGCCGGCGTTGATCACCGCAACATCGGGAGAAACATGCTGGGCGATAAAGTGTTGTGCACCGCTGTCGGAGTGGCGCACGACAAACATATCGGAATGCATCGCTTCTAGGGTTTGCAGGGTGTCCTTGAGCGTTTCGCCTTTGGATGTCGAGGAGGTGCTGATATTAAGATTCAACACGTCGGCTGAGAGGCGTTTCGCCGCCAACTCAAAGGTACTTAAGGTGCGCGTACTGGCCTCAAAAAAGAGGTTTACGACAGTTTTACCACGCAGCAGCGGGACTTTCTTAACCTGCTGCTCACTCATATCGATAAAGGAGTCGGCGGTGTCCAAGATCTCTGTTAGGAGTGCTTTAGATAAACCTTCGGTAGTAATAAAGTGCTTCAGCTGCCCATTGCTGTTGAGCTGAATACGGTTGGGGTCTTGTGGCTCAAACATAATCGCTCCAGCGGTTAGCTCGTTTTGGTGCTGATCTCGAGAGTTAGTGGGTTAGGGCCGTTGAGTTTGACCTGCTGGTCGGTATCCAGTGTCAGCACACCGCCGTTCACATCAGCTTGAATCGGTAACTGACGGCGTTGCAAGTCAACCAAGGTTACCAGCGTAACAGACGCTGGACGGCCATAATCGAACAGCTCATTTAGGGCCGCTCGTATGGTGCGGCCACTCATGATCACATCATCGACCAAGATGATGTCACGGCCTTCGGTAGCACAAGGGAGTTGTGAGGGCTGAACACTCGGATTGAGTCCGATCTGCGAAAAATCATCACGATAGAACGAGATGTCTAGCGTACCCAGCGGGCTTTGAATATCCAGCGCTTGATGTAACTGCTCGGCGATCCAAACGCCGCCGGTGCGGATGCCAATAATGAATGGGTCCTCGATTTGGCGATGTTTCATTAGTACCGAGAGCTCGGCTGTCATCTTTTCAAGTAGTGACTCGACGTTAAGCGTGCCCGTTACCATAGAGGTCCTCCAAACGGGTGTGGCTGGGGATACGTTGTTCATCCGTAAACCAGCTATCTAGAATGATTTGTGCAGCCAGACCATCAACCGACTCATCGCGAAAGTTATCACTGCCGCCGTGCGCAAAATGGATCTCTTTGGCCTCTGCGGATGAGAGCCGCTCATCGACAAGAAAGCAGTCACAGCGGTAGCGGTCTTGGATACGGTTGGCAAATTTACGAGCACGCCGTGCCATTTCGCTGATGGTGCCATCCATATTTAGGGGGATGCCGACCACTAATGTGTCGGGTTGCCACTCGGCAATGACCCGATCAAGGGCCTGCCAGTCAGGGATGCCATCTTTTGCAGAAATTGGGGCCAGCGCAGTAGAGGTGCGAGTTAATGTCTGGCCTGTGGCGATACCAATACGGCGCGTACCAAAGTCAAAGGCCAGCACTTGTTGGCTGGTTGATGTCATTAGGGGTGTCTTGCGTTGTGATCAGGCGCGGCCAGATTGTGCCGTAAGCTGATTCAGGTTAAAGCCCATTCCAGCAGCAGCGGCTTGCATGCGCTCCTCTGCTGGCAGGGAGAACATTATATCTGAATTCGCAGGACAGCTTAACCAAACGTTATCACTAATTTCTTGCTCCAACTGGCCCGGCCCCCAACCGGCATAACCGAGCGCAATAAGCGCATCGGCTTGGCTTGTTTGGCCAATGGCTTCAAGGATATCCAGCGAGGTCGTCAGAAAGAGGTTGTCAGTGATCGCATGTGTGGCAAGCCACGGGTTACCAAGAAACTCACGGTGTAGCACGAAACCGCGATCACTCTGCACAGGTCCACCGGCATATACGGGAATTTCCGCCGCTTGAGGGTTTTCGGGTAGGTCGAGATGACTCAGCATGGCATCTAAGTGCATCTGCATCGGGCGGTTGATCACCAACCCCATAGCACCGTATTCGCTATGGTCACAAATATAGATAATGGACTGCGCGAATGCATCGTCATCTAAATGGGGCATAGAGATAAGAAATTGGTCGCGCAAACTGGTCTGACTTCTCGACATGACAAAACCACACGTGGAAAGATACTGACACTCTATTTCTAGTACAACTGTGCCGTATTCTCAAATTCTAGCGTGCGAATAATTTCTAGCATATCGGTGGTTTTGCGCATCTCTACCGAGAACGGCTGGAAGGGCGCTGCGAGTTGGACAATCCGTATTGCGGCATCATCTAAGATACGATTTCCTGATGTTCCGAGCACTTCTACTTTCTGCAAAGCGCCATCAGGCGTGATAACGACCAACAAGCGTAGACGGCCTTTGAGATCGCGTTTACGGGCTTCCTCTGGGTAGTAGAGGTTGCCGACTTGTTCGATACGGCGGCGCCAGTTATCCAGGTAAGCGGCATCGCTAGAGGCGGCTGTTGAAACTGAGGTTAAGCGGCGAATGCGCGGCTTTTTTGCGAGCTCTTGCTGGCGAAAATCGATCTGTGCCTCAAGGTTGGCGATCTCTAGGCTGCGAGCAAGCAGCGAGGTTGATTGGCCTGCCGCCGGTGTTGCTGTTGCGGTTTTAGGCTTATCTTCGCGCTTTTTAGCGACTTTCTGCGTTGCTTTTTTACTGCTAATCACCTCTTTCTTAGCTCGTTTGGGCGCTACTTCTTGGCTTTTTTGCGCCACCTCTGCAATCGGCTTTGGCGGTGTTGGAGGGAGTGGTTGATTCGTTGGAACCGCCGCAGCGGCCGCTTGGTTGCGGATACGATTGTCGGTGAAGTTGGAGGCCTCTGTGGTAGAGAGCGTACGGGCTTCCTCTTCCGTGCCGCTACCCAGTTGATTATGTTGCGCCAGAAAATCAGACTTCTCCGGCGCCTGCTCCGACTTGTGCTGCGCTAACGTAACCTCGACTGTTTGGGTCGGAGGCGATTTTTGCTCCTGCCCAAACGTAATCGAGAAGATAGCGACGCCATGCAACGCAATAGCAAAAAAGAGCGTATAGCCCAGCCGATCCATGGTTGAGAGCGCACCTGCTACTAATGAGCTTGCGTTGCTTTGATACACCTTAGCGTGGCTTCCATGCTGATTCGATTGCATCCATCAACTGCATACCGATATCTAAGCCGAACTGGTTATCAAGCTCGCGAATACAGGTCGGGCTGGTGACATTGATTTCAGTAAGATAATCGCCGATCACATCCAGACCCACGAAAAAGAGCCCTTTTTCGCGCAGTGTTGGACCGACTTGTTCGCAAATCCAGCGATCACGATCTGTTAGTGGGCGGCCCTCACCACGGCCACCTGCGGCTAGGTTACCGCGCGTTTCACCCTGTGCAGGTATACGCGCCAAGGCATAGGGTAGTGGCTCACCGTTGATCATCAAAATACGCTTGTCGCCATCGATGATCTCAGGCAGATATTTCTGCGCCATAATTGTCTCTTCACCATAGCGCGTGAGCGTTTCAATAATAACACCTAAATTAACGCCATTAGGTTGGATGCGGAAGATCTGACTACCGCCCATCCCGTCCAGTGGTTTGAAGATGACATCGCTATGCTCGGCGTGGAACTCGCGTAACAGGTCTTCTCGGCGGGTGACGAGCACCGGCGGGCAGCATTGCGGGAACTCAGTTGCAAACAGCTTTTCATTGCAGTCACGTAGTTGCTGCGTTGGATTGACCAGCATGACACCGTCGCGCTCTGCCATGGCGAGCAGTTGGGTGGTGTAGAGGAACTCGCGGTCGAACGGTGGATCTTTACGCATCAAGATAACGTCCAGATCCGCCAATGGACGGCGCTGGTAGTCGCCCCGCTCAAACCATTGCTCTGGGTCCATCGCGACTGAGAGGGGGGCCATATCGGCTTGTACAACACCATCACGGGAGAACAGGTGCTGAGGCTCCATATACCAGATATCCCAGCCTTTACGCTGTGCAGCCCAAAGCATAGCCAGTGAGCTGTCTTTCTTGAAACTGATCTGATCGATCGGGTCCATCACGATGCCGATTTTCAATGTCATTACTTATTGTCCTCTATGATCGGATAAGGACCGGGTGTCAGCCGGCGTGACCCAAGTCGCCCCACATATATTGCAGGATTGCTTGAGCGGCTACAGGAGCCGTTTCTGTTCTCATTACTCTGGGGCCAAAGGCGACCGGTTTAAAGCCTGCAGCGATCGCTTGTTCCACTTCTGCTTCGGTTAAACCGCCTTCTGGGCCAACCAGCAGCGCGACACTTTGGGGTGCATCAAGCGCGGCCAAGGGTTGTTCGGTGTGATGATGCAACACGAGTTTTAGTTCCGCATCACACTGTTGCACCCAGTCGGTTAGCAGACACGGTGCTGCAATCTCTGGAATCTCATTGCGTAGCGATTGCTCGCATGCGCTGATCGCTACCTGTTGCCAGTGCTGAATTCGTTTTCCTTGGCGTTCTGCTGAGAGTTTCACCTCGCTACGCTCGGTAAAAAGCGGCGTCATCGAGGTCATGCCCATCTCAGTGGATTTTTGCACAGCATAGTCCATTCGCTCACCGCGTGAGAGCGCCTGACCAATATGCACTTTGAGGGCACTGGAGCGCGATAGCTGAGTCACTTCACGCACCTGTACGTTGGCGGAGCGTTTAGCAACGTCAACTAGCTCACATAAGTGTTCATTGCCTTGGCCATCAAATAGGGTGATCAGTTCGCCGCTTTTCATACGTAGTACGCGGCACACGTGTTGGACAACATCGTCACTCAGTGACACGGTTTCGCCGCAGGCAAAGTGTTCGGGCTGATAAAAGCGGGGTATACGCATGGGATCTTCTGAGGTTAAAAAATGACATTATGCCATCTTAGTCGACCTCGACAACGATATTTTGGTCTTCCAACATCTGTTCAAATTTATCCACCGGCAGTGGCTTGCTGAGAAAGAAACCTTGGACGATATCGCAGTTCATATGGCGCAGTTGGCTGAGTTGCTCCAGTGTCTCGACACCCTCGGCGACAACCTCGAAGCCTAAACCATGAGCCATATGGATAATCGCTTCAACGATCTTTTGATCACCGATATTTTCATCAAGCTCGTCGATGAAAGAGCGGTCAATTTTGACTTTATTGATTGCTAGATTACGAATGCGGCTCAAGGATGAGTAACCGGTACCGAAGTCGTCGATGGACAGGCTGATGTGGCGAGCCTTGAGTTGCTCTATCTTCTCTTGGAGTACCTCGATTGATTCGATGAGTACTCCTTCGGTGAGCTCTAGTTCCAGCGCGTGTGCAGGGAAGTTGTAGGGCTCGATAGCGCTATCGATCACTTCGCGCAGGTCGCTGCGGGTAAACGTAATTCCCGATAGGTTGATCGCGAGTGTTGGTGCGTCTAAGCCATCCTGACGCCACGTATCGAGCTGCTTGGCAGCTGCGGCGATAACCCATTTGTCGAGCCGTGATACAAGCCCGCTCTGTTCCGCAAAGGTGATAAAACTGGCTGGTGAAACAAAGCCTCTACGCGGGTGCTGCCAGCGCAACAGCACCTCTGCTGAAACGAGCTTGTTAGTTTTTAAGTCAAACAGCGGTTGAAAGACAAGGTGAAACTGGTCCTGCTCAATGGCTTCTTGGATATCTTTCCACATCGCTAAACGCTCATCGACCGCAAGCGTTTTAAGCTGCTCAAACAGCATGTAGTCCAGTTCAAGCCTACGTGCTTCACTGAGTGCCTCTTCAGCATGGCTGATGAGCAGTAGCTCTTGGTCGCCATCATTGGGTGATATGCTAATCCCGATACGCGAGTTAAATGCCAGTGATTGGCTATCGGCTTGTGGATCCATAATGGATTGTTGGATCGCAGCCGTTAAATTGCGCAGCTCTTCATTGGTCGAAAAGCGCGGGCGCACCACAGCAAAGCTATCATCGCCGTGACGGGCAACGAGGTCGTCGGATGCGACGCTTTGGCATAGGCGCTCTGAGATATTAGTGACAACTGCGCGGCTGGCGTTGGCCTCCCACTGGGATAAGATATCGCGTAGCAACGGAACTTTGATAACGAGAATAGCCGTGCGGTCGCCAGGGTGGTTGTTTTTCAAGATATGTGAGAGCTGATCACCGAGCGCTTTGCGGCTGAGCAGTTGTGTGGTGGGATCGAAAGCTTCTAAGTATTTGGCGTATTCTTGCGCATCTTTGAGCTCTCTATTTTCGTGGCTTTGCTCTTGGAAGTGGGCTAGAGCACGGGCGATGGTGCCGAACTCATCTCGGCGCATCGTATCGGTAATTAAAATATCGAGGTTGCCACTGGCGAGCTGATCAATCTGCTTAACGGTTCGGTGGGCCGGTAGGCTGATACTACGTGCGATAACGCCAGATAAGATAAAGGTAAAAATCGCTGTGATCGCTAGCAGAGTGACATACAGCGTATGCTGGTCATTGAGCATCCCTTCGATATCTTCAGTGAAGTAGCCGCTGCCAATGACCCAATCGGTGCCTGCTACGTGCATGGCATAGCTGAGTTTATCGGTGGGTTGGCTATCGCCCGGTCTGAGCCACTGATACGTCCAGTAACCGTTCCCTTCGCTGGCGGCTTTGCTGATCATCTCTTTTAACAGCGAGGTATCGATGGAGTCTGACAGCGAACTTAAGGGTTGGCCTTCGATATCGGGGCGCAGCGGGTGGGAGATGCTGATGCCTTGGCTGGTAAAGAGGTAGAGGTAGTTACCTTCGCCGTAACGGAAACCTTTGATTAGATCGCTGGCTAACTGCATCTGTTCTGCTGGGGAGATGTCGTTACGTTCGGCGACGCTTTGCAGCTGATTGGCGGTGCCGGTAACCACGCTGCGCAGCACCTCTTTGCGTGATTCATAGAGCGCGTCTTTGAAAAACTGCTGCGACAACAGGTGAATCACAGAGACACTCACCAGCAGCACCGAAACAAGCAGGAACAGTTTCGAGTGTATGCTGAAGTTCTCTAAGTTGGGCAAAAGGCGTTTTGGTGAAATCACACTACAAACTTCCGGCATATCCTTTGCGCGACGGATCGTAAAGTTAATTAAGTAATTTATATTTATAGTGAAAGTTTGATTTTTTACCAAAAAAAAAGCGCCTAAAGGCGCTTTTTTTCATACGAGCGTTTTAACTAGAGACCTGCGTCAGCTTTTAACGCTTCGACTTTATCGGTGCGCTCCCATGTGAAGGCTGTGAAGGTGTCATCACCGACAGTCATCTCATATGGCTGGCGGCCAAAGTGGCCGTACGCTGCCGTTGCTTTATACATTGGGTGCAACAGATCAAGCATACGAGTGATCGCGTGAGGGCGCAGATCAAAGTGGCGCTTAACAAGCTCAATGATCTTCTCATCGGAAATCTTGCCGGTACCGAACGTGTTGATAGAAACAGAGGTCGGTTCAGCAACGCCAATAGCATAAGACACCTGGATTTCACAACGATCAGCTAGACCCGCAGCCACGACGTTTTTCGCAACATAGCGGCCTGCGTAAGCGGCGGAGCGGTCAACTTTCGATGGGTCTTTACCCGAGAACGCACCACCACCGTGACGAGCCATACCGCCGTAGGTATCAACAATAATCTTACGACCCGTCAGGCCGCAGTCACCGACAGGTCCGCCGATCACGAAGTTGCCTGTTGGGTTGATGTGGAATTTGGTTTCGTTTGTGATCCACTGTGCTGGGATCACATGTTTGATGATCAGCTCCATAACAGCTTCGCGCAGATCGGCTTGCGATACATCAGGGTTGTGCTGCGTCGAAAGAACGATCGCATCAATACCAGCAGGTTGGCCGTTTTCGTAGCGGAAAGTGACCTGTGACTTCGCATCTGGACGCAACCATGGCAGCAAGCCTGATTTGCGCGCTTCAGCTTGGCGCTCAACAAGACGGTGAGCGTAGGTGATCGGTGCAGGCATCAGCACGTCTGTTTCGTTGGACGCATAACCGAACATCAAACCTTGGTCACCAGCACCCTGATCTTCTGGCTTAGAGCGATCAACGCCTTGGGCGATATCGATAGATTGCTTACCGATAATATTGATTACGCCACAGGTATCGCCATCGTAACCTACCTCAGATGAGGTATAACCGATATCGTTGATAACAGTACGTACCAAATCTTCAAGGTCTACCCAAGCCGATGTGGAGATCTCACCGGATACAACTGCTACACCCGTTTTTACCAAGGTTTCACAAGCAACACGTGCATATTTATCTTCGCTGATAATGGCATCTAGCACAGCATCGGAAATTTGGTCGGCGATTTTATCCGGGTGCCCTTCGGACACGGACTCAGAAGTAAATAGGCTGTATTCGCTCATCGCGTGTAAATACCCTCTTAAAGAATCGATATTAAGGAAGCCAGAGATAGGTTTTCGTACGGGCGAAGTGTCTCTGAAGTATTGAAGTAGCCAGCTATTCTAGCCTTGTTGCCGCACTATTGCATGAAATTCGATGGCCGGTTAGATGAAAATTTACGCGTAAAACATGAAATTCGTTCACTTTTACGTGAATTATCGGTTTTTTATTGAAGCAGAGGCCTATCTGCGCGAAAATTGCGCGCAGTTTTTCCTTCCTTTTTTACCGGTGCTGGCGGGTATCAAAAATGATGCTGACCAGCCTAGAACTAATTGGGTTTTTCCCAGGAGTTGATTGAATGTCCTCTCGCAGAGAACTAGCGAATGCTATTCGTGCACTAAGTATGGATGCGGTTCAAAAAGCAAAATCGGGCCACCCTGGCGCGCCTATGGGTATGGCGGATATCGCCGAGGTGCTGTGGAACGATTTTATGAAGCACAATCCGACGAACCCGCAGTGGTTCGATCGTGACCGCTTCGTTCTATCCAACGGCCACGGATCTATGCTGATCTACTCTTTGCTGCACCTAACAGGCTACGACGTTTCGATCGACGATCTTAAAAACTTCCGCCAGTTACACTCTAAAACGGCAGGTCACCCTGAATACGGCTACTGCCCAGGTGTTGAAACAACCACTGGTCCGCTAGGCCAAGGTATCTCCAACGCCGTTGGTTTTGCGGTCGCTGAAAAAACGCTTGCAGCGCAGTTCAACCGTGAAGGCCACGAGATCATCAACCACTTCACTTACGCATTCTTAGGTGATGGTTGCATGATGGAAGGCATCTCACACGAGGTGTGTTCACTGGCAGGTACGTTGGGTCTTGGTAAACTGATCGCGTTCTGGGATGACAATGGCATCTCCATCGATGGTGAAGTTGAAGGCTGGTACACCGATGACAACGTGAAGCGCTTCGAGTCTTACGGCTGGCAAGTGATTCCAAATATCGACGGCCACAACCCTGATCAGATCCGTGCGGCTATTGAACAAGCGCAAGCGAACACAGAGCAGCCAACGCTGATCTGCTGTAAGACGATCATCGGCTTTGGCTCGCCAAACAAGGAAGGTAAAGAGGACTGCCACGGCGCACCACTGGGCGACGACGAGATCGCTTTAACACGTGAGCGTCTGGGTTGGAACCACGGTGCCTTTGAAGTACCAGAAGATATCTATGCTGACTGGGATGCTAAGAACGCGGGTTCTGTCTCTGAAAACGAATGGAATGAGCGTCTCGCAGCGTATCGCGCGGCTCATCCTGAGCTTGCTGCTGAACTGCTGCGCCGTATCTCTGGTGATCTGCCAGCGGATTTCAGCGAGAAAGCAGACGCTTGGATCGCAGAAGTCGCTGAGAAAGGTGAAACTATCGCCTCGCGTAAAGCGTCACAAAACGCGATCAACGCTTACGCACCGATGCTACCAGAGCTGCTTGGCGGTTCTGCTGACTTGGCGGGTTCTAACCTAACGCTATGGTCGGGTGCGAAGGGCATCTCTAAAGATGATGCATCTGGTAACTACCTATTCTACGGGGTTCGTGAGTTTGGTATGTCTGCCATCATGAACGGTATTGCGTTGCACGGTGGCTTCGTTCCTTACGGCGCTACGTTCCTTGTCTTCATGGAGTACGCGCGCAACGCTCTGCGTATGGCCGCTTTGATGAAGCAACAAGCGATCCATGTATACACGCACGACTCAATCGGTCTGGGTGAAGATGGTCCTACGCATCAACCTGTTGAGCAGGTTGCTAACCTACGCCATACACCAAACATGAGCACATGGCGCCCATGTGACGCTGTGGAGTCTGCAGTGGCATGGAAAGCGGCGTTGGAGCGTAAAGACGGCCCAACAGCGATGGTATTCTCTCGTCAAGGTTTACCGCATCAAGCACGCAGCGCGGAGCAGATCGCTAACATCCAGCGCGGTGGTTATATCTTACAAGATACGGATGGTCAGCCTGATGCCATTCTTATCGCGACAGGTTCTGAAGTGGGCCTTGCGATGGATGCGGCGAAAGCGCTGGCGGCAGACGGTATCAAAGCACGTGTTGTGTCGATGCCAGAGACGGGTCTGTTCGACAAGCAAGATGCTGCATACCGTGAGTCGGTGCTGCCAGCGGCTGTTACTGCTCGTGTGGCGGTTGAAGCGCTGCAAGCAGACTTCTGGTACAAGTATGTTGGCCTGAATGGCGCTATCGTTGGTATGACAACCTTCGGTGAGTCTGCGCCTGCTGGCGAGCTGTTTAAGCACTTTGGCTTCACGGTCGACAATGTTGTCGATACGGTTAAGTCAGTACTTTAATGTCACCCTCGGAGCCGCATCTCTTTGCGGCTCCTGCGTTTTAGCGTAATCACTCATATGACCTATCGTGTTGCAATCAATGGATATGGCCGTATCGGGCAGTGTGTCTTACGGGCAATCTATGAATCCGGTTTGCATAAGCAGCTGCAGGTTGTAGCGCTTAACGAACTATCAGATATCGATACTGTTACCTATCTGACGCGTTACGACACCACCCATGGCCGCTTCCCTTTGCCGGTTGAGAATGACTCTAAACACCTCTTAATTGGAGAGGATCGCATCCGAGTCATCAATCAATCGGACCCGTCGCAGTTGCCGTGGGGGGAGCTTGATGTTGATATGGTCTTTGAGTGCTCTGGCTCTTTCAGCGACCGTGAAACGGCTCAATTGCACTTGGACTCTGGCGCGCAACGGTTGTTGTTTTCACAGCCCGCCAAGCCTGATGTCGATGCCACGATTATTACCGGTTTGAACAGCCACCTGTTACGTCCAGACATGACAATCGTTTCAGCGGCGTCTTGTACGACCAACTGTATCGTACCTGTGCTGGACCTGTTGCACCGCCAATATGGCATCGTTCATGGGCTAACAACGACGATTCACTCGGCGATGAATGACCAGCCGGTGATCGATAGCTATCACCAAACCGACTTGCGTCTGACGCGCAGTGCTCTGCAGTCAATCATCCCTGTTGATACGGGACTTGATAAGGGAATTGATCGTCTTTTGCCTGAGTTATCAGGACGCTTTGAGTGTCTGCACCTGCGGGTTCCGACAATCAACGTCTCAGCGATGGATGTCAGTTTACAGGTTGAGCAATCCGCAAGTATCGATGAGGTTAATAGCCTATTAAAACAGGCTGCGCATAATGAGCTGAAAGGACTATTGGGGTATACCGACGAGCCACACGCTTCAGTAGACTTTAACCGCGATTCGCGCTCAGGGATCGTTGATGGTACCCAAACACGCGTCAGCGGTGGCAAGATGATCAAACTACTTTGCTGGTTTGATAACGAGTGGGGCTTTGCAAATCGTATGCTTGATGTGGCACGCGATTGGTTGGCGAGCAGCCAGCCGAAGAACTGAATTTTTGAATTATCAACTTACAGAGTAGGACACGCCAAATGAGTGTATTAAAGATGACAGATCTGGATCTGAGCGGTAAGCGCGTTTTGATCCGCGAAGATCTGAATGTTCCCGTAAAAGATGGTCAGGTAACATCGGATGCCCGCATCCGCGCATCTTTACCAACTATTGAGTTTGCCCTAAAAGCGGGTGCAAAAGTGATGGTAATGTCTCATTTGGGCCGTCCGACAGAAGGCGAGTATGAAGAAAAATTCTCTCTGGCACCTGTAGCGAGCCACCTAGGTAAGTTGCTTGGCCGTGAGGTACCACTGGTTAAAGATTGGCTAGAGGGTGGCTTCGATGTGGCAGAAGGTGAACTCGTGTTGCTTGAGAACGTGCGCTTTAACGCAGGCGAGAAGAAAGACGATGCTGAGCTTTCTCAAAAAATGGCAGCGTTATGTGATGTGTATGTGATGGACGCGTTTGGCACGGCGCACCGTGCACAGGCCTCTACACATGGTGTTGGTAAGTTAGCGCCAGTTGCTTGCGCGGGCCCTCTGTTAGCAGGTGAGCTTGACGCGCTAGCAAAAGCATTGCAAACGCCTGCTAAGCCAATGACTGCAATTGTCGGTGGCTCAAAGGTTTCTACCAAGCTGACTGTATTAGAAGCGCTATCCGACAAGGTTGATCAACTGATTGTCGGCGGTGGTATCGCTAACACATTCCTTGCAGCAGCAGGCAAGCCTGTAGGTAAGTCACTCTACGAAGCTGACCTTATCCCGCAAGCTAAAGCGTTGATGGAGAAGGTGAACGTGCCAATCCCAACGGATGTTGTTGTGGCGACGGCGTTTGCTGAAGACGCAGAAGCGACGATCAAGGCGGCGGATGATGTGTCTGAAGACGACATGATTCTGGACATCGGCCCTGATTCGGCGGCTGCGCTGGCGGCACTATTGCAAGACGCGGGCACGATCATCTGGAATGGTCCGGTTGGTGTGTTTGAGTTTGACCAGTTTGGTGAAGGTACGAAAGCCCTGTCTATGGCGATTGCAGAGAACCAAGGTTTCTCGATTGCTGGTGGTGGTGACACGTTAGCAGCAGTGGATAAGTATGAAATTGCTGATCGTGTATCCTACATCTCAACAGGCGGCGGCGCTTTCCTAGAGTTTGTTGAAGGAAAAACACTGCCAGCGGTTGCGATGCTCGAGGCACGCGCTGCACAATAACCGGGCGGGTTAAAGAGTTGTACAGATCGCCTAGTTGCGCGTTTATGCACAGTGTACTAGGCGGTTAGATATCAGATTCGACTCAGCCATGCTGGGTCACTTTTTTGAAAACTTAAAATAACAGGGCAAAATAATGGCTTTGATCTCAATGCGTCAGTTGCTGGATCATGCAGCTGAACACGGCTATGGCATTCCAGCTTTTAACGTAAACAATCTTGAGCAGATGCGTGCCATCATGGAAGCGGCTGACAAGACTAACTCACCTGTTATTGTTCAAGCATCTGCAGGTGCACGTAAATACGCAGGCTCTAACTTCCTGCGTCACATGATCTTGGCATCGATTGCTGAGTTCCCGCACATTCCTGTTTGTATGCACCAAGACCACGGTACATCTCCGGCAGTTAACCAGCGCTCAATCGCAATGGGCTTCTCATCCGTTATGATGGATGGTTCATTGATGGAAGATGGAAAAACACCATCATCTTACGAGTATAACGTTGATGTTACGCGCCGTACGGTTGAAATGGCACATGCATGCGGTGTTTCTGTTGAAGGTGAACTAGGGTGCTTAGGCTCACTGGAAACAGGGCAAGCGGGTGAAGAGGATGGTATCGGTGCAGAGGGCATCTTGTCCCACGACCAGATGCTAACTGACCCAGATGAAGCGGCAGACTTTGTCTCGAAAACGAATGTGGATGCACTCGCAATCGCGTGTGGTACTTCGCACGGTGCTTACAAGTTTACGCGCCCACCAACAGGTGACATCTTGGCGATCGACCGTATCAAAGCGATCCACGATCGTATCCCGAACACTCACTTGGTGATGCACGGATCCTCTTCTGTTCCACAGGAGTGGTTGGCTGTGATCAATGAGTTTGGCGGTGAAATTCCAGAAACGTACGGTGTGCCCGTTGAGCAGATCGTTGAAGGTATTAAGTACGGTGTGCGTAAGGTTAACATCGATACGGATCTGCGTTTGGCATCGACAGGTGCTGTGCGTCGTTTCATGGCGGAAAACCCAGCTGAGTTTGATCCACGTAAATACTTGAAGAAGACTATCGAAGCGATGAGTGAAATCTGTATCGCTCGCTACGAAGCGTTTGGTACAGCAGGTCACGCATCGTCTATCAAGGTGATCTCTCTTGAAGCGATGGCTGATCGATATACAGCTGGCGAGCTAGACGCAAAAATTGCCTGATCTAGTGTGTTGATTTTAAACAAAACCGCCTTTATGGGCGGTTTTTTTTTGGCGCTAGCTCTCCCTATTTATGGGGAGTTACACTAAACTGAAAGTACGTTGTTCAAACAGAGACATGATTATGAGAACAATCAGCTATCTGGCTGTTTGCGTCTTACTGTTGAGCAACCCCGTCGCTGCAGATGAACTACCGCGACCGCTAGGGACGGTTATTTTAACGCTAACAGGACAGCTC
Organism: Neptunomonas marina; assembly: GCF_004005935.1. Taxonomy (GTDB): domain Bacteria; phylum Pseudomonadota; class Gammaproteobacteria; order Pseudomonadales; family Balneatricaceae; genus Neptunomonas; species Neptunomonas marina. The sequence goes on along the minus strand of NZ_SACQ01000002.1, from coordinate 266,983 downwards.
ACGCTTGGTAACTCTCACAACGGGGTTGAGCTTGATATGGCGTTGCTTCAGGCGTTGCCTACCCACCGCATAGAGACGGAAACGCCTTGGACTGAGGGTAAGGTTGCTTATCTGGGCGTTTTGCTCAGTGACTTGTTGCGTTGGGCTGGGGGTGAGGATGCTAGGAAGGTTAAGCTGGTTGCCCTGAACAACTACTCTGCTACCGTCCCTATCCAAGAAATCCGGTCCTATCCTGTCTTAGTGGCTTTCAAAGCTGATGGGAAAATGATGCGCGTGCGTGACAAAGGCCCTATCTGGGTGATCTATCCGCTCAGCGATTACCCAGAGCTAGATACGCCGAAGATCCACAGCCATATGGTTTGGCAGTTACGGCATATCGAGGTGCGCTAATGCGCTCCCCGTTAGTGCGCCTTCTGCCCCTATTGATCATTGTGGTCGTGTTTGCTGTCTCCTCTGTGGTGAGCTTACAACGCAACTCCGAAGCGTCCCAACTCATAGCGATCTCAATGAAAAACGGTGCATGGAGTGCCACTGAACTTGAGAGCGAAATGCAGCATTTCTTGTATTCGTTGGAGCTATTGCCTGCTGGCTTACGCAACTGGATGGATGTAAAGCTACGTTATGATCTTTTTTGGTCGCGTGTGCGGGTGCTATCGAAGGGGGAGGAGAATCAGGAGTTTCGTACACGAGCCCATGTTCAGTCGGTGTTGGACGTGCTAGAGGCACTTTTCGAGAAATATGATACTTACTTTAAGCAAGCAGTAGCGCCAAAGCCTGAGATTCTCGAAGCCACCTATGATGATTTCTCAGAGCTGCTCCCTGTGATTCGAGAGATTAATGTCCAAAGCTTTAATGGCGAAAGTACGTTTCTACGCTTAGAGCGCATTCAAAGCTTGCACCAAGAGATCAGCGTTTTTCTCTTGGGTTTATTAAGCAGCGGTACGGCTCTGATCCTCTTTATTGCTCGCCAGAGTGCTAGAAACCGTCGACTGGCTTTACATGACTCCTTAACAGGGTTGCCGAACCGAAGTTACTTCAATGAACAGCTTACAAGTGCGGAGGCGCGCGCTTTTCGGTCGAGTACACGCATGGCGATACATGTTGTGGACGTGAATGATTTTAAGTTAGTAAATGATCAATATGGCCATGCAACAGGAGATCAGTTGCTGATAGAGGTGGCTAATCGTTTATCTCACTGTGTGCGTCGCTCTGATACTGTTGCGCGGATAGGAGGGGATGAGTTTGCCATTATTCAAGAGGACTTGGAGGGGGCAGAGGCCGTTGCTCAGCTCGGTGAGCGTATCTGTAGCGAGATGCAGGCTCCTATCACGATAGGCCATGAAAGCCTTCATATTGCGGTTAGTGTTGGAGCGAGTATTTACCCGGATGATGCGGCCAATGCAGCGCAAGTGATCGTTAATGCTGATCAGGCGATGTATCAGGCGAAACTACGAAAAACGCTGCGCTTCCAGTTCTTCGACCGCTCTATCAATGATCGGTTGGTGCGCAAGCAGATGCTGGTTGCTGATTTTAGCTCTGCGCTAGAAAATGGTGAGCTAACTTTGCTTTATCAACCTATCGTTGCACTGAGCACCCAGCAGGTGAAGGGGGTTGATGGGCAGGTTTATTGGTATCACCCTGTGTTTGGACGCTTAGAGGCAGAGGAGGTGAGCCAAATAGCTGAGTATGCAGGGCTCGCTCATGCTTATATTGAGTGGCTAATGAGCACGGCCTGTGAGGCGTGCGCCTCTTGGTATTGCTCAGGTTTAGCACTGGCACCGATATATATCGACGTTACACCGCTTTGCTATATCGACAGTCATTTAGCACAGACGGTTGAACACGCTTTACGCTCCTCACAGCTACCCAGCGAGGGTTTGGTGATAAAAGTCTCAGAAGCGGTTGTCGTTAAACATCTCAATGCAGCACGAACAGCATCTGCTAGCTTAGATCGGTTAGGTGTTGGGATAGCGTTGGATAAATTTGGCTCGGGCTTTGCCTCGATTAAGCATCTGCATGAGCTGCCGATTCAGCTACTGAAGGTTGATCGAAGCCTAACCCATGCTATTCAGCGTGATACGCGACTTCTTTATGTGATAGCGCAGCTGTTGGCAGGTTTGAACCTTAAAGGCGTTGTAGAGGGGGTTGAGGCTGAATCGGAGTGTGCGGCGTTAGTGGGCTTGGGTTTTGCTTGGGGGCAAGGTAGTTTGTTCTGTAAACCTGTCGAGCTTTCTGCACTAATTTACTTTCTCGGCGGCAGCTTACCGCAATCCCGCTAAATTAATGATGAGTTCATCGCACTCTACTTAATGTCCTAACAGAAAATAATCTGGAGACGTTACCATGGATCTACTTAAAGTTGCATCAGACCTCTTTTTACAACAGCTTGAGGGCCAAGGCTTAGACGCGGATGCGGTCTCTTCTGCGCTTGGTCAATTGCTAGGAAGTGGCGACGGTAATATTGATCTAAGCGGCTTGTTAGAGCAGTTCAACAGCGGGGGCTTGGCGTCCGTTGCGCAGTCGTTGTTGCAAGGCGGAGCGGGCGAAGGTTTTTCTGTCGAGCAGTTAACTCAAGTGTTCGGTGAGAACTCCCTGAGCGATTTTGCTGCCAATATAGGGCTTGATAGTGCGGACTCTACCCCGGCGCTTGGCCAAATGCTGCCACAGCTGCTTAATGAAGGTGGAGCAGATGGTTTGTTGGATGCGGTCGGTGGCGTGGAAGGCCTTGCGGGTATGGCCTCGAAACTATTTCGTTAGTCTCCTTGTCCATTTGTGCGGTATTAAGCGTGAACGCTGTTATCTGGCTTAAATAGTCGGATAATCCACCTATCGGTCGCCTTTATGACCGGTCATTAGGCCTCCAAAAGAGGCCTATGATTCATTCTTACACCAATAGGTCACAAGCCTGTTGGTCGGAATAGTAGGTATCAAATGAACCGTACTCATTACTGGCTCTCCTTGCTTGAGGGCTGTTTTCTTGTTGCGCTGGGTGTGCATGTGCTGAGCGCGTCACAGCTACTTATTAGTGGCACAGCGGGCGTGGGCATCTTACTACAGCCGCTATCTGGGCTATCGTTTGGGCAGCTCTTTTTCGTGTTGAATTTACCATTCTGCCTACTTGCATGGCGTTATCTAGGTGCCGCTTTTACGCTGCGTACTGGTATTTGTGTCACGCTACTGGCCATCTTTTCTGAGGTGCTGGCCCGTTATGCGTTCATCGATGTGGCTCCAGTGGTCGCCGCTATTATTGGCGGTACCCTGATTGGTTTTGGGTTGATGGTGTTGCTGCGTCAGCAGGCTTCGTTAGGCGGAATCAACGTGCTCGCTGTTTTCTTGCAAGAGCACTTTGGTATTCATCCTGGAAAGACGTTGTTTGTCAGCGATTTGCTATTGGGCGCATGTGCACTACTAGTGATGCCGCCCACACAGGTCATGCTATCTGTAGTTGCTTTTGTTTTGATGAGCCAAGTCGTCGGGCGTTATCATCAGTCAGTTGCACAGGCGGGCAGCGAGGCATAAAAAAAGCAGGCAAAGCCTGCTTTAGTTACGACGACCTGTGCTGCTTAGAGCGGAGTCACCTGGTCTGCCTGAGGGCCTTTCTGGCCTTCGACCTCAACAAAAGATACTGATTGACCTTCTACGAGGGTTTTGCGGCCTTGACCGACAATTGAACGGAAGTGAACGAACAGATCCGCACCGCTGTCACGCTTGATGAATCCGTAGCCTTTTTCGTCATTGAACCACTTAACGGTTCCTGTTTGTGTATCAGACACGATATAGCACTCTTTCTTATTGAACGTTGGTTTCCCACTCTTTACTAGCAGCAAGGAGCTTTGCGTCACTGCACCCAAGCAAGCAAAGCGGCTGGAGCAGGTATCATCTGAAAGAGTCGTGCTACTTCAACGCAAAGAACTTGATCGTGGATACAGATCAGTTTTGAGTGTATCCATTCAACCGACACAACGCAAAAAAAAAACGCCGTTTTTTTGAAAAAACGGCGAATGTTACTATCTTGTCATCTTAATGTCTAGCGCTAGGGCAAAAAGCCCTGTGCCAAAATAACTTAAACTTTGAACCGCTTCACGAGTGTGTCGAGATCGCCTGCTAGTCGCGATAGCTCCGAACTTGAAGCAAGTATTTGCTCAGTCCCTGTCGCTGAGGAGTTAGAGGCATCGTTAATAGACACAAGTGATTGGTTTATATCCTCTGCCACGGCACTTTGCTCTTCAGAAGCGCTAGCGATCTGTGAGTTCATGTCGGTAATGCTGGACACTGCTTGCTGAATTGAGTTGAGTGCATCACCTGCAGAGGTGGCTTGCTCCCCTGTGGCTTCTGCACGCTGGCGGCTTTGTTCCATCGCTTGCACGGCTGCTTTTGTGCCCACCTGTAGGCGTTCTATAGCTTGTTGGATCTCTGCGGTCGACTGCTGCGTACGCTGAGCAAGTGTCCGAACTTCGTCAGCAACAACCGCGAAGCCACGTCCTTGGTCGCCAGCACGAGCGGCCTCAATCGCGGCGTTTAAGGCGAGCAAATTAGTTTGTTCGGCAATTCCCTGTATGACCTCGATTATGGAACCGATGTTGGTGCTGTCAGTTTCGACAGAAAGAATTTTATCGGAAACTTTCTGTACTTCGTTGATGAGCTCATTGGTGGCAGAGACGGCGCTCGCTACGATAGTGTTGCCCTCCATCGCCTGATGAAGCGTGTCTTGTGCCGCTTGATCTGCTAACTCTGCACTCTTGGCGACCTCGGTGACGGTAGCCGCCATTTCATTCATCGCTGCGGCAACTTGCTCGACCTCTTGGTTTTGGTAGTTGATGCTCGCTTGGGCGTTGGCGCTGACACCGTTTAGCTCAATAGCTGAGTTAGATAACTGCTTGGATGATGTATTGATCTGAGTAACCACCTGGCGCATTTGCGCGATCATATGGTTAAAGCTTTCGGTGATTGACGCGAGTTCATCCTTACCCAAAACAGGGACGGTTTGAGTTAAGTCGGAGTTGTCGCGAACGCTTTCCATCGCGTTCTTCAGATTATCCAAAGGCTCTCGAATAGAGCGATAAACCCAGAACGCGAAAACAGCCATAGCGGAGATTAAAATGACGATCAGTACGCCGGTTGTGATCTTCTCTGAGTTGTAGCGGTCATGAAGCTCTTCAATAGATGCATGAGTATAGGTTGTTTGTAGATTGAACAGTTCCGTGATCTTCTCGCTGATAGGGTCAATGGTTTCATAGAGTGGGCCATCGAACGCTTGCAGCTTATTGGCGGTTGAACCTTGAATATTGCGCAAAGCAGCGGAAAACTCGGCTATCGATTGGTTAGCGGGTTTGAACAGCTGCTCAGCTTCTTTAATTAGGCGTTTTTCATCGCTGTTAGGATGATCTACCTCTAAGTAGCTGCGCCAGTTTTCCTGAATATTGCGAGCGGCGGAGTTGATGTTACTGAGAGCATCAGTGGCTGAAATTAAGCCGGAGTTGGCTTTATTCGCCGTATCGATCACCAGAACGGCGTAATCATCGGCGATGAGTTTTAGTTTCTGTATCGGAATGATACGGTCTTTATATACCTTATCCATGCCGTCATTGGCGTCTTTAAGCGCTACCATGCTGTTTGTTACCATAAAAATTAGAGCAACAATTGGAAGAATAGAAAGCAAAAGGAGTTTTGAGCGAATGCTCAAAGAAGATAGCAGCATAGGGCGTCACCTCAAGAACGACTAAAGCTTAAAGGGCATACATGCCTTTTTCGGCTGTTTTTTACGGGAATGTAATGGCTAAAAATCAGGGAAGGTATTTAGCTATTTTCAAGTATAGACGGACTTTGATATATCGGTGGCGGGTTATGTAATACTTTAGCCCCCTTTTGGTGCACTCGGCCTTCAAGGCTGGCTAGCTGTGCTTCGGCAAGCGAGCAAACGTGTCAGGGATGGGAGCATTGAGTTTTAGCGTGAGGAGCTCGTCTGCACGCGTTTTACCCAGTGTTAAGGCCGCGATAGGGATACCCCATTCATGAGCCCGTTTACAGAAACGGTAGCCAGAGTAAACCATCAGCGAGGAGCCTATGACGAGCAAAGCACTGGCGTCTTTGAGGTGCTGCAAGCTCGTTTCAACAGTATGACGTGGCACATTGTCACCAAAGAACACCACGTCAGGTTTTAGAATACCCCCGCACTCTGGGCAGTCGGATATGATGAAACTGTCAAAATCAACGCCCTCTAAATCGGCATCACCATCCGGTGCCGCAGTTGCTGAGAACGCCAGAAAGCTGGGGTTAGCATATGCCATCATCTGATGCGCTGCGTTTCTAGAAAGGCTGTGGTGGCATTGAGTACAGATAACGCGGTCAGAGCGGCCATGTAAGTCGATCACCGCTTGGTGGCCAGCTTGTTGATGGAGGCCATCGACGTTCTGCGTGACTAGTAGGTCGATGTGACCTTGTTTCTCCCACTCAACTAGATGCTTATGTGCCACGTTAGGCTTAGCATCCCGCATGATTGGCCAGCCGACTAAGCTGCGTGCCCAGAAACGTTGTCGAGTTGCGCGTTGTGACATGAAGTCATGGTGCTGGACTGGCTGCTTGCGTTTCCACTCGGCATTATGATCGCGGTAATCTGGAATACCCGACGCCGTGCTGATACCCGCACCAGTGAGCACCACAAGTTGCGGGTGCTGTTCAATAAATAGCTGCAGTTTCTCAGCCGCTTCACAAGGTTGCTGGTTTTGATTCATGTAATGTTGATTCAACGGTATCCACTAGCTCCAACGATAATAACAGCCAGTCTACGCCAATTTCGTTTTGTATGCCGGGCGTTACGAAGTGCAGATGCTTGTTCGGATCGAAAACCGCGAGTAGCTCTCGGTTACCATCATGGGCTTCGCGCCACTGCTGAAACGTATAGTCACTGGTCAGTTGGGTTGTACGGATTGCTGCGCCTTTAGCGATCAGTTTGGCAAGCTGTTGAAAACCCAATGCGTGTTCGCCAATTACCTGACCTTGGCGTTTCTCGGCAACTTCGGCACGTTCCTGCAGGCTACCGTTGCGTTCGGTTTTGATACTAAAGATAAAACGCTCAGCAAATTCGCTTTTAAAATGTAAACAGGCCAAAGCGTTGGTCTCATGCTGCGGTGTTGCCGCCAAAACATAGCGAAAGCGGCCCAATGCTAGATGTTCCTCGATGTGCCCTGACAGTGGGTTACCTAGTAGAGTGCTAAGGCCTTCCATGCGCGCTGCGCGAATATTGTCATAATGAGGATCAACCAGCGTACAGGCGATATCGTGTTTTTCCAGTGCTTTAGCGATCGCGCGGGCCACTAAATTGGCACCAATAATTAACACACCGCGCGGCTCTGGTTCCGTGACACCCAGCCGTGTTGCAAGAAAGCGTGCTGTGGCGCTCTGGAAAATAACGGTGCCGATAATAATAGAGAAGGCTAGCGCCGTAAGCAGCTGCGCCTCTTCATAACCGGCTTGCTCGAGCTTTAACGCAAATAACGCCGACACCGCTGCCGCGATGATTCCACGCGGGCCAACCCAAGCGATCACAGCTTTTTCTTGCCAAGAGAGATCGCTACCCAGCGCACAAGCAAATACCACTAGCGGGCGAATAATGAACTGGATACAGGCTAGTAGCATCAGGGCAGGAATGCCCAGCTCTAACAAAGCTTGCAGATCCATGCGGGCGGCTAAAATAATAAAGAGTGCTGAAATTAACAGCACAGTGAGGTGTTCTTTAAACGTAAGTATCTCTGCAACATGCACGCCGCGTGCGTTTGCGAGCCAAATGCCCATCACCGTTACAGCCAACAGACCGGATTCGTGCGCGACTTGGTTTGCGAGCGTAAAGGTAATTAACACTACCGATAACGTCCCAAACGCGTGTAGATACTCCGGTAGCCAATAGCGCCGCAACGCTACGGTCATTGCAGCTGCTGCCACAACGCCGAAGACTGTCCCTACCAGGGCGATCTCGCCAAACAATAGTAAGTGGGAGGGCAGTGATGCTTCCATATGGCCTGACGCGATCCATTCATAGATCACTACGGCCATCAGCGCTCCAACAGGATCAATAAGAATGCCTTCCCAGCGGAGTGTGTTTGCAATGCGCTCTGTTGCGCGCAGGGTGCGTAGCATAGGCACAATTACGGTTGGTCCGGTCACCACAACTAAAGCCCCAAAAAGTGCTGACAAGGGTGGCGACAGGCCGATGAGTGTATGTGTTGCAAATGCGATCAATCCCCATGTGAGCACTGCTCCGATCGAAACCAAGCGCCACACGACACCGCCCACATCACGTGTTTGATTGAAATGCAGCGTTAGACTGCCCTCAAATAAGATAATGGCGATAGCCAGTGAAACAAAAGGGAATAGTAAGTCACCTAACAATTGGTCGGGGTTCAAAATACCGCTGACAGGACCTGCGAGAATACCGGCGAGCAAAAGAAAGACGATTGCTGGGAGTTTGACTCGCCATGCGAGCCATTGGCAACCTAGCCCCGCCAACGCAATCAGGGCGATCATAAGAGTGTCTGAAATCGACATAGCACATTCCTTCCTAGAATAAGCAGCGCTTTAACGCGGTGCCTCCCCTACACAAAGAAGGCTGGCAATAGAATCGTTAAACTAATTCTGCTTGTTTGGGTTTATTTGCGTTAAGCGTACTCGTGCAGCTTGCCCAGACACGATTCTTCCCTTGAGTTTTTGCGGTATACAGCATTTGGTCCACATGCATCATAACTTCACGTGTACTTAGGGAGGGCGTATCTACCACGACAATTCCAATGCTGGTGGTTACGCTCACGGTATCGCCGCTATCGAGGTCGACGCGCATGGTTGCTACTTCGGAGCGTACGCGTTCAAGAATCGATGTCGCTTGTTGTAAATTGGTATGGGGTAACAGAATCGCAAATTCCTCACCGCCTAGGCGGCCAATGATGTCGGGTCCGCGTGTCAGTTGATTGCAACGACTCGCGAATGAAATCAATACTTTATCGCCTGCGGGGTGGCCAAAGCGGTCGTTGATACGTTTGAAGTTATCTAAGTCCAGCATCGCGATAGCGAAATGGTTACCCTCTGGACCGTTGCGCAAGTGGCGTAACTCAAGTTTCAGGTTGCGATAAAACTCGCCACGATTAATGAGGCCGGTTAAAGAATCGGTCACAGCCATCATCTTCAATGCTTGCGTGCGCTGCTCAACACGTGCTTCTAACATGCTGTGTTGTGAACGTAGTTCTTGAGATAGCTTTTGTCGCTCACGATAGAGAAAAAATAGGGCCGTGGAGGCGAGTATAAATCCAACGGAGAGCCAACTTGATGTGCTGTCTGCCGCGTGAGCTACGACCGGTTTGGCTGAAATAAGCTGCGCGTTGAGTGGTAGTTGGGCGCGATCAATTTCATGTTCTGCGAGCGCCTCAGCATCGAAACGGTAGCGATTAGGCAAAATAACAGTGCTAAAACGTTTTTTTCCAGCTTCCAGTGAAGCGAGTGTCTTTTTCATAGCCAAATATGCAGATTCTCTGGCATTGAAAAGATCGCCTCCTATCACCCCTGTGCCTAATAACGGATCGATAATGGCATACATGGGCAGCGATGTTTTATCCAACACTTGCTTCGCTATCGCGGGCGTGTTGTAGGCAAGCCCAGCGGGTGAGCGCAGGTAAGTGGTGATGAGAATGGCGGCATCGTCAGGCTGATTCGCAAGGGCATCAATAAAAGCCTGAGGCTCCAATGGAGGTAACACCTCAATCTCAAGCTGAGGATACTGCTCATGCGCTAAACGTAGCGCGTTTTCGCGCAGCCAGTTGGCGGTATGGCCTGCCCCGCCTGCAATCACAACTTTCTTCACATCGGGATGAAGGGATTGAATGAGTGCCACATTGTTCTGCAAAAGGTTGCGCTTCACAACATAAGAGAAGGGTTCAACAGGAGCAATGCGTTGGTGATCTGTGCCGACAACGACCACAAGCTTATCTTCGAGCAGGTGAGATGTATTGTGGATGAGCATCTGCTCAGCAGTATCTGGCTCCATGAAAACAGCGGATAGGGGGGTGTCTCGATATTTGTCGATCAGATAGCTATGCAGCTGCGCGGGTGTAAAGCGAGATTCGAGGCGCTTTGTGTCGAGATATTCAAAGTAGAACTCGACGGGAACGTCTGATTCTTGTTGGGCATCACGTAAGCCGCTAATCAGTGCTTGTGTCCAGTACAGATCGATGCGGTAGGCGAGTAAAACTAAGATGTGGCGTGATGTCTCTGTTGAGCTAGCTAAGGCTACTGGGCTCGAAATAGCACACATAAGTGCCAAACTGATTAAAAAGTGGCGCAAAAAGTGCCCTTTCATGACTTGTCCCTCTCAAAGCTTGGGAGTTCCCACCCCTATTGTATACCTTCCAAGCTTGTGCGTGTTGCTTAGCGTCAAACCCTCCTAGGGAAACTAAGGGGTTGCACGGCGAATGTAACGAACTTTCTGATAGTTTTTTGTTATCAGTTGTAGAAATTATTTTTAATTGGACACTCGCCAGCTCACCAGTGCACTCTATGTTGATCATAAAAGATCATATTTTAGACGGTTTAGAGGCACTGCTATGGATGCAAATATCTCCCCTTATGAACTTCGCCAAGCGATTCGACGTGGTGACTTCACCACTAACACATCAGGCTACGCGCAGGGCTTTGTGCAGGGCAACCTAGCGATTATGCCAAAGGAGTGGGCCAACGAGTTCTTGCAGTTTTGCCAACTAAACCCGAAACCTTGTCCGATTGTCGGTATGTCAGCGTCCCCTGGCGATTACATGATTAACACGCTGGGTAAAGATATCGATATCCGCACAGATATTCCCAAATATCGGGTCTATCGTGATGGCCAACTGACAGAAGAGGTTGCAGATATCACCTCACTGTGGACGGACGATATGGTGGCTTTCGTACTGGGCTGTTCCTTCTCGTTTGAAGAGGCACTGATTGCTGATGGCCTAGAGGTGCGCAATATCACTGAGGGTGTGAACGTGCCTATGTACCGCACCAATATCGAGTGCCAGTCGGCAGGCCGATTCAGCGGCACCACCGTGGTGAGTATGCGCCCAATGAAACCAAAAGATGCGATCCGCGCGATCCAGATCTGCACGCGCTTCCCATCCGTTCACGGTGCACCCTTGCACTTTGGCGACCCTGCTGAGATTGGTATCAGCGATATCGCCACGCCTGATTTTGGTGATGCCGTCACCATCCATCCGGGTGAAGTCCCTGTCTTTTGGGCATGTGGTGTCACGCCACAGGTAGCGATCGAAGCTGCACGTCCGCCGCTGTGTATTACCCACAGCCCAGGCCACATGTTGGTTTCAGATGTTCCTAACAGCCGCTTGGCCATTCTTTAAACCGATTGCAGGAGAACGACGATGTCACTGAAGCTAAATTGTGACCTAGGTGAAAGCTTTGGCTCTTGGAAAATGGGCATGGATGAGGCGGTGATGCCGCATATCGATCAGGCGAATATCGCGTGTGGCTTTCATGCCGGCGACCCGCTGGTATTGCAAAAGACGCTGACACTAGCAAAAACGCATGGCGTTACGGTAGGCGCGCATCCCGGCTATCCTGATCTTGTTGGGTTTGGGCGTCGCTCTATGAATGCCACACCAGCTGAGATCAAAGCCATGATGCATTATCAGATGGCTGCAGTTGATGGCATGGCGGCGATTCAGGGACTTGAGCTGAGCTACGTAAAGCCCCATGGCGCGCTCTACAACGACATGATGAAAGATAGCAACGTGCGCCGCGCAATTATGGAAGCTGTCGCAAGCTACCATAAACCGGTTGTATTGATGTTACAGGGAACACCTGAAGCGGAAACCCATCGCGCAGAAGCGGCGGAGTTTGGTCTAACGCTTTGGTTTGAAGCTTTTGCTGACCGCTGCTACGACGACGATGGCAAGTTGCTGGCGCGTACCCGCGAAGGCGCGGTGCACAGTCGCGATAAGATGCTCGCGCAGGTTAAACAGCTGAAAGAGAGCGGCACCGTAACCAGCGTGAGCGGCCATACGCTCAACCTGCACGCGGATACGTTGTGCGTCCACGGAGACAACCTTGAGGGTGTTCAAGCGATTGCTGAAATCCGTGCGCTGATCAACGGAGAAGCAAGCTGATGCGTGTTGAAATCGCGGGCGAAAACGCCCTGATTATCTACTTTGGTGAGCAAACTGACCCGCGTATCTCCGCCCAAGTCCAGCAGGCCGAGCGTCTGCTGCGTCGCCAACTTGGCGGCGATTTGATCGATATGGTTGCCTCTTACGCCTCATTGCTGGTGATCTATGACCCGCTACGTACCGACCATTTTGCTGTACGCAGTGCAATCCGCCAAGTGGTGGATGGGCTTGAGGAACACGATGCACAAGCGGGGCAAGTGGTTGCGCTACCCGTTTACTACAGCGAAGAGTCAGGCCCTGATCTGGCGGACTTGGCCAAGAGTGCTGGGCTTTCCGTGGAGGAGGTGATCCAGATCCATAGCAGCCAAGAGTACCGTGTCTACGCCATTGGCTTTGCGCCGGGCTTTGCTTACCTAGGTGAAGTTGATCCGCGTATCGCCGCACCGCGGCTCAGCACGCCGCGCCTCAAAGTGCCCCGTGGCGCAGTGGCGATCGCTGACCAGCAAACTGCGGTTTACCCAGCGGTATCACCCGGCGGCTGGAACTTAATTGGTCTATGCCCAACACCTATGTTTAATCCTGATGCCGATCCAACCATGCCTGTGCAAGTGGGCGATCGGGTGACGTTCCGCCCGATTGAGCGGGAAGAATTTATCGCATTGGGAGGTGAGCTATGAGTGGATTTAACGTTGTTCAACCGGGCTTGCTGACACTAATACAAGACGCAGGACGCTTTGGCTACCATGGTATCGGCCTGACAACGGGCGGCCCGCTGGACCGTGAAGCGTTCTTCTGGGCAAACCGCTTGTGCGAAAACGCGTTGGAAGCAACGGCCTTAGAGGTCAGCTTTGGTGGTTTAGTACTCGAAGCGCAGGTTGATACCCGTATCGCGGTAACGGGCGCGCAGATGCCCCTGAAAATCGCGGGCCAAGAAGCGGCTGCGTGGGAAACACACGCCGTTAAAGCGGGCGATAAGATCGAGCTGGGGTTTGCCACCGCAGGCTCGCGCGCCTACTTAGCCGTTGCTGGTGGGTTCAATGTTGCAGCCCAGTTTGGTAGTACAGCGACCGTGACCCGTGAGGGTATTGGCGGCTTAGCCGGTGAAAAAATACAACAAGGCGATCAGTTACTGTGTGCGGCCAGTGGCAGTGAGCCTCGCTGGCAGGTGCCGGTGGCAGCGCGCCCGAACTACGGTAAGTTCGCTGAGCTGCGGGTGATCTTGGGATATCAACAAGCCAGCTTTGACTCTGTTCAGCAAGCACTGTTCTTCAGCAGCGAATACACCTTATCTGACCGTGCCGATCGCATGGGCTTTCGCCTTGAAGGACAACCGGTGAAATCAACATTGGATGGCATTCTCTCAGAAGGTATCTGCCACGGAGCGATTCAGATTCCAGCGGATGGCCAACCGATCGTGCTACTCAACGACCGCCAAACGATTGGTGGCTATCCCAAAATCGGCTCTGTGATCGCACGCGATACGGCGCGCCTTGCGCAACTGATGCCGGGTGCAAAAGTGATGTTTACGCAGATCAGCATGGAAGAGGCACACAACATCAACTGCCTTGAAACACGCCGCTTTATGACAACCGAACTTGTGGCGCTGCACTAACCGAACTGAATAATAACGCGCGCCAGCGCGGGTGGAGATAAACGTGAATAATAAATTGATTGATGCTGCACTGAGTAAGCAGATTGAAGATGCGCTTGTTGCACGCAATCTACGTGGTATGAAGACGGTACAGCCAGCGTTACAGAGCGGCTACTATCAGCGTGCTGCGCGTGTTTTGAATAAGTGTAAAGGCCACGTGCTGATTGGTACTGGGTTTCCCGTGGTGGATACCTTTGAAACCGATGGGCCGGTGGGTGCTATTGCGCTATACAACGCACTCGAGAAGCTGGGTGCAACGCCGGTACTTGTGTGCGGGCCGCCGGTGTCTCAAGCGCTAGCGAAGGATTTCCGTGTTCACGAAATCCGTGTTGGTGAACACCAAGAGCGCGCACTGGAAGCGTTTCAGGCGCTGTATCGCTATCATCCTGATGCGATTGTCTCGATCGAGCGTCCGGGTCAGGCTGCGGATGGCGGTTACTATAATATGCGTGGTGAATCGATCAGCCCTCGTACTGCATGTTTCGACACCTTTGTTAACCATGCCAAGTGTCCAACGATTGCGATTGGCGATGGTGGTAACGAGATCGGCATGGGTAACATCTCCGAAGCACTAAAAGATCTGGATATCGTCTCTTCGGCAACACAGGTGGATGAGCTGCTGATCGCGGATGTTTCCAACTGGGGTGCTTATGGCATCTTGGCGTATCTAAGCATCTGGAATGAGTGTGACCTGCTAGCCGATGTGAAGCCTCTAGAAATCCTTGAGTACCTATCAAATCTGGGTAGCGTTGATGGCGTCACGCGCTTGAATGAACTCACCGAAGATGGCCTCGACCCTAAAGAGGGTGAGGCGGTGCTACTCGAATTACGTCAACTGATCGGTATGGCTTAAGCGAGCGATACATCAATGATCGAACGGCCGCTTTCTGCCAGCAATCGCGGTAGAATGCGGTCGTCATCCAGCCGCCAGCTGTAGCAAAAACTCAGCTCTGGCGGTGTTTCTTCTGTCTTTATCATCACCAAACGGCCTTGCTCCAGCGGCTTTTTCACTAGCGGCTCTGGCAAGAACGTCACTCCCAAGCCTTGTTCCGCCATCATCAACAACCCTGCAACTGCGCTGCATGTGTGCACCACCGGTGGCTCCTCACACTTGCTAAATAGCTGTTGTAGGTAATGCCACGGATGGGTGTCGCGTGGGAAGCTCAAAATAGGGAAAGTTGCGAGCGTATCCAGTGTCAGGTGTTGTTGCTGACCCACCAGCGAAGGAGCGGCAACCCAGCACTGCGGATAACTGCATAGTGGCTCAACGACAAGATCAGGCGCGAGTGTTTCGTTTGCGACCATCAAAGCCAGGTCTATTTGATGTTGCTGCAGTTGGTGGGTGAGCGTGGGTGTCACATCATTGGTGAGCTCGAATGAGAGCAGCGGGTGGTTACTCTGCCAAAGCTGTAGCAGCGGTGATAACCAAAGATAGGCCAGTGTATCTGCAATTCCCACCCGAAAAGTGCCGCGTTCGGGTTTATCTTCGCTGACTTGCTCGCGCATCTCTTGGCTGATCGCCAGCAGCTTTTCTGCGTAGGGTAGCAGCTGTGCGCCACGGGCAGTAATGCGAGTGCCGCTCTTATCACGCTGAAAGAGCTTAACGCCTAACTCCTCTTCAAGTGCCGCGATACGCGCTGAAATAGCCGGTTGGCTGGCGTGGAGCTGTTGCGAAGCGGCATGGAAGCTACCAAGGTGCGCGACTTTAACAAAGGTGGCGAGATTTCTGATACGCATGAGGCTGATGTCGATGAGGTTTTGCGGCAGTATAGGGGCAATTTCATCTAAAGAGAAAGCATCGGTATAGACGCGTCCTGAGCCTTGCTTGGCTGGCATCATACTTCTGGCTAATACGTCGGTTTTATTTTATCCTGTTTTTTGTTTGATTTTTGGGTATTTTATCTATTTGAGTGTTTAATTTGGGTTATTTTTATTTTGTTTGATTGTTGGTTGAACAGATTTTACTTTTTATACTATAACTTCGCTCCCGCTCTGAACTCGCTCAGGTATCTGTGGTTTTAAAGATATCCCACATAGCGATAGAGATTTTGCAGGAAAGCCCGGCTAAGCCAGCGTAACGCAGTACGGTATGCGCGTCGGTACCTGCCCTAGTTAAGAGGAATTTAGTTGATGAGCATCGCATATCTGAACGGCGAATACATGGCACTTGAAGAAGCGCGTATTTCGCCACTTGACCGTGGTTTCCTATTTGGTGACGGTATCTACGAAGTTATCCCTTACTACGGTGGTAAGTCTGTAGGTTTGATCCCACACATTGAGCGTATGATTGACGGCCTTGGTTCTATCGAGATCAAGTGCAACAAATCTGTCGATGAGTGGAAAGAGTTGCTAGATGAAGTTATCGCTCGCAACGACGGCGCGAACCAAAACCTAGGTGTTTATGTTCATGTATCACGTGGCGCTGACACAAAGCGTTTCCACGCGTACCCAGAGAACGTTGAGCCGACTATCTTCTGCTTTACCTTCGCTATTAAAGATCCAGAGCCAGTCGACCGTGAAAAAGTAACGGCTTACTCTGTGACAACAACACAAGATTTGCGTTGGAAGCGTTGCCACATTAAATCTACAGCACTGCTGGGTAACGTGATGCACTTCCAACAAGGTTACGCATCAGGTAACAACGAGTGCTTGCTGTACAACGATAAGAATGAGCTAACAGAGGGTAGTTCTGTTAACGCGTTCATCGTAAAAGATGGTGTGGTTATTACGCCAATTCAGGACAATCAAATCCTGCCGGGTATCACTCGCCGCATTATCATCGACAGCCTGAAGGCGGACGGCTCTATCCCTGTTGAAGAGCGTACCGTGACAATGGACGAAGTTCTAAACGCTGATGAAGTTTGGATCAGCTCTTCGTCTAAAGAGATCGCACCGGTTGTTAAGATCGACGACAAGCCAGTGGGTGACGGTAAAGTTGGCCAAGTCTGGGAAAAGGCGTTTGGCATCTACACAGCAGCGAAGTTCGACCACTCATAAGGTCAGCTGCAACAAAAAAAAGGCGAGCATCGAGCTCGCCTTTTTTGTATCTAAAACGTGTTATCCGGCGATATAGCTTAACGGTATCACCGTGCTCCAAAGGATCACGCTGGTGACGATCAAGCCCACCAGTACGCACAAACCAACGGTTAGCACCGACGTCGAAAACATAAATGCCCGCTCTTCTGGAATATTCATAATGATCGGCACACCGGTGTACAGCAAATATACGCTGTAGCAGACGGCCGCTAGCCCCACCATCACATTGAGCCAAAGCATTGGATACAAACCAACAATACCGGCCAAGAACATTGGCGTTGCGGTGTAGGTGGTCAGTAGCAAGCAATCCTCAAAGGAGATGCTACCGCCGTAGGTCTTCTCCATCCAGCGGATCGAATAGGCGATAAAGCCACACGCTGCCCACATCGCGAAGTAAAACGCGACGGCTGCCATAAATGCGCTGCTGCTCTGGAGCTTGACGAATTCGCCACCGGCGATGCTCCAACCAATCTGGGTTGTGCCGATGTAGAGAGATACCGCTGGAATGGCGGCAAGTAGGCTGATCTGTTGTAGAAAAACGTGTGCTGTACTGTAGTGCTCGTTTTTTATCTGATTCCACTCAGCTTTCGGGTGGTAAAGGATGCCCATCATGTGTTGAAAAAACATAATATTTCTCCTCCAGGCGCCCTGACCTCCAAGGACGAACGCCTAATTTTTGTGTGAGTTCAACTGCTTTCCTTCTATCGGTGTTGTCCTTTTCGTTACGAAAAGTGCTTCGAAACGGATGATTAATTTTTAACCTGCTCTATTTCAGACCCATAAAATGACGTAATGATCCACAAGTAGCACCACAAACAGCAGCATGATGTAGGTAATGCTGTAGCGGAACATCGCCATGGACGTTGCGGGCGAGGCATCGCGATAGACCCGTAACGCCCACATCAGAAAACGAAGATTGAGCAAACACACACCTATCAAGTAGGGCAGGCCGCTCATTTGGCTCAAATAGGGTAAGGCTGTGGTCGTGATCATCAGTAAGGTATAGAGCACGATATGGAGCTGGGTGTAATGATCGCCATGGGTGACGGGTAGCATGGGTACTCCTGCTTTGCGGTAGTCCTCTTTGCGGGCTAGACAAAGCGACCAAAAGTGCGGTGGTGTCCACGCAAAGATAATCAGCATCAGCAGGAGGCTATGAGGTTCGAGTGTGCCGCTCACAGCCACCCATCCCAACAGCGGCGGAGCAGCACCGGCGATACCACCAATCACGATATTCTGAGGCGTGGCGCGTTTCAGCCACAAAGAGTAAATGATGGCGTAGCCGATTAAAGAAGCCAGCGTCAGCCATGCGGTGAGCGGATTAACCAACAAAGCGAGCATCGCGATGCCACAGGAGCCAACAATCGCTGCAAAGCTGAGCGCTTGAAGGTGGGAGACTTTGCCCCGTGGCAGAGGGCGATAGCGGGTGCGGGCCATCTTCTCATCAATGTGGCGATCCACCACATGGTTGACTGCCGCCGCTGAAGAGGCCGCCAGCCCAATACCCAGTAGCCCCCAAAATACGGTAGCCACTGGGGGGAGTTGCACGGTGGCAAGGCACATCCCTACGGCTGCGGTAAGCAGCATAACAGCCACAACTTTCAGTTTGCACAGCCCCAAATAGTCACGCCAATGGGTCACAAAATGCCAGTGTTTGGGGTTGCTTGCTTTCACGGTGACGGTTTCACGCAGCTGCATAACGTACCTCCCGTACGGATAGGGTCGAAGGGGCGAAGTAGAGCCACAAAAAACTGAGTAACACCGCAACGGCTCCAATATGGTGAGCCATCGCTAGCGGAAGAGGTACCGCCAGTAAGCTCGCTGAGAATCCGATGATCGCTTGCAACGCCGCAATGCTGGCGCAGCACCACGCTCGTGTTGCTTGGCTTGGGCTGTGTCGAAGCTGCAGTGCAGCGGCCAATAAAGTGATTATCAACACCAGCCCGACTGCGCGATGAGTCATCTGAATTGCAGCGCGGGCTTCGAGTGGTAAGGTGCCGCCCTCATAATTCGTGTTGGAGTCGTAACTGATGGTGAAGCCTGTGGAAAAGTCGAGCGAGTGGTTTAGGTTATTGCATTGCACCAGTTTGTCACAGGCCCAGCCGGCATAGTTAGCACTCGTCCAGCCACCCAGTAGCAGTTGAGTTATCAACAACAGTGCCGCAAGGTGCAGCACCCGTGGTTTGGTGTGTGTCGATTGGGGTTTCCCATGCGAGACCCGCCGCTGCATTAAGAAGAGCAGGGTCACTGTGGTCAGGCCGCCCAAGAGGTGCGCAGTGACAATGGCGGGTGTGAGCTGTAGTGTCACTGTCCACATACCAAACAGTGCTTGCACAATCACCACTCCTAAGAGCAGATAGGGCAATGGCCCCAGCGTTGCGACGGCTGTGTTGTTCTCTGGACGAGTGCGGTGATAAAGCACTGCGATGGCTAACACCAACACGCCGAGCAGCCCCGCTACATAACGATGCAACATCTCTAACCACGCTTTGTAGGCATCAATGGGTTGGCCGGGATAGCTTGCTTGTGCGGCACTGATCGCCTGTGCACTGTAAGGCACCACGAGCTCTCCATAACAGCCCGGCCAATCAGGGCAGCCGAGTCCTGCATAGTTGATACGCGTCCAACCGCCGAGCAGCACGACCACTAAAGAGAGTAGGAAAGTGATGCGAATAAGCCGAACGATCATCGCTGCTGCCTCCTACCCGATACGTGACACTTTTAAGAGCCGCTTTAGATCCTTTAAAAGGTCTTTAGCAGGCTGATCAAACTGATAGTGCAGCACCAGATTGCCTAGAGGATCAGCAATCCAGATGCCATGGCCGGAACTTGCCGTGGCCAGCTCGCGGTTCGGGCCAACAATTTGCCAGCGCACTCGCGGCTGGTCTTTTCCCAACGCTGTAACAAGGTTCGGCAGTTGCTCTATCCAGCGCTGGCAAGCGTGATCACAAGAGGCATCGGCACTTAGCACCAACTGCCAGCGGCGCTCAGGCTGCCACGGTTGGTTATCCGGCGTGGTGATTGAAAGCTCAGCTAGGGTTCGCCCAGGCTCGACAAATTGGCCGCGCTCATTGGAGGTCAGCGGAACAGTTTGGCTTGTGTAGAGCACGATCGCGATCAGCAGTGGTCCTGCGCCCCATAACCAGATCAGCCAGAAGTTAAGGTTTTTCATGGTGCTCCTCCCGCGCTGATAACGCACGTAACCAGTAGATTGAACCGATGCACCAGACCACTGCTAAACCAAACCACTGCACGGCATAGCCTTGGTGGCGCTCCGGTGGCAGCACAACCGGTTGCCAGTTGGGTATGGTGTTAGCCACCACAGCTTCGCTTGCCCGTGCTAACCAAGGTGAAAGCGCGATATCCAGTTGTGATTCGATGCGTTCGATATCCACCTGCTGGATACGTTTTGGCCAGCCTACTGCCCAATGGTCAGCACCTAACACGAGATGGTCTGAGGGGCGATCGGCCCGTGCAGTGAGTGTTAACTCACCGGCAGGTAAAGATATTTCGGGGAGTTGCTCACGGTGCAACGGTGCTTTTGTCCAGCCTAAGTTGACCAATTGGTACTCTGTTGAGGTGCGCATGACTGCAATGACTTCATATCCGCTAGCGCCGTGACGGGTGCGGTTATCGAGTAAGAAGAAGTCGGGCAGAAAGTGGCCGCTTAGGGTAACGTTGGCGTAGCGTGTCCAGTAACGGCTATCTTGGCGAGTCATGGGGGCTTGCTCAAACCGGTTAAGCATTTGGGCTTTTTCAGTGGCGCGCTCAAGCTGCCAAACGCCCAGTGAAGCGAGCAGCGCAACGATCAGCACGCCCTGTGAGAGCACCGCGAACTTGAAGCCAGTGCGCTTAGCGTCTTTACTGAAAGCTATCTGATAGCGGAGGTATCCCATGGTCAAACTCCTGCTGCTACTCTTGTTTGCCGCTGCGGTGGTTAGCCTGTTTTGCGGCTTGTTTTTCCTGCTGCGTGACCCCGGCAATCGCCAACGTATTGTGGTGTCGCTCTACCTGCGGGTGGGCTTTTGTGTCTTAATCGTACTGTTGTTGTTATGGGGGTTTTACACCGGTGAGCTCGCCTCACAAGCGCCGTGGTTAACGCGTTAGTTCAAAAGACATACACAAATAGAAACAACCCGATCCAAACCACATCCACAAAGTGCCAATACCACGCCACCGCTTCATACCCGAAATGTTGCTGGGGCGAGAAATGGCCTTTCAACACCCGCAGCCAGATGATGATCAGCATGACTGTACCCAAAGTGACGTGAGCACCGTGGAAGCCTGTCAGAATAAAAAATGTGGAACCATAGATGCCTGATTGCAGCGTAAGGCCCAGCTCTTCATACGCCTCGACATACTCTGCTGCCTGCAGCGCGAGAAAGATGAGTCCTAATATCACAGTTAAAAGATGCCAAAGAATCAAAGGCTTACGCTGATCACGTTTTAAGGCATGGTGTGCCAAAGTTAAAGTGAAACTGGAGGCGATTAGGATGACCGTGTTGAGCAGAGGAAGGTGCCAAGGGTCGATGATATTACTCGGTGGCGGGAAGAGCGCGGAGTCAGGGTTGCTTAGCAATGGCCACGCTGGCGTAAAGCCCTCCCAAAGCATCTGGCTAACCCCCTTATCACCCTCGCCGCCTAACCAAGGTACGGCGAACACTCGGATGTAGAAGAGCGCGCCAAAGAAGGCCGCGAAGAACATCACCTCCGAGAAGATAAACCAGCTCATCCCCCAGCGGAACGAGCGGTCCATCTGTGCCGAATAGAGCCCTTTCATGCTCTCAATCACCACATGGCGGAACCAGCCAAACATAATCATCAGCATAAGTGCTGTGCCACTGAGTAAAAAGTAGAGCCCGCTACCCGACTCTTGGCCGAGGGAGTTCATCAGGTTCGCCGCGCCAAATGCCATTAAAAAGAGGGCGATGGAGGCCAAAATAGGCCAGCGGCTCTGTTCGGGAACGTAGTAGGTGCCTTGGCTCATAGTGTGTTCCTCCCGATCGTGTCAGTGGTATAGCGGTGGCTGGCGTTGGTGGCTCTGGGAGTAATGTCGAATAATGTATATGAGAGCGTAATAGTGCGGATATGGTCTGGCAGTTCTGGATCAACGACAAAGAGCAGCGGCATTTTTCGGCTCTCAAGGCTATCCAGCGGCTGGCGCTCGAAGCAGAAGCAGTTCACCTTATGTAGATATTGTGCCGCCTCTGATGGCGAGACCGAGGGAACCGCTTGGCCAATCATATGCTCTTGGGTTGGATTAAACGCGACATAGGCTGTGTGCCGGGACTCACCCAGCGCAACTTTAATGACGGGCTGTTCAGGCTGGAATGCCCAAGGCATGCTGGCATTGTTGGTGGCGAGCAGCTGTACGCTGATAGTGCGCTCGTTTGTTGCGGCTTTGCCCTGATAGGGGCCGGTGTTGGTCACCTTGCCATTCAAACCGGTCACTTCGCAAAACACATCGTAAAGTGGCACCAGTGCAAAACCGAATCCAAACATCAGCACTGAGCCGCCAATCAGCTTGATCAGCGTGGTGCGGTTTTTCTGTTCTAGCGTATTCATAGCGGCCTCCTACTTTATTTCGGGAGGGGTTGAGAAAGTGTGATAAGGCGCTGGCGAGGGAATCGTCCATTCCAGCCCTTTCGGTTCATCCCAAACCGCCGGTGGTGCTTGAAGCCCGCCGCGTATCGTTTTTATCACCACCGTTAAGAAGATCAGTTGCGAGAAGCCAAAGATAAACGCGCCAATTGACGCAATCATATTGAAGTCGGCGAACTGCAATGCGTAGTCAGGGATACGCCGTGGCATACCGGCAAGCCCGATAAAGTGCATTGGGAAAAAGGTGAGGTTGACGCCAATAAAGCTGCACCAAAAGTGCAACTTGCCGAGCTTCTCGTCGTAGTAGTGCCCAGTCCATTTCGGCAGCCAGTAATAGACTCCAGCAATGATGGCAAAGACGGCTCCCGGTACGAGTACATAGTGGAAATGTGCCACCACGAAGTAGGTATCGTGATACTGGAAATCTGCCGGTGCGATGGCGAGCATCAACCCTGAGAACCCCCCGATGGTGAAAAGCACCACAAAGGCGATGGCAAATAGCATGGGGGTCTCAAAGGTCATGGAGCCATGGAACATCGTCGCTACCCAGTTAAAGACTTTCACACCGGTTGGAACAGCGATCAGCATGGTGGCGTACATAAAGAACAGCTCACCGGCCAGCGGTAGGCCGACAGTGAACATGTGATGCACCCAAACGATAAACGAGAGCAGTGCGATGGATGCGGTGGCGTACACCATGGATGCGTAGCCGAACAGAGGTTTGCGCGCGAACGTCGGTAAAATCTCACTGATAATGCCGAAAGCTGGCAAGATCATGATGTAAACTTCAGGGTGCCCGAAGAACCAAAAGATATGCTGGAACAGCACCGGATCACCGCCGCCAGCGGCATTAAAGAAGCTGGTGCCGAAGTGGATATCCATCAACATCATGGTGACGACACCCGCCAACACCGGCATCACGGCAATCAGCAAAAAAGCGGTGATAAGCCACGTCCACACAAACAACGGCAGCTTCATCATGGTCATACCGGGTGCGCGCAGGTTGAGAATGGTCGCGATAATATTGATGGCCCCCATAATGGAGCTGATGCCCATCATGTGGATAGCGAAAATAAAGAAGGTCACGCTCGGCGGTGCATAAGTGGTGGATAGCGGTGCGTAGAAGGTCCACCCAAAGTTGGGGCCACCACCCTCCATAAAGAGTGTGGATAACAGCATGGAGAAGGCGAAGGGCAGAATCCAGAAGCTCCAGTTGTTCATCCGTGGCAGCGCCATATCTGGCGCACCGATCATGATTGGCAGCATCCAGTTGGCCAGACCAACAAAGGCTGGCATGACCGCACCAAACACCATGATGAGGCCGTGCATGGTGGTCATCTGGTTGAAGAAGTTAGGTTCGATCAGTTGTAGGCCGGGTTGAAACAGCTCGGCGCGAATCATCAGCGCCATGCAGCCACCGGTGAGTAACATCAAAAAACTGAACCAGAGGTAGAGCGTGCCGATATCTTTATGATTGGTGGTAAATAGCCAGCGGCTTAAACCGCGCGCTGGGCCGTGGTGTGGTGCAATGCTGTCGGTGGAGCTGAGAGTGGCCATTTAGCACCTCCTACTGACCGTTGGCGGCCTTGAGTTTTTCGATCTCAGTGGGTTCAACCTTGTCGCCACGATTATTGCTCCACGCGTTACGCTCGTAGGTGATAACCGCAGCAAGATCGACTGCACTGAGCTGGTCGCCAAATGCTTGCATGGCGGTGCCGGGCTTACCGTTCAGCACAATATCGATATGTGCCGCGATATCGCCCATGACGATAGGACTGTTTTTGAGGCCGGGGAAAACGTTAGGGAGGCCTTCGCCATTGGCTTGGTGGCAGGCGGCACAGGCTTGGTTGTAAACCACTTCACCGCGCTGCATCAGGGCTTCCATACCGAGCTCTTGCTGTGCTGCGGCGGCCTCGGCTGCTTGCTCTGCGCGAACTTGCGCAAGCCAAGTGTTGTAGTCTTCGGCGCTACGGACATCCACCACAACGGGCATAAAACCGTGATCTTTACCGCACAGTTCGGTGCATTGGCCGCGGTAGATACCGGGCTCGTCGACACGGGTCCATGACTCATTGATAAATCCGGGAATGGCATCTTTCTTAACGGCAAAGGCGGGAACCCACCAACTGTGGATAACATCCGCCGAGGTAATTAAGAAGCGAACTTTTTTTCCAGCGGGGATAACAAGCGGGTTATCCACTTCAAGCAGGTAGTTTTCACCCTTGGCTTCGCTGTTGTCGATCTGCTCACGCGGTGTGGATAAGTTTGAGAAAAAATCGATGTTTTCCCCAAGGTACTGATAACGCCACTTCCACTGATACCCGGTGATCTGGATATCCACATCGGCGTCGGATGTGTCGTACATCTTAATCAGCGTAGCGGTGGCGGGAACGGCCATGGCGATCAGAATCGCGAAGGGGATCAACGTCCAGATCACTTCAACGAAGGTGTTCTCATGGAAGTGCTTGGCTTTGGCTCCGCGTGACTTGCGGTGATGAAAGATCGACCAAAACATAACACCAAACACCAGCACTCCGATCGCTACACAGATCCAGAAAATGATCATATGCAGATCGAAGACCGAGCGGCTGATATCTGTCACGCCGCGTGGCATATTGAGCTGCCAATCAGCAAACGTGTGTTGTGAGGGGCTCGCTAAAAGCAGCAGAGCACCGATGACCGTTATTTTTATTTTCATCGCAGGCTCCCCTTTCGGAGGGCAAAACCTGTACGAAGTCCTTCATCACTATGGCGCTGTATAGAGCAAGCCGTCAGCAAGGTGTTGGCGGGGTGCTGGAACTACTGCAACGTCGGTAGCCTAGGGCTTCAGTCAGGCAAAACATGCCTAAAATCCTTCCCAGTGGTCTTACCCATCCGTTTGAGTGTTTTCAGTATAGCAGTGGCGTGTTGGGAAAAGTCAACCGCAAATTTCTCTAATAAAGGTATGGTTTTTATTGTTCTCTTTATGCTGTTATTTTCTGCTAATTTCTTAAAAAATGATGCTTAAGTGGCTAAATAGAGAGCAGCGTTAACCAGCCCAATAACCAGGATAATGAACAGGGCGGTAGAAAAAATCGCGATAAAAACATAGGGGATTATGCTTTTTGATTCAAAGTCTCGGGTG
This sequence comes from Neptunomonas marina, assembly GCF_004005935.1. Classification (GTDB taxonomy): domain Bacteria; phylum Pseudomonadota; class Gammaproteobacteria; order Pseudomonadales; family Balneatricaceae; genus Neptunomonas; species Neptunomonas marina. Next base: position 241,434 of record NZ_SACQ01000002.1, on the reverse strand, counting down.
CGATTTCGTTCCGATTGCACACCAAAAAATGCCGCGAGGGTTGAACAAAATACTTGCCAAAGCGTCGGTTTAGTCGCCATAACGGGCCTCCTTCTGCATTGGGTGAATATGCTCTAACTTTTAAGACGCTACCTATGCTAAGAGGTTCGGTTTTTTTGCTTCACTAACGTTATCACGCTGTTTAAGCTGATCGCGCCTAGAATCAGTGTACCACCGAAAAGTGTGTTCTCTGGCACCGCTTCATTGACGGCAAGCCAAACCCACACCGGCCCAAACACGGTTTCGATGAGTAAAAACAGGCTCACCTCCGCTGAGGGTAGTAGGCGCGTTGCCGACATCAGCAACCACGTTGCCAATGGGATCTGAATAGCGCCCATAATTAGCAGCCATTGGGCTTGTTGCCAGCGAATATCCAGCGGCGCAACCTCGATGTTCAGCAGTGCTAACACGGCAGCCACCACGCCGGATAGCGCAATAATCGGGAACAGTGGTAGAGACGCGAAGCAACGTAGTGCGGTAAGGACGGCTCCCATCGATATGGCCAACGCCAGTGCTGCCAAATCGCCGTTTAAGTGGCCGCTTCCTAACGACTGATACACAATGCTGACCACGCCAACAAACGCGACAGCAATGGTCAGTAATGTGCGCAGCGCGAGCCGCTCCTGTAGAAAGAGCCGCGAAAAAAGTGCCGCAAACAGTGGCGAGCTGGCAAGAATAACAACCGTATTAGCTGTACTGGTATGGCTAACCGCATAGACAAATAGCGTGGTATTAAGGCCATACATCAGTGCTATCGCGAAGATGGCAAACCATAAGTGCGGCTGGCTAGGGTAAACAATACGCTGCTTAAAAAGCCATGTTAGGATACCAAACGCAATGGCGATCAATCCGCCGCGCCAAAACAGTACCTGCCACTCGCTGGTATCTGCCAAGCGGATGAGCATGGCATCGAAGCTCAACACCAATGCGCCAAAAAACGCGAATAAAAGCCCTTGTTGGTGTGCTGACATCTCACCACCTATCTGAAGTCAAGCGAACGGAAAACGCCTAGGATAAACGATGATCCAAACCCACTACAGCAATATCAACGGTGCTAACACGCTGGTGGCCCTTGGCGCGGACGAGCCCATCATTGTGTTATACACAGCCACTTTACCGCTACTACCAGTTGAACCCAGCCAAGGTGACCAGTTGAACATTGCCGAACTTATCGCTCTTAATGGAAACCACTGGCGCAAGATCTTTTCAATCTACGCCAAGCTGCTCGCACCGTTGGCAGATGATTGGCGTCACTATCGGGATCATCACCTCATGCATCGCGCTGCACAAATACGCTTGGCCAGTGCGCCGACCGGCTCTGAACTGCGCATTGTGGCCGGCAAAGCGAGTTGGGAGGTGCTAGCCTGCAACACCAAAACGCTAGAAGTGATCGACAAGCATGCGAAACTGTTTGTGGATAACCAGACGCTTTGCACGCCATATTTTGATTATCGCCAGTTTCCCAATAGCTTGGTAACAAGCGCGCGCGAATGGCTGCAACCGCGTTTGCAGAATCGCGTATGAACATACAGTTACGTACGCTTCGACCAAGCGATGCTGCAGCTATGCAGCTGCTCTTTTGTGCAGCAATCAACGCAATAGACCAATCGCTTTACTCGTCTGCTGAAAAACAAGCATGGATCGGCCCTCAGCCAAAGGGCTGGTGCACCTTACTTACCGCAGAAAAAGGGTTAGGCCTTTTTTGTGGTACCCAGCTACTGGGTTTTATCATCTATCAACCGCAAGGATATTTAAATTGCCTATACATTGATCCTGCTTACCAAGGGCAGGGCATTGCCAGCGAGCTACACCGTGCCTTTCTTAGCGCGGTAAAGGCCAATAAGGTGGAGCAGGTGTGGGTAGAAGCATCGCTGGCAGCAGAGCCTGTTTTCCGCCACTGGGGATATAAGGCAATCAAGCGCCAGCACATTGAGCGCGCTGGTGAGTTTCTGACCAATAGTGTGATGGTGAAGGCGCCAGTGTAGTGCATTCTTCCTATCAAAGGCTCACAACAAATTTTCAATATGCTCTTCGCGGTCTTTAGAGGCGGGGTGGCTGGATAGGATACTGCGTTTGCCTCCGTCCATTTTGTAGAACTTCTGCATAACCGATAGGCCTGCGCGCGGATCAAAGCCATGCTTTTTCATGAAGCTAACGGCGTAGGTGTCGGATTCAGTCTCTTGGGTGCGAGAAAACTTTGAGTTCACCAGCTGCTCGCCTAAAGCGCCGAGCTGTGATGCCGAGAGCTGCCCAGCAAGGCCGCCTTGGCTTGCTAATCCTTTACGTACAGCTGATGTTGCGTAGGCGGTGCGCATCGCTTTGAGTGAGTGGCCCAGCTTCACATGACCAATCTCGTGGCCGATCACAAAGCGCACTTCATCGTCGGTGAAGTTGTCTAACAGGCCGCGGTATACGCGTACGGTGCCGTTGGCCATCGCAAATGCGTTGACTTGTTTAGCATCGTAAACCTTAAAGTTGAGTGCAAGGCCATCTTCATTTTTGAAAGGCGCTACGATTTTCGCTAACCGGCGGCTATAGGGGTGGTTTGCCGGTAACACAGGGTTCTTTTTGTCCATCTGTACGGTGGCTTGTGCCGCCATCTCTTTGGCTGCGCTATCGGTTAGTGTTGCTGCTTTGAAGGCATCTCCGAGTGCGGCAACGGATGTTTGGTTCATACAGCCAGAGAGTGGTAAAGAGAGGGCAACCCATGTTGCGATGGTAACGGCGATCCGTTTCATGGCTAGTTCCTTCGTGCTAGTGAATAGCTGCTACGATAGCGAATTTTCTCTGCAGGCCCAAGCGGTGCAATAGCTTGGGCGCATAAAAAAGCCCCGCGAATGCACTCAGACATTGCAGGGCTTGATTACGTGCTTAAAAGATTAAGCGCCGAACTTCTCTTTTGCCTCTAAACGGCGACGGTGCAGCACCGGCTCGGTATAACCGGCAGGTTGTGCACAGCCTTCAAAGACGAGTTCACATGCGGCTGCAAATGCGACACTGCCTTCAAAATCTGCCGCCATTGGACGGTACTCCGCATCACCAGCGTTTTGCTCGTCCACGACAGCCGCCATACGCTTGAGGGTTTCCATGACCTGCTCTTTTGAGCAAATGCTGTGGTGTAACCAGTTGGCGATATGTTGGCTGGAGATACGCAGCGTGGCACGGTCTTCCATTAGGCCAACGTTATTGATATCTGGCACTTTCGAGCAGCCAACACCTTGGTCGACCCAGCGCACAACATAGCCCAGCAGGCCTTGTGCGTTGTTGTCGAGCTCGGCTTGGATCTCTGCGGCAGACCAGCTAGGGTTCTGTTCAACAGGGATCGTTAGGATGTCGTCTAGGCTCGCACGCGGACGGCTACGTAGCTCGGCTTGGCGCGCAAACACATCGACCTTGTGATAGTGCAGTGCGTGCAGTGTTGCTGCCGTTGGCGATGGTACCCATGCGGTATTTGCGCCCGACAACGGGTGGCCGATCTTCGCTTCTAGCATGTTGGCCATCTGGTCAGGGATCGCCCACATACCTTTACCGATCTGAGCACGCCCACTTAGGCCGCACATCAGGCCAGTGTCTACGTTCCAGTCTTCGTAAGCTGAGATCCACTTAGCGCCTTTCATTTCGCCTTTGCGGACCATTGGGCCTGCTTCCATTGAGGTGTGGATCTCATCACCGGTACGATCAAGGAAACCGGTGTTGATAAACACCACGCGCTCTTTGGCGGCCCGGATACACTCTTTGAGGTTCACCGTAGTACGGCGCTCTTCATCCATGATGCCCATCTTGAGGGTAAAGCGCGCAAGGCCAAGCGCATCTTCTACACGGCCAAATAGCTCGTTCGAGAAGGCTACTTCTTCAGGGCCATGCATCTTCGGTTTTACGATGTACATAGAGCCTGTTGTGGTGTTGCGGAATTGACCCAAACCTTTCATATCGTGCAGCGATACCAGTGTGGTCATCATGGCATCCATAATGCCTTCTGGTACTTCGTTGCCTGCGCTGTCGATGATTGCGCTGTTTGTCATCAAGTGACCCACGTTACGCACGAACATCAGGCTGCGGCCTTTTAGCGTCAGTGCTGAACCATCGAGCGCGGTGTATTCGCGATCAGGGTTCATCACGCGGGTAAAGGTTTTACCACCTTTGCTGACCTCTTCCGCTAGGTCGCCTTTCATAAGCCCTAGCCAGTTGCGATAAACCACAACTTTGTCGTCGGCATCTACCGCAGCAACGGAGTCTTCACAGTCCATGATAGTGGTCAGTGCAGATTCCATCAGTACGTCTTTAACGCCAGCCGCGTCGTCTTTGCCGATTTGGCTGTCGCGATCGATCTGGATCTCGAAGTGCAGGCCGTTGTTCTTCAACAAAACACAGGACGGCGCTGCTGCATCACCTTGGAAGGCCACCAGCTTTTCAGGTTGAGCTAGACCGGTTTCACTGCCATCTGCTAGTGCTACGACGAGTGCGCCGTTCGCCACACGGTAGCTGGTGGAGTCCTTGTGGGAACCCTGTGCTAGTGGTGCGGCTTCATCCAAGAAGTTACGCGCAAATGCGATGCATTTCGCGCCGCGTGCTGGGTTGTACGTTTTGCCGGCTTCAGCGCCACCTTCGTCAGAGATCGCATCGGTGCCGTAAAGTGCATCATACAAGCTACCCCAACGCGCATTGGCTGCGTTCAGGGCAAAGCGTGCATTCATCACAGGAACAACGAGCTGTGGGCCAGCCATCGTTGCCATCTCTGGATCAACGTCGGTGGTTTCAGCGGTGAAGTCCTCGCCCTCTGGCAATAGGTAACCGATAGAGGTTAGGAAAGCCTTGTATTCAGCCATATCCAGCGGCTGCCCTTTACGGGCGAGGTGCCACGCATCGATCTGCTGTTGCAGGTCGTCCCGCTTTGCGAGTAGCTCGCGGTTGCGCGGTGCCAAGTCGTGAACGATGGCATCTAAAGCGCTCCAGAACTGTTCGCTAGAAACGCCAGTGCCTGGAATAGCTTCGTTATTAACGAAATCGAAAAGACCTTGTGCGACGTTTAGGCCGCCAGTCTGTACCCTTTGACTCATAGTAATACTGCCTCAATTAGTATGTGATCCGGTCCGGAGCGAGGCATCCGTGGCCGGTCGTTTTTTATAAACACAATTGTGCAACGCAAAAATAGCGTAAGGGCAGCGTGCTGTCGCCCCCTCAGGGGCGCTTTCGAGCCTAAAGTATGAGAGGGTTTGTCGGCCTTATGATGGGGTTATTTGAGCTCTTATCGCCTCGGGAAGTGGCACAGATCGACCGGTGTGGTGATCCATCCAAACGACTTTGGCATAGCCCTCGCCAACCGGCTCGTCAGGCTGGCGAGTGTCGAAAAGCTGATAGGTGGTCATAAAACTGGAACGGCCAGGGTCTTTCACAAAACAGTCGATACGCAGTGTGGCTGGATACACAACGGGTTTTAAAAAGGTGCAACCCACGTTGATAACCACCGGATCGATGCCGCTACCATCAAGGTTTGCGCCCATCTTGACGAGCATCTGAACGCGAGCTTCCTCAAGATAGCGTATATAGACGGCATTGTTCACATGCCCATATGCGTCCATATCCCCCCAGCGCACGGGTAGCTCACATTGATAAATTAACGTGCCTTGCTGATTTTCCATCGTCTCATCCTGTGTTGCATGGCTTCCCCTGCTAAGCCCCTTTAGGCGAGGGGGTATCCGGCGATTGGGTTTGCGGGTAGAGGTGCACGTCCAGCTGCGGGAAGGCGATCTCTAATCCGGCCTCTTTGAATTGTCGGTCAATGATCTCATTTAATTCATGCGTCACCGCGAGGCGGTCGCTGAGGGAGTTAACGTACAGACGCAACTCCATATCTAAAGAGCTTGCACCAAAAGCGAGGAAGTAAGCTTCTGGCGCGGGGTCTTTTAGAACGCGCTCATGTTGGTTGGCGGCTGCCAGCAACAGCTCGCGAGCGTGGCTGGTGTCTGAGCCGTAAGCTAGCCCAACTTTAAGCACCACACGAGTGATCGGATCAGAGAGCGACCAGTTAATCAGTTGGTCTGTGATAAAGGTCTTATTGGGGATGATGATCTCTTTACGGTCCCAGTCAGCGATGGTTGTGGCACGCATTTGAATATTCGTGACGGTACCGCTGTAGCCACCGATGGTGACCGTATCACCAATGCGAATCGGCTTTTCGAACAGGATAATCACACCGGAGACGAAGTTCGCCACGATCTCCTGAAGACCAAAACCTAGACCAACACCCAGTGCTGCGATGAGCCACTGTAGCTTCGACCATTCGAGCCCCAGTTGGCTGGAGCCTGCAATGATGCTGATCACGATCAACAGATACTTACTGATCGTAGTGATCGCGAAAGAGGTGCCGGGGCTAAGCGTCAGATGACGTAACACCAGTAGCTCGAACACGCCGGGTAAGTTGTACGCTGCAACGATACACAGCGTAATCGTGGCGATGCCGAAGAGGAGGTTCTTCAGCGTGATGGTCTCTGGGATTACGCCATTGGCGGTGGTGATGTCATTGCTCCAAAGCGTAACTTTATCTAATACATCCAGCGTTGGCAGTGCGTTTTTCAGCAGCAGCCAAACCAGTGATAAGAAGATGATCAGCGTGGCCGCTTTTAAGAGTACTCGTGCTTGTTCCGAGATGGTCTGTAGATCGATGTAGTTCTCGGTTAACGGCGGAACATCTTCGTTTTTCTCGCGCGCTTCCAGAATCTCATTGCGGCGCGCTTTCGCGCGGGAAAATGCTAAACGGCGCTCCTCAATCAGCAGCCAGCGTGTCCCCAGCTTGAAGAACAGGAACGTTGTGAACAAGATGCCGACCAGTACTCCCAGAATGACCATCATCGCCACGCCAGTGAATACGTACCCTAAGAGTGCGCCGACGATCATCGCTAGGTGAAGCCCGACCATGGAGGCCAGCCAGAGCCGCGCATTTTGCCACCATGCGTTTCGTTGTGTTGCTTGGTCAATTTGCGGCGCGACTTTCCACAACGCTGCCCAGAAGAAGGTCAGTAGTAGCGCTAAGCCGATAAAGAGCAGTCGACCGACGCCAGAGCTTTGCTCCGGTGCACCGCTTTGATCGGTCAGTAGCAAAAGGCTCAGCAACGGTGTGCTGATCCAGTAGAGCGGGTGCAGTAAACGGCGTAGCGTATCCGCTAGCTTCTCTGGCACACCGAGATGGGAAACGAGCAGCCCATTTGGCGTACTTAGCCACAGTATCATCAGCAGATATGCGCCGGTGATAGCGGCAAGCAGCGGCCCGAGCGATTCAAACGGGATCACCCAAGCACTCTGGTTAATCACTTTTTTGGTCACCAACCAAACCAGACCTACGATAGGGAGTGCAATCGCGATGGGCATCCACACGAGGTTAAAGGTGTGACCGAAACGGTCGTGCATAACATTACCAATCTGCTCACCCCATTTGCGACTCTTGCGTCGGTAGCGGCGCAAGATGGTGGCAGACAAAATCGTCAGAGCTAACAGCGCACTAAGCTTGGGCAGCCATTTTGATTGCTCTTGGAACAAAGGGGTTTGTGCTTTCGGTGCTAGCATCGAAAGCAGAGGGCCAACGCTTTGCGTGATCTCAGTAAACCAGTTGGTGCTGACCGGACGAATGCTCGGCACCCAGAGCAGGTCTTGCGTGATCAGCCGGCGGCCTAGTTCCGCTTGTTTGTTGATCTGCTCTTGCACACTCAATAGCTGCGATACTTCGTCGAGTGCGCGGGCACTGGATTCGCGCAGCCGCTGCAGCAGCTCGGTTTTGTCCTGTTTGAGGGCGATGTATTGCTTGCTTTGGGGCTCATCAAGTGCAGCGGGTGGCCGTGCGGTAATTTTGCGTGACTCGATAAACGCATTGCTGATCTCTAGGTTCAGCACGCGCAGGTCATTGATGCTTTTCTGGGTTTCTGCCGTATCAATCGGTTTGGCTAAATTGCGCGTAAAGCGCCGTAGTTCGGTGCCAACCGGTTGCGAGCTCAACTGCAAGTGCTGCTGGATGGTGGTGTAGCTTTGCGACACGATAGAGAGCTTTAACTCCAGCTCACTGCGTTTGCCGAATGCATCCTCAGATTTGGTGTTCACCCATAGCAAGCGCTGGCCTAACTGCTTATTCTCTTCGGCGAGCGCGGCCAAAAGTGGGTGCTGGTTGGCGCTGCTATCTGCCGGCAACGTTGCACCGGCGGCCTCTTCTGCATCGGCACGACGCTTGTCTTGGATCAGAGTGCGCAGTGTGGTGATCAGCGTTTTCTGGTGTTGTATCTCGCGTTCTAAACCGTCCAGCGTTAAACGGTCGATCTCGTTTTCACCCGGCAGTGTGAGCAGCTCTAGCTCGATTGCCGAGACGCGGCTGTTGCGGCGTGCAAACTGAGCTTCGTTTAGCTCCGATGTGCGGTTTTCGTTGTCGGCAATGGGTGTTTGCTTGAGCTCCACTAGGCGTTCGCGGCGGGAGATGAGTGTTTGATCGGCAGCGTTGATCCTTTTTTGCAGTAAACTGCGTTTCTGTTCGAGCTCAAGTAGTTTGGCTTTTGCAAGGGTGTGGCGCTGCTCGAGTTGGTCGACATCATCACGGCTCAAGGCTTTTTGATCCACACTGGGTGTCGGCTGTTGGATCTGTTGCTCCAGCGTGGCGATCAGTTGAGGTTGCTCTTCTAGTCGCGCTTTGAGCTGCTCAGCTTTGCGGTCTGCATCAACGGCTTCTTGGTAGACCGTAACAATCTGCTGGAACAGCTCACGCTGTGCTTGTGTCGCGGGGGACTCATCCTGTGGGAGTTGCGCTATTTTGCTTTTGTACTGCTCAATGGCGTCAATATTTGAGGCCAAAGCCCAGTTGCTGAAAAGTAGAAGGAGGGCGAAGATAATGCGGCTGAGATATCCCATAAAATCCTGTTGGTTGGTGCAAGCACGATAGTAATAGCAGATCATAGCTTGTGTGACGACTAAAGTAATAGAAAGTGCCTGTGTTTATGCGAGTTTCATTGTGAGTGATTTTAACCCTGCTGTACTGATCAACCAATTGCCCGCGGCGACGGCGGGGTGGCAACCGGCCAACCCAGATGTCTGGCGTAGCTACTGGTCTCTCTACGGCTTCCTGCCGTGGTTAGATGAGGTGCAATGTGATGTGCAGTGCTTGGTTGAGAATGGTGAACGCGTTGCGGTGCAGCGCTTTGCAAAGCCGGGTAAGTGCCGTGCCAATGTGGTTGTTTTGCACGGTTACATGGACCATGTGGGTTTGTATGGCCACCTAATCAGTGATCTATTGGCGCAGGGCTTTCAAGTCTACAGCTTTGACCTTCCCGGTCATGGACTCTCTGGTGGCGAGCCTTATGCAATCGATACGTTCGGCCATTATGTGGACGCTTTAGAGCGGGTGTTGGGCCAAGTATCCCCAGAGGGGGCTTGCACCTTGATCGGCCAAAGCACGGGCGGCGCCATCATACTGGAACATCAGCGCCGCCACCGTGAACCGGCTCGTAAGATTGACCAGCGTATTTTGCTCGCACCACTGATTCGCCCCGCAGGCTTTCAGAGTATTCGCCTGCGTTACCAGCTGATGCATTTATGGCTGAAGCGCGTGCGCCGTTTCTACAGTGAAAACAGCCATGATGAGCGCTTTTTACCCTTTGTGCGTGATCAAGACCCGCTTGCCAAACATTGGATTTCAGTACGCTGGATTGGGGCGATGCTGGATTGGATTCGTGAATTAGAGGGCGAAACACTGACGCTTGAGAACGGCTGCGTTATTCAGGGAACAGGAGATAAAACAGTGGATTGGCAGCACAACGTACTGCGTTTGCGTACCTGTGTGCCGGCAGAGGCCATCCACTTGGTCGACGGCGCACGACATCATTTGGTCAATGAGGCGCCACTGTGGCGTCAGCAAGTGTTTGCACATATTCGTGCTCGGCTTGCAAATGTGCAAGCTGAGGCGGAAAACACACCATAAAAAAGGGCGCCTGAGGCACCCTTTCTTCGATCTTATCGCCTAGAGCATATTTACCCTAGCGCATGGCTACCTTAGAACAAGCGGCGGCAGCGAATAGTGCCATCGATGGTTAGGAGCTTTTCAAGAGCAACATCTGAGCAGTCTGCATCAACGTCGATCACCACATAACCGACTTTATCGTTGGTTTGTAGGTACTGACCAGAGATGTTGATATTGTTCTCAGAGAACACGTTGTTGATCGCCGATAGTACACCAGGGATATTGCTGTGCACGTGCAACAAGCGGTGAACATTCGGGTGCTCTGGAAGCGCTACTTCTGGGAAGTTAACAGAAGTAATAGATGAGCCGTTATCGCTGTACTTAACCAGTTTCTCAGCAACTTCGTAACCGATATTCTCCTGCGCTTCCATCGTAGAGCCACCCACGTGAGGCGTCAGGATAACGTTGTCAAACTCGCGCAGCGGCGAGATGAACTCATCGTCGTTAGAGCGTGGCTCAACTGGGAATACGTCGATAGCTGCGCCGTGCAGTTTACCTGCGCGCAGTGCATCGCAAAGATCATCGATCACAACAACAGTACCGCGAGCGGCGTTGATAAAGATGGCTCCATCTTTCATCTGTTCAAACTGAGCTGCGCCCATCATATCTTTGGTGGAATCCGTCTCTGGAACGTGCAGTGTGACGATGTCACAGGTGCGCAGTAGCTCGTTAAGGTCGGCTGTCTGCTTCGCATTACCCAGCGCCAGCTTGTTGACGGTGTCGTGGAAGTAAACCTCCATACCCATCGACTCAGCAAGGACGCTCAGCTGAGAGCCGATGCTGCCGTAACCAACAATACCTAGCTTCTTACCACGAATCTCATAAGAGTTTTTCGCAGATTTTAGCCAAACACCGCGATGTGCTTTGGCATTTTTCTCAGCCACACCTCGCAATAACAGAATCGCTTCTGCCAGCACAAGCTCAGCCACAGAGCGTGTGTTTGAGTACGGTGCGTTAAAGACGGCAACACCTTGGCGTGTTGCTGCCGTTAGGTCGACTTGGTTGGTACCGATACAGAAGCAACCAACAGCAACGAGTTTTTGCGCCGCAGCGAAAACCTGCTCTGTTAGCTGAGTACGGGAACGAATACCGATGAAGTGAACATCTGCGATTCGCTCAATGAGCTCCTCTTCCGGTAACGAGCCGGTGTGAAATTCGATGTTGGTGTAGCCTTGGGAGTTCAGCGTGTCGATAGCGGACTGGTGTACGCCTTCCAACAACAGAATTTTGATTTTGCTCTTATCCAGGGAAGTAACTTTGCTCATTTCCTGCAACTCTTCGTTTTTTACCAGACGTTGGTCGCTTATACGAAAGTATTAGGCAACCTTAATTTATGTAAGGAGCCGTATCTTAGCACAGCAAATGGCGAAAATGGGGGCTTGAGGGGGCTCGGTAGGCAGAAAATAATTCACGCAAAGGTGAATAAATTTAAACCTAACGGGGAGGGAAATTGCGCCCAAGCGCATGGCTTTCGGCGGGCGCAGGAGTCATCTAGCTTAGCTATAAATGCAGATGTAAGCTGTTGCTTGTTCGACTTTCAGCTGAAACTTTGCACCTGCAGCAACACGGAACTCAGTGCCAGCCGGGTAGTTTGAGAAATCACTTTCGTTTGGCAGCTTAACGATCAGTTCACCGCTGACCACCTTCATCAGCTCGTTCTGACTTGTGCCAAATTCGTATTCGCCCGGTGCCATGACGCCTGCCGTCACTTGCCCTTCGTTGTTTTCAAAGCCGATAGATTTTACTTGGCCGTCGAAGTACTCATTTACATTTAACATCAGGTTTCTCCTTATCTAATGGGGGCATCATAGGCAGTTGCTCAGGCCTTGGCTACTTATTTGCGCAGCTGTGCTCCAAAACAAAATCTAGGAAGGTTTGGTTAGCGACCGACAGATGCCTATCTCGGCTCCAAGCAAGTGATAGGTCAAGAATCACTGGTTCGGCGAAGGGTAAGGCAACAAGGTCTTGGTCATCGTCAACTGCCATTCCAAGGAGTGTGGAGATGCCAAACCCCTGTTTGACGATCGACTTAATCAACGGAACAAGGTTGGTTTCAAAGCTGATCTTCGGCGTAGCGCCTGTCTGGTTGGCGAGTCGGTCAACGACTTTACGATGAAAATAGCCCTCTTTAAACATGACTAACTCTTGCTCAAAGAACTGTTTGGCGGTGACCTGTTGCTGGGCGGCGAGTGGGTGCTCGCGGCTAACAGTCACCATCACCTCTTGCTGCAAAAATACCGTTGCACAGAGCGAGTCGGGAACGAGCTCCGCAACGATGACACCCAAATCCAGCTCACCCCGTTCGAGCTGTTGTTGGATCTGCCATGTACCTCCTTCTATCACCTCGAGGTCTAGTTCGGGGTAGCGATGTTTGAAAGCCATTAGAATCGGCGGAAAGTGATAGGAACCTAACATGCTGGGGATACCCACACGCACAACGCCCCGCTGTATGCCGCGTAGCTGCTGCATGGCGTGCTCGGCGTCGGCCATGTTGCGTAGGATTACGCGTGCATGGCGCAGTAGTTCGTTGCCCTCATCGGTGAGGCTGATTTTACGATCACTACGGTGAAACAGTGTGAGCGCTAGCTGCTGCTCAAGTTTCTTGATCGACATGCTGAGCGCAGGTTGGGCAATATGTAGATGCTCGGCCGCTCGCGAAAAACTGAGGTGTTTAGCCACCGCCTCGAAGTAGCGGAGTTGTTTAATATCCATATCAATATTTTTGATGACTTTGATAATAACTATATATTTTACTGATTTTTGGGTGTTGTCTATCGTTACTGCATATTTTCCTAATGCAGAGAACCACCATGATTGATGCTGGCAGCCGTGAGTTTTGGCGTGCAACCCTCGCGCTTTGTCTCGGGTCATTTATGATTTTTGCCAACGTATATGTGACGCAACCGTTACTGCCGACACTCGCTGAGGCTTTCGAGATCTCGGAGTTACAAGCGAGCATGAGCTTGACGGTAACAACGCTAACACTGGGCTTATCATTATTAGTTTATGGCCCCCTATCTGATGTGGTGGGGCGCAAGAGCGTGATGGTCACCAGCATGGTGGGTGCGGTGCTGACGACGTTTCTTTTGTCGTATGTTAGCAACTATGATCAGCTGCTGTTACTACGTGCCTTGCAGGGTTTATGTCTCGGTGGTTTGCCAGCGATTGCGGTGGCGTATATGGGGGATGAGTTCCGTCATAAGGCGATGGTCTTGGCGGTGGGGTTTTATATCAGCGGTAATTCGCTAGGTGGCATTGGTGGACGTCTGATTGGCGGGCTGGCAGCGCAATGGTTAGGTTGGGAGCATGTCTTTGGGGTGATGGCAGTGATGAGCCTAGCCCTGCTAGCCATCTTTGTTTGGTTGCTGCCGCGCTCGCAGCACTTTGCGCCAAGGCCGTTATGTATGCGTGCATTAGCCACTCCCTTGATGGGCCATATGCGTAATCCGTTGCTGCTGATCGCTTATATCATCGGTGGTTTGAATATGCTGATTTTTGTCAATCAGTACAGCTTTATCACCTTTGTCTTGGCTGAGGCTCCTTACAGCTTGTCCTCTGGTTGGCTCGGGATGCTGTTTCTGACTTACCTGTCGGGAACCATCGGCTCATCGATCGCTGGACGTGTTGCTCAGCGCGTAGCACAGCCGATTATCATGTTGGTGGGGATCGGTATCCTGATGACCGGTACATTAGTAACGCTGCTGCCCGGCATCACCGCTATTTTGATGGGTTTTCTGCTCAACGCGCTGGGCTTTTTTGTCGCCCATTCTGCGGCTAGTAGTTGGGTTAGCCATCGCGCTAGCGTAGCGAAGGCGAGTGCTTCATCACTTTATTTGGTGTTTTACTACTTAGGCTCTAGCTTGGGGAGCTTTTACCTCCAACCGTTCTGGCAGTGGGCTGGCTGGCAAGGGGTGGTGGTCGGCTCGCTCGTGGTGCTCAGTCTTTCGTTGTTTGCTGTGTGTTTATTGCGAGTGGTGAGCGTGCGGCAGGGGGCTGCGAGTCATACCGCACTCGTTTAAGTGCAGTATCCTTCTGGGGACTCTTTTTTTTCACATCCGTTGGCTACAATGTAAGTCTAAACTCTTGCCTGATTAAGGACTTACACTTGGCACTTCAGCTTCTCACATTGCTTCTTCCAGCAGCGGCCCTTTTGGTTGGTGCGGGTGTGGCGTTGCTGTCTGTTGCTCAGCTTTCCGGCACGCAACAAGAGATGTTGGGGCTGTTGCCTTATCTGCTTGTCATTGTTGCAGGGACCTTGGGAGTGGGATTTAAGCGCGGCCGTGTGCTGTTAGCTGCGCTCAATTTGGGTGGCGCCTATCTGCTGATCCAAACATCACTTCAAACGAGCCTCGCGCGGCCAGATAACTATGTTCTCTTCAGTCTTCTGTCCCTGTTATTGCCGCTCAATTTTGCGCTGATTGCCTGGTATAAAGAGCGCGGCGTGCTGACATGGGTGGGGTGTGCGCGTGTTGTGGGCGTGCTGTTAGGCTACGCGGTCCTTTTCGCGCTGAAGCAAAGCGGTGAACTTGCTTACTGGCTGCCCTCGTTGCCCACCAGTATGATTGAGATGGCTTTCGCCCAGACCTTTTTGAGCGATGCGGCGGCATGGGCATTTGGTGTGTCTTTGTTGCCGGTGTTGTTATCTCTTGGGTTGCGTAAAACCCACGCAGATGCGGGTATTTTAGCGGCATGGGGCGCGGCTCTGGTGATGCTGGTGTGGTTCGACCAAGCGATGATCTCATCGCTGTTTGTATCGGCTGCGCTATTAGCGCTTTCGGTATCAGTTGTGCAGAACAGCTACAACATGGCCTTTATTGATGAACTGACCGGTATACCTGCAAGGCGTGCTCTGCGCGATAAACTCGCCACACTGGGTAAGCAGTACACGATCGCTATGATGGATATTGACCATTTTAAAAAGTTTAATGATACCTACGGTCATGATGTTGGTGATCAGGTGCTGCGGATGGTGGCGGCTAAGATCAATCAAGTGCGTGGCGGTGGTAAAGCCTATCGCTTTGGTGGTGAAGAATTTACCGTAGTCTTTGCTGGCAAAGAGGAGCACGAGGCGGAACCTTTTTTGGAAGAGGTTCGCCAAATAATAGCCAATTATCCCATGCGCATTCGCGGTGACCAGCGGCCTAAAGACAATGAAACGGGCAAGCAGCGGCGCAATGAAGGTAGCGAAAGTGAAATTGTTACCGTCACCATTAGTATTGGTGCGGCACACAAGCAGGATACTCATGCGAATCCTGATGCGGTGATCAAGTCAGCGGATCAGGCACTTTATCAGGCGAAAGGGGCGGGGCGTAATCAGACGGTTATTAGTACCCAACCTAAAGTGGCTGAGCCTAAACCGCGCAAAAGTACGGCGCGCCGCTCGAAACGAGACTACGCGCGCCGTTAGTCAATTATTCTGAGCGGCTCGTGATCTCGAGTAGGTGGTAGCCGAACTGTGTTTTTACCGGCCCGTGAACTTTGTTCAACTCGCCGCTAAATACGACTTGGTCGAACTCCGGTACCATCTGGCCGCGGCCAAACTCACCTAGGTCACCGCCTTGGCGGCCTGATGGGCAAGATGAGTGCTGCTTAGCAACCTCTGCAAAGTCTGCACCGGCTTCAATTTGCTGCTTTAATTCTTCACATTGTGCTTCGGTTTCTACCAGTAGGTGGCGTGCGCGTGCTCTAGCCATGATGAGTCTCCTGAATATAGATGTTAGTTTCTGCCGCCAAGCGAACAGCTTAGCCAAGGATACCTGTTATCATACGTAAACCAAACTAGGAGGAGTGATTATGGCGTTTCAACACCGCTTCGTGGATGAACAAGCAAGCGATTTAACATTAGGGAAGATTGTCTGCGTGGGCCGCAACTTTGCTGACCATGCGAAAGAGCTGAATAATCCGATTCCGAGTGAGCCAATCCTATTTATCAAGCCAGCGAGTGCTGCCGTTGCGATGGAAGAGGAGTTTTCTATCCCACAAGATCGCGGCAGTGTGCACTTCGAAACCGAGATGGCGATCTTAATTGGAGAGACGCTATCAAAGGCGAGCGAACAGGACGCAAAGGCTGCGATCGCAGGTGTGGGCCTTGGCTTAGATCTAACATTACGTGATGTGCAATCGCGCCTTAAAGAGCAAGGTCACCCTTGGGAGCGTGCGAAAGCTTTTGACGGCTCCTGCCCTCTATCGGCTTTTATTCCACCTGACGCGGTGAGTGATCTGCAGGATGTGGGTATCCGTTTAACAGTGAATGGTGAGACACGCCAGAACGGTAATAGCGCGCTGATGCTTAATCCGGTGTTAGGTCTGATAAGCCATATTAGCCAGTACTTTACCCTTGAACCGGGAGATGTGGTGCTCACCGGCACGCCGGCTGGCGTTGGGCCGATTGCTGCAGGGGATCAGTTGGTTGTGGAGCTGGTGGATCTATTGCGCGTTGCAACCGCCGTACGTTAACTAAGAGGAAAAGCAGCCATGCTGTGGATTAAAGCGTTTCACATACTTGCCATGACCAGTTGGATGGCGGGTATCTTCTATCTGCCACGTATATTTGTGCATTATGTTGAAGGGCGAGAAGCTGGGCAAGATGTGGCTCGGTTGCAGATAATGGGGCGTAAGCTCTATGGCTTCATGACGATTATGGCGGTGTTTACGCTCGCATTAGGTCTGTGGCTATGGTTAGGCTATGGCTTTACTGGGGGCTGGTTGCACGCCAAATTAACCTTCGTTGCGCTGCTAATTGGTTATCACGTTTGGTGCCGCCAGTATCTGCGAAAAATGCAGCAAGATACCCTGACGCGCAGCGGGCGTTATTTTCGTCTCTTTAACGAGCTACCGCTGCTTATCTTTATTCCAATCTTGATTTTCGTGGTGGTGAAGCCGTTCTAACGGCTTGGCTAGGGCTAGCTGAGTTTGGCGCTTAGCTGCTCGATGCGGGCAGCTAAACGATCAGTGCGCTGGCGTAATTGGTCGATCTGATCCATCACGCCTTCAGCCTCTGGGCGGCTCGGCAGTATACGGGCCTCCTCTTGCACATACTCCTGCACATTCGCATGAAAGCTCTGTTGCAAATGAGTAAAAAAGCCTGCTTGTTGCTTAAGCAGCGAAACCGATTCGTGGGCTGCTAAATCACCGATATGCTCAGCAAGTAAGCTCTCCCAATCGATCTTCAGCTGTGCCAAAGCGCCTTGAAATTGATTCGCGAGGTGCGAGTCACCGACGATATCGATACCATTTCCAAAGAAGTGCTCGCTTTTATCGTCACTCATCATCAGCTGACAAAAACGTGAAGATGCGCCTGATAAGGTCACATCCGCAGAACTAAGCAGCGTTCCCTGCAACTGTACGCCGCCCTCGTAAGGCAGGATGTAAAGGGTTTGGTGCAGATCTGAAAGCTCAACAGCGATGGTTCGCCCAGCGATCGGTGTCAGAATTTTGCGGCTGAGTGGATCGCTCGCCAGTAAATGGTTGACGGCTTCCTCTAGCGGAGTAAGAACGGCAGCGTGCAAAATATCTGACATCAGCGTACCTCGTTATGGCTTGATACCTGTGTGAAGCGCCACAATACCACCGGTCATGTTTTGGTATTTGCAGTTCACAAGGCCAGCATTTTCCATCATGCCCTTGAGGGTTTCTTGGTCTGGATGCATGCGAATTGATTCAGCTAGGTACTGGTAGCTCTCTGAATCCCCAGCAATGACCTGACCCATCTTAGGTAAGATATTGAACGAGTAGAAATCGTAGAGCTTCGTGAGGGCCGGGTTATCGGTTTTTGAAAACTCTAGCACCATCACTTTGCCACCCGGCTTCAAAACACGCGCCATAGAGCGTAATGCAGCGTCTTTGTCGGTTACGTTGCGTAAACCAAACGCAATGGTGATGACATCGAAGGTGTTGTCTGGGAAGGGCAAACACTCAGCGTTAGCTTGCACAAACTCAACATTGCCGGCAACGCCTTTATTCATCAGCTTGTCGCGGCCAACTTTGAGCATGGAATCGTTAATGTCGGCAAGCACGACCTTACCATCTGCCCCGACAATGCGGGAGAAACGCATGGTGAGATCGCCAGTACCGCCAGCGATATCCAGAATACTATGGCCGCGGCGCGCACCGCTTTGTTCGATCGTGAGCTTTTTCCAGAGGCGGTGGATACCACCGGACATCAGGTCGTTCATCAGGTCATACTTACCTGCAACCGAGTGGAATACGTCGGCCACATGGCTGACTTTGTCTTCTACTGGAATCTGGCGATAACCGAAGTCGATGGTACTTTTCTTGCTCTCTTCACTCATTGTCTGCTGCTCGGCCAAACTATTTGTTGGCATTGTACCTAGGGGCGGTGAATTTGTCCTGTATTAGAACTTGCCAATCAGTCCTTCATCACGTGTCGCGTTAGCCGCTTCTAGCTTTGCCAAGTAGCTGGCCCAGTGGCTATCGTGGTTGATGGCTAAGTCATACAAGTATTCCCATATGAACAGGCCGCTATCGTGGCCGTCATCGAAGGTGATTTTCAGCGCATATTGGCCAGCCATCTCAATACTATCGATGCCGACGAACTTCTTTCCGGTTTGCAAAATGCCGTTGCCAATACCATGGCCCCGCACCTCGGCTGAGGGCGAGTGCACGCGCAGGTACTCAGCGGTGAGTTCGTAGGTATGGTCACCATACTGAAGCTCTAAGGTACGTGACTTTTTGTGTAGGTTAATGGAAGAGGGGATCATCAGAAGCGCTCCTGTATAGTGCGCCGGCAAACCCACCTAGGAGGGCTGCCGGCGGAATCAACCAGGCGGTTACAGTATGTAGTGACTCAGGTCTTCATCCTGAGATAGTTCGCCTAGCTGCGTATTTACATACGTAGCATCAATGGAGATGGTTTTGCCTGCTTCGTCAGAAGCTTGGAAAGATAGCTCTTCCATAAGGCGTTCCAGCATCGTGTGTAAGCGGCGTGCACCGATATTTTCAGTCGCTTCGTTGACTTGATAGGCCAGCTCTGCGATGCGTGCGATACCATCTTCAGTAAACTCAATATTAACGCCTTCTGTTTTCATAAGCGCGATATATTGCGTTGTCAGTGACGCTGTTGGCTCAGTTAGGATACGGCGGAAGTCTTCAGGCGTCAGCGCACTTAACTCAACGCGAATAGGAAGACGGCCCTGTAGCTCAGGAATAAGGTCAGAGGGTTTCGCCAAATGGAACGCGCCAGAGGCGATAAACAGGATATGGTCAGTTTTTACCATGCCGTGCTTGGTGTTGACGGTGCAGCCCTCAATTAGCGGTAGCAGGTCGCGCTGTACGCCTTCTCGGGAGACATCAGCACCGCCAGCTTCTGCGCGTTTACAGACTTTATCAATCTCGTCTAAGAACACGATGCCGTTCTGTTCCACCGCTTCAATAGCGCGCTGCTTAACATCATCCTCTTTAATGAGGTTAGCCGCTTCCTCTTCGACCAGTAGCTTGAATGCATCTTTAACATTCATGCGGCGCGTCTCTTTGTTGTTGCCGCCCATGTTCGAAAACATACTCTGCAACTGGTTGGTCATCTCTTCCATGCCAGGCGGAGCCATGATCTCAACACCCACCTTAGGTGGCGCAACGTCGATATCGATCTCTTTATCGTCAAGCTGACCTTCGCGGAGTTTCTTGCGGAAAATTTGGCGTGTAGCGCTATCCGTTTTGCTCTCGCTCGTTGCATCATCGAAGCCCGTTGGGCGAGCTTGTGGCAGTAGCGCATCTAAAATACGCTCTTCCGCTGCATCTTCAGCACGGAAGCGAACTTTCTCGGTCTCTTGCTCGCGTAGCATTTTGATCGCCATATCAACAAGATCGCGAACAATCGTCTCTACATCACGGCCAACATAGCCTACTTCGGTGAACTTGGTTGCTTCAACCTTGATAAAGGGGGCATTCGCCAGCTTTGCTAGGCGGCGGGAAATCTCTGTTTTACCCACCCCTGTTGGGCCGATCATCAAAATATTCTTAGGCGAAACCTCTGCGCGCAGCTCTTCATCAAGCTGCATGCGGCGCCAGCGGTTGCGCAGTGCAATAGCCACGGAGCGCTTTGCGTCTTGTTGGCCGACGATGTAGCGGTCTAGCTCATGGACGATCTCACGGGGAGTCATATTCGACATTCTCAGGCTCCTTAGGCTTTGTTTGGTAGCGTTTCGATAGTGAGGTTGTGGTTGGTGAACACACAGATCTCAGCAGCAATATCGAGGCTCTTGCGCACCACATCTTCAGCACTTAGCTCGGTATTGTTTACCAAGGCTTTCGCTGCGGCGAGCGCGAAGTTGCCGCCCGATCCGATGGCGATCACGCCATCTTCCGGCTCAATCACGTCACCAGAACCGGAGATAAGGTAGGTTTTCTCCTCGTTTGCAACGAGCATCAGGGCTTCAAGGCGGCGTAATACCCGATCACCACGCCATTCACGCGCTAGGTGGATAACCGAGTTCACGATATTGCCTTGGTGCTTATCAAGTTGTTGCTCAAAGAGGTCGCGAAGGGTGATCGCATCGGCGGTAGAGCCGGCGAAACCCGTAATAACATTGTGCTTGGGCAGCACATTGACCTTTTTCGCCGTGCCTTTCATTACCGTATTGCCCAAGGAAACCTGACCATCACCGCCTACGACGACTTGGTCGCCGCGACGCACTGAAACAATCGTTGTCATGTGTAACTAACCTTATTGCGGTTCGAATTAGGTTAGTAGATGGGGGGCGTTTTCACTTTTTCAAGGTGAATGCGGGAGCTCAGTCCAGTTGAATCTTCATCGCGCTGATATTCAGGCGCGCGAGCTTGTCTTGTGCTTTGTTCAGTGCAGAGCGTGATTCAAAAGGCCCTAAACGAACCCGATACCAAACGCCATTTTTGCCATCGGAGCGGCTCGTTTTTACATTGGGTAAGCCAGAAAGCAGCAGCTGAGCACGCATCTTCTCGGCATCGGCAGCGCTGCGAAATGAGCCCGCTTGCAGCAGATAGGTTTTGCTAAGCTTTTCTGTACGTGGCGTAGATTTGTAGGCATCAACCTGCGCTGGCGTGACTTCGCTCTCAGGAAGTAGTTCATAGAAGGTGAACTTCTCCTCTTTCGGCTTCGGCGGGGCAGGAGGGGGTGTTGGCGCCGCTTTGGTTGAACGCTCTACAACCTTGGGTTGTGCGACGACCGTTTTCTCGGTTTTTGGCGTTGCAGTGACAGGCTTTGGTTGGCTCGGCTTTGGCTCAGGCTTGGCTTTAGGTTCCGGCTTTGGAGCGGGGGCTGAGCGTTCTACCTGTGCAGGCTGCGCCGGTGTAGAGTCGACTTTTAGCAACTGATTGAGCAGGAAAACCAGACCGGCGAGCACCAGAAAGGTGGTGATCGCCAGCTTCCATGGCACTTTTTTGGGTGCCGGTTGGGGGGCCTTTGGTGGCTTCGGAGCGGACTTTGCCGGTGCCTTTCGCTGGCGGCGAGATTGTGGCGCATAGTCTTTACGCGAAGCCATAGAGCAGACCTCCTGTGTCTTACATCTGCTCGGGTGCGCTAACACCCAGCAGGCCAAGTCCGTTGGCAAGTACGTGGCGTACAGCAAGTGCCAGCGTCAAGCGCGCATTACGAACATCGGCGTCTTCGACTAGCGTCTTCTCAGAGTTGTAGTAGGTATGGAAGTCTGCCGCTAGGTCTTTCAGGTAGTTAGCGATCTGGTGTGGCTCGCGCGCTGCCGCTGCGTTGCGCACAACCTCCGGGTAGCGGCCTAGGTTCATCACTAGTTGCTTCTCTGAATCCAGTGTGAGGCTACCTAAAGCGGCGATACCTGTTTCCTCATCCCAGCTCCAGTTGTTTTCTGCAAGCTTACGGAAGATCGAGCAGACACGCGCATGAGCGTATTGAATGTAATAAACCGGGTTGTCTGCTGACTCTGAGCGGGCAAGGTCGATATCGAATGTTAGGTGGCTGTCGGATTTGCGAGCAGCGAGGAAGAAACGTGTCGCATCGCGGCCTACTTCATCGATAAGGTCCCGCAGGGTAAGGTAGCTACCCGCACGTTTTGAGATCTTAACTTCTTCACCGCCACGCATGACGGTCACCATCTGGTGCAGCACGTAGTCCGGCCAGCCTTTTGGAATCCCGGTATTGAGTGCTTGCAGGCCTGCTCGTACGCGGGCAATGGTGCCGTGGTGGTCAGCGCCTTGCTCATTGATGACTGTATCGAAACCACGCTGCCATTTATCCAAGTGATAAGCGACATCAGGGACGAAGTAGGTATAACCGCCCTCTTTCTTGCGCATCACGCGGTCTTTGTCATCACCAAAGTCGGTAGTACGCAGCCATAATGCGCCGTCCTCTTCATAAGTGAAGTCGTTTTCGATAAGCGTATTGACGGCAGCTTCCACTTTGCCATCAGCGTAAAGTGAGGACTCTAGGAAGTAGACATCAAAGTCGACACCGAAAGCTTTCAGGTCTAAGTCTTGCTCGTGGCGCAGGTAAGCCACCGCAAAGTGGCGAATCGCGTCTAGATCATCAGCATCTTGAGTGCCGGTAAAGCTCTGGTCTTCTGATGTTACGGTGTCGCCGCGCATGAAGCTATCAGCTAACTCAACGATATACTCACCACGGTAGCCGTCAGCTGGCCAGCTAGGGTCTTCCGGTGTGAGACCCTTGCAGCGAGCTTGCACGGAGAGCGCCAAGTTATTGATCTGCGCACCCGCATCGTTGTAGTAAAACTCACGGGTAACATCCCAACCATTCGCTTCCATCAAGCGGCAAAGGCAATCGCCGACCGCCGCGCCACGGCCATGCCCGATGTGCAGTGGCCCTGTCGGGTTTGCTGACACGAATTCAACCTGTGCTTTTTTACCAGCGCCGCTATCGTTGCGGCCGTACGCGTCAGCTTGTGTCAGGATCGCCTTGATCAAGCTGCTGGTGGATGCGTCGCTGACGAAAAAGTTGATAAAACCTGGACCTGCGATCTCTGTTTTCTCTACGAACTCAGAAGCAGGTAGCGCGTCAACGAGCATTTGTGCGAGCTCGCGCGGGTTGCGTCGAGCCGGTTTTGCCAGAGTCATTGCAATGTTAGATGCGAAATCACCGTGGGACTTATCACGTGTATTTTCAACCATGATTTTCGGTTGCACGTCGGCGCCCAAGGTGCCGTTTTCGATCAGAGCCTGAACGGCGGCGCTGATAATATCTGCGATTTGCTGTTTCATCTGTTGTTAAATACCGGTCGATTCAAGAATGGGTTAAAAGACCGGCTATTATCTCTTGTTGGTCGGGGGATGTTAACCCCCGACCACTGCATCCGAGCATTTTATTGGTGTTTAAATCCGAAAACGGGAGATCAACTGACGCTGCTCTTGGACAATGCTTAAAAGCGTGCTGCTACTCTGAGCGGCACGCTCGGCACCCATTGATGTTTCGGTGGCGACTTCACTGATGCCAACCAGTGTTTGGTTGACTTCGCGAACAGCAGAGTTCTGCTGGGCGGCGGCTTCGGCGATATGAGTATTCATGTCGCGAATGCTGCTAATCGCTTCTTGCATCGTTTCTAGAGCATCACTGGAAGACTGAGCATACTCGACACAGGCTGTCGCTTGGTCGTGGCTATTGCGCATATTATCGGCCACGCTGCGAATGCGGCTTTGCATACTGCTAACCATGTTTTGGATCTCTTCCGTAGAGTTCTGTGTGCGGCTCGCGAGTTGGCGCACCTCATCGGCAACTACCGCGAAGCCACGGCCATGATCTCCGGCACGGGCTGCTTCAATGGCCGCATTGAGGGCCAGTAAATTGGTCTGCTCGGCAATGGTGTTGATCGTCTCCAGAATGGTGTCGATCTTTTTACTATCATTTTCAAGCTCAGTTGAGGCGTGCACGGCACCCTCGATAGCTGAGGATTGCGATGTAATGCTCTCACGGGTTTGCCCCATTTTGCCCACAACATCAAAGCTGAGTGATTCGCAGTTTTGTACTGCTTGCAATGTGGAGTCAGAGTGCTGGGATACATCGCTGACGGTGCTCTCCATCTCGGTTGCCGCCGCTGCGGTTAGCTCAAGCTGGCGGCTTTGCTCCGCCATGGCTGACGTTGTCTCTTGGCTGGTGGAAGCGTTGCTCTCAGCCACTGATGCCAGCTGCTGCGTGTTATTGACGATGCGGTTGAGAATCTCTTGTAGGCTGTTAACAACCAAGTTGAGGCTCTGCGCCAACTGGCCAAACTCATCATTGCGATGATCATCAAAACGCGTGGTCAAGTTACCATCGCGCACCTCTTCAAGGCTCTTCTGAATGGCGCTGAGAGGGCGGCGAATGGTGTTTAGCACAGCAATACCAACAATAACCGCCAATACAATAGCCGCAATACATAAACCGATAATCAACATGCGGCTTGTGTCGATGGTGCTTTTAGCTGACGCACGCGCGGCTTGCGTGTCCGCCAATGTCATCTGTAGGACGCTATCTAGCATCGTTGCTGTCGAGGTGAGATGAGTTTCCGCTTGGTTCAGCGTTGCTTGCAGTTGCTTCTGGGCTTGATCTAGCTTGATGTAGGCGCCCATTAGACCGATCTCTCGATGGATTGAGGCTTGAATGCCAACAATGATGCCTTCTATGCGAGCGCCATCGCTCTCGATCTGTTTGAAGTTGTTGAACTGCTCTGTGAGCAAATCACGGTTCTTCTCAGCAGAACTCACGAGGCGTTCGATATCCCGCGTGCGCTGATACCCGCGTATTGAAAGGCGTAATTTATTCGCTGTACGCATGATTTTACGAATCTCAATCATGGGTAGCTCTGGTGGATCGTTGGATAGATAGCGTTGGCCCCAGTTAGAGAGAGAATCTATCTGCGATTGGAACATCTGGGTCTCGGTGATCACTTCGGCTCGAGTCTTGTTAACCGTTTTATACAGCGCTTGGATGTCAGTAGCTTTCGCTTGGTATGCGCTACCCTCTGCTTGAACCTGCTCAAGCGTCGTAGCTAACTTGCTATCCGCTGGCTGGCCACTCTTAAGTGTTGCTACCTGCTCTTCAAAGGCGGTGTAGTGTCCGTTAAAACTTTCAGCATATTCATCAAACTTATCCAGTGGATTATTCAGCAGTTTGAGCAGTGCTTGGTTTGCTTGATTGATGCGCACGATCTGCTGGTAGCTATCCATAAGTTTAGGTACCGAGTCATCCGTCACGACTCTGAGTTGCTTGTTGATATCTCCAATGCCAACGATACCGCCAATTCCAACGATAAGAATGGTCAAGGTGAGAATAGCGAAGCTTGCCAAGATCTTTTGTGAAATTTTCATTAGCCCAATTCTTCTTTTTGTTTTTGTAATGATTATTAAAGTAGTGTCGGCAGTTAAGTACAAACCTGTACGACTAAATATTAGTAGAGGTCGTACGGATCGACGTCAACTGACCAACGCACTTTGTTTGCTAAAGGATGAGTTTCTAGTGTAGTACAGATGAGTTTGAGTAGGTGTTGCAGTGCAGGGCGCTGCGCGGCGGTGAGTGATACTTGAGCGCGATAAACACCGGCGCGCTTCTCCATGGGAGAGGGGAATGGTCCCGACCACTGGCAGTAGGGCGCGTGCGGTGAAAAGTGGTCTCGGATCGCTTGGAGAAGAGCTATGCTGCGCCCCTGAGTGGATGCTTCGGCACGCAGTAGCGCCATATGCGTAAAGGGAGGTTGGTGGTATTGCTGGCGCAGTAGGAGCTCCTCCTTCGCAAACGCTTCATACCCCTGTGTGGTCAACGTATTTAGAAGCGGGTGGTCTGGCTGATGCGTTTGCAGCACCACGTGGCCTGGGTGGCTTGCGCGCCCTGCTCGTCCTGCAACTTGCATAATCAGCTGCGCGGTGCGCTCCATGCCGTGAAAATCTGTGCTAAACAGGCCGCCATCGGCATCTAGAATTGCAACGAGCGTTACTTTGGGGAAGTGGTGCCCTTTGGCGAGCATCTGAGTGCCAATGAGGATGCATGGCTCGCCTTTAAGCGTCTCGGCAATAATGTTATCCATCGCACCTTTGCGGGCCGTACTGTCGCGGTCAACACGCAAGATAGGCACATCGTTAAAGTGTTGCTTAAGGGTCATCTCTGCGCGTTCCGTGCCGGTGCCCATCGGGCGTAGGTCATCTGCCCCGCAATGGTCGCACTGGCGCGGTATCGGACGCTGGCTGTCACAATGGTGGCAGTGCAGGTGAGGTGGGGATTGGTGCAGAGTCATCCGCGCATCGCAGCGCCGGCACTCGGAAATCCAGCCGCAGCTATGGCACATGAGACTGGGCGCGAAACCACGGCGATTAATAAAGATCAGTGCCTGTGTGCCGCTCTCTAAGTGTTTCTTAATGAGGGCTAACAAATCGCTGGAAAAGCCGTTGGTCAGCGGTTTTTTGCGGATATCTAGCAGTGCGAACGTTGGCGCTTGGGCGTTACCTGCGCGGCTACGCAGTGTCAGGTGGTTAGAACGCTGCTTGTGGCAGTTTGCAAGACTCTCAAGCGCAGGTGTGGCGCTGCCTAAAACCACTGGGATCTGCTCGCCATGGCCGCGTACGATGGCTAGATCTCGAGCTGAGTAGCGAAACCCATCTTGTTGTTTAAAGGATCCGTCATGTTCCTCATCGACGATAATAATGCCGGCCGTTTCAAGCGGCGTGAAGATGGCGGAGCGTGTGCCGATAACAATGGCTGCTTGCCCTGATTTGGCTTTGCTCCAAGCTTCGAAGCGCTGCTTATCGGTAAGGTTGGAGTGCATGACTACAATGTCGCAGCGAAAGCGATGATGGAAGCGCTGCAGCGTTTGTGGCGTGAGGCCTATTTCTGGCACCAGTACGAGTGCTTGGCGGCCAGAGCTCAAACAGTGATGAATGGCTTGTAGATAAACTTCCGTTTTGCCCGAGCCGGTGACACCGTCAAGCAGGTAACTGGTAAATCCTTCGCTCTCGGTGATGCGGTGTAGAGCCGCTTGTTGTTCAGTGTTGAGCGCCAAAGGCGGCTCTTTTAGCAGGTGTTCGGGGTGGTTTGGGGTTGCTGATATTTCGTGCTCTGAAATGGCTCCGCTTGCGGCAAGTTTAGAGAGCAGCGCGGTATTGGCCCCTTCGGCAGTGAGAGCGGCCTTGCTAACACCATGTTCATGAGCGCTAATCAGCTCAAATAGCGCTTTTTGGGCTGAGGCGCGGCTCGAGATTTTTTCAGCCCCCAGAGGCTCTGCGCACCAAACAGTATGTGGCGCAAGGTGGGCGCTATTTCCTTTACGTAAGTAGGTTGGCACGGCATGGAAAAGCGCATCACCTAACGGGTGTTGATAGTAGTCAGCTGCCCATAGTGCTAAGTCGATAATGTAACTTGGTATAACAGGTTTTTCATCCAGCACCGCGATGATGGGTTTCAGTTTATCGCTTGGAATGTCGGTTTTGTCGACAACTTCCAACAATAGGCCAATCAGCTCGCGCCGCCCAAAAGAGACTTTAATTCGCGTTCCGGGTTTGAGCTCGCTGTCTTCAGGTGAGCGTGCTAGGTAGTCGAACGTGCGCCGCAGTGGCGAAGGGATTGCAAGGCGCAGGATGTTCATATCGATATCGGACTGCTCAGTTGTACATGTGATTGGGTATGGCGCCATTGTAGGCCGTCGATGGAAGCCGCGCCAAGCCCTCAGCGGCGCAGGGTATTGACACTTGTTTTGGTGGTTGGGTCGTGTATAATTCGCCGCCTACGATTTTATGCCGGTTTCACGGTATTATTTAAAAATCTTTGTACGGTGCTCAGCATAGATGACTGAGTGGCGGTGCAACGAAAAGCCGAGGTTAATATGCGCGCTGATATCCACCCAAAATATGAAGAAGTAACGATTACTTGTTCTTGCGGTAACACAATGAAAACTAGCTCGACTATGTGCTCTGATATGCACGTAGACGTATGCAGCCAATGCCACCCTTTCTACACTGGTAAGCAGAAAGAAGCGACTTCTGGTGGCCGTATCGACCGCTTCAACAAGCGTTTTGGTGCAATCGGTACTAAGAAAGCGTAATACGCGAACAATTCTGAAAAGGCGCCTTGTTGGCGCCTTTTTTGTTTTTGATCTCGGCGTTGGATGCGGGCCGCACTGTGTTGCTGGTTTGATGAGTGAGTGAGCGGAGTGCGGCGCTTACGCGTTACTTATATCCGAACGGGCAAGGTTTCTAGTTGCTTAAATGTGTTTTTATATCTGCTGGCATTCACAAGCCGGTTTTTTCTAGGCCGTGCCAATATTAATCATTCTTTGTTTAGCGGCGCTTGATTTTACAAAATCGCGGAAAATTTCGTGCGATTTGTTCATTTTTAGTAAACCTTTTTGTCGAAAAAGCGTTTGAAAGGAAAATTGATTCCAATATAAGCGAATGTGAGTGGTTGTTCGCTAAAACCCTTTTCTATATGATTGTTTGTCCGTCTTTTATTATTTAAATTTTGGAAAAGCAACCATGTCTGAAGATCTAAAACAAGCGGCACTGGATTACCACGCGAACCCTCGTCCTGGTAAAATTAGTGTCGAGCTGTCTACATCAGCTGAAACTGCCCGTGATCTTGCTTTGGCGTATAGTCCTGGTGTTGCGGAACCTGTCCGCGAAATCGCTAAGGACCCAGAAAACGCTTATAAGTACACAGCTAAAGGGAACTTGGTGGCAGTGATCTCAAACGGTTCTGCGATCCTTGGTCTGGGTGACTTAGGTCCATTGGCGTCTAAGCCAGTAATGGAAGGTAAGTCTCTACTGTTTAAAAAGTTTGCAGGCATCGACTCTATCGATATCGAGGTAGATGCAGAAAGCCCACAAGCTTTTATCGACACAGTAGCGCGTATTGCTGAGACATTTGGTGGTATCAACCTTGAGGATATCAAGGCACCTGAGTGTTTCGAAATCGAGCGCGCCTTGATCGAACGTTGCAATATTCCTGTATTCCACGACGACCAACACGGCACTGCTATCGTAACAGCTGCTGGTATGATCAATGCGCTGGAATTGGCAGGTAAAAAACTAGAAGACGCTACTATCGTTACCCTAGGTGCAGGTGCTGCAGCTGTCGCATGTATGAAGCTGCTATTGAATATGGGAGCCAAGGTCGAGAATATTTATATGCTTGACCGTAAGGGTGTGATCCACTCTGGCCGTGAAGACCTGACTACCGAGAAAGCAATCTTTGCAACCGAGACAGATAAGCGCACGCTAGATGATGCGGTCGATGGAGCTGACGTATTTGTTGGTCTATCCGGTCCAAATCTTCTGTCTGCAGAGCAATTGAAGAAAATGGCAGACAACCCTGTTGTGTTTGCCTGCGCTAACCCTGATCCAGAGATTCGTCCAGAAGTTGCGCATGAAGCGCGCTCTGACGTGATCATCGGTACAGGCCGTTCCGACTTCCCGAACCAAGTTAACAATGTATTGGGCTTCCCATTCATCTTCCGTGGTGCGTTAGATGTTCGTGCATCTGCCATTAACGAAGAGATGAAAGCGGCAGCTGTCCGTGCGCTGGCTGACTTGGCAAAAGAACCAGTGACTCAAGAAGTGCTTGATGCTTACGGTCTTGAATCGCTGGAGTTTGGTCGCGAATACATCATTCCTAAGCCAACAGATTCGCGCTTATACAGTGCGCTATCTATGGCAGTTGCCCAGGCTGCGATTGATACGGGCGTTGCTCGTGATCCGCTGCCAGCTCACTATCCGTTGACAACTTTGGCGGATGAGAAGCGTTAACTAAGGTTAGGAAGATGATCTAAAAAGCCCAGCTTATGCTGGGCTTTTTTGTGTCTGCGAAAAGCAGGA
This sequence comes from Neptunomonas marina, assembly GCF_004005935.1. Taxonomy (GTDB): domain Bacteria; phylum Pseudomonadota; class Gammaproteobacteria; order Pseudomonadales; family Balneatricaceae; genus Neptunomonas; species Neptunomonas marina. Next base: position 211,658 of record NZ_SACQ01000002.1, on the reverse strand, counting down.
TTTGCTCTTCGGGAAGAGCTAGTAATCGCCGCTTGCCATTAGGCGTTAAGGCAAGCGGCCTTAGTGTGATGCTAAAAGATATCTTCAGCTGATTGGCCAGGTGGTGCGCCGGTTGCACTATAGCCTTGGCGTGGCAGCTGCTCAGCTTTGAAGTATTCAAAGATCGTATTGCCTTGCCCGGGTTGGGCGCGTAAGCCCGTTTGCGCATCGATGCGGGCTTGTACAATGCCGGCAGGGACAGGGAGTGGTGACTCTGGTGTATCGGCTAATGCTGTGCGCATAAAGTCGATCCAGATCGGCAAGGCTGCCGTGCCACCGTACTCGCGGCGGCCTAGCGGCGCGGGTTGGTCATAGCCGACCCATGCGGTTGCGACAATGTTGGCGTTATAGCCCGAGAACCATGCATCCTTCTGCTCGTTGGTTGTCCCTGTCTTACCGGCCAAGTCGTTACGCTTGAGCGCGCGAGCGCGTGTTGCGGTGCCTTTGCGGATAACGTCTTGCAGCATACTGTAAAGGAGGTAATTAGCGCGTTTGTCCATGATGCGAGGTGCTGGATGATCACACTCACTACAAACCATGGGGGCGCTGTTCTCGAAAACGATATTACCGTCTTGGTCCTCGATACGATCAATGAAGAAGGGCGCAACGCGATAACCGCCGTTGGCTAACGCAGCATAGCCGGTGGCTAGCTCCATCGGGGTAACGTCCGCACTGCCTAGCGATAAGCTTAGATTGGAAGGAAGTGTGTCCTTGTTGAAGCCAAACCGTGCGAGGTAATCAATTCCTTTACTGATTCCTAGTGAGCGCAAAACACGAATTGAGACAAGGTTGCGTGATTTGTATAGCCCAACCCGCAAGCGCGTTGGTCCAGCAAACTTGCGGTTTGAGTTTTCTGGTCGCCAGCCTTCATCTAATGAGTCGTTCTGTACTATCGGAGCGTCATTGACGATCGTTGCAGGTGTAAAGCCGTTTTCGAGTGCAGCTGCGTAGATGAAAGGCTTAAAGTTGGATCCCGGTTGGCGCAGTGCCTGAGTTGCGCGGTTGAATTTGTTGTGCGTGAAGCTAAAGCCGCCCGCCAATGACTCAACGGCACCTGTCTGAGGGTTAAGCGCGACCAGCGCGCCCTGTACCTTAGGTACTTGGCTGAGCTCCCAGTGTTCGCCCGTATTAAAAATACGAACTAAATCGCCCACTTTAGCGATATCTGATGCTTTTTTGGGCGCAGCGCCTGTGTAGTTGACCGTTTTGAAAGGTTTTGCCCATGCTAGCCCCTCCCAGTCAATGGTGATTTCCGAACCGTCTTTACGCAGCACTATTAAGCTTTTTTCGTCGACAGCGATAACTAAAGCAGGCTCTACCTGTGCGAAGGCGGTTTCATCTTTCAGTAGTTGTAGCTTCTCAGTCAGGCTGAGTTGGCTAATGTCGAACTGTTTTTCAGGGCCTCGGTAACCGTGGCGTTTAACATAGCTGAGCAGACCGTTGCGTAACGCGGTATTTGCTGCCTCTTGCATGCGGCTATCGACTGTCGTGTGGACGGTAAAGCCGTCGCTGTATAGCTCCTCACCGTAATGCTCGAAGAGCTCGCCTCGTACCATCTCCGCAATATAGGGTGCGTATAGTTCGATATCCGTTGTGTGGTACTTAGCTGTGACAGGCGTGTTGACTGCGCTTTCATACTCGGATGATGAGATGAAGTTTAAGCTCTGCATACGGCCTAAGATCCAGTTACGACGTTCCAGCGCGCGTGTCGGGTTGGTAATTGGGTTGTAGGCAGAGGGTGCTTTAGGCAATCCGGCGATCATTGCGAGCTGGGCAATGCTGAGCTCGTCAATGTTTTTGCCATAGTAGGTGTTTGCAGCAGCTTGGATGCCATACGAGCGGTGACCAAGATAGATTTTGTTGACGTATAGCTCCATGATCTCCTCTTTTGATAATGACTGTTCTATCTTAAGAGAGAGAAGGATTTCGCTGAACTTACGCTCAAACGTACGCTCGCGTGTTAGAAAGAAATTTTTCGCGACCTGCATCGTGATGGTTGAGCCGCCACTTTTAATCTGGCCGCTTGAAGCCAGCTGCACTGCTGCGCGCGCTAAACCAATGACATCAATACCGAAGTGCTCAAAGAAACGACTATCTTCAGCGGCTCTTAGGGCATAAACAAAGTTTGGTGGTATCTCTTCAAAGTTGACGGGGATGCGCTTTTTCTCTCCAAACTCTGCGATGAGCTTGCCATCACTAGAGAGCACCTTCAGAGGTGTTTGGAACTTAACATCCTTTAGTGTCTCGACATCCGGTAGTTTCGGCGAAAAATGGTAATACAGGCCAACGCCCAACGCGGCAGCGCCGATAATACCGATAAACGCGAGTGCTATCCCAAGCCGGAGAAAAATCTTTAGTGCGCGCATTGTGTCTTGATTTACCTCAAATTTAAGAGAAAACGCATTATATAGGGCGAAATATACTCCTATCTAGTTGAATTAGAGTTTAACTTTTATCGTTTTATGGCTAAAGTTGATCTATAGAAGGTAAATCCATATCTTTTAAGGAAAAAATAGTGATCAGTTTGTTCGGGAAGAAGTCGGCTAGCTGGGTTGGAGTGGATATCGGTTCATCATCGGTAAAACTCGTCGTACTCTCTAGGCATGGAAGCAAGGTCGGGCTGGATGCATACGCGGTTGTGTCTTTGCCGCCAACAGCGATCATTGATGGAAATATTCAGGAAGTGCAGCCTGTTGCGGATGCCATAGAGCGTGGCGCTAAACTATGCGCGCTCAAAAATGGCGTGGCAGTCACAGCGGTGCCCTCATCCGCGGTTATTATCAAGCGCATTGAACTTAGCAGCTCGTTTACCGAACTTGAGCTGGAAGAGCAGGTGCGCGTAGAAGCTGATCAATTTATTCCTTACCCTCTTGATGAAGTTGCACTCGACTTCGAAGTTGTCGGGGCATCCCCTTCCCACCCTGAATTAAATGAAATTCTCTTGGTCGCCTGTCGCCGTGATGATGTTGATCAACGCGAAGATACGATTGCGGCCGGCGGGCTAAAGTGTGAAGTGGTTGATGTAGATACCTATGCGATAGAGCGCAGCTACCCCATGCTGCTCAGCGAAGATCCCGGCGTGGAAGATATGGTCGCAATCGTCGATATAGGCGCATCTACGCTGACGCTAAACGTAATCCGAGATCACAAAGTTATCTATAACCGTGAACAGTCTTTTGGCGGTAACGACTTAACGACGAGTATTCATCATCAATACGGTATGTCGGTTGATGAGGTGCAGCAAGCATTACGCTTGGGCGAACTTGGCGAAGAGATACGAGATGCCATCGTTATGCCGTTCCGCTACACCGTTGCGCAGCAGGTCTCACGCGCCTTGCAGTTCTTCTACTCATCAGGTGTGCAGCATCAGCTCACGAAGATATATGTCTGTGGCGGGACTGCAGCAATTGATGGGCTTGTCGATATATTAACTGAGGAATTAGATGTTCCTGTGTTTTTGGCAGATCCGTTCTCGAAGATGGAACTTAATAGCAAGATCAATCGTGGTCGCTTAATGAAAGACGCCCCTGCACTTATTAAGGCATGCGGTTTGGCTCTTCGATCATTCGATCAGTAGGAACAGTGAGATATGGCGAAGATTAACCTAAGACCTTGGCGTGAAGAGCGCGCGGCAGCAAAACAAAAAGAGTTTGTGACCAATGTTGCTGCTTCAGCATTGTTTGGTTTAGCCCTAGTCCTCTTGGTTGGCTACTACTACGACGTTCAGTTTGACCGCCAAGTGGCGCGGAATGATTACCTCAAATCAGAAATTGCAAAGCTCGATCTCAAAATCGAGGAGATTGAAGACCTTAAGAAGCAACGTGAGCGTCTTCTGGAGCGTTTGAACGCGATTCAAGAACTACAGGGCAACAGGCCTATTATTGTACGAAACTTCGACGAGCTAGTTCGTGTGCTACCTGATGGTCTTCATTATGTCTCTCTGGAGCGTAGTGAGAATGGTTTTGATGATGCAGGCCAAGCTAGTAGTGAAGATGCGATAAAGATCAGTGGATTAGTGCATCAAAATGAAGATGTATCAGAACTGATGCGTAATCTTAATGATTCGATTTGGTTTGGCGAACCTGACCTTTCAGTGGTTGAGCGCTTAGACGAGAAAAACTCGAAGGTGGTTGTAGAGCACCAAGGTCAAAACATGTTCAATCTCGTTGTTGACTTAGCGAAGCCAAAAGCAGAGGAGGCGGAGTAAACGAATATGGATGCCTTCAAAAAAGCGTTTCAAGGGTTTGATCCTAACAACCTTGACCTAAATACCGCTGGTAACTGGCCTATCGGTGTTAAGGTTATCTTCTATCTCATCGTGCTTGGCCTAGTCTCATGGGGCGGTGTGCATTTTTACGTTCAGGATAAACACGATCGTCTTGAACGGGAGATCAGCCGTGAGTCGGAGCTGCGTAAAGAGTTCGAATCCAAATCCTTTCAGGTGGCGAACCTTTCTGCTCTACGTAAGCAAATGGAAGACGTTGAGGACAAGTTCTCTGAACTGCTGCGCCAACTCCCAACTGCGAAAGAGGTGCCGGGTCTGCTAGAAGACATCACAGATATCGGCCGAGCAGCGGGTCTAGAAATTAAGAGAATTGCCCTTGAACCTGAGAAAAAAGAGCAATTCTACATCGAGTTACCGATCAATATAGAAGTACAAGGAACCTACCATCAGATGGGGCAGTTTGTTAGTGGTGTGGCAGCGATTAAACGAATCGTGACACTACATAACTACAAAATTGTTGCTGATGAGGCCGGTGTACTGCAGCTGAAAATTGATGCTAAGACATATCGTTATGATGACTCAGAATAAAGTGAAGTTTCTAACCGCCAAAGGGAAGCTGATATGCTTGGCGGCCTCCGTCGCTTTGTTATCCGGCTGTATATGGGTTGAAGACAAAAATGACCTCGTGCGTTTTGTCAGTGATGTACAGGCGCGGCCGAAAGGCAAGATAGAGCCTCTGCCCACGTTTAAACCTTATCTCAGCTTTGTGTATGAAGGCGCTAGTCTGCGTGACCCATTCGTACCTCTTGTCAGAGTGGAGCTGGGCGACATGGAGATGGAGATGGATGATGGCGTCGAACTTGAGCCTGATCAAAATCGACCACGGAGCTATCTCGAGCAGTTTTCGCTCGATGACTTAGAGATGGTTGGTACTGTTGGTAAGACCGAAGCTGAAGTTACTTGGGGCCTTGTTCGGGATCAAAACGGCGAGATTCATCGGGTTTCGGTGGGTGATCATATGGGGCTTGATTTTGGTAAGGTAATCGCCGTTTTAGATGAGCGGTTAGATGTACTTGAAATTATATCTGACGGCCGAGGCGGATGGATGCACCGCCCACGTGTTGTTGAGCTAGTAGGACAAGAGTAATAAGGAACCAGAATGACTACCAATAAATGTTTGCTGAGCGTCTCAGCTAGGGAACTGAAGCGTGTATTACTGGTTTGCTTGTTGCTTTGCTCCACGGGCATCGCCTCGCTAGCTAATGCTGCTAATACACTATTAAAAGATACGGCTTTCGTAAAACTACCCGGTAATAAGCTGGAAGTTCGGCTTGACTTCGATCACGCACCGGGCGACCCGCGCGTGTACGCAATCGACAGCCCTCCAAGGCTGGTACTCGACTTCTTCGGAGTCGAAAACGACATTGGTAGCAAATCGGTGGCAATCAAAAATGATTACATCGATACACTCAATTTTGCACAAAGTGCAGATCGACTTCGGGTGGTCGCAAACCTATTCCTAGCGACACCTTATGAGACGTATGCGCAGGACAACAGCTTGTTTATCGTGTTTGGCGGTGGAGAGTCGGTTGCTAGTAAAAACGCTTCGGCCCCTGTGCAACCTCAGCCCGTCGCAGAAGCGAAACCTGCGGTCAGTGCACCTGTAACGAAGGTAGCAAAAGCACCGGCGTTAGCTAAGGCTCAGACGGTCAAGCAGGCCTATGATGACAATACACGCGTTAAAGGTATCGACTTCGAGCGCGTTGCTGGTGGTATCGGACGTGTGACGATTGCTTTGTCTGATGATAAGGCTGGCATTGATATTGAAGAAGAGGGCAACAATGTTGCGGTGACTTTGACAAGCGCATTGCTGTCTCCAGGTCTGCAGCAGCGAGTTAATGTCCAAGACTTCGCGACACCGGTGATGTTTATCGATTCGGTGAGCCAAGGTGGTAATACAACCATCTTGATCAAACCAGAAGCGACACCTTACGACTACATGGCATACCAAACGGGTTCTCAGCTCGTTCTAGACTTCAAACATTTGACTCGCTCAGAAGAGGATGAGGAAGCCGAAAACGAGTTTCCTTACAAAGGTGAGAAGATCGACCTTAACTTCCAAAATGTTAGCGTGCGTTCAGTGCTGCAGATCCTTGCGGAAGTGGCGCAGTTGAATTTGGTTGTGGACGATGAAGTCACTGGACAGATCACGTTACGCCTTAAACATGTACCTTGGGATCAGGCCTTGGATATCGTGCTGAAAACACGTGGCTTAGATAAGCGCCAAGTGGGTAATGTTTTGCTGGTGGCGCCTGCTGAGCAAATTGCCGAACGTGAGCGTATTGAGCTAGCAAGCCAGCAGTCGGAAAAAGAGCTATCTCCGCTGCGTACAGACTTTATTCAAGTTGATTTCCGTAAAGCATCAGAAATGAAGTCACGTATTGAAGCAGCGCAGCTTATTTCAGAGCGCGGCCTTATTATCGCTGATAACGAAACGAATATTCTGATGGTTCGAGAAACGGCGGCGCAACTCGAACAGATTCGCAAGACCATCAAAAAGTTTGATGCCGAAGTTGAGCAGATCATGGTAGAAGCTCGCCTGGTTACAGCGTCTACCGACTTTACTAAGGAGCTAGGTGTTCGTTGGGGTTTTGGTTTGCAGTCAGATCGTTGGGTAGCTGGTGGTGGCGGTAGCTCATCTCCTTACTACGCAGAAGACTTCCCAGCCATCGGTGTAAATACGCCGCTTAACGTTGATCTGGGTGTGAAGGAAGCCACGTCGACTTTCCGCATTGGTTATGCGTCGAGTGATTTCTTGATATCTGCGGAGCTATCTGCCCTTCAGAACGAAGGCAGTGCAGAGGTGGTATCCCAACCAAAAGTGATTACCACGAATGGTAAAGCGGCACGTATCGAATCCGGTACAGAACTGCCATACCAAACGGTCGAAAACGGTGAAGTGAAAATTGAGTTCAAAGAGGTTGTATTGCGCCTAGATGTTATTCCGCAAATCAATCCAGGTGATCGAATCGCGCTAGACCTTAAGATTACTCAGGACTCTGTTGGCCAAGCATTGGATAGTGGCGAATTTGCGATTGATACGAATGAGCTTGTGACTTCAGTCGTCGTGAAGGACGGTGATACAATCGTCCTCGGTGGGGTATATAAAAACAAGCAAGTTGACGGTACGCTCAAGACGCCGGTGCTAGGTGATTTGCCGGGGATCGGCCGTCTGTTCCGTAAAGAGACTAAAATCGATGAAAAAGTCGAACTCTTGATCTTTATTACGCCAAAGATTATCCGTGAGTCGCTGTCAGCTAGTCGTTAATTGAGGCACGTTTTTGAATATTATTTTAGTAGGGCCTATGGGGGCAGGAAAAAGCACCATAGGCCGACTACTTTCTCATGAGCTAAAGTTAGCTTTCACGGATGTCGATCGAGAAGTAGAGGAGCGGGCAGGGGCGAATATCCCGTGGATCTTTGATGTTGAAGGTGAAGAGGGCTTTCGGCAAAGAGAAGCTCAGGTGATAGATGAGCTCACACTGCAAGATGGGTTGGTTATCGCTACAGGCGGTGGTGCTGTGATTCGTGCCGAAAACAGAGCTTGTTTACAAAGTAGAGGGACTGTCATCTACCTAATGACATCCGTTGAGCAGCAATTAGAGCGCACAGCTAAGGATAAAAACCGCCCACTACTGCAAGCCGATAACCCAAAACACGTGTTAGAGCAACTGATCGAAAAGCGCGAGCCGTTCTACCTCAGCACTTCCGATATTGTCGTTAAAACAGACCGGCGCCATCCTAAAAATGTTGTCAATGAAATTATCAGACAGCTAAAGCGTAAAGAACTCATCAACTAGTACTTCGGAGCCATCTACTGTGCATACACTTAATGTCGATTTGGGCGATCGATCTTATCCAATTTTTATCGGTTCAGATGTCATCGATACGGCACAACTGACTCCTTATATCAAAGGCAGTCAGGTGATGATTGTTACCAATGAGACAATCGCTCCCCTGTACTTAGATCAGCTACGTGGAATGTTGGCCTCGTTTGAGGTGGATAGCGTCGTGCTGCCCGATGGCGAAGCTTATAAAGACCTCGAGCATCTTAATTTGATCTACGATGCACTCTTAGAGGCGCGACATAACCGCACGACAACGTTAATTGCGTTAGGTGGTGGCGTTGTTGGAGATATGACGGGCTTTGCGGCTGCAAGCTATCAGCGTGGTGTTAACTTTATCCAAATTCCAACCACCTTGTTGTCTCAGGTGGACTCTTCTGTGGGGGGAAAAACGGGCGTAAACCATCCGCGTGGCAAGAATATGATTGGTGCATTTTATCAGCCACAAGCTGTTCTGGCAGATATTAGCGTCTTCTCAACGTTACCTGATCGAGAGCTTTCTGCAGGGCTTGCTGAAGTCATTAAGTACGGCCTCATTTACGACGTACAGTTTTTTGAATGGCTAGAAGAGAATATGCCTGCGCTGATCGCACGCGATCCAAAAGCACTCTCTTATGCAGTACAACGCTCGTGTGAAATCAAAGCCGAAGTTGTTGCCCAAGATGAGCGAGAAGCAGGTATTCGTGCGTGGCTCAATCTTGGCCATACCTTTGGTCATGCTATTGAAACGCATCAGGGCTATGGTAATTGGCTGCATGGTGAAGCCGTTGCTGCGGGTACTGTTCAAGCCCTTCAATTGTCCTGCGAGCTGGATTGGATCACCGAGCGTGATGTGGCACGTGCCACTGAGCTTCTCGCCGCCGCTAACTTACCGATCGAGCCGCCAGAAAATATGTCTGAAAAAGACTTTTTAGAACTGATGGCGGTTGATAAGAAGGTTATCAATGGCGAGCTACGATTAGTGCTTCTCAAAGCACTGGGCGAAGCGACGGTAACGTCTGACTATCCGGCGAGCAGTTTGTCCAAAGTACTGAACCGCTCACGCTAGCCTATTAGGTATCCCCATATGAGCCAGAACTTCTACTTTGAGCCAGATAGCCGTCTGCAGTTAATCGATAAAATTCTCCATTTGCTGCGCTACTCCGACTTCTTAGTGGTCGTTTCAGGCCCTAAAGGCAGTGGTAAAACATCTGTTGCGAAAAAGTTAGCAGTAGAAAGCCTAACCTCTGATATCCGCCAAATTCGAATATCTCTGCGTGAGGAGACTAGCGCAAGCCAGTTGATGGCGTTGGCGGCGAAAGCGTTAGGAGCGGATGTTACTAATGATGACCCACTAACACAGCTTCATGCTCATAGCCGTGCCCTCCATGAAGTGCACCAACACCTGTTGATACTGATCGATAATGCCGAGTGGCTAAATGATGAAGCGATCGAGTTGCTAGCAGGGTTGCTCGTCTCTGGCACCGGAATGCCAAAAGTTATTCTCGCGGGCGAGCCGGCTATCAAAACGCGCCTTGCTTCGCTTGCTGTTGGAGAGCTACTCGAGGGAAAAATACACTTTGAAGAGTTGCACCCATTTACACTCGATGAAGCGAAAGAGTTCATCAAGTTACGCTTCCCGAATCAGCCAGCGCTCAAAGCCAAGCAATTGAAGAGTGTATTTAAAAGCAGCGAGGGTTTTCCCGGGCGTCTAACGGATGCAGTATCGGAGATTCACCGTAGCGGTGGGCAAGCTGCGCCTACTAAGCGCCCAACCGCCTTTCCTTTACCGCTGCCGCACATGATTGGAATGGCTGCTGTGCTAGTAAGCGTATTGGGTATCGCAACTTGGCAGTTTATGCCAGAGGATTCGCAGGCTGTGCAAGAGAACTCAGATGACCCGAAAAGTCGAATGTCAGTGCCACTGCGTGTTGCTGTGCCTGAAGAGGAGGTCCTAGCGACCACCGAATCTGCCCCAGTGATTCGGAATACGCTATCAGAGCGCTTGGAGCGGCAAGAAAAACTACGTCAAGGTGAGCTGATACCGCCGCTTCCAGAAGGCAACGAAACTAAGAGTGAGTTAAGTAAGAAGCTTGACCAAGCGCTGGCCGATAGTACGCTGAATACTCCAGCTCCAGCTCCAGCTCCAGCTCCAGCTCCAGCTCCAGCTCCAGCTCCAGCTCCAGCTCCAGCTCCAGCTCCAGCTCCAGCTCCAGCTCCAGCTCCAGCTCCAGCTCCAGCTCCAGCTGTTGTGGAAAGCGCCGCCAAAAAAGCACCAACTAAGACTAGCTCTAAAGTCGAACAGACAAAACTGGATGTAGTTAAATCTCCTGGTTTGAAGGGTGATTCAGATAAAAGTAAGGGTGTAAGTCCTTGGTTGAAGGAAAAAGAACTGCTTAATTGGCCTGCGTCGGCTTTCACATTACAGGTGCTAGGTGCCAGATCAGAAGAAAGTGTCGAAAAATTCATCGCCTCACTCGATAGCAGAGACCGCCTCTACTACTTCAAAACCGTCTTGAGTGGCAAACCTTGGCATGTTGTGGTCTATGGACAATATGCGAGTAAAGCGGCTGCATCCCGCGCAATTACTGGGCTTCCGAAAGAGTTGCGCAAATTAGGACCGTGGCCGAGAAGCGTGAAAGGGATTCATCAAGACATACAAAAGAAATAGCTTTTGGTCTTTCGAAAAAACAGTAAAATTTATTAAAAAAGCGGCATTTTGCCGCTTTTTTTCTGTCTTAGGTCACTTTTTGATCGCTTAAAATTTGTCCCAATTTGCTCCTGTGTGTAGAATGTCCGTCCATTTTTGCCTGCTAAGATATTGTTCAGGCAACAGGATATGATGACAAGTATCTGATTTACAAAGAACTTTTTGAGTGAGAATGACTTATGAGCACAGGTCTGTATCGCCCCGGTGAGTTTAAGGATAACTGTGGCTTTGGTCTGATGGCGCACCTGGAAGGGGAAGCCAGTCATGATCTATTACAAAAAGCAATCGAAGCACTCGCTTGCATGACCCACCGTGGCGGTATCGCTGCGGATGGTAAGACAGGTGATGGCTGTGGATTGTTGATGCAAAAGCCAGATAGTTTCCTTCGTTCAGCAGCTAAACAAGAGTTGGGTTTTGAGCTTGGTGAGCTGTATGCGGTGGGTATGGTGTTCATGTCCCGTGAACCAGAGCAGGCAGAAGCCGCTCGTCAAACCCTGAACCGTGAGCTATCAGCACAAGGACTTTCAGTCGCCGGTTGGCGTATTGTTCCGACCGACGAGTCGTGCCTTGGCCCCATTGCAAAGGATACATTGCCACAGATTGAACAGGTCTTTGTTGAGCCAACTAGCCAATCTGAGCGTGAGTTCCAAGTTAGCCTATTTACAGCGCGTCGCAAGGCTGAGATCGCACTTGCAGGCGATACCGATTTCTACATCTGTAGTTTGTCCGATAAGGTCATCTCCTATAAAGGTCTGACGATGCCGGTTGACTTGCCGGTCTTCTACAAAGATCTGGCCGATGAAAGCCTGACAACTGCAGTTTGTACATACCACCAGCGTTTCTCTACTAATACGGCACCGCGCTGGCCGTTGGCTCAGCCATTCCGTTTCCTAGCGCACAATGGTGAGATCAACACTGTTGAGGGTAACCGCAACTGGGCGCGCGCGCGCTCACGCAAGTTTGCGACAGACATGTTGCCAGACCTTGATGCGTTGCAGCCAATCGTAAATACAACCGGTTCTGACTCTTCAAGTATGGACAACATGCTTGAGTTCCTAATGGTCGGCGGCGTCGATATCTACCGCGCTGTACGCATGATCGTTCCGCCTGCGTGGCAGAATGTTGATACGATGGATACCGAGCTACGTGCGTTCTATGAATACAACTCGATGCACATGGAGCCATGGGACGGACCAGCAGGTATGGTAATGACCGATGGTCGCTTTGCCGTATGTATGCTGGACCGAAATGGTCTGCGCCCATCGCGTTGGGTGATGACTAAGCAGGGTTATATCTGTACAGCCTCTGAGATTGGCGTCTTTAGTTACCAGCCAGAGGATATTGTTGCTCAAGGTCGTGTTGGCCCAGGCCAGATCTTAGCGATCGATACACAGTCTGGTGAAATCCTTCACACGGCAGATGTCGATAACAAGCTTAAGAAAGCGCAGCCATACAAAAAGTGGCTGAAAGAGAATGCGCTGCGCCTAGAGCAGACGATGAACCTCAAAGAGGAATCGCAGTCCTTCCGCGATATGTCTGCGGACGAGGTCAAAACCTGCATGAAGATGTTCCAGGTGACCTTCGAAGAGCGTGATCAGATTATCCGTCCACTCGGTGAGTCGGGTATGGAAGCGGTTGGCTCGATGGGTGACGACAAACCGATGGCGGTTTTGTCGAACCGTATCCGTGCACCTTACGATTACTTCCGTCAGCAGTTTGCTCAGGTAACAAACCCACCTATCGATCCGCTGCGTGAAGCGATTGTTATGTCGCTAGAGACATGCCTGGGGCGTGAGCAAAACGTTTTTGAAGAGACGCCACAGCACGCTCGCCGTGTGATCTTAACAACGCCGGTTCTCTCTGCGTCTAAGTTCCGCCGCCTGCGTGATAATACGGTTGAGGGCTTTGAGGTCGCGACGATCGATCTTAACTATGACCCGAACGAGAAGAGCCTCAAGCAAGCCATTGAAGCGGTTGCTGATGAAGCTGAGCAGTTGGTTCGCGATGGCAAGGTTATCATCATCCTGTCTGATGCTAAGCTGGAACAGGGTAAGCTGCCTGTTCACGCGGCGATGGCAACAGGTGCAGTACACCACCGTCTGGTAGATACGGGCTTGCGCTGCGATGCCAACATCGTTGTAGAATCTGGCACCGTGCGTGATCCGCACCATTTTGCTGTGCTATTCGGATTTGGTGCGACAGCGGTCTTCCCATACTTGGTATACCGTGTATTGAACGACCTATGCGCCTCTGGCGAGATCAAACTTGAGCCGCTTGATAGTCACGAAAACTATCGTAAAGGCATCAATAAAGGTCTGATGAAGATCCTATCGAAGATGGGGATCTCGACAATTGCCTCCTACCGTGGTGCACAGTTGTTCGAAGCGGTTGGCTTGAGCTCTGAGATCGTCAACTTGTGCTTCAAGGGTGTCATGAGCCGCATCGAAGGTGCTCGTTTTGAAGATTTCGAAACAGAGCAAGCGTTGCTGGCCAAAGAAGCATGGACGGCACGTAAGCCAATCCAGCAGGGTGGTTTGCTGAAGTACATGCACGATGGGGAGTACCACGCATACAACCCAGATGTTGTGCGTACTATCCATGAAGCGGTCGAATCCGGTGATCCAGCCAAGTACCAAGAGTACGCGGATCTGGTGAACAACCGCGGTGTGGCAACGATTCGTGATCTGTTGGCACTGCGTACTGATCTACAGCCTATCTCGATCGACGAAGTTGAGCCAGCATCTGAAATTCTAAAACGTTTCGACTCTGCTGCGATGTCGCTTGGCGCGTTGTCTCCTGAAGCGCACGAAGCGCTTGCCGTTGCGATGAACGAATTAGGCGGCCGCTCGAACTCCGGTGAGGGTGGTGAAGATCCAGCCCGCCACGGCACCATGAAACGCTCTAAGATCAAGCAGATTGCATCAGGCCGCTTTGGCGTCACGCCAGAGTACTTGATGAGTGCTGATGTCATGCAGATTAAGGTGGCTCAGGGTGCGAAGCCGGGTGAAGGCGGTCAGTTACCAGGTGGCAAGGTAAACGATCTTATCGCTCGTTTACGTTACTCGGTACCGGGTGTGACGCTTATTTCACCGCCGCCGCACCATGATATCTATTCAATCGAGGACTTGGCTCAGCTCATCTTCGATCTTAAGCAGATCAACCCTGAAGGTTTGGTGTCGGTGAAGCTGGTATCACGTCCTGGCGTAGGTACGATTGCGTGTGGTGTTGCTAAGGCCTACGCGGATCTGATTACTATCTCCGGTTACGACGGCGGCACAGCTGCATCGCCACTGACGTCGATTCACTATGCGGGATCGCCATGGGAGCTAGGCTTGGCGGATGCACATCAGTCTCTGCGCGGTAACCAATTGCGCGGTAATGTGCGTTTGCAAACAGACGGTGGTTTGAAAACGGGCCTTGATGTCGTGAAAGGCGCAATTCTGGGTGCTGAGAGCTTCGGCTTCGGTACGATGCCGATGGTTGCCTTGGGTTGTAAGTATCTACGTATTTGCCACTTGAATAACTGTGCGACCGGTGTAGCGACACAGAACGAGAAACTGCGTGAAGAGTACTTCCGCGGTACTGTCGAGATGGTGAAAAACTTCTTCACATTCGTTGCTGAAGAAGCGCGTCAGTGGATGGCTCAGATGGGTGTTCGATCCATGGAAGAGCTTGTTGGCCGCGTTGATCTGCTGGAAATTGCTGAAGGTAAAACACCCAAGCAACGCAATTTGAATCTTGAGCCAATTATCAGCACCGCTGGTATTGCACCTGAGTATCCAAATACGTGTCAGAAGCCGAAGAATGATCCGTATGATGCCGGTGACCTAAATACGAAGATGGCAGAGCTTGCTAAAGCGGCTATCGACGCAAAAGAGGGCGGCATGTGGGATCTCGAGATCACCAGCTGTGACCGCTCTGTGGGTGCACGTACGTCGGGTCTGATTGCTAAAGCACATGGCAACTTGGGCATGGAAGATCAGCCAGTTACCTTTAACTTTAAAGGTCATGCTGGTCAGTCGTTCGGTGTTTGGAACGCGGGTGGCCAGAACTTGATCCTTGAAGGTGATGCGAACGACTACGTCGGTAAAGGCATGGCTGGTGGTCAGGTGGTGATCAAGCCATTCAAAGAGGTGACCTTCGAGTCGAATAAAACATCGATTCTGGGTAACACCTGCTTGTACGGCGCGACGGGCGGTAAGCTGTTCGCGGCAGGCCGTGCTGGTGAGCGCTTCGCGGTACGTAACTCAGGTTGTCACGCCGTTATCGAAGGTGCGGGTGACCACTGTTGTGAATACATGACTGGCGGCTTGGTAACGGTACTTGGCCAAACAGGCTACAACTTTGGTGCGGGCATGACCGGCGGTTTTGCTTATGTTCTGGATCAGGACAACACCTTTGTTGATAAGTACAACCATGAGCTGGTTGAGATTCACCGTATCCACACGGAGCAGATGGAAATTTACAAAAACCATCTGCGCTCAGTGATCATTGAATTCACGAAAGCGACGAACAGTGCTTGGGGTTGGGAGTTGATCGAAAACTACGAAGACTACCTAGCGCGCTTCTGGCTTGTGAAGCCAAAAGCAGCATCGCTGAATGATCTACTGAATAGTGTTCGCATCCGTCCAGAGTAAAGACGCGCGAAAGAAGTTTAACGTGCGCCCGCAGTGCGGGCGCTAAGAACGAGGTGGGGACCATGGCTGAACGTCTTAACAACGATTTCCAGTTCATCGACGTATCCCGAAAAGGGCCTGAGAAGATCGAGGCCAACGTTCGTAAGCAGCAATTTGCTGAGATCTACGAGCCTTTTGAACAAGAAGATGCATCCGACCAGTCACATCGTTGTCTGGAGTGCGGTAACCCTTACTGCTCTTGGAAGTGTCCTGTACATAACCATATCCCCAACTGGCTTAAGCTGGTGTCGGAGGGGAATATCCTGAAAGCCGCGGAGCTTAGCCACCAAACTAACTCTCTGCCAGAGGTGTGCGGCCGCGTTTGTCCACAAGATCGCTTGTGTGAAGGCGCCTGTACACTGAATGATGGTTTCGGTGCTGTCACCATCGGGTCTGTGGAAAAGTACATCACAGATACCGCATTTGCGATGGGCTGGAAGCCTGATATGTCTGCAGTGCCTGAAACAGACAAGCGTGTTGCCATTGTTGGCGCAGGGCCTGCGGGCTTGGCGGCAGCGGATATTTTGGTACGTAATGGCGTTAAGCCGGTCGTCTTTGACCGTAACCCTGAAATTGGTGGCTTGCTGACGTTTGGTATTCCAGAGTTTAAGCTCGAGAAAAATGTGATGTCGCGTCGCCGTGAAATCTTCACGGAGATGGGTGTTGAGTTCCAGCTTAATATGGAAGTCGGTAAAGATGTCACGATGCAGCAATTGGTTGATGAGTACGATGCCGTATTCCTTGGTATGGGTACTTACACCTACATGAAGGGCGGCTTCCCAGGCGAAGAGCTTGAAGGCGTTTATGATGCGCTGCCATTCTTGATCTCAAACGTAAATCATTGTTTAGGGTTCGAGAAAGATCCGTCTGAGTACATCAGCATGGAAGGGCAGCGAGTTGTTGTGCTGGGTGGTGGTGATACCGCGATGGACTGTAACCGCACATCGGTACGTCAGAGCGCGCAAAGCGTGATCTGTGCTTACCGTCGTGACGAGGCAAATATGCCGGGCTCTAAGCGTGAGGTTGAGAATGCACGCGAAGAGGGTGTCCAGTTTATGTTCAACCGCCAGCCTGTTGAGGTGGTCGGTGAGAATGGCAAAGTAACCGGCGTTAAACTGGTGACAACGCAGATGGGTGCGCCGGATGAAAACGGCCGCCGCCGTGCTGAAGTTGTAGCGGGTTCTGAAGAGATCCTGCCTGCAGATGCAGTACTGGTTGCGTTTGGCTTCCGTCCTAGCCCTGCGCCGTGGTTTGCTGATTTTGGTATCGATATGCACGATGATGGCCGCGTAAAGGCGCCGGAAGCGGGCAGCTATCCATTCCAAACAACCAATCCAAAGATCTTTGCTGGTGGTGACATGGTACGTGGCTCGGATCTTGTGGTAACAGCGATTGCTGAGGGCCGCAAGGCTGCTGAAGGTATTCTTGATTACCTAGAAGTTTAAAAGTAGTCACTTCGCTGTAAAAAGCCGCGCTTATGCGCGGCTTTTTTGTGCGTGCTGGGCTAGATCCTTGATGCTTGGTAGGCGCGATAGAGGCGAGCAACGCCCGTGGTTATTTGCTCGGCAGTGGCATGGGTGAAATTGAGCCGAGCCGCATCACCGAACTGCTCTGCGTTTGGGCAAAAAGCCTTGCCCGGCACAATGGCGACTCCTTCCTCTAGGCCCCGTTTTGCGAGTATCTCGGTATCACAATGGTGAAAGACAACCCAGAGAAACATGCCGCCACTGGGAACAGTAAAACGGACCTTGTCGCCAAACGTATCTTGCAGTGCATTAACGAGTCGATCACGTTTATTCGCATACGCAGCGCGAATGGCTGGTAGGTGCTGGCTTATCGTCGTTTGGCTTAACGTGTTGAGCACCAGTTGCTGCATCGGTAGGCTGGAGTGCAGGTCGGTCGCTTGCTTCACGCGCAGTAGAGCCTTGTGGCTTTCTAGATCGCAGACAACGTACCCGATACGAACGCCGGGGGTGACCGTTTTTGAGAACGAGCTGAGAAAAAAATGTGGCCCAGAGCAGAGCGATGTCACGCTTGGCAGCCACTCGCCGTCGTAATTTAGCTCGGCATAGGGAGCATCCTCAATCAGGCGAGTATGGCTGTGGCTTAGTATCCGTGCGACTTGTTGGCGTGTTTCTGCCGGCCAACGGCTCCCCGTTGGGTTATGAAAATCAGGAACGGCGTAGAACAGCTTTGGCTGGTGCTCATCGATCAATTTGGCAAGCAGCGCTGTATCAATTCCGCTATCTGTTTGCGGTATCAGGATAATTTGAGCTTCTGCGAGCTGGAACACCTGCAATGCGCCAAGGTAGCTTGGGCTCTCGACGAGCACTGTATCGCCAGGGTTTAAATAGGTACGTGCGATCAAATCCAGTGCTTGCTGCGAACCTGTTGTGATCAGTACATCGTTATTTTCACTGCAATGGTGGTGTTGTTTGATCCAGTCGCGCAGAGGCTCTAGGCCTGCACTAACACCGTATTGAAAGGCGGCTCTATCGTCAGCTAGCTGTGTTGTTGCTAGCCCCAACTGGGTCATTGGAAATAGGCTCGCATCCGGTAAGCCACCCGCAAATGAGATCATCTCCGGTTGCTGTGTTGCTTGCAGTATTTCGCGGATATAAGATGGTTTTAACCGCTGTGCTCGTGTCGAAATCATATCTTCCCTCCTTTTTGAACCAAGATACGGGCTTCTGGCTTTCGATACTGTTGGCTGTGTGCGGGCTTAGTTGTCCATTTGTGCGAAATCTTTACAGGGCGGGTAATAACGGTGTCGAGAGGCCAGCAGTTACATCAAGGGCGCATCAATGAAGTGCTGTATAAAATTCATCAGGACATCCGTGTTGCACATACTGCAAAGTCGTTAGCGGATGTAGCTGCGTACTCACCGTTTCACTTTCAACGGGTGTTTAAAGAGGTCACCGGTGAGAACTTAAACGACTACCTGCGCCGCACGCGCTTAGAGCAGGCGGCGAATAAGCTCTTATTTGAACCGGAGAGCAGTGTCGCTGATGTGGCGCATAGCTGCGGTTTTCTATCCCATGCATCCTTCAGCCAAGCCTTTAAGCGCCATTTTGGCGCCTCGCCAAAGGTGTGGCGTAGCGGTGGTTATGCAGGGTTTACCCAAGCTAATTTTGATACACAGCAGCGTGATATTGCCGCAGCCGGAGCGCAAGTAGAACTGCCTAACGTGCAGCTGCGTCAGATGCCAGAGCGGCGCGTGGCATATGTGCGCCATCAAGGTTACGATCGCAGTATCAGTATTGCATGGCATCGTCTATTGCAGTGGGCAAAAACTGAGGAGGTCGATACTCAAACGGCGACTATGCTAGCGCTACACCACTCTAATCCAAGCTTGGTCGCGCTGTCGGATTGCCGCTATGTGGCATGTTTAGAGGTGCCTGAGAATGTATGGCGTAAAGGTTCCGTGGGGATTTTAACCATCCCGGGAGGGTTGCATGGTGTGTTTTCAGCGCGTGGCCGTATGGGGGATCTGCTCCCGCTAATTTACGCGTTTTATCATCGCTGGCTACCCGGCAGTGGATATCATCTTGCCAATACGCCTGCTTATGCGATCTATCAACGAAACCAGTTTTTAGACCCAGATGAGCGATTTGAACTGCAGTACGCAGTGCCTCTCTCAGTGGTGTAGGGGGAGAGCGCTAGCCCGCACAGCAGGCCAGCGCGGATGCTCTTACAGCTTGCTTAAGTAGCTATCAAAGCGCGCTTTGATTGAGTCAGAAGGCTCGCTTGTTGCCAAGCTAACCGCCACAATCGCCACCGTTGCGAAGATCATACCTGGTACGATCTCGTAGAGATCAAACAGGCCGCCGCTCAGCTGCTTCCAAACCACAACCGTGATACCACCGACCAACACACCAGCCAGCGCACCGAAGCGGTTCATGCGTTTCCAGTACAGGCACAGCACCAGCGTCGGGCCGAAGGCCGCACCAAAGCCTGCCCATGCGTAGGACACCAGCCCCAGCACCGAACTATCTGGCGTCATCGCCAGCATCAGCGCAATAATCGATAACAGGATGACAGCAACACGACCAACCAGCACGATCTCTTTTTGGGATGCGTCTTTGCGGAAGACTTGCTTGTAGAAATCTTCAGCAAGCGCAGAGGACGATACCAACAGCTGTGAGTCTGCTGTACTCATGATTGCTGCCAAGATAGCAGCCAGCAGAATACCTGCCACAACAGGGTGGAACATGGCGTTTACCAGCACCATGAAGATCTTTTCGCCATCGCCTAAGTCGCCACCCAATTGGTTATCGACATACAGGATGCCCACTAAGCCAACGAGCATCGCACCAGCCATGGAAAGGCCAGACCACGCCACAGCGATACGGCGAGCTGTACCGATATCTTGGTTGCTACGTACCGCAGCAAAACGCGCCAAGATATGCGGCTGGCCAAAGTAACCTAAGCCCCACGCGGCCAACGAAATAATCGCGATTGCCGTTAGAGGTTCACCACTTGCGTCATTCCAGATGGTTAAGAGTTCAGGGTTTTTCGCTTCCAAGACAGCAGCCAAGTTACCGAAACCACCCTCGGTTTGGATTGCGATGATCGGTACCAATAGCAGTGCCGCAGCCATCAGCAGGCCCTGCACTAAGTCAGTCCAGCTAACAGCGAGGAAACCACCAAACAACGTATAGGAAACGACACAAACTGTGCCGATGATCACGGCCAACGTGTAATCAAGACCAAACACGGTTTCGAATAGCTTGCCGCCAGCAACTAAGCCAGAGCTGGTGTAGAACAAGAAGAACAGCAGGATGAAGAAGGCGGAGATTACCTGTAGCAGGTTGGACTTATCTTCGAAGCGCTTGGCGAAGAACTCCGGCAGTGTCAGTGCATCATCTGCTTCAATACTGTAAGTACGCAGACGTTTGGCCACTAACAACCAGTTCAGCCATGTGCCTAGCAGCAACCCGCCGCCTAGCCAAATTGCTTCCATACCGGATGCAAATGCATAGCCTGGTAGACCCAAGAGCAGCCAGCCACTCATGTCAGATGCACCCGCGGATAAGGCCGCAGGCCAAGGCCCTAGGGAACGACCACCCAAAAAGTAATCAGATGAGTTTGCGGTGCGTCGATACGCGTACACACCGATGGCCAACATCAGCGCCAGATAGACGAGAAAGGTGCCAATAATGGCCACGTTGTTTTCGATCATGGAGATACCTCATGCTTATTTTTAGAGCTGATCGGGTGGGTAACAGGGTGGAGCTCCCGATCAAAAAGCGCCAAAGGTTATACGACTTTTGGCTAGTGTGCGAGCCGCTTATCCCACTCAAAAAAAATGGCACCGAAAATCCTCTTCGGTGCCAGCGAGTGAAAACTTAAATATCCTCGCGGCCTCCCAGCTCCAGAAGAGAGGCGTTACCACCCACAGCGGTGGTGTTGATAGTGATGGTTGCTTCGGTGACAAAGCGCCATAGGAAGTCTTCGGTCAGTTGATGCGCTAATGGCTCGTCAGTGGATAGCGCAACCAGTTGGGCAAGACAGCCGTCGCGCTGCGCTAGGTTGCGATTCAAAGCCAGAGTATCGCGTGGCTCGCCACAGAACGCGTACAAGCTGATCGGCTCACACGCAGCAAGCGCCTCAAGAGGGGCTTCTACCGCGACGAGCACATCAGCGAAATCGGCTGCAGTGAGTGCCGCTTGCAGGTGCTGCACCACGGGGTGGTCAACAGCCGCCAGTACCACATTGCCTGTTAGCAAAGCGGTAACGAGTTGGGCGATCAAGGCATCATCCGCGCCCTTCGTTTGTGCACACACCGCTACAACGCCACGGCCTTCCCAGATCAGTGTATTTGATTCACCGGTTGGGCCGGGCAGCTCAATGCTGGGTGTCATTACATCCAGCGCCTGCTTGATTAACCAAGGAGCCACTGGCTGTTGCAGCGTTTGAGTCGCTTGGCGCAGAATTTCGGCGCGCGCGGCGATTCCGTGTTGGTTCCAGCGCTCCCATGCAGACAGGGCGCGTTGACTTGCTTCGATCAAGTTAGAGTGCGTCATGTTGAGCTCCTTAGTCATGCTTGGGTGACACGAACGGTTTTCGTGAAACGCTTCAAATAGTGCGGCCCGCCCGCTTTCGGTCCGGTGCCGGATAAGCCTTGACCACCAAATGGCTGCACACCTACAACCGCGCCCACTTGGTCACGGTTGACGTACATGTTGCCGGCGCGCACGCGCTGGGTAATGTGCACCGAGGTGGTTTCATTACGTGAATGGATGCCCAGCGTAAGGCCGTAACCTGTTGCATTGATGCGATCAATAATTTGGTCTAACTCGCTGGCCTTGTAGCGCACTACATGCAAAATTGGCCCAAACTGCTCGCGGCCTAGTTGGTCGATGCTGTTGATCTCAAAGGCTGTTGGCGCGACGAAGGTGCCCTGTTCTGCGTTATGTGGCAGGGGCGTTTGGGCGATCAGTGTCGCTTCTTGTTGCATACGTTCGATGTGTGCAAGCAAGCCCGCTTGGGCCTCACGGTCGATCACTGGGCCAACATCCGTTTGATGTAGGCTCGGGTCGCCAACCACTTGCTCAAGCATCGCGCCACGAATCATTGGGATAACACGTTCGGCGATATCTTCCTGCACAAAGAGAACGCGCAACGCCGAGCAGCGCTGCCCCGCTGAGGCAAATGCAGAGCGTACGACATCGCGTACCACCTGTTCAGGCAGTGAAGTGGAGTCGATGATCATGGCGTTTTGGCCGCCCGTCTCAGCGATCAGTGGTGCCGGTGCCGTGTTGCGGTTTGCCAGCGATCGGTTGATTAAGCGGGCTGTTTCGGTAGAGCCTGTGAAGGCAACACCCGCAATACGCACATCGCTGGTGAGTGGTGCGCCTACGGTTGCGCCATCGCCCGGCAGCAGTTGAATTGCACCTGCTGGTACGCCTGCTTCAAGCAACAGCTCGATGGCGCGGTAAGCGATTAAACTTGTTTGCTCTGCAGGTTTCGCAATCACAGTGTTACCCGCTGCTAACGCTGCTGTTACTTGACCGAGGAAGATCGCCAGTGGAAAGTTCCATGGTGAGATACAAGCAAATACACCACGGCCTTGGCGTTCAGTGACAAAGCTTGTGCCATTGAAGTCTTGGCTCGTGTGCGGCGTGGTTAGGTGTTCTTGAGCCTGTACGGCGTAGTAGCGGCAGAAGTCGACCGCTTCGCGGATCTCATCGATGCTGTCTTGCAGGGTTTTACCCGCTTCACGATGGCAAAGCGCCATCAACTCACCATAGTTTGCTTCAAGCAGATCGCCCAACTTCGCGATCGCGGCAGCACGCTCTGCGACGGGCGTTGCACGCCATGTTGGGTAGAAGTCGGCAGCGGCGGCAATGGCTGTTTGTACGGTATCTGCATCGGCCCAGTAAACCTGGCCCACGGTTTCGCTGTGCTGGTAAGGCGCAGTGACGCTGTGTTGTTCACCGGTCTGGCACAGTTGGCCATTCACGATGGGGCCTGCCTGCCACTGGGTGCCCATAAACGGCTTGATGATGGCAGCAAACGCTTCCCAATCGGCTTCGATATCAATATTAACGCCTTGCGAGTTGGCGCGTGTATCACCGTAAAGCTGCCCCGGCAGTGGAATATAGGGATTTGCTAAGCTTTTACGAGCGCTCAAGACGTCCACGGGATGGTGTACAAGATCAGCTACAGGGCAGCGTGCATCCACCAAACGGTGCACGAATGAGCTGTTGGCGCCGTTCTCAAGCAGGCGACGCACCAAGTAAGGTAGCAAGTCTTTATGGTTGCCAACTGGAGCATAGATACGCACGTTAACATCGTGCTGCTTGATAACCGTGTTGTAGAGCGCATCACCCATGCCGTGTAGGCGCTGGAATTCGTAGTCATCGTGCGCTGCCATAGCAACAATAGCGGCAACGGTGTGCGCATTATGGCTAGCGAACTGCGGATAGATATTGCCGCGAACATCTTCGCTTAGTAGGAAGCGTGCACAGGCCAAGTAAGCGGTATCGGTGGCTTCTTTGCGCGTGTAAACCGGGTAGCCCTGCAACCCTCGTTGCTGACAATTCTTGATCTCGCTATCCCAGTAGGCACCTTTTACGAGGCGCAAAGGAATGCAGTCACCTTGTGCTTTCGCAAGAGCGGCTAGCCATGCAAGTACTGGCAGCGCGCGCTTTGAGTAAGCTTGCACGACAAGGCCAAACTGCCCCCAACCCTTGATTGCGGTGCTGGTATAAAGCTTTTCGAAGAGCTCCAACGATAGCTCGAGGCGGTCGGCTTCTTCTGCATCAATGGTGATGCCCACATTCAAAGCACGTGCTTTTTCTGCCAGTGCGATGACCTGTGTGTACATCTCTTCCATTACGCGTGTTTTTTGCGCCACTTCATAGCGTGGGTGCAACGCCGAGAGTTTAATGGAGATCGTTGGTCGCGGAGCGTCGCCGGTGAATGTGTTGTTACCCACCGCTTCGATCGCATTTAAGTAGTCATCGAAGTATTTCTTCGCATCAGCTTGGGTCAGTGCCGCTTCGCCTAGCATGTCAAATGAGTAGGTGTAGCCTTTCTCGCGATAGCTCTTACCACGCTTCAGGGCTTCATCGATTGAGCGGCCCAGTACAAACTGGTGGCCCATAATTTTCATCGCTTGGTACATCGCCTTACGGATCACAGGCTCCGACATCTTGTTAACCAAGCGGTTGATCGCACTAGACGCATTGCCTTCGGTGTCTTTGTCCATCGAGACAACTTTACCGGTCAGCAGCAACCCCCATGTGGATGCATTAACAAAGAGTGAGTCCGATTTGCTCAGGTGAGCTTTCCAGTCAGCCACTGAGAGTTTGTCGCGGATCAGAGCGTCGGCGGTATCGGCGTCCGGGATACGCATCAAGGCTTCGGCAAGACACATCAGCAGAATACCCTCTTGGGTATCAAGGCTGTATTCCAGTAACAGCGCATCCACCATGTGAATAGCGTCATCGTCTGCGCGAACCTGTTCGATTAGGGCCGTGGCACCTTGTGTGATGGTGTTGCGCTCGTCGTCTGAAGGTGCGGCAAGCGGCAATAACTCTTTCAACCAGGCCGATTCATCCACCGCATAAAGGGGTGAAATTTTTTCCCACAACGTATCGCGTGGCTGGTCGATATATCCCGGTATTAGGACATCAGTGGCTTTGAACATAGCTATGCTCCCTAAACAATCGTGACGGCGTACGATGCGCGGTCTTCGTATTTGGACTCGACACTGTAGGGGAGTGTTCAATGAGCGTCTTACATGATCCTCTGGTTTGTTTGCGAAATACTCTGATTTGGCGAGTATTTGAATAATTTTCATGATGTTGTCATCAATTTGCTGACTCAAAAAACAGCTTTTTCCGCAGCGACGGGGTGCGTATTTTTGCGTGAGAACAGGCGAACGCGAGCTGGTTTTTTGCTACAATGCCGCTTTGCTATTTTCAAGCCCCGGCGAGCGGTCATTTGATGCTGTGCCGGGCCTACCGTAAATTGGATTGACGTTATGCAAGCAAGTGTTGCCATCATCATGGGTTCTAAAAGTGATTGGGAAACCATGAAACCTGCCACCGAAATTCTTGATCAACTGCAAGTGGGTTACCACGTGGAAGTTGTGTCGGCGCATCGCACGCCGGGTAAGTTGTTCAGCTTCTCTGAAACCGCAGCTGAAAATGGCTATCAAGTGATCATTGCTGGTGCTGGTGGCGCTGCGCACCTGCCGGGCATGGTTGCTGCGAATACACGTCTTCCTGTACTGGGTGTTCCGGTACAAAGCAAAGCCTTAAGCGGTATGGACAGCTTGCTATCGATTGTTCAGATGCCAAAGGGCGTTGCCGTTGGCACGCTTGCGATTGGTTCAGCAGGTGCTTTTAACGCCGGTTTGCTAGCGGCTCAAATGCTGGCTAACCAAGATGCTGAGTTAGCAGCGCGTATCGAAGCTTTCCGCGCTGCTCAGACTGAAACTGTTCTTGAAAATCCAGATCCACGAGAAGCTTAATGAGTAAAGTTTGGGTATTAGGCGCCGGTCAACTCGGTGCAATGCTACGACATGCGGCCATGCCTTTGGGTGTTGACGTTGAGCCGGTTGATATTGAACAACCGTTCGCTGTTGAGATGTCACCAAATGATGTTGTGACAGCGGAGCGAGAGCAATGGCCAGAAACTGGCGCAACGGTCCAGTTGGCGAATCATCCGCACTTTTTGAACCGTGAAGTATTTCCGCGTCTCGCTGATCGTTTCACACAAAAGCAGCTACTGGATGAGCTTCAGATCGCAACAGCGCCATGGCAACTGGTCGGGCAGGATACCCAAGCGGCAACCCTTTACGAACGCCTCGGTGATACGGTGCTGTTGAAGCGCCGTACGGGCGGTTACGATGGCCGTGGGCAGTTTTGGCTTAAGCAGGCTGAAGGCACTAAAGTGCCTGAAGGATGGCACAATGAAGCGATTGCTGAGAAGAAGATTCCGTTCGATGAGGAGGTATCGTTAGTCGGTGCCCGTGATGCCGAAGGTAATCTGTACTTCTATCCGCTAGCGTTGAATCTACACGTCAACGGTATTCTGATGGCGTCCGTGGCGCCACTCGCACGCCTAGAAGCGCTGCAAAGTGAAGCTGAGCAGATGCTGGGTAAGCTGCTTGACTCATTGGATTACGTGGGTGTGATGGCAATGGAGTGCTTCCGTGTTGGCGATCACTTGATGGTTAACGAGCTAGCGCCACGCGTACACAACAGCGGGCATTGGACGCAAGCCGGTGCGAGTATCAGCCAATTTGAGTACCACGTGCGCGCCGTTGCAGGTCTGCCGATGGCGCCAGCTATCGTGAAGGGCCAGTCTGTGATGATCAACCTGATCGGTGTTGAGAAGCAGGATGCTTGGTTATCAGTACCGAGCGCAGAGCTTTACTGGTACGGGAAAGAGGTGCGTGTTGGCCGTAAAGTGGGGCATATCAATCTGACTAATTCAGATCTACCGGCGCTACAGCAGTCATTGCAGGCACTTCAACCGATGTTCCCTGTGCCGTATCCACAGGTCTTTGAATGGGTTGAAAATGCGTTGAACAACGCCACCTAAACGTCCTTGGTTTGGTTAATCAGCCTCTGCTTGTGCAGGGGCTTTTTTATGGGTGGCCTGAATGCCCAACCAGAACGTGTAAGAGGTGTTAAAGCCTTGCGCAAGTCGATAGGCAAGTTGGTAGTTAAGCGCCTGCTGGCCCGAAAGTATCGCTTCAAACACAGCGCAATCTAGGCCGCATAAGTCAGCGGCTTCTTGGGCGCTCATCTGAGTGGGGTGCAGATACATTTCACGAATAACATCGCCTACGGTAGGATGAGACGTAAATTTTTTCATAGCGTTAACAGAGAGTAGCTCGCGTGTCAGGAACAGTTATCTACAGTTTAATAGCGATAGGTGTGATCGCCATTATCGGTTTGTCGATCTATATATACCGACAGTACCGCTTTATTAAAACGAAGCAAGCGCAACAACGTGAGCAGCTCGCGCGTTTGGAAGCTCAGCGCCAAGAAAAGTACACCTATGTTGTGGATAGCCTAAAAATTCTTGCGCATGCGCTGCAAGAGGAGCAAGTGGGTCCGGTTGAGGCCTCGATCCGCATTCGTTCGCTGCTCGTTTACTATGATGCGTCACTTCATCAGCAAGCTGAATATCAGGTATTCGATGAGGTTTTCCGAGAGACCGAACATATTCCAATTCTAGAGGCTTGGAAAGCGCTGGATCGTAAGACACGCCGCAAATTTGAGCGTGATATCGAGCAGATTGAGCAAGCACGCGGTGATGCGGTCAAAGCCGCGGCGAAGCAGTTACTCGTGCTATTGAATCAGCCTCGGCATTAATCGCTGATCACGCGGCAAGAACGAGGAGAACCCAATGGAATTTATGCTGGTGTTTTTTGTGTGTCTCGTCGTTATGTTGGCGTTAACAGGTGCGCTTCTGTTTGGTCGTGCACCTGTGTATCGGCCCAAGCGCGCTGATATCTATGAGATGATGCAAGCACTGCAAACTGGTCAACTAGAGCATGATCGCTGGTCGTTGTTTATTGGCATTCCTATCGTCCATGATCCTGACTTGGAAACGATTCGCCAGCGGTGTTACGACCTAGAACTGGAAGCGGAGGAGGGTAGCGGTGAGGTGCGTTTTGGTATTGGGCGATGCCGTTACAATCCTGCAGGTATGGCACAGCTACAGCGTATTGGTGAGCGGCTCAAAAAACTGATCGATACATCGCCTATTGTGCGTACGTTTTAGCTTTCTACCTCTGTCCCTTCAAAGCGTTCGTTGATATGTCCTACGATCGCCTCATCAGAACCTTTCAATAGGCGCTTCAAGCGCCAGCTTAGCTTCCATAATTCAGGCCAGTCGACCGGTGTCGCATGGACAATTGTATGGATATCTGCGGTACAGCACTCCACCTCTGGCAGCTCATACAGCCCCGCCAATCCTGCCAGTTGATGGTTGGTTTCGCGTAGGGCAATTTTATCCGTGCGTATCACCGCCGCTTCTAGCTGGTTTGCTAAACGCAGCAGCTCTTCAACCAGTTGGTCTTTCAAGTCGTATTTAGCGACATCGAGTACCGGTGCGGCAGGCGTATTTTCCAGATGATCTAGGTGTTTTGGTCGATCCCGCTCCTGCTCTTGGGTGCGGCTTACGGTGGTTTCGATATGTTTAATGAGCTGCTTGTCATTGATGGGCTTGAGTAGCACTTTTGATACGCCCGCGTTGTAAAGCGATAGATGTTCACTCTCGATAACGTTAGCCGTCAGCGCAATAATGGGCAGCTTTGGTAATATTTGGCGAATGCGAGTGGTGGCCTCCAGACCATCCATGACCGGCATATGCACATCCATCAAGACAAGATCCGGTGCTTCACTCTCGGCCAGCTGGATCGCTTCAAGACCATTGTTAGCCGTGATGGTTTCCATATGGTGGGCGTTGAGAATTTTGCTAATCAGGAGCTGGTTATACTCATTATCTTCAGCAATCAGGACGCGTACTGTGCGCCTGATCGTGGGTTGTGGCGTAGTGCGCTCTTGAGGGGTAGGTGATTGCGCCAGTAGCTCCAGCAATTTCTCGGGCCGCGCAGGCTTGGGTGTTGCAACGGCGTTCGTCAGGTGGGAAGGTAGTTCGTAGCCACAGGGTGCTAGGCAGATTAAACGTGTTTTAGGTTTGATGCTGGCCAGTGCGTGGGAGA
The DNA here is from genome assembly GCF_004005935.1 of Neptunomonas marina. Classification (GTDB taxonomy): domain Bacteria; phylum Pseudomonadota; class Gammaproteobacteria; order Pseudomonadales; family Balneatricaceae; genus Neptunomonas; species Neptunomonas marina. The sequence goes on along the minus strand of NZ_SACQ01000002.1, from coordinate 182,929 downwards.
CCTTAGGTTCGCTAAACCGGTCCACGGGAATACCCACCAGCGCTACGTCGTAGTGCTCCGCTAACGCCAGAAACTCATCAAGATCATGCGTGACTTTGATGTTATCCCGTGAAGAGGAGAACAGGTGCAAGGTTGACTCAGCTACAGCGGGGTCTTGGTCAAAATAGAGCAACGGCCGGTCTAATTCAGGCGCCCGTTTTAGTAGATTACGAGTTTGTTCAGACATCCGCAGAGGAATGGATACCTCCACCTGCGTGCCCTGATTAACCTCGCTATGCATCGACAGCTTACCCCCCATCAGCTCTGCGAGCTTTTTCGATATCACCAGTCCAAGGCCAGAACCGCCAAAGCGCCGGGTAATTGATGTATCGGCTTGCATAAAGGCTTGGAACAGTTGGTCGAGGTGATCCTTTGGAATGCCGATGCCGGTATCACTTACATAGATGGAGAATAAGCTCTGCTGGGAGTTGATACGCTCGACGCCCAGCGTGATGTTGATATGCCCTTTTTCCGTGAACTTAATCGCATTAGACACGAGATTCGCGATGATCTGAGTCAGTCGAGTTGGATCCCCTACGACACGTGTATTGGCCTTTGCAGGCAAGTTTACCAGTAGCTCTAACCCCTTATCGTGGGCATGGGGGGCTTGCATCTCGAGTACGCTATGGATGCTCTCTTCAAGGTTGAAGGAGATACGTTCAAGCGCAATGGCGTTCTCTTGTAACTTGGAGAAATCTAAGATGTCATCGATGATCGACATCAGCATTTGCGCGGTTTGGTTGATGATTCGAATATGCTGTAGTTGATCGGCAGTGCAGGGCGTTTGGCTTAATAAACGCGCGAAGCCGACCACCGATGTCAGTGGTGTACGCAGCTCGTGGCTCATGCGTGCAAGGAAGTCATCTTTCGCCTTGTTAGCATCATCAGCGTGCTGACGGGCTTTGGCGAGTGCCTCATTTTGTTGCTCTAGGTGGCGCAGTGTGGCGGTGAGTTTGCGCGTTGATAGGTCAATGCGTATCGCTTGGTTCTCTAGCGATTTTTGTACCGCATCCGCCAGTTTATTTAATCCCTCGGCAAGATCACTGAACTCCGCGGAATATTGCTTACCCAAACGGTAGTGCTGATCACCGGCTTGGATACGCTGCATCGCTTCGGTAAGTTCCAGTACGGGCGTACTGATCTGTTTACCGAGTCTGCGCGCCATGAGGAAAGTGATTAAGAAACCAACGAACAGTAGTGCGCAGCTGGTAATCACGATCTGCCGCTCTTGAGCGATTTTCTCCGCGTCCGATATCACCACAACCGCCCAGCCAATGACATCCTCAAGTGCTTCGGTGTTTTGGTACTCTGGGTTATCCACAACGCTCAAGCCAGTACGTTTGATCGGTTGAGAGAAGAACCATTTGCCTTCACTTTTAAACAGTGGTTGGCGTGTGACTTTGTAAGGATCAAAGGGAAACTGCGCATTGCGCAGCAGCAGTTTCAGCTCATCATTGAGGAAGATGGCATCTTCGACGCCTTGCTCCATAAAGGTGCCTTTACTGATCTTTTTAAGCTCGGCGTTGTTATTGGTGAGATAGATAAACTCGGTTGACGATGCCATGAGCCGTGCTAGTAGCTCGCCATGCTCGGTTAAATGGCGCTCCGTATCTTGGAGACGGGTGTAGATAAAGTAGCTACCAAGTAAGAGCGAAATCAGCAGCAGCGGGATCAGCGTCAATAGCAGAATGCGTTGGCGGATATCGAGGCGATGAAACAGCGAGGGCGTCATTGCATCCACTCCTGTAGCTGACGCGTGAGCTGCTCGGCATTGGGTATCGGCCAGCCAATCAAGCGCGCAGTATTGTCATTGACCTTGACCGTAAAATAGCGCGGATGGGCTGGCGCTGGGAAAATTCCGTTTTCGAGGTAGTTGTCCACAGCTTCCGCCGTTTGTCGTCCGATCTGCTCCGGGGTTGAATACACCGCCGCCAGCGCGCCGGCATCAACATATTTTTCTGAAAAACCAATGAGCGCTTTGCGAGCGCGTAAAGCGATAAATAATGACCATTTGGCGCTTGCTCTATTAAATGCCGATTGATCAGGTATCGCAAGAAAAAGATCAGACTGCTCGATAATGGGCTGCAGAACAGCAATCGGGTTGTCGTCTGGGTTTAAGGCAACGGTGTGCAGTTCTAAGTCTTGTTCGTAAGCGGCACTATAAAGGCGCGCACTGTCTGCTTGCGAAGAGGGACCAAATACTGAACCAATGGTTTTAGTGTGCGGCGCCAGCTGCTTAATCAACCTTAGCTGGAGCGCCATCGATTGATCTAAGTAGACGGCACTGATGTTGCCGTTATGAGGAAAGGATTGCTGAGTTTCTTCGTAACTACGGCGCGGTAAAAAACTGGCCAGCATGGGTTGCTGTAGATTTCGCTGCAAGAGCGTTTTGAGTGCTTTGGTGCCTATTGCAACAAGCAGGTCATCCTCAGGTAGTGCTGCTGGTAACGTATCGGCTTGCCATTCATGTAGCGATACTGAGGGGGCTAGCTGTTGTTTAATCGCCTCAGCTACGGTGCTGTAGCTGGGGTGCTCAGAGCTAAGAACCACCGAGACCCCAATCGCATGGGCTGGCATTAAAGTGCTCAACCACACCAGCAGCCAAACACCCAGCCAGAGGCGCAGTGTAAAGCTGATGAGTGGTTTGAGCAGGCTATCCATGCGTTGGCCCGATGACTTAGAAGTCTAAACTCAGGATTAGGTAGATTTTTCTCTCCTGCGCGTTGTTGCGGTGGAACTCTGAATATTTCGCATCCCAGAGATTTTCGATCATCAGTGTTGCACTCACGCGCTCACCGCTGGAGATCGGGAATTGTTGAGTCAACTTGACATCTAATGATGTGAAATCGTCGTGTAGGCTTGAACCTTCCCACTGAACTTTGGACATATGGGTCAAGATGAAGCCCGCATCAAATGTTGGGCTGAAGCGGCGATTATAGAGCAAGCTTAACGTATGCTTTGGAGCGACAGCAGAGAGGTCACGATCTGGCTTGTGGTCGCGAATATCGCCGCGCTGCAGCACACCGCTAATATCGTTATAGCTGTAGGCTAGGTTGATAAGATCTTTCGGTGTCGGTTGTAAGAACGTCTGTACTTCAACGCCGCGGTTGCGATAGTCCTTCGAGTTGCGCAGTTGTCGCTCCTCATCGGGATAACCTTGCGCCAGCGTGGCAAGGTCTAGGTCGCTGTAAAAGAACCAGCCTTCAATGCCATCGCGTGAGTCCTCAAAAAAGAGCTTAATATCCGTAAAACCGTGCAGAGTCGGGTGCTTTAAAAAGAGACCCAGTTCAACGGCATCGAGCTTCTCTGACTTGAGCTGATCACTTTTCTTCAACTGATAGTCAAACGGAACACCTTCTGGAAAAACATAAGCTGTCTCGGCGTTCTGCTCCAATAACGAGGGGGTACGGAATGCCTGAGTCAGTGATGCGCGAACGGTGGTGGTGTCATCAATATGATAGTTGGCGCCGCCACGAACCGAGATGGCGGGATCATCCGTCGTCGTTTTGAACTCCGCCATGACGCCCAGGTTCCAGAGTAATTTGGCTGTTTGCTGCCACTCGATATTTGAAAACGCGTAGTAGTTCTCTTCGTGTACACTTTTCGCTTCGGGAATAAAGCTATCGCTGCGTGCATCTTCGTAACGAAAACCGACACCTGACGCTAGGGTAAGCTCGGTAGTTGGGCGCTGGGTGAGTTGTAGCTCGCCGCCGTACACATGGACGGAACCGTTCTCGCCCTTTGTTAGGGTGCGAAAGTCGGAAACATGACTGCTTGGGAACGGGTATGCGTCACCGTACTGTTGCTCTAGATACGCGAGTTGTGCATTGAGCTGCTGTAAGCCCGGATCGCCCAATAGGTCTGAGGCCCAGTAACTCGGTGTTTTGAGGCTTAGAAAGTTATGAAACAGTTGCAGGGTGTATTCGTTGAAAGGATCGGATTCATGTTTCCACTGTAAATGTTGATAGCTGGAGATATGGTCACGATCATCGTATTGGGATAACTCGCCTTGCCCAGTAACGATAGAGCCTTGACTGAAACCTGCACTGAAATCGAACGTGTCATAGAGCGTTGGCGTTAATGTGACCTGCAAGTTGCCCTGATACACCTCTTCGCCATCGCGCTGGAAGTCGAATCCGTTGTTTTTCTGCCCTGATAAACTCAAGCGGTATTGAGCGTTTTCATGCTGGTTACTCAGTGTTGCGGTGTAGTCGCGGCGTTTATCGGGGCCTGCGGTAAACGTCACTCTATTCTGCGGTTGGCTAATGGGTGATCGCGTGACGATATTGATCGCGCCCATCAGCGCATTTGATCCATAAGAGGGTACATTCGAGCCGCGTACGACTTCGATATATTCGATGTCGTCCAGCGTGATACCAAGAGAGTTCCAATCCACAGTGGAGAGCAGCGGCACATAGACTGGGCGGCCATTAATACGCACCTCCAAGTCATTGGGAAACTCAGACGATTCGCCGTGGTAGGTCACGGCATACTTATTGTGGTTGGTTGGGTAGACCTGAAAACCTGGCACTAAACGCAGCAATTCGGGAATTTCTATCATCCCGGACGCCTCTATCATCTGGCGGGTGATCAGTGATGTGGCGACTGGGACATCGTCAAGCGGCTGGCTGATACGTGTAGCAGAAGCGACCTCGGGGATATCGCTAAGAAAGTCCTCTTCGCTAAACGCACTGGCATACGATGGCAACAATGTGGCGGCGATTGCGAAGGCAAAGGGAAAATAGGTACAAGGCAGTGTTGGCATGACTAATCCTTTACAAGCAACTGTCTTTCTTGATTTTAGATACGTGTTCCAACGTAAATAATGATGGCTAACATCACGATTGCTTCGATGATGAAGCCGTTCGTACTGAGAATCCAATCAAGCATAAAGATAATATTTTAAGGTTTAGGATAATGAATTTTAGAAGTGCAGAGTAGCAGCGCAGAGGGCCGCTGCAAAACGCTATTTGATTTGTAGCAAGAAAGGATTGGATAGCTTGTGTAGAGGAGGGTGCAAAGCCGACATCAGCGATCGGCTTTGCTGGTAACGGGTTCAGATCTTCTTCGGCGCAAGAACCGCGAACGCTGCGAAAAGCCCACCTAAAACGAGTGCGACAAGCATCGCAGAGGGGGTGGCAATTAAAGCGCTGTATTCACCTGTTGCCGCAAGTGTTACTTTGCCTCCACCGATAGGACTGAAGAGCCAACTATCGGCGATTGCGCCATAGCTTAACGTGTAGAGAAAAGCGCCAGCTAAACCGCCGAGTACATAAACAAAGGCATCCGGTTTCCCTTCTCCCATGGCTGCAACACCGGTACCTGGGCAGTAACCTGCTATTGCCCAACCTAGCCCAAGCAGCATACCGCCCACAATAACGCCGTTGTAACTGCTCTTAACCGACAGGTGGCCTGCATCGATAATGCCGATGCTCATACCGGCAAACAGCACGATTGAGCTTACACCGATGGCAAAGAGTATCGCTTTCGCCAGATGTAGATCTCGAAGCGTTAACATGCCCCAGATTTTGCGTGAATCTGTGGCACCAACACGTTGTAAGACAAAACCGAAGAGCGTGCCAAGGATGAGTGCGAGAATAATTTTCATCTTAAAGCTCCTTAGCGACGGCCATATAGAAAGATTGCAGTAGGTACAGCAACCGCGAAGGCACCGGCTGCGAACAGATAACCGCTGAGTGATGTCTGCATCATTCCACTCATCATATGGCCACTCGTGCAGCCGCCAGCAAGACGCGCACCAAACAGGACAATCGCACCGCCAATAAACGCGCGCAGTAAGCGTGCTGAGCGTTGATCGCCTAATCGACAAACCGGTTGTGAGGCAGTATCGGGGGGAGTGGTTGGGCGGTTAAAGCGGCTCGCTAACCAAGCGCCAAAGATCATCGCTAAGACGAATAAAAAGCTGTAATTAATGGGGTTCTCAACAGCGGCTGCATACTTACCACCGCTTTTATCTAGGTAAGCGTTGGTACTTGCATAGCCAGACTTGCTGTCTGTATCGGTTGTGATCAAGCTGTCATCAAATAATGACCACAAAACCCCATCGGCGATCACAAACTGGGTTGATACACCGATTGGTTTGACAAGTATGACCGCCAGTAAAAAACAGATTGCCAGCGCGGTACCGCTGGTTATCCAACTCCAGTATTGCCTCATAGTCCCGCCATATTAGTAATTATTTATATAAGTAAATATTAATATAGTAGTGGATGTCGGTAAAGCGTACTGTCTGGGGTGTTGCTACTTTTAGTAGGGTAGCGGTATGCAATCAGTTTTTTGCAGTGCAAAAAAGTGGTACGGTGGAAGGACTGTCGGCATGTAGATAGATGTGCCATTTTAGGATCGAAAAGGGGAGCTTTTGAGCATGTTAAAAGGTAAAAATGCACTGGTTACAGGATCAACATCAGGTATTGGTTTGGCGATGGCACGCGCGCTGGCGGAGCAGGGTGCGAATGTCATGATCAACGGCTTGGGCGACCCTGCTGAGAACGAAGCGATCCGCGCTTCTATTGAAGCGGACTTCGGCGTGAAAGCGCTTTTTTCGCCAGCTAACATGCTCAAAGCAGATGAAATTCAAGCGATGGTCCAAGAAGCTCAAGCGCAGTTTGGTTCGGTGGATATTCTGGTTAATAACGCCGGTATCCAGTTTGTATCGCCGGTTGATGAGTTCCCTGAAGAGAAGTGGGACGCCATTATTGGTATCAACCTGACGTCGGCCTTCCATACCACGAAGGCTGTGCTGCCAGGCATGAAAGAGAAGGGCTGGGGCCGTATTATCAACACAGCATCAGCTCATGCGTTGGTAGCGTCGCCATATAAATCAGCTTACGTGGCAGCCAAGCATGGTATCGCAGGTTTAACAAAAACGGTGGCCTTAGAAGTTGCAGAGCAGGGAATTACTGTCAATGCCGTGGCGCCGGGTTACGTTTGGACACCGTTAGTGGAAAAACAGGTTGGCGATACTGCTCGGGCACGTGGCATTACTGAAGAGCAAGTTAAGCAGGATGTCATGCTTAAAGCGCAGCCAACGAAACAGTTTGTAACGGTTGAACAAGTAGCCGCCGTAGTGACCTTTTTGGCTGGTGATGCTGCTGCATCTATCACGGGTGTCACTATGCCTGTTGATGGTGGCTGGACTGCCCAATAACTCAGCTGTCTAAAATCGAAAAAAGCACACATTTAGTGTGCTTTTTTTTTGTATTAGCCGCTACACTTAATAAACAGAGGTGATGGTAAAAACATACATTTATTCAGAGCCGAGTTAACCCTGTTATACAACTGCCACTCGGCATGAGAGCACACAACGCGCAAGGATGTCGTGTGGGAGATCAGTCAATGCATAAGCATAAGAGATGGATAGCAGGGAGCGTCCTTATATTATCATCAACCCTGTCAGCGGCAGGCTCTACGATAGATACCTACCAGCAGACCTTGGTGTTGGGCACAGAGCGGTTTACGGTAACCGTCCCGCAAGGCTATCAGCTATCGGTGTTCAGCACAGCTGTACCTAGGCCACGGATGCTATCGCATGGTGAAGTTGCCGGTGAAGTCTTGGTCGGCTCAGGTGCCGGTGCTATCTATCGCTTAACGCCTCCGGATTATAAGGCGCAGCGTATCACGCCGCAGTTTCGTTACCCCCATAGCGTGCTTTGGCATGAAAAAGCACTTTGGGTCGCCTCCAGTGAAGGTGTTTATCGTACCCAGCTCAACCGTCAGGAAAATCGGCTCGAAGCGATAGAAAAGGTATTCGCGATGCCCGCGAGTGGTGGGCATAGCTCACGTACGCTGGTAGCCGGACCTGATGGCAGCCTTTATGTCAGTATTGGTATTAGCGGTAATTGCTCGAACCAATACTTGAGCGAGACCTATGCGTTTAATGAGCGCCGTGGCGGCGTTTGGCGTTTGCAGAAAAAAGCAGGCCGCTGGCAAGCTGACGTGTTCTCAAGCGGGTTACGCAACCCGGTAGGTTTAGCGTGGTCGCCACATGAACAGCGGCTCTATGCAACCAATAATGGCCCTGATCACCTGGGCTTTGAACAGCCGCCGGAACAACTTGTTGCGCTCTCTGCAGGCTCTTTTCATGGTATGCCATGGTATCAATATGATGGCGAGCAGGTGTTTCGTGATCGTTGTCAGCGCTCGCAGCCGCCTCAGCATAAAGATCAGGTGGAACACCCTGTTACAACCTTTCCCGCACGACAAGCACCGCTGGGCCTCGACTTTGTTCCAGAGCAGTCTGTTTATGGGAGCTTGAGCGGTCAACTGCTGGTGGCGTTTCATGGTTCTTGGGCGGTGGATGCAACCGGCTCTGCTGCAAGCCGACGGCCCCCAAAAATAACTGCCTTACATTTAGAAGATGGCGCTGTTATTACACAGCAGGATATTGTTTCGGGCTTTCAGTTAGATGATGGGCAGCGTTGGGCGCGGCCTGTGGATCTGCTGGCATTGCCCGATGGGAGCATTCTGTTTAGTAGTGACGGGCCAACATCTGCCATTTTTAAATTAACACCTATTCCGTAGTTAGCGTGCGATTCTGCCCTTTCATGGGCTGTGTGAGTCCGTTTAGCTTATTAGTATCTGCCTTTGAGGTTTTAGACAGAGTATGGCTCGGTTAGCTTATCAACACCTTCCATCCGCATTTGGTGCATTGAGCGTCAATCACTCGTTAAATCGTAATTTGGAAGCGGTTTTGAATGTTGTGCAGGGACGTTACCGCGATATTGTGCGCATTAACTTTGTGGGCTACGAAGCACAAACAAACACGCTGAAAGCGTATTTAACAACAGCGGGTGCAGAGGAGCCTATGTCGCGCCATGAGGCTAAGATGACGGCTGACAACCCGCTCTACCCGCTCATGCAGGACCCCGCAGCGCGCTTGATTCGCGAGCTAGAAGAGCTACCGCATAGTGATAGCGCTCAACGGCTACTGAAGCTGGGTATCAAAAGTAGCTATGCCGTACCGATCTTTGATCAGAAACGCTTTCTGGGGCTGCTCTTCTTTGCCTCCTCGATACCCAAACGCTTCTCCTCGTTGGTGATTCGTACTCAGTTAGATGTGATCGCCAAACTTATGGAGGTGGTACTAATCGCAGAGAACTATGCCGTACAGGGCGTTATTGGTACCGCCAAGACACTGAAAGATGTCGCTTCTCTAAGGGATAACGAAACCGGCCAGCACCTTGAACGTATGGCGCGTTATAGCCGAGTGATTGCACGCAAGTTAGCACGAGATACGCCCCTTAGTGATGAGTATATCGAGGATATATTCACCTTTGCGCCCCTACATGACATCGGCAAAATTGCCATTCCAGACAGCATCTTGCTGAAAGCCGGGCCGCTCACGGAAGAGGAGTACACCACCATGAAGGAGCATACGGTGCGGGGGCTCGAAATAATCGATCAAGCACTCACAAACCTGCGCTTGGAAGAGAAAAACTACAGCCAAATTTTGCGCCATATTGTGCACCTGCATCATGAAAACTGGGATGGTTCAGGCTATCCATGTCAGTTGGTTGCGGAGGCGATCCCTTTAGAGGCGCGCATTGTACGTGTGGCAGATGTCTACGATGCACTGACTAGCGAACGCCCTTACAAAGCAGCTTGGTCGAGCGAGGATGCCCTTGCATTCTTGCGCCAAGAGAGTGGCATACAGTTTGATCCTGCTTGTGTGGCAGCGTTAGAAGCCTCCATCGAAGAGGTGTTAGAGATCGCGAAAAGCTTTGCAGATGAAGCGGATGCCACCACAGGGTGTGTTATTTCATAAGCGCTTTTACCCTGATCAACAGGGAGCGTATGACAGCCTGTAGCAACGATCTTTGCATCCTCGGCTTGCACTTTGCCTTAAACTGCATAAAAATACTGTATAAATAAACAGTATTTGTTGGTGCGTTATGGGTACAACATCGCTCAATCAAATGATCCACGCCGGCGTGCTATGGCAAGGCCAGCAAGCATCGGTGGATAACTTTGTGAGTACTGGCTTTCAGCAGTTGGACCAACAGCTGGGTGGCGGTTGGCAGCTAGGGAACTTGGTGGAGTTGCTATGTCAGCAACCCGGCTGCGGCGAGTTACGGCTCTTGCTGCCGCTGCTGTTAGAACGCCAAGCGCCTGAAAAATGGCTGCTCTGGGTAGATCCTCCATGGCTGCCTTATGCGCCGGCGCTGCGTGCTTCGGGGCTGAATCTTGATCACATTCTCGTGGTGCATACACGTCAACTTAAAGAAACCGGTTGGGTACTTGAGCAGGCCCTGAAAAGCGGCTGCTGTAGTGCGGTACTCGGTTGGCTCCCCTCAGGGCAGGAAAAAATGGTGCGCCGCTTACAAGTGGCGGCAAGTGAGACCGGTACACTCGGCTTTTTATTGCGCCCTTGGGCTGCCCGTGAACAAAGCTCTGCCGCACCCTATCGTTTACAGCTGGAGCCGGCTTCGCAGGGTATCTCGTTAACGCTACTCAAGCGCAAAGGCGGTTGGGCACAACCAGAGATCAACCTTGCGGTGGGCGAAGATCAGCTCTTGCCCGCGCTACAGGCTGTACCCACACTTCATGCAGTAGGTTAGCACGATGGCTGGGTCACTGTGGTGTTACCTGCACTTTCCGCTACTCCCGCTGGAGGCGCGCTATACCGATCAAGCATGTTCGCAAGCGGCAGCACTGCTAGATGAGCGTGGTACCCACGTGTTGCTGTGTAATGCGGCAGCGACGGCGCAGGGTGTCTCTGCTGGGATGGCAATAGCGACCGCCTACAGCTTAGCGCCAGAGCTACGTTGTTATACGCGTCACCCTGAGCAAGAGCCGGGTAGCTTAGAGGCACTTGCCATGTGGGCTGGGCGGTTTAGTGCGCAAATTAGCCTCTATCCGCCCTATGGCCTTTTGCTAGAGGCCGATTCAATGCTGCACTATTTTGGTGGTTTATCGCCCTACTTAGCACAGCTGCACAGTGCGTTGGATACGCTGCACTGGAGTGCGGAGATCGCCACAGGGCATACACCTTTAGCGGCTAAAGTGTTGGCTGAAACAGGAGGTTTTACCGCTGAAGAGGCAAGCGCGCATTGTACACGCCTTGAGCGCTTACCCATTCGTGGGTTGAATCTTGAGCAGAAGGTGATACAGCGCTTAGAAGGGATGGGCATTCAACATGTGAAGCAATTGCGTGCCCTGCCAAGCGATGCATTAACACGGCGTTTTGGTAAAACGCTACCGCGCTATCTGGCGCAGCTGTTTGGTGAACAGCCAGATCCACCGCGCTACTTTACGCCACCGAAGCATTTTACCCGCCATCTTATCTTGCCCCATGAGCTTGAGCATAGCGGTGGTTTGCGTTTTCCCCTGCGGCGCTTGCTTGCCGAGATGGAAGGGTATCTGCGCCAATGTCAGTTATCTGCGCAGGAAACTACACTCACATTGCGCCTGCGTGACCTTGAGACTCAGGAACTTCAAGTACGGCATAGCCGTGCGGAGTTGCAAGCGTCTGTGTGGATGCCATTGTGGGAGCTGCGCCTAGAGCGGGTACGTTTAACCCAGCCGGTTATCGAGATTACCCTGCGTGCACAGGGTTTGGCACCACTCGAGGTGACGACCACCGATCTGTTTAACTCAGCCACCGCAGTGGATACCCCTGAGCACCTAGTGAGTAAACTACAAACCCGTTTAGGGATTGATGCTGTGCAGCGGATGGTGATGGTGGCAGATCACCGCCCTGAAAAGAGCTATCGTTGGGTGCTACCCGACAGCCGTTGCAAAGAGGTCCATCTTCCCCCTTCAGGGGCTAGGCCGCACTGGTTGCTGCCCAAACCCGCAGGCTTAGCGGCAGCAGAGATCACCCAGTGGCAGCCGTTATGTGGCCCTGAGCGTATTGTGGGAGGCTGGTGGGATAATTTGCCCGTCCGGCGTGATTACTACATCGCCCGCAGCCCCGATGGGCGTTTGGGGTGGATCTTCCGTGATGCGAACCGCCAATGGTATCTGCATGGGTGGTTTGGCTAGTGGTGGCGCCATTTCCCTATGCTGAACTGCATGTGCTGAGCAATTTTAGCTTTCTACGTGGTGCCTCCCACCCTGAGGAGCTGGTCGCACGGGCGGCTGAGTTGGGTTATCAAGCGCTTGCCTTGACCGATGAGTGTTCTGTCGCAGGTGTGGTAAGGGCGTGGGAGGAAGCCAAAGCACAGCAGATTAAACTCATTATTGGCAGTGTCTTTCGCCTCGATGATGAGCAAGTGATTTTGCTGGCGTGTAACCGGCGCGGCTACGGGCAGCTATGCGAACTGATCACGCAAGCGAGACGTCGTGCAGAGAAAGGTAAATATCAGGTCACCTGGGATGATTTTGCTCACCAACCTGATTGCCTCTTACTCTACTTGGCAGGTGATGATTTAAACAGCGCGCGCCGGCGTATGGCGCATCTGAAAACGCTATTTCCCAAACGTCTTTGGTGGATGGTCAGTCGTTTACTGAGCGGTGATGATCAGTGGCGTTTTCAGCAGCAGTGCCGTATCGCCAATCAGCTGGGTGTACCGCTGGTATGCGGTAATCGCGTTGAGATGCACAGCCCTGCGCGTCAGCCGCTGCACGATGTATTAGCGGCTATCCGCGAACAAACGTCTATCCAGCAAGCCGGTTATCTTTTAGCAGCCAATGGTGAGCAGCATCTACGCTCATTTGAAAAGCTCACCTCGCTATATCCGGCGGATATGCTAGCCGCCACGGTAGATATTGCCGTCCGCTGCTGCTTTGAGCTCTCTGAACTGCGCTATGAATACCCTGCTGAACTTGTGCCTGAAGGGCGCAGCGCCGCTGAACATCTGCGCGCTTTAGTGCAGCGAGGCCAACGACTGCGCTTTCCTGAAGGGGTACCAGATGCCATTGCACAGCAGATCGAGCGCGAACTTCACCTGATCGCTGAGCTGGGCTATGAACACTATTTTCTAACGATTGAAGATATTGTGCGCTTTGCTCGCCAGCAGGGCATCCTCTGCCAAGGGCGCGGTTCAGCGGCGAACTCAGTGGTGTGTTATTGCTTGCATATCACCGAGGCAGACCCGCGGGAGGTTAGCCTGCTAATTGAGCGCTTTATCTCCAAAGAGCGTGACGAGCCGCCCGATATCGATGTGGATTTTGAGCATGAACGCCGTGAAGAGGTGATTCAGTACATCTACCAACGCTATGGCCGTGAACGAGCAGGGCTGGCAGCCACGGTAATCAGCTACCGTACCAAAAGCGCCATTCGTGATGTGGGTAAAGCGTTGGGCATGGATGAGAGTTATCTGAGCTGGATTATCGCTCAGTTAGAGCGTCGCGAAGGGCGTGAGGTTTGGCTAGCGCAGTTGGCTGAGCTAGGTGGCGAGGAGCCATCGCCTTTGTATCGCCACTTTGTCGCGCTGGTGGAGGAGATTCTGGGATTTCCGCGCCACTTGTCACAGCATGTGGGTGGTTTTGTGATTGCTGCGCAGGCGCTTTGCCAACTGGTACCGATCGAGAATGCTGCGATGACAGACCGTACTGTGATTCAGTGGAACAAGGATGATCTGGAATCGTTAGGATTGCTCAAAGTGGATGTGCTGGCGTTAGGAATGCTCACGGCGATACGCAAAACGCTATGCCTGCTGGCAGAGCAAGGCGAGCCTGTGACGCGGATTCAGGATATTCCGCGCGGCGATAGTCATACCTATGACATGCTTTGCCGTGGTGACAGCATGGGAGTCTTTCAGGTGGAATCGCGGGCGCAGATGAATATGCTGCCGCGCTTGCGGCCACGCAGTTACTACGATCTGGTGATCGAGGTGGCGATTGTGCGGCCAGGCCCCATTCAAGGGGATATGGTGCACCCCTATCTAACACGCCGCCAGCAACAAGCGCCGATTAGCTATCCAAGCCCTGAGGTGGAGCAGGTGTTAAAGCGCACGTTAGGCGTGCCCATTTTTCAGGAACAGGTGATTCAGTTGGCGATGGTAGCGGCCGGTTTTAGCGGCGGTGAAGCCGATCAGTTACGCCGCGCGATGGCTGCATGGCGGCGCAGCGGTTATATCCGTGAGTACCAACAGAAACTGATGGAGGGGATGCAAGCACGTGGTTATGAGCGCGAGTTTGCCGAGCGTATCTGCCGCCAGATCGAGGGCTTTGGCGAGTATGGCTTCCCGGAATCACATGCCGCTAGCTTTGCCTTGTTGGTGTATATCTCAGCGTGGTTGAAGTGCCACTACCCCGTGCAGTTTTGCTGTGGGCTACTGAATAGTCAGCCGTTAGGTTTCTACTCCCCAGCGCAGTTAATACAGGATTTACAGCGCCACGGCGCAGAGGTAGAAGGTGTCGATATTAACCTGAGCACTTGGGATTCGTCGGTTGTGGTGGACGGAACCAAGCGCTACTTGCGGCTAGGCTTTCGCTTGATTAAAGGATTGCGTTATGACGCTGTGGCAGCGTTATTGGGCGCTCGGCAGCAGGGGGCATTCCGGTCATTGCAAGACGCACGCCGACGCTGTCAGCTGCGTCAGCAGGATTGGGATGCGCTGGCGGCAGCGGGGGCGCTGAATAGTATTGCAGGCCACCGTTTTCAAGCTCGTTGGGAGTTATTGGCGCCGCAGCATGCTATGGCATTAGATCCGCTGACTCATGTGGCCGAGTCCCGCTTTGCATTGGCTGCTCCGGATGAAAAGCAAGATGTTGAGGAGGACTACCGTCACCTTGGTTTAAGCCTTGGTCGCCATCCGCTAGCGCTATTACGGGCGCAAGGTGAGCTACAGGGCTGCAAGCAAGCGGAACAATTAAAGGCTTGTCGGCATGGTCAGCTAGTGACGGTAGCGGGCTTGGTAACAAACCGCCAACGGCCGGGTACAGCAACCGGCGTTACCTTTGTCACGCTTGAGGATGAAACGGGGCAGATCAATCTTGTCGTGTGGCGCGATACGGCCAAAGCGCAGCGTAAAGCGCTCCTGACCGCCCAGCTGTTGCAGGTGAGCGGCGTGTTGGAGTGTGAAGGTGATGTAATCCATGTGGTGGCGGGTAAGCTACGGGATATTAGCGAGCAGTGGCGCGAGTTAACGGTGAAATCGCGTGATTTTTGTTAAATGGATTGTTAATCCAGTACCTTGCTCACACACCGGTATCGTTACCAGCCTCCCATAGAGCTGTGTTGTTCGCTATCACTTAGAGCATGGTTCATTAAGCTCGTTAGCTGTGGTGGTGTCTCATTTTGGTATCCTGTCCTCATGCAGTTACTTGATCGCATGAGCAAGCAAGCGTTTAACCTCATCAACGGGTTGCGGTGTAGCGATAGCTGGGCTGATATATTTGGGTGGTAGTAGATAACCTTTGTTGATTAGTCGTTGTATGAGCGGCAGATGGTTGAGCGAGACTTTGCCTGAGAGTAACAAGTTGAAATGCTCAGAGGTTTCATAGGCGTTCAGCATCTGATGAAATCCTTGCAGGTAAAGGTAATCCTTCGTGTAGCCGCCACCGCGATAGACTCGGGAAGTGATCGTGAAAGCGGTACTGTCATCGACATCATGCTGCTCTTTGAGAAGCAGAAATGTGCGCTTGAAATCACGCTCGATCAGCATCGATTGAACGGCAATAACCCGCAAAGCCAATACTTTGAGCCTTGGTAAAGTTAAGTAGCCGGCCAAGTATTCACACAAAATGGCAATACCTTCTTGTGTTGTGGTGCTGACAGGGCTTCCCAGCGATAGCACCTTTACCGGCTGATTGCGGCTGTTGAGGGTTGTGACTAAGTGGCCACCGACCTCGTGATGAGCGAGTGCATGCACTTCAGTTTCAGCGATCCGAGCATTGGCATTAACTTTAATGGTGCTGCCCGAAACAAGGATATTTGCGATCATCTTCTCATCAAGCCGAATGTCGTACTGGTATCCTCGCGCGTCTGCAAATGACGTGAGATGGTTAACAATCTCATCGGTACCCATATCACGGTCGTCGAGTGGCGCAAGGTCATCGGGAAAGTGCAAGACAAACTGAGCGTTGCGAATATCCTTCTCGTTAGGTTCGCCAAAGTAGCGCAATGACTCATATACAAACTCATCTGTACCTATGGCGCGAAACTGATCAAGCTTTTCGACATAAGACTCAATGACATCGCTATATAACTGAATTAAGTCATCGTCTGGAAGTGACTCAACCGGCAGGTTGTAAAGCGCACGCTTGCGAGCAAAGAGGTCGATCGAGTGCTCGCCGTAGGCGAAGTCAGGGCTAATTGAATAGTTAGATTCGAAAAATGCGGCTTTCTCTTGATGGTAGTTTTCGGGTGCAATCGCATCAAGAATGTTGATGCCACGCACTTCTTCAAATAGGGCTTGATCAAGAGCCAGTAGTGCTTTGGGAAGTGGGTCAGTATGTGCCATAAGCTAGCCCTCGATACTGAAAGTCCGTTAATCATCGCGTTAGCTAATGATGCGCTAATGCGACACCGCGTTTATTGAGAGGACCAATGGTAGGTGATGGGGCCACGAGTCAAACGCTCAGTGGCGCTACCGTTATAAAGATGTGAGGCTCTCATGACACACTATATCAAGACTCTACGATAAACATGCAGTTCGATTGAAAAGGTTGTCTGGCTAGAGAGCCATTCAGCGATTTGCGTTGTTATGTTGTTGCTTGCCTCGCATGGATCGCGCGATCTCGCCCGGCTTCTTTCGCGCGGTAGAGGGCCTCGTCAGCTGCTTTCAGAACCTGTTGGTACTGAACATTCTGTTCGCCATTGTGCGTTGCAATGCCGATACTCAAGGTGAGTGTTTGTCCATAAAACGGATCGAGTGTATGAATACTGCTCTGTAAGCGTTGGGCAAAAGAGATAGAGCCGTTTTCATCTAGCTCTGGGCAGAGGATCAGGAACTCATCGCCTCCCCAGCGCCCTAAATGATCGTAGGCACGAATATGCTCTAGCAGGTGGTCTGAGATAACTTGAATCGCTTCATCTCCGCGTTGATGTCCTAGCGAGTCATTAATTTGCTTAAAGTTATCAATATCAACAAGTAATAGAGACAGTGGTTTATGTAGACGAACACTGCGGTCAATCTCTTTAACCACAATGCTCTCAAGCGTGCGGCGGTTGTAGATGGAGGTTAGATGATCGCGTTCGGCTTGCTCCTTTAACTCGTTCTGTGCAGTGATATCGCGCAAAATACACACACTGTGCATCCTTTCGTTTACTAGCCGTGTTGAAATCGCAATGCTTAGGTCAATGGTTGCCCCCGACTTTGTTTTGCCCTTAATAGCTGAACCTAAGCTACGCATTTGCCGCGACTGCTCGCGTTGAGAGAATGCTTCACGGTAGTGTCGATGGTGAGATTTAACAGCGTCTTCCATAAGGTCTTCGACATACATCTCTTTTAATTCATCTCGCGTGTACTCGAGCATATTGGCCGCGGCTTGGTTCGTACGCAGAATTCGGCCCTGATCATCAATGAAAAGGATGCCATCAGGCGACATGTTAAAGATGGTTTCGTACTCTGTGGTGAGCTGCGAGAGTAAGTTAAGTAGCCTTACGGTGACAAAACTGGAAAAAATAAATACAGGCAGGAGTATCACGGCGGCAAACAGCGTGTTGGCTTTTTGTGCTGCAACCAGTTGGTCTGTGATCACGGTGCTCTTCTCAAGCTCGGGAATAAGTTTTTGTCGTAGGGTAATGAGCGCCTTTTCCGCTGGTGAGTCATCGACACGGACACGCGCGTCGAGTGCTTCTATTGCTAGCGAGTCGTAGCTTTCTTTAATGAGCTGTAACTTTGCATAATAGTCGTCAAGTGTTTGCTGTATCAGCTGTGTACGCTTGATATCGTCTTTATCTGAAGTTTCGGCTTGAAACGCCTCTAGGAGTTGTGTTGCGTTACGGTAGCTTTTTTCTGCTTCGACGTAGTACTCCTCTGAGCCGCGAATCACATAGTTCTTGAAGTGGTGAATAAAGCCAACATACCCCATATTACGCTCGATCTCGGCTAAGTGCGTCGCATGTTTAATGCTATGTGTGGCTAAGCTACGCCATGTCTCATCAATCACTTGGATGCCAAAAAAGAGTTTGGCGACAAAGAAAAAGAGCAGAGCGTTGATCGCGATCGCCCAAATAACAATCGCTAACTTGGCGCTTTTCGGGTCTCGGCGTGGAAGCATAGAGAGATCATCTCATTTTAGGTGGCTAGCTACTCTCACTGATACTGAGGAGCTGCGTGAGTCTTTGCAATAGCACGAAACATCAGACAAACCGTTCAAGCAGTTGCCTTAACACTTAGTCTAGATGTAGCTGACATGGCCGTCGAATCAAAAAATAGGTATTCCGGTCGCGGGGCATTCTAACGGAAATATTCACAAAGAAGATACCTGTTAAGGGGTGTTGAATGAAACGTTTGCGCTAGCGCAAGTTTAGGTAAATTCTCACACGATGGGGCGCTGATGTCTGTTTATCTCTGCGTTACTATGCGTGCCGCAACAGCTAAAAAACTAAAGGATGAGTAATGAAGTTAACAGCTTTCACAAGGAATGTGATGCTGGCGTCTTTGTTCGCGAGCTCGCTCGCGCATGGCGCAGTGCAGTCACATAGTTTTATGCTCTTAGGGAATAACGGCGAGGAGGGAAGTGGCTCTTTTACATGGGATGATGTCACTGTACCCAATGGGGGTACTGTCGAGTACGACGATCTCCTTTCTTTCTCGCTGACTCTCAATGGCGGTAATGTTGTTGGTGGCAGCGTGACATTTCAGAAAGATGACTGCGACGACGTTAGATTGCTACCCGCTCCTACTTTTACAACCTTTCTGAATGTATCAACATGCAGCAAAGGCGGGAATACGCTGATGGGGGAAACACCGCTTGAGGGTAGGCTTGCAGGTATGGGGCCTAGTGTTATCTCCTTTTATCCGGGCTCCACATCGCTGGTAAATACGCTAACTTCCAACGCTCAGTCTATTCCTACGTTGCCCTTTATCGGGCTTGCTGTGCTAGGGGTGATGCTGGGTGTTAGCGGTACGCGAAAGCTACAGCAACCTCTTCGTTAATATAAGTCTGCCACTAACCTTGCGTCGTGCAGGCGTTAGTGGCAGTGACTTTAAACGCTGAACAATCGCTATCTTCTCCTTCCCGAATCCAACCCCTATCAATGACAAAAATGTGCTGATCTAACATCGTTGTCTATTAGGTCCAGGCCTGAGCTAGAGCCATGTAACGAAGCGCTCGCTGTATCGCGTGTTAAACATCGAGTGATGATGCTTTGCGTAGCCATCAGTTCCGCTAAGGGAATGGCTGGCTGCTTTGCACCATGTTATGTGATGCTCAGTCGATAAGGCGGCTGCGTACTTTTTACTGACCCGGTCCAGCAAAGCACTGTGGAATGCCACTCTACTATCGAAAAGGTATTGATAAATCTGTAGCCATTATGCAGCATTACTGTCTTTTGCGAGGCTCCAGTACTTTGTAAAGCGATGGTAGCTGTCAAGGTACATCGCGTGATGCATCGCGCTTTGAACTTGTGCTGTTTTGCGATGTGAATAAATTTTACGCAGATCAAATAGCCCAGAAGGATATTCGGCAACCCAGCAATGACGGGTGAGGTAAGTCCCAAATCATGCAGAGAAATGGCTTTACGCTCATTGAGTTGATTGTAGTAATTGCGTTATTAGGCGTGCTATCGGCGGTGGCTCTGCCGCGTTTGTTAGATCTGCAACAGTCGGCTCGCGTAGCTTCTATAAACAGTATTGCTGGCTCAATGGAGAGTGCTATTGCACAAGTGCGATCCAAAGCGTTCATTGAAGGGCTAACGCCCAGTGCGCGCAACCCAAGCGGTTCGGCCCAAGCAGATTATCTCATTGATTTTGGTTTTGGATCAGTTGAGGTTGATTGGGGGACGTTATGCCCCGAAAGCCGAGGAGAAGTAGGGGATGCACTATCTATGTTAGATTTTCTCAACCTGACACCTGCAGGCGAGCTGACGACTGCTTTTGGAAATCGCCACACTGTGATTGGTTATCAGCATGCGTTTACGAATGGGCAGTTGGCAAGTCAGAGCTTAACCACGCTACCGTCTGGCTGTTATGTGATCTACGATTCGTTCGGGCGATCAGGTAGCACATGCCCTGCGCAAGGGTGCCAGTGCACGGTGAGAGTGGTTACAGACGGTTGTTGAGAAGCTATCTACGCAAGACAGTATCACTAGACTCAACCTAAGCGCTTAGCATCTAGTGATATAAAAAGATGGTGGAGGTGGCGGGTTTCGAACCCGCGTCCGCCAATCCGCTGCCCTAAGATCTACATGCTTAGACACCTCTATTGAGTTAACCCATAACGGCCCGAGGGTCAGGGCGTATAGGGCGAGCCTTTTTAGTTTTAACCGTTCAGCTTAAGGCGAAGCTTCCGGGCGATCCCATCTCATATGACACCGCGAACCTCTGAGTTATAGGCACCTCTGAGTGCGGCGTAGCAGACTTATGCTGCTAGTGCGTAGTTATCGTCGTTAGCAACTATAACTGTGTAGTAATGGATTTACGTGATTCACTACACTCACGACATGCACCTAAGGTTTTGTAACCGGCGTCGAAGCCAAGTCACCCCCCAAGTAGCCCAATAGTATGCGGCTTATTACCTGAAATTAAAAGGCTTTAAGCGAAATATAGATTAATGAGCGGCCATCACACGTTGCTTTTGGCGGTTCCAGTCGCGCTCTTTTTCAGTCTCGCGTTTATCATGGAGCTTCTTACCTTTCACAAGCGCTATCTCGCATTTGATGCGGCCTTGCTTCCAATACAGAGAGAGCGCCACACATGTGTAACCTTTCGCTTCGGTCTCGGCGGTGAGGCGTTCGATTTGGCGCTTGTGCAGTAGGAGCTTTCGATCCCGGCGCGGCTCTGTTACAAAGTGAGTACAGGCCTGTGTTAGCGGGGTGATGTTCGCGCCGACTAGCCAAGCTTCACCATCCTTGATTAAGACATAGGAGTCCACAAGCTGAGCACGGCCCTCTCGAAGGCTCTTAACTTCCCAACCGGATAACGATAGCCCCGCTTCGATCTTCTCTTCAATATGATATTCGAAACGCGCGCGTTTGTTTTGGCAGATAGTACTGCTGTTATTCTGTGCTTTTTTCTTTTTAGCCATAGCGACGGATTATAGCGATGGCTGACCATTGCAAACAAGCATTGTTCGTTGGTGTGGCACATTCTGTTGCGGTAAATGCGATGTGATTAAAACTTTACGAAAAATCTGAGCTATGACGTTGTCAGCGCTATGAAATGTGTGAACAATGCCGTGCTTTACAGCGAACTTGAGTGTTAAGAGAGCAGTTATGCAAGAAAAGTTATCCATGCATGGATCTTGGACGAGCCGTTGGATTTTCGTATTAGCGGCGACAGGGTCGGCAGTTGGACTGGGTAATATCTGGAAATTTCCTTACATCACGGGTGAAAACGGCGGTGGTGCGTTTGTGCTCGTTTATCTTGTATGTATCTTGCTGGTAGGCGTGCCGATCATGATCTCTGAAGTGCTGATCGGGCGTCGAGGTCGCCACAGTCCGATCAATTCGATGAAAGATGTCGCCGTTGAGTCTGGGCGTAGTCCGCGTTGGTCCGCAGTGGGCTGGGTTGGTGCACTAGCCGGGGTGATGATCTTCTCCTTCTATTCGGTTGTGGCAGGTTGGGTGCTCCACTACATTGCCGGCATGGTGCGGGGCGATTATATCGACATTGGTAGCGCCATGGCGTCGCGCCAGTTCGAAGCCTTATTGGCTGACCCTAAAGTGCTGTTAATGTGGCACTCGATCTTTGTTGTCATGGTTTTGGTTGTTGTCGCGGGCGGCGTGAGTAAAGGGCTAGAGCGTGCTACGCGAGTGATGATGCCTGCGCTGTTCGTCTTGTTATTTGTCTTGTTGGTCTACGCGATGACAACCGGGGCATTCATGCAAGGCGTTGAATTCCTGTTTGCTTTTGATCTTTCCAAGCTAACGATGGAGGCTATTTTAGTCGCTCTTGGCCATGCATTCTTTACGTTGTCGTTGGGGATGGGCGCGATCATGGCATACGGCTCCTACATGCCGAGTAAAGCCAGTATTGGTAGCACGGTTTTAATGATTGCAGCGCTGGATACGTTGGTGGCTCTGGTTGCCGGTTTAGCGATATTTCCGATCGTATTTGCGAATGATCTGGACCCCGGTGCAGGCCCAGGCTTGATGTTTATTACACTACCGGTGGCGTTTGGGCAGATGCTTGGCGGCCAAATCTTTGGGTTTTTGTTCTTTCTGCTGATCGGTGTGGCGGCTTGGACCTCCGCAATCTCGCTGATGGAGCCTGCAGTCGCTTGGTTGGTGGAGAAGTTTCCGATATCGCGAGCTAGTGCATGTATGATGCTCGGTTTGCTTGTCTGGCTGCTTGGTATCGCTTGTTTAGGTTCTTTCAACGAAATCTCAGATATGACCGTTGCGGGGATGACGCTCTTTGACTTAATGGACTTCGCCACCGCGAACATTATGTTGCCCTTAGGAGGGTTGATGATCTGCCTTTTCGCTGGCTGGCGTATGAAGCGCGTAGCCCTCGAAGAGGAGTTGTCATTATCCAAGCCGTGGCTATTTCATGCTTGGTATTTAGCGATTAGGTTTGTCGCCCCGGTCGCGGTTGCAGCAATCTTCGTTGTAAATTTGTACAATAAGTTCGCAATCTAGAGCGGAAGTTAAGCATGACTCAAGTTGATCGCAGCGCATTGGTTCTTCACAGTGCGCAGCAAATGTTCGATATCGTGAACGATGTGAAGGCGTACCCGGCATTTCTGCCTTGGTGTGAATCGACAGACCTATTGTTTGCCGATGATCACAAGATGGAGGCAACGCTGCATCTTGCCAAGGCGGGGCTGAGGTACAGTTTTTCGACACGGAACGCTTTGCAGCGTCCTGAGCGTATCGAAATCGAACTATTAGAAGGCCCGTTTTCCCGTTTATCGGGTGTATGGACGTTTGAGCCTCTAAGCGATGAAGCCTGTAAAGTGAGTTTGAGCTTGGGCTTTGAGTTTGCCAACAAGCTTACCGGCATGGCGATGAGTAAAGTCTTTAATCAGGTGGCCACGACAATGGTGGATGCCTTTGTACAGCGAGCAGATGAAGTTTATGGATAATCCAATAACCGTTGAGGTAGCTTACGCCCTACCCGATAAGCAAAAGATTATCGCCGTGCGAGTTGAAGAGGGCTGCTCAGTTTATGATGCGGTGATCGCTTCAGGTATTACGAACGAATTTCCTCAAATCAACCCTGATACCGATCCGATGGGCGTTTTTGGTAAAGCGGTAAGAAACCCGCGGGATCAAGTGCTTAAAGCAGGGCAGCGGGTAGAGATCTATCGCCCGCTGATTGCGGATCCGAAAGAGGCGCGCGCGCGCCGTGCTGCGAAGATGAAAGCGAAGAAAGAGGCGGAGCAAGGATAACGCTCCGCACGAACGTTTTCATGCAGCTAAGTGCCGCATTCGTGGGGCTGCAAAGGTTTAGTTACTTGGCGATGGGCGATAGTCGCCAGACACCTTGACCAGTTTGCCTTGTTCAAAAAATACCGAGAAGCGCTCGCGGGAGTAATCACCGTTACCTTTCTTGATTGTGTAGATGTAGTCCCAGCGGCCATCGTGGAAAGTATCGGTGATTAACGGTGTACCAAGGACGTAGCGCACTTGGTTATGGTTCATGCCGGGGCGCAGTTGATCAACCATTTCTTGTGTTACGATGTTGCCCTGTGGAATGTCTATCTTGTAGACGCCCGGAAATTCAGAGCATCCCGAGATCACTGTAGCCGCGATAATACTGATAAGAACCTTTCGCATCTTTATTTGGCTTCACTTTGTGGTGTAAATAACGATAATTAGAGTCTAACATTCACTTGTTGGAATCAATAGAGAAAAGATCATGTCCCTCGAAAATCAAGAGTTAAGAAAGGCTGGCCTCAAGGTTACGCTGCCGCGCGTTAAGATTTATCAGATTCTGGAGCAGGCAAGTGAGGGAGATCACTTTAGCGCAGAGGATATCTACAAACTCCTTATGGAGATGGGTGAAGATGTCGGCTTGGCAACGGTTTACCGTGTCCTTACTCAATTTGAAGGCGCTGGCTTAGTATCGCGTCACCACTTTGAAGGCGGCCACTCGGTATTTGAGCTAGCTCGTGATGAACACCACGACCATATGGTCTGCGTTAAGTCTGGCGTTGTGAAAGAGTTTAACGATCCGCGCTTGAACGAACTGCTTACAGAAATCGCAGAGACGATGGGCTTTGAGATTACCGATCGTACGATCTATCTATACGGCGAATACAAAGGGACTGATAAGTAATTCGCGCTTTGGTACGCCCGGTGTTAAGCCGCGTGCGTACCGGCTCTAGCCTAACCCTAGCATTTCTCTTGCATGCTCTCTGGAGCGCTGTGTCACATCAATCCCGCCTAACATGCGGGCGATCTCTTCAATTCGATCCTTCTGTTGCAACGCATTTATCTGAGTTTGAGTATTAGAGCGGCTGGCTTTCTTGCTAACGAAAAGATGCTGATGCCCTTGTGAGGCCACCTGTGGTTGGTGCGTTACGCACATCACTTGTGAGCGTTCGCCAAGTTGGCGTAATTTCTGGCCTACCACTTCGGCAATGGCTCCGCCGATACCCACATCCACCTCGTCAAAAATGAGTGTTGGTGTGGTTGCTGTTTGAGCGGTAATAACTTGTATTGCAAGGCTGATACGGGACAATTCGCCACCTGATGCGATCTTGCCTAAAGCGCGTGCGGGTTGACCTCGGTTGGTAGCGATTAAAAACTCAATCTCCTCTAAACCATAAGGCGTTGGTTTGGCGGTTTCATTCAGTGTGGCGATGAATGAAGCCGCAGGCATACCCAGTTCGCTGAGTTCTGTATCGATCAGAGTATTGAGCTTTTTGGCAGCTTTTTGGCGTGCTTTGCTGAGCTTATCGGCATGTTGCTTGTAGCGCTCAAAGTGCGCTTTAACCTCGGCTTCTAGTGATGCAATTGCCTCATCTGAGCTATTAAGTGATGCTAGCTCCTCGGCTAACTGAGTATGCAGCCCAGGGAGCTCTTTGGCGGATACGCGGTGTTTACGTGCCATCTCGTAGATGCTTGATAGGCGCTCTTCAACTTCGGTGAGCCGAGCTGGGTTAATATCGACGCGGTCTAGGTAGTGGCGTAGCTCCTGATTGGCTTCTTCGATCTGAATTTGAGCGCTACTGAGTAGGTCAATAACTTGTTCTGTCGCTGAGCCTTTAGGAAGCTCGATGAGCTGATGAATCGCTTGATGCAATAACTGATAGCAGTTGTCTTGCTCACCATCGGCTGTAAGCGATAGTGCATGATGGCCATTTTGCAAAATCTGCCCCGCTTGGTTCAGTTCTTGGTGTTCCACCTCGAGTGTGCTCAGCTCGTCATCGCCTAGTGCAAGTTGGTTGAGCTCCTCAACTTGATAGCTCAGCAGTTGTACGCGCGCTTGTGCTTCATCATCAAGTGTTTGCAAGCGTTCAAGGTGCTGCTTTTGCTCATGCCATTGGGTGTATAGTTGGCGCACTTTAGAGGCCAAAGCCTGTTGTTGCGCGAACTGGTCGAGCAGCTCGCGATGGTGCTCTTTCTTCATCAGGCGCTGATGTTCGTGCTGCCCATGAATCGCGATCAGGTGTTCTCCTAGCTCTTTAAGACTGCTAAGTGGGCTAGGTTGGCCGTTGATGTAACCGCGAGAGCGACCCTCTTTGGTGATCACGCGGCGGACAATACAGTCTCCATCTAGATCTAGCTCTTGTTCTGTTAACCACTGATGGGCGCTTGGCAACGCTGAGATATCAAAGCTGGCAATAATCTCAGCGCGTTCGGCGCCTTGCCTTACGCTGCCACTATCGGCGCGATCGCCCAGCGTCAGCCCTAGCGCATCGAGCATGATCGATTTGCCGGCACCGGTTTCACCACTAATGGCGGTCATACCTTGGCTAAGTTCAAGGTCTAGCGATTCAACGATGGCGTAATTGCGGATGGTCAGCTGAGTTAACATATGCAAGCCCATATCTGTGTTTTTATACAGTGTTTTATGTATAGGTTATTTCTGTACGCGATGCAATCAATTCGTGGTCGAATAAATTAAAAAAATCGCCTTCGCAGGGGTTGAATAGCCATCTCTATATCCCCATTTACCAAGCAGTTATTTTTTATTTTTGGCAGCGTTAATGGGAGATATCTCGATGTCATCTGAACAAACTCAAAACGAACAGGTTGAATCACCTGAGGCAGAAGCAAATCAGGTTGAGGCCGCACCCCAGGAAGAGATCTTAGATGAGTCTGTTGAGACAGAGGACGAAGCCGGGCTCGAAGCAGAACTTGCCGCAGCACAGGACGAGGTTGCACAGCTAAAAGATCAAGCGTTGCGTGCCGCAGCAGAGCTGCAAAATGTACGTCGCCGTGCAGAGCAAGACGTTGAGAAGGCGCATAAGTTTGGTCTGGAAAAGTTTGCTAATGAGATGCTGCCAATCGTGGATAACCTTGAGCGTGCCATTGAGTCGTGCGGCGATGAAGAGGCAACAAAGGCCATCCGAGAAGGCGTTGAGATGACGTTGTCGATGTTCTTGAGCGGCCTTGCAAAGTTCGATATTGAGCAGATCGATCCGCAAGGTGAAGCCTTTGATCCAGCGCTGCACCAAGCGATGTCGATGGTGGAAACGCCGGATGCAGAGCCGAATACGGTCGTAGCGGTTATGCAGAAGGGTTATAGCTTGAGCGGCCGCTTAATGCGCCCTGCGATGGTTATGGTCGCTAAAGGTTAAAAAAACCTTATTAAAAGCCTTGAAATTGCAAAACATGCAGCCATTAACAAGGCAAGTAGTTAAAAAACAGATTTTTAGCCCGTCCGAACGGGTAACAAATATCGGAGTAGACAGGCATGGGTAAAATTATTGGTATCGACCTTGGCACAACGAACTCTTGTGTCGCGGTATTGGAAGGCGAAAAAGCACGCGTTATTGAGAACGCAGAAGGCGATCGCACAACTCCATCTGTAATCGGTTATGCAGATGATGGCGAAGTATTGGTGGGTCAACCGGCAAAACGTCAGGCGGTAACAAACCCAGACAATACGCTGTTTGCGATCAAGCGTCTGATCGGTCGTCGTTTTAAAGACGATGTCGTGCAAAAAGACATCACAATGGTGCCGTACAAAATTATCGAAGCAGACAATGGCGATGCTTGGGTAGAAGTTAAAGGCCAGAAGATGGCTGCACCGCAGGTATCTGCTGAAATTCTGAAGAAGATGAAGAAGACAGCGGAAGATTACTTGGGTGAGTCTGTATCAGAAGCGGTTATCACCGTACCTGCTTACTTTAACGATGCGCAGCGTCAAGCAACTAAAGATGCCGGTAAAATCGCGGGTCTAGATGTTAAGCGTATCATCAACGAGCCAACAGCTGCGGCATTGGCTTACGGTATGGATAAGTCGTCTGGCGACAAAACAATCGCTGTGTATGACCTAGGTGGTGGTACATTCGATATCTCCATCATCGAAATTGCAGAAGTTGACGGTGAGCACCAGTTCGAAGTATTGGCGACTAACGGCGATACTTTCTTAGGTGGTGAAGACTTCGACCTGCGCTTGATTGAATACTTGGCAGCTGAGTTTAAGAAAGAGTCTGGTATCGATCTGCACAATGATCCACTGGCACTACAGCGTTTGAAAGAAGCCGCAGAGAAAGCAAAAGTTGAGCTGTCTTCTGCTCAGTCGACTGACGTTAACCTGCCTTACATCACTGCCGATGCGACAGGTCCTAAGCACCTTAACGTTAAAGTGACACGTGCGAAGCTGGAATCTTTGGTTGAAGATTTGGTAACTAACTCTATCAACCCTTGCCGTACTGCGTTGCAAGATGCGGGCTTGAGCACATCGGAAGTTGATGAAGTGATTCTTGTGGGCGGCCAAACACGTATGCCGCTGGTACAGCAAGTGGTTGCTGACTTCTTCGGTAAAGAAGCACGCCGTGACGTGAACCCTGATGAAGCGGTAGCGATGGGTGCAGCGATTCAAGGCGCGGTACTGTCTGGCGATGTTAAAGATGTCCTGCTATTGGACGTAACACCGCTAACGCTAGGTATCGAAACGATGGGCGGTGTGGCAACACCGGTTATTGAGAAGAACACGACTATTCCAACGAAGAAGTCGCAGATCTTCTCTACGGCTGATGACAACCAAAACGCAGTAACGATCCATGTTGTCCAAGGTGAGCGTAAGCAAGCATCACAGAACAAATCTCTGGGTCGCTTCGACTTGGCTGATATTCCGCCAGCGCCACGTGGTGTGCCACAGATCGAAGTAACATTCGACTTGGATGCCAACGGTATCTTGAACGTATCAGCGAAAGACAAAGCGACAGGTAAAGAGCAGTCTATCGTGATTAAAGCATCCTCTGGTTTGAGTGATGACGAGATCGAGCAAATGGTACGTGATGCTGAAGCTAACGCTGATGCAGATAAGAAGTTCGAAGAGCTAACCAGTGCGCGTAACCAAGGCGACGCGATGGTTCATTCAGCGAAGAAAACGCTCAAAGAAGCAGGCGATAAGGCGACAGAGGAAGAGAAAACGAGCATTGAAGCGGCGATCTCTGCACTTGAAGAAGCGCTGAAAGGCGACGACAAAGACGCTATCGAAGCGAAAACTGAAGCCTTGACTGAAGCGATTTCTGGCTTGGCTCAGAAGATGTACGCCGAAGCTGCTCAAGCAGAAGGTGCTGCACCTGAAGGCGCTGATGCTCAGCAGCAAGGTCCAGCAGACGACGCAGTTGATGCTGAGTTTGAAGAAGTGAAGGATGACAAGAAGTAAGCTTCGCGCTTGCCCTTATCATTACTGAAATGTGGCAACGCGGGCGCTAGCCCGCGTTGTCGTGTCCGGCTCCCGGCGGGAGCTAGCCGCGGAACGAAAGAAGAACCGGATATATGTCTAAGAGAGATTATTACGAAGTACTAGGTGTTGATCGCGGCGCTAGTGATCGCGACATTAAAAAAGCATTTCGTCGTATGGCGATGAAATACCACCCTGACCGTAATCCAGACGACCAAGAAGCCGAAGATAAGTTTAAAGAGGTGAATGAAGCCTACGAAATCTTATCGGATGCCCAGAAAAAAGCGGCGTATGACCAGTACGGTCACGCTGGCGTTGACCCCAATTCGGGTATGGGTGGCGGTGGCTTCGGCGGTGCTGAGGGCTTCTCTGATATCTTCGGCGATGTTTTCGGGGATATCTTTGGCGGCGGAGGCGGTGGCCGACGTCGTAGCTCGGTGCAGCGTGGTGCAGATCTGCGTTACACCATGGACCTCACTCTGGAAGAGGCGGTGCGTGGTGTCGAGAAGAAGATCACCGTACCAACACTCGTGGGTTGTGAAGTCTGTGATGGCAGCGGTGCTAAACCGGGTACGAGTGTTAAAACGTGTGGCACATGTGGCGGTGTTGGCCAAGTACGCATGCAACAAGGCTTCTTTGCCGTGCAGCAAACGTGTCCGACGTGTCGTGGTGAAGGTACCGTTATCAGCGATCCTTGCGATGCTTGTCATGGCCAAGGGCGTGTCGAGAAGACCAAGACACTATCCGTTAAGATCCCAGCGGGTGTGGATACAGGAGACCGTGTTCGTCTGTCTGGCGAAGGTGAAGCGGGAACGCATGGTGGTCCTGCGGGTGATCTGTATGTGCAGGTTAACGTACGAGAACACGCAATTTTCGAGCGCGATGGTCGCCATCTATATTGTGAAGTACCAATTAGCTTTATCGATGCGGCGTTGGGTGGTGAGCTTGAAGTGCCAACCTTAGATGGCCGTGTTAAGTTAAAAGTACCCGCTGAAACACAAACCGGTAAACTGTTCCGCTTGCGTGGTAAAGGTGTTGCACCGGTGCGGGGTGGCGGTGCTGGGGACTTGATGGTTCGTGTCGTGATCGAGACGCCAGTCAACCTCACCAGCCGACAAAAAGAGCTGCTGCGAGAGTTCCAGCAAACCACCGACGAAGGTCAGAAGAAACACAGTCCTAAAAAGGATTCTTTCTTCGACTCGGTGAAAAAGTTCTTTGAAGACTAGTTTAACGGGCCGCGATGCGGCCCGATTTTGTTTACCGTGGAGCGTCCATGTTGAGAGAAAGATGTATCGCGTCGGATGAGTTGTGGGCTAGCCTGCAAGAGGAAGCTAAAGCTGAAGTGGCTAAGGAGCCATTCTTAGCGAGTTTTTATCATTCGAGCATTATCAATCATGCTGAGATCAAGGCGGCGCTATCGTACATTCTCGCTAATAAACTAGCGGACGA
Organism: Neptunomonas marina; assembly: GCF_004005935.1. Classification (GTDB taxonomy): domain Bacteria; phylum Pseudomonadota; class Gammaproteobacteria; order Pseudomonadales; family Balneatricaceae; genus Neptunomonas; species Neptunomonas marina. Next base: position 152,612 of record NZ_SACQ01000002.1, on the reverse strand, counting down.
TGTTATGCAGCCGGTGTTGCTACGTGAGCTAATAGAGCAAGCGATGGATGCAGATCCGCGCATCATTGATGCGGCCTGTTGCGATATTCTCGCAGTCAAAACTCGTGACCCTGCGATTAGTCTCGCCTCAACCGTGTTGCTTTACCTGAAGGGCTTCCATGCACTGCAAGCTCATCGCGTTGCGCATTGGATGTGGCAAGAGGGTCGACGTTCTATGGCGCTCTATATTCAAAGCCGTGTGAGTAGTGTTTTGCAGGTGGATATCCATCCTGCCGCACAGATTGGCCAAGGCGTCATGCTTGACCATGCGACAGGTGTTGTGATCGGCGAAACCTGTGTGATCGAGAATGACGTTTCCATTTTGCAGAACGTCACGCTGGGCGGTACCGGTAAAGAGAGTGGTGATCGTCATCCTAAGATTCGCGAAGGCGTTTTGATCGCCGCCGGTGCGAAGATCTTTGGCAACATTGAAGTCGGTAAAGGTGCCAAGGTTGGCGGCGGTAGTGTCGTATTAGATAATGTACCACCACATACCACAGTGGTTGGTGTGCCTGCTAAAGTGGTCGGTGCTGCGGGTTGCGAAACCCCCGCGTTCGATATGGATCACAAGCTGGGCTAAATGATTTTGCAGGAGAGACAAATAATGAGAGTTGCGGTAATGGGCGCTGCTGGGCGCATGGGTAAAACACTAGTTGAAGCGGTAACCCAAGCGGATGGTGTCGAGCTAACAGCAGCGACGGTCTTGCCTGATTCTAGCTTGATTGGTGCTGATGTGGGCGAGCTTGCCGGCGTAGGCAAGTTAAATGTCGCGTTGGCTGGCTCTTTGCAAGATATCGTTGACGATTTTGACGTGCTGATTGATTTTACGCAGCCAGAGACAACGATGGAAAACCTGACGTTCTGTGCTGAGCATGGCAAAAAGATGGTGATCGGCACGACAGGTCTAACCGATGATCAGAAAGCGCACCTAGCTGCGTGTGCTGAAAAAACAGCGGTGATGTTTGCGTCCAATATGAGTGTGGGTGTGAACTTATGTTTCAAGGTGCTCGATATGGTGGCTCGCACACTTGGTGATGACTATGACGTCGAGATCATTGAGACACACCACCGCCACAAAGTTGACTCACCATCAGGCACAGCGCTTAGTATGGGTGAGGCGGTAGCGGGTGCCTTAGGTCGCGATCTTAAGAAGTGTGCCGTCTACGGGCGTGAAGGCCAAGTGGGTGCACGGACGCGTGAAGAGATCGGTTTTGAGACGATTCGTGCCGGTGATGTGGTTGGTGATCATACGGTGCTGTTCGCCAATGAGGGTGAGCGGATCGAAATTACCCACAAAGCGAGCAGCCGAATGACGTTTGCTAAAGGTGCAGTGCGCGCATCCAAGTGGCTCGAAAGTCACGATAAAGGCTTGTTCGATATGCAGGATGTGTTGGATCTGCGTTAATTGCTACGTGTGCCGAACGCGTGATAAAAAGCCGCTTTGAAGCGGCTTTTTTGTTTTCGCGACATGAGTCAGGTGAGGCTGACTTTTCTATTTGCTTTGCCGAGTATTTCAGCTAGTCTGCGTTATACTTTTGTATATAACGAAACGCTATTCAGGAGCAGTAGGGCTATGTCAGAGGAAAAATTCCCCACATTAACTGAGATGGGTATTGAAGAACCTAGCGATATCGAACGTTATACTTCGCGCATTGAAGGCGATGTTGATGTCCTAAAAATCTACTTCCATCGCCACCAAGGTGAATGGATGGCGAAGAGCAAAAAGTTCAAGTTCAAGCGCATGCACAAGAATATGCGTGTGAACGAAGGTCGTGTGCCGTACATCGCTACTACAGAGTCATCGCCTTACTTCTTGCGTGCAGTTGCAGAGCTGGATAGCTTGGTTGCAGCTGAGCGTGCGAGCCAAGATCATAAGCAGCGCTTGCTCGATGACATTGAGCATCTCGAGAAGGTTGTTTCACGCAAGATTGAGGATATGCGTCGCCAGATCGAAGAGATGTAACGCTCTATTTAGCGATATTTTTGATCGGCTCACGATGTTTTACCGCCTTTCCAAGGAGAGCTAAGTGTATAAATTAGCGTTTTTTGTCCCTGAATCTCATCGTGAGCTTGTCAAAGAGGCCCTTTTTGCTGTCGGCGCTGGTCGAATAGGTGACTATGAGGCTTGTTGCTGGCAAACCTTAGGCGAGGGTCAGTTCCGTCCTAACGAACATAGTCAACCGTTTATAGGCCAGCATGGTCAGCTCGAGACCTTACCTGAGTGGAAGGTCGAAATGGTTTGCAGCGATGAGCTCATCAAATCTGTCATCGCTGAGCTACGTCATACTCACCCCTATGAAGAACCCGCCTTTGACGTATGGAAACTTTCTGACTTTTAAATCAGTATATAGAATGTTGTTTTTCTATTGGTCTGACTAAAGAACTGATATAGTAGGCGCCTTCAAAAGTGTTGTCGCTTTATGCAAACAGGTTTTTGTTTGTAAAGGCAAGTTTGGCCCTGATTGCAGAGGGCTTTGTTGGTGGGAGTAGTTTGTAACCCGTTATGTCACTCAACATTGATACGCAATCTATCCCGCGTTACCTAACAGCAGGCATGCTAGGCGCAGTGTTATTACTGCTCGCGACAACCATCGTTTTCTTTTTCTCTCGACTCTATGATGACACATCACGCTTGGAAGAGTTGCATGTCGATGTGGTGGAAGCGCAGAAAAAGCGCCTAACGCACGAGTTAAACTCCTTGCATGATTATATCCGCTTTACGTCAACACAAGCGGAGATGGAGTTGGAGCAGCAATCGAAAGAGGTTGTTGATCTTGCCTACCACCTTGCCCATTCGTTATACCAACAAAACCAGCAGCGTCTAACGGAGGCGCAGCTCAAAACTCAGATAATTGAAGCGTTGCGTGGACCGCGTTTTTTTAGTGGGCGTGGTTACTATTTTATTGATGATATGGCCGGGCAGTGCATATTGTTGCCGACTGCACCCGACTTAGAGGGGTCGTCGCTACTCGATAATCGTGACGATACTGGGCATTACATCATGCGTGGTTTGATTGACGTAGTGGAACAAAGCGAAACCCACTCGGGGTATAGCCGCTATCGTTGGTATGCGCCGGACTATCCCGATCAGATGCGTAATAAAATTGCTTACGTGCGCTTATTTGAGCCGTATGGCTGGATTATTGGCGCTGGAGACTACCTATATCAATTTGAGAATGATCTCAAAGAGATTGCTCTCACACGGATACGTTCTCTGAGATTCGGCGATAACGGATATTTTTCGGTACTCGACCGAGAGGGAAATGTTCTCTATGCACCTAAATCGAGTGCGCAGTTCCCTGTTCATGTGGACAACATTCCATCCAAAATGGAGCGCGATGTTGTGCATAAAGTGTTGGCGGTGGCTGAGCAAGGCGGTGGCTTTGTGCAATACGATTGGTTCACGCCCAATACTGATGAGCCGCGGATAGCACGCAAGCTCTCGCTGGTGCAGAACGTTGACGAGTGGGGTTGGGTGCTGGTCGCTGGGGTGTACCCCGAAGAGATTGAAGCCGTATATCGTGATCTGGTGTTACGCCAGAAAGAGAATGACCGACGTGACTTTATCAAGCTGGTGATTGCACTGTCTGTGATCGGGGCAGGTGTACTGGTCTGTGCTTGGTTATATGGCAGTTGGCTGAAACGTTTGTTCTATGCCTATCAGAAGAGTATCGAAACGCAGCAGTCCAAAATTGAAGGTGATGCCAAGGCGTTACGGATTGCATCGCGTGTTTTTGACACTGCGAGCGAGGGTATCATCGTCACGAACCCCGATAACCAGATTGTAGCGGTTAACCGATCCTTTACTGCCATTACCGGCTACCAAGAGGAGGAAGTGGTAGGGCGCTCGCCATCCATTCTCTCCTCTGGAAAGCACACACGCGAGTTCTACGACAGCATGTGGCGTGTGCTGCAAGATGAAGGGCGATGGGCGGGTGAAATCTGGAACCGGACCAAGTCAGGAGCGGTTTACCCCGAGCAACTATCTATCGCAGTTTCACGCGATGAAGATGGCAACGTAGTGAACTATATTGCGACTTTCAGCGATGTGTCGGATCAAAAGAAAGCGGAAGAGCAGCTACGTTACATGGCTGATTATGACGAGCTGACCGGGTTACCTAACCGGCGCCACCTGATGGCGCAGGTCGCGCGTCTTATCAATGAAGTGGATCAGGGTGAGTTGCACCAGTTCCACCTGCTATTTATGGATCTTGACCGTTTTAAAGTGATCAATGACTCCTTGGGCCACTGGGTTGGCGATAAGGTTTTGCAGGAGATCGCGCAGCGTTTGCGTCAAGATGTGGTTGATATTGATATGATCGGGCGCTTGGGCGGTGATGAGTTTGTCATCTTGTTAAGAGAGCAGCCTGAAGTCACAGAGAGTGCTGGTACCTATGCCCAGCGCTTGATTCAGGTGGTAGCGGAAGCGATCAAAGATAAAGACTTTGACCTCGTGGTTACACCAAGTATCGGTATCGCATCTTATCCTGATGATGGTGCCGACTTTGGGGCATTGCTAAGTAGTGCCGATGCAGCGCTCTATCATGCTAAATCTCAGGGACGTAACAACTATCAGTTTTATCGCCGTGACCTTAATGCGAAAGCGTCTCGCCGTTTATTGATGGAAAGCGCGTTGCGTATGGCATTAGAGCGCGACGAGTTAGAACTCTATTATCAGCCGCAGTACAATTTACTAGATCGCAGCATCGTTGGCTGCGAAGCCTTGCTTCGCTGGAAACATGATGGCCAGTTTATCTCGCCTGCGGAGTTTATCCCGCTGGCAGAGGATTCTGGACTCATCCTCTCAATCGGTGATTGGGTCCTAGAAGAGGGTTGTCGCCAAGGCGCTGAGTGGTTAAAGCAAGGGTTTGATCTGCCCTGTGTGGCGATTAATGTCTCACCGGTACAATTCCGCGAAGGTTTTTTTGAAACCGTGATGGATATTCTGGAGCGCACCGGTTTTCCTGCATCTCATCTAGAGTTGGAGCTTACGGAAAGCACGCTAATGAACGATGTGAATCGCGCTCAGCAGCTACTCAGTAGCTTCCGCGCGATCGGTGTGCGAACGGCTCTCGATGACTTTGGCACCGGATATTCTAGTCTGGCCTATCTTAAAAAGTTCTCTCTTGATAAGCTCAAAATCGATCGCGCCTTTATCGACGGTTTGCCAGATGATAGCGATGATAACGCGATTACTGCCTCAATCTTGGATGTGGCCCGCCACTTAAGCTTGGAAACCATCGCGGAAGGCGTTGAAACCGAAGCGCAGCTCAACTTCTTGGGTGCTTACGGGTGTGATCAAGTACAGGGCTTCTACTTCTCTAAACCGCTGACTTCTCAAGACTTCGTGCGTCTATTGCATAAGGTCCACTAAAGCACTAACAGCAAAAGGAATAACGCTATGTTGCTTCGTTGGTTGCCAACGCTGAGCTTGTTTTTCGCGATGGCGTTGTGGGCAAGTTCATTTATTGCGCTCAAACTGGCTTTTATGCATTACGATCCGATGGTGGTGATCTTCGGGCGCATGTTAATCGGAGCCTTGTGCTTTATTCCGTTTTATAAACTTTGGTGCCGCTTTGAGTATCGCCGTGGCGACTTGCTTTGGCTTGCCGTGATGGTCATCGCTGAGCCTTGCTTGTACTTCGTATTTGAAGCGAATGCACTGACTTACACCTCGGCCGCACAAGCTGGAATGATTACCGCGATGGCGCCGCTGCTTGTGGGTATTGGTGCGTTCTTTGTATTGAAAGAGCGGATGAGCCGCTCGGCGCTGTTTGGGTTTTTAGTGGCGGTGGCCGGTGCGCTATGGCTTAGCCTCACTGCTGAGGATTCGGCACATGCTCCTAACCCGCTACTGGGTAACTTTTTAGAGTTTTGTGCCATGGTCTGTGCAGCGGTTTATTCGTTGGCTCTTAAGCATCTGAGTGAGCGTTACTCGCCGTGGTTTTTGACAGCCTTGCAAGCCTTTTGTGGTTCGGTGTTCTTTTTTCCATTGCTATTTTTACCGCAAACGACACTCCCAGCTGAGTGGGCAGGCTCTGGCGTAATGGCTATTCTCTACCTCGGTGTATTCATCAATATCGGTGCGTATGGGCTGTATAATTTTGCCGTTTCTAAAGTGAAAGTTTCGCAGGCATCAGCATTTATTAACTTGATCCCGGTCATCACGCTCTTACTTGCGTTTATTATCTTGGATGAGCGTATGACCTTCGAACAGTTGCTCGCCTCTGGCGTGGTGCTGGCCGGAGTGGTTCTGAGCCAGCAGCGCAGCTCAGAGTCTGCGCCAGAAACCGCTAGCGCTTAGTTTTTAGGGTCAGTGTAGACGCCCGGTGGTGTGTTAATATCGACGCAGTGCAGAGGGAACTCCCCACGGGCTAAATCCTCTATATAAAAGCGCAGTGCGTTTCGTATCGTCTGAAAAGCTAACTGATCCCACGGGATTTCATCGAGGTGGAATAGGCGTACTTCAGACGATTCTGAGCTGATATCAAACTCAGGTTTTGGCAGGTCAGCAAGGTAGATCAACTGCACTTGGCTGACATGTACGATGGATGTGAGCGTGTAGAGCTTACGTATATCAACCTGTGCGTTTGCCTCCTCTGCGGTTTCGCGTAGGGCAGCTTGCTCGGTGGACTCGTTGTTTTCCATGAAACCTGCGGGAAGTGTCCAGTAGCCGAGGCGCGGCTCAATCGCACGTTTGCACAGTAAAACGTATGTATCTTGGTATACAGGAAGGCAACCGGCAACAATCTTAGGGTTGCTATAATGAATCGTAGCGCAGTTCTCGCAGACGAAGCGCGGTAGGTTATCGTTCTCGGGTACTTTTAGGGTAACGGTGTGGCCGCATACGCTACAGAACTTCATCTATCTCACTCTCCCTTTTTGAGAGCTATTTTGAGATAAGAGGCGATAGACGACAAGCGGTTTTCACGCTCATATCCAGCAAGTTTAATCGATACGAGGGTTTATGCTCGAACAACTACGAGAGCGTTTACAGCAGTACTCCCCATACCAGTTCAGAAGCGCACAGCCCCAAGCAAGTGTGCTCATTGCGCTGACGGACGCAGCCGATCCTGAGGTGATTTTGACCAAGCGCTCCTCGCGCTTGTCTACGCACCGCGGGGAGGTGGCGTTTCCGGGCGGTAAGCAAGATCCAGCAGATCCTGACCTTCTGTTTACGGCACTGCGCGAAGCTGAGGAGGAGATCGGCTTATCACCCAATGCGGTTGATGTGCTAGGCAATCTTGGTCAGGTGATGTCCAAGCATCAGTTACAGGTGACGCCGTGGGTTGGTATTGTGCCCACAGGGTTGCGGCTTGAGGCCAACCCGGATGAACTAGAAAGTATTTTTACCGCACCGCTATCCTTCTTTTTACAGGATCATCGCGCGCGTACGGATAGTATTCGCTTTAAAGGTTTAACGCATTACGTTCCCGCATACGAATATGAAGGGCATATCATATGGGGGTTAACCGCTTATATGCTTGTAGAACTTTTGAACGTTGGGTTTGACGCTAACATCCCAATGAAACCGCGACCGGAGCACGACAGTGAGTGTTGAGACTAACGAAGATAAGCCTGTGAGGAGTCCGTGTGTCGGTGTTTGTGCACTGGATGAGCACGATCTGTGTATTGCTTGCCGCCGTCACGGGATCGAGATTGGCGAGTGGGGTGTGCTAACCAATGCGCAAAAGCGCGAGGTGCTCGAAAAAGTCGCGCGCCGCCATCAAGGCGAGATTTGTTGAGGAGCATGTGATGAAGGTGATGATTGACTTATGTGTGGTGCCGATGGGTGTTGGTGTATCGGTATCGTCCTATGTGGCCGCCTGCCAGCAGGAGATCGAAGCGGCAGGTTTATCCCACCTGATGCATGCCTACGGAACTAATATTGAAGGTGAGTGGGATGAAGTATTTGCCGTGGTGAAGCGTTGCCACGAGGTGGTGCATGAATTAGGAGCTCCGCGAGTCACGACCAGTATGCGTATCGGAACACGCACTGATCGCGACCAAACCATGGCTGATAAAGTACAAAGCGTGACTGAGAAGTTGACGACGAGCTAGCCTGTTACAGGCTAGCTCGGCAAGTGCTATGAGCGTTGAGGAATCGCTACTAGGCGTGCTGACTTAATCAAGTTGTCAGTGATTTGTAGCGTCTCAATACGATACTGGCCAATGGTCAGGCAAACGTTTGCATCGGGGATCGATTCAAGCGTCTCAATGATAAGGCCGTTGAGTGTTTTCGGCCCATCAGTAGGAAGCTCCCAGTTGAGCGTCTTATTGATCTCGCGAATATAGGCAGAGGCTTCGATGAAGTAGCTGCCATCCTCCTGCAGGTGAATATCAGAGTTCTCCTCTTTGTGATCTGCAGAGAGCTCTCCAACGATCTCTTCGAGGATATCCTCAAGCGTTGCAATACCTTGTACATCACCGTACTCATCCACCACTAACCCAATGCGGCGGCTCTCTTTTTGAAAGTTCAGAAGTTGAGTTTGCAGCGGTGTGCTTTCTGGAATGAAATACGGCTCTGCGATCACCTGCAAGATAGCGGCTTTCGTCACCATGCCCTGCTGGATCAGTTGTGCTAGGTTGCGCATGTGCAAAATGCCAACCACTTTGTTCACATCACCATTGTAAACCGGCAGACGAGTGTGGGCGGTTTTGGATAGCTTATCGAGGATCTCATCCAGCTCAAGATCAAGGTCGATACCTTGAATCTCGTTTTTCGGGATCATGATGTCGTCAACGGTCACATCATTGAGCTCTAAAACGCCTAGCAGCATCGACTGTTTGCGCTTTGGCAGCAGGGCGCCAGCTTCATTGACCAGTGTGCGCAGCTCTTCGGTGCTGAGATGGTCCTCGTTCTGGCTATCAACGCTAACGCCAAACACCTTCAAGATGCTATTTGTGATTCCGTTAACGATCCAAACGAGTGGATAAAGTAGCTTGAGCAGAGGCGTTAAAATAAATGAAGCTGGAAATGCGATGCGTTCTGGAAATAGCGCAGCCATTGTCTTGGGCGTGACTTCAGCGAAAATTAGGATCACTAATGTCAGCGCAGCTGTAGCGATGGCAATACCAGCGTCTCCCCAAATGCGCACAGCTAGCACGGTAGCAATTGAGGTGGCTAAGATGTTAACGAAGTTGTTGCCGATCAAAATAACGCCGATGAGGCGATCTGGACGGTCTAAGAGGTTGCTCGCTCTGCGGGCCCCCGCATGTTTCTGTTTTACTAAATGCTTTAGTCGATACCGGTTGAGCGACATCATGCCGGTTTCAGAACTCGAGAAAAAAGCAGAACAACAGATCAGAAAAACGAGAATTCCGAGAAGAAAACTTATCGATGCTTCTTCCAATGTGGGAGGCCTTAAATTACTTAGTGGAGCTTCATTTTCAAGAGCGGGCCACGAGGTGTCAAGAGGTACTCACCATCTAAAGGTTTAATACCTCAATCACCATCTTTGAGCCGAAGAAACCGATCATCAGCAAGAAGAAACCACTGATCGTCCAACGCACGGCTTTTTGGGCTCGCCAACCCTGTACTTTGTGCCCCCACAGCAGTACTGCGTAGAGTAGCCAAGCGAGCATAGTGAATACGGTTTTATGCACGAGATGTTGGGCAAAGAAATCATCAACGTAGATGAAGCCGGTAATTAGCGACGCGGTCAGCAAGCTGATACCAATCCATAACATCTCAAACAGCAGGCGCTCCATGGTCTGGAGCGGCGGCAGGGAAGATACAAGACCACGTGTGTGGTGCTGCTTTAGCGCTTGGTCCTGCATCGATAGCAAGAATGCTTGAAACGTTGCGACCGTAAAGATGCTATACGCCAAAATAGACAGCAATATATGTAACAGCAGACCGCCACTGTAGAGTTTGGTTGTCCCCAAATTAGGCAGCCAAATCGCGGTGAGTGCGGCGAGGGCAGCCATCGGTAGTACACCGATATAGAGGTTATCGATCTGCTGGCGCAGGCTGCTGATAACCACAACGCCGGCAACTAACCACCCAACTAAAGAACCTGCGATAAAGGTGCCAAGGTTGATGCCATCGGGGCGATGTAGTACCAAATACAACGCGAAGGTGTGCATCAGCATTCCTGCAATGGCGCACCCTTTGATAATGCTGCCATTTAACGTGATACGACGTTTAAGTTTTAGAAACTGTATAGATGCTGCGGCAAAGTAGAAAACAACGGCCAGCAGTGTCGAGATGGTTAGCATCATGCCCTCCTGATAAGAGCCTAAGTGTGTCACAAATGCTGCACGCTGAAAATATGGGTGGGGGGATAAAGATCGCTGAGTTATAATGCTGCAAATTTATGATTTCAAGACGCTTCTTAGATAATGTTGGATAACCGGTAGAGCGGATTTCAACACAGCAAAGACGCGCATTAGAGGTAACTATGTTTGAGAATCTGTCAGATCGCTTAACGAAAACGCTACGCTCCGTTACCGGACAGGCAAAACTCACAGAAGACAACATCAAAGGCACACTGCGTGAAGTCCGCATGGCGCTTTTGGAAGCGGATGTTGCGTTACCCGTCGTTAAAGAGTTTGTAAATGGCGTTAAAGAGCGCGCGATTGGCCAAGAGGTGAGTTCTAGCCTAAAGCCGGGCCAAGTCTTCGTTAAAATTGTCAACGAAGAACTTGTACGCGTCATGGGTGAAGCCAATGAAGAGCTAAACCTCTCTGCTCAACCGCCTGCCGTTGTTCTTATGGCGGGTCTGCAAGGTGCGGGTAAGACCACGTCTGTTGCGAAGCTGTCGCGCTTTTTGCGTGAGCGCGAGAAGAAAAAAGTTTTGGTTGTTTCTGCTGACGTATATCGTCCTGCAGCGATCAAGCAGCTAGAAACATTAGCGAGTGAAGTGGGTGTCGACTTCTTCCCTTCAACTGCTGAGCAAAAGCCGATCGATATTGCGAATGCTGCGATCAACCATGCACGTATTCAGCACTACGATGTGCTGCTAGTGGATACGGCAGGCCGTTTGCATGTTGATAGCGACATGATGGACGAGATCAAAGCACTGCATGCTGCGATCAATCCGGTTGAAACATTATTCGTTGTTGATGCAATGACGGGTCAAGATGCGGCTAACACGGCGCGAGCGTTTAATGATGTTCTGCCGCTCACCGGTGTCGTGCTGACGAAAGCAGATGGCGATGCGCGCGGTGGTGCTGCGTTATCTGTAAGACACATCACAGGTAAGCCGATTAAGTTCATCGGTATGGGTGAGAAGGTTGACGCACTCGAGCCATTCCACCCAGATCGTCTTGCATCACGCATTCTGGGTATGGGTGATGTTCTTTCGCTTATTGAAGAAGCTGAGCGCAAGATCGATAAGACTAAAGCGGAGAAGTTCGCCAAGAAGATCAAGAAAGGGAAAGGGTTTGATCTTGAAGACTTCCGTGAACAGATCCAGCAGATGAAGAATATGGGCGGCATGATGGGAATGCTGGATAAGATGCCCGGTATGGGTCAGCTTGCGCAAGCTGCAGACGCTGCGAAAGCAGAGAAGGGTATTGTACAGATGGAGTCGATCATCAACTCTATGACGCCTGCGGAACGTCGCAACCCGGATATCATTTCCGGCTCACGCAAAAAGCGAATTGCAGCGGGTTCAGGAACTCAAATTCAAGATATCAATCGTCTGCTAAAACAGCATAAACAGATGTCTAAGATGATGAAGAAGTTCTCGGGTAAAGGCGGTATGTCGAAGCTGATGCGCGGTATGAAGGGTATGATGCCGCCGGGCATGGGTGGCGGCCCTGGTGGCTTCCCAAAACTGTGATGGTTTTTTGACCACAAAGTAGCATATATGCTTTCAAATAGGGGGTGGTTCTAGTAGAATCCGGCCCCTATTGTTTTATCAGTACCGCAATTGAAGCGTGTTTTAGTTGTCTTGGATAACAAATACGGACTGAAGGCGGCAAGCTAACGCTGGGCGATACCAAAACCTAGCACAATAAAGGGATCATCGTATGGTCACAATTCGTTTGTCTCGTGGCGGCGCAAAAAAGCGTCCTTTTTACCAAATCACTGTTGCTGATTCTCGCAATGCGCGCGATGGTCGTTTTATCGAACGCATCGGTTTCTTCAACCCAGTTGCTCGCGGTCAGGAAGAGAAGCTACGCATTGATTTAGAGCGTGTTGAATACTGGACTGGTAAAGGCGCGCAACTATCTGAGCGTGTTGCTCAGCTAGTGAAAGAAGCTAAGGCTGCACAGTAATCGCGACTAAGCTTACCGGGATAGGTTATGAGCCGTAATACAACTAATAATATTGCTGTACTCGGCCAATTGACGTCGGTCTATGGTGTGAAAGGGTGGCTTAAGGTCTACTCACATACCGATCCGATGGAAAATATCCTCTCGTACTCGCCTTGGTTGTTAAAAATCGAAGGTCAGTGGAAACCGGTAGAGGTCGAGGCTTCTAAGAAGCACGGCAAGGGCTTAATAGCGAAACTGGCTGGTGTAAGTGATCGCGATGTGGCACGACAATTTTGTGGTGCTGAAATCGCTGTTGATCGCTCGTTGTTACCTCAATTGGAGGCAGGCGAGTACTACTGGAACCAGCTAGAAAAACTGTCAGTTTATACACTGAATGGCGAATTGCTAGGACGTGTAAGTCACTTGATTGAGACGGGTTCCAACGATGTGTTAGTTGTTCGTGGGAATGCCGAGAGTATTGATCGTAAGGAACGTATGATTCCTTATTTGCCTGATCAAGTGATTAAAGAAATTAACCTGGAAGCAGGTACGATGCGGGTCGATTGGGACCCGGAGTTTTAACGCGTGCAATTTGGCGTTGTATCGCTCTTCCCTGAAATGTTTGATGCGATTACTAAGCATGGTGTTTCAGGACGTGGAGTAAAAGAAGGCTTAATCTCTGTTGCATGCTGGTCTCCACGAGACTTTGCATACGATAAACATCGCACCGTGGATGATCGCCCTTATGGTGGTGGTCCTGGTATGTTGATGAAGGTTCAGCCTCTCAAAGATGCAATCCATGCAGCGAAGGCAACACTGGGTGATGATACTCAGGTTGTTTATCTTTCGCCGCAGGGACGTCGCTTTGATCACTCTATTGCTCAGGAGTTTGTTGCCTGGGATAAAATGATCTTAGTAGCGGGCCGTTACGAGGGAATAGACGAGCGCTTGATTGAAACGGAGATCGATGCCGAAATCTCTTTAGGGGATTTTGTTCTCAGTGGTGGTGAGTTACCCGCCATGGCAATTATCGATGCCGTATCAAGGTTAGTGCCGGGTGTTTTGGGTCATCAAGCGTCTGCAGTCGAAGATTCATTTGCAGATGGTTTGTTGGACTGCCCTCATTACACTCGTCCAGAAGCAATCGATGAACTGCGCGTACCTGATGTGCTGTTAAGTGGTAACCACGAAGAGATTAGACGCTGGCGTCTAAAACAGCAGCTAGGCCGAACATACGAAAGGCGGCCTGAATTGCTGGATCAGATCGAGTTGTCCGCAGAGCAGCAAAAGTTGTTAACAGATTATATCCATGAGGCTAAGACGCCTGATGGTGGAAATTAGGAGCGAGCGATGAGCAGCAAAAAACCAATCATTCAGCAGCTTGAAGCTGAACAGATGACTAAAGAAGTCCCTGCATTTGGTCCTGGTGACACAGTTGTTGTGCAGGTACGTGTAGTTGAAGGTAACCGTAGCCGTCTGCAGGCGTTTGAAGGCGTTGTTATCGGTAAGCGTAACCGTGGTCTGAACTCAGCTTTCACTGTGCGTAAAATTTCTCACGGTGTTGGTGTTGAGCGTACTTTCCAAACGTACAGCCAAACAGTTGAAGAGATTCACCTGAAGCGTCGTGGTGACGTTCGTCAGGCTAAACTATACTACCTACGTGAGCGTAGTGGTAAGTCTGCTCGTATTAAAGAGAAGTTGAGCTAAGCTCTCTTTAAGCGGCAGTAAAGAAAAAGGTGACTATGGTCACCTTTTTTGCGTTATGGACTAGTATATTTTCTTACGGTATCTGTATAACTACTGCCTGAGTGGTCACTTCAAAAGAGGGAAAGCATGAAGCGTTGGCTTAAGTGGGCTGTTTACCCGTTAGTCTTAATTTCGATCGTAGCAGCGATACAGGGCTACTATTGGGTAAAAGCTACTGATGCCGTTAATGCGCTGATTCGCCCGTTTAAAGGAGTCGCGAAGGTTGATTACCAAGAGGTTTCAGCGTTCCTGTTCTCTCCGGTGGTGGTGTCTGATATCACGGTTAGAGATCAGCAGAACAATCCGCTACTCTCAATTGATAAACTAAATATAGCGGGAAATAGCTGGCACTTTTTCCTTACCGCGCATGATCAGATGTACAACGGCCATCTCACCGAACCTTTCTCTCTGCAAGCATCTGGGCTGTCGATAAACTTACCGAGTATCTCCAAGGCTTACTCCAAAGCAGATACATTGCCTGATCAGCTCTGTGCACTACAAGACGACCTGCTGCCAGCAGCACTGCTTGCGTACGGTTACGGTGCGCAACCTGGAGAGGTTAAAATTGCATTTGAGCCTTCTGCAAACCGTCAGCAGTTAAAAATCAGTTTAGATGGTGATATGACTGGTATAGCGACAGTAGAGCTTCAGTTATGGCTAGGCAACGTCAACGGCGTCTCTTTGTTGCGTAAAGATCTGGCGCTCAGCCGCGTGGCATACAGTCGTTTACGGGTGCGCGACAAAGGAATGAATATTCGCCGCTTAAACTATTGCTTGCCTGAGTCTGCATCACGTGAGGGGCAGCAACGCTATTTGGCGGAGCGTGTTGATCAATGGGCTTTAGAGCATGATATACAGCCCTCTAGGTTGTTAAAGCAGGCGCTAGTCGCGATTGAAATGCCAGGTTCAAAAGCCGAGCTATTACTTGAACCTGCCGTGCCGGTATCGCTTGAGGCACTGCTACGGACTAAGGTTGCCAAAGACTCCCTTATTACGCCATCGGAGGTCGCATTGACCATCAATGCGGAACAGGTAAAGCTCAGTGAGGATGATTGGGTGGTGATCAATAGTGTTGCAGAGAAGGCGCCAACCTCAGAGCTTGCGAGTGACTCAGAAGAGGATGTACCGCCAGTATTGCCGATTGTAGAGGCGGCTGAGGTCATTGAGGAAGAGGTGGTTGAGGAGAAGCCCGCTAAGCGCTTGAGAGAAATTATCCCCGGTGTTGTGGCGCTGGAGCACAGCGATGTATCAGTCGCTTATATGAATACAGCTGTAAGTGAGCTGCCTGCTTATATCGGGCGTGAGGTGAAGATAAAGACACGCTTTGGTAAAGAGGTGATGGGGCGCTTAGTGGCAGTGAACAAAGAGCGTGTGAGCGTACAGCATCACATGGAGCAGGGTAATATCACCTTTCCGATCTATCGCGAAAATATCGCTAACGTCAAAGTGCTGCGTTAAGAGGTTGCCTTGGATCAGCGGTTTACGCAAAGAGCGCCCACGGCGGCGAATCTTGTACTTATCAACAGCTTTGTTGATGCTTTATGGTTAGAAGATGGGTTGAGCCGAAACACTCAGCTCGCTTATCGGCGTGATCTCTCGCTTCTTGCCAACTGGCTGCAGGATCACGGTGTCCTATCCTTGTCTGACGCCGCTAAACCCGACGTGCAGCGCTATCTTGTTTGGCGCGTGAGCGAGCAGTTTAGCGCAACGTCAACGTCCCGGTTTCTCTCCGCAGCGCGCCGCTTTTATCGCTTTTTGGTGCGTGAGCATCATATCGTTAGTGATCCTCTTATCGATATTAAGCTGCCCAAAAAAGGGCGGCGTTTACCCAAAACGCTGACCGAAGATGATGTGGAAGCGCTCTTAAATGCCCCGGATACCTCTACGGCGTTGGGGGTGCGGGACCGCGCTATGTTGGAGGTGTTATACGCCACCGGTTTGCGTGTGACCGAGCTGGTTAGTTTAGAGCTTAGTCAGATTAACCTGACACTAGGTGCTATTCGGGTCGTGGGTAAAGGCGACAAGGAACGCCTTGTCCCGCTGGGCGCTGAAGCGATCGAATGGATTCAGCGATATATGGATCAAGCGAGGCCTGACTTGGTCAAGGGGCATAGCCTAGAGGTATTATTTCCAAGTCAGCAAGGGCGCGTGATGACTCGGCAAACATTTTGGCATAGGGTGAAGCGCTATGCGGGCGAGATCGGTATCGATAAGACGTTATCGCCACACGTTTTGCGTCACGCCTTTGCCACGCATTTGATAAATCACGGTGCAGATCTTCGTGTTGTTCAGATGTTGTTGGGACACAGTGATCTATCTACTACGCAGATATATACACATGTCGCGCAGGAGCGGTTGCAGCAGCTACACCAAGCACATCATCCGCGTGGCTAAATTGGGAACTTAAATGGGTCAGGTTCGTCTGACTATCTAAATTCAAGAGAGTTGAGGGATACATGTCTAGAAGTTTAATCGCAGCGGGCGCATTGGCGCTGATGGCTGTTAATGTGAGCGCGGATGCGACGACAGATCTTATCGAGTCACAGATCCGTAAAATCGATGCGCGCATCCCGATCAACTCGATCAAGCCTGCATCTATCGGAAACTTGTATGAAGTAGAGCTGGGCTCTGGTGAAGTTCTCTACTCCGATGCCAAAGGTGAATACTTTGTATTGGGGCAACTTTACCAACTGAGCGATGACAAGGGCTTCGTCAACCTGACAGAGCAGCGCGCAAATGGCCAGCGTAAAGAGCTGCTTGAAGCGGTTGCCGCGGACGATAAAGTGACGTTCCCAGCTCAGGGGCCTGTGAAAGCATCAGTTTACGTGTTCACAGATGTTGACTGCCCATACTGTCAGAAGCTGCACCAAGAGGTGCCGAAGCTTCAAGAGATGGGTATCGCCGTGGAGTATCTAGCGTTCCCTCGTCAAGGCGCCGGTTCGCCAGCACATCAGAAGATGGTAAGCATCTGGTGCGCGGATGATAAACAAGCTGCGATGACAGCGTCTAAAGCGCGTCAAACACTAGAGAATAAAACCTGCGACAACCCAGTTCTTGAACAATATGCACTTGGCCAAGAGGTAGGTGTTACAGGTACGCCTGCAATCGTCACGCAAGAGGGGCAATTGATCCCGGGTTACGTGCCAGCAGAGCGTCTCGCTGCAATGTTGGGTATCACTGCGGAGTAATATACTCGCAAAGGCAGCCGCGAACATTGCGGCTGCCATCGTTTTGCATGCTGCTCATTGCATAGCAGTGTTTTTTGTCTGCTTTTTTCTGCAAAAAGCGGCCTTTTAAACCTTTTTTCCTAGTCTAGTTTTTCTTACTTATCCCCTCTCGTTCAATAGAGAATACTCAGCTTATCGGATATACTGTTTGCCCATTTTTTGTTCGCAACCTCTTATGGCGGCGGATTGGCTTGTAAAACGCGAGGTATTGGTTTGAAACCGGTAAAAGTTGGAATTTGTGGCCTAGGGACCGTAGGCAGCGGTACCTTTAATGTTCTGCACCGAAATGCAGAAGAGATTTCTCGTAGAGCTGGGCGTCGAATTATTGTGGAGCAGATTGGTGCTCGTCGCGATAACCCGAACTGCAATACGAAAGGTACACAGGTGACACGTGACATTTTTGATGTTGCGAAAAATCCGGAAATCGACGTCGTTGTTGAGCTAATCGGTGGCTATGACGTAGCACGTGAACTCGTGATGACAGCAATCGAAAACGGCAAGCATGTCGTAACGGCAAACAAAGCACTGATTGCTGTTCATGGTAACGAGATCTTTGAAGCGGCTCAAAAGCACAATGTCATGGTGGCGTTTGAAGCAGCTGTTGCCGGTGGTATCCCGGTTATCAAAGCGATCCGTGAAGGGCTATCGGCAAACCGCATCAACTGGCTTGCAGGCATCATCAATGGTACGGGTAACTTTATCCTGACAGAGATGCGCGAAAAGGGCCGTGACTTTGCTGATGTATTGGCAGAAGCTCAAGCGCTTGGTTACGCCGAAGCGGATCCGACCTTCGATGTGGAGGGTATTGACGCAGCTCACAAGCTAACGATCCTGTCATCGATCGCCTTTGGTATTCCGCTGCAGTTTGATAAAGCGTTCACAGAAGGTATCAGCAAAGTGACACCGGAAGATGTGACATACGCTGAAGAGCTCGGCTATCGCATCAAGCATCTAGGCGTTAGCCGTCGTACAGAAGAAGGTGTTGAACTGCGTGTTCACCCAACCTTGATTCCAGAGGCGGCTCTGCTGGCTAATGTGAACGGTGTGATGAATGCTGTGCTGGTCGATGGCGATGCTGTTGGCCAAACGATGTATTACGGTGCGGGTGCAGGTGCTGAACCGACCGCTTCTGCTGTGGTTGCTGATGTAGTCGATGTGGTTCGTACACTCACAGCTGATCGCGATAACCGTGTACCGCATTTGGCGTTCCAGCCGTCGTCGCTTTCTGATGCTCCTGTTCTACCTATCGAACAGACGGAAACCGCGTACTACCTACGTATGCAGGCGCAAGAACAGCCTGGCGTGCTCGCAACGATTGCACAGCAGTTAGGTGATCAAGGTATCAATATCGAAGCGATCATCCAGAAAGAGACAAGCGAAGAGCAGGTGCCAGTTATTATCCTGACGCAGCGTGTTCAAGAAGGAAAGATGAACGCAGCGATCGCAGCTATCGAAGCGTTGGACGCGGTCCACGGTCAAGTGACACGTATTCGAGTAGAGCAGCTTTAAGAGATAAACGTCATGAAATATATTTCGACGCGCGGCACCGCGCCAGTTTTGAACTTTGAAGAGGTCTTGCTAGCGGGCTTGGCGAGTGATGGTGGCCTGTATGTTCCAGAAACGCTGCCATCTTTTAGCAAGGAAGAGATAGCAAACTGGGCTAACCTAAGCTACGCCGAGCTAGCGTTTAAAGTGATTTCGCCGTTTGTTAGCGATAGCGTTGCAGCTTCTGACCTGAAGAAAATGATCGATGAGACCTATGCAGGTTTCAGTCACTCTGCTGTTGCGCCGCTGAAAGAGCTAGGCACCAATGAGTGGGTTCAGGAGCTATTCCATGGCCCAACCTTGGCGTTCAAAGACTTCGCGTTGCAGTTACTAGGCCGTTTGATGGACTATGCCCTAGCGAAACGTGGTGAGCGTTTGGTTATCATGGGGGCTACATCGGGCGATACAGGCTCGGCTGCGATCGAAGGCTGCCGCCATAGTGACCACCTGGATATCTTTATTTTGCACCCTCACAACCGTGTATCAGAGGTGCAGCGCCGTCAGATGACGACGATCTTGGAAGACAATGTCTTCAATATCGCGCTGGAAGGTAACTTTGACGATTGCCAGCAGATGGTCAAAGACAGTTTTGCCGATCAAAGCTTCTTGAATGGCCGTAAGTTGGGCGCAGTTAACAGTATCAACTGGGCGCGTATTATGTCCCAGATCGTTTACTACTTCTCTGCAGCGCTAGCACTGGGCGGTCCATATCGTGAAGTGAGCTTCTCTGTACCAACAGGTAACTTTGGCGATATCTTTGCCGGTTACTTGGCGAAGCAGATGGGTTTACCCATTAAGCAGTTGGTGGTTGCAACGAACCGTAACGATATTCTGCACCGTGTGATCAGCGGTAACGATATGTCTAAAGGTACGCTGGAGCATACCCTATCGCCGTCGATGGATATTATGGTCTCTTCTAACTTCGAACGTCTGCTGTTCGATGTGTATGGCCGTGATGGTGCAGCGATTGCTGATCTGATGGATCGCTTTAAGTCGGGCCCGGTCAAGCTCGATGGTGCGCGTTGGGATAGCGTACGTGAGCTGTTTGATAGTGCTGCGGTTAACGATGAAGATACCTGCGCAACGATTGCCTCTGTTTATGAAGAGACCGGCTACCTGCTAGATCCACACACAGCGATTGGTGTGAAAGCGGGCCGTGAATGTAATCGTGATGCGTCTGTACCTATGATTACATTGGCAACCGCTCATCCGGTTAAATTCCCAGATGCGGTGTTGAAGGCGGGCTTAGATGCGCCGCAATTACCACCACATATGGCAGACCTCTTTGAGCGTGAGGAGCGTGTATCTGTGATCGATAACGATATCGCGCAAGTACAAGCCTTTATGGCTGGCCACATGCACGATTAAGCGATGGTTGCTTAGCTGTGAAAAAGCCCGA
Source organism: Neptunomonas marina (assembly GCF_004005935.1). Classification (GTDB taxonomy): domain Bacteria; phylum Pseudomonadota; class Gammaproteobacteria; order Pseudomonadales; family Balneatricaceae; genus Neptunomonas; species Neptunomonas marina. The sequence continues at coordinate 132,449 of NZ_SACQ01000002.1, read as the reverse complement.
TTTTTATCGGGCTTTTTTGTCTGATCAGAGTTTTCAAGGACAATACGTGAAACAGGTGACGATAACACGGCGGCAAGTGAGTGATACTCAACTGCCGATCTTTTCTGAAGTGCCCTCTGCATTAGCACGTATCTATGCAGCGCGCGGTATTACCGCAACTGACCAGTTGGGCCGCAATCTCAAGGAGTTGCTTCCCGATTCTCAGATGAAAGGGGTTGATGTTGCTGTTGCCCGTTTGGTGAGTGCTCTCAAAGCGCGTGAACGCATCATGATAGTAGGTGACTTTGACTGTGATGGCGCAACAAGTACCGCCGTTGCGATAACCGGGCTGCGTATGATGGGCTGCCGTGATGTCGAGTATCTAGTGCCCAACCGCTTTGAGTTCGGTTACGGCTTAAGCCCGGAAATCGTCGATGTTGCTGCCACGCAAAGCCCCCATCTCATCGTGACGGTTGATAATGGTATATCCAGCTGCGAAGGTGTGGCTCATGCTAAGCAGCATGGTATCGATGTGATTGTGACTGACCACCACTTGGCGGGGCGTGAGCTACCGGAGGCTGCTGCTATCGTGAACCCTAATCAGCCAGGTTGCAGCTTCCCTGCTAAATCGACCTGCGGTGTGGGCGTCATCTTCTATATTCTGATCGCCCTGCGCCGTGAGCTGATGGCGCAGCAATGGTTCGAGCAGCAGGGGATCGCTGTTCCCAATCTGGCCAACCTGCTGGATTTAGTGGCACTGGGTACCGTCGCGGACGTGGTGGCCTTAGAGCACAACAATCGAACGCTGGTGTATCAAGGTTTGCAGCGTATCAAGGCAGGTCAGGCGCGGCCGGGAATTCTGGCGCTGATCGAGATCTCAGGGCGGCGCCGTGAGCGCTTAACGGCAAGTGATCTGGGTTTTGCTTTGGCGCCGCGGCTTAATGCGGCGGGCCGACTAGAGGATATGTCGATCGGCATTGAGTGCTTACTAGCGGAAGATGAAGAGTATGCCCGCGAGCTTGCACAAACGCTCGATGCGCTCAATCTCGAGCGGCGTGGCATTGAGCAAGATATGCAGCAGCAAGCGCTACAGTGGCTAGGCCAACTGAGCCTCGAAACCGAAAATCTGCCGGTTGGGCTTTGCCTCTTCGATGAAAGCTGGCACCAGGGCGTCGTGGGTATTTTGGCGTCCCGTATTAAGGAGCGTACCCATCGCCCTGTGATCGCCTTCGCGCCCGGTGACAACGGAGAGATTAAAGGGTCTGCCCGCTCGATTCCGGGGCTCCATATTCGTGATGCTTTAGATCAGATTGCGGCATCCAATCCGGGCCTGATCAGCAAGTTCGGTGGCCATGCAATGGCGGCAGGCTTATCGCTGCAGGCAGATAAACTCGAAGCGTTTCGCCAAGCGTTTGACCGTGTCGTGCGGCAAACGCTATCGGATAAGGACTTAGAGCAACGCATCGAGACTGATGGTGTGCTGCGTGGCGATGAGATGACACTCGCTTTTGCTGAACAGCTGCGCGACGCAGGCCCTTGGGGGCATCAGTTTCCTGAGCCGCTCTTTGATGGTGAATTTCGGCTAGTGCAGCAACGAGTCGTGGGGCAAAAGCATCTTAAAATGGTGCTGATGGAGCGTGACACCGGTTATACCGTTGATGCGATTCACTTCAACGCCGATATGATGCTTTGGCCCAATGAAAGTGTGCAGAGCGTGCGTGCTGTGTACAAGCTAGATGTAAACGAGTTTCGGGGGCAGCGCACCGTGCAGCTGTTAATCGATCATCTCGAAGCGGTCGAAAATTAATACAATAGAAAGTAGGGGAAAGTTATGAACGATTTTACATTAGATGAGCTAAACGCCTTGGTTGCCATCTGTCAGCGCGCAGACGCAGAGCAAGGCAGTGCCATGGAGCAGGAGCTGTTTACGCGTATTCAAGCGGCTCAAGCTGAACGCCAAGAGTTAGAGAGTATGGATTTTGATGACTGCTTAGGCGGTGCGTGTAAGCTCTAATGGCATTGAAACCCTATTTTATTGGTGCGCATGTCAGTGCCGCGGGCGGAGTCGAGAACGCTCCGCTCAATGCGCATGAGCTTGGGGCGAACGCCTTTGCGCTATTTACCAAAAATCAGCGCCGCTGGGAGGCTAAGCCCTTAACCAGTCGTAGTATCAAGCTTTTCAAGGAGCGTTGTGAGAAGCTTGGCTTTATGCCTGAGCAGATACTCCCTCACGATAGTTACCTGATCAATCTAGGCCATCCCGATGCCGAAGCGTTAGAGAAATCCCGCCGTGCTTTTATTGATGAGATGCAGCGCTGCGAGCAGTTGGGTCTTTGCTATTTGAACTTCCACCCGGGTAGTCACCTGCGAAAAATCCCAGAGAGCGAGTGTTTGGCGCGTATTGCGGAGTCGATTAACCTCGCGCTTGAGGCAACAGCAGGGGTTAAAGCACTGATCGAAACAACGGCTGGGCAGGGAAGTAATTTAGGCCATCGCTTTGAGCAAGTAGCACACATTATTGCTCAAGTTGATGACCAAAGTCGGGTGGGGGTGTGTATCGATACTTGCCATATCCACGCGGCAGGCTACGCTTTGAGAACGGAGGCTGATTGTGAAGCGACGTTCGATTCCTTCGCAAACATCGTTGGCTTTGATTATTTGTACGCGATGCATTTGAACGATGCCAAAGTAGAGCAGGGAAGCCGTGTGGATCGTCACCAAAGTCTTGGCCAAGGTGAGATTGGCTGGCCCGTTTTCCAGTACATCATGCAAGATGATCGCTTCCGTGGCATTCCTTTAGTTTTAGAAACGATTGACGAGACTTTATGGAAGGAAGAGATTCAAGCGCTGCGCAGCTTTGCGCACTAGCTTGCTTGGTATCGTCGTTAATTAGCAACTAAAGTATTTTAAGGTCTATCTGTTTTTAACGATGAGAGTGTATGCGTTTAGTGTTCGGGAAATTTGTCCAACTCATTGTCTGCTGTAGTGCGCTTTTCGCTTTTTCAGCCACAGGGCAATCCGTCTCTGAAGAGGATAACTTCGTCCTTGTTATCGACTCTTACCATACAGGGGTTGCTCAGTCTGAGCAGTTTTTAGCGGGTTTGCATAATGGACTGAGCGCCGCCAGCGACCTGTTCCCGGAGCTGAGAACGATTAGTCTCGATAGCAATCATTACAGTAGCGAAGTGACATCACCACTGCTGTTGCAGGAGATAAATCAAAAAAATCTCGCCAATCCCGCTGTCATCGTGTTGAACGGTATACCCGCTTTTGAGTTTTTCCAGCGGCATCGTGACACTCTTTTTGCAGGTACGCCTGCGATTCTAGCGGGGGTGTTTGCCGGGCAGATAGATGAACAGCAAGTGCGCCAAGATGCATTGCTAACTGGGGTTATCTCGTTAGATCCACTGGCGCGAACGATTGAATTAGCGGCTAAACTGCACCCTGATAGCTCCCATATGCTGGTGGTAGGTGATGGCAGCGCGCAGGTCGCCCTAGAGCAACAGCGCACTGCGTCGGCAGAAGCTTTATTGGCGCGGCCGCTACATGTTGAGTTCTTATCTCAGTGGGACGTGAGGCAGTTGCCTAGACACACGTCGGGGCTGGATGAGTTGGGCGTTATTGTCTCGACTTCAGCAGGTGGGCGAAATCAAGTGTCGCGTCTATCGCCAGCAGCGATGCTCACTCTGCTAAATATAGGAGATCATCCGGTTTACACAACGGACGTTCGGCTGGTTGAGCAGGGAGCGGTAGGTGGTTACGCCGAGAGTGCAGAACCACGCGGTAGGCTGGTGGCAGGCTACATTAAGCGCATTATGCGTGGTACTGCCCCAAGCGAGTTACCGTATCTCAATGATCAAGCTAGCCATGCTGTTTTTAACAAACTAGCCATGGATCGTTTTGGTATCGAGCTTCATCAGATACCACAGAGCGCGGAAATTAAGCAGGCGGACGCGCCGCTATCAACGCTGTTATATCTATCACTTTTACCTGCGCTTGCCGTTCTAGCTTGGCTAGCCTATTTCTTCTTATTCCGACCAGGCTCCTCCATTTTACACCGCAACTCGTTGTCTGGAATGGATGAAGCGATGCTGTTGCGTATGCTTCTCAATAGTAACCCCGATCTTATCTATGCCAAGAATCGGCGTGGTCAGTATATTGAGTGCAATCAGGCGTTTGTTAATTTCACAGGGCGTACCTATAGTTCGACCGTTGGAGAGATGGTAGGGCGCGTGTTTGCTGATACGCCAGTAGAGATGATCGTCGAGCAAGATCAAGAAGTTTACAAAAAAGAGAAAACACTTTGTCGTGAAACATGGCTTCACAATGGAGAAGGTGAGCCGTTTCTCTTTGAGAGTGTGAAAACACCTTTGCGTAATAGTCGTGGTGAAATTGTGGGTTTGCTGGGGATTGATCGGGATATCACAGGCCGCTATTACGAGAATGCGTTGTTGAAGCAGAGTAATCGTATTCTCGATATGATTATTCGCGGCGTAGCACTGCCTGCAATCCTCCTAGAAGTGACACGTAGTTTTGAAAAGGTGTGTCCTGATAGCCGCTGTTCAGTTCTATTGATCGATCGTGAAAAGCGCCGTTTGATGCATGGCGCAGCGCCAAGCCTCCCTGATTTCTACAATGAAGCGATCAATGGACTCGAATTTGGTGTGGGCGTTGGGTCTTGTGGTACGGCGGCTGCGACGGGTAAGCAGGTCATTGTGGATGATGTAAATAGCCATCCATACTGGGCACCCTATGTTGAGCTGGCCCACAAAGCGAACATTGGTGCGGTGTGGTCGCATCCGGTTATTGGCTCTAGTGGCGCAGTGGTGGCGATCTTTACCATCTACCACGAGACTCCACGCTCACCAAACAGCGATGATCTTTCGCGTATGGAGCAGGCGGGGCGTTTGGTGAGCTTAGCGCTTGAGCGCAAGCAGGTAGAGGGCGATCTGCAGAAACTTTCGCGCGCCGTTGAGCAAAGTCCGACTATGGTGCTGATTACCGATGCTCACGGCACCATTGAGTATGTGAACGAAGAGTTCACTGAGGTCACAGGATACAGCCTTGATGAGGTCCGAGGATTAACACCAGCGGTGCTTAACGCCGGCGAGATGGAAGGCGATTTCTACAAAGATATGTGGAAAACGATCAAAGCAGGTCATGATTGGCACGGTGAAATACGCAACAAGACGAAATCGGGTCAACCTTATTGGTCGATGCTGTCGATCTCACCCATCTTAGATGAGTCGGGGAATATCACGCACTATATCGGTGTGAGCGAAGATATTTCTGCCCAGAAGAAAACGCAGGAGCAGATCGAGCAGCTCGCGTTCTATGACCCACTAACGCGCTTGGGGAACCGCCGGTTGTTCCGTGAGCAGCTTGAAAGCGAGCTTAAAAAAGCTGCCCGTCGAGATACCCTATTTGCGCTCTTCTATCTTGATCTCGATAACTTTAAGCAGGTTAACGATACGCTAGGGCATGATGTAGGGGATAGGCTGCTACAAACGGTTGCAGACCGTTTACGCTACGTACTGCGTAACTCCGATTTCATTGCCCGCCTTGGTGGCGATGAATTTATTGCGCTATTGCCAGATGTGAGCGGGCCTAAAGAGGCGCAAGTGGTCGCAGACAAGCTTCTTAAAGCGCTATGTCAGCCCATCTATCTGGGTAATACTGAGGTCGATGTGACGGTCTCGCTGGGGATTACATTAGCTCCTTTGGACGGTGACGACTGGTCTGTTTTGATGAAAAACGCTGATCTTGCTATGTATCGTGCCAAACATGAGGGCCGCAATAACTATCAGTTCTTTACGCCGGAGATGAACGAAGAGGTACTTCATCGTGTTGAGATGGAGCAGCAGTTGCGCCGCGCATTAGAGAATGATGAGTTCTGTCTTCACTACCAGCCCCAATGGAATATTCTCAGTGAGTTGCAGCCTGTATGTCTTGAAGCCCTGGTACGTTGGGAGCATCCAAAGCGCGGCCGCATCCCACCCTCTGAGTTTATTCCCATGGCTGAAGAGCTAGGTCTGATCGTTGAATTAGGCGATTGGATCTTGCAGCAAGCGTGCGCCGATGGTCAGCGGCTATTGCGGGGTGGCCATAACATCAGTGTGGCGGTGAACCTCTCAATGCGGCAGTTTTTTGATCCGCAATTGCTGGTGAAGGTTGATAATGCGTTAAAACAAAGCGGCTTTCCTGCGGCTAATCTTGAGCTTGAGATCACCGAGTCGATGTTAATGGATGATGTCGAGTTAGTACGCTCTACGTTGGACCGTTTAAAAGAGCTAGGTGTATCACTGGCGATTGATGATTTTGGTACTGGCTATTCGTCGCTGGGTTACCTAAAGGCGCTACCTTTTGATCAACTAAAGGTTGATGCATCTTTCGTACGCGATATTCCCCATGACAAAAACGATATGGAGATCACCGCTGCGGTCGTCGCTATGGCGCATAAGCTTGGCCTCAAGGTGGTGGCGGAAGGAATTGAAACGCAAGAGCAGTTGGCGTTTTTGCGTGAAAACCGCTGTGAAATGGGGCAGGGTTACCTGCTCGCCCGACCAGCGCCGTTTGACGAGGTGCTGTCATTACTAGACGTTGAGTTTGATTCGGACATCGGTTAGAGGTAAACGACAGTAGCCTATCTGCTGTCATCTTTTTGTCATTATTTGAACATAATCTAACCAATCCTAAGCTTGTTTATCGCTCAGTAAAATGCCGTTACTTCAAGAAGCTCGCTCGTTGTCCGAAGCAGAACAGGTGTTGTCGCAGATTATCGATAGTGCAGCGATAACGCCCTACTTTCAGCCGATCTTTGACCTTTTAACAGGCGATGCAGTGGGGCATGAAGCGTTGTCCCGAGGCCCAGAAAATAGCCTGTTATTCACCCCTGATGCGCTCTTTCAGACCGCCATCGCCATGGGGCGACTACATGAGCTTGAGCTGGTATGCCGCAGCCAAGCATTGAGTCGGTTCGCCGCGCTCAAACTGCCTGGCAAGCTGTACCTAAATATCAGTGCTTCGCTGTTGGCCTCCTCCGACCATCAAAAAGGGATGACGTTAGCGCTGCTCGAAAAGATGCAGATCGAGCGTGAGCGTATTGTTATTGAGCTCTCGGAAAAGCAACCCTACGACCATTTTGGCCTCTCCAGAGCGGCGGTGGAATACTACCGTGAAATGGGCTTTCAGGTGGCCATAGATGACCTTGGTGTTGGCTATTCTGGCTTGCGTATGTGGTCGGAGTTGCAGCCTGAATGCGTCAAGATCGATCAGCATTTTGTGCGCGGCGTTGATCGCGATATGGTGAAGCGGGAGTTCATCTTAGCGATTGTCTCCATTGCGAAGAAGTTGCAGTGCGAACTCATCGCTGAGGGGATTGAGACGAAAGAGGAGCTAGATACGCTCATTGAGCTGGGAGTCAGCCGCGGGCAGGGTTTTCTGCTCGGTAAGCCGCATCCGGAGCCCAGCCGTTTTCACAGCGATTTTCTCTCCAATCGTGCGCGCCGCATGGAGGAGAAGACCCGCATGAGCGAGGACGAAACGGTGCTTTCGCTCTGTCGCACCATGCCAGCTGTGAACGAAACGCAGATGCTGCACGAGGTTGATCGGCTCTTTAAAAAGACGCCCGAGCTCGATGCAGTACCGGTTTTGAACAACGGGATACCTGTAGGGATTGTGCGCCGCCAAGACTTGTTAGAGCTGTTCTCCGCCCAATATGGTCGGGCGCTCTACGAGAAAAAACCGGCATCCAGTGTGATGTCACAAGATATGCTGGTGGTGGAGAGCTATGTTGGGCTATCTAAGGTGTCCTATCAGTTAACGAACCAAGATACTGCGCACCTGACTAGCGAAATTATCATTGTGCAAGATGGCGTCTACCTTGGTGTTGGTAGTTTGCGTGACCTGCTCAAGCGTATTACTGATCTCAAGATTCAAAACGCTACCTACTCAAACCCACTCACGTTGCTGCCTGGGAATGTACCGATCAATCGAGAGATCGATCGCCGCTTAAAGCAAGCGCTGGAGTTTCGGGTTGCCTATTTTGATCTCAATGACTTTAAGCCCTTCAATGACTACTACGGTTACGCCAAGGGTGATCAGGTTATTCAGCTATTAGGGCGGATCATTAAGCGCTGTATTACCTCGAGTGACTGTTTTGTGGGGCATATCGGTGGGGATGACTTCGTGGTGATTTTTGGGTGCCTTGATTATGCCGCGCGCTGCCAGCAGATCCTTGATGAGTTCGCTGATGAGGTGCGGGAGTATTATGCGCCAAAAGAGTTGCAAGAGGGGGGGATTTGGGCGGTGAATCGTGCCCAAGAGCGTAGCTTCCACCAGATATTGAGTCTCGCGATTGGTATTGTTTTTCCAGACCCTTACGCCTGTGAAAGCTACCATGAAGTGGCCGAGCTTGCTGCTGAGGCGAAGAAGCAAGCAAAGAAAGAGGGCGGCAACACCTTATTTATTTCGCGCCGCCGCAAAGTTCGCCTCTCTTAGCGAGGTACGGCAATAGGTGCCGTGCCTACAGAGTTAACACTGCGTTTCAAGCTGTCTGACGCCCTCATCTGTGGTGAAGAAGATCTCGCCACAGGCTAGGTGATCGGCAAATTTTACCCGCTCCAAACGGTCCATTACCGGACCTTTAATCTCTGAGAAATGTAAGCAGATCCCTTCGCTGTGCAGTTGATGGCTAAGGTTTTCGAGGGTCTCAAGCGCGCTGGCATCGATATCATTCACAGCCGCACAGTTGATTAGGGTGTGTCGGATGTTTGGGTGCTGGGCGATGTGCGCCAGAATAAACTGCTCGACATAGCGTGTGTTCGCGAAAAATAAGCTCTCATCAACACGCAGAATCAGAATATCAGGGTGAGTGGAAACATCATGGCGCTCAATGTTACGAAAATGCTCCGATGCGCCCACGCGGCCAATGATCGCGATATGTGGTTGGCTCGTACGTTTAAGTAGGATCGCGATCGAGAGCGCAATACCCAATACAATGCCCAGCTCTACGCCCAGTAAGAGCACCGCAATAAAGGTGGCGACCAGCGTTAGCGCGTCGCCTTTGTTATAGCGCCACGCTTGGCGCAAACTGCTGATATCGATCAGCGGCAAGACCGCCAGTAAGATAATTGCGGCCAGTGTTGCGGTGGGTAGGTTGGTGAGCAGCGGCGTGAAAAATGCAACGACCAGAGCAACGAGCACCGCCGTGATCAACGAGGCGATTGTTGTTTGTGCACCTGCGCTAAAGTTAACCATCGAGCGGCCAAAGCCCCCAGCAACCGGAAACGTGCCGCTAACGGCTGCACCAATATTAGCTGCCCCCAGTGCAAGGAGTTCTCGGTTTGGGTCGATGCGTTCGCGGCGTTTACTGGCCAGCGCGGTACCCACTGATACGCTCTCCACGTAACCAATCAGCGCGATAAGCAGCGCGGGCATCCATAGATCTTGCCATAAAGTTGGGTTGATGAAGTTTAAACTGAGAGCGGGGATGCCACTCGGTATTTCACCCACAATCGCCACTGACGCGCTATCCAGCCACGTGACCAGCACCATACCTGCAATGATGGCGAACATCGGCCCGCCCTTGCAAACGGCTTCGGCTAACCAGCTTGGCGCTGCTGCGCGCTTGAGCAAACAGCACAGTGGCTTTTTGGTGATGAGCAGCACCATAATCGAACTGATGCCCACCAAGAGCGTATCAGCATCGGAGTTCGGCAGTGTATTGGCTGTTTGGGTTAGCGAAGCGAGAAAGTCGCCCCGTTCAATCTCTAATCCGAGTAGATGTTTGAGCTGGCTGAGTGCAATGATCACGGCAGCCGCGCTGGTAAACCCAGATATGACAGAGTGGCTCATAAAGTTCACGATACTGCCGAGCTTTAGCAGGTGCATCAGGAATAGGAACAGCCCAACCAGCAAGGCGAGATTGATAGCCGCTTGGATATAAGCCGCAGAACCTGGTGCAGCGAACTCGCTGAGTGCGGATGTCACCATCAGGGATGCGATCGCAACCGGGCCTACCGCAAGGGAGCGGCTGCTGCCTAGCAGTGCATAACAGAACAGTGGCAGCATGCTGGCATAAAGCCCATATTCTGCAGGCATGCCTGCCAGCAACGCATACGCCATACCTTGAGGGATGATTAGAATAGCCACAACGATACCAGCCATCAGATCATTGAAGAGGCTGCTGCTATCGTAGTGCTGTAGCCAGCGAACCATTGGTTGCGTGGCTAAGATATCGTCTATTTTGCCGCGCCGAAGCGTTGTTTTCATATTCTATTATCGAATAAATATATATTTATAGATTATAAATAATACCATAGGGTTCGCCAGTGCCGTGGTATATTTTCTCACTCTTAAGGAGGACCTATGCAAAAGAGTTGGCAGCCTCAATTCTGCAATAACGATCTGCAGATTGAGCGTGACGAGGTGATTTGCGAAAGCTTCTATCAGATGCGAGAGCTTGAAATCACTTTACCAAAATTTGAGGGCGGCAAGATCACGATTAAACGCGATCTGTTTTGGCGCCCCGATGCCGTGTGTGTGTTGCTGTTTGATCCGCGACAGGATGTTGTGGTGCTGGTGGAACAGTTTCGTATTGGCACGATTGATCATCCGCATAGTCCTTGGTTGCTGGAGCTGGTTGCAGGTGTTGTGGATGAGGGGGAGACGTTAGAAGGCGTGGCCCGCCGCGAGAGCATCGAAGAAGCTGGCGCTGAGATTGAGAGAATCGAGCATCTCTATCGCTTTAGTCCAAGCCCCGGTGGTGCGCGTGAGTATATTGATATCTTCTGTGCTCAAGTGGATGCGGCTGTTTTAGGCGGCTGTCACGGGCTTGAAGAGGAGGGCGAGGATATCAAGGTTCATCAGTTTAAGACGGCAGAAGTGTTCGCGATGTTATCGCAGGGAGTTATTGATAACGCTCCTGCTATTATCGCTCTGCAATGGCTGCAGTTGCACCGCGAGCGCTTGATTCGCGAGTGGAGCTAACTTGATGAGGCGCAAATACGTTCCGGATCTTACGCGGCAGATGTCGATCTGCGAGGCAAACTACGCACGTGTGAATAAACTGATGCCCGACCTAGAACATCAGGATGCGCGTGAGTTCTCGATCAGCTCACAAGAGCAGCAGTCTGCGGTACGCATCGAGGTCATGGAGCGTTTTACCTATACAACGACGCTGCGAGTCTCACAAAGCAGTGCAGCCACACCCTGGCTTGATGCACCAACACTGTTGGTACGTCTTTACCACGATGCAGGCATGGCGGAAGTTATCCACACCGAACGGCGCCAGTTTTCAGGTGCGTATAGCTATCCGAATCATCAGATGTTTCAACCGGATGAAAAAGCGCAGTTGAACCATTACTTAGGTGAATGGCTTAGCCACTGTCTGCGCTATGGGCAGCATCACGAGCCTATTTATCTGGCCTATCCTGCGTCATGAAACTCATTCAAATTACCGACTTTCACCTCCAAGAAACGCCTGATACATTTCACAATGGCGTCGATCCAGAGGTGCGCTTTAATGCGGTACTGGCCGCCATTAGAGAGGAACATGCTGATTGCGATCTGTTGTTGATGACAGGGGATTTAGCCCATCACGGCTACGAGAGTGCCTATCAGCGGATTGAAATGGCAACCCGCCATCTTGCTAAGCAGCGTTGCTGGCTGCCGGGCAATCATGACGATGCTAGCAAGATGCAGCGCTTTACTGAGCTTGCTCAGCAGCGGCTTATTATGGCACCGTGGGATATTTTGCTGCTCGACTCCACAAGCCAACCCGATGGTGTGGGTAGCGGCTCACTTGCAGACGCCGAATTGGAGCGGCTAGCAAACTTTTTGCAGGCCCCAAAAGCGCCCTTTCAGATGGTGGCGCTGCACCACCCGCCGCTACCGGTAGGTAGCCGTTGGCAAGATGAGATTCGCTTGGGTAACAGTACTGAATTTCTCTCCATCGTTGAACGTTACGCCAGCAATGCACTGAAATTAGTTGTATGTGGGCACTTACATCAAGCCCATGAATTGGCACTGGCCGAGGCTCAGCTGATCTCTACGCCAGCCACTGCCGCACAATTTGTGAGCTTCCAAGCAACACCGCAGATTGAGCTTCGTGGTGATGCATCTCTTCCCGCCTATCGCTGGTTTGAACTAGACTCAAACGGTTGCTTCAAGAGCGCGGTGGAGCGCGTCCCACTCGTCTAGCGTTATCTGGGCTTGCATCGTGCCAAGAGCTTCGGTAGTTTTCAGTTAAAATGCTGTAAGGATAACCAGTATGTCACGCCACATGATCATCTACGTGCACGGCTTTAATAGCTCGCCTGACTCTATCAAAGCACGCTTGTTAGGGCAGTACTTGGCTGCCCAGCACCCAGATATCGACTATCGCGTGCCTGCGCTATCCCACTGGCCGAGTGAAGCGGTTGCCAGTGTTGAGGCGCTGATTGAAGAGGTGCCCGGCCAGAAAGTAACATTGGTGGGTAGCTCACTAGGTGGGTTCTACAGTATTTGGTTAACTGAACGATATAAACAGTGCCGTGCGGTACTGGTGAATCCAGCGATCTATCCACATCGTCTACTGGCTGATTGGTTGGGAGAAAATGAAAATCTCTACACCCACGAGCGTTACACATTAACCCCCACGCATCTCCACCAGCTAGAAGCGCTGGCGCTACCATGCATTACACAGCATGAGCGGTTTTTGCTGCTGACCCAAACGGCAGATGAAACGCTCGATTATCGTGAAGGTGCGGAGTATCTGGACGGTGCAGAGCAGTTTGTACAGCGTGGAGGCAGTCATGGCTTTGATCGCTTTGAGGATCTTATGCCAGCCATTGTGGCGTTTGGCCGCGGCACGGTGGCGCTGCCACCGGCGACTGAGCTTGCTGCCAGTCAGTAAATCATAGAATCGACAACGTTTTAGCTACAGGAAATTTCCATCCATGTCGACGCAATATAATGCAGACGCGATTGAGGTGCTCAGCGGGTTAGACCCCGTCAAGCGCCGCCCGGGCATGTATACCGAAACGGATCGCCCAAACCACCTAGCTCAGGAAGTGATCGACAACTCAGTCGATGAAGCTTTAGCGGGCCACGCCAAGCAGATCGACGTTACGCTGCACAAAGATGGCGCGCTAACGGTATCTGATGATGGCCGCGGAATGCCTGTTGATATCCACCCAGAAGAGGGGGTGAGTGGTGTTGAGCTGATCCTTACACGGCTCCACGCAGGGGGTAAATTTAACAACGATAACTACAGCTTCTCCGGTGGTTTACATGGGGTTGGGGTGTCCGTTGTTAATGCGTTGTCGAAGTTACTTGAAGTACAGATTAAGCGCGAAGGAAAGGTCTACCAGATCGCCTTTGCTGATGGTGAAAAGGTATCCGACTTGGAAGTGGTCGACACCTGCGGCAAACGTGCCAGCGGTACGAGCGTGCGCTTTCTTCCTGACCCGCAATATTTTGATTCGCCCAAATACAGTGTTTCTCGCTTAAAGCACAACTTAAGAGCAAAAGCTGTACTGTGCCCTGGTCTTAAAGTCACTTTCACCGACCTGAGCAGCGGTAAGAAAGAGCAAGAAACTTGGTACTACGAAGATGGCTTGAGTGCGTATTTAAAAGGCCTTACGCAAGTCTATGAAACACTACCTGCTGAACCTTTTGTGGGTGCTCTGACGGGCGATGAAGATGCCGTAGAGTGGGCAGTGCAGTGGTTGCCAGAGGGCGGTGAGCTAGCGTGTGAAAGCTTTGTGAACCTGATCCCCACTGCGCAAGGCGGCACGCATGTTAATGGTTTTCGTACCGGTTTATTGGAGGCGATGCGGGAGTTTTGCGAGTTCCGCAACCTATTGCCGCGCGGCGTTAAGCTGACGGGTGATGATATTTGGGAGCGCTGTGCTTATATTCTGTCGGCGAAGATGCGTGACCCACAGTTTGCTGGACAAACGAAGGAGCGGCTCTCCTCCCGCCATATTGCGGCTTTTATCTCTGGTGTGACAAAAGATGCTTTCTCGTTGTGGCTTAACAGCCATGTTGAGGAGGGCGAGAAGCTAGCCGAATCGGTTATCGCCAACGCACAGCGCCGTTTGCGCTCCAGTAAAAAAGTGGTGCGTAAGAAGGTGACTCAGGGGCCAGCGCTACCGGGTAAGCTTGCCGATTGTGCAGGCTCTGAGGCGATGCGCTCTGAACTATTCCTTGTTGAGGGTGACTCTGCTGGCGGTTCAGCTAAGCAAGCGCGCGACCGGCAGTTCCAAGCGATCATGCCCTTGCGCGGTAAAATTCTGAACACCTGGGAGGTGGACTCTGGCCAGATTCTCTCCTCCCAAGAGATCCATGATATTTCTGTCGCCGTGGGTGTGGAGCCGGGGTCCGCCGATCTAGATGGTCTACGCTACGGCAAAATCTGCATTCTTGCCGACGCTGACTCTGACGGCGCCCATATCGCGACGCTGATCTGTGCGCTGTTTCTGCGCCACTTTAAACCGCTGGTGGATGCCGGCCACGTCTTTGTGGCGATGCCGCCGCTGTATCGGATCGATGCTGGCAAAGAGGTCTACTACGCCCTGGATGATGACGAACGCGAAGGGGTGATGGAGCGTCTGCGCGCCGAGCGTAAAAATGTGAAGATCAACGTACAGCGCTTTAAAGGGTTGGGCGAGATGAACCCCATGCAACTGCGCGAAACAACCATGGATCCTGATACGCGCCGCTTAGTGCAGCTTACCGTGTCTGCAGAGGACGATGCGCATGAAATGCTGGATATGCTGTTGGCGAAGAAACGGGCGGCAGATCGTAAGAGTTGGTTAGAAAGTAAAGGTAATCTGGCGGAGCTATAGGCGGGCGGATAAAGAAACATGAGTGAACTAATTGTAGATGACAGCATCGAGCGCCTGTCGATAAAAGCCTTTACCGAAAAAGCGTATCTGGATTACTCCATGTACGTAATTTTGGATCGCGCACTACCGCATATCGGTGACGGCATGAAACCGGTGCAGCGCCGCATTGTGTACGCTATGTCGGAGCTGGGCCTTAAAGCGGCAGCAAAATATAAGAAATCTGCCCGCACAGTGGGCGATGTGTTGGGTAAATATCATCCTCACGGTGATAGCGCCTGTTATGAGGCGATGGTGCTGATGGCGCAGCCGTTTAGCTATCGTTACCCATTGATTGATGGGCAAGGTAACTGGGGCTCGCAGGATGATCCTAAATCCTTCGCCGCGATGCGTTACACCGAAGCGAAGTTGGCAAAGTACGCCGAAGTTTTACTGAAAGAGTTGGGGCAGGGAACCGTTGATTGGCAGCCAAACTTTGATGGCACACTATCTGAGCCGGTAACGCTACCCTCGCGTTTGCCCAACGTATTACTCAACGGCGGTACGGGTATCGCTGTTGGTATGGCAACCGATATCCCGCCGCACAACCTGCGTGAAGTGGGGCAGGCGTGTATCCACCTGCTTGAGAATCCGCGTGCGGACCTAGCTGAGCTATGTGAATTTGTGCCCGGGCCGGATATGCCCACCGATGCTGAGATCATCTCCTCACGCAGCGATCTGCGTAAGCTTTATGAGACGGGGCGCGGCTCGGTAAGAATGCGTGCGGTCTATCAACGCGAGCAAAGCGACATCGTCATTACGGCGCTGCCCTATCAAGTCTCCGGTGCTAAAGTGCTGGAGCAGATTGCCCAGCAGATGCAGCAGAAAAAACTGCCGATGGTGTCTGACCTACGGGATGAATCTGACCACGAGAATCCCACGCGCTTGGTGATTGTGCCGCGCTCGAATCGTGTGGATGTTGAGCAGTTAATGGCGCACCTATTTGCCTCCACCGATTTGGAGCGCACTTATCGTGTCAATATGAACATGATCGGTGTAGATGGTCGACCACAGGTGAAGGACCTGCGTCAGATTCTCACTGAGTGGCTCAGCTGGCGTACACAAGTTGTGCGTCGCCGCCTGCAGCACCGACTCGATAAGGTGATGGATCGCTTACATATCCTCGAAGGTTTGATGGTGGCGTACCTCAATATTGATGAGGTGATCGCGATCATTCGCTACGAGGACGACCCTAAAGCCGAGCTGATGAACCGCTTTGGGCTAAGCGCCATTCAAGCCGATGCCATTCTAGATCTTAAACTGCGCCACTTGGCTAAACTGGAAGAGTTTAAGATCAAATCAGAACAGGATGAGCTAGAAGAGGAGCGTAAGCGTCTTGAGCTGATTCTAGGTTCTGATCAGCGTATGCGTACCTTGATCAAGAAAGAGATTCGCGAAGACATCGAAACATATGGCGATGCTCGCCGCTCCCCGATTGTTGAACGTCAGGAAGCGCAAGCCTTCAGTGAGAAGGATCTGCTCTCGGCCGACCCGGTCACCATGGTGATCTCTAAGCAGGGCTGGGTGCGGGTTGCTAAAGGCCATGAAGTGGATGCCGCTGGGTTGAACTATAAATCAGGAGATGGTTTTAAGCTGGCCTGCCAAGGGCGTATGAACCAGCCGATGATCCTGCTTGACTCCACCGGCCGTAGCTTCACATTGGAAACCCATCAACTGCCCTCTGCGCGCGGTCAGGGGGAGCCGGTAACCGGTAAAATCACCCTTGCGAAAGGTGCGACGATTGACGCTGCGGTATCGGGTAAGCTGTCGGATAAAGTGCTGGTCGCATCGGATGCCGGCTACGGCTTTGTCACCACGATCAACGATCTAACCAGCAAGACAAAGAACGGTAAAGCGGCACTGACGTTACCGAAAAAAGCACAGGTATTGCCGCCTATCCCAGTGACCAATGCGGATGCGTTACTCGCCGCGGTCACGAATGAAGGGCGCTTGTTGGTGTTCCCCGTTGCGGATTTGCCGGAGCTTGCGCGGGGTAAAGGCAATAAGATCATTAATATTCCTACCGTGCGTGCTGCAGCACGTGAGGAGTTGGTAACGCAACTTGCCCTGTTGTCACCAAGCGCAACCTTGCAGGTGAGTGCTGGTAAGCAGCATCTGAAGCTGAAACCTGCTGATCTTGATCACTACCGAGGTGAGCGTGGCCGCCGGGGTAACAAGCTACCGCGCGGCTATCAACGTGTGGATAGTCTGGAAGTGATGGGTGAGGAGCAACCGGCTGATAGCTAGTATCAGCCGGTTGTGCAAACGGGCTTCCTTGCAGCCATCCTTTGGCTGTCCTTGCTGACTTGGCGTCCTGCCTGCAGCTCCAACATCCGATAGTGCTCATCTTGCCGTTAATTTGTGACGGCAAGATGACGCTTTTATACCTTAATCTTTGGGCGTTGCTGCTTTCTCTTTACGATTGAGTATATGGCCCGCCTGTTTCTTGAGAAGATCCTGATAAGTTTGGCCTAGCGACATAATCAGGACTTTATCTTCATCCTCGCGGCGAACTTCTGCACCAGATAACAGTGTGGACTTCAGTTTCTTCGCTTCGGTTAATGCTGTGTGGCTGATCAGATCGTTGGATTGTGTGGTGCGCGTTAGGAAGAGCGCTTCCTCTTTGATGCGGTTTATCTTTTCGCGGCTGCCGCGCACGATCGCCATATGCAGATTAAGTACCGGCTTAAAGGCGCGGATGCGCTGCTGATTAAAAGCGCGATAAAGCAACGTATATAGCTTGGCTGCGCACAGGCCGTGGATGCCGTGGCTGTCGTCGGCGCTTTGTTCATCAAAGAACAGTTGTAGGTCGCCGCTGGCGGTGACTTCTAAGCGGCCACCATAGATGGAAGCCACCTTGCGCATGAGCGCTTCATAGCTTTGTAGCAGGTATTCGTGCTCTTCCGGTTCGACATAGTCAGCGTGACCGGTTGTGGCATCAACCAAGAACAGGTAGGAAGCTTCCTCTGGCGCGATACTGAGCTCCAGTTCATGTTCCAGTGAGTAAAGGTCAAGCTGCTCCTCTTGGCGAGCTTTTTCATGTACCCGCAGCGGATTGGGCTGGTCAGCGGGTGCTGTTGATTGCTTCGGTGCTAACTGAGGAGCGGGCTCCAGCGTGATCTCGGGTTGCTCCGCTTTGGGCTCAGGGTCGCCAAGCGAGGGCGTGAACTGTGGCATTGCTGGCAAGGACTCAGGTTTTAGCAGGTCGATCAGATCATGGTTATCCACAGCGGTGTTCTGTGGTTGAGCTTCAAATGGCGATGGCTCAGGCTGATCTTCGGCTTCGGCTTCGGCTTCGGCTTCGGCTTCGGCTTCGGCTTCGGCTTCAAGCGCCGTTTCTTCTAAATCGGACAGTTTTTCAGCATGTTGCGGCGCGCTTGTTTCTATCTGCTCAAGAGTTGCTTCCGGTTGGCGCTTTAGCAGCCACCACAGTGCGATAAGTGCAATGACAATCGATACCAAAGAGAGCAGCGCAGCTTGCATTAGCAAGCGCTCCGTTTGCCCGCGCACATTGGATGGGTCAAGGTGGACGGTAAGCGTGCCAATACTCAGGCTTGCTCCGCCAAGGGTGACTTCAATTGTTTGAGGGGAGGTGTCACCCGCTTGAGCCAAACGTTGGTTGTTTTCGTCGATCACCTCAGCACCGCTAATCCATGGGATCTCAAGGAGATTGGAGAGATAGAAATTCAGACTGATTTTATCTTCAGCAATAATGTAGGGCTGAATCGAGATCGCAGTTTGGCGCGCGATATGCTCGCCGGCATGCTGAGTTTGGGTTTGAATCGTTTTATCTGCCATCAAACTAAGGAAAACACTAACCATTATCCAGCCACAGAGAAGGATCGCGGCCGTTACCAGTAACGGGCGTAGGGTCTTGAGTTTGGTGTTTGCGCGCATAGAGGTCCGCTTGGTTGGAATCAGGGCAGATATTCCGCGAATCATACCAGCAACCGCCACAGATCGTTACTCTCTGTGCGCAATTCATGACCGCGCACAAATAGCATTGTATAATGTTGGGTTCACTGAATGTGGAAGGGTGAGAAATGAACGTCGAAGAATACATGGTTAAGTTGGGTCAGCAGGCACGTCGTGCGGCTCGGCTGATCGCTCGTGCGGACTCGGGCCAAAAGAACCAAGCGCTGCTGGCAATGGCTGCAGCACTGGATGCTAACCGCCCCGCACTGATTGAGGCGAATGCGAAAGACCTAGCTGCGGGTGCAGCGAATGGTTTGGACGCAGCAATGTTGGACCGCCTTGAGCTTAAGCCCGCGACGATCGATGGCATGATCGAAGGGTTGAAGCAGGTTGCGGCATTGCCCGACCCGGTGGGCGGTATTACCGACATGAACTATCTCCCCTCTGGCATTCAAGTGGGTAAGATGCGCGTGCCGTTGGGCGTCATCGGTATCATTTACGAATCACGCCCGAATGTGACGGTCGAAGCCGCAAGCCTTTGTTTGAAGTCGGGTAATGCAACGATCTTGCGTGGTGGTTCTGAAGCGATCCACTCCAACCAAGCGGTTGCAGCGTGCATCGCGCAAGGTTTGGAAGCGGCGGATTTACCTGCTGAAACGGTACAAGTTGTTGAGACAACGGACCGTGCAGCGGTGGGCCAGTTGATTACGATGCCTGAGTATGTTGATGTGATCGTGCCGCGCGGCGGTAAGGGCCTAATCGAGCGTATTAGCCGCGATGCTAAGGTGACAGTTATCAAACATTTGGATGGTATCTGCCACGTCTACATTGATGCGCAGGCTGATATGTCGAAGGCGGTTAATATCGCCCTCAACGCGAAAACTCATCGCTACGGTACGTGTAACACCATGGAAACGTTATTGGTACACGAAGCAGCCGCTGCGGAGGCTTTGGCTGAGTTAGCGGTGGGCTTTGCGACAGCGGGTGTGGAGTTGCGTGGCTGTGAGAAGACACGTGAGCACTTACCAACGATCAATGCCGCGACTGAAGAGGACTGGAGCACAGAATATCTTGCTCCGATCCTGTCGATTAAAGTCGTTGCTGACATGGATGAGGCGATTAGCCATATCAATGCCTATGGCTCTCACCATACGGATGCCATCGTGACAGAAAACTATACGCTGTCGCGTCGCTTCCTGCGTGAGGTGGATTCCAGCTCGGTGATGATTAACGCATCGACACGCTTTGCAGATGGATTTGAGTACGGTTTAGGTGCTGAAATCGGTATCTCGACTGATAAGATTCATGCTCGCGGCCCTGTTGGGCTGGAGGGTTTGACCTCGCAAAAGTATGTCGTTCTTGGTGATGGGCACGTGCGTAAGTAACGGATGAAAAGCCCTTACGTAATGATGGGTGGGACCTTTGATCCTATCCATCATGGCCACTTGCGCACGGCGCTAGAGATCCAGCAATGGCTGAATGTTCCAAAGGTTAACCTTGTGCCTGCCAAAGTACCGGTGCATCGAGAATCACCCGGTTCTTCGGCTGAGCACCGCTTAGCGATGGTTCAACACGCGGTTGCAGACGAACCTGCGTTAGGCTGCAATGCGCTCGAAATTGAGTCCAGCCATGACTCCTACACAGTTTTAACTCTGGAAAAGCTGCGTGAACAGCATGGCGAAGATACCCCTTTAATTATGATTGTCGGGATGGACGCGTTCCTGAAACTCCATACATGGTTTCGGGCTAGCGAACTGCTGACGTTAGCCAATATTTTGGTGGTCGCTCGGCCCGGATATCAGGCGCACTTTTGTGATGCGTTGAAGGCGCTGGTGGATGGCCATATTACGGCTGATAAAGCGCTTTTGCTGGCGCGCCCGCAGGGCGTGGTGTGCTTTCATGAGCTAACACCGCTGGCGATATCAGCAACACAAATAAGGAACCTGATTGACGATGGGTTGTCTGCCAGATACCTGTTGCCAGAATCTGTACGTCGTTACATCGATGACAATCAGCTTTATAGAACAACTTAAGAGTAAAGAAAAATACATGCAAACTGAGCAACTGATCGAAATCGTGCGTAATGCACTAGATGATATGAAAGCACGTGATATTGATGTAATCGATGTACGTGGTAAATCGAGCGTGACGGACTACATGATGATCGCCTGCGGGACATCCAAGCGCCACGTGATGTCGATCGCCGAAGAGGTTGTGGTCAACGTTAAAGAGGAAGGCCTGCAGCCTATCGGTACAGAAGGTCAAGGTGTAGGTGACTGGGTGCTGGTTGATCTTGGTGATGTGCTTTTGCACGTGATGATGCCAGACGCACGCAGCTTCTATGACCTAGAGCGCTTATGGCGCTTTGATCCAATGGATGATGAGCAAAGCGCGGAGCAAGCTTAATGAAAATTCGCTTACTCGCTGTTGGCGGTAAAATGCCCAAGTGGGTTGAACAGGGGTATCAAGAGTATAGTAAGCGCTTACCGCGCGACCTGACGCTTGAACTCGTGGAGCTACCTTTGGGGCATCGTGGCAAAAGCAGCGACAAAGCGAAAGCGATTCGCCAAGAGGGCGATGCTATGCTCGCGGCGATCGGTAAGAACGAGCGCGTTGTGGCGTTAGAGGTGCTGGGTAAACCTTGGTCGACTGAAGATCTTGCTGAGCACCTTAGCGGCTGGCAGATGGATGGCCAGAATGTGGCGCTGTTGGTGGGTGGGCCTGATGGGCTTGATCCACGTTGCAGCGCACTCGCTACCCAGAAGTGGTCGCTATCACCATTAACTTTGCCACACCCTTTAGTGCGCGTGCTGCTGGCTGAGCAGGTTTATCGCGCTTGGACCGTCAATCAAGGTCACCCCTACCATAAATAACTATGTCTCGACCGGAACGCTTTAAAGATCACCATCAAGAGGGGCGCACATTCCGTTTTCGCGCCGTGCTTGCTTTTCTGTTTGTCTTGCTAATGATCGGCGTCCTAGTGGGGCGGATGTACTATTTGCAGGTGGTCGAGCATGATCGTTACGCGGCTATGTCGGACAACAACCGCGTGCAACTCAAGCCCGTGGCGCCAACACGGGGTCTGATCTACGACCGCAACGGCATTTTGTTGGCCGATAACCGGCCTAGCTACAGTGTCACCATCCTCAAAGAGGAGGTGGGTAAAGCGCTGGAACCGACACTCGCAGAGCTGCGTAAACTGATCCCTATCACAGATAAAGAGGTTGAGCGCTTCCGTAAGCGTCTTAAGCAGCGCCGTCGCCCTTACGAGAGCGTGCCGGTGCGTTTTCGCCTCACTGAGGAGGAGATAGCACGCCTCGCTGTGAACTACCATCGCCTTCCCGGTGTGCAGGTGGAAGCAAACCTGATTCGCTACTACCCCTATGGCGAAAGCTTAGTGCATGCACTTGGTTACGTTGGCCGGATTAACCAGCGTGAGCTTGCAGCGGTAGACCCAGATAACTACGCCGCTACCCACTACATCGGCAAGCTGGGTGTCGAAAAGTTCTACGAGCCGACCCTGCATGGCGAAGTGGGTTGGCAGAAGGTGGAGACGAACGCCCGTGGGCGCGTGATGCGTGTCCTAGAGAGCACTGATCCTGTGCCGGGTGAGGATCTGCAGCTCACCATTGATCTGCGCTTACAGCTGATTACCGAAAAGCTGCTGCAAGGCGAGAAAGCCTCTATCGTGGCTATTGAACCGAAAACGGGTGATATCTTAGCGCTTGTTTCGACCCCCGGTTACGACCCGAATCTATTTGTTACGGGCATCTCTACAAAAGACTACAGCCGCTTACGCGACTCTCCAGATCTGCCTTTGTTCAACCGTGCTTTGCGCGGCGGATATCCGCCGGGTTCGACTGTGAAGCCGATTACTGCGCTGGCGGCGATCGACAGTGAATCTGTTCCTGAAACCCACACTGTGCGTGATCCCGGCTGGTATAGCCTACGCCCGGGCGGGCGTCGTTATCGCGACTGGAAACGTGGTGGCCACGGCAACAAGGTTGATCTGAAACTGGCGATGGCGCAGTCGTGCGATGTTTGGTTCTACGATGCTGGCTACAAAACGGGTATTGATAATATGTCTGACTACCTTGGCCGCTTTGGCTTTGGTCAGGTAACCAGTTTAGACCTACCAGAGGCGCTGCCCGCAGTGTTGCCGTCTCGTGAGTGGAAAAAACGTACGCGTCGCTTACCTTGGTATCCCGGTGATTCGTTGAACCTGAGTATCGGGCAAGGGTTCTTGGTGGCTACACCATTGCAGCTAGCCACAGCGTCTGCTGTGTTGGCTAACCGTGGTAAGTGGGTGCAGCCAAAAATGTTGAAGGGCGTGCGCACACCGTTGGATGACGGTGGCGTGGGGCTTAATATGCCGGTGCTGGATAACCCTCAATCGCATCCTAAAGATGTTGAACTTAACCACCCTGAGTTTTGGGATTTAACGGTCGATAATATGGTTGAAGTGGTACACGGCGAGCGTGGTACTGCCCGTAAGATCGGCCTTGATGCGCCATACACTATTGCCGGTAAGACGGGAACTGCGCAGGTCGTTGGTATCAAACAAGATGAGCGCTACGATGCAGATAAACTTGAAAAGCGTTTCCATGACCACGCGCTCTTTATCGCCTTCGCGCCCGCTGAAGATCCCAAAATTGCCTTAGCGGTGATCGTCGAGAATGGCGGAGGCGGCTCAAGCACGGCTGCGCCGTTGGCGCGCAAAGTGATGGATGCATATCTGTTAGGTGATGATCTAGAGCCTAAACCGGAGGTGGCGAGTGAGTAGCCGGGATTTCGAACGCTCGATGCCTGAGTCTGGGCATCACCTGCAACGTAAGCCTAGTTGGTGGAGCTACACTCACCTTGATGGCTGGATGTTGGCGCTATTGGCGCTGCTGTGTGGATTTGGTTTGTTTATTCTATACAGTGCATCTGGCAAAGATGTGGCCTACGTCTCACGTCAGGCGGTGCGCATGGGAGCGGGCTTCGTGGCGCTAGTGGTTTTGGCTCAGTTTAGCCCTCGTCTAATGGCGCGCTGGGCACCATGGGTGTATGGCGTCGGTGTTCTGCTGCTCGTTGGTGTAATACTGTTTGGGGTTGGCGCAAAAGGAGCACAGCGCTGGTTGGCTTTACCCGGTTTTCGCTTCCAGCCCTCTGAAATTATGAAACTGATTCTGCCGCTGATGATTGCTGCCTATCTTGCGAAGCGGCCGCTACCACCAAGCTTGAAGCACTGTTTCTGGAGCTTGGTGATGATCGGCCTGCCTACGGTGCTGATCATGAAGCAGCCGGATCTCGGTACATCACTTTTGATTGCTGCATCAGGCATTTTCGTGCTGTTGTTCTCCGGTATTCGTTGGCGCTATATCTTTGCGGCATTGGGCGCAGCAGGGGCTGCGTTGCCGGGCCTTTGGATGGTTATGAAAGATTATCAGCGCCAACGTGTACTGACGTTCTTAGACCCGGAAAGCGACCCACTGGGTTCAGGTTGGAACATTATCCAATCGAAAACGGCGATCGGTTCGGGTGGTGTTTGGGGTAAAGGCTGGCTGTCTGGCACTCAGTCGCAACTCGACTTTTTGCCCGAGTCTCATACTGACTTTATTATCGCTGTTATTGCCGAAGAGCTTGGCATGATCGGTGTCATCCTACTGCTAGCGGTGTATATCTTGATCATCGGCCGTGGGCTGTGGATGGCTGCGCAGATTCAGGATTGCTTTGGTCGATTAGTTGCTGGCAGTATCGTGCTCACGTTTTTTGTCTATGTTTTTGTCAACATTGGTATGGTGAGCGGGCTGCTCCCTGTTGTTGGGGTGCCGCTTCCGATGGTGAGCTACGGTGGTACGTCCATCGTGACCTTGATGGCGGGTTTCGGTATTTTGATGTCGATGCATACCCATAAACAGATGCTATTACGCTAGTGCGAATAAGGATGAATAGGATGTTGCAAAGAGCAGGATGGTGGATTGGTGTATTGATGGCCTTTGCAAGTGGCGCGCAAGCGAGCTACCTGCAGCACCCCGAAGCTAAAGCTTGGATGGATACGTTAGTCTCTCAAGGTATCGAGAAGACAGAGGTCGAGAAAGTACTATCGGTGGCTAAAAAGCAACAATCGATTCTCGATGCGATGAGCCGACCTGCTGAGAAGCGTCTAGACTGGGGCGGCTACCGCAAGATCTTTATGACCAAGAAGCGGATCAGTCGTGGTGTGACTTTTTGGCAACAAAATGCTGCAGCATTGCAGAAAGCCGAAGCAACCTACGGTGTGCCTGCTGAGGTGATCGTCTCGATCATCGGCGTCGAGACCCATTATGGTCGCATCATGGGTAACTACCGTGCGGTGGATGCGTTGGCTACGTTGGGGTTCGACTATCCGCGTCGTGGTGAGTTTTTTCGTGGCCAGTTGAAAGACCTGATGACCGTCGCGGCTCAAGAGGGCAAAGCTATTGATAGCTTTAAAAGCTCCTATGCCGGTGCCATGGGGTATGGGCAGTTTATTCCTTCAAGTTTCTTAGCGTATGCGATCGACTTTGACGGCGATGGTAAGCGCGATATGTGGCGCAATACTACCGATGCTATCGGCAGCGTTGCGAACTATTTCAAACAGCATGGCTGGGCCTCGGGTGAGCCAGTCGTGTTACCGGTAACGGTGCCGCGTGGCGAGCCCACTGATATCAATACGGGTTTAAAGCCGAGCCGTGCACTGGCTCACTGGTTGGCTGAAGGAGTCGTCATTGAGCAGAGTGAGATCGCCAACGATCCGGCGGTTTTGTTGGCTATGCGCAGCGGCGAAAAAACCGACTATTACCTAGGTTTTAACAACTATTACGTCATTACACGCTATAACCGCAGCCGACTTTACGCGATGGCGGTACATGAGCTTAGCCAAGCAGTCGCACACGCTTATCGCGGAGGTTAGAGATGGTTCGTTATGGAGTTTTGGTAACACTGATCGCCGTTGTGCTGGCGGGTTGTTCGAGTAAGCCCAAGAGTCGCTATAGCGTTGAACATGACTATGGGCCTAAGAGTCCTGTAGATGTGTCACATGTAAAGGACGCGGTGCCTCGCGTTGAGCCGAAGAGCCGTGGTGGTAACAAAAGCCCTTATCGTGTGCTTGGCAAAACCTATCACATCATGCCGTCATCGCTTGGCTATAAAGAGCGTGGCGGAGCCTCTTGGTACGGTAAGAAGTTCCATGGGCACCTCACTTCAAACGGCGAGCGTTACGACATGTATGCGATGAGTGCAGCTCACAAATCGTTGCCGCTACCCACGTTTGTCAAGGTGACTAACCTTGCCAACGGTCGTCAAGTGATTGTGCGCGTTAATGATCGTGGCCCGTTTCACCCCGGACGTATTATTGATCTCTCTTATGCCGCGGCTTCTAAGCTAGGTATGCTTGCGCAGGGAACGGCTCAGGTTGAAGTCGAGGCGATCGATCCTGCGCGTTGGCAGTCGAGCCAGCAAGTATTAGCTGCAGAGCCGCCTACACCAGCGCCCACGTTGGGCCGGTTCGTTCAAGCGGGAGCTTTTTCCAATGAGGCCAATGCACGGGCTTTAGCTGCGCGGCTTGAGCAGCAACTGGCGTTGCCTGGCAAAGTTGTTTCGACGCAAGCGGCACAAGGTTTGTTGTATCGTGTCTATGTGGGGCCGCTGAAATCCGACCCGCTTATTGAGCAAACACTAAAGCGCTTAGCAACGTTGGGTGTCACTGGCGCGCGTCTGGTGGACTTACCCCAATGACGCCGGTAGAGTAGAACTTTTCGCGTATTGCGCCGTCTATCTGAACTAATTTTGGTAAATGAATCAGGAATTTATTGTGCAACGAATGCCTTCTGCCTTGTTGAGTTTCTTCCTTTTAATCGTGTTTGCTGGGCATCTGCATGCGGCGACTGCGCTCATTCCGTCTGCGCCTACTGTTGCTGCGCGCTCGTACCTTGTAATGGATGCTGATACTGGCAAAGTCATTCTTGATGAAAAAGCGGATGAGCGTTTTGCGCCAGCCAGCTTAACGAAGATGATGACCAGCTATATCGTTGAGTATGAGCTAACGAAAGGCAACGTCAGCGAAGAGGATCTGGTACTGGTGAGCGAAAAAGCATGGCGCACGCCGGGTTCGCGCATGTTTATTAAAGAGGGTACTCAGGTCAAGCTTGGGGATCTTCTGAAAGGTATCATCATTCAGTCAGGTAACGATGCATCGGTTGCTGTGGCAGAGCATATTGCGGGTAGTGAGTCAGCTTTTGCAGACCTCATGAACCAGCATGCTCAGCTGCTGGGTATGACAAACACTCACTTTGCTAACGCAACGGGTTTGCCAGCGGAAGATCACTACTCATCGGCGGCTGATATGGCAATCCTAGCCAAAGCGATTATTCAGCAGTTCCCACAACACTACGGTATCTATTCTGAGAAGTACTTTACGTATAACAAGATTCGTCAGCCAAACCGCAACAAGTTGCTGTGGCGTGACCGTACGGTTGATGGTATCAAAACAGGCCATACTGAAGAGGCGGGTTACTGCCTTGTCGCGTCTGCCAAGCGTGATGGTATGCGTCTTATCTCGGTTGTGATGGGCACCTCTAGCGAGGAAGCACGTGCCCAAGAGAGCCAAAAAATCTTGGCGTATGCCTTCCGTTACTACCGTACTCACAAGCTTTACAATGCTGATGAGGTATTAAACTCAGCTCAGGTTTGGGGTGGTTTGCAAGATAGCGTGCGCTTAGGCCTTGGTAGTGAGCTTTCAGTCACTATCCCTCGTGGCCAGGCTGATCAGCTAGAAGCAACACTGGATGTGGATAAAGTCATCAAAGCGCCGGTGGTTGCAGGCGAGAACTACGGTGTTGTGCGCGTGATGCTAAATGGTGAAGAGGTGTCTGCGGTCCCATTGATCGCACTGGAAGATGTATCTGAAGGTGGCCTGCTGAAAAAGATCTGGCACTCGATCATGCTGTTCTTCATTAATCTGATCGGCTAAGTTAAATCCCTTATTGATTTTGCTCTTAGATGCCCACATCGTATGATGTGGGCGTTTTTATTTATGAGGGCTGCACTATGGAAATCGTCTATCTGGACGGTGCATTTCTGCCCGCTGATCAAGCGAAAGTATCGGTCTTTGATCGTGGTTTTCTGTTTGGTGATAGCGTGTATGAGGTTATCCCTTTTTATCAAGGTGTTGGTTTTCGTCTTGAGGAGCATTTAGCGCGTCTGGCGCACAGCCTTGATGCACTGCAAATCCCTCACAGTGATAACCTCGATGAAGCGCTCAATAAGCTTGTGGCTCAAAACGGCGGTGGAAACGTGTCTGTCTATGTGCAGATTACGCGCGGTAACGCAGGTAAGCGTAGCCACGCGGTAACAGCAGATATCACGCCTACGGTGTTTGCGTGCTGTCAGCCGATAGCGCCTATTTATGAAACCGGCCCTGAGGTGATTGAAGGCGCTCGTGTCATCGTAACCGATGATCTGCGCTGGCAACGTTGCGATATTAAAGCCAATGGCCTGTTGGCGAATATTTTGGCAATGCGACAGGCGCATGAAGCGGGAGCGGCTGAAGCGCTATTGCAGAAAGAGGGCTGGATTAACGAAGGCTCCAGCAGCAATGTATTTATCGTGGAGCAAGGGCATGTTATTACGCCACCTCTGCATAAAGGAATACTCAGCGGCACAACGCGAGCGCTCGTATTGGAGCTTGCCCAGCAGCACGGCGTACAGGTCACAGAGAGTAATATCAGCTATGAGCGGCTGATTGGCGCAGATGAGGTATGGATTACCAGTTCAACACGTGGCGTGTTACCTGTGACCGCAGTTGACGAACACCCCATTGCTGGCGGCCAAAAGGGGCCGCTTTGGTTACAAATGTTTAAGTTATTTACTCGTTATCAACAAGGCCTGATGACGGGGGAGTCCCTATGACAAATCAAGAACCACCAAAAATTGAATTTCCATGTGAAAATTACCCAATCAAGGTTGTGGGTAACAAGTCTGATGAGTTGCATGTTCTCGTTTTAGATATCGTGCGCAAGCATGCTCCGGACTTCGATGAAACTACCGTTACCTTTCAAGATAGCAGTAAGGGCAGCTTTCGGTCGGTACGCTTCTCCATCACCGCTACCGGCGAAGCCCAGTTAAAGGCGATGCATGAAGAGCTGATTGCTCATGACAGCATCAAGATCGTTATCTGATGGATAGCCAAGTCATTATTCGTCAGCTCGGTGTTGAACCTTATGAACCGACTTGGCAGAAGATGCAGCACTTTACTGATCAGCGTGATGAAAGCACGCCTGATGAGATATGGCTGCTGGAACATGAACCCGTGTTTACGCAGGGGCAAGCTGGTAAAGCGGAGCACCTGTTAAACCCTGGCGATATACCCGTTGTGCAGGTCGATCGTGGCGGCCAAGTGACTTACCATGGTCCGGGGCAGCTGGTGGTTTATCTGTTATTGAATCTACGTCGCCACAAATTTGGCGTGCGTGATGCGGTTACGATGATGGAAGAGGCCGTTGTCGAAACACTGCGTAGCTTTGGTATTGAATCCTATGCCAAGCCTGACGCACCGGGTGTTTATGTAGATGAGCAAAAAATTGCATCGCTTGGGCTAAGGGTGCGTAAAGGGTGTACCTTCCATGGATTGGCTTTGAACATCGATATGGATATGGAGCCTTTTCTGCGCATTAACCCGTGTGGATACGCAGGTATGCAGATGGCCCAACTTGGGGCGTTGGTGCCTGGCGTTGATCCCCAAGAGGTGCGCCGCCGTATGATCGATTACTTTGTGAGCAAAATTGGTTATACTTTAGTATTGAATAAGAATAGTTTGGATGTGTAAAGCTTATGGCGAATTCTCTTGGTAAGACGACACCCAAAGGAACAGCAGAACAGGGAGTTAAGTTACGCGGTGCAGAAAAGGTAGCGCGTATACCCGTAAAAGTTATCCCCACTGAAAAAGACGAAATGCCGCGCAAGCCTGAATGGCTGCGGGTTCGAATGGGTTCGAGCCAAGAAGTAAAACGTATTAAAGATAAGCTGCGCCACCATAAACTATCTTCCGTTTGTGAAGAAGCTAGCTGTCCAAATATTGGCGAATGCTTTAGCCATGGTACAGCGACTTTCATGATTATGGGTGATATCTGTACACGCCGTTGTCCGTTCTGCGATGTGGCTCATGGTCGTCCTAATCCTCTGGCTGAAGATGAGCCACGTGAGTTGGCAGAAGCGATTACCGACATGGGGCTGCGTTATGTGGTCATTACCTCGGTTGATCGTGATGATCTACGCGATGGTGGAGCGCAGCATATCGCCAACTGCATCATCGAAACGCGTAAACGCTCAGACAGTATTCAAATCGAAACACTGGTGCCAGATTTCCGTGGCCGTATGGATGTAGCGCTTGAGATTCTTGCTGCAACACCACCAGATGTGTTCAACCATAACCTTGAAACAGTACCGCGCCTTTATAAGAAAGTGCGCCCGGGCGCTGATTATCAATGGTCGCTGGACCTGCTCAAAGGCTTTAAAGAGCGCCAGCCAGAGATTCGCACCAAGTCGGGGCTTATGGTGGGTGTTGGTGAAACCAACGAAGAGATTATTCAAGTGCTCCACGATCTGCGAGCACACAACGTAGATATGCTAACGATTGGTCAGTATCTGCAACCAAGCCGCAACCACTTGCCGGTTGATCGTTTCGTGACACCGCAAGAGTTTGATGAATTCGCAGCTATCGCTAAGGAGCTTGGTTTTAGCCATGTCGCCAGTGGCCCATTGGTGCGCTCTTCCTACCATGCCGATCTGCAAGCTAAAGGTGAGAAGGTAGGCTAACGGTTGTTTTAGCATCAATAGAGGAGCTTCGGCTCCTTTATTTTTAGCTTCTATATTAAGTTGTACTAATTTAATATATTGCGTTTTATTCTCGAGGCGAGGTTCCTATGTCAGTACTAAAAACAGTGCGTATTGAAGCGCAAATGACCGATTCATTTAAAGTAGCAGCCGATATTCGTGGCCATCAGATGACGATCGATCAGCCTGCTGCCGGTGG
This sequence comes from Neptunomonas marina, assembly GCF_004005935.1. GTDB lineage: Bacteria > Pseudomonadota > Gammaproteobacteria > Pseudomonadales > Balneatricaceae > Neptunomonas > Neptunomonas marina. Next base: position 101,654 of record NZ_SACQ01000002.1, on the reverse strand, counting down.
TGGTACTGACCTTGGCCCAACGCCGCTAGAGATGTTTCTGTTCTCTTTAGGTGGCTGCATTGCAACGATTGGACGTATCGCCGCTAAACAGCAGAAGATTGAGCTGCGCCACTTTGCGGTCTCTGTTGAGGGTGATTATGACCCTGCTGCGTTATTGGGGCGTGAAACAGAAAGCCGCGCAGGCTTTCAAACCTTGCGTGTAACAGCTGAAATCGATGCTGATTTGAGCTCTGCGCAAAAACAAGCGTTCTTAGATGAGGTGTGTGATCGCTGCCCGCTGCACGATAATATCAAGCTTGCGAGTGAAGTGGTTCATACGCTCGCTGAGTAGGCTATTTAAACCTGCTCACGTACTCGGCAATAGCGTCCGTTTGTTGTTCAGTGAGATGTGCAAACATCGGTGTTCGATGCGCTGCAATTTTGCTGTTGCCGTAAGTCATTAACAGCAGTACTTCGTGACTCTTTAACGGGGTATTGCTGCTACGTTTGGCAAGATCTGCTCCCGCCCCCGACTCCACATGGCACGCTTCACAGTAGTAGGCGTAGAGGTCATCGCCTTTACGTAAGGTGTTAGGGTCCTGTTCCCAGCATCCACTTAAAAGGATAGCAGTGGCCAAGAAGGCGAGGGGTTTAGCTAAGCGTGACATAGGATCACCCGTAGTCAGTGGAGGTGATCTAAGTATAGGAGAGTCTGTCTAATGGGGCATAGGGAGTTTAATCGGCCCACCACATAAGCGCACGCTAATATCGTTAAGCAATAACCAAGGTGAGCCTTGGCTGATGCCTTTAATAACACGATCCAACTCGTGGCAAGAGGTAATAAGCTGGTGCAGTGTTTGTGTGCTTAAACGATCAGCGCAGCGTTTCATTACCGCTTTCTTTTTGCCCCAAATACGCTCTTTCTTGCACAGCATATCGTAGCTTTGGCCGCGCTCGAGCCCCTGTTTAATGGCATATAATGAGCGAATCTCTTTGCTCAATGCCCACAGAATAATGGGCGGCTCTGTACCTTCTTGGTGTAGCACATTGATGATCTTGATACAGCGCTCGCTTTGGCCCAGCGCGATAGCGTCCATAAGACCATACACATCGTAGCGCGAGCTATCTGACACGGTGGCGATAATATCGTCAGCCGTCAGTGTGCTTTGTGGGTGCAGTAGCGCTAACTTCTCAAGCTCTTGTTTGGCTGCGAGCAGATTGCCCTCAACGCGGTCACACAGTAGTTGAATGGCGCCATCATCAAGGCTGAGTTGTTGGCTTGCTGCACGATGGCGTATCCAGCCTGGCAGTTGATTGATCTCAACCGGCCATACTTCAAGAAGTACCCCAGATTTTTCGATCAGCTTATACCAAGCCGACTTTTTGGTATTCGCATCTTGTTTATCCGCAATGATAAGCAGAACGTTGTCTTCAGGCGCATGGGCGGCATACTCCTGAATGATCTCGCTCGCTTTTTTATTCACCTTTTGAGAGCCCAGGCGGATCTCGATCAGCTTTTGACTAGCAAATAAAGAGAGCGCATTGGCACACTCGAGCAGATACTCCCATGAAAACTGCCCGTCCACATGCAGGACCTCACGCTCTTCAAATCCTTTTGCGCGCAGCGCTTGGCGGATAAGATCGCAAGACTCTTCGATGATAAGGGGCTCATCTCCTGTGACTAGGTAGATAGGTGCAATGCCGCGTTTCAGCTCTGCACCTAGCTGCTCAGCGGAGAGCTTCATTAACGCGTCGCTTCTAGCTGGCGTATTTGGGCGATATATTGACGCAAGATCCGCGTCGAAAGGGTTTGCCACATCTCTTGCTGGATCTGCTGCTCTTGCGCAAGGCTGGCGGTTGCAGCATCGGCATCGTAGTCATAGATACGTTCCGTGCGCGCTTGCAGCTTCGTTGCAATAACCTTCTCTTCGCGATCCAGTATCTCGAAACTGACGAGCTTTAATAGCTCGTACTCATCTACGTTCGCTTTTTCATCCAGCGTGATGGAGCGGCGATTCTCATAGATTTTGTCGATCTTGATCTGGTAATCCGCATCGCCTGTGATGCGGATACCTTGCTCAGCAATGGTGAGCATTAAAAAGTGCTCAAAGGCATCAGGTGTATTTTTGGGTAGCGTTAACCTTAGCTCGGTTGCTGCAATAGGCACATCGAGCGCCCCGCGCAATTTAAAACCGCAGCCTGCGATGATCGCGGTGATCAGCACCAGTGCGCTAGCCTTTAACCATACACCTGTCCTTTGCACGCTTTTTCTCCTACTTAACCGACAACAATGTTGACCAGCTTACCTGGTACAACAATTTTCTTACGGATCGTTTTGTCACCCATAAAGCGCTGTACGTTCTCGTTACCCAGCGCAGTATGTAGCACGATATCTTGGTCAGCGTCTGCAGCCACTTCGATCTTGGCGCGAACCTTACCGTTTACCTGTACCACCATCTCGATCGAAGAACGAACGAGTGCTGCTTCGTCAAAAGCAGGCCATGCTGTGCTAAGCAGGTCATCTTGATGACCAAGCTCGTGCCAAAGTTGGTGGGTGATGTGCGGCACAATAGGTGCTAGCAGTTGGATGGTTGCCTCCAGTGCTTCACGCATCACAGCGCGGCCCTGTTCGCTATCATCAACGAACTTCGTAACGGCGTTTAACAGCTCCATGACCGCTGCAATAGCTGTATTGAAGGTCTGGCGGCGCTCGATATCGTCAGAGACTTTCTTGATCGTCTCATGAACTTTACGGCGTAGTTCTTGCTGGGTGTTGTTGAGTTGCGCTGTGTCCAACGCGGCTACGTCCGCTCCGCCTGCTAGGTGGTCGTTCACCTGCTTCCATAAGCGACGTAGGAAACGGTTTGCACCTTCAACACCTGAGTCCGACCACTCCAGCGATTGCTCTGGTGGGGCTGCGAACATCATAAATAGACGCACGGTGTCCGCACCATAGCGATCGATCATCACTTGTGGATCGATACCGTTGTTTTTGGATTTCGACATTTTCGTCACGCCAGCTGGCATCACCGCTTCGCCGTCGTCTTTGTGACGAGCGTTGATGACACGGCCCTTGTCATCTTTTTCAGTGATAACATCGGTTGGCGCGATCCAGATTTTGCCGCCCTTATCATCTTCGCGGTAGTAAGTATCGGCCAGTACCATGCCCTGACAAAGCAGACGAGTGAATGGCTCATCAGAGTTTACAAGGCCTTCATCGCGCATCAGTTTGTGGAAGAAGCGAGAGTAGAGCAGGTGTAAGATGGCATGCTCGATACCGCCAATGTATTGGTCGACAGGCAGCCAGTAATTAGCGGCTTCTGGATCAAGCATCGCATTTTCAGTGTGGCGGCTGGCATAGCGTGCGTAGTACCAGCTCGATTCCATGAAAGTATCGAACGTGTCAGTCTCGCGTTCAGCAGCGCCACCACATTTCGGGCAGGTTGTTTCGATAAAGCTCGCCATCTTCTTGATGGGTGAACCGCTGCCATCAAACTCAACGTCTTCTGGTAGCACAACTGGTAGCTGATCTTCTGGCACAGGTACCGAACCACAGCTTGCACAGTTAATGACTGGGATTGGCGTACCCCAGTAGCGCTGGCGAGAGACACCCCAGTCACGTAGGCGGTAGTTGATCGTTACCTTGCCTTTCTTTTGGCGCTCAAGTTCAGACGCAATCGCTTTAAAGGCCACATCGAACTCTAGGTCATCGAAATCGCCCGAGTTGATCAAAGTGCCTTTGTCAGTGAAAGCCTCTTTGGTGAGATCAACTGCGATGTTTTTATCCGTTGGCTGGATAACTTGCTTGATCGGTAGGCCGTATTTAGTCGCAAACTCCCAGTCGCGTTGGTCATGGCCCGGTACTGCCATCACGGCACCCGAGCCGTAGTCCATCAAGACAAAGTTGGCTGTCCAGACTGGTACGTCTTCGCCGGTTAGCGGGTGCTTAGCGGTGAAGCCGAGCGCCATACCGCGCTTCTCCATTGTTGCCATATCGGCTTCCGCAACTTTGACGTTTTTGCACTCTTCAATGAAGGCCGCTAATTCAGGGTTATTTTGCGCAGCTTTCAGCGCCAGTGGATGCTGGGCTGCAACGGCTACGTAGGTGACGCCCATCAACGTGTCTGGGCGCGTGGTGAAGACTTCAAGGTCGCTGCCGTCTTCAACGTGGAACATCAGTTCTACGCCTTGGGAGCGTCCAATCCAGTTGCGCTGCTGAGTACGCACCTGCTCAGGCCATGCATCGAGTTTGTCGATGTCGTCTAACAGTTGGTCTGCATAATCTGTGATCTTAAGGAACCACTGTGGGATCTTTTTGCGCTCAACGAGTGCGCCTGAGCGCCAACCGCGACCATCAATAACCTGCTCGTTAGCAAGTACGGTTTGATCGACTGGGTCCCAGTTTACTTCCGCTTCTTTTTTGTAAACCAGCCCTTTTTCCATCAAACGCGTGAAGAACCACTGTTCCCAGCGATAGTACTCTGGGTGGCAAGTTGCAAGCTCACGGTTCCAGTCGTAGCCAAAGCCCATCTGTTTGAGCTGGTTGCGCATGTACGCAACGTTCTCGTAGGTCCACTTGGCAGGCGCGACATTGTTGTTCATGGCCGCGTTCTCAGCGGGTAAGCCGAATGCATCCCAGCCCATCGGCTGTAGTACATTTTTACCCAGCATACGTTGATAGCGTGAGATCACATCACCAATCGTGTAGTTGCGAACATGTCCCATGTGCAGTCGGCCGCTTGGGTATGGGAACATAGACAGGCAGTAGAACTTCTCTTTACTGGTGTCTTCGGTGCATTTGAAGCTGTCGTTCTCCTCCCAGAATTGCTGTGCCTGGGACTCAATATCTTGCGGGTTATATTGTTCGTTCATGTTCGCTTTATTGATCTCTTGCCCATCTAAGTGGAAAGATTTTTTCACTTCAGAGGGGACTGCTGGAAAGTTAAAGTTATGGCGCATAGGATACATTATAAGGCCCGCCACAAACAGCGGCAGGCTGCTCAATTTTGAGCTGTTCCGGAGGTAATCATGGATAAAGATGACAACAAAACCCCTGTTTCTGAGGGGCAAGCAACCAAAGCATACCGGCGCGCTTTAGATCGCTTAACGGAGCGCTTGGAGAAAGCGGAAGAGCGATCGTGGGAGTTTATTCAGCAGCAGATCGAAGAGGCTGTTGAGATCGAGTTAACTGCGCAAGAGATGACGCGTGATGAAGTCGATCTCCTGAAAGCTTACCTCACAAGGGATTTGAAGCAGTTAGGTTACTACGCGCATGAAACCGGTGAAGGTATCGCGGCATGGCTGAACTTCGATCTGAACATCCTCGAGTCGGAGCTGGTGAACCGGTTAATTGCATTGGCGGATCAGACGCGGGTGGATCAAGAGCGCCTGCGCGAGCAGCTTGCCAATGATAATGACGAGTACATGGCGGGCGAGATCGCGGCGATGGGCACCATGGAGTGTCAGCAATGCAAAGCGCAAGAGCAATTGCTCGATATCAGCTTATTGACGCCGTGCTCATCATGTGGAGGAACACTGTTTCGTCGTGTCTCAGATACATGGGCAGGCTAGCGCTGGTTCTATTGGCGGGGGTGTGGCTGAGTGCCTGCCAGCCGCAAGGCGATTATCAACCTTTGTGGGTGCAGATCGCGAATCAAAGTAGCCAACGTTTGGCGCGTGTCGAAATCCAGCACGGTAATGCGAACACGCAAGAGCAGATTACGCTATTGCAACTCGAATCTGGGCAGTCGCGGATGTTGGCACTGAACCATCAGCCCGGTCAGGGGTTTAGCTTAACAGTGGTGTATGCAGATGGAACATCATTTGAGATGTGTGTCGGGAAGTATATCGATGCACCTGTTATTACGGAGGTGATAACTGATGATGGTCTTGATGAGAGAGCAGGGCGCTAAAGTTGGTGTGTCAAAAATTTGGGGGCCGTTCGGCCCCAAATTCTTTGCCGGTTCAGCTTTAGTGATGTGCTGGACGGCGGATCTCGATGCTCGGTGTGCTGATGTGCAGTAACGCCTTAACTTTTTTCACGATAGCTGCAAATAGCTCAGCATGGTATTCAGCGCGCAGGTCACGTGCTTGATCCATGTAGTATTGCGTGTCGATTTGGCCTGAAGCGTCGGTTTTGATCTGAATATCGTCGTTCATCTTGAACCTCGGTGGTTACTGGGTTGTTTTGATGGGTTTATACTAAGGTCGAATCGCGATTTGCACAAACGATCAAAATTCACCAAAATGCTGAGAAAAATTCATCAATGGTGTTTTTATGCGTCGTTTACCTCCGCTCAAGGCAATTCGTATGTTTGAGGCTGCTGCACGTCACCAGTCGTTTGCCGCGGCTGCCGATGAGTTACACGTCACAGCATCAGCGGTTAGCCACCAAGTGAAAGCGCTTGAAACCTATCTAGGGATCGCTTTGTTTCGGCGTAACAAACGCCAAGTTGAGCTGACACCCGTGGGCGAGCAGTACCTGATTCCCATTAAGCACGCGCTTAATGAGATAGAAGTGGCGACGCAGCGGCTTGTTACCACAAGCGATCCCGCGCTGGTAACCATCAGCGTTGCGCCCAACTTTTTGACGCGTTGGTTGATGCCCCGTATGAACCGCTTTCAGGAGCAATACCCCGATATAGAGCTACAGATCAGTGCTTCAACAGGCTTGATCGACTTCTCCACATCCAACACCGATATGGCGATCTACTTTGGCCATGGAGACTGGCCGGATATCGATATCCACTTCCTGCGCGATGTATTGCTGGTGCCGGTTTGTAGCCCGGATCTTTTAACTGGGCGCAAACCGCTCGCCACGCCCGATGATCTGCGCCAACACACCTTGATCAGTGTGTCGAAGCGCCTACATGAGTGGCCTGAGTGGTTGCAGCTAGCGGGGGTAGATAGTGCGGGTCTTGGCCGCGGCTTGCAGCTTTCGAGTAGCCAGTTGGCAACTGCCGCAGCACAAGAGGGGCTTGGTGTTGCGTTAGCGGATAGTACGCTGACATCCCGTGAGATCGAGGAGGGCAAATTGGTTGTCCCCTTCGATATCCAGATGGACACCAATAAGAGCTTTTATCTCGTCTATCAGAAAGGCCGCTCGTTAACAGCCGGTATGAAGGCGTTTAAAGACTGGGTGATGGAGGAGATGCAGCACAGCGTTATTTGAGCTATTGGCAGTAAAGATCGATGCGTTGCTGCATCCGCTCCAGTGCTGGTTGTGCCTCAGGGCCATCAACGCGAATGATTTTGCCTGTCGAAGCTTGATACGCTTTTACGCCATTGGCGCGCGCATTACGATACTGCTCCCGCGCTGCACGGCACGCGTTTTCATCATACGTATCGTGTTGGCGTGTGCGGTAATGAGAAGAGCGCTGCTGACGCTCTTTCAGGCGCTCTGTGCGGTTTAGCTCATGTTTCAGCTTGCGGTTAACACGGTCGGAGTCGATGCCATGATGTTGCTTGGGAAGGTCCACCGCTTTTGCCTCGCCAGAGACCTCTTTGGGTGGCACTGTCGAAAAATGCAGTTTGCCGTTCTCATCGCGCCACTTGTACACCTGCTCTGCCAAGGTGTTGGTTGCAGGCAGTGCAATTAACATCATAGAGATAAGAACAAACGGCTTAAACGTCACAACTACAGTTCCCTTTGAAGTATTAGCGATAGATTATGCCTCAATTAAGGCAAGAATCTAAAGTCTACTGTCTCTCATTGATTACGCAAAATTTAATTCATCGGGCTTTCGTTCTATGAGTTGGCTCGGGCGCGATCGTTATTGCTATTGAGTAGCGGTGGCCGGTTATCCGCACAAATGGCGATCAGCAGGATTATCTATTGACTTTTTGTACTTTCATACTAGTATGCTAGTGCATGAGTACGGAAAAAGAATACATATCAGATTTAGTGACGCACCTGTTGCAGCAGCAAGATCCTGATGCGATGGAATCTGCACTGCGCGCTTTACTAACCCCAACTGAGTTTACGGAGGTCACGAAGCGTTTGCAGATCTTCCGTATGCTCGAGCAAGGCGTGCCGCAGCGGCAAATTGCAGAAACCTTAGGTGTTGGTATCGCCACCGTGACACGTGGTTCCCGTGCCTTACAAGGCAAATAGAGTACCGAAAGAGATGACTATGAAGGCCAAGCCAGAGCGCATTGATTTAGCGCGCAAACCCCATTACGTGACAATGTCAGCCGACTGTGACTTTTTTGCTCTTTTTAAAAAGATCGAGAAGCGTTTTAGCACCTGCTTTATGCTCGAATCCCTAGGTGAAGAGAGCTATATATCGCGCCACTCCATTATTGGTTTTGATCCCGAGAAAACCCTCTGGGCGCAAGGGAAAACGCTGTATATCGCTGATCGTGACGGTAATACCGAAAGTTATGAGAGCGATAACCCCTACTATCTATTGCGTGAGTTAGTACCGCAGGATGTTATCTCGCGTAAATATGCGGGTGGACTAACGGGTTACCTTGGCTACGATGCGATGAATTATTTTGAACCATCGCTCAGTCTGCAAAACAGTGAAATGTTCGATGCGTTCCGTTTTGGGCTTTATAAAGATGGCCTGATTCTAGATAAGATGACCGGTGAGGTGATCTACTTCTATTACGATGAAAACCGTTTGCCTCTGGTGGAGGAGATTCTTGCCCAAGAGTACGAGGGCAACGGCGAGCTTAAGATTACCAACCTTGGCGACACTATGAGCCGCGCAGAGCATGAGCAAGCGGTGTTGAAAGTGAAGCAGGACATTATCGAAGGCAAAATTTTCCAGACAGAGGTGGGTTTTAAGAAGCGCTTTCACCTGGATGGCGACACCATCAACATCTATGAGCAGCTGCGCGAAGTGAATCCATCGCCACAGATGTATTACGTCAAGTTTGATGATCAAAAGCTGATCGGTGCTAGCCCTGAGCTGTTATTCCGTTTACGCCAAGGCGAGATGGAAACCTTCCCGCTAGCGGGTACGGCTAAACGTGGAGCAACCGAAAAGGAAGATCGTGCGTTGGCGCGTGCGCTTTTGAATGACCCTAAAGAGATTGCTGAGCACAACATGATTGTTGATCTACACCGTAACGATATCGGCCGAGTGGCGCGCTTTGGTACGGTAAAAGTGCGTAGCTTGATGGATATTAAACGCTTTAGTCACGTACAGCATATCTCAAGTGAAATTGTCGGCATCATCTCTGAAAAGCACGATATGTTCTCGGCATTGGCGAGTAACTTCCCTGCCGGCACTCTCACCGGTGCACCAAAAATTGAAGCGATGAAGATTATCGATGATCTTGAAGCGGATGGCCGTGGTCCATACGGCGGAGCCGTTGGGCACTTCTCGTTTAACGGCGATTGCACCTTTGCGATTCCGATTCGTACTGTGTTTGCTAAGGGTGAAGATGCTTACGTGCAAACCTGTGGCGGTAACGTGTTTGACTCTAACCCAGAGGATGAGTACGAAGAGATTCGCCGTAAGTTCGCGGGTACTAAGAAAGTGCTGGATCAGTTTATGGTAGCGGAGGGTGAGGCATGAAAGTCCTGATTATCGATAACTACGACTCTTTCACCTACAACCTTTACCAATTTATCGGCGAAATCCTCAGCGCTGAACGTGGCCGCGGGCATATTGAAGCATTTGATGTGATTGTTAAACGCAACGATGAGGTCACACTTGAGGATGTCAAAGCGATCGCTGCGGACCGTATTATCATCTCGCCGGGCCCAGGCAACCCCGAAGATGCTCACTATTTTGGTGTATGTGCTCAAGTGATCAAAGAGGTGGGTAAGACGACACCGCTACTGGGCGTTTGTTTGGGTATGCAGGGTATTACGCACGTCTTTGGTGGTCGTGTTGTTAAGGCCGCGTTGCCGATGCATGGCAAAGTGAGCCCGATCACGCACGATAGCTCAGGTATTTTTGCCGGTATTCCTGATCAGCTAGAGGTGATGCGCTATCACTCGTTAGTGGCAGAGCCTGCTGAGTTACCAGCGTGTTTGCGCTTAACGGCGGTAGTAGGAGAGCTAACAGCGGATCAGTTTGAAGATCGCCAGCGCGTTGCTGCCGGTGACGTGTTTGAAATTATGGGCATTCAACATCGCGAGTACCCCATCACAGGGATTCAGTTCCATCCAGAATCCTTTGCGACTGAGGGCGGTAAAGAGCTCATTAAGAACTTTTTGTTCGGCGCAGCCTAACAGCGCTAACGAGTACCAGTGCCAAGCTGGCCAGTAGGGTTGGCATGTTGCCCCACTGTTGATACGGCGTGAGTCCTTCGCGCCGTTCAATCTCCCCACGCAGTACCCCTTCTTGGTACGACGAAATACTCTCAGTGATCTCACCATGATGATTAATCAGCGCAGTAATACCGTTGTTGGTGCTGCGCACAATCCAGCGGCCATTTTCTAGGGCGCGCAATTGCGCAATTTGCAGATGCTGCGCCGGTGCGAGCGTATGGCTGAACCAAGTATCGTTCGAGACTGTTAAGATCCAATCCGCTTGTTGTGCCGATGCGGCGACTAACTCCGGATAAGCAATTTCGTAACAGATCGCTGCGGCAATCTTATGTTGCGATGTGAAGAGCGGTTTTTGGTCGGCAGGTGGTAAGCTAAAGCTCGACATGGGTAGATCAAAAAATGCCGTGAGGCCACGCACCTGCTTCTCAAAAGGGACATACTCGCCAAACGGTACAAGGCGCTGCTTATGGTAGGTGTTCATGATGCCAGTCAGCACCGATAAGCTGTTATGTACACGGTAGCCGTCTGGGTGGCTGCGGTCGAACTCAATGGAAGGGATACCGCTGATGAGGGTACGGTCTTGTGACTCGAGTGCCGATAAGAACGCCGCTAACATCGGTTCTGCGTTGTAGATGATTTCGGGCACCGCGGTCTCAGGCCAGACGATTAACTCTGCATCGGTGTGCTCTGCTGTGAGCTGTATATAGCGGTCAATAATCTCTGGTAGGTAGCGCTTATCCCACTTCATATCCTGTGGGATATTCGCCTGCACAACCGCAACAGAGTGGGGATTGCCAATGGGCTGAGTCCAGTTGCTTGGCAACAGGAAGGTCCCTAAGCAAGCGGATAATCCGAGCGCTATCCAGCCGCGTTGTCGGTGGCTTTTGGCGCTGTGTAAACAGGCACCGGCAACAGAGATCGCCACGGCGATGAAACTGAGTAACCAGATGCCGCCAATGGGTGCCCATGCGCGCAGGGGTGAATCCAGTAGAGGGTAACCTTGTAGCAGCCACGGAAACCCCGTAAATAACCAGCCGCGTAGCCATTCAAAGAGCACCCATAAGCCAATAAAAGTGAGAGCGCCGTATCGATAGGGTTGGTTTAGACGTGCGTACAGCCAGCTTTGAGCGGCAAAGAACAGCGCCAGTGTTGCGACGAACACCGCCGTCATAGCCGCTGCGAGCAGTGCAGGTGTTGCGCTAAATTGACTAATACTAACGTAAACCCAAGACACCCCTGTGCCAAACAGCCCGGTGCCAAAGCTCCAGCCGGTCCAGAAGGCGGGCGTCGGTGCTTGGTAGCGAATGAGCCAGAAAAGGATGGCAGGGCTAATGAGCGCAATTGGCCAGAGGTGAAAAGGTGCGAATGCCAGTGGTGTGATTGCTCCGGCAAGCAAGGCAAAACCACACCTTTTGTTCAGCAGCCATTTGCGCATAGGATCAGGAGTCGAGCGGGTTACGTTTCACTTGTAATAAACGGATACGGCGGTTATCTGAAGAGAGTACCTTGAAGGTAAAGTCTTCGATATGCACCTCTTCATCCTTGCGCGGCAGGTGCCCAAACTGCTGTGTCACAATGCCGCCAATGGTATCGAACTCATCGCTTGGGAAGCTGGCATCGAAGTACTCGTTAAAATCATCGATCTCGGTGAGCGCTTTTACGATGTAAGCGTTGTCATCGAATGGGCGAATATTGCCATCATCCTCTTCAACGTCATGCTCATCTTCGATCTCACCAACGATCTGCTCTAAGACATCTTCGATCGTGACAAGGCCTGCGATACCGCCGTACTCATCAACCACGATAGCCATGTGATTGCGGTTAGCACGGAACTCTTTGAGCAGTACATTGAGGCGCTTGCTCTCGGGGATGAAAGTCGCTTTGCGTAGCTTGCTGTAGATATCAAACGCTTGATCGCCATCTTCGATAATCAATGGCAGCAGATCTTTAGCGAGCAGTACGCCGATCACCTCATCGGGTGATTCACCAATAACAGGAAAGCGCGAGTGGGCGCTGGAGATAATAACGGGGAGGAACTCTTTTGGGGTTTGCTCGGCCTCAACAACGACCATCTGTGAGCGTGGGATCATAACATCGCGAACTTGCATCTCAGCGACTTGTATAGCGCCTTCAATAATGCTCAGGGCCTCGTGATCCAGAACGCTTTCTTCTGCTGCATCGCGCAAAACAGTCAGGACTTCCTCACGTGTTTTAGGCTCATCAGTAAACGCCTGGGCCAGACGCCCCAGCCAACTTCGCGGTTGGCCCGATCGATCTTCGCTCATGGTTGTTTCTTACTCTCCGTTTTCATAGGGGTTGGGAATATCCAAAGAGGCAAGAATCTCAACTTCGAGCGCCTCCATGGCTTCAGCATCTGCATCCTTTATATGGTCGTAGCCAATTAAATGCAAGACGCCATGTATGGTCATATGCGCCCAATGGTTGCGCAGCGGTTTACCTTGTTCTTGCGCTTCGCTAGCAACAACATCCGCGCAGATCGCTAAGTCACCTAGTAGGCTGACAGGAACCTCAGGCGGTGCATCAAAGGGAAACGAAAGTACGTTCGTCGGTTTGTCTTTACCGCGGTAGTCATTATTGAGCTGCTGGCTCTCCTCTGGCGAGACGATGCAGATGCATACCTCGCCCTCGGTTTTACGGCCAGTGAGTGCGCAGCTGACCCACTGCTCGAAGTCGGCATCGGAGATAGCTTCGAGCTCAACTTCACGCTGTACATCAACGACGAAACTCATGACTCGTTGCTCTCTTGAGTCTTCTCGAAGCGGTCATAAGCCTCAACGATATGCTGTACTAGCGGGTGACGAACCACATCTTTCGAAGAGAAGTGGGTAAAGCCGATGCCTTTCACGCCATCGAGTACATGCAAAGCGTGCTTGAGGCCAGACTTGGTACCCTTTGGTAGATCGACTTGTGTAATATCGCCTGTGATGACTGCTGTAGAGCCAAAACCGATACGCGTCAGGAACATCTTCATCTGCTCGCGAGTGGTGTTTTGGCTCTCATCCAGAATAACAAACGCGCCATTGAGCGTACGGCCACGCATGTAGGCAAGTGGAGCTACTTCAATGATGTTGCGCTCAATCAGCTTGCCCACTTTCTCAAAACCCAGCATCTCATATAGGGCGTCGTAGAGCGGGCGCAGGTAAGGGTCCACCTTTTGGGATAGATCACCCGGCAAGAAACCGAGCTTCTCACCCGCCTCAACGGCGGGACGAACCAGCAAGATGCGTTCAATCTCTTCGCGCTCTAGCGCTTCCACCGCACATGCAACTGCCAGATAAGTTTTACCTGTACCGGCGGGACCAATCCCAAAGTTGATGTCATGGCTCCAGATTGAGCGTACATATTTTTGCTGGTTGGGGCCACGAGGCTTGATAAGTGCTTTGCGCGTGCGAATGGCGACTTCCATCTTTTCGTTGCCCGCGCTGGTGGCCGTGCGTTGTTCAACGCCAGATTGCTGCAGCAGCAGGTGAACGCTTTCTGGTGTGATCTGTGCGCCATCCAGTGCGTCTTGATAAAGGTGCTGTAGGATCTCTGCAACCGATGTTGCGGTGGTTGTGTCACCGCTCACATGAAATTCGTTGCTGCGGTTGTTGATCGTTACTTTAAGGCGTGATTCGATCAGCTTTAGGTGTTCGTTTAGCTGACCGCAAAGGCCCGCGAGGGCCTCTGCATCGAAGGGGCTGAGCAGGAATTTAATATCCTGCGTTTGCTGTTGGGTCATATAGGTTTGATGATCCTTGGTTACTGGAGCGTATCCAGTTCGGAGCTTTCCAGCTCACCGCGCAGGGAGTTGGGGAAAGCTTCTACAATTTTTACGTTAGCGAAACGGCCAATCAGGTCTGGATTATCGCTACGGAAGTTTACAACGCGGTTATTCTCGGTACGGCCAGAGAGTAACCCCGGATCTTTCTTGGAGTAGCCGTTTACCAGAATGCGTTGAGTGGTGCCTACCATACGGCGGCTAATCGCTTGTGCTTGCTGGATGATGCGGTTTTGCAAAATCGCTAGACGCTCTTTTTTCGTCTCTTCGCTGACATCATCGGGCAGGTCTGAAGCAGGTGTACCCGGACGGCGGCTGTAGATAAAGCTGAATGAGTTATCGAAACCGATCTCTTGAATCAGGTTCATCGTTTGCTCAAAGTCGAAATCTGTCTCGCCAGGGAAGCCGATAATAAAGTCGGACGACATGGATAGATCTGGGCGGGCCTTCATCAGTTTACGAATCTTGGATTTGTACTCGAGTACGGTATGGCCGCGTTTCATGGCCATCAGAACACGGTCTGATCCTGATTGTACCGGCAGATGAAGGTGGCTAACGAGCTCAGGTACATCAACATATGCTTCGATCAAACTATCGGTAAACTCAACCGGGTGTGACGTCGTAAAGCGGATGCGGTCGATGCCGTCGATCGCTGCAACCATGCGAATAAGCTCGGCAAGGTCTGCGGTATCACCATCGTGAGTAGCACCGCGGTACGCGTTAACGTTCTGGCCTAGCAGGTTTACTTCACGTACCCCTTGTTCGGCTAATTCAACGCACTCGGTGATCACGTCGTCTAGTGGGCGGCTGACCTCTTCACCACGGGTGTAAGGTACAACACAGAAAGTGCAGTACTTGCTGCAGCCTTCCATCACCGATACAAAGGCTTCAGCACCCTCTACTTTTGGGGCTGGCAGGTGGTCGAATTTCTCGATCTCAGGGAAGGAGACATCCACAATACCAACCGAGCCTTTCTTCGTCTCTTCGATCATCTCGGGCAAACGGTGTAACGTTTGCGGGCCGAAGATCATATCGACGTAGGGTGCTCGGCCAAGAATCGCTTCACCCTCTTGGCTGGCAACACAGCCGCCCACGCCAATTTTAAGTGCTGGGTTTGCCTCTTTCAGCTTGCGCCAACGACCCAACTGGTGGAATACTTTTTCCTGCGCCTTCTCCCTGATAGAGCAGGTGTTGAGCAGTAAAACATCGGCCTCGTCCGGGTTGTCCGTCAGTTCCAATGCATGACTCTCGCCTAGTAGATCAGCCATACGGGCAGAATCATACTCGTTCATCTGACAGCCATGAGTTTTAATAAATAGCTTTTTAGCCATTACACACCTTAGTTGGATCGTTTAAAAAAAGACCGAAAATTATACAGCAGCCTTGGCGGTAATCATAGATTTGCAGGGCGTTGTAATTTCCGATTACGTCCCCATCAATGCGATCATAAGCTATCGATTTCAACCCTTTTAGAGAGCAGCTTGTTATGTCTAAAGACGATCGTATCTATCGCGTGATGTTCGTCAATCAAGATCAAGTGTACGAAGTGTTTGTAAAGCATGTTTTTCAGAGCGATATGTGGGGCTTTTTGCAGCTTGAGGATTTTATCTTTGGCAGCCAATCCGATTTGGTGGTTGACCCGAGTGAAGAGAAGTTAAAGCAGCAGTTTGCAGGCGTGGAGCGCAGTTATATTCCGATGCAAGCTGTGATTCGTATTGATGAAGTGAAGCAGGAAGGGGTGGCCAAAATTACCGATGCCAAAGGTAATGTGGCGGCTTTTCCTATCATGCCGCCACCCACTAAAAAGTGATCAGTATAGCCCCAGCTTGATGCGGGGCTTTGCCTTAGAAGCAAGTGCTGGTTGTAGCGTTCGCTAGCATCTTGCCTTGTGCCATTTCGATGCTGCCATCTTCAAAGATGATCTCGACCTGATCAACATCGATACACGCAACTTGATTGCCTGCCCAGGTGTTGTCCCAACGATGATTATCAACAACGGTTCCCGGCATAATCGGGCCCGGAACGCGCAGGTAGGCGCGCTCATCTAAACTCTTGCGTGGTTTGACTACATTACCGTTCTTATCAAAAGCGGTCGCACGGAACAGCAAATACTGATAAGTCGCTGCAGAGGTGTTCGTAAAACCAATTTCAGCACCAGATGCCTTCGAGCGTTGCTTCAGAACCGGTGCCATGTTGTTCAAGCTGATCAGAGGTTCCGGCTCAGGCGCAGGTGGCGGCGGTGGCGGTGGTGCAACAACCACTGACTCGCGGCTACAGGCGGCAAGCAATGTTGCCGTTGTGATGATGGCGAACCATCGTGTCAGTTGCATCGTGCGCATGAATCCAAGCCTCTTCGTTTTTATCCTCGGGGTAGGATGTACTGTATAGCAAAAAGTTCCTTAACGGCACACTAAGGCGTATGAGTACCTAACAGTGTTTTGGAGGGTCTGCCGGGTATCTCTCTGGCTAGGCGTGGCAGTAGGTAGCCCGGAACTTCGCGCTGGAGTGCTTGAACTAGCTGGATCGCTTCGCTGTCCGGTATATCAAAATGAGCAGCACCTGCCACCGCATCCAAAACGAATAGGTAGTAAGGTAAAACGCCTGCACTGAACAGCGTTTGGCTGAGCGCCTTTAACGCCTCCACCGAGTCATTAACACCCCGCAGCAGCACCGCTTGGTTAAGTACGGTTGCATTGCTGCTTTTTAGCGTTGCGATGGCAGCCATTACTTGGTCATCTACCTCTTGGGCGTGATTGGTATGCAGCACCACAACCTTATTCAGGCGGCTTGTCTTTAATGTGTTGGCGAGTGCTTCTGTGATGCGGTTTGGAATCACCACGGGCAAGCGGGTATGGATGCGCAGTGTTTGCAGGTGTGGGATCGCATCGAGATCTTTAATCATCCGCTCAAGTCGTGCGTCGCTGGTGGCTAGCGGGTCCCCTCCTGAAAAGATCACCTCGTTGATATCGGTTCGCTCGGTTAAATAAGCTAACACGTGCTGCCATTTTTCGCCGCCAAGCTGGTTGTCTGCATAGGGAAAGTGGCGCCGGAAACAGTAGCGGCAGTTGATAGCACAGGCACCGCTTAGCACCAACAGCACGCGGCCATGATACTTATGGATCAGACCGGGCAGTGGGTTGGAGGTCTCCTCCTCTAGTGGGTCGTGGGTATAACCTGGGTGGCTTTCAAGCTCCGCCGCTGCGGGTAAAACTTGTAGCAGGAGCGGATCGTTTGGGTCGCCTTTGCGAATACGCTTGAGATAAGCCGGAGGCACTAGCAGTGGAAACTGATTCGCCGCAGCACTTGAGGCGCTAACAGCGGCGCTGGTACCGGTTAACTCAAGGTGTTCAAGGAGTTGCTGAACGCTGAGCTGTGACTGGCGTAGCTCGGTTTGCCAGTTCGCAGGATAAAGTGTTGCTTGCGGTGTCATGAGGCTGGTCTGCAATTGAATTGGCTCGCATTCTGCTTTCAAGTAGAATGACTGTCAATTTTCGGGCTAAGGCCCACTAATGAATCAGTTTTAGGACAGAAATATCATGGCAAATTACTCCGCAAACCAGCTGAAAAATGGCCTTAAGGTAATGATCGATGGTGACCCTTGCGCCATTATGGATTTGGATTTCGTAAAACCCGGTAAAGGCCAAGCGTTTACGCGTGCGAAGATGCGTAACTTGCTTACAGGTCGCGTTTGGGAGCGTACTTTCAAATCCAACGAAAGTGTTGAAGGTGCGGATGTAATGGACCGTGACATGGAATATTTGTACTTCGATGGTGAGATGTACAACTTCATGGTGCCAGTAACGTTCGAGCAATACGCCGTTGATAAGTCAGCGATCGGTGAGGCTTACAAATGGATGAAAGAGAACGAAACGTGCATGGTGACCCTGTGGAACGATAATCCGATCTCTGTTCTGCCGCCTAACTTCGTTGAGTTAGAAGTGACAGAAACAGACCCAGGCCTGAAAGGTGATACGGCGCAAGGCGGCTCTAAGCCAGCAACACTGAGCACCGGTGCGATTGTTCGCGTACCGCTATTTATCGACCAAGGTGAAGTGCTGAAAATCGACACCCGTACAGGCGAATACGTGAGCCGCGCGTAATATCGACGCAACGCTTAATTTACGGCAGCTTCGGCTGCCGTTTTTGGTTTTAGGGGCATCAATCATGAGCTTGCACTGGCAGCCTTCCACAACAGTAGCCGCGCTGCACCAACGCGCCGCGATACTGGCACAGATTCGCCAACACTTCGCCAATGAAGCGGTTTTAGAGGTTGATACTGCGGTGCTGTCACAATGCGCCGTGAGCGACCCTTTTATCGACTCTTTTGAGCTGTCGTTTCGTAGCCATCCAGACAATGACGGTCAAGCTTGTTTTCTGCAAACATCGCCAGAGTATGCGATGAAACGCTTACTCGCCGCAGGCAGCGGTTCCATCTATCAATTGGGTAAAGTATTTCGCAATGGCGAGGCGGGCCGCTTTCATAACCCAGAGTTCACAATGCTGGAATGGTATCGCATCGGGTTTGATGAGCACGCGCTGATGGACGATATCGAGCGGCTGCTCACGCCGCTTCTACCGGACTACCGCTTTGAGCGTATCAGCTATGATGCGCTGTTTGAGCGCGAGCTTGGCATCGAGTTGGCGAGTGCCTCCAATGCCCAGTTAGCTGCGCAGATGCGCCAACATGTGGACGTGGAGCACCCAATGGATGATCGAGATGGTTGGCTCAACCTGCTGATGTCCCATGTGATCGAGCCGCGGCTGTGTGGCCGAGCCGTGTTTGTTACGGACTATCCTGCCAGCCAAGCTGCGCTCGCGCGTTTGAAAAGGTTACCAAACGGGCAGCAGGTTGCGGCGCGCTTTGAACTGTTTGTTGATGGTGTTGAGCTTGCAAACGGCTACCATGAGCTAACCGATGCCAACGAGCAAGAGCGGCGTTTTTTGCAGGATAACGTGCAACGCAAACAGCTAGGTTTGCCGCAACGGCCGTTAGATATGCGGTTGGTTGCTGCGCTGCAATCAGGGTTGCCCGATTGTGCAGGTGTGGCGTTGGGGGTAGATCGGCTCGTGATGTTGGCTACAAAAGCTGCACACATAGAAGAGGTGATCCCTTTTATGTTTGAGCAGGCCTAGCGGCTATTGGCCCCCCTAAGAGGGCCAGACAGGTATTACGCAGGTAGGTGATTGAGCAGCGCTGTGCGAATGCGTTTTACGGCTTCCTCAAGGAGGGGACGGGAGCAGCCAAAGTTAAGGCGCATAAAGCGGTCATCGCCAAAATCACGCCCCGGTGACATACCGACGCCTGCTTGCTCAAAGAAGCGTGCAGGGTTTTCCAGCTTCGCTGCAGATACATCAATCCATGCAAGATAGGTCGCTTCAATCGGTTTCAGGCTGAGGCCCGGAATCTTATTAATCTCTTGTAACAGGTAATCTCGGTTTTCGCGCAGATAGTCGAGCTGTACCTTGTTCCACTCATCACCGGCTTCGTAAGCACCGATCGCAGCAGTGTAACCTAGCAGGTTGACGTCGGGCACAATGCCTTTGCGAACCCGGTTAAAACGCTGGCGCAACTCCGCATTCGGAATGATAGCGAATGAGCAACCCAAGCCTGCAATGTTGTAGGTTTTACTCGGTGCCATCAGCGTAATTGTGCGTTGCGCAATCCGCTCGTTCAGGCTGGCCAAGGGGATGTGTTTGAGATGAGGCTCCAGAATAAGATCGCAGTGGATCTCATCAGAGCAGATAATCAGATCGTGGCGCTCGGCAAGTGCGGCTAACTGCTCTAGCTCGGGTTTGCGGTAAACTGTGCCACCGGGGTTATGAGGGTTACAGAACAGCAACAGCTGCGTTTGTGGTGAGATCGCCTCCTCCAGCTTGGTAAAGTCGATCACCATCCGGTCAGCCACTTCAGTCATCGGCACCTGTGTGACCACTCGGTCTGAGAGGTGGGGGCCAGTGACAAAAGGTGGATAGATCGGCTGTGGCGAGATCACGCGGTCGCCGGCTTCTCCCACCGAGCGGCAGGCTAGGTGTAAGCCGCACACCAAACCGGGCAGCCACACCAGCGCGTCTTTTTCAATCGACCAGCTGTAGAGGCGCTCCATGCGTTGCACTACTAACTCTTCTAAGCGCTTAGGTGTATTGGTATAACCAAATACACCGTGAGATACCCGCTCTTGGAGCGCTTCGATCACGCTTGCAGGCGCCATAAAGTCGGTATCTGCAACCCACATAGGCAGCACTTCGCTATCTTGATAGCGTTCCCACTTTTGGCTGGCGGTGTTACTGCGATCGATAGGGGTATCAAAGTCGTTAAATGTCATAACGTTTCCTGTTCTGTACCGGTGGTAAATTATCAGCTGATACGGGGTGTTTGCTTGCATCTAATCACACATGGCGGAGCTTGCAAATGGACCGAGCCGCTTTATAGTGACGCTTATTAGATGACGAAAACCCGTGAGAGTGCGCCTTGTGCTGATAAGTCGCGCTAATAGTGGTTACTAAAGGCGGCTGTAATCAGGATAGTTAATTCCGCAGCCTCTCATAATTACGATAAAATAGAACGCTTCGCACAGTGTTAAACATAGACTGTGCTCAGTGGGAGTTGGTTCAATGAGCAATAATCAGGTTATTATTTTCGACACAACCCTTCGCGATGGCGAGCAGAGCCCCGGCGCATCGATGACGCGCGATGAGAAGCTGTGTATTGCTAAGCAGCTTGAGAAGATGCGTGTTGATGTTATCGAGGCGGGGTTTGCAATCGCCTCTCCGGGAGATTTCGCCTCCGTTAAAGCGATCGCTGAAGCGGTGACAGAGAGTACCGTTTGCTCATTGTCTCGCGCGCTCGACGCCGACATCGATCGTGCTGGTGAAGCACTGCTGAACGCAGCTTCTGGCCGTATCCATACCTTTATCGCAACATCGCCTATCCATATGAAGTACAAGCTACAGATGGAGCCAGATCAGGTGATTGAGAATGCGGTACGTGCGGTGCGTCGTGCTCACAATCTGATTAGCGATGTGGAGTTCTCTTTAGAGGATGCGAGCCGCTCCGAGCTAGATTTTATGTGCCGTATCATTGAGAAGGTGATCGATGCAGGTGCTCGCACCATTAATATCCCAGACACTGTGGGTTACGCGGTACCAGAGGAGTTTGGTTACACGATTCGCCAACTGTTAGAGCGCATTCCAAATGCAGATAAGGCGATCTTCTCGGTGCACTGCCATAACGATTTGGGCCTAGCGGTTGCTAACTCATTGGCGGCGGTCTCTGCGGGTGCCCGCCAAGTTGAGTGTACGATCAACGGTTTAGGTGAGCGTGCTGGTAACGCATCACTGGAAGAGATTGTGATGGCGTTGCGCACGCGTCGAGATCATCTTGGTCTTGAAACAGGAATTGATACGACGCAAATCGTACCGGCTTCGCGCTTGGTTTCTAGTGTGACAGGCTTTCCGGTACAGCCGAACAAAGCCATTGTGGGCGCTAACGCTTTTGCGCATGAGTCCGGTATTCACCAAGATGGTGTGCTAAAACACCGTGAAACCTACGAAATCATGACAGCGCAGGATGTGGGCTGGAATACCAACCGCATGGTGATGGGAAAACACTCAGGTCGTAATGCGTTCCGCTCCCGTCTTGAGGAGCTAGGCACCAGCTTCAGTTCTGATGCTGAGCTCAACAATGCGTTTGCACGCTTTAAAGACTTGGCTGATAAGAAACACGAAATCTTTGATGAAGATCTCGTGGCTTTGGTGTCAGACACCCGTGCTGCCGATGCGTATGAGAAGTTCAAACTCTCATCTTTGAATGTGACCTCCCAAACCGGCGAAACCCCATTGGCGCAGATCACCATGATGGTGGATGGCCAAGAGCACAAAGCTGAATCAACCGGTGGTGGCCCAGTGGATGCCGCACTGTGCGCCATTGAGCAAGTGGTGGCATCAGGTGCATCGTTAGAGCTTTACTCAGTGAATGCGATTACCAGCGGCACCGATTCCCAAGGAGAGGTCACCGTGCGTCTTGAGAAGGGCGGCCGTATCGTGAATGGCGTGGGTGCTGATACCGACATCATTATCGCTTCGGCGAAAGCTTACATTCACGCACTGAACCTGCTGGATGCGAACGTTCAGAAAGCGCACCCACAGGTTTAGTCGCCCGTGCATTCTCAGCAGCGGCGCCACCAGTATTTAGCAGCGCTCGGTGTGACCAGTTGGTTACCCCGAGCAGAGCTAGCGGGTGCCAAGCGCTCGGCGGATTGGGTGCATACCTTTCTGCACCAAGATATTCCGTGGGATGAGTCCGATTACGAGGAGAGTGCGCTAGCAGAGCCTATCTCGCATACTGCTCCGGCGCCGGTCGCAAAATCAGCTCCGGTAACGGTAGCGTCTTTGCAGTTGACCGAACCGAGCCCAAGTGCTGCGCGTGTGGCTGAAGCATCCAGTACTAAGCCTAATCTGCCAGTGGCGGATCCATCGCAGGGCTTAGCACCTGTCGCGCTTACGGCGCGCCAAACAGGTACGCCCGTTGCGCCATTTAGGTTGTGCTTTTGGCTGTTTAAGGAGCTTTGGGTGGTGGACAGTATGCCGCACCAAGGGCGAGGGCAGCAGGACCCTGCTTATCAGCGCTTGTGCGCTAACCTTGTGCGTGCACTGGGTAAAGATGCAGCGTTAACTGTGCCCGCTTATACTCTGACGTGGCCGATGTTAGCGGGTGCTACGTTGGATCAAGGTTTGGAGCAGGCGCGCATTGCGGTGGAGCACAAGCTTAAAAAGTACCGCCAAGCTCAGCCTGCTCCAAAGGCGGTTGTGCTACTCGGAGAGGCCGCTGCGCAGCTAGTGATGCAGCGGGATGAGCCCTTGGATCAACTGCGTGGTTTGGCGTTTAGCTATGCCAGCGATATCAATGCCATCGCTTCGCTGAGTCTCACTGAGATGCTACGTATCCCCGAGTGCAAGCGTGATGTTTGGCATGATCTTCAGCCGGTCTATCAAGGCTAGCTATGGATGTTAAACGCGTCGTAACGCTCACGGAGGAGCTGCTACCTCAACTGTTGGCGTTGGGGGCTGATGCCATGCAAGAGGATGCTTGGAGTGCGACGCAGATCGCCCAGCAGCTTGCTCGGCCACGCAGTATCAATATTGGTGTCTTTGTTGAAGCGCAACTGGTGGGGTTTGTGTTTGCCACCTACCTCTTTGATGAGGCTGAACTTCTGCAGATCGGTACGACAGGCTCGATGCGTGGCAGCGGGTTAGGCAAGGCGCTGTTATTGGCGCTGGCAGAGCGGCTGCAGGCAGAAGAGGTGACACGTCTAATGCTTGAGGTGCGATCCTCTAACACGGCGGCACTGGCACTTTATCAACGTGCTGGCTTTGCTCAGGATGGGCGGCGCAAAGGCTACTATGCGGCGCCAAATGAAAGCGGCGAGCGTGAGGATGCTGTACTCATGAGTAGCCCTGTTAGCGCGGTGTTAACGTCTCTTGGAAACTAACGATTCGGTTTCTGCCTTCGCTCTTGGCATGATAAAGGGCCTTGTCGGCGAGCTTAATCAGCTCGGGTGCTGACTTGGGGTTGTCTTGTGATGATGCGATACCGATGCTCGTTGTGACCACTTCGCCAAACGGAGAGTCTGCATGGGAGAGCTGAGCTTTTTTCAATGCCAGCACAATGCTGCGGGCAATAACAAACGCACCTTCCGTTTTAGTGTTCGGCAAGATCACGAGAAACTCTTCACCGCCAAACCGAGCCAGCGTATCAGTTGGGCGTTTAAGTTGCTGCTTGATAATGTCACAAAACGCTTTTAAGCACTCATCGCCCTGCTGGTGGCCATAATTATCGTTGTACTGCTTGAAATAGTCGATATCGAAAAGCAGCACACAAAGCGGCGACTGTTCGCGCTGGAATAGTTTCCACGTGCGTTTGAGCTCCTCTTCCATTCCGCGCCTGTTGAGGACGCCTGTCAGCGGATCAAGTTGTGTTAGCTGTTTTAAGCGGCGGTTGGCTGCATCAAGCGCGTGTTGCATCTCTGAAATACGCGCCATCGCTTTAATTTTTGCCTGCAACACCGTGGCATTGACCGGCTTGGTTAGATAGTCATCGCCGCCTGCATTGATCCCATCTACGAGGTGCTGCGTATCTGTTTGTGCGCTAAGAAAGATGATTGGAATCCAGTGGCTACCCATATCGGCACGTATTTTTTGGGTAAGATCAAAGCCGTTAATTTCAGGCATCTCAACATCCATGAGGATCAGGTCTACCTGTTTTTTAGCGAGTATTTCGAGGGTTTCTTGAGCACCTGATGCGAGTAAGGCCGTGTGGCCGACTTCATCTATGATTGTCGCGACGAGGTCCCGAATGAGTTGGTTATCATCAATGACCAATACTTGCATACGACTGACTGACCTGTATCAACTTGGCTGGGCGAACGCATACAATTGTATGCGCTTGGCGCTACAATACCAAATTTCGTGCGAATTCGATCGTTTCTGGATGTGTTATGAGTATTACAACTGATCTTTTAAGTGGACTGTGGTTGTGGCTTGCGCATCTGCTCTTCGCGGGTGTTCTGGTGATCGCTGCATGGCGCGCACCGTGGCGCGTTATCGTTGAGAATCGCGGTTTGCAGCACCTTTTTTTAGGTGCAACGGTTGTCCTGCTCGTGATGTGGAGCATGCGCGCTGGGATCTCTCCCGGTTTAAGTATCCACTTCCTAGGTTTAACGGCTTTGACTCTGATTTTGGGCTGGGATTTGGCGATCTTATCCGCCACGCTTGTGTTGCTTGGAATGACAATAATCGGTACTGAGAGCTGGCAAGGTTTCTCGGTAAACGGTTTATGTTTGGTGGCAATACCTGCGCTGTTAACCCACGCGATTCAGCGGTTTGTTGAGAGCCGTTTTCCGAAGAACTTTTTCGTCTATCAGTTTTTATGCGGCTTTGTTGGTGCAGGTATCGTGATTGCCGTTTCCGGGCTATCAATGATGGCCGTGCTGTGGCTAAGCGGTGCGTACACGTGGGCCAAAATTACGGCAGAGTACATTCAATACTTGCCACTTATCATGTTCCCCGAGGGCTTGATGAACGGCATCCTGATGACCGGCATTATGGTGTTTTATCCCGATTGGATTCGCACGTTCGATGCGAAGGTTTACATCGACGATCAGTAGCCACTTATTTGCGAACGGGGTGCTTGGCCAACTTGCGCTGTAGCGTGCGCCGATGCATCCCCAGCGCGCGGGCGGTGGCCGAGATATTCCCATCGTGCTCATTCAGAACTTTATTGATGTGTTCCCACTCCAGCCGGTTCACCGACATCGGCGTCTCTTCGATCTCGATATCGGCATCTCCCTCGTTTTGTTGAAGTGCGCTGAGAATATCATCAGCGTTGGCGGGTTTTGGCAGATACTGAGTAGCCCCGAGTTTGATCGCTTCCACCGCTGTTGTGATGCTGGCGTAGCCGGTAAGTACAACGATTCGAATCTCAGGGTTGATCGCTCTAAGGTGCTCAATAATTGTGAGCCCCGAAGCTCCGTCCATTTTGAGATCGAGAGTGGCGTAGTCTGGATGCCATTCTGCTGTCAGCTCTAGCGCGCTTTCCGCACTGCGGCAAACCTTGGCATCAAAGCCCCGTTTGGTCATTGCACGTGACAAAACACGTGTAAAAACAGGGTCGTCATCAACGATCAGAAAACGCTCATTGTTATCCATGCACAGCTCTCCTCGATAAGCGCACCTCGGTGATGGTGCCTTGATGCTCGGCGTTATAAAGTTTCACGTCACCATCCAGTTGGGTGATGGTGGTGGAGGTTAGAAAAAGGCCGATACCTAGGCCGCGCCCTTTGGTGGTGATAAAGGGTTGTCCCAGTTGATTCACCTTGTCGATGGGCAAGCCCGGGCCGTAATCCCGAATCAGAATCCAGATGCTCTTTTCGTCCCAATGAATGCTGATCTCAATACCGTTGGGGTTAGCATCGGCGGCGTTGTTAAGCAGGTTCAGCAAGGCTTGGCGCAGCAGTGTGGTGCTGCGCAGGTCCGGTGGTAGATCATCTTGCAGGTGCAGCGTGTAACTGACATCAGGGCGTGCGATTTTCCATTGCTCGATCACCTCATTGATAAACTCACCAATTAAGCAGGTGCGCTCGCTCTGGTACTCCTCCTGAACCGAGCGTGCCATCTCCTGAAGCTTCGCGGCACAGAGGTTAACTTGCTGCTGAAGTAGCGCGATATCCTCTAGGTGCTCGTCGCTAAGCTCTGTATCCAATGACATGTCATGCAGCAGTACATCCATTGTGCTCAGTGGTGTGCCAAGTTCATGTGCCGTGCCGGCGGCAATCGTACCTAGTGCCAAAATTTGTTGGTTCTGAACTTTGCTCTCGCGTGCTGCAATAAGGTGCTCGCGGTGCTTCGCGAGTGTGCGATTCATCGTGTAGACAAAGTAGGTGATGACTCCAACGGTCAGAGTAAAGTTTAGCCACATGCCCATCATGTGCAGGTTGAAGAGCGCTTCAACGGAGATGTTATGATCAGAGCGTGCCAGAGAAATGGGCACGTAGTACACGAGCAGCGACCCATATATGGCGATCACTGTTAGGGCCATCAGCCATATATAACGCCGATGCAGCGTAGTGACCGTGATAATGAGCGGAATCAGCAACATGAAGATAAATGGGTTAGTCCCGCCACCGGTATGGTAAAGGATGAAGCCGTAGATGATGGTGTCAGCGAGCAGTTGAGAGAACAGTTCTGGCTGTGTCACCGGCCAATGTGAATGTAGCCGTGCGTATGTGATGAGGTTAAGTATACCCAGCAACGCCAGTGCTGAGCCGGTATGCCACGGGTTAAGGTCTGCGTGCAGATACCAAAGCGCAAAGAGGATAGCTGCGCTCTGTCCAACTAGAATGATGAAGCGAATATAGGTTAGCTGCAGTAGCTGTTGATGATTTCCGTTCACAGTAAGCTCAGATCTTGATGCCGACGGGCAAGTATAACCCACAAGGGTGGTTTAGATCGTGAGGCAGATTGTCGCAGTAGAAACAAAAATGCCCCAGCTAAGCCGGGGCATTATCACAGGTGCTGCTAAATTATTTAGCCAGCTTCTGCATCTCTTCCATTGTGTTTTGACCAGCTTCAGTTGCTAGTGCAGTGAATGCTTCACCTTGGCTTTTCAGTAGTTCGAACAGCGCTTGGTTAGATTCAATGTTAAACTTCACAACTTCTTCAGGCGACTTCAGATCTTTCGCTTTTTCAACGCCGCTTTGGAAGAAGCTAGCTAGCTCTTCACCTGATTTCTTTTGCAGCTCTACTGACTTGTTCAGTGTAGCAGCTTGCAGTGCCATCAGAGTTTTCATTGCTTCAACTGGTTTTTGGAAATCAAGAGTGTTTGTCATGGTGTTTGGTCCTTTATGTTGCAGTGCACAATATTGGTTATTTTATAGCCAAATATATTAAAGTCAATCTTTTTTGTGCGGTGCACAATGAGATAATCCCTAATCTCTCATAGTAATATGACGAAGAGGTTAAGCCCTGATCGCTAGTATGGTTCACTAGATCAACAGTACCCCTTTCACACCCTATGAGCAGGCAAATTGTTAACGAAGCCTTGGGTAAGTTCAAGCTTATTGTTGGGTATATCTGACAAACTCTGCACTACGGCAGTGCTAGGAAATAGAAGAGGAATTATGCGCGTACTATTGCTATCAGCTTACGATGCTCAAAGTCATGCTCAGTGGCGGCGCGCATTACAGGCGATGCTTCCCCACTGGCAGTGGACTGAGGTTTGCTTGCCTGCACGTTACTTCGCGTGGCGAGTCCGAGGGAATAGCTTGTCGCTGGCGTTTGGCGAACATGCCGACACCTTGCGCGAGCCATATGATCTAGTGGTAGCCACCTCGATGACTGATCTCTCCGCATTGCGTGGCTTTGTGCCCGAATTGGCACGCATACCAACGGCTGTCTATTTCCATGAAAATCAGTTTGCCTATCCGACCTCTTCGCACACGCACAACTCCGTTGAGCCGCAAGTCCTTAATCTGTACACCGCTTTGGCAGCAGACTATGTGCTTTTTAACTCTCACTTTAACCGGCGTTCGTTTTTGCAGGGTGTTAGTGCATTACTGAAGAAGCTGCCAGATTTAGTGCCAAAAGGATTACCTGAGAGACTTGAGAAAAACAGTGAAGTACTGCCGGTACCCTTGCCTGATCTAACCGATGCATCGGCATCAGACGCGTGTTGGTCTGAACAGGAAAATCCATTGCGGATTGTGTGGGCAGCACGCTGGGAGTTTGATAAGGATCCTGAGTTACTTAATGCCATTCTTATGGCGCTTGATAAGCGCAACATTGACTTTCGATTTGCACTTTTGGGGCAGCGTTTTAGACACACGCCGCGCGTGTTTGATGACATTGCTCAGCGCTTTAGTGATCGTATTGATCAGCAAGGGTTTGTTGAGAGTCGGGCGGCCTACCTAAGCTGGCTAGCATCGGCTGACTATATCTTATCCACAGCGCAGCATGAGTTCCAAGGCCTTGCGGTATTAGAGGCTGCGGCACTGGGTTGTTGCCCCTTGCTGCCGCAGCGGCAGGTATATCCCGAGTATTTCACGCATGAGCACCTTTACAGTACAACCGGTGATGTAGCCCAGCAGGCTGAATCTGCTGTGGATAAACTAGTTGCCCTGCAAGCGATGGCGACTAAACCTGAGATATCGGTGGCGCCTTTTGCAAGTCAGCATCTGTGCCACGCGTACGAAAGTGTCTTAACGCGTGTCGCGAATCGCTAGTGCCATAGTGGTATGTTGGGGTGCTCGTTATTTATTCGATTTAGGAATACACTTAGATTAGATAATCATAATAAAAGGAGTGTGTTATGCGAGCGGTTTTTTTAGCGGGCCTGCTGTTTAGTGGTTCTGTCAGTGCCGAAATTATCCCTGATAAATATCCCGAGTCCTTGCTCTATAGTGCGCCGGTCAAGGTGGCAGATGGCGTGTGGTCGGCGATTGGTCAGACTCAGTACTACAACTATGAAAATGCTGGTCACAATAACAATTTGAGCTTTGTGATCGGCAATGAAGCCGTGTTGGTCGTAAACGGAGGCTCCTCCTATCTGCTCGCAAAAGCGCTACACGATGAGATAAAGAAACATACCGCTTTGCCGGTGAAGTATGTGGTGGATGAGAATGGCCAATCCCATGCGGCATTGGGAAATGGATACTGGAAAGCACTGGGTGCTGAAGTGATCGCCCATACAGACGCGGCCGATGAGATCGAGAGCCACGGTTTAGATGGATTAACTAATCTGCAAGCGATCTTGAAAGAGCGCAGTGACGGCACCGAGGTTGTGGCCCTTGATCGTACTTTTGATGATCAGCTGGTGCTGGATCTTGGGGGGATAACCGCTGAACTGCATTATTTAGGCGCAGCGCACTCGCCTGGGGATATCTCGGTTTTGATTCCTGAACGCAATGTTGTGATCGCGGGTGATATCGCTTTCCATGAGCGGATGCTGCCCATTTTTCCAGATACCGATACGGCAGCGTGGTTAGAAACTTGGCAGCAGAGTTTCACCGAGTTTGCTAAAGGCAAAGTGATTGTGCCCGGGCACGGTGGCCCAACTGATTTTGCCACAGTAGATCGCTATACACGTGGTTACTTAGTGTTTCTGCGCGGTAAAGTGGGTGAGCTGCTGGAAGAGGGTGGCACATTGGAAGATGCGTACGCGATTGACCAGTCTTCCTACCGCCATCTTGAAACATTCGAGGAGCTAGCGGCGAAAAACGCTGGGCGTGTATTTGAAGCGATGGAGTTTGAATAACCCCGCCGGCTGCTAACCATGCGGGGCTTGTAAGGCTATTTCAATAGCGAGCCGAGTAAGCCTCGTACTAGCTTTTTGCCAATACTGCGCCCAAGGCTACTGCCGACGCTGCGAGCAACACTCTTGATCAGTGCCTCCCCGATGCTCTGGCGGTTGCTGCTGCGGCGCGGCTTCTGCTTCTCCTGTGCGGCGCGTTCAGCTGCTTCGCTTTCGGCAGCTAAGCGCGCTTTGGTACGCTCCTCTAAAACTTCATGAGCTGAGTGCGGATCAATTGCCTGTGCATAGCGCCGCTGACAAGGTGAGCGGCTGATCAATGTCGCTCGCTCGTCTGCTGTAATGGGGCCCATACGTGACGAGGGCGGGCGCATCAGCGTACGTTGCACAATGGAAGGGACACCGTTCTCCTCCAGCACGGAAACCAGCGCCTCACCAACCCCCAGTGTTGAGATCACACTTTCCACATCTAAGTTAGGATTGCTGCGGAAAGTCTGCGCGGCAACACGTACCGCTTTTTGATCTTTGGGTGTATAGGCTCGCAGGGCGTGCTGCACACGATTGCCAAGCTGGCCTAAAACGCTATCGGGTACATCGCTTGGGCTTTGGGTAATGAAGTAGATGCCCACACCTTTGGAGCGGATCAAACGCACCACTTGCTCAATCTTTTCTAGGAGGACTTTATTGGCGTTTTTAAAGAGCAGGTGGGCTTCATCGAAAAAGAACACCATGGTGGGTTTTTCTGGGTCGCCAACCTCAGGAAGTTGTTCGAACAGCTCAGAAAGTAGCCAGAGTAAAAATGTGGAGTAGAGGCGCGGGCTCTGGACGAGGCGGTCGGCGGCCAGCAAGTTAATCACGCCACGGCCATCACGAGCCACTTGCAAGAAATCATCGAGCTGCAGTGCAGGTTCACCAAAGAAGTGCTCTCCCCCTTCGCGCTCTAACATCAAAAGACGACGCAGTATTGCGTTAACTGAGGCTTTGGATACCTTCAGTCCAGCATCAATATCACCGCCGTGCTCAGCGATAAAGGACAGTGTTGAGCGCAGATCACTGAGATCAACAAGCAATAGCCCTTCATCATCCGCGTACTCAAATACCAGCGTCAGAATACTCTCTTGGGTCTCATTCAGGTCTAGCAGGCGTGATAACAGCTGCGGGCCCATCTCCGAGATTGTTGCCCGCACGGGTGTACCTTGCTCGCCAAACAGGTCCCAAAGCTCGACGGGATAACTGCTCTGTTGGTAGTTATCGATCTGTATTTGCGTCACGCGCTCAGCGATCTTGGCGTGTGGTGCACCTTTTTGGCTTAGGCCTGAAAGGTCCCCTTTGATATCAGCGAGAAATACCGGTACACCCAGATCAGAAAAGCCCTCAGCAAGGCACTGCAGGGTAACGGTTTTACCTGTACCGGTGGCGCCTGCAATGAGGCCATGGCGATTTGCATAACGAGCATTGAGAAAAATTTGGCCCGACTCATGCCCGCCCAATAGTAGCCCAGTTTTCATAACACATTCCTTGCCGTTAGAGGCCTTGAGTCCGGCGTGAGCCGGTGCATCGACATTAATTTAGGTATATCGCATCTATTGCGAGATTAACACTATCCATGTGAGCCGCGTATTAAGATATGTTCAAAAAATAAGCGAATGATAATTCAGGTATTGTTGAAAATGATAATAAATATCATGTATTGTTTGGCACGAATTGAACTTTGGAGAGTTTTAGATGTATCGCCACTCATATTTAGCTGTATGCATCTGCGCGGCAAGTCTAGGCGTAGCACCTAGTACGCTGGCGGCTGATGCCGCTCATGTTGAGCAAACCGACAAGTTAACGATCGTGGGCAGTGATGGTCTGGCTGATGCGCCTGCCCTGATTAAACCTGCCTCGGTGGCAAAATCGGGCGCGCCCGTGAAAGAGCTGCCCTATTCGGTATCAGTGATCGACACTGAGTTTGCTATCGAAACGGGGGCCAAGAGTGTGCAGGACGCGCTGCTGTATAACGCCGGCGTCTATGCCGGTGGCTTCGGTATCGATACGCGTGTCGATGCTAGCAAAATCCGCGGTGCAGACCCTATCAAATACGTTGATGGCTTACGCTCGCACTACGGCAGCTACAACAATGTGCGCCCGAACCTCTTTGCTATGGAGCGTGTTGAGGTACTAAAAGGTCCGGCGTCTGTGTTGTACGGCCAAGGCTCAGTGGGCGGTGTTGTCAATACGATCACCAAACGACCACAAGCTGAGCAAGCGGGTGAGTTCTGGGCGCAAGCGGGCTCATTTGAGCGTAAACAATTAGCGGCAGATTGGACCGGTGCGCTCGATGCTGAAGAGCGGGTGCTGGTGCGTATGGTTGGTTTACTGCGTGATAGCGGCACCCAAGTTGATCACGTTGATGACGACGAAATCCTGATCAATCCATCGTTAACATGGCGCATTTCAGATGCGACTGATCTAACCCTGATCTACAACTATCAAAAACGTGAAGGCGGTATCACCGCGCAGTTCTTGCCAACGCAGGGTACGCTGCAGCCGGGCCCGTTGGGTTATCTACCCACTTCAACATTTATCGGTGAGCCGGGTTGGGATCGCTATGATCGCGAGCAGAGCGCGGTGACACTCGATCTGCAACATGAATTTAACGATAACTGGAAACTGGCCGCTATTGCGCGCCATGTTGATGCGGAAACTGAAACTCGAGAGCACTGGGCGAACATTGGCTATGCCCCAACGGCTGATGGCATGATTGGCCGTACCATCTATCAAGGTGACAAGAGTACCGAAGGGCTCAATCTAGATCTGCGCTTGCAAGGGCAAGTGGTCGTAGGTGAGACAGAGCACCGCTTACTGTTCGGCATTGATCGTCAAGATGTGAGAACGGACGAGAGTAACTTCTACCGCGGCGCGGGTACGCCAATCAATGCGTACAATCCAACCTATGGCAGCTTAGCTGTGATACCAGGCACCATCGATCGACCTTTCGTCGATACCGAGCAACTTGGCTTTTACGCAAGTGATCATATCAATTGGGGTGCATGGGTGCTGTCGGCTGCGCTGCGTCACGATACGGTGAAAACAACACTGGAAGGTAGCGACACAGCAGAGTCGAGCGCCACCACCGGTCACCTCGGCGTGATGTACCAGCTAGAGAACGGCTTATCACCTTACGTTAGTTACTCCGAATCCTTTGAGGCCAACACCGGTAGCGATGGTTTGGGTGGCACGCTAGATCCAACCGAAGGTGAGCAGGTTGAGGTGGGTATTAAATACCTCTCAGCGGATGAGCGCACCATGGTGACGCTATCGCGCTTTGATATCGAGCAGAAAAACCGTGTGATCAGCGGCAATATTCCGGGTGGTTTACAGCAGACAGCTGCCACGATCGATGGCTGGGAGCTTGAAGCACAGCAGAAATGGGACCAGCTGGATCTGCGCGTGAACCTATCAGCGCTAGACGCGCGCGACGGTGCTGGTAACCGCCTGCCTTACCTCGCAGAGCACCAAGCCTCGTTCTGGGGTACGTATAAGATCGATAACCACTGGCGCGTTGGTTTAGGTGTTCGCCGCACCGGTGCCAATGTTGGCTGGGGTGGGGCACCTGTCGTCGATGGTGTGACGTTGGCTGACGCTATGATTGGCTACGATATCGAAAATTGGCGCTTCTCTTTAGATGTGAAAAACCTAGCGGATAAGCGTTATATCGCATGGTGTCGTTCCAATGGCACCGACTGCGGCTTTGGCGAGCGTCTCAACGCAACGCTAAACGCACGTTACTCATTCTAAGAAGGGGGCATCCCGCACAAAGCCTTGTCGCTATCGGCAAGGCTTTTCTATTTACAAGGACAAGGACAAGGGCATGACGATCGCTGTAAACCCCGAAACACAGCCTAAAGTGAGCCGCCGTCGACGCAAACTATCGCTGCAGTATAGCGCTTACTTTATCCACAGCCTGATGGGCTTAAAACTGACTTTATTACTCACCGTTGTGCTGTTAAGCGGCGCGTTGGCGACTGTGCAGCAAGAGATTGACTGGCTGCTCTACGATGAGATGCGAGCACAGGTGCAGCAGGAGCGTCTTGGCGCAGGAGAGCTCTTGGATAAGCTACAAGCCGCGTATCCTGATAATGGCATGTTCTTCTTCCGCACCGCAGAAGATTATCCACATCTCAATGCCTATGCTCGTTATATCGATAATCAAGGCGGCTGGCGTCAAGCATGGATTGACCCTTACAGCGGAGAGGTCACTGGCGATACCGTACTGTTAACGGTTGGACAGTTTATCGGTTTCCTGCACGCGACCTTGTTTCTACCTGCAATTGGTAACAGTGTGGTGAATGCGCTGGGCCTGCTGGTGCTGATCTCTCTGATTACCGGGCTCATTGCAGTACCTAAGTTTTGGCGCTACTTCCTAGTGTGGCCGCGCCGTGGAAACTTACGTGTCTTTCTTGGAGATTTGCACCGCTTAGTTGGGCTTTGGAGTCTTTGGATTGTATTGATTATTGGCGTGACTGGCAGTTGGTGGTTCTATCAAGACCCGTTTGTGAAGTACTTTGGTGTGCCTGACGTTGTGGCTGCTCATCGCGAGGCACCGGTGTTAGAGCCAAGCCAACTCAGTGAGCTTGCGGTGGCAGGTGTCCCTGCGGCATTAACCGCTGCGCAGGTTGTGGAGCGGGTAACGGCGGCTTATCCCGATCTGCAAATTAATGTGATTAATCCGCCAGAGCATAATGCTGAACCCTACGAGGTGATCGGTAAGCGCGATGAGTGGCTGCTCAGTGAGTGGAAGGGCGATCGTGTTTTTGTGCACCCTTATACCGGCGAGATCATAGCGACATATACAACGGCGGAGTTCTCGCCAGTACAGCGTTTTGATCTGGCAATGCAGCCGTTGCACTACGGCACATGGGCACATAAGAGCGCAGATATCACCGTGAAAGTGATCTACCTTATCGGCGGTCTAGCGATGAGCTTTCTGGCGATCAGTGGTTTGATCGTCACTTATAAGCGTGTGCGCCGTGCTGCAAAAAAAGCACAGCGCTATAGCCTGCTGCGCAAGCGGCTGTTGGCTCTCTGGAAAGTTGTGCGCCCGTGGGGTGGCCCAATGGGCGTGTTCAAATATTTCAATCTGCTAGCACTCATTGGTATTTGCTACGGCACCAATGTGGCGTTGACGTTGAGTGAACAGGGGACCCGTGGCAGCGGCTACCTTTATGCCGAACAATCCGTGGGGCCTTGGCAGGTATCCATGAATGCGGTGGCGGGTTTGCTAGAGAAAGACCTACCGCCCATTCGGCCAGGTGTGAGTACCGTTTTGAATGCATCGCTCTCTAGCGAAGCGTTGCAGCAGATCCAGTTTATCTACGCCAATGTTGGTGAGCCGCTGGCGCTTGAGGAGGTCGAGGAGTTTATCCACGGCCCTATTGGCGCAAAGCATATGGAGCTGGAAGTACCGGAGCAGATTGATGAAGAGACGCTGCTTTGGGTTACTGCGGTGGATTGGCAAGGGCAGGTCTATCGTCGAGCCTGGCCTTTGCTGCCAAACGGTGAGTTAACCTATAAAGCTCAGTAAAATTAGGTAAGAACGGAGCCTGCTTAGCAGGCTCCGATGGGTTTTAGGCGGCTTCAGCAAGCTGAGGTTGGATTAGTTCACACCATGCAGCGACACGCTCATCTGTGAGCTCACGTTGCGTATCTTCATCAATGGCTAGACCCACAAAGTGCTGTTTGTCTTGGGTCAGCGCTTGAGATTCATCGAACTCGTAGCCGGTGACAGGCCAGTGGCCAATTACATGAGCACCACGCGCCACCACCTTGTCGTGCAGCATGCCCATCGCATCGACAAACCACTCGGCATAGCCGAGCTGGTCGCCAAGGCCAATAAACGCGGTTGTTTTGCCATTGAAGTCGTAGTTATCGACCTCCTCCCAAACCTCTTCCCAATCTTCTTGGACTTCGCCGTAGTCCCACGTTGGAATAGCGAAAATGAGCTGATCAAAGGCGTCGATAATTTCGAGCCCTACGTCTTTGACATCGAACAGCTCGACGTTTTCCGAGCCCAAGTGTTGGGCGACCTTCTCTGCAATATCTTGTGTATTGCCTGTTGTAGAACCATAGATAATAGCGATCATCGTTTCACCCTTGCGATATCAACATAGAAAACTTAACTAGACACTAAAACATACAAACAGCATGTAAATGCAATTGCATATGATAATGATTTGCATATAGTATTGTACCCCAGTGGGGCGGTTCAAGTCTGGAGCGTGCTTTTCGCCGTTTTTTACGTCTCTATTTTTGACAGCGCCGCATGGATGTAACAGATGTAAAGAGCGTTGCTTCTGTAAAGATATTTTTGATAATCATTCGCAATTAGTTTTGCTTTTAAAGTTGTTTGCTATGAATCTACTTCCCAAAGTTTTTCTAGCGGCGAGCCTATTTGGGCTGTCAGCCGCCGCGCCTGCTGTGGTTTCAGCAAATGAGCTGAGCCGCAGTGAAAAAGTCGCAAAAGACACCCATGAAGCGGCGAGGCGTTCGCAAACGCGTATCGATCAAGTTGACCTTGCTTCAAGTGAAGCGCGGGAAGAGTACTTGAGCAATGAGCGTTCTGCCGATGTGACCGAAGCTTACAACCGACAACTGGCGAAGCTAGTGGAATCGCAAGAGGCGGAGTTGGCGGATCTAGATAAGCAGTTACTCTCGCTGGAAGAGACAGATAAAGCCGTATTGCCAATGTTGGGACAGATGGTTGCAACGCTCGATAAATTTGTAGCAGCTGATTTGCCGTTTCTGCCTGATGAGCGCATCGAACGGGTTGAAAAACTGCACGGCTTACTGAATCGCGCGGATGTTTCTGTTGCCGAAAAGTACCGCCAGATCCTCGAGGCTTACTTGGTCGAAGCACAGTATGGCCGCACATTAGAAGCGTACAGTGGCCGTGTTGAACAACAAGGTGCCGAGCGCCAAGTGACATTCCTGCGTATTGGCCGTACAGCGCTTTACTATCAAACCCGCAGCGGAGATCAAAGTGCGCTTTGGGAACCGTCGCGTGGGGAGTGGCGCACGTTGAGCGAAGCACAAAATCTAGCGCTGAAAACAGCCATTGCCGTGGCGCGCCAACAGCAGGTGCCAAGTCTATTAGAGCTGCCCATGCCGAAGCAGGAGGCACGATCATGAAATCACTCCTCGTCATTGGATTAACGGCTTCACTACTCGGTGCGAGCGTCACCGCAGCCGCTGCCCCAGAAACCTTGAATGGCTTGTTAGAGCAGGTGCGTGGGTTTAGTGCTGCGGACAAGGTAACCAACCAAAAACGTGAGCAAGCTTTTAATCAAGACCTTGCCCAAAAGCGGGCCTTGTTAAGCAAAAGCCGGGATCGCCTAGCATTGGCCGAGGCCGAGCAAGAGCGCTTGAAAGAGGCGTTTGATGCAAACGATCTACTGCTGGCTGAAAAGGAAGCACAGCTCACTCAGCGTGCTGGCCAGTTAGGCGAGGTCTTTGGTGTTGCCAAAGAGAAAGCCGCTGAGTTGCGCCCACTGCTAGCGGATTCGCTAGTGAGTGCTCAACACCCCGGCCGTGATCAGGTGTTGACCTTCGCAGACTCCAAGCGTGTCCCAACATTGCAAGACCTAGAAGCACTTTGGTACCAGTTGCAACTGGAGATGACGGCATCAGGCCAGATCAGCCAATTTAGTGCGCCGGTCATTGGCCAAGATGGTCAGCAGCGTGAGTTGGCAGTGACTCGCTTTGGGGTGTTCTCTGCTGCAGCCGAGGACCTGTATCTACAGTGGGACGCGGAGCAACAAGCATTGGCAGCGCTGCCAACGCAACCGCGCCAGGTGGCGTCTCAGTTAGAGGCGTATGCAAGTGGTACCGCGGCGCAAGTCACGATCGATCCATCACGAGGGCAGCTATTTATGTTGCTGGATCGTGAACCTCGCTTACTGGAGCGTATCCAGCAAGGCGGTAACGTGGGTTATCTTATTCTTGCGCTAGGTGCTCTGGGGTTACTGGTCTCGCTTTATCAGGTGTTGCGTATGGTGATGAGCGAGATCAAAGTGGCAGCGCAGCTGCGCCGCCCTGAAAAATTGAGTGTTAAAAATGCGCTGGGCCGCGTTTTATTGGCCGCGCAACAAACCGGTTCAGCCGAGCAGCGCGAGCTGAAAGTGGATGAAGCCATCCTGCAGGAGCTGCCCGGTATCGAGCGCGGCCAAAGCTTTGTGAAGCTGCTGGCGGCGGTGGCGCCTTTGCTTGGGCTGCTGGGCACGGTGATCGGCATGATCGCTACGTTCCAGAGTATTACCCTGTTTGGCACTAGTGACCCTAAGCTGATGGCAGGTGGTATTTCGCAAGCGCTGATGACCACTGTGTTGGGGCTTGTGGTGGCGATTCCGCTGCTGTTTTGCCACAGCTATCTCGCGACTCGCTCACGTCGCTTAACCCAAATTCTGCAAGAGAAGAGCCTCGGCTTGTTAGCTGAGCCTGTTGCTGCAGCGCCGCAGCAGGAGTTGCCTCGTGCCGCTTGAGATGCCAAGCCTGCATGATTGGTTATTTGCACTGGGCCAGTTTTTCCAAACCGGCGGCTGGGTGCTGTACC
Source organism: Neptunomonas marina (assembly GCF_004005935.1). Taxonomy (GTDB): domain Bacteria; phylum Pseudomonadota; class Gammaproteobacteria; order Pseudomonadales; family Balneatricaceae; genus Neptunomonas; species Neptunomonas marina. The sequence continues at coordinate 63,274 of NZ_SACQ01000002.1, read as the reverse complement.
CGATCCTGTTGATCGCGATTTTGATGTTTATCTTAATTACCGAGCGGTTGCTCTATCGCTTAGTGAGCTATCCCAAGCAGAAGCGAGCGACCTTGGCGCAGGTTAAGCAAGAGCCCACCACTGGCCGCCGTTTAGCGGTGTTGTGTGATCTGGATCTGGCCCTGAAAAAACAGTTCTCCTTGATCAAAACCTTGATCACGCTCTGCCCGCTGGTGGGGCTGTTAGGCACTGTGACCGGCATGATTCAGGTGTTCGATAGCCTCGCGCTGTATGGCACGGGTAATCCTCGCTTGATGGCAGCCGGGGTGGCGAGCGCTACCTTCCCAACGATGACCGGGATGGCGGTGGCGGTGGCAGGTCTGCTGTTTCATAACCGTTTATTCCGCTGGTCCACAGCGGAACAGTATCAACTTTTATTGCTGCGTAGCCCGCAAGAGGGAGAGCCATCATGCGTCAGCGCTTAAACCTGACCCAAGCCCAAGAGGAAGCCGAGATCAATATGACACCGATGTTGGACGTCGTGTTCATCATGTTGATCTTCTTCATTGTGTCGACCTCGTTTGTGCGTGAAGCGGGTATTGACGTTAACCGTCCAGTGGCTGATAGCGCCAATAGCCAGAGCAAAACAGCGGTGATGGTTGCGATCTCAGCTGAGGATCAGATTTGGCTTGATCGTAAGCCGCTCGATCTGCGCATGGTACGCCCAGCGATTGAGCGCCTGCGTAGTGAGCAAGCCGAGATCAACGTGGTTGTGCAAGCTGATGAAGAGGCCTCAACTGGGCAGCTCATCAAAGTGATCGATCAGCTTCGTTTGGCGAATGTTCCCTACACTGTGGCAACAAAGGCGAGTGAGTAAGTCATGTTGCGGATGATGTTGGCTCTGCCGATTGGTGTTTTGCTCGCCAGCTTGCTGTTCTACTGCTTGGCGCTGACCACCACCATGGCTGCGCAGTGGGATGATACGCCAGCAGACACCGTGAACTTCGACTTCCTGCTGGTGGAGCGCAACAGCGAGGTGGAGGTGCGTCGCCGCCAGCGTCCCCCCGAGCCTGAGCAGGTGCTCGAACAGGTACAGCCTGATATCCCACCGCCACCGAAGCCACCGCTACCGCAAGTCAGTGCGACCCGGTTAGATGTATCGGTTCCCGATATTGATGTATCGGTCAATGTCAGTCTAAACACAATGAATGCGTTGCCTGTGCCAGCACCCGCGCCCGTGGTAGCCGCTCCTGCGCCAGCAATCAGTCTTGAGGCAAACCCCACCATTACTCGGCAAGTGCCGCCCCGCTATCCGCAGCGAGCTTTGCGACGTAAGCAAGAGGGCCGCGTGGTGGTTGAGCTATTGGTGACAGCCCAAGGCACTGTGGAGCCGGGCAGTATCAAGATTGTTTCATCGAATCCCAAAGGGGTGTTTGATCGTGCCGTTCAGCGCGCCGTGCAGCGCTGGCAGTTCCAAAAGAAAGTGGTGAATGGCCAGGCGGTCCCGTTTCGGGTGCGTCAGGAGCTAGAGTTCAAACTGGAGAGATAATATGTGGCGTTTTGGAGTCGTTGTTCTATTGTTGGCATCTACCCTGAGTCATGGTCAGGAGAAGTTATCGCAGCATGATTACAAACAGCTAAAGAAAGCGTTTGATCTGATTGAAGCCTCGCAAACACAGGCGGCGAAGCAGCAGCTGTTATCAGCCAGTGATAAAGTCACTAGCCCCTATGCCAAGGCGCTTGTGTGGCAGAATCTTGGCCAGCTTGAACTGCGTGCTGAGCGACATCGTACGGCACTTAAGTATCTGCAAAAAGCTCATGTTCTTGAAGCACTACCTGCCACTCAACAAAGCAACCTGTTAAAAACGATCGCCCAACTGCATTGTATGGCAGAGCAGTGGTCGGCATGTAGCACCAAGCTGAGCCGCTGGATTAAGCGGGCCGGCAAGCAGGTGCGTGGTGATGACCATTTACTGCTCGCACAGGCATATAGCCAGCAAGAGAAGTGGCGCTCAGTCTTGCCATCTATCCGTGCTGCCATCGCGACTCGCAAAGTGGCACCGCGTAGCTGGTATCAGCTTGAAACCGGTGCTCAGATCCGCCTCAAGCGCTGGGCTGCGGCTGCAAAAGCGCAACAGCGTTTGGTGCGTATCTATCCAAAACGCAGCGCGGACTGGCGCCAGCTGACGGCGTTGCAGCTGCAAGCCGGTCAAAGTAAGGCGGCGCTGGCCACTCAGCGTATGGGGTTTGAACGCGGTTTACTGACCCAAGGGAAAGACTACCGTCAATTGGCGCAAATGCTGTTGAGCCAAGGCGCACCCTACAAAGCCGGTGAGGTTTTGGAGCGCGGGTTAAAAAGAGGCTCGCTAAAGGGGACTGCGCGGGAACTAACGCTGCTCAGCCAAAGCTGGCAACTGGCTAAAGAGAAACACAAAGCGATTGCCGCGCTGGCGCAGCTCCAAAAGGTGACGCCAAGCGCGAAAAACTTGGCACGCATCGCTCAACTGCAGATCGATTTAGAGCAGTGGCGCAGTGCCCAACGAACCCTAAGCGCTGCACTAAAAAGTGCGAAAGGCGATGATCGAGCCTCTTTGCAGCTGCTGTTAGGCATCACGCAAGTGAAGCTGGAGCAGTTTGTGCTGGCGCGCAATGCGCTAAAAGCGGCGGCAGACTACCCGTCTGTGTCGGGCAGCGCAAAAAGTTGGTTACGCTACCTTGAACAGGTGGCACCGAACGAGCAACTGGCAGTTGCTGGATAAGCAAACCATCCTATCGAGTGAGAGCCTGCTAGGCGCAGGCTCTCATTTTCGTTAGTCTCCTTTTCTGCGCAGTTTTACCTCCTTCATCACGCTGCGACAGTAGCGAGTAAAGTTTCTTTCTTGTTCGCGACGTTGAGCAAGGGTTGCAGTATTGAATGCCTGCTCGCGCAGGAGCTTTTGATAATTGGCTAGGCGCCGTGCTGCTAAGCGGCCGTCATCTATTGCGCTAAGTACCGCACATCCTGGCTCATTCGAATGCGTACAATCTGCGTATTTGCACTGCTGCGCGAGTGCGTCTATATCAGCAAACGCCTGTTGTACGCCCTGTTCGCAATCCACTAACTGTAGCTCGCGCATACCCGGCGTATCTAGGATGAGTGCGCCAGAGCGTGTAGGGAGCAGTGAGCGTGATGTGGTGGTGTGGCGTCCCTTGCCATCATTCTGGCGTATCGCCCCGGTGGTTTGCTGATCGACTCCGCTGAGTGTATTGACCAACGTGGATTTCCCCACGCCTGAAGAACCAAAAAATGCGACGGTCTTTCCCTGTTTACACCACGGCCGCAACACCTCGATGCATGTGCTGCTGCGAGCATCGACCGTTTCCACAAGCAATAAGGCATCGAGTTGTTGTACCTGCTCTTGGTAGTGCGCTGGATTATCACAAAGATCGGCTTTGGTAAGCACGACCACCGCTTCGGCATTGGCCGCCTTAACAAGTGCGAGGTAGCGTTCGATCCGATTAAGGTTGAAATCCTCGTTAAGCGAGCAGGTGATAAACACGGTATCCACATTCGCTGCAAGATACTGTAACGAGGCTTGGCTACCCGCGGCTTTGCGAGTGAACTCTGATAGCCGCGTTAGCGCGCGATATACCTGCTCTTCTGAGTCGAGCAGTAGCCAATCGCCAACGGTGATGGTTGGTAATTGTGGGCTGACGGCAAGGTTGATGTGCCCCTGTTCGGTCAGGAGTTCAAAGTGAGACCGGTGTTGCGCGGCGACTCTTGCCGGGCGGTAGTGTTGCCACTCATCAAGGGAGAGTTGTTGTTGAAAAAATGGTGACCATCCCAATTGGGACAGAGAATAGATCGTAGTCATAATTACCCCAGGCACAAACGTGCCTACGCTGTTTAAGCATATCGTCAGGGGGCATTGGCAGCCCCGGCTTAGCAACCGGGAGAGGCGTTATGGGCGGGTTAAATACCCGCAGCCTGCAACCCGGCAGGGATAATTACAATCATCAAATCCTCCGGTGTTGGTTAGTGAATCATCTACAGCAGCCGATGATAACAGCTTACGCACCATGGTGTTAGTTGCGGCGTGGGTTGCGGCTTAGGTTGTGGACTGTTTAGCTGGCTGTGAGGGGCGGCTCCAAACAAAAACCAGCGCAAAAATCACGGTTGCGCCGGCTGCTGCCTTGAGGCCAAGATGGAAATCGCGAAAGATGAGCGGGTAGCTAACCATGATAATCATCATGCTGGTGGCCAGAATCTTCGCTTTTAATGGGATTACGCCATGCTGCTCCCAATCGCGAATTAAGTGGCCTACATAGCGGTTATTGAGCAAGGCTTGATGTAATCGCTCGGAGCTACGCGAGAAGCAAAAAGCCGCCACCAGTAAAAAAGGGGTTGTAGGAAGCAGCGGCAATACCACACCCACCAATCCCAGCAGCACAAAGAAGCCTCCGGCGATTAGGTAGAGTGTTTTAATGACAGTTTTTCGCAAGCGCGGCTCCTTGGGTCACCCTGTTTTAAGGCAGGTGTTGTTATCAAGATAGCAGATATCCGCACTTGAAACGATTTAGCCCGCGGCGATCAGTTGGTTCAGTTCCGGGATGCAGGAGCCGCAGTTGGAGCCACACTTAAGCTGAGCCGTGAGGCTATCGAGGTCCTTACAGCCTGCTTCAATTGAGCTTTTGATCGCGTTTGCGCCAACCTGAAAACAGCTACAGATAATCGCGCCGCTATCGTCTTGGCTCCCGCCGCTGAGGCTCAATAACCACTGTTCCTCTTCGTGAGTGAGCTGAGGTTTCGCGAACTGTTCTGCCAGCCAGTCGGTGGGGGGAATTTGATCATAGGGGAGCACCGCTAGCAGCCATTCTAGCTGCCCATTTTTTACGGCAGCGGCGCGATAGATATCGTTATCGCTGCTCTCGATCACGCTGGTAGCGGGGCTCACCTGAGCCGATAATGCTGCGATGGTGGCATCCAGCGGTTGCTGATCGGCTAAGTAGTACTGATTTGCGGCGGCTTTCGGTACTCGCGCCCAATAGCCGGTTGTGGGCTGATATTTACAACCAGAACGTACCATCAAGAGGCCTTGCCACTGTGCAGTAAACGGCTTTAATGCCGCACGGCCATGCTTGGACTCAGGCTGTCCTGAGTAGGGGTCGACAACCGGTTCGATGAGGTTGCTGATATTACCTTGGCTGGCAAATTGGCGGTTCCAGTGGATCGGCGCAAAGAGCTCCCCTGCGCGTTGATCGTCGCTCACCTGCGCCCGCGCAATGTAAACCCCTTGTGGGTGGCGCAGCTCAATGAGATCTCCGGTCTTGATCTGTTCTTTGATCGCGTCTTGAGTGGCGATCTCGATAAAGGGTTCACTGCGGTGCTGAAACAAACCCTCAGCGCGGCCGGTAATGGCCATTGTGTGCCATTGATCACGAATACGCCCTGTGTTGACGATGTAGGGGAGTTCGGAGGTGGGTTGTTGTACGGCAGCGTGTTGGCTAGTGGGTATGAAGCGCGCTTTATGGGATGGCGTGAAGTATCGATGATCGGTAAAAAGGCGCGCGGTGCCTGTTGGAGACGTCGATGTTACAGGCCATTGAATAGGGGTTAAGTGCTCGTACTCGTGATCATTTAAGTGAGCGAGTTGGCTGATGTTAAAGCAACGTTGGCCGTGGTTCTCAAACCCCGATAGCGCTGCATGCTCGGTGAATATCTGCCTTGGGTTCTTGTAGTCAAACGCGTGTGAAAAGCCCATGCGCTTGGCAACGGAGGAGATGATCCACCAATCGGGTTTTGCCTCCCCGAGGGGCGGCAGCAGCGCACGTTGTCTGGATATGCGCCGTTCGGCGTTGGTCACCGTGCCATCTTTTTCACTCCAGCCGGTTGCCGGTAAACAGATATCCGCATAATCCTGCGTGTCAGTGTTGGCGATGCAGTCGGATACGATCACCAGCGGGCACTGCTTCAGTGCTGCACAGATTGCATCGGACTTGGGCAAGCTCACTGCGGGGTTGGTGCCCATGATCCAGATCGCTTTGATCTTCCCGCTCGCCACCGCATCGAACATATCCACCGCTTTTAACCCCTCTTGGGTAGCCATATTGTAAGCGCCCCAAAAACGGCCCACGCGATCGACATCTTGCTCGTTGAACTCCATATGCGCGGCTAACTGGTTAGCTAAGCCGCCGACTTCCCGCCCACCCATTGCGTTGGGCTGCCCAGTGATTGAGAAGGGACCGGCGCCTGCATAGCCCAAACGCCCAGTGGCGAGGTGGCAATTGATGATGGCATTGGCGTTGTTACTGCCTTGGCTAGACTGGTTAACGCCCTGCGAGTAGAAGCTCACCACTTTATGGTGCGTCAAAAATAGCTGATAAAACTGTTCAAGCGCGGCAAGCTCGACACCGCAGGTTTGTGCCACGCTGGGCAGGTGTGCAGCGGTATCGTTAGCGATATTGAGTGCCGCGTCGAACTGCTCGGTATGTTGCTTGATAAAGCTTTCATCCAGAGCATCGTGTTTGGCTAGGTAGGCCAGTAGGCCCGTAAAGAGCAGTACGTCTGTACCGGGCTGTATGGCTAAATGTAGGTCGGCAATATCGCACGTGGCCGTGCGGCGCGGATCGATTACAACAATACGCATTTCAGGGCGTTGTGCTTTCGCATGGCGCATTCGCTGAAAGAGAATCGGGTGGTTCCATGCTGCGTTTGAGCCCACCAGCACCAATAGGTCTGTGCGCTCTAAGTCTTCGTAATTGCACGGCACCGCATCGGCACCGAAAGCCCGCTTGTAGCCAACCACGGCCGATGACATACACAGGCGTGAGTTGGTATCGACATTTGCACTGCCGATAAAGCCTTTCATCAGCTTATTGGCGACGTAGTAGTCTTCGGTGAGTAACTGTCCCGATAGATAGAAGGCAATTGCGTCGGGCCCGTGCATCATCATAGTGCGTAACAACTGTCCAGCGACCTCATTCAGCGCATTGTCCCAGTCGGTGGTGACACCGTTCACCTTCGGTTGAGTTAAACGGCCGGTAGCGCCGAGCACCTTATCCAGTGATGAGCCCTTAACGCAAAGTTTTCCTGAATTGGCCGGATGAGAGGTATCGCCTGCCACACTAGCAACATGGTTGTTTTGGACATCGGCGACTACGCCACAGCCCACACCGCAGTAAGGGCAGGTGGTTTTATTCTTCATCAGTCTCTCCCATTTATTGGCCTATTCAGGCGGTACTGCCCAGCGCTTACAAAAGGCCGCTGCAATACCTGTTCTTGTGTGCAACTCCAACCGAAAGGTCAACGCGCCAGTGCGCAGGAGGGGCTCCTCTCGTGACGCTTCTTACGTGATCACCAGCAAAGCGTATGCCAGCTACGGGGGTGGAACGGGATTTGCTCAAAGCCCTTACGATTAAATAAAGATGGGCTCGTTATGGGTAAAAGAGTGAATTTACGAGTGTTGCTCGTTGATGGTGATGCACAGCGGATCAGGCAACTGACGCTAGCGCTGCACCAGCAAGGGCACCGCGTTATCTGTCACACCGCCGATATCGCTAGCTTGAATCAGCAAGTTGCTAAGGAGCAGCCCGATATCGTCATTATCGATATGGACTCGCCTGATCGAGATACGCTCGAGAGTATGGCGATGATGAGCCGCGAAAACCCGCGTCCCATCGTGTTTTTTGCCGAGCAGCAGAACGACCACCAAACGATGGCCGCGGCTATTAATGCAGGCGTCAGTGCCTATATCGCTGACGGTGTTCAGCCTGATCGAGTGACGGCCATTATCGATACTGCTATTGCCCACTTTAGTGCTCATGCGGCACTGCGTGAGGAGCTGGCGGAGATCAAAGGGCAGTTAGCTGGGCGCAAAGTGGTTGAGCAAGCCAAGGGACTATTGATGAAGCATCAGGGCTGCGACGAAGCAGCAGCGTTTAAAACACTGCGTAAACTCGCGATGGATCGGGGTCAAAAGTTACCCGACGTTGCAGCGAGCGTAATTGACATTCTAAAGACGACCTAGGAGCAGATCATGGTAACAATCGATGCACTGGAAAAAACCGAACTGCAACTAGGCTTTGTGGCACTGGCGGATTGCGCCCCGTTAGTGGTGGCACGTGAGCAGGGCTTTTTCCGCCAGCAGGGGTTGCAGGTGGTGTTGAGTAAAGAGTCTTCGTGGGCGTCGCTACGCGATAAGGTGAGCTACGGTTTGCTGGACGGTGCGCAGATGCTTGCTCCATTGCCATTAGCGGCGACATTGGGACTCAATGGCAAACCGCAAAAGATGGAGACCCCCTTAGTACTGAGCCAAAATGGTATCGCGATTACACTATCAAGCGCGCTGCAACGCAGACTCAACATGGCTTGCGAGCCCGGTGAGGATCAACACGCACAAGGGAAAGCCTTTAAAGCGATGTTAGCTGAGCTTGGTTACCGCCCTATTATCGCCACGGTCTACCCCTTCTCGAATCACTACTATTTGCTGCGCTTCTGGTTGGCGCAGCATCAGATAGAGATTGGTCGTGATGTGGAGTTAATTGCAGCACCGCCTGGCAAGATGCTCAGTCTATTACAGCGCGGCGACATCGATGGCTACTGTGTAGGTGAGCCATGGAACAGCCTAGCGGTGCAGGAGGGTGCCGGTGAGCTACTCGTGAGTAGTTACACGCTATGGGGAGCGCATATGGAGAAAGTTCTTGGGGTTACCAGCGAATGGGCGCGGCGCCATCCTAATACCTATCGGGCGATGACGCAGGCTATTTATCAAGCGTGCCAGTGGATTGGATTGCCAGAACATCGGGACACGCTACTCAACTGGTTAGCTTTACCTCCCTATCTGGATGCTAGCCCGCAACAACTGCGTTCTGTGGCGTTACTAAGCACCTTAGAGCAGCGCTTTTCTGGGCGTGAGGTAAACCGGCCGAGTTTGCAACATGGGGAGTTTTTGTTGCAGCAGATGATGCGCTGTCAGCAGTTGAGTGCCTTGCCCGCTGATGCTCAAGCGCTGGTATCGAGCGTCTATCGAGAGGATCTTTTTACGCCATGGTGTGAACCTGCGGTAATCGATCAAAGGCTACGGGCAGCGCAATGATAAGCACTTTGTGCAATGCACCATGAGTGCGCACCGGTGCAACAAATTGGCTTGTTGTTGTGCACCAGCTAAAGCATGAAATAGGACAAAATGCTGGTGGTTTTTTATTAAGTTTTTGTTATTAAATGCTTTTTAATTTCTGGCACGTAGCCTGCTAACTACCCAGCAACGGTAAAACGTTACAATCTTATCATGCTCATTATTAGCGTATAGGCAAAGGCGCCTGACTATCCTCTTCGGAGGTATGTCAGCGCCTTTTTTTTTAGCTGGAGGGTTAGATCGTGTTTAAACCTAAACAACGTGGAATGGCAAAGTTGGTCGCAACGGCCGCGCTAGGTTCGGTAATTGCAAGCGGAGCTGTGTGGGCCGAGATCGGAGAACCAGAAAAAGAAGATCTCAAGTTTGGTTTTATTAAATTGACCGATATGGCGCCTTTGGCGGTGGCTTATGAAAAGGGCTATTTTGAGGATGAGGGCCTCTACGTAACGCTGGAAGCTCAGGCAAACTGGAAAGTACTGCTCGATCGGGTGATTGATGGTGAGCTTGATGGTGCGCATATGCTTGCAGGACAACCGTTGGGTGCGACGATCGGTTTTGGTACGCAGTCGCACATCATCACTGCGTTTAGTATGGATCTTAACGGCAACGCGATCACTGTATCGAACGATATCTGGGACCAGATGAAGCCTCACGTCCCTAAGGATGAGGATGGTAAACCGCTGCACCCGATCAAAGCGGATGCACTAAAACCAGTTGTGGATAAATATAAAGAGGAGGGTAAGCCCTTCAATATGGGGATGGTCTTCCCAGTCTCGACTCACAACTATGAACTGCGCTACTGGCTGGCCGCAGGCGGAATCAACCCGGGCTACTATGCGCCGCATAAAGGCGATACTTCAGGCACTATTGATGCCGATGCGCTGTTGTCTGTGACGCCACCGCCGCAGATGCCTGCCACAATGGAAGCCGGCACTATCTATGGCTACTGCGTTGGTGAGCCTTGGAACCAACAAGCGGTATTTAAAGGGATTGGTGTACCGGTGGTTACCGATTACGAGATCTGGAAGAACAACCCAGAGAAGGTTTTTGGTGTCGCTAAGAACTGGGCTGATGAAAATCCCAATACACATATTCGCGTCGTGAAAGCGATGATCCGTGCGGCAAAATGGTTGGATGATAATGACAACGCTAACCGCCCTGAAGCTGTTGAGATCCTCTCGCGCTCTGAGTATGTCGGCGCAGACTATGACGTTATCGCCAACTCAATGACAGGCACCTTTGAGTACGAGAAAGGTGACAAGCGCGCCGTGCCCGATTTCAACGTCTTCTTCCGCTATAACGCCACCTACCCATACTACTCCGATGCCATCTGGTATCTAACGCAAATGCGTCGTTGGGGACAGATCTCTGAGCCGAAATCTGACCAATGGTTTATGGATATTGCTAAGCAGGTGTACCGCCCTGATATCTACGCACAAGCGGCCCAAGCACTGATCGAAGAGGGCAAAATGGATGCGAGCATGTTCCCTGACTTTGCAACGGAAGATGGCTTTAGAGCACCGCAAACCCACTTCATCGATAACATCGTTTACGACGGCACTCAGCCAAACGCTTACCTGCAGCAGTTCAAAATTGGTTTGAAAGGTGAGCAGGTCTTGCTATCGGATAATTAATCGTCAGCGCCCGTCTGTCGGGCGTTTCCTGTTCCCAAAAGGAAACCTGTTATGAGTACCTCAACATTAAGCCACCGCGTGTCTGATTCTATGGCTTTTGTCGCCCAACAGAGTAAACAGCTGGTGATTCCGCTGATCGGCTTGCTCCTCTTTCTATTTATTTGGGAGGTTGGCGCTAAAAATATCCACACATCGCTGGGCACGTTTCCAGGCCCTGTTGCGGTCTATCAACAAGCGACCAACCTCATTGGTGAACATCAGCGCGAGCGCCAAAAAGAGCAAGCCTTCTATGAGCGCCAAGAGCAGCGCAATGCTAAAAAACTGGCGAAAAACCCTGATGCGGTGATTAAAGTCCGACCATACACCGGCAAGCCGACCTTCTTTGATCAGATCGGAACGAGCCTAGTCACTGTGATGGCAGGGTTCTTTTTCGCTTCACTGATTGCGATTCCTGCTGGCATCGTTATCGGACTTAATCAGACCTTGTATAGCGCATTTAATCCACTGATTCAGCTTTTCAAGCCGGTCTCTCCATTGGCGTGGCTGCCGCTGGTAACCATGGTTGTCAGTGCGGTTTATGTCAGTAAAGACCCGATGTTCGCGAAGTCCTTTGTCACCTCGTTGGTGACGGTATCGCTGTGCTGTTTGTGGCCAACCTTATTGAACACGGCGGTGGGTGTCTCGGGAATCAGTAAAGACTTACAAAACGTCTCGCAGGTACTGCGTCTTAGCTGGCTCACTCATGTGATGAAAATCGTGTTGCCCTCTGCGATTCCCATGATCTTCACTGGCCTGCGTCTGTCACTGGGTATTGCTTGGATGGTACTGATCGCTGCTGAGATGCTGGCGCAGAATCCGGGTCTTGGCAAATTTGTGTGGGATGAATTTCAAAACGGCAGTTCAAACTCGCTAGGCCGCATCATGGTGGCTGTATTGGTGATCGGTTTGATCGGCTTCCTATTAGACCGCTGTATGTTGATGCTGCAACGCAAAGTGTCGTGGGATAAGAGTGCAGTGCTGCGCTAATACCGTTGCTGAAAATGTTGCTGAATTAAAAGGAGAAAGGTTATGTCTCAGCCTCCGAAACACCTTGAACTAACCCAAGTTGATATCGACTTTCCAACCCCAAATGGGCCGTTTAAAGCACTGAGTAATGTGAATCTGACGATCAACAAAGGGGAGTTTGTCTCCCTGATTGGCCACTCTGGCTGCGGCAAATCCACCGTGCTGAATATTATTGCAGGCCTTTACCAAGCCACGGAAGGCGGCTGTTTGCTCGATGGTAAAGAGGTGAACTCACCGGGGCCAGAGCGCGCTGTGGTGTTCCAAAACCACTCATTGCTGCCTTGGCTGAATGCCTATGAGAACGTTGAGTTAGCGGTGAAGCAGGTCTTTGGTAAGCGGATGAATAAAGCGGAAATGCGCGACTGGATTGAGCATAACCTCGCATTGGTGCATATGGGCCATGCGCTTGATAAACGGCCTGACGAAATATCGGGTGGGATGAAGCAGCGAGTTGGTATCGCCAGAGCGTTGGCGATGCAACCGACGGTGCTGCTGATGGATGAACCCTTTGGTGCACTGGATGCGCTAACACGTGCCCATCTGCAAGACTCGTTAATGGAGATTCAGGCTGACCTCAACAACACCGTTATTATGATCACCCACGATGTGGATGAAGCGGTCCTACTCTCAGATCGTATCGTCATGATGACTAACGGGCCTGCAGCAACGGTGGGCGAGATTCTTAATATCGATCTACCGAGACCGCGTGACCGCATCGCGCTGGCAGATAACCCCGAGTACAACCAATATCGTCATCAGGTACTGAAGTTCCTCTACGAGAAGCAGCGCTCCCCTGATGCGCAACAAAGCACTAAACCCGCATCAGGCGCGGCGGTTACCCTTGCGCTGACACCAAACCAAACGAACGACGATACGGAGCAAGCGGCATAGTTTGCACCATCATGGTACCTATGGTGTGAAAGGGTGCACAAACAGCCCTATGTTGCTGTTTAGAATGGTCTTTTTGATTTTTAAATATTTGAAAAATAACAACATTTAATAACTGGCACACCATCTGCTAAAGATCTGTGTAGTCGCAATATAAAAATAATAACAGCGCCTAAAACAACTAGAACGAACACAATAAAAATAAGAACTGAACACGGCTTTAGTTAGCCTCGGACATAACAATTAGGCAGCGATGAACAAAGGCGTTCGTCACCATAGGTTTAAGAGCCTGTGGTGCGTGCGCCTTTTTTATTGGAAAGAGCAATGAAACAACGACTGATCATCATCGGTAATGGCATGGCGAGCGGACGCTTGCTGCAGCTACTACAAAAAGCAGCGCCTGAGCGCTTTGCCATTAGCGTATTTGGCGAGGAAGCGGGCGGTAGCTATAACCGTGTGCTGTTATCGCCGCTGCTGGGTAAGGAGTTGAGCCTCAGCGATATCATGACGCTCACGCCGCCATGGTACGACGCAGCAGGGATCACCCTGTATCAGCAGGAACGTATCGTCGCGATCAATACCCAAGCGCGCCATGTGGTTAGCGACAAGGGGCGTACACTTGAATACGACCAGCTTGTTATCGCAACAGGTTCTCACCCGCTGGCGCTAAACGTGCCGGGTGAGCAGTTGGGCAACCTCTATCGGTTTCGCACTCTGGCGGATGTGGATGACCTACAGCAACATGCGCAGCACCAGGGTAAAGCGGTGGTTGTGGGTGGCGGCTTTTTAGGTTTGGAGGCGGCTGAGGGGCTGCGTCGGCTCGGTATGGACGTTACCTTGGTCCACCGCAGCCGATACCTGTTAAACCGGCAGCTAGACGCCCAGTCAGCCCAACTGCTGCAAGAGACACTCGAAGCGCGCGGTATCCGTTTTGTGTTGGAAGCGCAGGTTAGCGAGTTTGTCGGTGACGAGTGTGTAACGTCTGTGCAGTTGGACAACGGCTTATCGTTAGCTGCGGAGTTAGTGGTAACAGCGATTGGAATTCAGCCTAACTGTGAGGTTGCCGCGGGCACGGAGCTGACCGTTAAGCGCGGTATCGTAGTTGATCAGCAACTGCGTACCTCGGATGCCAATATCTATGCACTGGGCGAGTGCTGCCAATTTGGCGACCACACCTACGGGTTGGTTGCACCTATCTGGCAACAGGCGCAGGTACTGAGCCAAGTACTGCTGGGCCAGCCGGCTGCTTACCAAGAGCAGCCTGTTGCGACGCAATTAAAAATCAGTGGTGTGGAGCTGTTCTCTTGCGGAGACATCGCACCGCCTCACGCAGAATTTCTTGTCTATCACGACCAGACTCATCGAGAGTATCGCAAGCTCTGGCTGCGCGATGGTCGTCTAATCGGCGCCGTACTTTATGGCGATGTCCGCCATGGTCAGTGGTATTTCGAACAACTTAATGCACGCACGGATTTAAACCCATGCAAGCAGCACTTGCTGTTTGGCGAGGCGCTTTGCCGTGCGTCACTGCAACCGGAAGATAAGAGGGAAGCAGCTATGAATGAGCAACAGAAACACCGCATCGTTGTGGTTGGTAACGGCATGGTAGGGCAGCACTTTGTTGAGCAATTGGTTGCCACCGCAAGCGACCCTACTGAAGTTCACGTACTCTGCGAAGAGCCTTTGGCCGCGTATGACCGGGTGCACCTCTCTGAGTATTTTTCGGGTGCGAGTTACGATGATCTTTGCTTGGTTGAGCCGGGTTTTTATGATCAGCCCGATCTGCACCTTCATCTAGGCCAAGCGGCACAGCGTATTGATCGTGAGAACAAGGTCGTGGTCACCGCATCGGAAACCTTCCCTTACGATACATTAGTGTTAGCAACGGGTTCTTATCCCTTTGTGCCGCCTATTCCAGGCAATGACGGTGAGGCCTGCTTTGTTTATCGCACCTTGGAAGATCTCGATAACATACGGGCCAGCGCGAGCGATGCTCAGGTTGGGGTGGTTGTGGGCGGGGGCTTGCTGGGGTTGGAAGCTGCCAATGCGCTGAAGTCGTTGGGGTTAAAAGCTCACGTGGTGGAGTTTGCGCCACAATTGATGCCTGTGCAGTTAGATCGTGATGGTGGGCAGTTACTCAAGCAGAAGATCACTGAACTGGGCGTGGATGTCCACTGTGATAAAGCCACCACAGAGATTATTGCGGGTGAACAGCACCGTTACCGGATGAACTTTGCCGATGGCTCCCATCTTGAAACCGATCTGATTCTTTTCTCAGCAGGTATACGACCGCAAGACACGTTGGCAAGAGAGAGTGACCTACGCGTGGGTGAGCGTGGCGGCATCACGGTGAATGATCAGTGCCAGACATCTGATCCATCGATCTATGCCGTCGGTGAGTGCGCGCTTTGGAACAACCAGATTTTCGGTCTAGTCGCACCTGGTTACACAATGGCAAAGACCGCAGCCGCGGCGATTACTGGCCAACCGGCAGCCTTTACTGGGGCTGATATGAGCACCAAGTTAAAGCTGTTGGGCGTTGATGTCGGCTCTATTGGCGATGCGCACGGTAGAACTCCCGGCAGCATCAGCTATCGCTATTGGGACGAAGATGCGGTGGTCTATGCACGTATTGTTGTATCGGAAGATCGCACTAAGTTACTCGGCGCGGTGCTGGTGGGGGATAACAGCCGTTATGACACCCTCTTGCAATATGCACTAAACGGCTTGGCGCTGCCTGAGCAACCGCAGAGCTTAATCTTGCCTTCGGTTGAAGGCTCAGAGCCGGTGCTGGGTGCTGACGCTCTACCAGATAACGCGACGATCTGCTCCTGCCTTAACGTCACCAAAGGCCAGATCTGTGGGGCGGTGTCTGAGGGCGCTCTCAACGTGGCTGATGTAAAAGCCGCTACGAAAGCGGCGACCGGCTGTGGTGGCTGTGCTGCTATGCTGAAAAACGTTGTCGATGCTGAACTCACCAAACAGGGTATAGAGGTGAGCAATGATCTTTGCGAGCACTTCGCGCATACCCGAGAGGATCTATACAACATTGTCCGGGTCGAAGGTATTCGCAGCTTTCAAGATCTGATTAGCCGCCATGGTCAGGGGCTCGGTTGCGATATTTGTAAGCCGGTTGCGGCCTCGATTTTAGCATCGTGCTGGAATGATCATATTCAAGAGACGCCGCTTGTGAGCTTGCAAGATACCAATGACACCTTCATGGCTAACATGCAAAAAAACGGCACCTACTCCGTTGTTCCGCGTATCGCGGGCGGAGAAATTACCCCAGATAAACTGATCGTGCTGGGCGAGGTTGCCAAAAAATATAACCTCTACACCAAAATTACGGGTGGTCAACGCGTGGACCTATTTGGTGCTCAGCTACACGAGCTACCGTTGATCTGGGAGGCGTTGATCGAAGCTGGATTTGAAACCGGCCATGCCTATGGTAAGTCTTTGCGTACCGTCAAATCCTGTGTCGGCAGTACGTGGTGCCGTTACGGTGTCAACGATAGTGCGGCCATGGCGATCTACCTTGAGAACCGCTACAAAGGGTTACGTGCGCCCCATAAGATCAAGATGGCGGTATCGGGCTGTACACGCGAATGCGCGGAGGCTCAGAGCAAAGATATCGGCGTGATCGCCACTGAACACGGTTGGAATCTATATGTGTGCGGTAACGGCGGTATGAAGCCCCGTCATGCCGACCTGTTTGCCACCGACTTGGATGACCAGACGCTCATCGCCTACATCGACCGTTTACTGATGTTCTACATCAAAACGGCTGATCGCCTGCAACGAACCTCGGTGTGGATGGATAACTTAGAGGGGGGCTTAGCCTATCTGCAAGGTGTGGTGATTGATGATCGCTTAGGTCTTGCGAGTGAACTGGAGGCACAGATGGCGCACGTTGTTGGCACGTATCAATGCGAATGGCGCTCGACCTTAGCCGATCAAGAGAAGCTAAAACGCTTCCGTACGTTTGTTAACAGCGATGATCAGCAAGACCCGCAAATTGTTCACATCATGGAGCGGGATCAGATCCGTCCTGCCCCTTAATATCTGATAAGGAGATATCGCATGACTCAACCAACTGCAACACAATGGATCACGCTGTGTGATCGGACCGACTTGATACCCTTCTCGGGCGTCGCTGCAAAATGGGAGCAGCAACAGGTGGCTTTGTTTTATCTGCCAGACTTTGAAAACGAAGTGTATGCGCTCTCAAACAATGATCCTTTCAGCCGTGCGAATGTGTTAGCTCGGGGCCTTGTTGGGGATCTGCAGGGGGAGCCTTGTGTAGCATCGCCGTTGTACAAACAGCACTTTTCACTGCGTACCGGGGCGTGCTTAGAAGATAGCAGTGTGCAGGTAACTCGCTGGCCAGCTCGTATCAGAGAGGGGCGCGTAGAGATCGGCCTTTAGCGTGATAAGTGCACAAGAGTTATCACGCCGATTGTGTCTATCGACAAGATCAGGGAAAATAGCTGCCATATTCAATTCATATGGTTAGGCAGCGTTTTCCTTGATAAGGCGTTGCTGGCTCCTGCGCAACGCTAGAAGATAAACACAATGACAAACGGTACCACCGCTCAAGAGGTCGCTACGCGACGCACCTTTGCAATTATCTCTCACCCTGATGCCGCCCAGCCTTTCAACGCTTAAAACCACCTTTCATTGCATACCACAATCACATCTCTACGTACTGAATTTAAAGGCTTTTTGTCTTTTTCTCGTTTCTTTACTTTTCAATGATGTTCAAGCGTAACCTCGGAAAGTGTGTACAAACTTGAGTACAAATTCCGTTTTAGAGGCCTTTGACGAAAATTCTATGACACAAATATGGCTGTAGGCCTTGTGGTTACTGGGTTTGATGAAGAAAGTACCTCTTGCTTTTGGTACTTTGGTTTCGACATTACAAAAGCGGAATATATGCGATCATCTCTAGTTTTATGTTTGTAAGCTTATGAATTTAAAGGGTTCGTTAT
Source organism: Neptunomonas marina (assembly GCF_004005935.1). GTDB lineage: Bacteria > Pseudomonadota > Gammaproteobacteria > Pseudomonadales > Balneatricaceae > Neptunomonas > Neptunomonas marina. Next base: position 45,607 of record NZ_SACQ01000002.1, on the reverse strand, counting down.
TGTGGTTTTTGATGTGTCATCGTTGCGAGTGTACAAACAGTGTGTACAAATTTTTCTCGTTAGGCATGTTGATTGCAATTCATGACACAAACCGCCTTGTAGCCCTTGTTATTCATAGGTTTGAGCTGAAAAGTACCTAATAGCAACATTTGTGTTTTGATAAGGCTGATCTTCTGAACAAATCATGCATCTTTCTGACCATCAACAATTGATGAATCAGGCGATGATAGCTTTACATTGACTTTCAGGAGAATGCAGATGACAGCAGTAGCGCACCAGGTAACCCCTTTTCTAACATCTTACGAAGTGATGGCTCGTTACCACATTAGCTATACGACGCTCTGGCGAAGAATAAAAGATGGCAGCTTGCCGCAACCTCGTATCAACCGAAATACACGAAACAAGCTGTGGCACATTGAAGATTTGGAGGAGTATGAGAAGAAAGAGGACTGAGCCTCTTTCTTTTATGGGTATACGGATTTAATGGTTGATGGGCACCTTCACCCCATCAATCTGATACCACCCTCAGATGGTTGATAGATCGACTCCGTAGTTGAGTTCCTCTGCGAAGTCCGGCAGTCCGTAACCGATGGTTTTCTTGTAGAAAGGAGAGACCTTCGCAGTCGGTGCCTTCTTCTTGTGCTTCGTGGTGTAGAGCATTCGTGCCCGCATCACCTCGAAGGAGTAACCACGCCCTTCACGGTTCTTGTCCTTGGCCAGTCGGTTGATGGACTCCGTGTAAGCGTTGGTGACGGGCATGTCCGTCTCGAAGTAGGTCATGGTCTCTTCGCGCCAGTTTCCCACTGCCCTGACCAGATCGCTCCAGACTTCCTTTTGGCCCTTCGGGATGGTGGCTATCCACTCGTCCAGGGCGGCTTCTGCCTGGAGCCGTGTGGTGGCGTCCCAGATGCCGTAGAAGCGCTCCTTGTGCTCATAGGCGGCCAGCAGTTGCGGGAACGCGCCTGTCCAGGTCTCCATGATGAGGCGCTCCCGGTCTGAGACTTCGTGAGCGCAGTCCGGCTCTGGGACGGTTTCAGCTCCTTTCTGAGGCCCTTGCGCACTCTCTCTAGGGCATCGTTGGCCATGCGCACCACATGGAACTTATCGACCACGATACGGGCCTGGGGCAGCACAGCCTTGACCGCTGCCCGGTAGGGGTTCCACATGTCCATGCTGACGATCTCGACCTTCTGCCGGTCTTTCAGCTTCATCAGGTAGTTGGTCACCACGTCCTGGCGGCGGGTGGCCAGCAGGTCGAGCAGGGTTCGCTCCTCAATGTTGGTCAGAATGCAGCGGTAGCGCTTGTTCAGGTATAGCTCGTCAATGCCCAGGATGCGGGGCGTCTCGAAGCGGTGCCAGCGCCCCAGGAACTCGGCGCGGGCGTTGAAGATGTCGCGCACCGTCTTCTCGTCCAGGCCGGTCTGTGCCGCCACAAAGGTGTAGGGGTGGTTGAAGGATTCCTTCTCCACGTACTCATGCAGCCGCAGTGTCATACGGAATCCGTCCACCATCTCCGGTAGCTGGGGCCTGAATGTTGTCTTGCAGGCCCGGCAGGTGTATCGGCGGCGGACCACCCAGAGAGTGACCCGCTTGCCGTGGATGGGCAGATCACGATAGGGAACGTCACGCTTGCCGAACCGTACGAACTCACCCTGCACGCCGCATTCCTCGCAGGCGATGGGATCGGGCACGTCCACCTGGAAGTGCATTTCGTCGTCGGTTGATTTGCAGCCCAGTACTTGGTATTGCGGCAGGTGAAGGATGTTGTCGGGAAGTTCGGTCATGGTGTTGTATAGGCGTAGGTGTCAGTCAGATCCATCCGACTCGGCATTGGTGTTTGCTTTTTTACCCAACAAGCTGCTGGAAACGAAAAGTAAGGCACCGAGGACAATTGCAATATCAGCCAGGTTGAAGGCCGGCCAATGCCAGTCTCGCCAATAGAAATCAAAGGAATCCACAACATAGCCGCGAAAGACCCGGTCAATCAGGTTGCCCATGGCGCCACCGAGGATAAGACTGTAAGCGATGGCTTCTCCTTTATGACGATTTTCAAGGATCAGCTTGATCAGAAAAATCGAGACCACTACCGCGATTCCGATAAAAAAGTAGCGCTGCCAGCCTCCACCATTCGCAAAAAGACTGAATGCGGCACCGGTGTTCCATAGGTGCACCCAGTTAAAGAACGGGGTCACCGAAACATACTCGCCATAGGCCATTGATTGCTGCACCAGCCACTTTACAGCCTGATCAGACGCTGCCAGCAGGCCCGATATGGACAATAGGGCATACGGCGAGAGCTTTTTGCCAATAATGAGCATTATTTAACCCTTCAACGCCAAAATGCGTCTGGCACCGTTAAGTACAATGCCCCCCGCGATGGTGCCGATAATCAGATCCGGATAATTGGAACCGGTCCACGCGACCAGGGCGCCGGCGGTGATGACCCCCAGGTTGATCACCACGTCGTTGGCCGAGAATATCCAGCTTGCCTTCATGTGCGCCCCGCCTTCCCGATGTTTGGATATGAGCAGCAGACAACTGGTATTGGCAATCAATGCGACGAATGCGATAGCCATCATCACCAGCGATTCAGGCTCACTACCGAATACAAAGCGTCTCACCACCTCTACGAGCACGCCCACAGCCAAGATCAGTTGCAGTACACCAGCAAGATGCGCGGCACGTACCTGCATTTTCACGCTATGTCCAACCGCATAAAGGGCAAGCCCGTACACCGCCGCATCGGCAAAATTGTCCAGGGATTCTCCAATCAGGCCGGTGGACCGGGCGATCAGACCGGCAGTCATTTCCACCACGAACAGAAGTGCATTGATGCCGAGCAACCAGCGCAGGGTCCCGGATTCTTGCTTAGCAGAAGCTGCCGAAAACTCGGCGGCCTTGATGGTCTCCGGATTTGCAGCGACGGTTTCCTGAAGCGAGGCGCCTAGCCCCAAGGTCTTCAGTTTCGAGGTGACGGGCTCGACCTCGCCGTCATGCACGACCTTCAGCCGGCGGTTCGACAAGTCGAAGGACAGCGCCCGAATCTCCTCAAAGCCGTTCAGGGCTAGGCGAATCATTCGTTCTTCTGATGGACAGTCCATCTTCGGCACGGCATAAACACTGACCCATCTCCCTGGCGCCTCGGAGGAGGCCTGTATATCGGTATCCGCTGCGGACGTTGCATCACCGCCACAGGCGCCACCACAGGATTTGCTCATGATACGACTCCACTTGAACAATGTTGTGGTACCATTTTAAACTATAAAGCTACTATAAGGTCAATAGAGTAAAGAATCCGTTGGGGAGGAGGCTGATGCGCATTGGTCAGTTGGCGCAGTTGGTAGGGGTCGAAACACAGACGATCCGCTTCTATGAACAGCAGGGCTTGTTGCCGCCGCCTGATCGGCAGGACAACGGTTACCGTGTCTATACCGAGAAGCATGGTGAGGGGCTGGCCTTCATCCGTCGCTGCAGAATCCTGGGCCTGTCACTGGCTGAGATTCACGAACTACAGAGCTATCAGGACGACCCTCATCAGCCTTGTACCGCCGTCAACACCTTGCTCGATGATCACATCTCTCATGTGCGGTCGCAGATAACCGCTCTGCAAGCGCTTGAGAAACAACTCGTTTCACTGAGAGCGAGTTGCAACGATGACCGGGAAGTTGAGGCGTGTGGGGTTCTTGCTGGAATTAGCGAAGGAAACATGCACCAGCAGTAGGTGAAGCATCAACCAGATAATCCGATGAGATGCCGGTCTGTCTCACTCTCATGCAAAGGTAAGATCAACCATTTAATCCGCTTACCCTCTTTTATTTTATTGTCCGAAACGCCAGTTGAATGGAAAGCCTGTCGGCTCAATGATGGTTTCTAGTTGTTGATACCAAACGTCGTAAGCATGACGCATTTCATCCAGGTACTGATATTGGTTGTAGATAGCATCCAACCCTTTTTTGCTGTGGCCAATCATCAACTCGGCAACTTCTTGCGTCGTGATGGCCGACATTCGTGTTCGCATCGTTCTGCGAAGATCATGCATAGACCAATGCTCCATCTCAATACCAAGCGATCTGCGAGCCCAGATTTTCACATTGTTAGGAATAGTGGTATCAAAGCCATTTGTGGCAAGCTCTTCCTGTCCGTTCGCGGGAAACAAGTAGGTTGATTTGCTCATCTGCATCGCCAGTTCAATCAGCTCAATAGCTGGCTTAATCAATGGCCGCATGATCGGCGCTCCAATTTTCTCACCTTGTTTGCGGATCTCTATGGGCACTGTCCACATTGCAGATTGCAAGTCAAAGTGATGCTTTTCAGCTTGAATGAGTTCGCCCTTGCGACCGCCCAATAGCAGAAGCAATTTAATGTAGATGCGATTCTTCTCAGTGATTTTTGACTCATGCAAATAGCGCCAAAGTATCCTGATCTCGTTATCGTTTAGCACCCGAGTTCGTTTACCTTTCTTACCACCGACTTTCTTTGCTGTGATCCCTGCGGCAGCGTTAATTTCCAAAATTTGTTCATCAATCAGCCAGTCATAGAACTTATGCAGTACAGACACTAGGCGTTCTGTGTTTGAAGGGGACGACTCCGAAACCTCACGAAGACAGTTTCGCAAGGACAATTCATTGATGTCAGTTAATGGGTACTTGCCAAGTCGGGGCAGCAAATATATTTCACTGCTGCGTTTTTGGTAGTGCCACGTTTTCTCCTTTAGCCCTTGCTTACCGGCAGAGTCTATCCAGTCTCGAAAAATCGATTCGAAGCTTTGATTAGCAGAATACTTAGCCCGTTCCTGCTGTAGGTAGAGCTTGGGGTTTCGACCTTGATCAAGTACTGCCCTTAACCTATCCAGCTCATTCCTGGCTTCAGCAAGCTTCATAAGTGGGTAAGTACCAATGTCTACCCGCTGTTGCTTGCCATCGAAACGATAACGAAACTGAAAAACAATTTTGCCCTTGGGCGATACCCGAGCACTTAGCCCATCTCGGTCGGCTTTTACTACGGTTTCTTTTGCTTCTTTATTTAACCTGGCATCGAGCCAGCTAACTGATAACGCCATGTTATAAGCCCAGCCCTAGTTTTGATTTTAATGATTGTTTACGTGATTCTGCTTTGGGTTCTGGCGCTGTACTCTCAGAAGTAACTTCACCATCTGGTGCAAGACCATCCACCGGTACAGATGTCGTGGATAGATTGGGTTGGCTCATGTGAATTAACCCAAAGGTGGCCAGCATCCTCAGACGCTCAGCACGTTCCCGTGGCGGCGTCTTTTCCAATTCTTTGAGCAGTTCAGGGTGGCTCCCTGGGGGAATGTTGACGACAACTCTCATGATCACGCCCCATAAAACCAGAAGCCTCGGACGTTCGCCAAAACAGACTGCTCCGGCACGATTATCTTGCTTCGTGAAAAAATCTCCTTGGCCGCTTCCTTATACGCCAAGGCTCCACCTCCGGCGATCAATACCAAGTCCGCATTGATGCTTTCGTCACGCATGGATTGGCGCATGGCTGTAAGAGCAACAGGCGCTACCTTTTTCATGGCAGCATTCAGGTAAGGTGAAATATCGACTTTTTCTCCAAACAGCAGAACCTGCAAGTCGCCGGTTCTCATGGCTTTTTCAAGTCGATCCATTCCGACTTTGGCACCATGATCTTCCGAAATCAGCTTATCAATGGTTTCCAGTAGCACGGACATTGCCTGAAGGCTGGTTCCTGAAGAGCTGTAGCGAATTTCTCCGGCCTCAAGAGCAACCCAATCAACAGAAAAGAAGCCGGGGTCTATGACGACGACGCGACCTTCTTCAATTAAGCCCAAATCACCACCTGTTTGAACCAGATCCATATAGGCACCGGCAGGCTGCGGCAGCACTTTGACGTCATGAACGGTGATGCTGCGCTTAGGCGTCACTTGATGAACACCTTTTAAACGCTTCACAAGGTCAGACTTACGTTGTGGTTCATGAAACTGGGAAACCGGTAATCCAGTGACAACCAAATCGATGGAATCTGTTTCAGCCATTAACAAGGCGGCATGAAAAAGCGCCTTATAGGTTTTTGTGGTGGGATATTCCGGGTGAAGCTCTCGTTCCCAGCCTTGAAGGCGTCCAGCAGGAACACCAGCGGCCCAACGCTCATTATCGACAGACACATACAAACAAGATTCATCATCGCCTCCACCGATACGCTCCGGCATACGATCCGCAGGACCGGCACCCGCAGGCAGAATAATGGTTTTCGGTTCACTGCCTGATTGGCCAATTGCCAGCTTCAGGTTCGAGTAACCGATATCTACGCCTAGTACAAACATACTTATCTCCTGTGCACTCAAAGTGCTCTAACGGTTTTCAATCAACCGCACTGGTCACGCTTGGGCTTTTCCAAGTGCTCTGGCGGTTCACTCAAATGTCATTATCAGGATTCGGTGCACTGGCGGTGGGCAGAAAGGTGACAAATCCTTTCATCTATCTGCCTATTGCATTTTCGCAAAAGTATGAGAATAGGCTCTGTTTGGCGGCGGATGACTGAGCTAAAAAAATCGAGATGCCAAACGTCGTTTGCATTCTGGCCTGAACTCGCCAAACGGTTTGTATCTTCATGACGATACGTCTTTTCAGGCATTTTTATGTGAAATCAGCCTGTATCCCTTGTCGGGTATGGGATTGAGCGAGTCGATTTATATCGAGACGCCAAACAGTGATTGTTACGGCAGTTTTACGTTTGGCGTTTCGATCCAAAAGCCAAACGGATAGTAGTTTTGGCTTTTGGGGTTAATTGGATGGGGAAATTGGTTTGGTAGAAATCGTCAATGAACAATGGAAATCAGAAGTATCAAATTTATTGCAGCAAGAAACGGACAGGCTAAAAGCACTGGCACGAGCTGAAGTTGATGACTTTTGGGTTACCCACTACAAGGTTCGTGAGAATGCGCCCTTTAAAGATTGGGGGCTGCTTGGTGTCCGTATCAGAGACTTTAAGTATGGCTTTGGCATAGAGTGGTACATCAACAGTTTTCACGGTCAACGAGGCAAGCGCGTGGTCTTTAGCAAGGGACTGCGTATTTCAAAGACGAAGCTGAGATACGCATTTTTGGACTGCCAAGGTCTAGCCAAAGAATGGGAGTTAGCGCTGGCCATGGAGAAAGAAGAATTTTTCAGTGATATTCGACGCCAGGTTGATAAGCTCAACATGCTGCGTCGCAGAGTGAATGCCTACTGAGTTAACAGCGCTACTTCACTCGCGGTAACTGGTCCCAGCGTGTTGTATAAGCGGGAGACAAATGCTCTCGCTTCATCGACCAATCTTTCTTCGTACCTTGTCCAGCAAAGAAAACCTTTCCGGCACCGCTTTGGTTAATGGTGTCCAATACTGACATTAACTGCTGGCTATTAGAGCGGGTCGATACGTCATCGAATAGTCCTGATTGAAACATACCAGGATCGTAAAAGTCAGACAGCATGACGCCCGCTTTGGCATAACGAAAACCATCCTTCCAAATCCGCTTGAGTAAGTGATTGGCCAGCTCGATAAAGTCCCGCGTATCGCAACTGGGGATCAGCAACTCACCCGATGCAGAGTTGCTGTACTGCGGCTCGTTGTCCTTAAAGGGGCTGGTACGTATAAACACGGTCATCACTTTGGCTTGCTGCTGTTCTTTGCGAAGCTTCTCCGTGGCGCGGGTTGCGTATTCGCATATGGCTTCACGTAAGAATTCAAAGTGCGTCACTTTTACGCCAAATGAACGGCTACAGACAATTTGTTTCTTAGTTGGCGGGATCTCTTCAAGTTCAATGCACGACTCACCATTGAGCTCTCTGACGGTTCTCTCTAAAACCACCGAGAACTGGTCTCTGATGGCTCTAGGATAGGCATTGGCGAGATCTAAGGCTGTGGTGATACCCAAAGCATTTAAACGCTTAGAAAGCCGTCTACCAACGCCCCAAACATCATCAACCGGGACTAATGCGAGCAATCGACGTTGCCGATCTGGATTGGTCAGGTCTACAACCCCCTGAGTGGCCGGATATTTTTTGGCGGCATGGTTAGCCAGCTTGGCGAGTGTTTTAGTCGGTGCAATGCCTACACAGACGGTGATCCCAATCCAGTGGCCTATGCGCTCTCGCACTTGTTGTCCGAACTCGACAAGAGATATGGCAGACTCTATACCGGTTAAATCTAAAAACGCTTCGTCGATGGAGTAAACCTCTACTCGTGGTGCCATCTCTTCCAAAGTGCGCATCACTCGGCTGCTCAAATCTGCGTACAGCGCATAGTTGGACGAGAATGCCAAAATGCCATGGCGCTGCATTTCAGCTTTGATTTGAAAGACGGGTACGCCCATTTTTATACCGAGTGACTTAGCTTCACGCGACCGTGCAACCACGCAGCCGTCATTGTTGGACAGCACCACAACCGGCGTATCTTTTAAATCAGGACGAAACAGCTTCTCACAACTGGCGTAAAAGTTGTTACAGTCCACCAAGGCAAATACTGGCATGGGATAGTCACGACTTGCGGCGCATGTTTCGCACCACATTGGTGACCACACCAAATATCTCCAACTCTGTTCCTTCAGAAATATGAATGGGCTCATACGCCTGGTTTCTTGGGATCAGCATGACGCACGGCCTTAGTTGAAGCTCCTTTACCGTGAGTTCTCCATGGATTCCCGCTATGACAATGTCACCGTGTTCTGCTTGGACAGAGCGATCAACTACCAAAATATCATCTGGGTGAATCCCGGCATCAATCATTGAATCACCTTCAACACGCACAAAGAACGTTGCAGCCGGTCGCTTGATGCACAGCTCGTTGAGGTCGAGCGTTTGATCAACATAATCCTGCGCTGGTGAGGGAAAACCAGCAGAAACACGTTCCATGAACAATGGAATACGAAGGCGCTTGGCTTTGATGAAGGCAAGTGCGCCGCTACGGCCTATCAGCGAGACACTCATGACGAACCTCGAAAAATTACAATTGATACTGTTTGTTTATACAGTATCTAATGCTATGCTGATTTCTACAAGTAAAATTGTAGGTAAAACTGTAGTTGTTCGAGTAAGACGTTGTGTCGTGAGTGATTTATTTCTTGTGTTGAAAAGCTTGATGTGGGGATTGCTCGCCCTCGTCAAAGCCTGCAAGGCTTGGACAATACTGCTTCTGCCTACTGCTCTTGTTTCTGTTACTGATCCTGTTACTGCTACTGGTTAACGCATGGGTCAAGTAACCGTCAGACAAGGCTTGTTGAACCCTTCGCAAAGGGTTTAAAAACAGTTAGTAAAATTCTGCTTCGTATTGAATTTACTGGCTTAAAGCGAAGTCAGGAGCATCATTAAAATGCTCAGTCGAACTCAGTTAAAGCCTTTTTCAACCGTTTGAAAAGGGGTTGGCTAAGCCATACGTAAAGGGTATCGGTAAGGGTTACCTAAACGGTTTGGCAAAGGCTTTCTGAAAGGCTTAGCCAAAGCCTTCATACATGGGTTCACCCAGTAGAAAGATTAAAAAACGCTGAGGTATCCAAGGTGCATTTTGAAAAACCTGTGGCACAGTGAAATAACCCAAAGCGAACAATAGAATTGAAGAGGAACCATCAATGACAAGAGCCCCAGCGCCATTTCCGCTAGAGCGCATCGCGGATATCCCAGAAAGACCAGAAGATTTTAGATTGCTGGAACGGATTCCTTTAACGCGTGAGCCGCAGTCTTGGCCACTTGAACTCTCTCCTGTGGTCGGTGATGAACAGCCAATGGTGCTGCTCGATACAGAGACAACCGGACTGTCTGCCGATGACGAGTCCATTATTGAGCTTGGTATGGTTAAGGTGCTTTACAGCCCATCGGCTAAGCGAATTGTGTCGATTGTTGATGTGATCAGCCTGTATGAAGATCCCGGCAAGCCAATCCCCGAACTGATTACCGAGTTAACCGGTATCACCGATGATATGGTGCAAGGCCAGCGCATTGATGATGCAATGGTTGCGAGTTGGTTATCCGATGATCCGCTGGTGGTTGCGCACAATGCACAGTTTGATCGTCCTTTCTTTGAAAAGCGGTTTGCCGCATTAGGCCATCTATCTTGGGCCTGTTCAGCCAGTGGCATAGATTGGAAGGCGCTGGGTTTTGAAAGTCGAAAGCTTGAGTACCTGCTGCTTCGCTTAGGTTGGTTCTATGAAGGACACCGAGCTGCAACCGATTGTTTGGCGATGGCCTGGTTGTTTCATTTGTTGCCCGAGTCCGTTGCAAACTTGTTGTCTGAAGCAGACAGGCGAACTGTGTTAGTTCGTGCGTTTGGTGCGCCGTTTGACGTAAAGGACTATTTAAAAGAGCGTGGTTACCGCTGGCATGACGGTGTTAAAGGTGCCAACAAACATTGGTGGCGCGAAATCAGCGAAGACGAGTTGCCGCAGGAACAAACTTACCTGGATGATTTGTACCATCGTGGCTCAGAACATGCCCACTATGACTACAAAGATGCCCGCAATCGATTTAAAGCTTTGTAGCTCTCTATAAGGTAAGCCTTGCATATTTGAAAACCTCTGGAAAATGGAAAGTGAACTCATGGTTTAACCAACAAGAGGAATCTTTCCATGTACCAAGACACCTACATTGAATACTGGGGCGAAATCTTCGTCTCTGCCCGCATCATTGAATTTGGCATCACGTTCGAGCGCTTTCTTAAAGATCCATGGAAGCACTTAATGTCCTGTGGCCAAGAGTCTGCACCGGACGCGATTGCTGAAGGGATGCTGCCATTGCTTCCAGCCCAGGCAGAAGTTGCCAGGCGCATTCGGGAGAGTGAGCAACGAGCCCTTATGTCTACAGGGTCGGACAAAGGGGTATCTCATCGCGGTAACATCGTGGTGCCACTGGTTCGGGTAGCGCATTGATAGTGGCTATCATCGATGGCACCAAACAAGGTCTTCACGCCCATACCTGAGCGGCAATTGCAATCCAGATCAAAAAGTTGCCGCTTAGTCTTCCCTACAAAACAATTTGTGATAGGATGATACCTAATAAAATTAATTAGGTTGAAGCCTATTCAGTGTTTTATGGCCATCTGTCCAGCTTCAACCGGTAGAGATTGCTAAGTCATTGCGGATGAAGAGCAGCATTGAGTGATGCTTTTCAATGTGATTACGCGATGTCGGTCGTTACTTGATAAACAGAGTCTTAAGAATCTGGTTGAATTGGATAAACAAGACGCATGACAAATGATGCTCTGAAACAAACGGTAGCAGCGAGTTTACTCGCTAAAGAAAGTGCGAAAGGAAAGCCAGATAGGCTTTCGCAGATAGCGCAGTTGCCACAAGCAACCAGGGATCGTATTGCCCACATCGATTTCACCTTATTGTTTAAGGGCGAAGCGGTACGGGCGGATTTAGTCGATCGCTTCAGTATAGCCGCCGCACAAGCAACGAAAGACTTCACAATGTACAGAGAGCTTGCACCAGGCAACATTGAGTATGATCAAAAGCTCAAATTGCATAAACGTGGTGAAGCATTTGAACCCCTGTTCGACTATGACGTTGTGAGAACACTGGCAACCATCAGCCAAGGTTATGGAGATGGCTTCACTGGAAAGGTAAAGCCACCTCTGGCTTGTGAAGCGCCTTATCACCTTAACAAGCCAAGCCTATCTATAGTGGCAAAGGTCACCGAGGCCATCCACAAAGGCAAAGCCTTGCGTATCACCTATGTGTCGTTATCGAGCGGTGAAACAACGCGTGAAATCGTGCCGCATACGCTGGTGGATAATGGCCTGCGTTGGCATGTTCGTGGTTTTGACCGCAAGCACTGTGAGTTCAGAGACTTTGTACTGACCCGAATTAAAGCAGCGGTTGTGATTGAAGACTCAAGGTTATCTGAAGCTGAACTTGAAACCCAAGACCGGCAATGGAACAGATTTGTAGAGCTGGAGTTAGTGCCGCACCCACGCATAGAGCACAGCGAAGCGATAGAGCTGGACTATGGCATGACGGGTGGCGTTCTAAAGGTTGAGATTAGAGCAGCAACCGCTGGGTATTTGCTACGGCAATGGCATGTGGATTGTTCCAAAGCACACAGCCTTGAAGGCACTGAATACCAACTTTGGTTAAAGAATACTCCGACACTCTACGGGGTCGGAAATTTGAATTTAGCTCCAGGGTTTAACGAATGATGTTCGACGACAGTGAACATTGCGTAACCCATAAACGAATTATGACGAATTAAAAGCAGGAATTAACAAATGACAAGTTTACAACAACGTGCTGAGCTTCAACGACAAATATGGGCTATTGCTAATGATGTGCGAGGTTCAGTTGATGGTTGGGACTTCAAGCAGTACGTGTTGGGTACTTTGTTCTATCGTTTTATCAGTGAGAACTTTGAGCTTTACATTACTGGCGGTGATGAGAGCGTTAATTATGCTGCCATGTCTGACGATGATGAAAACATTCTGGCTGCTAAAGATGATGCAGTTCGCACTAAAGGATATTTTATCCTTCCTAGCCAGTTGTTCAGCAATGTGGCGGCTAATGCACTCAAAAACGAAAATTTAAATACGGATTTGGCAGCAATTTTTGCGGCAATCGAAAACTCAGCCAATGGCTATGATTCAGAAAAAGACATCAAAGGCTTGTTTGCGGATTTTGATACCACCAGCAATCGTTTAGGTAATACGGTTACTGCAAAAAACGATCGTTTAGCAAAGGTATTAAAACGAGTGTCTGAGCTTTCTTTCGGTGAGTTTGAAGACAACCAAATAGACTTGTTTGGGGATGCCTACGAATTCCTGATTTCAAACTATGCCGCCAATGCGGGTAAATCCGGTGGCGAATTTTTCACCCCTCAGCACGTTTCAAAATTGATCGCACAGCTGGCCATGCACGGCCAAACCAGCGTCAATAAAATCTATGACCCTGCGGCGGGTTCGGGCTCGTTGCTTTTACAAGCTAAAAAGCACTTTGATGCGCATATCATTGAAGATGGTTTTTTTGGCCAAGAGCTCAACCACACCACTTACAACTTAGCGCGTATGAATATGTTTTTGCACAACATTAACTACGACAAGTTTAATATTCAGTTGGGTGATACCTTAACAGAGCCACATTTTTTGGATGACAAGCCGTTTGATGCCATTGTCTCTAACCCCCCTTATTCGGTGAAATGGATTGGTAGCGACGACCCCACCCTAATCAACGACGACCGCTTTGCGCCCGCAGGTGTACTCGCCCCAAAATCAAAAGCAGACTTTGCTTTTGTATTACATGCACTAAGTTACCTATCAAGCAAAGGCCGTGCAGCGATTGTTTGCTTCCCTGGTATTTTTTACCGTGGTGGTGCTGAGCAAAAAATTCGTCAATATCTGGTTGATAACAACTATGTCGAAACCGTGATTTCACTGGCACCAAACCTGTTCTTTGGCACCACCATTGCCGTGAATATCTTGGTACTGTCCAAACACAAAACCGACACCACCACGCAGTTTATTGACGCCAGCGGCGAGGCGTACTTTAAAAAGGAAACCAATACCAACGTAATCACCAATCAGCACATCGAAGACATCATGAACGTGTTTGCCAGCAAAGAGGACGTGGAGCACTTTGCCAAATCCGTTGATTTGGACGTCATAGCAGGCAATAGCTACAACCTTTCGGTAAGCAGCTATGTAGAAGCGAAAGACAACCGTGAGTTAGTAGATATTGCAGAGCTTAATGCCGAACTTAAAACTACCGTTGCTAAAATTGATGCGCTTCGCAGTGATATTGATGCCATTGTGGCAGAGATAGAAGGTGAGGAGCTTGAGGCATGAGTCAATTGAACTATTTAGAGAAACTGCTTGATGGAGTTGAGGTCGAGTGGAAGGCGCTAGGAGAAGTATGCGACTTCAAGAACGGGTTCGCGTTTAAGAGTAGCTTATTTAAAGAAGCTGGTTTACCGATAATTAGAATTACTAATGTGGATGGGAAAAACATATCCCTAGACGATGTTAAGTATTTTGATCCGTCTGACTATAAGGAAAATACAGCTTCCTATGAGATTAGCAAAGGCGATATTTTAATTGCGATGTCTGGTGCTACTACAGGGAAAATTGGTTTTTACGCTCACGAAAGCCCCGCGTACCTGAATCAACGAGTAGGTAAGTTTTTACCCAAGCCAAAAATCCTTAACAATAGATACTTGTATCACTATCTTCTTTCAAAGGTTGAGCAGATTTATGTGATTGCGGGTGGCGGCGCACAGCCAAACCTTAGTTCAAATGCACTAATGGCCAAAATTGAAATCCCAATCCCATGCCCAGATAACCCAGAAAAATCGCTGGCAGTACAAGCTGAAATAGTGCGAGTTCTGGACGCATTTACCGCCATGACCGCCGAGCTGACCGCCGAGCTGACCGCCGAGCTTAACCTACGTAAAAAACAATACAACTACTACCGCGACCAGTTGTTGGGTTTTGAAGATGGCGAAGTTGAGTGGAAGACGTTAGGTGATCTTGCAGAAAATCTAGACTCAAAGCGCAAACCAATTACCAGTGGGCTGAGAGAAGCTGGAGATATTCCATACTACGGCGCATCTGGTATTGTCGATTATGTTAAGGATTACATATTTGATGGTGATTACTTATTAGTCTCTGAGGATGGCGCAAATCTATTAGCCCGTAATACTCCTATAGCATTTAGTATTAGTGGTAAAACATGGGTAAATAATCATGCTCACGTGCTCAAATTTGAAACTTATGCGGAGAGAAAGTACGTTGAATACTATCTGAATAGTATCGACTTAACTCCTTACATTTCTGGCGCAGCGCAGCCCAAGTTGAATAAGAAGAACTTAGGAAGTATCAAAATTCCAAATCCAGCTCCAAAAGAAAAAGAACGCATTGTGGCTATCTTAGATAAATTTGACTCCTTGGCCTGTTCTATTAAAGAAGGTCTGCCCCGCGAAATCGAGTTACGCCAAAAGCAATACGAGTATTATCGTGAGCTGTTATTAAGCTTCCCGAAATCTGAAGAGGCAGCTTAATGAGTAAAACGCTAACGGAAATAGCAGAACAGCTAAAAGCACGCCAAAACAAGGTGCAGTTGATCTATGCCTTTAATGGCACAGGTAAAACACGTTTGTCGCGTGAATTTAAACAGATCATCGCGCCAAAGGAAGATGGACTTGATGGTGCAGAGCAAGAGCCATTGTCGCGCCACAAGATTTTGTATTACAACGCGTTTACGGAAGACTTGTTTTACTGGGATAACGATTTATATGCGGATGCAGAGCCGAAGCTAAAAATCCAACCCAATACATTTACCGATTGGATTTTGCAAGAGCAAGGGCAAGACATGAACGTGATCAGCACGTTCCAGCGTTATGCCAACGATAAACTAACACCACGTTTTAATCCGCAATACACGGCTAAAGACAAAGACGGTAAAGATGTTACCGTCAAAGCCTTTTCTGAGGTGACGTTTTCACATCAAGGTGGCGATGACGAGCCGGATAGAAAAATTAAAATATCAAAGGGTGAAGAAAGTAACTTTATTTGGAGTATTTTTTACTCATTGCTCGAACAAGTGATTAGCATCTTAAATGTACCTGAAGATGCTGGCCGCGAAACTGACCAGTTTAATCAATTAAAGTATGTGTTTATTGATGACCCAGTGAGCTCGTTAGATGACAACCATCTAATAGAGTTGGCTGTTGATTTAGCTCGTTTAATTAAGTCGAGTGATTTCGCTATTTCTGGTCTTAAATTCATCATCACCACTCATAATCCGCTTTTTTATAATGTTTTGCATAACGAGTTTAATCGAGCACCCAAGTTCGTTTTGCGCAAGCTCGATGATGGCAAGCATGACCTGATTGAGCAAGAAAATGATTCGCCCTTCTCGTATCACCTGCATTTAAAGAATGAGTTAATGAAAGCGGCAGACTCAGGCGATATCCACAAATACCACTTTAATTTTTTACGAAATGTGCTCGAAAAAACCTCTACGTTTTTGGGGTGCGAAGAGTGGGGTGAGCTATTGCCCGGTGTCAAAGGTAATAGGGCTAACGGGCAAGTAAACCCCTATGCACGGGTGATTAATTTATATAATCATGCAAAACACGCAGGCCATGAAGTGGCCGAAGTCGAAGAAGATCATAAGCGCGTCTTTAAGTTTCTAGTGAAAGAGATAGACAATATTTATAAAGGGATGCGCGCTCCACAAGGGACACAGGCTTAGGAATAGATATGGCAGAATACAAAGCAATCGCAGAGTCTAAAAATTATATTGTTTTAGATAAATACACACGCCAAGACCAAATTGCTGAGGGCTACCAGAGCGAGGGTGATTTAGAGCGTGAGCTGATTCAGGACCTAAGCAACCAGGGCTATGAGTATTTACCGGCACTAACCACGCCCGATGCCATGCTGGCGAATGTGCGCAAGCAGCTACAAGCCCTCAATAAGGTCGAGTTTACCGATGCCGAGTGGGCTCGCTTTTGCGAGCAATACCTAAACACACCAAGCGACAATATTCTTGATAAAACCCGCAAGGTGCACAGTGACTATATTTTCGATTTTGTCTTTGATGATGGCCATATAGAAAATATATACCTGTTCGACAAGAAAACCATTGCGCGCAACAAAGTGCAGGTGATTAAGCAGTTTGAGCAAACGGGAAGTCATGCCAATCGTTACGATGTGACGATTTTAGTCAATGGTTTGCCTTTGGTGCAAATTGAACTGAAAAAGCGTGGTGTGGCGATCCGTGAGGCGTTTAATCAAATACATCGCTACAGCAAAGAAAGTTTTAATACAGAGAACTCGTTGTACAAGTTCTTGCAACTTTTTGTGATCTCGAATGGCACCGACACGCGCTATTTTGCCAATACCACCAAGCGCGACAAAAACAGCTTCGACTTTACGATGAACTGGGCGAAGTCAGACAATACGCTTATTAAGGATTTAAAAGACTTTACGGCGACTTTTTTCCAGAAAGAGACCTTGCTTGAAGTGATTTTGCGTTACTCTGTGTTTGACG
Organism: Neptunomonas marina; assembly: GCF_004005935.1. Classification (GTDB taxonomy): domain Bacteria; phylum Pseudomonadota; class Gammaproteobacteria; order Pseudomonadales; family Balneatricaceae; genus Neptunomonas; species Neptunomonas marina. The sequence continues at coordinate 28,611 of NZ_SACQ01000002.1, read as the reverse complement.
TCAGCAATACCTTACTGGTGATGCGCCCTTACCAAATTGCGGCCACTGAGCGCATTTTATGGAAGATAAAGAGCGCGTTTAACGCTAAAGACTGGGCTAAGCCAGAGAGCGGTGGCTACATTTGGCACACCACGGGTTCAGGCAAAACACTCACCAGCTTTAAAGCGGCACGTTTGGCCACCGATTTAGATTGTATCGATAAAGTCTTTTTTGTGGTGGATAGAAAAGACCTCGACTATCAGACGATGAAAGAGTATCAGCGCTTCTCACCTGATAGTGTGAACGGTTCAGACAGTACCGCAGGGCTTAAGAGTAACCTGGATAAAGACGATAACAAGATTGTTGTTACCACCATCCAAAAGCTCAACAACTTAATAAAAAGTGAAAGCGATTTAGCTATCTACAACAAGCAAGTGGTTTTTATTTTTGATGAGTGTCATCGAAGCCAGTTCGGTGAAGCGCAGAAAAACCTGAAGAAGAAATTCAAAAAGTACTACCAGTTTGGTTTTACCGGTACGCCAATTTTCCCTGAAAACGCCTTGGGTGCTGAAACCACGGGCAGCGTGTTTGGCCAGCAGTTGCACACGTATGTGATCACTGATGCCATTCGTGATGAAAAAGTACTCAAGTTCAAAGTGGACTATAACGATGTTCGTCCGCAATTTAAGCGCATCGAGACTGAGCAGGATGATAAGAAGCTTAGCGCCGCAGAGAACAAGAAAGCGTTCTTACACCCGATGCGCATTCGTGAAATCTCGCAGTATATTCTGAGCCATTTTAACCAGAAAACGCATCGAGCCTATTCTGGTGCAAAAGGGTTTAACGCCATGTTTGCGGTAAGTAGTGTTGATGCAGCGAAAGCCTACTATGAAACCTTCAAAACATTGCAGGCCGAGGCCGAAAATGGACCTACAAGTAAACCGCTGCGCATTGCGACTATCTTCTCATTTGCAGCCAATGAAGAGCAGGACGCCATTGGTGATATTTTAGATGAGAGCTTTGAAGTAAGTAGCATGAACAGCAGCGCAAAAGAGTTTTTGAGCGCCGCGATTAATGATTACAACGCCATGTTTAAATCTAACTATGGCGTGGACAGTAATGGCTTTCAGAACTACTACCGTGACCTTGCCCAGCGCGTGAAGAATCAAGAAATAGATCTGCTCATAGTGGTGGGGATGTTTTTAACGGGCTTTGATGCGCCTACGCTTAACACCTTGTTTGTTGATAAGAATTTGCGCTATCACGGCTTGATGCAGGCGTTTTCTCGCACCAATCGCATTTATGATGCAACGAAGACCTTTGGCAATATTGTTACCTTTCGGGACTTAGAGCAGGCAACCATTGACGCCATCACCTTGTTTGGTGACAAAAACACCAAAAACGTGGTGTTGGAGAAGAGCTACAAAGAATACATGGAAGGTTTTAACGATATTGCTACTGGCCAAGCACGTCGAGGTTTTGTTGATATCGTAAAAGAGCTGCAAGAACGTTTTCCAAACCCAGAAAATATTGAAAAAGAACAAGATAAAAAAGAATTTGCCAAGCTGTTTGGTGAATACCTAAAAGCAGAAAATATTTTACAAAACTACGATGAGTTTGCTGGATTAAAAGCACTGCAAAGCTTAGATACCAGTGATGAACAAGCTGTTGAAGCGTTCAAGTCAAAGTACTATCTGGATGACGCTGACATCGAGGCAATGCAAACCATCGATATGCCAAGTGAGCGTGCTATTCAAGATTATCGCTCTACCTACAACGATACCCGCGACTGGTTGCGACGCGATAAAGAAGGTCAGGACAAAGATAAGTCATCGGTAGACTGGGACGATGTGGTCTTTGAAATTGATTTGCTTAAATCGCAAGAAATCAACCTCGATTACATTCTTGAACTGATTTTTGATCACAATAAGAAGAACAAGAGCAAAGAAGGCTTGATTGAAGAAGTCCGCCGTATGATCCGCGGTAGCCTTGGCAATAGAGCGAAAGAGAGCTTGGTGGTTGATTTTATTAACCAGACAAACCTAGATGAGATCAATGACAAAGCTAGCATTATCGACGCTTTCTTCAAATTCGCCCAGGCGGAGCAGAAGCGCGAAGCCGATGCCATTATTGCCTCTGAAAAGCTCAATATCGATGCTGCCAAACGCTATATTGCGTCATCACTCAAACGTGAGTACGCCTCTGAAAATGGCACTGCACTTAATGAGGCGCTGCCCAAACTTAGCCCATTGAACCCACAGTACCGAACCCAGAAGCAAACGGTTTTTCAGAAAATTGCCGCTTTTGTTGAAAAATTCAAAGGTGTGGGTGGGCAGATATAAGTGTTATTACGTGCTGTTCAGGAAGGAAGTTAAATAGCACAAGCGTCTGAAATTTATTGGTTTCTAGGCTGGTTGTCTTTTACGTGGAAGGTGAATAAAAAAATGGAAAGTGAAAACATAGTAAGGTTTTTGTCATCAGACATAAAAAGGAACTCCGCGTCTTCGAAGAGAGAGCCAATCGAAATTGATCTTTCTAATGATGACTTAGATGACGAGCTGGCCACATTTTTTCGTTTTATCAATAAAGTTTTAGATACTGATAACTTAGTCATACTGGCTGGTTCAGGCACGTCTTTAACATTTAATAAGCCTTCTCAGCAGAACCAAGCGCCTATTGCTCCAAGTATGTGGCACCTTTGGGATTATTGTAATAAAGCAGATGAGAATCTTTTCCAATTGGTTTTGAAGGCAACAAATTATGATGCTCTTCAAAAACATCGTGAAGCAAACGGAGATGCAAAGCCAGACATTGAACTATTATTGTCTCTTTGCGATTCCTCTTTAGCCGTTGGGAACCTTTCAAATCAAAGAACTAATCAAGTAAGTAAATTCCTTGAGCAAGCCAAAAACATAATTTTAGCTAAAACCACCTTTACTGAATCGATCCCTGAATCAGACTGGGTTAGTCATGATAAATTTATGCGTGCAGTAGGTAGAAGGAGTGCTCAGCAACAACGACTTAAACTATTCACGACTAATTATGACTTGGCTTTTGAGCACGCTGCATCAAATACTGGTTTTGTTGTTATTGATGGTTTTGAGTTTTCTAACCCCTCTTTTTTTAATCCTATGTGGTTCAAGTATGACATAGTGAACCGTGGGCACTCTAAGAGCAGTGAAGGCGCATACATATCCAATGTGGTTCAGCTATATAAGATGCATGGCTCTGTGGACTGGAGAAAATTTAACGGCAGAGTTAGAAAGCTAGGTGCTGATAGCAAAATTGGTGAACCTGTTTTTATCTATCCAAGCAGTAGAAAATATCAGACATCTTATGATTCTCCTTACTTAGATATGATGACTTCTTTTTTGGAAGTAGTTAAACAACCAAAAACGGCTGTACTGTGCCTAGGTTTTGGTTTTAATGATAAGCATATAAATAATGCGCTGACTATGGCGCTTAGGACTAACCCTGAGTTTATGCTGATGGTTGCAACGAAAGACCCATTCAGTGTAACGGGTTCATTCAATGATGAGATTAGGAATCTGCTAATGGCAGCTATTGACCATGGGGATGGCAGAATCGCAATAATGGATTCAACGTTTAAACAGTTTTCTAGTCTGCTACCTGAACGAAGATCAACAACTCCCGAGGACGAACTCTTCAAAGCATTTGAAAAAATCACTGCGAGTATTAAATAAGGGAGACTATTCATGGAGAGGAAAAAGTGGTTTTCCCCTTACGATCCAACAAGACGGATTGGTAGCGTCATTAGCGTATCTGCAACCGAGCTTATTATTAACTTATCTAAAGCGGGATCTGGTGAGCCCAGTTGGTCATTCGGAAATCGGATAGCCGCTGGTGAAGTAAATGAATTTGTATTCATCGACATAGGTGAAACAGCGATACTTGGGCGCTTAGTGAAAGTGTGGATTGAGGGTGGAGAGAGATTAAGTGTTGATGGTTTGGCGGATAAACCATCTGAAAATCACCCAATTGGACTGGTTCAATTATTAGTGAGTTTGAACCCAGCTAATGGTCGTAACTACAAAGGAATTAAACAGCATCCGAGATTAGGTAGCCAAATATATTCAGCTCACCCGTATTTGGTAGCAATAATCGCTGAAGGTAAACAAGATGAGGAGCCTGGCCAAATCCATTTACCGTTAGCTTCACTTCCGCATGATGAATCCGTAACTGTTCACGTTACCCCTGAGAAATTGTTTTCACGCCATTGCGCAATTTTAGGAGCAACAGGTGGCGGGAAAAGTTACTCGATGACAAACATCATCGAGCAAGTGATTAAGGCTGGAGGAAAAGCAATTATTATTGACCCCACGGGGGAATATGAGTCACTTGGCTGTGATAGTTACTATGTTGGGAATCATGCAAATGCAACTCCATTGAATCAGTTAACTTTTCCACATTGGCAGTTTACAGACTTGGATATTCGAGCCTTTTTAAGGCCTTCAGCGCAAAGCCAAGCTCCTAAACTGGAGGCAGCTATCGAGAGTCAGAAAATAGTGTGGCAATTTTGGCAGCAACAAAATCATGGCCTTGATATCAATGCAAATTATCTCTTGAACAAATCTGGGCAAGCAAAGGCTCCTTACGAAGCTGCTCTATTATCTATGAATAGCTCTATCCAGACAGCTCCATGGATGTTTAAATACATTGCTGACCAAATTGTAAACGAGTGTGTGTGGCCAAATGGCGGTAATGCTAATAATCCTAACCCTACCATTTGGGGCGGTAGAGCTGATAATGATGTTGGCCACTGTTTAAACCTGATAGCTCGGATTAAAGCCTATTCAAACAACCCAAATTTAAAATGGATGATTGACCCAGATGATAAATTAAAGACATTACCTAATCTTATTGATGATTTCTGTTCGCCAATAAGTAGCAATAATGTGCTGAGATTAGATCTTTCTGAAGTTCCATTTGAAGCAAACTCAAGAGAAATACTTGTTAATGCCATTGGTAGAAAGTTGTTATCTGTAGCCAGGCAAGGTGCAATAAATCATGGTGCACCTCTATTAGTATTTATTGATGAAGCTCATCAATTTCTCAATAAGCGAATTGGTGAAGAAACGAACAGGTTTGAGTTGGATGCCTTTGGAAATATTGCTAAAGAAGGTAGAAAGTATGGTTTAAATACCATCATTGCTACTCAGCGACCACGTGACATTCCTGAAGATGTTTTAAGTCAGATTGGTACACTTATTGTACATAGGTTGACCAATCAGCTGGACCAAGAAATTGTAAAAAAGGCTGTTGGCGCTATTGATCAACGTTCAGCATCTTTTCTCCCTGTCTTGGGTCAAGGAGAAGCATTGTTATTAGGAGTCGATTTCCCATTTCCTATGACTGTGAAAATGAAACGTCCTGCAAATGCGCCAACTTCGAAAAGCGCTGGCTTTTCTAAAAGTTGGAAACCTTTGCAAAATTAGTTTCAATTAAGAAAAAACTGCTTCGCCACTTCCTAGTCAAATAGGTGCGGTTCTTTTACATCTAATTCACCGCCGGTGAGTTTATGAACCTTCACACTATCGTGTCGGAGGTTCACTATGTTCAAAAACCTATTTTTTCAAACAAAAGCACTACCAGAGCTGTCATCGCAACTGGATGCAGAAATTCCACGCTACCCGCCATTCCTGAAGGGGTTGCCAGCTGCGTCACCCGAGGATTTGCAGTCCACACAAGACGAGCTAATTGCCAAACTGCGCCAGGTACTTGGATTTAATCAGCGTGAGTTTCAAAGGTTAATTCAGCCCTGCATTGATCATCTGGCTGCTTATGTTCATTTGTTGCCAGCTTCTGAGCATCATCATCACAGTGGTGCGGGTGGTTTATTACGTCATTCGTTGGAAGTTGCTTTCTGGGCGGCACAAGCAGCGGAAGGGATTATCTTTGTTGCCAGTGGCACTCCGGTTGAGAAAAAAGAGCTAGAGCCAAGGTGGCGTGTTGCGGCTGCTCTTGGCGGTTTGTTCCACGATATTGGTAAACCCGTTTCAGACTTGTCCATCACGGACGAAGATGGACGCTATCAGTGGAACCCTTTTTTAGAAACCTTATCTCAGTGGACCACTAATAACAGCATTGAACGCTATTTCATTCGCTGGCGCGACGGACGGTGCAAGCGGCACGAGCAATTTTCAATTCTCGTGTTAAACCGGGTGATGACACCTGAGTTGCTCGCCTGGTTAACCCAGCCGGGCCCTGAGATTTTGCAAGCCATGCTTGAAGCAATTGGCAATACCGATCCCGAGCATGTCCTTTCTAAATTGGTCATTGAAGCTGACCAAACCAGTGTCCAGCGAGACCTGAAAGCTCAACGAATTTCCGTTGACGACAATGCCCTTGGAGTCCCAGTCGAACGCTATCTACTTGATGCCATGAGGCGATTACTTGCCAGTTCCCAGTGGCTGGTCAATCAGCGAGACGCCAGAGTCTGGTTACGAAAATCGAATCAATCAACCAATCTTTACCTGGTTTGGAAAAGTGCGGCTAAGGAAATCATTGAGCTGTTGGCCAAAGACAAAATACCTGGCATTCCAAGAGATCCCGATACCCTTGCGGACATCCTCATTGAGCGAGGATTGGCCACTAAATCCGCCTCAAATGAGCGATATGAAAGCCTTGTCCCCGAAGTGCTGATCAAAGACGGCAAGCCAATCTGGCTACCCATGCTGCATATATCTGAGGCCGATTTATTGTTCAGCTCGAATGTACCAAGTGGTGTGACACTGTTTAACAAATCTGAGTGGGAAGCAACACAGCAAACACAAGCAGAGTCACAGAGTCGCTCCAGTGAGCATTCAGACTTGCCTGAAGAGTCATCATCAATCGAACTCAGTAATTCGGCTGAGTCCCCATCGTCAAAATCGTCCGACCAAGATGATGAACTTCGTCATGCCAGTGATGTTAATCACCTTCAGGAAAATGAAAACGTTCCGGGTGATGGATGTGAAAAGCCTAACAATTCATATGATGGCGCTATCTCAAATAACCTAAACCAGCACGATGCAGAGGCATTGAATCTCCCTGAATCTTTGTCGTGGCTTCCAGAGGCCAGCAGTGCGTTGGTTATGGTTGGTGAACAGATACTGATCCGCTATCCCGATGCCGTAAGACCTTGGTGTGCCCCCCGAAAACTACTTGCTGAACTCAGTCGATTAGATTGGCTTGAACTAGATCCGGCAAACCCGACACGTAAGGCCAGAACGGTGACTACGAATGATGGCGTTCAGGAGCAAGGGTTGCTGCTAAAAGTGTCAGTTTCGAAAGGGCTAACTGCACTGATAGACCTCTCCAAACAAGACGAAGAACCGGCGGCAGCAATTCAGAACGAAGAGGCTTCACAGCGTCCTAGTCGAACTGAGACAGCCAATGCCCAAGCAAAAGAGCCCGCCACAAGAGCGGAACGTAAGCAAAAGCCGATTGCGGCCAATGCGAACTCAAGTACAGACCCCAAACACGCGCAGCGGCAACAGATGGTTAATTTTGTGAAAGATTTGCCCATCTTACTGACCGATGGCGATTACCCAGACGTGGATCATAGTGCCGATGGTATTCGCGTCACGATTCAAACCTTACGCCAAGTCGCCAATGAGCATGGCATTCCAGCCGGACAGCTGCTTCGGGGGATCTCGGCCAGTGACCAATGCCAGTTTGATGAGGGGGAAACGGTTCTGTTTACCGCTCACGCTAAACGTTAATCCATTTGAAGTTAAGCGGATTGTAAACGGTTATTTTGCGGAGCATGAATGAAAGAAAACGCATACGAGATGCCCTGGCGCACGAACTATGAAGCCATGGCAGCAGCAGGTTGGCTGGTTGGGGCAACTGGGGCAATTGCCGCAGAAATGCTGACAGAGTTACCACCTGAGCCATTTTGGTGGATGACAGGGATTTCCTCGGGCATGGCGTTGTATCGCCTTCCTGAGGCTTACCGTCTTTATAAATTACAGAAGGGGCTAAAAGGCAAACCATTGGCATTTATGGAGCTGTCGCATTTGCAAAAGGTGATGGCAAAACATCCTGATGAATTGTGGTTAGGGTATGGCTTTGAGTGGGATCAACGTCATGCCCAACGCGCTTATGAAATCCTAAAGCGGGATAAGCAAACCTTGCTTAACCAAGGTCACGGCAAGCAAATGGGTTCAACCTGGATTCATGGTGTTGAGCCCAAAGAAGAAGATGTGTACCAGCCAGTTGGTCACACTGAGGGGCATACCTTAATAGTTGGTACGACCGGTGCCGGAAAAACCCGATGCTTTGATGCGATGATCACTCAGGCCATTTTGCGTAATGAAGCCGTGATTATTATTGATCCTAAGGGAGACAAGGAACTTAAGGATAATGCGCAACGAGCCTGTATTGCCGCCGGTAGTCCTGAGCGCTTTGTGTATTTTCATCCGGGTTTTCCAGAGCATTCAGTACGTCTTAATCCCCTGAGAAACTTTAACCGAGGCACTGAAATTGCCAGCCGAATTGCGGCCTTAATCCCATCCGAAACCGGGGCTGATCCATTTAAAGCCTTTGGACAAATGGCACTGAATAACATCGTGCAAGGTCTGCTGCTTACTTCACAACGTCCTGATCTGAAAACACTGAGAAGATTCTTGGAAGGTGGCCCAGAAGGCTTAGTAGTAAAAGCCGTCACGGCTTGGGGTGAGCAGGTGTATCCGAACTTTAGTGTGGAGATTAAGCGCTTTACCGAAAAGGCTAATACATTGGCAAAACAAGCCATGGCGATGCTGCTTTTTTACTACGAACGCATTCAGCCCGTTGCCGCCAATACTGATTTAGAGGGGCTATTGAGTATGTTTGAACATGATAGAACCCACTATTCCAAGATGGTGGCCTCACTGATGCCGGTACTCAATATGCTCACATCAAGTGAACTAGGCCCATTGCTATCACCGATTGCAAACGATGTGGATGACAGCCGGTTAATTACGGATTCTGGCCGTATTATCAACAATGCCCAAGTGGCCTATATCGGCTTGGATTCATTGACCGACGCCATGGTTGGCAGCGCCATTGGTTCGTTGCTTTTATCCGATCTCACCGCCGTGGCCGGTGACCGCTATAACTATGGTGTTGAAAATCGTCCCGTAAATATCTTCATCGATGAGGCTGCTGAAGTCGTCAACGATCCCTTCATTCAACTGCTCAACAAAGGCCGTGGCGCAAAAATGCGTTGTGTAATTGCTACTCAGACCTTTGCTGACTTTGCAGCTCGTACAGGCAGTGAAGCTAAAGCTCGCCAGGTGTTAGGTAACATCAACAACTTGATAGCCCTTCGGGTGATGGATGCCGAAACGCAGCAGTACATTACCGACAATCTGCCTAAGACTCGGTTGCAGTACATCATGCAAACTCAAGGTATGTCGTCCAACTCGGACAGCCCCGCGTTGTTTACCGGCAATCATGGCGAGCGCTTGATGGAAGAAGAAGGCGATATGTTTCCACCGCAGTTATTGGGCCAGCTCCCCAACCTAGAGTACATCGCCAAGCTTTCAGGTGGCCGCGTGATCAAAGGTCGCATTCCTATTTTAACCAGCTCTACACAGGCAGCATAAGGAGTCTGTATGCATCATTCTGTCTGTCTGAAAATGACAACACTTACCAGTAAAGAAATGCTCGCTCAGTGGCAGCAACATAACCCCCAGTTCAAGGAAACCTTAAGACTACTTGAAACCGACTGGCCTCATGCTTTGGCCTCGGTGTATTGCTTGGCGGACTACTTAACGGATGCGTTCACGTTAGATGGCCATTCCATCTTTGATTTGTGTCTGTGTAATGGTTTGGGCAGTTACGAAGAAGTCAGTTGTGATGATGACAGTGTACGCCTTTGGCATTTCATTGAGGCACTGACCTGGACTGCCGCCAGTGCTTTAACGGGGATTCGCCTGCGTGATCCTGACCATTTCGAGTGGGCCGCTGTGGATGGTGTCTATTTCCACTCCTGGATTCGTAATCGTCCAAATCGGATGGTGTATCTGACTGAAGGACGCATCGAGGTGCGTTATGTCAGTGGTCATACGACGACAAAGCGGCTTCAACAAGTGATTAAAGCCCGAATTATGACGCCAACCGTTGCAGCCATGCTGGCCCGAGTAGAAGAGGATATTTGGCATGAGCAAGCATAAGTCGGTTTGGCTGCTGTGTCTGGCGCTGATGCTAGAGATTATTGCCATTAGCGTGTTAGTGCCCGGTGATTGGACTGGCCGGGTCATTAGTAAAGAGAAGCAGATGATCCAAAACCAATTGGGCGCACAAACAAGCTATTGGATTGGTCAAACTAGCCATGGCTGGTATCAATCATGGGTTGTGGATACGCAGATGGAACAATCTGTGCGTAATTTTCTAATCCCCACTGAAGAGCAGCGAATGCGCTCTAAAGGGATGGAGAACATGGGAGGCTTTTGGTTTGTCTGGGTAGAAGACCGCATTCAGGCATTTTTTGATGTGCTGTACCAAGTGTTCACTCGATTTGCTTTGCTGATGGTCTGGTTGCCCTTTGCGCTTATTCTCATGTTACCGGCGCTGTGGGACGGCTTGATGACCTGGAAGATTAAGAAGACAACCTTTGATTTTTCGAGCCCTATTATTCACCGCTACAGCATGATTATCCTGGGCTCAGGTGTCATTTTGCTGTTTATGGGATTGTTCGCCCCGCTGGCTATTCCACCGGTGGTGTTACCGTCGCTGATCATCGGCTTGGCATTGATGGCAGGGTTGGCGTTAAGTCACTTGCAGAAGAAGATATGAGGCCTGTCAGGCCTCATCTTGTAGAGCTAAAACCTCACGCCTACGGTATTACCGTTCTCGTCTTCAGCAGGCAAATGGTAAGTATCAATAAGGTGGCCTTGAAGCCAAATATATTGCGGCATCCAAAACGAGTACTGTCGTATAAGAGCCAATACTTCTTTCAGCGGTTTGTTTGCATGAGGCTCGGCAAGACGGAAGTACATGAATGAGCAATAATCTCGAAAATACTCATGAAGCTCTGAATCCGATAGCGTTTCTTTTAGCGGCCTGTTTTGTTCGTCGTCCTCATCAGGGGAATTGGCATAAATTTCGAATAGCTGCTTTTCAGTGAGCATCTCCAAGAAGTGGTCTTCAATTAAAATTCCATCACTGGTATCGACATCCATACCATCTTTGACATCAAAAGCCATGACACATCCTGAAGATAATGCCACTTCTGTTGGTTTCAGTACGTCATTAGCTTGTACAACCTGATGCCAATGATTAAAACCAACAGAGATTGCAATTTCATCGAGTGCTTGAGTGTGTGGAATAGATTTTTCACGTTTAAGCTTTCGTGCTTTTTGCTTTAAACGTTCAACCGTGGCAGAGGAAATGATTTTAGTAATTTGCATTGAGTTTCTCCTATTAGCGAATACGGTGCCCACTGCCGAGGTCGCAGAAAAAACCTAAGCAAAAAATAAATTTGATATGCATGTCGTCCCGTCCGGGTTTGCTAAAGTGGGCAGCTGGTCTCGACACGACCAATATCCCCATCATATCAACCGCATCAAAAAGATCAATTGTTAGTATTGTCTGAGTAGAACCCTCAAAACCTTCAAGAATTCGGCATCTAGCTGACCACTGAACCTGCCAATCCCAAGGCATCCTTCACTTCTCAATTCAAACAACGAGGAGTGACTATGGAACCTGTGAGTATTCCGTCCTATATCGATGACCCGCCGCACTTCCTGCTTTGGAGTGCCGATGAGATGGCTCCCATTCTGTTGGGGCTAGTGATCGGCATTTTTACCGGTAATGCCTTGGTTTTATGCCTGTTGGGGTTGGTGACAACCAAGCTCTATCGGCGTTTTCGTGATGGTCGCCCAGATGGTTTTATTCTTCACGCCATCTACTGGGCCGGGCTGTTGCCAACCAAAGCCAAGACAATCCCTAACCCATTTATCAGGAGCTATCTGCCGTGAAGTTCGACGTGTTTTTAAAATCATGGCAAGGCACGCAATTAGAGAACCGATGGCAACGGTTCCTGATTGCGGTGCTGGTGCTATCTAACTTGCTGCTTGCGGTAGCGGCATTTTCTCGCAATACCGTGGTAGCTATTCAACCACCAACCTTGTCTGAAACGGCTGAAGTGTCACGAAACCAAGCCACTCAACCTTACCTGGAGTCCTGGGGACTTTACCTAGCTGAGCTTATGGGCAACGTGACACCGGGTAATGTGTCTTTTATCCGGGTTGCTATCGAGCCGCTGCTTTCTCCAGCGGTGTACCAGCAAGTGGTCGATGCACTGGAGATTCAGGCAAGACAAATCCGCGAAGACCGAGTCACGCTCAAATTCCAACCCAGACAAGTGGAGTATGAGTATGAAACCGGCCATGTCTTTGTGACCGGTTATTCCTTGGTCTCTGGACCATCTGGAGATGAGCAGCGCCAAACTCGCACCTATGAGTTTGATATCGATATTGAGCAATACCGTCCAAAACTTAGCTGGATGGATACGTATGAGGGGCAAGCTAGAACGAAGCGAGTTCGTGAAAAGTTGACCCAAGAGCAAAACCGGAGGGTGAATGATGCGAACCAAAATTAGTCGATGGATGACACCAAGCTTAATCGCAATGAGCTTGAGTGGCGTCCTGTTATCTCAAGCGTCGTATGCAGACGTGGAATTGCCAATTGTGCCAGCCAGTGTGATGAAGCAGTCTGCTACTGCAAATCCACCGGTTCAAAGCAATACGGTTGCAACCGATGCGCCAACAACGCTACTGATGACACCGGGTGTTAATGAACTGATCCCTGTAGCACTTGGTCATCTGAATCGGATTGTAACGCCGTTTGAATCGCCTCAGGTGAGAACAACCAGTGATGCTCAGACGCAAATCAAGGGGAATGTTGTATATGTGGCCACGGACAAAGAATCACCGGTTTCACTTTACATCACTCCGCCTGGTCAGGAAGCGCCTGCGTTATCTGTCACCTTAGTACCTCGTCGTATTCCACCGCGTGAAATCACCTTAGCTATTGATGGTCAGCAGTGGCCTATTAAGGGCGTCGTGAACCGAAAAGCCGCCACTTGGGAAACGGCTCAGCCATACGTCGATAGCTTACGTGATTTACTCAGACGCCTTGCACTAAATGAGTTACCACAAGGCTATGACATCCGTTTAGCTGGCCAAACTGACACAAGCCCGAAATGTTTTCAGCCAGGTTTAAAGTTTGGTTTTAAGCAGGGGCAAATTGTGACGGGACATTACTTCACCGTCTATGTAGGACTGGTTGAAAGCTTTGCCGATGAGCCGATAGAAGCCAGTGAAATAGCCTGTCATACAGCAGATATAGTGGCAAGCGCCTACTGGCCGCGCAATATCTTGTTGCCGGGTGAAAAGACTGAGTTGTATGTGGTTGTACGCAATCATCGTGAAGAAGCGGTGGAAAGTCAGCGACCTTCGCTTCTTGTGGGAGGTGAGCTTTGATGAAAGCACAATGGGAACAAATGAGCCCGAATATGAAGCGGGGCCTATCGGTTGCTGGAATTGCTGGTGGTCTCATTCTTATGGTGATGGTGTTTTCACCTAATCCTGATGATGGCGCGAGCAGTCGGAACCGACAGGAAACGATCCGGCACATTCTTACGGATACCAATACTCGTGATGTTGGGGTCGATAGTTTGGCTGCGAACGTGAAACTACTCAGTGAGCGCAACGAGCAGTTACGCCGAGAAGTTGAACGCTTGCGTCGTGACGTTGACTCAGGACGGTTAAGCCCAGGTTCGCCTTCTATACCCAGTGAGGTCAATGCGGAGTTGGCTCGCCTTCGAGCGGAACTTGATGATGTTCGCGCTGGAGGTGATGCAGCAGTTGAAGGCACAAATAGCCGTTTCGAAGTGCCTTTATCTGCCATGGAATTGCCTAAAGACGAAAAGCCACTGCCGTCTAACCCAGACGACTATTTTGCCAATGCGCCGCTGCCTGATCCGCTCTATCAGCAGCCAGCCAATGGCCAAGGTACACGAGCTCGGGATGTTCCATTGCCGCCAATCACGATTCGTATGATTGAGCCTGAAGTGGTTGCCGAACCAGACGTTGTTGTGCAAGACGCGCCGCCTTTGTATTTACCGGCAGGCAGCATTATCTCGGGTACTTTGATCACGGGTTTGGATACACCTACTCACGAGTCCGCAAGACGCGAACCTTTTCCTGCATTGCTGAGGATTCAAAAGGAGGCCATTTTACCCAACCGATTTAGAGCGGATATAAAAGAGTGTTTCTTGATCGCCGCAGGTTACGGTGATTTGAGCTCTGAGCGTGCCTATTTGCGAGGCGAGACCATTTCATGTGTGAGAGAGGATGGTGGCGTCATTGAAACGCGACTGGATTCTTATGCCGTGGGTGAAGACGGCAAAGCCGGTATTCGTGGCCGATTAGTGTCGAAACAAGGGCAGCTGGTGGCCAAATCGATGATGGCCGGATTCCTTCAGGGCTTGGCAGGCGCATTTGATGTGAATCCTGTTCCGACGATTCAGACGGATAATGCCGGTGATACTCAGCTGTACCAGCAAGTCATGAGCCAAGAAGCATTACAAGGCGCTGCGATTAAAGGCACAGGTAAAGCATTGGATCGAGTGGCCAAGTTCTATTTGGACATGGCTGAAAATATGTTCCCAGTCATAGAGGTAGACGCTGCAAGGAAAATTGAAGTCATAGTCACTCGTGGTGCCTCGTTGTCGTTGGCCACTTCGCAAGGGGGAGGTGCAAGAAGATGAAAAAATCCTGCATGTTGCTAACCGATCGAAGTCCGTTTCAGACAATAAGATGTGTATCCAGAGGAGAGTTAACCATGACGACATCAATGCAGAACAACCCAAAGCACCAGTCAAAACAGTGGTCTAAAGCTGGATTACTTTTATTGGCAGTCGGCTCAACCTTATTGTCTGGCTGTAGTTCATTGGGTATTGGGAGTAGTGAATATGGATGCCCAGGTATGCCTGACGGTGTGCGCTGTTTATCCGCTCGTGAAGTCTATGAGCTTACAAGTAATGGAGCTGCACCCAAGACGATTGATGCTGTGGCGACTCGAATTGGTTCTCCCTCTGGGTATTCACAATCTGATTTAGAGACAGGACTGCTGAGCCATCCAGCATTACCTGAGACGCAGCAATCTGCACCGATTCGCATTCCTTCGAGGGTGATGCGGATTTGGATTGCGCCTTGGGAGGATGACCGTGGAGATCTGAATTTATCCAGCTACGTGTTTACCGAAATTGAACCGCGCCGGTGGGATATTGGGGTGTCAGCACCTCAAACGGTTTCGCCAGTGCTACGTCCACTTCAGACTCAAAGCGATTCAGCCTCAGCGGGAGCTGATGGTAAGCGCGATAACTTGAGTATCTACGGAGAAACTAACGAATGACAAATGCAGTTCGCAGCATTCAGACTCAGCGCCTAATGACCATTGGTGCGCTTGGTTTGATGGCGTTAATGATTTCGGAGCCCTCATTTGCGGGCACCGGTGGTGGTGCTTTCACTGATGTGTGGGATACCCTAAAAGATTGGACCCAAGGTACTTTGGGACGGATCGTAGCGGGAGCCATGGTTCTGGTGGGTATTGTGGGCGGTATCGCTCGCCAAAGCTTGATGGCCTTTGCCTTGGGCATTGGTGGCGGTATGGGTCTCTACAATACGCCAACAGTCGTTGAAAGTGTCATGTCTGCAACTTTACCTGTTGTTGCCAGCACTCAAGAAGTCATTGGCACAACTGTTCCAGCAATCAGCGCCGTTTTACTGGGCACTTGATAAACTGAATAGAGACCTTTAAAAGGTTTGGGTCTACAAAGTCACTGCTTTGTGGACCCAATTTTTTACATTTTAAATTCATTATTAGTAACGTTGCCTAGTAATTCGTTACTCACAATTTTAAATAGTTTCGCCAAAGTATTTTGCAGGTAAACTTGAAACTTATCCTGAGCTAGGGTTCTATCAAATACATCTGTTGGTAAGAAACGTTTCATTTCTGCAATGAACGCTTCACTAGATACAATACCAGGAAGTCGGTCTAGAAAGTTTTCCAACATTTTGTTGAAGTGCTCAAGTTTATAATCTGACACCTTGTTTTTAACTAAGTCCATATTGAGTGTCGCGCCTTGTTGCTGTAACCAAGCTAAATCCCATATATCTCGGTGGCGCACATACCTTGTAGTGGCAGGCAAGGAAATGATTTTATCCGCCATGACTTCATCCAAGCTTTCTGTCAAAATTAGCGTATCACTGTATCCATCAGGCAAAAAATCATAGTTTATTTGAAGAGGTTGGGGCTCTCTTGTATAGGCTGGAATGTTTGCCACTTCTACTTTAATTTTTTGTTTTGGCAGATCTTTTCTCTCAGGAGAAGTCACTACCGCTATTTGCCACTTATCAATGCTCAATTCAGAATATTTGGGATCTTGCTTTAGATCCTTTGGTTCTTTTACTGTCACTTCAAGCCCGTAGCGTTCGCCAATGTACTTTTCTATACAATGTTTCATGTCTGCCAACATTGCTGAGCTGAAATCCTTCCCGCCAGCAAAATCCAGATCTTCGCTGAAACGATTGCCTCCATAACAAAGTCGTAACGACGTGCCACCTTGAAAAGTTAGTTTGTCTAGAAGTCCACCTTTCTCTAGCGCAAATAAAATATCGTAGTGTAAGAGCTCTTTCTCTATCACTGAACGCATATGAGATACATTTTCAACCTGCATTGCTTTATTCACCAATAGCGCGAAATTTTCTTGATCAATTTTCATATAGCCCATCCTTGCTTACTAAATGTGTATTTCGGCCAACTCGTTTTAAGTCTCTGTATGCAGTTTGTTTCGTTGCTAACCTAAGTGGTCTGCCGACTAAACTGGTATTTTCTATAATATCGATTGGATCTCGTTTCGTATGCGTAAATTCAATTGTACCCAAAGGTGTTTTGAATTCACCGGAACGCCCCGTTGTCATAACCGTTAAGCGATCTACTGGAATTTGCGAAATAACACCGAAATCAGAAAGTGCAGACTCCAGGCTAATGTAGTTATATTCTCCACGTCGAATAGTTTTAGCAATTTGCTCCAACGTATCGCTGCCTTTCGACTGCGCTAAATTGTATAAATACACACCATTAATGATTCGGGTGAGTAAGCCATCGTCTTGCAAACGTTTAATTCCCGCACGCAATGCTCGTTCATTATCTTGATGAAAGATTTTCGCCAGATCTGAATTAGTAAAAACACAGCGACCACGCTTGTCATATTCTAAGAGCTTTTTAATTGCCTCAGCCTTTTTCACAATACGCCTCTAGTTATCAAGGATGACACTTAAACATGTCATAAGTGTAGACTTAATTTTCACGGAGCACAAGTGTACAATAATGACGCTAAAAGGTGTCAAATTTGTCAACTTGACTTCTGGAGGTATTAAAAGGACTTGGTTAGTTTACACAGTGATGAATTTTAACACCCAGAGTGTGAAAAAGCGGGTTTATATAAACTAGATGAATTGGGGGAAGCCTGTAAGGCTGCCAGAATGAAAGCTATACCTGAACTAATAGTGCGCAACAACAAGTGGCACCTTAGCAAGGCATCCAATTCTTCAATCTATCTAACCGAGTCCACATAGGACAACTGCATAGACTGGAGCCTCTATTTACATTAACGAGGACTCCTCATGCGAAAACTATCTCCAATTATTCTGGCGCTTGCGCTATCTCCTTTGGTTCAAGCTGAACCCGTGTCTGAAGTGTCGCCCGTTGGCAAAATTGACGGCATGGTTTCTTTACCTGTCACGGGTATGAAAGCGGTCGAAAGCAATGGCCGTATTGTTTTCATGTCAGACAGTGGCCGGTTCGTCATTGATGGCACGCTCTATGATGCCTGGTCCAAAAAGCCGCTTACCAGTCTTGAAGAAATTCGAGAAGCGGGAAACTCGCTGGATTTAAGTCGCCTTGGCTTAAAAATGGATGATTTGAACCCACTGACGCTGGGCGAAGGCAAAAAGAAAGTGGTGGTCTTTGTTGACCCCCGGTGCCCGCATTGCCATGAGCTTTTGAAACAAGCCTTACCGTTAACCAAAGAATACACCTTCCAAATACTCCCTGTGCCAGTGCTTGGTCCTGATTCAGAGCGTCAGGTTCGCCAGCTTGGCTGTGCGCGTGACAAAAAAGCGGCCACCGATGCATTGCTCAATGGCCGGATTGGTAACCTAGAACAGGATGATGCCTGCAACTTAGAACCAATGCAGCGTACCTTGGTGACGGCTCAAATCCTGGGCATTCAAGGTGTGCCTTTCATCGTCGCCAATGATGGTCGCATCAGCCGAGGCCGTCCTTATGATCTTTCTGCTTGGTTGGAGGGGCGTTAATGAAAGCCTCTCTGTATTCAGGGCAACGCGCTTCAGAGCTGTTGCCAGTATTGGCCTATTCAGACGATGAGCAACTGTTTTTCATGGAAGACCAGAGTGTTGGCTTTGGTTTTCTATGTGACCCATTGCCTGGTGGTGATGAGTCTGTTGCAGACAGGGTTAATGTTCTACTTAACAACGACTGGCCAAAAGACACTTTGCTGCAATTTGGCCTGTACGCATCCCCTGATATTCAAACCGACCTTCAGCGCATGATGGGCTTACGGCATCGTCAATCCGATCCATTGCTTAGGGCGTCGATACGCAAACGTGCGGATTTCCTCGATGGGGGCACGGTTCAACCGATAGAAGAATCGACCCAGACTCAGGTGCGCAACTTTCAACTGATCGTCACCTGCAAATTGCCTTTGGAAAGTCCTATGCCGACTGAACGTGAATTGAGTCGAGCATCCGCGCTGCGGGCTTCTTTCTCGCAAGCGTTGGCAACGGTTGGTTTTCGTGTTACTGAGATGACCGACCGAAATTGGCTCGCAGCATTAAGTGCGCAGCTTAACTGGGGAAAAGATGCTTCCTGGCGCAATCCATCACTCATTCGAAGTGAGGCAGATAAACCACTTCGAGAGCAAGTGTTGGATTATGACCGAGCTATCAAAGTGGATAGCCAAGGTCTGATGTTGGGTGATTACCGAGTTAAAACCTTATCGTTTAAGCGCTTGCCTGAGCGGATCTGGTTTGGTCATGCCGCAAGTTTTGCGGGCGATATGATGACGGGTAGTCGCGGTTTACGCGGAAGCTTTTTGCTGAATGTCACCATTCACTTTCCTTCAGCCGAGGCCATGCGATCTCGTTTAGAGACGAAGCGTCAATGGGCGGTCAATCAGGCCTATGGCCCAATGCTCAAGTTTGTGCCGGTGCTTGCAGCCAAGAAAAAGGGGTTTGATGTTCTTTTTGAGGCTTTGCAAGAAGGTGATCGTCCTATTCGGGCAAATTTGACCTTAACGCTGTTTTCACCAACGGAAGAGGCGTCCATCAGCTCTGTTTCAAATGCTCGAACCTATTTCAAAGAACTTGGATTTGAGCTGATGGAAGACAAGTACTTCTGTTTGCCCATTTTCCTGAATGCCTTGCCATTTGGTGCTGACCGCCAGGCGATGAACGACTTGTTTCGATTCAAGACCATGGCGACACGGCATGTGATCCCTCTGTTGCCTTTGTTTGCGGATTGGAAAGGTACAGGCACGCCAGTGATTAACTTTGTTTCCCGTAATGGCCAGATCATGAGTGTGTCCCTTTATGACTCGGGCAGTAATTACAACTGTTGCATCGCGGCGCAATCAGGGTCGGGTAAGTCTTTCCTGGTGAACGAAATCATCTCTTCCTACTTATCTGAAGGCGGGCAATGCTGGGTGATTGATGTTGGCCGCTCTTATGAAAAGCTGTGTGAAGTCTATGACGGTGAGTTCTTACAGTTCGGGCGGGACAGTGGCATTTGCTTAAATCCGTTTGAAATCGTTGAGGACTATGACGAAGAAGCGGATGTACTGGTTGGGTTATTGGCCGCAATGGCCGCACCTACGCAGTCATTAACCGATTTTCAGATGGCCAACCTAAAGCGTCAGACTCGTGAACTGTGGGAGAAAAAAGGTCGTGCCATGTTGGTTGATGATGTGGCAGAGGCTTTAAAAAATCACGAAGACCGACGTGTGCAAGACGTGGGTGAGCAGCTCTATCCGTTTACGACACAGGGCGAATATGGCCGCTTCTTTAATGGCCACAACAATATTCGCTTCAAAAACCGTTTTACCGTTTTGGAGTTAGAAGAGCTCAAGGGACGCAAGCACCTACAACAAGTGGTGTTGCTTCAGCTTATCTACCAAATCCAACAAGAGATGTACTTAGGTGAGCGGGATCGTCGCAAGATTGTGTTCATTGACGAAGCCTGGGATCTGCTGACTCAAGGTGATGTCGGTAAGTTCATCGAGACGGGTTACCGTCGATTTCGAAAATATGGCGGCAGTGCTGTAACGGTAACGCAGTCGGTCAACGATTTGTATGACAGCCCTACAGGTAAAGCCATCGCTGAAAACTCGGCCAATATGTACCTGCTTGGTCAAAAAGCCGAAACCATCAACGCGCTCAAAAAAGAAGGTCGTTTGCCATTAGGTGAAGGCGGCTATGAATACCTGAAAACCGTTCATACCGTCACTGGTGTCTATTCCGAAATTTTCTTTATTACTGAAATGGGCACCGGGATTGGCCGTCTCATCGTCGATCCATTTCACAAGCTGTTGTACTCGTCCCGTGCAGAAGATGTAAACGCGATTAAGCAGTTAACGCGCAAAGGCCTTTCTGTTGCTGATGCCATTTCTCAGTTGTTGAAGGAGCGAGGCTATGAATAAGACCACGCTTTGGCCATTTATGGCCTCTATTACTTTGTCTATTGCAGGCAGCGGTTTAATGACCAGCTGGCTCTTAATGAAAACACTCGAACCCATTCACAGCCAGTTGGCGTTAAGTACGCCCATTGCAGTCGTGGATTTTGGGGAGGCGGTGTTGTCACTGGGCCCCAATGCCAGCGAACAAGACATCGAATCCAGGTTGCTTCAGACCAATAAGCAAATTGAAAAGCTAAAAGCAGCCGGTTTTATCGTGCTGGATGCCCAGGCGGTGGTGGGTGCTGATGATTCCGTATTTGTGCCAGTAGGCTCAAAGGAGGTGTCTCATGCAGATACTCCGTAAAAGAATGCCTTGGCGGCCATATCTCATTCGGTTGACCATTCTTGCGTTAATCATGGCCATGGTAGGCACCTACGCCATGATGCGCTACCGAATAGGTATTGATACCCAGCAAGAGCGCTGCCTGCCTGATACCACGGTGTATCTGATTGACCTATGGAATAAAGAGCCCGTTAAGGATGGTTTGTATGCCTTCCACTCAAAAGGACTCGCTCCGTTATATAACGACGGTACTCGGATGCTGAAACGCCTAACAGGGATGCCAGGGGATGAAGTCAAGGTGACGCCTGAGCATGTACTGGTGAACGGTGCTGAAGTCTCTACCGGCATGGCATTAGCCCAGCGTCTTGGTGTGGCGGAATCACAATTTAGCCGCTCATTGACGCTGCAAGAAAACGAATATTGGTTTTCCGGTGAGGCTGCAACGAGTTTTGACTCCCGCTATTGGAATGCCGTTAAGCGCGAGCAGATTGTTGGTCGCGCTTGGCCGCTTTGGTAGGAGGTGGATGATGACAATACTATGTCTCTTATTCTTGTTGGTTGCTCAATTGTCTTGGGTTCAAGTGTCCTGGGCACAAGAGTCTTATCCTTTGTCTGACGAAGACAAAAAGATCGTCGAAATGAGCCGCAGCATTTTACAAAGTGCTGTGGATGGTTCATCTGAATTTATCGAGCCTTTTTCACCGATTGAACAACCTGAGTCGCTCAAACACAACGATGAATGGTTGATTTTTGCGTCGTCTTCACTGGGAAATGCCTCACTGAAGCAGCTATTTAAAGAGGCCAGTGCTACCGGCGCTATTGTGTTGTTTCGGGGAATTCCTGAAGGAAAGACCTTGGGGGCGGCTATCCGTGATTGGCATACCCTGATGACGGGGCTTGATCCTGTTCCTCAGGTTCGAATCGATCCGAAAGCCTTTGTGCACTGGCGGGTAACTAGCGTGCCTGCCATTTTCCTCATAGAAGATGACAAGGTGACTGCAAGTGCACTAGGGGTTTACAGCAAGGACTGGTTGCAGCGTCAAATTGAAACAGGCAATACCGGTTCATTGGGTCAACGCGGTCCTATTCATTCGATTTTAGAACCGGATTTGATGCAAGTGGCGATGCAGCGTTTACAGTCGATTGACCTGAGTGCGTTAAAGAAAAAAGCCATTGAGCGTTTCTGGTCTCGCCAAACATTTACTGAGTTACCCAAAGCCACGCAGTATCGGATAAGAATGGTTGATCCAACCATCGTCATGCAGCGGCCACTATTGGATGCCAATGGCCGAACATTGATCCCACCAGGAACGCGTATTAACCCGCTAAAAGCCTTGCCGTTCACTCAGCAGCTTGTTGTGTTTAATGCGTCGAACGCTGAAGAAGTGGACGCAGTAGCGCATTGGCTTGAGACGCAAGATAGGACACTGCGCCGCATTACGCTTATCACCACGCAGCTCGACCGTGCCCAAGGCTGGAATCGCCTCAATGCGCTCGAAAAGACATTGGATAGTCCGGTTTACCTTCTCAATACCTCGCTAGCGCAGCGCTTTGATCTGCAAGTCACCCCATCGTTTGTTCAAGCAAAGGGGCTCGCGTTTGAAATAGAAGAAATTCCAGCAAAGGAGCTTGTTCATGAAAAAGCTCAATAATACGTATCGTCTTTTGAGAACTCTCGTTGTCATATTTGTCCTAGGCGCATCTATTCCTGCAAAAGCCGAACTGACCTGCCCAGACGCGGGTTTATTGTCGGGTAAGTTGCTGACGGATGTTTGCTGGTCATGCATTTTTCCTATCCGAGTTGCGGGTCTTCCTCTTGGCTCTGGCAGTGTCCCAAGCGGCGCATCAAACAAGTCATTTTGCTTATGTGAAGATAACTTAGGCGTTCCAAGGCCAGGTATTGTTACCAGCATGTGGGAGCCAGCGCGTTTAATTGAACTGGTCAGAACGCCGGGTTGCTCGCCTTCCCTGGGAGGGATTCGTTTACCGTTAGGTGACAGGCGACTGCAAGGTGGTCATGGCGAGGGTGAATACGATACCGGTGATCTCGCTTTCTACCATTACCATTATTACGCCTTTCCGCTTTTGGTCATGCTCGATTTGTTCATGGATGGCAATTGCAATGCCGATGGTTACATGGACTTTGACTTGATGTATTTGTCGGAATTGGACCCAACGTGGCTGAACGATGAACTGGCCTTTTTTACTCAGCCTGAAGCGGCTGCCGTTGCCAATCCATTGGCTATATCTGCTTGTACCGCTGACGCTGCTTCATCAACGCTTGGTAAACCCATCGACCAGTTGTTTTGGTGTGCTGGCAGTTGGGGCCATCTCTATCCCTTATCTGGCCACACCTTAGCCTTTGGCTCATTAGCAGAAAACACCAGCCACTTAGCGGCGCGAGCAATCGCGGCTCAACACAGGCGTGGTCTTGCTAGGCGAACAATGGGGAACAGTGCGCTATGCCGATCTGTTATCGAACCCATGCTGCCGAAATCCCAATACAAGATGAGTATGTTCTTCCCTGTACCGGAAACTGAAAGTGCGCATGTCATCGGTGAAAGCACCATGAAATGGGGAGAGTGGCGAACGATCCCCGGTGCCGGTGAAGATGCGCTCTACATTTTGTGGCGCTGGCAAGACTGCTGTAACTCGGGAGGTTAACTATGAAACCAACACTTTTTACCCGAGTGTTAGCGGGTATTTTATCAATCACTATGGCGTGCTTGCCCTTACATGGTGTGGCCGCTGATGTGCAGCGCCAATCCGGCCTAAGCGGACAACAAGAAGGTAAGCAATTACTGCAAAACTGGACGATGCCAGCACTCAATGGCAATACATTGTCGGTGCCGAATGGCAGTGGAAATGAGACAATTAACTTGCAAGAGCTTTTCCCTGGTATGGATCAGGGCTCATTGGATGTCTTAACGGGCGTTTATGGTTCTGATGCCAGCATGAATCAATTGGGGACGCAGCGCCAAGAGAGCATGGCATCCGAAAGTGGCGCTACGGGTGAGGCGTTTCGCTCGCTCCAGCAAATCAAAGACAGGTCTCGGCCAGATATGGTCAATGATCCGCTTTGGGCATTAACTGATGCGGTTCAAACTGACCCCAATTTATTAACCCAAAGCTTCCCCGGCTGTGAGTCTCAAGGTGAAGGCAGCCCAAATTACCAGCAATGTGACAGGCTCAATACAGCGGTTAACAGCTGCACTATTACTCACGATTACACGGCAGGCATCATTGAGCATGTTTCAGGGCCGATGAACCTTCGCTCTTGTGGTGAGGGGTGTCTTGAAGTTTGGATAGGACGAATTGGCGACAACTACTGGAGTGGCCGTTGTAAGGTGTTTGAACAGGCCATCACACTCAAAGTTGTGAATCCCGATGCGATTACCTCAGCCGTTCTTGAGTACGCCAAATGGGATGACTACATGCAAGTTTGGCTTGGCGATCAGAAAGTCTGGTCTGGGCCGAACAATAACTTTCCACCAGAAACGGCAGGTCGCTGCGAACTCAGTACCAGTTGGGAGCGCAATCCAAATACCGATCTCACTGCCAAGCTAAAAGCGGTAGAGCCCGGTTTAGAAGTGCCGGTAAAAATTCGCGTATCGGTAACGGGTAGTGGTGAGGGTTATGCACGCATCAAGGTGCGCTTTGATCCAACCAAGGTGGTGATGAATGATAGTTGGTCACCACAGTCCTGTATCGAACAAGCAGCGGATATCCCGACGAAGTTTTCAGACTACAGCATTCAATGCACGGATCAGCCTTCTTCAACCAACGGCTGTACGGTGGTCAATGGTGTTTCAGTTTGTGAATCCTACTTTGCCCCAAGCCCAGTGGCTGGCATATCGCCTTTGTGTCGGCGTGTACAAGTCAGTGTGGATGATGAAAGCTATAAGGGGATTGAAAATCT
The DNA here is from genome assembly GCF_004005935.1 of Neptunomonas marina. Taxonomy (GTDB): domain Bacteria; phylum Pseudomonadota; class Gammaproteobacteria; order Pseudomonadales; family Balneatricaceae; genus Neptunomonas; species Neptunomonas marina. The sequence continues at coordinate 3,618 of NZ_SACQ01000002.1, read as the reverse complement.
GGCCTGCCAAGTGCTTGAAGCGAATCCTTCCTGTGGATTCATGTCGTCAGAATGTGCCGAAACCAATGATAAAGGCGAATGCAATCGTTTTACCGATACCTATGACTGTGGATTGCAAACCAGCGATCCAAAGTGTGTGGTATCCAACCTTATGCCGAGTAGTTTTGAGGCCTGTGAGCCTACTCAGACGATTATGCCATTTACTGAAACCAAGCATGTACCGGATTACCAGGTGTGCGAGAAGATCAGCACGCTTACTCAGTGTCAGTTAGAGCGACGTGTATCCGCTGAAACCCATCAACAAAGCTGGTCTATTGAGCGCGGTTGCTTTAGCTCTGAAACGCTCAGCTTTGTTCCACAGCACAGCAGCACTATGCAAACTGCAAACGCGACGCTGAGAGTGTTTGATAATCAAAATACTGAGATAAAAATCACCGAGTCGCCGTCCAAGGCAAATGGCTGGAAAACGACACTCTCATTGACGGGCAACAAGGAGACGGTCACAGAGACGAAACCGTCCATTAAATACCCTGAAATGACCTGTCCAAAAGGAACCTTGGTTGGCTCATTGTGCAAGGTCGTTAATGGGTCGATTATTTCGTGGCATGAACCGCAGGAAGTCACGCGTTCCAGATGTGAGTCCGGCTGGAACAAAGTCGATTTCGATACTTGCAGCCGAGAAGTTCAGAAGTGTTTGGCTCCTGCGAAACTGAGTGCTTCCTTGACCTTCTCTGGCAAATACTTAAAGCAAGACGTTGTTCATCAATCAAGTGATCCGGGCATAGACCAATGCTTGATGCAAACGGATCAGTTCACTGCGGTGCAGTGGCAGTGTTTGGATACGAGCACAAAACGAATCGACGGGTTAACGGCTGGTAGTAGCGAGTTGGCCAATCTTGGAAGTCTTTATCCGGCTGTTGTTTCTTCTCCTGCTCATTTAACCAGTCGTGGCAGCTCTGATGGACTGGGGCTCTCATGCTGGAGGGCAAGAGCGACCTACAATGCTTCGACTGCTCATCCAGAGTTCAACATGGGCAGCTCAGATAGCTGGGTAGATGCCAATGGTAATACACAAACCATCGTCAATAACGGACAAAATACGACCACCAATACGTGTGCCGCGCTAGAGCAAAACCCGGCCTGTCAGTATGTCAGAACCGAATGCACTGAAGGCGGGGCTGGTCATGAAGGCTTCTGTTATATCCAAAGTTTGGTGTATGACTGCGGACAAAGCGTTGAAGTGCAAAACGCTCGAATGGAAACTCAATACAACTGTGAGGGGCCAGTTCGCTGTATGGGCACTGATTGTCTAGAGCCAGAGTCAATCAAGCAGGCTAATTTTGCAGAAGCCGCTGCAATGCTTAATGCGGCGCAGTTTATGACCAATGATATGTCATGCACGGGCGCTGATGGCCAAGATAGCGTCGAGTGTACGGTTTTTAAAGGTAATGCAGGCCAGTGCAAAAAAGCCGTTGGCGGCATAGTGGATTGCTGTGAAAAGCCAAGTGGCGTGTCGTTATCAGATTACATCACAATGATAGTGGCGGTTAACAAACTTGATACGGCAGTCATGGCCATGAATCCGTCTTCGGCAATCTATGGTTCGTGGAATACGCTTAGGGAACCAATCACGAGTACCTGGAGTGCGGTTAAAGAGCCTTTTGTGTCTGCATGGGACTCTCTCATGGGGGCTGGGCCATCAACGGCTGCTGGTGCGGGAGCGGAGCAAGCTGCGACTGGCTTTATGCAGGTGTTGACCAACAAGACGGCTGAATGGGTAGGTACGACCTTTGGTTCGGGGGCGCAATCGGCACTGTTTAGTAACGTTGGTGGCGCGGTTGGAGCCGATGGTGTCGTTTCGGGCGGTAACTTTGCCCTGGGGGGCGCTGCGGGCGCGGTTCTGAGTACGGTTATGACGGCCTACATGATTTATTCGGTCACCATGATCCTCATTCAACTTATCTGGAAATGTGAGCAGAGTGAGTTTGAAATGAACGCCAAGCGGGTATTGAAGAGTTGCCACTATATAGGCTCTTATTGCAAGTCTAAGTTCTTAGGAGCCTGTGTTGAGAAGCGGCAATCATATTGCTGCTTTACTTCGCCGCTTTCACGGATCATTCAGGAGCAAGTACGTCCGCAATTGGGCCTTGGCTGGGGCAGTGCGAAGTCTCCAAACTGTGAAGGTTTGACCGCGAGTCAGTTAAACCAGGTAGATTGGAGCCAAGTCAATCTGGATGAATGGATAGGTATCTTGTCAATAACAGGCAACCTACCCGAAGTACCGTCACTGGATCTGGAACGACTCACAGGCTCAGGAAGTACGCTAAACGTGGATGGAAACCGTCAAAGTGCCGCAGACAGAGCTATTGAAAGGCTAAACGGAATGGATGCTCAGAAACTGCGTCAGGAGGCGACGGAAGAAATTTCGGGGAATAATTGAGCGTATCCATCTAAAACAGCTTTACCAATAATGTTCCATATTGGTTACTTTAATGAGCGTAATGCGCCTTAAGGTAACCATTTTAGCACTTTGTGGTTGCTATGATTTTTCTTCTAGGATGTTTCAATACTTGATGCGGATATGATTTTTTAAGTGCAAATATCAGCGACTAGAAACCCTAGAAAAATATTTATGTTGAGAAATGATGTTATTCTCACAATGCTCTAGATCTTTGATGTCTAAAACGGAAACTCCTAATGCTGCATCGTTAAGCTTTTTATAAATAAGTGAATCCGTACGAACCATTCTTGCTAGTTGACTTGACCAGGCTGTGCAAAGCTTCTTGTATATCAATGGATCACTTTTTGTAAATGTTAATACTAGACCAAGATACCCAAGCCAATCAGGAAATACGCAGTTTTTTGAAATCTTTACTAGGTCGGTAGTTATGCAGATATCAACTATTTTACGCTGTTGTTCTGGAGTAAAAGTATAGGGGAATTGCCCAATTTTAACTGAGTAATTTGTTTGTTGTTTTTTCACCAACCAATTATCTTCAAGAGGGTGTTTACCCCGAGTTAGTTCAACTAGACCAAATCGAAAATGAATTTGACCACAGGTAGAACAGTTTAAATTCCAGCACCATTTTTCTTGTGAAGCTAGCTCGATCATTGCTTCAAACGCATTCATAAATGCCTCTTAAGGATACTACGAACAAGTCAGGTAATTTTGGTCTGACTTGCTCCGCACGCCAACAATACTTCAAATGAGCCAATTAGCCCCAGTTTTCTCACTATTACGCTGCTCTGAGCAGCTAAAATCCGTCATTTTGACGGATTAACCCCGCGCCGCTCGTATCATTTGATCAACACGCAGGATCTTTCCAAGCGCAAACAGCACGGCGAGCTTGTTATCATTTTTAGACAGGCCTTTGTAGACGGCCTTGCGGAACCCAAACTGACATTTCAGCATTCTAAACGGATGCTCAACTTTCGCTCTGATACTCGCCTTTAAGTATTCCGTTCGGATTCGCTGCTTATTGAGACGGGGATGCTTTTTCCAAGCACGTATCTTGCTAGGCATCTCTGCCACTAACCAATCGACTTTCCTATCCTTTGTTTCTGTCCTCTTTTCTACGCCACGGTAACCCGAGTCCGCTGATACAAATGATTCATTAC
>NZ_SACQ01000029.1 GCF_004005935.1 Neptunomonas marina | reverse complement strand
AAGGAAGACAGCAGCGGTAAAGCCATTCTGCAAAAACTGGAACAACATCAACTCAAAACATCTGTGTATGAAATTATTCCCGATGAGTTTGATGCCATTCAATCAAAAGCCAAACAATACAGCGAAGAAGGATATAACTTAATTCTATTCACCGGCGGCACAGGTTTATCGCCAAGAGATATTACACCAGAAGCTATTCAACCTTTACTCGACAGAGAAATACCCGGTATGATGGAAGCTGCACGCAACTATGGTCAGCAACGCACACCGTATGCGATGTTATCACGAGGTGTGGCAGGATTCATCAACAATTCATTGATCATTACGTTGCCCGGTTCTACCAAAGGTGCTGCCGAAACAATGGATGCATTGTTTCCTTATGTGCTGCATCTGTTTCGTGTAGCAAAAGGAATGCGGCACGAGTAAGTAAACTTAAATTAAATTATCGCTTGCTATTTTTTATTTAGTAGTTGG
>NZ_SACQ01000028.1 GCF_004005935.1 Neptunomonas marina | reverse complement strand
AGATCAACTCACCATACTTTCCATGATTTTCTAAACCTGTACCAACACAACACCACATACCCATTTGCGGTTGCGAGTATACACGGTAATGCCGTGGACGAACAGGTGTGAAATAAACAAACCCACCATCAGGATGTTGCGACGAAAGAATATGATTGTATAGTGTACGTTCGTAGTAATCCATGTATGTAGCAGAAGGATGAGCAAGAAACAATTGCTTCGAGAGCTTGAGCATATTGTAACTGTTGCAGGTTTCAGGGCCTTCTTTTGTTTCGATCATGGAAGAAAAATCAGTTGCCGGATTGAAATGTTCTCTTACGCTGTTGCCTCCAATGGAAATAGTCCTGTGTTGTGTAACCGTATTCCAGAAAAAGTTTGCTGCATTTGTCCAGCTGCTATCGCCTGCAATGGAGGCAATGCGTGCAAAGCCGATCACTTTTGGTATTTGTGTGTTGGCATGTAACCCATTGAGTGCATCTTTTTGTTG
>NZ_SACQ01000027.1 GCF_004005935.1 Neptunomonas marina | reverse complement strand
GCGGATGCGCGGGTCGAAGAACACGTAGCTCAGGTCCACCGCCAGGTTCACCAGCACGTAGACCACCGAGAACAGCAGGATCACGCCCTGGATGGTGGGGAAGTCGCGCGCCAGCACCGCGTCTACCGTCAGCCGCCCCAGGCCCGGGATGGCGTAGACCGATTCCGTGACCACCACACCGCCGATCAGCAGCGCGATGCCGATGCCGATGACGGTGACGATGGGCACCGCCGCGTTGGCCAGGGCGTGGCGCATCAGCACCGCCTTCTCCGGCAGGCCCTTGGCGCGGGCGGTGCGGATGTAGTCCTCGCCCAGCGTCTCCAGCACCGACGCCCGCGTGACCCGCGCGATCCGCGAGCCGAAGCGCCAGGCGGCCAGCACGCCCAGTGGCACGGCCACCAGCACCGCGATTGCGATGGTGAGGGCCGCCAGCGACAGCGTGGGCTCCAGCCGCTGCGCGATGAGCGTGGCCACGTCGGTCTTGTAGTAGTAG
>NZ_SACQ01000026.1 GCF_004005935.1 Neptunomonas marina | reverse complement strand
GGCCAAGGCCGCCGGGCCTGGTCATCAGGGCGAGCGCACCTCGAAGCCGCCGATGCCAGCCGAGCGCCGGCGCAGGCCGCCCTCAGCCCGCAGCCGGGCCCAATGACACACTGATGTCGGCGGGCGGCGCGAAGTAGGGTGCGGAGGTGACCAGGAAATCGGCGCTTGCGCTGGCAAAGGCCGCTGCGGTGGCCACCGTGACGCCCCCCGCGGGAGCGAGCTGGGCCTGCAGGCCCTGCGTGCGCAGCGTCTGCCGCAGCGCCGCCAGCCGGTCCGGGGTGAAGCGTTCGAGCTGCAGCACGTCGGCCCCGGCTAGCGCCATCGCGAGCGCGTCGTCTTCGCTGCCGACGTCGACCACGAGCCGCTTCTCTGGCTGGCTGCGCCTGAGCGCCGCGAGCGTCGCGGCACGATCGTCGTGCCCGACGAAGGCCAGGTGCTCCGGAAACACGAGCAGGGTCTCTGACAGGCCCAGCCGGTGCATCACGCCACCGCCGGCGCGCACTGCCA
>NZ_SACQ01000025.1 GCF_004005935.1 Neptunomonas marina | reverse complement strand
CCAATTTCGCCACCCGCGCGGGTGGAATCGGGCAAACCGCCGATTTTAGCCTGCCGCCGGCACCCCCCGGCCACCCCCGTCATCCCCAGGTCCGCCGCCGTCCCGCCGCACCCGGAACCAGGCCGCGTACATGGCCGGCCGCGCCAGCAGCGTCAGCGCCGTGGCCACGATCAGCCCGCCCCTGATGGCCACCGCCATCTGCCCCCAGAACACGCTGCGGCGCAGCGGGATCATCGCCAGCACCGCCGCCGCCGCCGTCAGCACGATGGGGCGGAAGCGCCGCACCGCCGCCTCGACGATGGCGTCCCAGGTGGGCACGCCGCGCTCCCGGTCCTGCTCGATCTGGTCGATCAGGATCACCGAGTTGCGCATGATCATGCCGGACAGCGCGATCACGCCCAGCAGCGCGACGAAGCCGAACGGCCGGTTCAGCGCCAGCAGCGCCGCCGCTACGCCGGCAATGCCCAGCGGCCCGGTCAGGAACACCAGCATCGCCCGGCTGAAGCTCTGCAGCTGCAGCATC
>NZ_SACQ01000024.1 GCF_004005935.1 Neptunomonas marina | reverse complement strand
CAGCATATAAAAATCCAAAGAAGACGCGACAGTACAGCAATGAGTTCAAGTCTAAAGCTGTTAAGCTGAGTCACTTAAAAGGGGCAAGCGTGAAAGGTGTTGCGGAGTCACTCGGCATTCACCCCTTAATGTTGTCTCGGTGGCGAAAGGAATATCGAGAAGGAAAGATCGTGTCGGACAACCGGGAAAAGCTGGTTAAAAAACCGCGTACAGTCAGTGAAAACGAACGAGTTCGTCAGCTGGAAAAGCAGGTCCAGCAGCTGAAAATGGAGAATGATCTGCTAAAAAAGTGGCAACAATTTCTCGCGGAGGAACAGCGGAAAAGTTCAGGCTCATAGACCGTTATAGAAGGTTTTATAAGGTCAACATGCTGTGCCGGTTTCTGGGCGTATCACGCAGCGGTTTCTATGCTTGGTGTGGACGTAGTCAGAGCAAAAGAGCGCAACAAGATCGGCGCTTATTGGCGTATATACGAGACATCTTTCGTAAAAGCCGTGAAACATACGGCAGTCCACGTGTTTATCATGCCCTCAAGCGACAGGGCATCG
>NZ_SACQ01000023.1 GCF_004005935.1 Neptunomonas marina | reverse complement strand
TCGGGGTCTGTATGGTTGATATTGGCGGCGGCACCACCGATATCGCGGTCTTTACCGCCGGTTCCATTCGTCACACCGGGGTGATACCGATTGCTGGCGACCAAGTCACCAGTGATATTGCCATGGCACTGCGTACCCCCACGCAACATGCAGAACAACTCAAAATTAAGTATGCCTGCGCCCTTGCGCAGCTCGCCAGCGCTGACGAGACCATCAAGGTCCCAAGCGTGGGCGACCGACCACCGCGCGATCTGTCACGCCAATCCTTGGCCGAGGTGGTGGAACCGCGCTACGACGAACTCTTTACCCTCGTGCAAGCGGAACTACGCCGCAGTGGGTTCGAAGATCTGGTGGCTGCAGGCATCGTACTAACCGGCGGCACCGCGAAGATGGAAGGGGTTGTTGAACTGGCGGAGGAGATCTTCCATATGCCGGTTCGACTCGCGATGCCGCACGGTGTTCGCGGGATGGATGACATCCTGCAAAACCCGATTTTCGCCACCAGTATTGGTCTGTTGCATTATGCCGCGGAGGGGGAGCAACTCGGAG
>NZ_SACQ01000022.1 GCF_004005935.1 Neptunomonas marina | reverse complement strand
GTCACTTGACCATATAACCCGAAGGCGTCTGTTCAAGAGACTCTGTTCGTAACGATAAAATCACCATAAATTGGCACTTGTTAAAAACAAGACTTATTTCATCAAATCCACATTGTTAAAGAGCGTTTGCTTAAAAAAGCAAAAGAAAATAAATTTAATATTCACTTACTTTTGCATTCTCAAGGAATGGTGGAGCTATGCGGGATCGAACCGCAGACCTCCTGCGTGCAAAGCAGGCGCTCTCCCAGCTGAGCTATAGCCCCATTGTTTGACAAGCTTGGTCTTTCACTGACGTTTCAACCTTTTAAAGTTGGTAGGCCTGAGTGGACTTGAACCACCGACCTCACCCTTATCAGGGGTGCGCTCTAACCAGCTGAGCTACAAGCCTATCACATCAGCAATCTAAGCATTCTCAGACCACTTGTTTCGCTCTCTTTACTTTCTTAGTCAGATAATTCGTGTGAACGCTATGCCAGAACTCGGCTAATCGTTTAAGGAGGTGATCCAGCCCCAGGTTCCCCTAGGGCTACCTTGTTACGACTTCACCCCAGTCATGAACCACACCGTGGTAA
>NZ_SACQ01000021.1 GCF_004005935.1 Neptunomonas marina | reverse complement strand
TGCTTTTTCCAAGCACGTATCTTGCTAGGCATCTCTGCCACTAACCAATCGACTTTCCTATCCTTTGTTTCTGTCCTCTTTTCTACGCCACGGTAACCCGAGTCCGCTGATACAAATGATTCATTACCATGAAGGAGTGCTGGCAACTGATTTAGATCGTGATCATTAGCCGGTGTGGTGGTGAAGCTATGGATTAAGCCACGTTTTGCATCAACGCCGATATGAGCCTTTAAGCCAAAGAACCACTGCTTCCCCTTTTGAGTTTGGTGCATTTCGGGATCACGCGCGTTTGATTTATTTTTGGTGGAACTCGCCGCCTCAATGATCGTTGCATCCACGATCGTTCCTTCTTTAAAGTAGATACCGGAGTCAGACAGCCATGTGTTGACTTCTTTGAAGAGTTTACGGCCCAGTTTGTGTCTCTCAAGCAAGTGACGGAAATTCATGATGGTTGTGTGGTCTGGGATTGCGCCTTCTAATGATAGGCCGGCAAACAGCCGCATTGAGGTAATCTCATAGAGCGCGTCTTCCATCGCTGGATCACTCATGTTGTACCAGTTCTGCATAAAGTGAATGCGTAGCATAGTAGCGAGAGGGTATGGACGCCGACCCTTGCCCGCTTTTGGGTAGAACGGTTCAATTTGAGCTTCAAGTTGCTGCCATGGGATCAGTTCATTCATCCGACCAAGGAAAAGCTCTTTGCGGGTTTTACGGCGTTTG
>NZ_SACQ01000020.1 GCF_004005935.1 Neptunomonas marina | reverse complement strand
GCCATGGCAATATCACTGGTGACTTGGTCGCCAGCAATCGGTATCACCCCGGTGTGACGAATGGAACCGGCGGTAAAGACCGCGATATCGGTGGTGCCGCCGCCAATATCAACCATACAGACCCCGAGGTCTTTTTCATCTTCCGTCAGTACGGCGTAGCTGCTGGCCAGCTGCTCAAGCACAACCCCATCCACTTCTAAACCACAACGGCGTACACACTTCTCGATGTTTTGAATCGCGTTGGTAGCGCCGGTGACTAGGTGGACTTTCGCTTCTAGACGTACCCCTGACATACCCAGCGGCTCTTTGATGCCCTCTTGGTTGTCGATCAGGTACTCCTGCGGCAGGATGTGCAAAATCTTCTGATCGGCGGGGATCGCGACCGCACTGGCGGCATCGATCACGCGCTCTAGGTCATGTTCCGTCACTTCACGCTCACGCACGGCCACAATGCCGTGGGAGTTCAAGCTGCTAATGTGGCTGCCCGCAATCCCCACAGTAACGGAGTGGATCTTGCAACCGGCCATCAATTCCGCTTCTTCCACCGCACGCTGAATAGAGCTAACGGTGGATTCGATGTTGATCACAACGCCGCGTTTTAAACCACGGGAGGGGTGCGAACCGATACCCACCACCTCGAGCTGGCCATCTGGACGCACATCAGCCACTAGGCAAACCACTTTGGAGGTGCCAATGTCTAACGCGACTATCATGTTGTGTTCATTTTCCAT
>NZ_SACQ01000001.1:403484-973680 GCF_004005935.1 Neptunomonas marina | reverse complement strand
CTGTATTTGGCTGCTGTGATAGACCTGTATTCGCGACGGGTTGTTGGTTGGTCTTTAGGTAAACGGAAAACAGTGGCGTTAACAAAGTCCTCACTGATGATGGCCATTCGGAATAGGAAGCCGCCACTGGGTTTGATCTTCCATACGGATCGGGGCGTTGAGTATCGTGCTCACGAGTTCCAGGCGGTGCTGAATCGGCACGGCATGCATGCGAGTACAAACCGGCCGGGCTGCTGCACAGATAATGCGGAAATGGAGTCATTCTTCCATACGCTAAAGGGTGAGCTCATCAAAGGGAGAAGCTTCTTTGGTGAGATGCATTTGAGGGATAAGTTGGTTGGTTACATCCAGCATTTTTATAATCGAATTCGATTGCACTCCAGTTTAAATTACCAGAGTCCGGTCGAATATGAAGCTATGACGGCGTAAGCGAAAGTGGTGTCCACTTTTTCGGGGGAAGATCATGCTTCGCGCCTCTTCTTGAAGCGTTATGCTAAAGACTAACGGAAAACTAGCCTAAGCTCGCTCTTATATCGGCGATGGTGATGAAGAGTTTGTTTTCGACATCTTGAAACGCTTGAAACCCATAGCGCTCATAGAAGCGTTTTGCGCCGTCTTTGGCATCAACGATAACAACAGGAAACGCGACGCTATCACTGGCTGCTAGTAGCTTTCGCAGCGCATCAATAAGCAGCCACTCGCCAAAGCCCTTCCCTTTGTATCTCTCATCGACAGCCAAGCGAGCAATGAGACCACCTGACGTTGACGATTGGTGTTTCTTTTGTAATTTGTCCGGCAATGCTGTCAAGTCAATTGGTGTCATCGTCAGTGTGTAGAATCCGATAATATAAGCACTGTTATTATCATCTTCTAAAACAAAAGTTCTGGTGTTGTCTTTCTTGGCTTGCTGACTCGCCATTACTTTTAAGTAATTGTTGAGGGCTTCGATACCACAATTGAAACGGTTCCTATCGTGCTTATCTTTATCGATAAGTACCGTATTTATCATTGGGTTTTACTCTCATAACGCTCTGACGCCAATTTGAGTTTCGCATTGGCTACCGCTGGATTATCAAGAGCTTCCATCAGCAATACGGCATCAGCTTGATTGAGCTTTAGAGCTTGCTCACGTTCAATGATTTGTTGTGCTTTTTCGATAGCTGCATTCAAAACAAATGAGTTGATACTAGACATTCCGGCGAGAGCCGCAGCCTTAGTGAGTAAGTCTTGAGTATCGACATCAACTCTAGCGGTGATGCGGGGCAAAGGCGTTGCCATAGTCATATCTCCTGTTGTGTCAAACTGTCACATGGGCATTATGGTGTTAAAGTAATCAAGAAGCAAACCTGTGCCACTTTGGCACATAAAGAGAGACTTGTCGACACACGGCGTTTCCAACCCCACTGAGCCGCAGTGGTTACGGTTGTTGTGTTTGCGTTTAGTGGTAGTGCGTTGCCAGCCCGTTACATGGCCGACTGCGCCACCATCTTTAGACTTTTCTGTAGGGATATTGGCACTTCTCGACGCTCAGAGAACGTTTTAGGTGAATACTCTTTAAATTCGTCACTTATAACTAATGCACCGTACAGACCATGCAGGGATCAAAAGACCTCACAACGTGTTGTACAGCAACAGACTGGGCGGCCTCTTCGCTATCAAGAGGAGTACTTTCCAGCGCTTGCTCTAATGCACCGGGTTGTTGGTTGGCATCGCGGGGGGAGAAGTTCCACGTGGTGGGTGCGATGATCTGGTAGTTTTTGATCACGCCGTTTTCTAATGTTACCCAGTGACCAAGGGATCCGCGGGCGGCTTCTAGCAGGCCTGCGCCCTCGCCCTCTTTGGGGAGTTTGGCGGTGTTGCAAAAAGGTTCGCTCGGGTCGATCGCTTTAGCCCAACGCTGCATCTGCGGGATTACAAGCGCCAGTTCAAGCAGCCTTGCCACAATACGGCTATGCACATTGGCGCCCTGCTTGGCGATAAGGTCCATGACTAATGGATTGCCGTTAATTGCTTGGCGGGCGATGGCTCCCACCTCCACCACTTGGTTGCCCAGCCGAGGAGCTTTGCACCAGCTGTAGGCCTCTTCGTTTTGTAGTGTGGGCACGGTGCGCCCGCGGATGGGATGGCGTGGTGTATCGCTCTCCATCCAACCGTGGCTAACATCTTCGGTGATGCTGCTAACGGCTAAATCTCCGGCTTGATCACCAAAGTAGGTGCCGCGTTTAAAAAACGCCGTGCCATCCAAGGGGTAGTTGCCGTAAGACATAAACTGATCAGTGGCGCGGCCTAATGTGTCTAGTTCAAGGCTTTGGCTGATATGCAGAAAACGGCGCAGATCCGAGCTTTGCCAATCAGCCTCTTCTGACCACTGCTGTAGCTGCTCTGTGCTGCTGATCTCGGCGATGCGCTCTAGATCATCGCCAAAGAGGGTTTGCTCTAGAAAACTGCGGAATTCGCCCAATAGCGTTAGTAGGCGAATACGCTCTTGTGGCTCGATCGGTTTTGCGGTGCCGCCGGGCTGAATACTTAACGAGTGCGGCCACTTCCCTGCCAGTATGCCCATCAGATTGAGAAACTTTGCGCGTGCCGGCAGCACCTCTTGGTGTGCAGTGCCTTTGACCGCTTTAAAACGTGCCTCTGCGTTTGTAAACCAAGGCTGGCCTCGGTAGCTCGCGCGCGCGAAGTCGGGCATAAAAAAGAGGTAAAAGTGGGTGAGCAGATCCGCCATGTTTTCGTTCGCAAGTACCAAGTTGGTACATAGCTGGCCGTTTTCTGGAATCTCTAGCTGGCTGATATCGGCTAATGCGCGTGCAGCTCCCACCGATTGGCTAACCGAGCAGATACCGCAAATACGCGGGGTATACACCATGGCATCGTAAGGCGCTTTGCTAACCAGCATGGTCTCAAAGCCGCGATAAAGCGGCGAGTTCACACGCGCTTCGCTCACGCGGTTGTCGGCGGTTTCTAGCGTAATCTCTAGGTCGCCCTCCACGCGGTTAAAGGGCCCCACTAGTACTTTGCTCATCTCTGGGCCTCTTAGGGTTTGCGTTTATGGGTGGTGGGTGGGTAGATCAACTGCTCAGATGTTGCGTTCTGCTTGAGCCGCTCAGGCGTTGCGGCTTTGGATAGCGATGCCAGCGCCACAAACCACGCTTTCGGCATATCTGTTGGCAGTCCAACAGGGATACCTGCCACCTTGGGCGTTTCGGTGAATGGGTGGCCCGGCTCTTCAAACTCTGGCGCGGTGCAGTTGATACACGCATAACCACCGCTGGTACAAGAACCCCCGCCATTCCAAGGGCGGGTGTTGCAATCGGCATGAGCTTGCGTGCCAAGGCAGCCCATATGCTCCATCATGCAGCCCCGCTCCCCTGCGCTTGTGGCGCTGGCTTTATACTCGTAAAACTCGTTACGGCTGCAGCCGTGGTGCACCAGGTGGTCGGCATACATACGTGGGCGGCCAAAGGTATCTAGCTGGGTATCGTCATGTTCATCAAGGGCGATGCTGACCAGCATATCGGTCACCCACCCCGGATGAACCGGACAACCTGCAATATTCACCACTTTATGGCCACTAACAGAGCGATAGTTATCGCCCAACAAACCACCGGCGATTTCACCATCGTACTGTAGGCCGGTTGCATCGGGGGTGTTAGCGCCTGCTGCGGTCATGCCACCGTATGCTGCACAGCTACCAACCGCGATGGTATGGGCCGCTTTTGCGGCGAGCTTTTCCACCCAATGGATCATCGGGATGCCGGTACCGCCTAAAATGTGGAACTTGCCGGTGCCGTGGGGGCCTTGCAGCATCGCGCCTTCAATGCAAAGTAGATCGAGTGTGGTTTCATCGGCCAAAATACTCTCAAGGATGCTGACAACTTCGGTGCCGGTCTCTTCACTGAGCGATGGATGCCAGAGCAAGTTGATACCCGCGCTTTTTAAGAGCGCTAATAGATTAGGTGATTCGGCATTCAGCAACGACATCGAACAGCCCCCGCAACCGCCGGATTGCAGCCAAAGTAGGTTAAGCATGTTCGCCCTCCTCGTTGACTGCCGGAAGCGTCATATGGGCAACAGCACCGCCTTGGGGGTGGTTAGCAAGGCCAAGCTCGCCGCCATGCTGCGAAACGATGCCATAGCTGATCGATAACCCAAGCCCTGTGCCCTTACCAACGGGCTTGGTGGTAAAGAAGGGCTCAAACAAACGCGGCAACGAGCTATCGGAGATACCGGGGCCATTATCACGCAAGGTTAGATGCACGGTGGCGTCTTTCACCACCATCTCGACAGTCAAGACGGGCTGTGTGCTGTTCTGCATCGCATCAACGGCGTTATCTACCAAGTTGACCAATACTTGGTGAATCTGGCCCGCATGGCCAAGCACCCACTGCCGCTCAGGCAGCGTTTGCAGTACCTGTGTATCAGTTTTGGATTCTTTGATAATCCAGTGCAGAGCGCTTTTTACCACGTGTACCAGATCAAACGGCGCTTTCTCGGTCTCTTGGGTGGAGGAGAACTGGCGTAAGTCATCAACGATCTCTTTAACCCGATCAGCCCCCTCTTTGGTGCCATCCACCAAAGAGCCAAGATCACGAATGATCTTATCAAGGCGCATCTGTTCGCGCATTTGGCGCAGCTCTTCGCGGCTATGGCCACCATTAACGGCATCAAAATAGGTAGTTAAGCGCTCGGTGTAGCGCTCTAGCGCGTGCATGTTGCCATACACAAAGCTGATGGGATTGTTTAGCTCGTGGGCAACACCGGCCACCAAACGGCCAAGCGAGGCCATCTTCTCGGACTGCACCAGCCGCTCTTGCGCAAGCTTGAGCTCGGCGTGAGCTTCGTTTAACTCTTTGTAAGCGCGTTGAAGCTCGCCTAGCGGGCGGCCCACAAGCACCATACCTAGCAAGCGGCCACGGTGGTCAAAACGCGGGGAGCAGTTGATCGATAGCGGCATGTGGCCATTGGGGCTGATAAGTTCCACCTCGCAATCGCGCACTGGCTCTTGCGCTAGCGTCGCGCTAAGTTGTTGGAACTTCTCGATACAGGGTTCGCCTAGAAACTCAGAGAAAGGCCGCCCAACAAGCGCCGCTTCGCTGAGGCCGGTGAGCCTTTCCAGCGCGCGGTTAGTGCTTTCGATAACGCCGCGTTGATCACAAGCGATCAGCACATCGTTCATCGCATCTTTAATGCTGTTCGAGAAGCTCTGTGCCTGCTCTAGCTGGGTGTTTTTCTCCTCAACTTCCACCTGTGTACGCACCAGATCCGCATAGGCTTCATCCATCTTGCGGATAACCGTTACCCACGCATCATCCGTGTTCAGCGTTTCTGGGTCGTTAAAAGATACGATGTCAGGTGTGATATCAGACATAACAGTTCTCGGTTAGATCTTGCTGCTTATCAGGTTTCCACTTTGGAACACAGCTAACCATTTTGGTGCATTTATTAGCACGATTCAATGTGTAACCGCGCAGAGCTTTCGTACGTATTTGCCTTGCAGGCGCCATATAGCGTGGTTTTCAAAATTTTCTGAAGAGTTGGCACTGCGTTTGCTAAATCTCGTTTAGATCTGCAGCGCTTTCCGTTGTGAGCATTTCCTCTACTTTGGGATTACGGTCCAGATCTTGTCTCAGGTGGTGTGCTACTCCACAGTGCACTGCCCTCACCCACAGATACGCGACGGCGTATTCGAGCTTTTATCCGGGCCTTTTAGGCCCGGCTTTTTTAACAGATGCGCGGCAGTTGCTCACCAACCAGCATATCCAGTATCCGCTCGCCACCAAAACCTGTTTGCACCACAACACGCCCGGCAACGCCCTCGTAAGCTTCACCAATGATAGCCGCTTCCTTACCTGCAGGATGAGCTTGCATGGCTGCTAGCACAGCATCAGCATCTGCGGCTGGCACAACTGCCACTAGCTTGCCCTCGTTCGCGAAATAGAGTGCATCTAGGCCAAGAATTTCACACACACCACGCACTTCAGTGCGCACCGGTACAGCATTCTCGTAAAGACGAATCGCGACGCCAGAGGTCTCGGCAAACTCATTAACCACCGTCGCAACACCGCCACGGGATGCATCGCGCACGGCATGTAGATCCGGGCAGGCTTTCAGCATCACTTGCATTAGCTCATGCAGGGGTTGGCAATCGGTGTGTAGCTCAACATCAAGGGCAAGGTCGCCACGGGCGTTTAAGATCGCTGCGCCGTGATCGCCAACCCAACCGTTTACGATCACCTTATCGCCGGGCTTCACGCGGCTGGCTGAGATCTCAATACCCTCGGGGATCACGCCAATACCGGTGGTGCTGATAAAGATTTTGTCGCCTTTTCCCTTTGGCACCACCTTGGTATCGCCTGTCACGATAGCAACACCTGCGGCATCGGCTGCCGCTCGCATCGAGTCCACAATACGGCGCAGCTGAGCAACCTCTAACCCCTCTTCAAGGATCATGCTGCACGACAGGTATTTTGGAATAGCGCCAGAAACAGCAAGATCATTCACCGTTCCATTAACCGCCAAAGCGCCGATATTACCACCTAAAAATTCAATGGGATCAACGACATAACCATCTGTTGTAAAGGCAATTCTATTTCCGTCTCTTTGTAGTTCGGCCAAATCGATACGGGCCTGATCTTCCAAAGCGTTGAGGTGGCTGTTATCAAAGCTGCCAACAAACACATCTTCGATAAGATCGCGCATCGCCTTGCCGCCTGCGCCGTGGGCCATGGTGATATGCGTGGCTTTCAGGGTTCGTTTTGGAGTGGTCATAGGTTTACCTTATTATCGGTCGAGCTGTTGGTGGTTGATTTTGCCGTAGCTGTAATAGGCTGAGCAGGCGCCCTCGGTGGAGACCATTAGCGCCCCCAGCGGTGTTTCGGGCGTGCATTGCTTGCCAAATACTTTGCATTGCCAAGGCTTGATCACACCCTTAAGTACTTCGCCGCACTGGCAGGATTTCGGATCAGCGATATTGACGTTGGGCAGCGCAAACTCGCGCTCGGCATCGAAGCGCGCATATGCTGCTTTAATCTGCACACCCGAATGGTCAATTGAGCCTAAACCGCGCCACTCAAAAAATTCTCGCAGCTCAAATATCTCCCCCACCGCCTTCAATGCCGCGTGGTTTCCGCCATCTGGCACAATGCGCTTGTATTGATTTTCGATCTCGGCTTTGCCATCACGTAGCTGCTCAAGCAACATCACCAACGACTGCAACACATCCAACGGTTCAAACCCCGCAATAATGAGCGGGCGCTGGTAGCTAGCAGCGATAAAGCGATACGGCGCTTCGCCAATCACCATGCTCACATGGCCAGGCCCCAAGAAACCATCGATATACATATCAGGGGAGTCGAGAATCGCTTTGATCGTGGGGATGATCGTGACGTGATTACAAAAGAGATAGAAGTTCTCAATCCCCTCTTTCTCTGCCTGCTTTATCGTTAACGCGGTGCTCGGCATCGTGGTTTCAAACCCCAAGCCGAAAAACACCACGCGCTTATCAGGATGTTGGCGGGCGATATTTAACGCATCCATCGGCGAATAGACCATGCGTACATCACAACCCGCCGCTTTTGCGTCTTGTAGGCTCTTTTTGGAGCCGGGCACCCGCATCGCATCACCGAATGTGGTGAAGATTACATCGGGTTGCTCAGCAATGGCGACACAGTCGTCCACGCGCCCCATCGGCAACACACACACCGGACAACCGGGGCCATGCACCAGCTCGATCTCTTTGGGCAGCAGCTCCTCAAGGCCGTAACGGAAAATAGAGTGGGTATGGCCACCGCACACCTCCATAATCTGCAACGGCTGTTGCTGCGCTTTAGGGATCTCTTTGACGAGAGCATGGATACGATCGAGGGCGTTTTTCGCCATCTCTGGATCACGAAATTCATCAACAAACTTCATCGGATTGCCCCGTTATTGTGAGGTGTTAGCAGAGGCCATACTGCCGCGGCTTTCGGCGAGTAAGGTGTGTACCAGATCCCACAGCACGTGATACGCCACGAGATGGCACTCTTGAATACGGTGCACGCTGTCGGTCTCGACAATAAGGCACTGATCAGTGAGCGTCTGTGCTTTTAGCTCTCCACCGTCCATACCACTGAAGGCAGCAACGCTCATACCGAGTGCTTTCGCTTTACGGCAGGCGGCGCTGATATTGGCGGAGTTACCGCTGGTAGAGAACACCACCAGAGTATCTTTGCTACTGCCAAGTGCCAGCAATTGGCGCACCAGCACATGCTCAAAGCCCACATCATTAGCCACCGCGCTCATCAGGCCGTTATCTTGGCTCAAATTGATGGCCGGTAAGGCAGGTCGGCCAGCGGTCACAGGGTGCATAAACTCCAACGCTAAATGGCCAGCATCACAGGCCGACCCGCCGTTGCCAGCGGTTAGCAGGCGGCCACCTTGCTGATAGCTAGTGGCGATGAGCTTTGCAATAGCGATTAGTTTGTCGCTATTGTCTGCGAAAAAGCGGGTTTTGACGGCTTGGCTTTGGCTCACCTTTTGCGCCACGGCTTCTTGCAATGCAGCGGTTTTGTCCACTGGTTTAGCCGGTGCATCGGACGCCATAAAGGGATAGAGCGCATTTAAGAGCGCATTGTTATCTGTTTGGCTCATGGCGAAACCTGCCCAGTGTCGGTGTTGGTCATCGCCGCTAACTCCTCTTGTAGCTCGCCAAGTTCTGCCAGTATCTCAAGGGTGCGCTGGGCCTCCTCTTCATCGATCAAGCTCATAGCAAAACCCACATGAACCAGTGTCCAGCGGCCAACCAGCACGTTCCAATCGCCATCTTCTGGTGCTACGCAAGCTAAGTTAACCTCGCGCTTGACGCCCGATACATTGACGAGACCTGCTTGCTCCTGCGCATCAACAATTGCGATGATCTGACCGGGAATTCCAAGACACATAACTCTGCCTCTTACTCTGTGTGTTCGTTTGTTTGGGTGCTCTCAGATGCGGGATCAGCCCGCTCCATACCGTAGCGCTCGAGTTTTGAACGCAGCCCTACACGGGATAGGCCCAGCTCTTTGGCGGCGCGGCTTTTATTCCAGTGGTGGCGCGCCAATGTTGCCTTGAGAATGCGCTGCTCCAACGCTTCGACACGCTCTTTTAGGGAGCCATCCAAACCATCGAGCAGATCGATCTCTTGCGTTTCGGTACGGGTCTCGGTTTGCTGAATAGCGGGGCTTAGGAGATCAGCGGTTAAGTATTCACCTTTAGCGAGCACCAGTACGCGGCGCACCTCGTTTTGAAGCTCCCGTACATTACCGGGCCAGTGGTATTGCTGCATGGCCGCCATCGCTTCGGCACTAAAACCTGTCACGGGTTTATCGAAATCCCGCATGGCGTGTGCCAAGAAGTTCTCAGCCAATAGCGGGACATCCATTGGGCGCTGCGCTAATGTGGGAAGCTCTAGCGTGACCTCAGCTAAGCGGTAATACAGATCTTGGCGGAAACGCCCCGCTTTCACCTCTTCGCGCAGGTCTCGGTTGGTGGATGCCACAATCCGCACATCGACTCTACGGCGCTGATGCTCACCTAAACGGCGCACTTCCCGCTCCTGCAGTACACGCAGCAGCTTTACCTGAAATGCGGGTGTGATCTCGCCAATCTCATCAAGAAAGATAGTGCCGCCATCGGCTTGCTCAAAAAGCCCGATATGGTCGCTAATCGCGCCGGTAAATGAGCCCTTCTTGTGGCCAAATAACTCAGAAGCGAGCAACTCATCGGGCATGGCTCCGCAGTTTTCCACCACAAACGGCTTATCTTTACGCAAGCTGTTGTAGTGCAATGCTCTGGCAAATAGCTCTTTACCGGCACCCGATGGGCCAGTGACGAGCACCGAAATATCATACGGCGCGATCTGAGCGGCTTGCTCACAGATGTCATTTAACGGGCTGCTCTCTGCCCGTTTGATCTGATCCAGCTGAAAGCTTTGCTGCAAGCGGGCTCGTTTTTGCTTAACGCGTGTGCTGGCTTGCACTTCGCTAAGCTTCATCTCTAAGTTGAGCTGGTCGTTCTCACTTTGAAGCTGATACATCTGGCAGGCGTTGCGCAGAATCATCAGCAGGTTATCGGGGTGCCATGGCTTGGTGATGTACTGCAAGATACCGGCATCGTTGAGGCCACGGATAATATCGTCCGAATCGGTGTAGCCCGATAGGATCAAGCGTGCCGGTTCTGGCCAACGCTCCCTCACCTCGGTGAGCAGCTCTACCCCCGTTTTGCCCGGCATACGCTGATCACACAAAATCGCTTGCACAACATTGGATTCCAGCAGCGTAAGCGCCTCTTCGGCACTGCTCGCGCAGAGGACGTCGAACTCCTCATCGAGCGTGCGTTCCAGTGTTTGTAACGAGCGGACTTCGTCGTCAACGCAGAGAATTACCGGGCGAGCTGTCATTAAAGTAGGTCCCTAAAATGTGAGGTTTGTGCCTCTAGCTGCGCGATATGGGATTCGAGCATCTGGCGGCGCTTGTCAGCTAACCACTGAGTCCATTCATCCATGCCTTCACCAGAGCGGGCCGATAGCTGGATCACTTGAATCTCAGGGTTCACCTGCCGAGCGTACGCGATACACTGCTCCACATCAAAATCCAGATGCGGCAGCAAATCAGTCTTATTGAGGATCATCAGATCCGCGGCATGGAACATATCGGGGTACTTCAGCGGTTTGTCTTCGCCCTCTGTAACCGAAAGAATCGCCACTTTGTGGGCTTCACCCAAGTCAAAGGCCGCAGGACACACGAGGTTGCCCACGTTCTCGATAAACAGATAGCCACCGGCCAGCGTTTCGCTTGCTAGGTTATCCAGCGCATGGCCCACCATGTGTGCGTCTAAGTGGCAACCTTTGCCAGTATTCACCTGCACAGCGCTCACACCCGTTGCGCGAATGCGGTCTGCATCGTTGGCGGTTTGTTGGTCGCCTTCGATCACAGCGATGGGGCGTGAGCCTTTAAGCCGCTGAATGGTTTCTGTTAGGAGTGTTGTTTTACCGGAGCCGGGGCTTGAAACTAGATTCAACGCAAACAAGCTTTCCGCTTTAAAGCGGCTGCGGTTGATCATCGCGTATTGATCGTTTTTGCCGAGAATATCCTGCTCGATCTGCACCATTCGGCTCTGGCTCAAACCCGTCACATGGGCGTGTGCAGGCCCTTGGCCAAAATGGATATCTTGGCCATCATGGTGCACATGATCGTGGTGTTCGTGGTCATGATGATGGTCGTGATCGTGGTGGTGCCCCTCGATCTTGACGTTGCCGTCACTACAGCCGCATACCGTACACATGGTTAATCAACCTCCAGCTCTTTAATTCTCATCTCATCCCCCTGCGTGACTTGCAGCTGATAGCTGCCGCAGTTAACACACGCATCATAGCGCTGCTTTATCGGGACGGTTTGGGTACATTGCATACAAAACGCGAGCCCCTGCGTTGGCAAGATCACCAGTTCGGCGCCCTCTGCTAACGTGTTTTTGGTGACTGCATCAAAGCAAAATACCAGTGATTCTGTCTCAATGGCCGCTAACGGCCCGATCTCTAGCCACACGCGTTTTACGCGCTGATAGTTCTGCTGTGCCGCCTCATTTTCAAGAACCTGCACGATTCCCTCGGCGATCGACATCTCATGCATAATTGATCTCTATCTCGCTATGTACACATGGATCAACGCAAGCAACCACAAGCTCCACTAACGCTTGTACTTTGTCTGCTGCCACCACTACACCGCTTAGTAATTGGCTCACAACGCCATGGGGATGGAAGTTCCACTCGGTGGGCGATACCACACGATACTGCACCACTTGGCCCTCATCCTGCACCAAATGGTGCAGTAACAAACCGCGGGACGCATGCGCGAGCCCTATCGCAGCCCCTTCAACAAATTGATGCCCTATTTGGTTGTTGTGAGTTGGCCAGTCAATGGCTGCGTGTAACAGCGCCATAACCCGCAATACTAACGGGTGAACACCCTGCGCTTGAAGCGCAGCAACGCTACTGCTATTGCACATTTGCGGCCAGACGCCTGCTTCGCGGCATTGATGGGCGATTTCAGGGGCTAGCGTAAAATTATCGTTAATTAACAGCGAGTTGAGTAGCTCATCATCCAGTTGCAATAACGGATGCGGCGCATCACCTAACGTGACCTCAGCAAACTGTTTAACTGTTGTTGCGATAAATTTGCCGACAACACCGGAGCTTTCCCATGGGCACTGACAAGATTTTATCTCTAAAGATAACGGTATAACTAAGTCAGTATAGTCGTTAAAGATCTGCTCTTTTTGCTCACTTGTCAGTGCTTTGCCGTGCTCAATCGCGTGCCATACATGCTGCCTTGCTGTTTGCTGCCAACGCATCACCTCAGCGGGAGAGATTCCAACACCAGTAAGGGAGATAACTCTCAGTAGGCGCTCTCGGGCTGCCTCAATATCCACCAGCAACGTACGCAGCGCTTCTGTTTGGTGATCTGCAGAGGCCACCTGCGCAAGTTCAAAGGCACGAATGCTCGCCACACGATGAGCATCACTGCATAAGGAAAACAGCGCGGGCAGCACCGCGGCCACTTCGCCAGCGCTGCGTCCAATCAGCATCTTACCGATCTGCTGCGGGCGGCTAGAACGAATACCGATCGCGCTGATCTTACCTGCCTGATGGGTAACATCGATATGTATCGCGCCCGCAAGGTTTACAAGGCTCATCGCGTAACCTGCTGCTTTGCTAGGCCAGCGGTGATAAACCCGCGCCGATCCAGCTTGCTCGGCTCGGCAGGTTTTACTTGCGCATCACGAGCTTGTCGCCACTCGGTGGTTTCGGTGTGTTGAGTATCAAACACCGCATCCAGCGCCGCATTGGCCACCGCCATCACATCCTGTTGGGACTCAAACTCTAATACCGGCGAGAACAGCGCACAGGTTGCAAACCCGCCCACCGACGCATCCCAACATTGGGTGAACTCGTAGCGGCCCGAAGGTAGCTGATAGGTTCGCTTAGCACCCTGCTGGCGACAACGCGTATCATCGCCGCTAAAGATAACCAGGTTCATAAACCATGGCGTTACCACCACGGCCAGCTCGTCATCGCCGTAGCTGCGCGCCTGCGTGGCTTCAACCTGTAAAGCAGCATTGTAGATGGGCAGATCCCGCATCCCCAGATCCGCCTGCTGATAAAATGCCGTTAACGCCACCAAGCTCTGCATATTAGCTATCTACAACCATGAATTGGTCTTTCTCGCCATCGCACTCAGGGCAACGCCAGAACTCGGGCAGCTGGCTGAAGGGCGTCCCTGCTGGAATCTGCCAAACCCCATCGCCCTGTTCAGGATGGTATTGGTACCAGCAGATCTTGCACTCTAAAACAGCATCATCGCCAATCCGGCTAGCATCGCCTAAAAAACTACCCTCAAACTGCGTGTGTTCTTGCATGGTGGCGCTCCTTAGGTCAGCACTGTGCGGATTTCATGTAGGCGCTCGGTGGAGTCTTCGACATCCTCTTGGGCGGCACATGCAACCTGCGGAATATCGGTAATCTCCAGCGTGTCCAGAATGAGCTGGTCGGTACTATTAAAGTACTGTACACGCCATAAGCCATTGATTTTAGTGGAGCTGATACGGCAATTACCATAACCACGGGATAAGATCGTCACCGCGCCAACACCAATGGCATCGTTAAGATACTGATGATCCTCTGGCGAGAAGGGTAACAACGAGAGGTTGATCACATGGGCGCTCTCTAGCTCACCGACCTCAAATAAGCGGGACTTTTCGGCGATCTCTACCATCACCGACGGCGCATTCAAGACACTCGCGGGGCGCTCATCAATGTTCACCGTTAAGATACGTTTGTTAAAAAATGCCAGCTTGCGCACGATATCGGGCACATCGGCCACTTCTAGTGTCTCGCGTAAGGTGTCTTCTTGGGCATTCTGGTAGCGCAAACGCCACACACCCGCCATCACCGTTTCTTGGATCATCACCTGCGTCGTGCCGCTAACGACGGCGGCCACTTCACCTTCGCCCAGTATTTGGTTGAGCATATCCAAGTCTTTGTCGGGCAGCTCGCTAAGTACCATTTCGTAAGGTTTGTTACCCACTTTGTACTGGCTAAGCATCTCTTGTAAGCGCGCTAATATTGCAACGGTTTGCGGGCACTCGGCCACCGCTTCAGCTTCGGGCAGCACCGGCATATCGTAGGTGTGCATCTCAGAAGGCATCTGCATGTAGTCCAGCACCATGTCGCCCTCTTCTTGACTACCAGGGCCGAAGGGTACGTTGACGTT
This sequence comes from Neptunomonas marina, assembly GCF_004005935.1. Lineage (GTDB taxonomy): Bacteria > Pseudomonadota > Gammaproteobacteria > Pseudomonadales > Balneatricaceae > Neptunomonas > Neptunomonas marina. The sequence goes on along the minus strand of NZ_SACQ01000001.1, from coordinate 959,395 downwards.
AAGCAGAGGGATATCTGGGTTTTGCATCGTAAACTCCTTGGTTAACTGCAGCCGCTGGTAGGCGCTTGACTCATCACGGGGATACCTAAACCGGGGTCACGGCTCGGTTCAAGTGCGAGAATTCGGTTGATCTCGGCATGGTAGACCGCCCAGTCCTGTACTTTGGTGATGGCACCTAGGTAGCGCCCGTCTTTGAGCAGCACTAATGCAGGCCAAACATGGAAGTTGTAACGCCCCTGCAGGGCTTTTTCGGCGCTCGCATCAATCACCGCAGGTGTTAACTGGGGAAAGGCCTTGATAAGTTCCGGTAGAATGACTGCAACATCGTTGCTCTCTGGAAAGCGTTGCGGCGACTCTGTGAAAAAGAGCACACTGTATTCGTTGCTCGTAACAAATGCCTTAAAGTTGTCGGCTGTGAGTTTGGCATAGCCTAGCTCATCGGTTAGCCGCTCGATGAGCGGAAAACGTTTCGGTTCGGTGTGTTGGGTCATGGCGTCTACCTGTTGTGTCCGCTCGAAATTATTCTATTTTTTGCGCAGATGCTCGGGGAGCATTGGCTCTCTATTGGTTAGGTCCGCAAAGAGTGCATCTAATCCATCGGTGTTACCTTGGGCAACTTGTTGCATTGCATCGAGCGCTTGCGTCACTTGCTGCGCACGATCAGCGCTAATCACTTCGCGCGCTGCGCCAAGAAACACCAGCACCCAAGTACCCACAGGCTGTGTGCCCACCAGTGATAGATCAACTTGCTGCTCGGTAGCATCTGCTGTGCAATGTGCAGAGAGCTCATCAACCGCTTGAATCTGCATAGGAATGCCAATGCACATACTAGCTGTTACCCTCTTGTGTGGTCATGAAGCGCACATCACCTAAGCGACAAGCGTCTTCCTCAGATGGGCGGCCCTCTTCATAGATCTTTAAAGCCAGTTCCGAGGGCGATAGCGCCTCTGGCGCTTCGTTGGCAGAGAGCGGCGCAACATCAAAGTCAGCAAGGTAATCGAGTGCAATTTGTAGCGCGGGGTCCACTTGCGCCTTGACGATATCGCGCAGGCTGCCACCAAAATCCTCTAGCTCTACCGGCTGACAACCGATCAAGATCAGCTTGCTGGGGTAGCTACCCGTGAATTCGGACATCGCCAACACCTCTTGGAAGCCGGTCTGGTGCAGGCTCATCTGTTTTGCTCCCATAAACTTGGGGACATCATCATCGTGAACCACTTTCAGTGTTCCGGGTTTAAGGCCATAGTCGATCGCATCAAACACCACGAGTACATCCGCTTGCTGCACATGCTGAACTAAGTAGATACCTTGTGTGCCACCATCCATGAGTTTGACGTTCTCGCCAAAACGGTAGCGTTGATTCAGGGTCTCCACACAACGCACACCAAAGCCTTCGTCGGCCCATAGCACGTTACCGATACCCAAAATAAGAACGCGTTTTTCACTCATCGCTTTACCCTTCCGTTACAACCAACCGTTGCTGTAACACCTAGCGTTACAAATAACGTGCCAATCGAAAGGGACGATGCAAAAACGCTGTAACCACAAGGGTTACAGCAAAAAGACAGGTAGAATCGAGAAAAGATATCAGCGCAAAAACGGAAAGACTTCTTTCATTTAATCCGTTTTTACTGAAAACAAAGTTACCACCCCTAAAAGTGCAGCACGCTACGATGCAAAGCGCACCGCTAAAGATTGGCACTGGTGCAGTGAAATCGCCTTCGCCCATTCAACGGACTCATCAAGCTGCTCTCTATGCGCTGCAATAAAGGTGTGCGACCACTGTGTGGGGGCGAGTGATAAATTAAGGCTATCGATTTCTGAGAGAATCGCGACAAACGGCATAAACTCCGGGTCATTCGCGTAAGCACCCACCTCCTCTCGTAGCATCGCTATCCGATAGGCACCCACAAGGTAGTGCAAGGAACCCTCTAACATCTGCTGGGCGGTTTCTGCGATCTGCTCAGTGGCGGGCTGTTTAGACATCAATATCACTTCGCTTAAAAGAAAACGCCGACGGTAACGTTAATTTTTGTGTAAGGCTAGGGGGAATTTTAGCGTACACCATGTGACGCCATATACAACTCCCATAGTTGCTGCTTTTCAAGCCAGAACATTGGCGTGGTGTGAAAACGCTGTGCCAGCAGTAGTGCGGTTTGCGCGCTGATTGCGCGTTGGCCGTTGACAATCTCGTTAACGCGGCGGCGGGAGATGCGCAGGTCACGGGCGAGTTCTGATTGGGAGATCCCCAGCGGCGCTAAGTAGCAGCGCTGCAAGAAAAGCCCCGGATGTTCGGGTTTACGGCCATGATGTTGCCAGCGTAGTTGGTTCAACTCAGCCGTGAGTGTGTTCACAAAGCCTCTCCTTGATACTCATAAAAAGAGCCTGAATATCAGGCTCTTCTCGCTATACCGATCAGTCGGGGCGATCGTCTTTAAACATTCGCCAGCCACCAACCATCGTCGAGATTAACGATTGGCGCGACATAATATCTTCGCGAATCGCCACATAAACGTGGGTCATCACAAAGACAACCAAGAACCACATGCCTAACCGGTGCCATGTATGCACGTCTTGGCTTTGGCCGAAGAGCGGAATCACCCAACCAAACGCGATATCTGCCCAACTCCCCTGTCCTAACCCTTCGCCATAGAGCGCAAAGCCAGTAATGATCATAAAGGTCATACCTAACACAAAGAAGAAGAACATCGCCAACTGCGCCAAAGGGTTATGGCCGATATATTTCTTTGGTGTTTTCTCAAGGAAGAAGTACCAACGTAGCTCGTGGCCAACTTCTTGCCAAAAGCGCTTGCGAAACAGGGGCGGACAAAATAGCTCACGGGCATGGCTATTGCCCACCAGCGCCCAATAGATGCGGCCAATAAACGCGATTGCAACGATATACCCAGCGGTAAAGTGCGCAAAGCGAATGTAGCCCATCAGGTAGTTATCTATAGCTTCGCCCGGCATGGTGGGCAGCGGCACCCCGATAAAGTAGCCGGTAATGCCTAGCGTGATCACCGAAAGTACGGTCACCCAATGCCACAAGCGAACCGGTGCTTCATACACATACACTGCCGTTTGCCGGCGCGTAATCGGCTTATCGTGCTCTGCCGTTGTTTGCTCTGCAGAATCATGCATAACGATATCCTCTGAATAGCGAGGCGCACGCCTTTAACGCGCGCCCAACGGGTTAGCGAATTTTCACTTTGGTTAGCTCTTGGCCATCCTCAGACATGACGTGTGTTGAGCACGCAAGGCATGGATCGAAGCTGTGCAAAGTGCGTAGAATCTCGACCGGCTCATCAGGGCGCTCCATCGGCGTATTGAGCAGCGAAGCTTCGAAGGCACCGATGTTGCCTTGGCTATCACGAGGCGAACCATTCCACGTGGTTGGCACCACCGCCTGATAGTTCTCGATCTTGCCATCTTTGATCTTGATCCAGTGGCCCAGTGCGCCACGTGGAGCTTCGTTGATGCCCACACCTTTCGCTTCTTTCGGCCAGTTCGCAGGATCCCACTTTTCGACGTTCGCTGTTGAGGTATCACCGGCTTTGATGTTACCCACCAACTGGTGCCAATCATCCAACATGGAGTCAGCGCAAAGCTCACACTCGAGTGCGCGGGCAAGTGTACGGCCCAATGTCGAGGGCAGGAACTGCTTCAGGGTCAGCTCATGACCCGTAGCTTGGTTGAAGCTCGCCAATGAGCGATCAACCTGCTCTTTTACATATTCGCGCCCAGATGCATACGCGATGATGTAGCGTGGCAACGGCCCCACTTCCATCGCATGTCCACGCCAGCGTGGCGCTTTAATCCAGCTGTATTTAGCGGATTCATCCAGCTCTTTGATATCGGTTTTGGTACCGACCGTGTTTGGTCCCAGCTCAAAGCTTGGCGATGTTTCACCATCCCATGGGTGCAGGCCGGTTTTGCCCTCCTCATAGCGATACCAAGAGTGATCGACAAACTCTTGCACCTGCTCTGGGTCGCGCACATCCACTGGGTGGATCTCGTCCCAGTTACCCCCAATGATTGCACCAGCGGGCAATAGATCGGTGGACTTATCGTAAGGCACTTGAGTGTAGGTACCATAAGAGAGGAGGTTTTCAGCAGCCAAACCACCCCCGTATAGCCAGTCTTTGTAGATACTTGCAATGGCCATCACATCTGGCAGATAAACATTCTTAGTGAAAGCCTGAGCTTCACGGATACGCTCTAGCACAAAGTTCAGCGTTACCATGTTTACCGGCGCACCTGATGCTCCCGTATCGTCAAGATTGATCGCACACGGCATACCGCCCACCATATAGTTCGGGTGCGGGTTCTTACCTCCGAAGATCGCATGGATTTTGACAATCTCTTTTTGGAAATCCAGTGCTTCCAAGTAGTGCGCTACCGCCATCAAATCCGCCGCTGGGGGCATTTTATAGGCGGGGTTATCCCAGTAGCCGTTAGCGAACAGACCCAACTGGCCAGACTCAACAAACTTCTTCAAGCGCGTTTGAACATCTTTGAAGTAGCCAGGGCTCGATTTTGGGTGGTGTGGCGAGACCATTTTTTGTAGTTCAGATGTCTCCACCGGATCCGCTTTGAGCGCATTAACCGGGTTGACCCAATCCAGCGCATGGAGGTGATAGAAGTGAACGATATGGTCATGGATCTGCAGCGTTTTATCCATCATATGGCGAATAAGATGCGCATTCAGCGGAATCTGAATATCAAGTGCATCCTCAACCGCTCGGACCGACGTTAGTGCGTGAGTGCCTGTGCACACGCCACAGATACGCTCAACAAACGCCCAAGCATCGCGTGGGTCACGCCCCTTAAGAATCACTTCGAGGCCGCGCCACATCGTGCCAGTCGAGACAGCATTGCGGATGATATTGTTCTCATCCACATTGACCTCGCAACGCATATGCCCCTCAATACGAGTAACAGGGTCAACAACGATACGACGGCCGCTGTTATCTAGTTGGTTTGCATTTAGCTCGGTCATTACTCTTGATCTCCTTTGTGCTGAGCCCGCTTAATTGCACTAACAGCCGCGTGAGCCGCAATCGCTGCACCGACACCACCGGCAACAGCGGTGCCGATCTCATCTGCATTTTTCTCAATACCAAACTGATGGATATCGGTGAGGCGGTCATAGAAAGATCCTTTGTCCCAGAAGCCATCTTCTGAGCAGCCGATACAGCCGTGACCTGCTTGAATAGGGAATGATGTCCCCTCATTCCAGCGCACCGTGGAGCAAGCGTTGTAGGTTGTTGGGCCTTTACAGCCAACTTTGTACAAGCAATAACCTTTGCGGGCACCTTCATCGTCCCACTGCTCTACAAATTGGCCCGCATCAAAGTGCGGACGGCGGTAGCATTTATCGTGAATACGCTGGCTGTAGAACATCTTCGGGCGGCCTTGGCGGTCAAGCTCTGGAAGCGTGCCAAAGGTCAGCATGTAGGTAATAACACCGGTCATCACCTCAGCGATTGGCGGGCAACCAGGCACCTTGATGATAGGCTTATCCGTGATCACTTTATGGATAGGTACCGCTTGCGTTGGGTTAGGACGCGCCGCTTGCACACAGCCCCACGATGCACATGAGCCCCAAGCGATGATCGCTGCCGCATCTTTAGCGGCGTGTTTTAGCTGATCGAGAAAAGGCTTACCGCCGACAATACAAAACATGCCATCTTCGTTAAGCGGTGGGTTGCCCTCAACGGCAAGAATATACTTACCTTTGTATTTCTGAATGGTCTCTTCGAGGATCGCTTCAGCTTGATGCCCAGCAGATGCCATCAAGGTATCGTCGTAATCAAGAGAGATCATCGACAGTACGACATCTTTAACGAGCGGGTGAGCAGAACGAATAAAAGACTCGGAGCAACAGGTACACTCCAGCCCATGTAACCACAGTACAGGCGTGCGCTCTTTATTCTCCATCGCGTGGGCGATTTTAGGCGCAAACGCCGGGCCAAGCCCCAAAGCCGCCGCGGTCAAACTGCAATATTTGAGGAAACTACGTCTGGTAATCCCTTGACGCCGCATCACGTCATAAAAGGTTTCAATCTGAGACATTCTGCTCTCCGTTATCTCTTGCCACTGAGCAACTGTGTTCAGATCAAAACTCGGTACTACCGGCCGCTCTCAACACAGTGTCTATTTTTGTTGTAGGTATCAGACACTGTATTAGCAAGAAGCAAGCCAAAAAATAATTTGTTATTTTTCAATAAGTTAAATTTAATTCTAAAATCAACTTTGATACAAAAGCGTAAACTAGTATTCCAGTTTCACCAAAAGCGCAAAGCCAGTTTCCACTCAGTTTTCCAAGTATTGGGCAGCTGCAACGAACGCTTGGCCAACCGATACACCCGCATCATTTGCAGGTAGCGTTTGATGCTCTAAAACACTAAAACCTTTGCGCTGTAACTGGGCAGAGAGCCTGTCAGCAAGCACACGGTTTTGCATCACGCCCCCACTCAAAGCAACCGCGCCAATGGGGTTTCGCGCGGCGACCTGCTCAACAAGCTCTACCCACGCATCAGCAAAGCTGTCATGGAAGCCCAACGCAATCTGCTCTGCGGTGTAGCGCTGGCTGCAGAGGTCTTGCAATAGCGCTTCCCACATAGGTTTTGTCGATAATTGATAAAGCCCATCCTGCTCACTGAGCGCAAATGAGTATCGTGGTGCAGAATCCGCGGTCGCTCTTTGCGCAAACGCTTCTAACTCGATGGCGGCCTGCCCCTCATAACTAATGCGATCAGCGCTACATCCAAGCGCCGCCGCCACTGCATCAAACAGGCGCCCTGCTGAGCTGGTTAGCGGTGTATTGAGCTGTTTACTGATCATATGCTCCAGCACGCGGAGCGGCTTATCTTCAAAGCAAGGAAGCGTTTTAAACTGCGCCAGCAGGCCCGCACTGTGAAGCTGACCTACCAGCGCCCGCCACGGCTCGCGAATCGCCTGCACACCGCCTACCAACGGAAAAGACACCAAGGTGCCTACCCGTGACACACTCGCATATCCACCGTACAAGGCTTCCGCCCCCCATAAGGTTTCATCCACCCCAAAGCCGGTACCGTCAAAACAGAGCCCGAGGATATCGCGTCGGGTACGAGCAATACCCGCTTCCGCCATACAGGCTGCCATATGGGCATGATGGTGCTGAACATGAGTAAGCTCCGCCCTATCCGCTTTGGACTCTCCAAACTGAGTCGAGAGGTATTGCGGGTGAAGATCGATGACATAGCGCTGACTTGGGTGCTGGTAAAGGTTGCGGTAGAGATCATGGGTGTGCTCGTACGCATCGAACGTCGCCGCATCTTCAAGATCACCTAAGTGTTGCGACAATATCGCTTGGTCTTGCTGAATGAAGCACAGTGTGGATTTAAGTTCTGCACCAAGGGCAATTAGGTCTGGCGCCTCAGCAAAACCCTCTGGCATAGAAACCCGAAATGGCGCGTAGCCCCGCGCTAACCGTATCGCGAATGCACGGCCATTGTGGTAACGCAGCACTGAATCATCCATCCGGTTAACGATCTCTCGATCATGCATAACAAAAAAGTCTGCAATCTCAGATAGCGTAGCGCGCGCAACATCATTTTTAATCGCTTGTGGTGCTCCCGAGTGATTGCCACTTGTCATCACCAGCGGGGTCTCAAAAGCGCTTAATAGCAAGTGGTGCTGAGGCGTGTATGGCAACATAAGGCCCAGTTGGTTTTGACCAGGGGCAATCGCTTCAGGGAGTGGCTCACCTTTTGATTGCAACAGCACGACCGGCGCCGCAGGCGATTTAAGCAAGGCTTCGGCTTCAGGCTCAAGCGATACATAGCGTGCAGCAATATCGGTATCCCGCACCATCAGCGCAAAGGGTTTGGCAGGCCGGTTTTTACGTTGGCGCAAGCTCGTAAGTGCATCTTGATGGGTGGCGTCGCACACCAGATGAAATCCCCCCAGTCCTTTTAGAGCGACGACCTTCCCATCACGCAGTTGGGATGAGATAAACGCAAATAGATCGTCGGTTACGATCTCTTCACCGCCGCTTTTTTCAACCCACATACGCGGCCCACACTCGACACAAGCGTTAGGTTGTGCATGGAAGCGCCGGTTGGTCGGCTCTTGGTACTCTGTTAAGCAGTTAGAACACTGCTCAAACACCGACATCGATGTACTGGCCCGATCGTAGGGAATCTCGCGAAGAATACTGATGCGTGGTCCGCAATGCGTGCAGTTGATAAAGGGGTAGCGAAACCGCCGGTTAGCGCTGTCAAACAGCTCTTCTAAGCACGCGTCACAGGTGGCAGCATCAGGCACACAACCCGGTTTTACCACGCCTTTTTTTGACTCAGTGATGTGAAAGTTTATGGGCGGCTCCATCGCCTCGTGAAGCGCCTCGATGGCAACGCTTTCAATGTGTGCGAGCGGTGGCTGCTCCCGCTTTAGCTCATCGATAAACTGATCCAACGTAGCTCGAGTACAGTAGGCATTGATAAACACACCCTGCGCATCATTACCAACCTCTCCAGCGATTTTTAGCTGTTGAGCGACTCGCCAGACAAAGGGCCGAAAGCCCACACCTTGGACCAAACCACTGATGCGAAGACGAAAATACTGAAGGTGCGACATGGGGCTCTCTAGCTAAACGATTTGCCGCAAGCTTAATATAATTAATGCAAAGAGGAGAAATTCAGCAGGGAGGTCATTGCTTGAGATAAGGGCACAGCTCGATGTTGAGCTATGCCAAATAATATTTTAAATACATGATACGTATTAACAGTATTACTTTGTTTCCACTTCAATGAAGACAAATTCGTAGTCGTTGGCATTGATAACGTTATGCTCAACACCAATAGAACGCGCATAGGACTGGCCGGTTTTTAACGGTGCAACAAAGCCGCCTTCAGCGGTTTCAATCTCTAAGTTACCGTCGGTCTGAGGCACAACAACATAATCGTGTTCATGGCGGTGCCAGCCAGTCTCACCACCGGGCGGAAAGCGCCACTCTGTTACGATAAAGCGCTCGTTTTCTAGCTGCTTAGTGCCCACCGCTTGGGGCCGCTTATCTGCCATACATCACCTCAACTCTTATTAAAATCAATAGAGCTTCATATTAGCAATCTTGCAAACAGCGTTAAGTATGCTTTTCTTTACGCAAACGTTAATTGACGAGCACCTAAAACCGAGCCGCCATAAAAAAGCCCCAAACGAGGGGCTCTTATATTACTTCTTCTCTTCTTCGGTAGGCTGCTCAGTTGGCGGCACCTCTTCATGAGGCATACCGCCTTCTGGATGCGCACCCGGCTGGAACATGCTCCAAACCGCCATATTCTGATCAGCAAACTTATTCATCATGGTGAGCGGGTTCGCTACGCCCATCATCGTTTGCATCTGGTCACGAATGCGGTCTTGATGCTCTAGGAAGGCTGCGATGCTCTGCTCTAGGTATTGGCTCATCATCCCCTGCATACTGTCACCATAAAAGCGGATCAACTGCTGCAGAACTTGATTCGTGAGCAACGTGCCATGACCATCAGCTTCTTGTTCACTGATGATCTGCAATAGAATGTTACGCGTCAGGTCGTTACCTGTTTTGGAGTCTAGTACCTGAAATGCTTCACCACTGAGTACCAACTGCTTAACGTCTTCTAACGTGACGTAGCAACTGCGGGAGGTGTCGTAAAGACGACGGTTGGTATATTTTCTTAAAATGCGCAAGGTAACTCTCTCTCTACTTTCAACCGCTAGTTAATCTTTTTTATCGGTTTTACTGCCTGTTGAGCCGCCATAGCCACTCATCATTGTCATTAGCATTTTTTGGAATGTTTCCATCGAACCCACACTGCTGGAGATGTATGGCTTCATTAATGTCAACGGATCGTAGCCCTCTACCCCCGCTTCCATCTGGTCACGGATCTGCTTGATCATCTCATCCTGTAGCGCTGCCACATCGGGCAAACCCAAGACTTTGCGCAGCTCTTCGGGTGTCATATCGACATCGATTCGGAAGTTCATAACGGGACCTCTCTGACCAATTAAAAGCTTGCGTTTTCCTTACACTATATCGCCTCGTGTACGGCAGTGCAAAAAATAAAATAGCCTCACGATTACGTATCTTACTGCGCTTTTTCCGGCCATATCCAGACAAATGCAAGCACTAAGCCACATAAAGCAGCCGCAGATGCAGCATAGAAAGTCAGCTCAACCCCACCGGCTTCCCACAAAAAACCTGCACACAAAGCCCCCGCTGTACCACCCAAACCAAAGCCAATACTTGAGAACAGCGCCTGCCCTCGCCCTTTCGTGTTACCGGTGAAATAAATATTTACGAGCGCAATCCCAACTGCGTGTAAGCAGCCGAATGTGGCCGCATGCATACATTGTGCGATAACGAGCAGCATCAGCGATTCTGGACTCGCGCCAATGATCCCCCACCGCAATACACAAAGCACAAGACTCATCAGCATAATTTGGCGCAGCCCAAAGCGATCTATAAGTCGATGCATCACGGCAAAGACCGCAACTTCTGCAACAACTCCAATCGACCACATCAAACCAATCGCAGTTTTACTGTAGCCAACATCTTCTAAGAGCACACTGTAGAAGGTGTAGTAAGGCCCGTGTGAAAACTGCACAAAGAACGTGATAGCAAAAAAAGCAACAATATGAGGTTTGCGCAGCAGTAATAGCAAAGACACCGGCGCTTGCGTGAGCTGCTCGGGCCGCTCCGGCTCGGGAACAGCAAGTGAGGTTAGCCAAATCAGTCCGATCAAAGACAATAAGATCGCGGGCAGCCAGATGATATCGATATACTCTAGCACCACGCCAATACCACCCACTGCCAGAATAAATCCAATCGAGCCCCACAGCCGGACTTGGCTGTAACGGTGTTTCTGCTCTTTAAGGTGCCCTAATGTGACCACCTCGAATTGAGGAAGCACAGCATTCCAAAAAAACGAATATCCCAGCATAACTAATGCGATCCCCACCGCACTCTGCTGCCAAAAAATCAGCAAATAGATAACGAAGGTTGCTGCGGCGCCTAGGCGAATAATACGCATCCGCTCGCCACTTCGATCGGCCACCCACCCCCATAGCGCCGGCGCAAAAATACGCGAAATATGCAGCGTTGCCATCACAAGGCCAATTGTTGCTGCATCGAATGAGAGCGACTGTAGATACAGCGACCAATAGGGAACCAACGCCCCTAACAGCGCGAAATAGAAAAAGTAGAAACCAGAGAGCCTAATATACGGCACGCGCTCCATCATGTACCTGCGATTCGTAACAGATTAAAGCCGCCCAGTTTAAGCCATATCATGCGGGCAGGCATGCAAAACCGACGCCTCGGCGACGATAAATCCCCGCAAAAGCGCAAGAAACTGCTTGACCTAACCTCCTAATCACTATAGGGTGCTGTCTCGCTAGATGCTTTTCTCAGTTATTTATGCTTTTCATTTCGGCGCTTCTTCTGAATCACTCGTCCTGTTTTCGTAAGTAAAAGTTAAAACTCCTGCATTCATCTGCCCACTCTTACAGGGCGGCCCAACTGTTTCCGAAAATAGGAAAATTATTATGTCTAATACAACAACTGGCACCGTAAAATGGTTTAACGACGAGAAAGGCTTTGGCTTTATCGAGCAACAATCAGGCCCTGACGTATTTGCGCATTTCAGCGCAATTGCAGGCGAAGGCTTCAAGAGCCTTCAAGAAGGTCAGCCAGTTGAGTTCACGGTGACTCAAGGCCAAAAAGGACCACAAGCGGAAAACATCCGCCCACTATAAGCTTTATTTAGAAGCGATATAGACTAGCGAGCGCGGAAAATCTGCGCTCTCTGTAAAACCTCTCCAAACCTTCCCTTACTCTGCCCTTCGGTAGAGGCATGCAACTAGTGTTACCTTTCGTACTGGGTTAAAACCACCCGATTTGCTCTTCACTATTTATTTCAAGGAAGCAGTTATTATCAGCAACGGAGTCATAATCAATGCTACAAAACATCAATGAACATATCTGCGTATCCCGCCATAGCGCAAACAACCATGAGCGCTGGATATGCTACGAACCTTACGACGCAAGCTCCAACAATAAGCGCCAAACATGGAAGCGCTTAACAGGTTTACTATCGACCTCGGAGATGCAGTGCTATCTTGATAGAAGCTATTCAAGTGATGTATCTAAGTGTTTCACATCCCTTTCAGCTTAAAGGCCAACTTTCACGCTAACCCGCAACCAGAATACCGCGCGAAACTCTTAGGCCTCCAGACAGCATTAAGAAACTAGAATAGCGCTTGCTGGTTTTTCGTTGATCCCGCCCAAAACCACCTAGCTTGAAGCAAGCTAAGTATCTTGGGGATACATCGGTACGTATAACGATTCACAACGGCTTTGGCCCACGCCGAATACGCACGAAGGAGCGCCTGTTGCATTCACGTAAACACGGGGAGATATTGCTTGAGCCTCCCGACAGAAATGCCAGCTTTCGTTGCAATCTAAATAGACAGCGCCGCCCTGATTGACCAGCGCACTACAAGACTACACATTACAGAAACAAAAAAGCGCAGTAAAAACTGCGCTTTTTAACGTAAAAGTATTGCTTAGATCTCAGTCACGCCGCCCATATAAGGCTGAAGCGCTTCTGGCACCTCGATGCGGCCATCTGCTTGCTGATAGTTCTCCAATACCGCTACCAGTGTACGACCAATCGCCAAACCGGAACCGTTCAGTGTGTGCAGCAGCTCAGGCTTACCTGTTTCAGGATTACGTGCACGCGCTTTCAAACGGCGCGCCTGGAAGTCCGTCATGTTAGAGATTGATGATATCTCACGGTACTTATCTTGGCCTGGTAGCCACACTTCGATGTCATAAGTTTTTGCCGAGCTGAAACCTAAGTCACCGCCACACAGCACCACAACACGATATGGCAGGTTTAGCTTCTGCAAAATAGCTTCTGCATGACCTGTCATCTCCTCAAGTGCAGCCCACGACTGAGAGGCTTCAACCACCTGCACCATTTCAACTTTCTCAAACTGATGCTGACGAATCATACCGCGTGTATCTTTACCCGATGCACCCGCTTCTGAGCGGAAACATGGCGTGTGCGCGGTAAACTTCAGAGGTAGTTTTGCGGCATCGACGATCTCGTCGCGAACAATGTTCGTCACCGGCACTTCAGCCGTTGGGATCAAGTAGTATTGACGATCACCAAAAGGAACTTTAAACAGATCTTCGCCAAACTTTGGCAGCTGCCCTGTGCCTTTCAGGCTGTCTTCATTCACCATGTAAGGTACGTAAGCTTCGGTGTAGCCATGCTCAGTAGTCTGTACGTCGAGCATAAATTGAATAAGTGCACGGTGCAGGCGCGCAATTTTACCGGTCATAACCGCAAAACGTGAGCCTGTAAGCTTTGCTGCAGTTTCAAAATCCAGCTCGCCGTGCTGTTCGCCAAGCGCAACATGATCCTGCGGCTCAAAATCGAAGCTACGTGGCGTGCCCCATTGGCGCACTTCCACGTTGTCATCTTCGTCTTCCCCAAAAGGTACCGACTCGTCCGGGATATTCGGCACACCCAGCAGCATGTCGTCAAGTTCTGCTGAAATTTCATTCAACTGCTGCTTAGCCGCATCGAGTTTATCGCCCAGTGATGCAACTTCGGCCAGTAGTGGCTGGATATCTTCACCCGAAGCCTTTGCCTTACCGATCATTTTCGAACGAGTATTCCGTTCATTTTGCAGGTTTTCTGTCTCTACCTGCACTTCACGGCGTTTAGCTTCTAACTCGTTGAAACGCTCAACAGGGAACGCAAAGTGCTTTTTCTCCAGCTGCTGTGCAACTGCTTCCGGGTTAGCCCGTACAATTTTCGTATCTAACATGAGATTTCAAATAACCTTAATTAAATCAGGCGGGTGATCCAGATACCTGCCATCAAAGCAGAGATCGATAATAAGACGCTAAATAATACATAGATTAACGCTGACATGATATGTCCCTTCTCAAATAGCGCCGCAGTTTCAAGCGCAAATGAGGAAAAGGTTGTGAAGGCGCCTAAAAAACCCACCATCAGCAGAGGACGAAGCTCTGGAGCCAGCTTGACTTTCTCCATGATGAGCACAAAAAGCACCCCCATGATAAAGGAGCCAAGGACATTACATATCAGCGTCCCGACAGGCAGGCGGTCATGGGTGCTATTAAAAAGGCCTGCTATCCAATATCTTCCTAATGCACCCAGCGCACCTCCGGTGGCGACGGCGATAACAGTTTGCATACGTCTCTCGCTTCTATTGGTATCGTTTGATCGGGCTTTGGCTGTCAAATAGTTCCAGTTGCTCAAGTTTCGCGCTGATTTTGCTCTCAAGGCCGCGCGCTGTCGGCTGATAATAGCGGCGCTCTTTGAGCGCCTCAGGCAGATAGACCTCGCCTGCGGCGTAAGCGTTAGGTTCATTATGAGCATAGCGATACTCGGCGCCATACCCAAGATCTTTCATGAGCGAAGTCGGCGCATTACGAAGATGCACCGGCACTTCATAATCGGGGTCATCGGCCACATCCTGTTTACACTGGTTAAACGCTTGATAAACCGCATTACTCTTGGGTGCGCAAGCACAATAGATCGCCGCTTGTGCGATTGCACGCTCGCCTTCAGCCGCACCAACTCGTTCAAACGCGTCCCATGCTGCTAGAACCACTTGCATAGCCCGCGGATCCGCATTCCCGATATCTTCTGAGGCGATAGCGACAAGACGCCTTGCAACGTAGAGCGGGTCTGCACCACCTTGCAGCATACGACAATACCAGTAGAGCGCACCATCAGGAGATGAGCCACGCACCGACTTATGAAACGCAGAGATCATATCAAAGTAAAGATCTCCGCCTTTATCAAAGCGCCGAGCTGATTGGGCCAGTACCTCTGCGACACTCTCTGCGCCTATATACTCACCACCCTCTTGTGGCTGTGCCATATCAACCGCGATTTCGAGCAAATTCAGCGCTCTGCGCGCGTCACCATCAGCTGCCTGAGCGAGCTTACTTAAAACGCCCTCAGCAAACGTGAGATGGCGCTGCCCCAACCCTCTCTCGCTATCTTCAATTGCTCTCACCAAAACCGCTAACAGCTCATCCACTGAAAGACTCTTTAGCAGATAGACGCGCGCCCTAGATAGCAGCGCATTATTCAGCTCAAACGAGGGATTTTCGGTTGTAGCGCCAACAAAGATAAAGGTGCCGTCTTCGATATAGGGTAAAAAGGCATCTTGCTGTGATTTATTAAAGCGGTGTACTTCATCAACAAATAGAACGGTGCTAACGCCCCGCATCTGAGCAACATGCTTGGCCTCATCAACTGCTGCGCGAATCTCTTTAACACCCGACATCACCGCCGAAATCGTCACAAAGTGCGCATCGCAACTCGTTGCCAGCATCTTCGCCAAGGTTGTTTTGCCAACGCCCGGCGGCCCCCAGAAAATCATCGAGTGCAAAATACCTTGCTCAACAGCACGTCGCAGCGGTTTATCGTGGCCAAGCAGGTGTGACTGGCCAGCGTAATCGGCCAACGAGGCTGGCCGCATTCGGTCCGCTAGCGGTCGATAATGCTGTGGTGTGCTATCGAAAAGGTCTTGCATTAAGGCGTATCACTAATGATGACATCAACACCCTCTGGCGCTGCAAACTGAAATAGCGCCTCACTCAGGGTTGCGTTGACCTCGACGTTGTTGAACATCACAGTCGTTTTCTGGCCTAACAGGTCGATCAGCAGCAGCTCAGACATCACACCATCAACAAAGAACAAACGAATACTCTGAAAATTCCCCTCATCCGAACGTGGCAGCAGTTGAAAAAGCTGCTCGCTATCGTTATTGAGAATCAGCGAAATATCGTACTCTTTCGCGAGGGCGGCAACATCACCGTTAAGTATGTGTGCGGCGCCGTTATTACCCGCTACCGAAAATGGTTTGCGCGTTGCCTGCTCTAAATCGGGGTCATAGATCCAAACATAGGTACCGTCACTGACGATCGTTTGCGGATACGGCGTGCTTGTTATCCATCGAAACTTACCAGGGCGCGAAACACTAACCTCGCCTTGCGAAACAGCAACTGCAAGATTGTCGTTCGAGCGCGTGACTTGCTCAAACTCGGCCGAGAAATGGCTGTAATCACCGAGAAGCTTATCCAACTGATCAGCCGCCTTTCCCGCTGCCAGCGCAAATACCGGCATACAAACGAGAACACTACTGATCACTACTTGCTTAAATCTCTTCATATCAATCTCTCACTGGTGGCGGCGCGAGCACATCACGCTGGCCGTTTGTTCCTGCCGAGCTAACCACGCCTGCCGCTTCCATCGCTTCAATCATACGTGCGGCACGGTTGTAGCCAATTTTGAGTTTACGCTGCACACTTGAAATCGAGGCTTTGCGTGTTTCCGTTACAAATGCAACGGCCTCGTCGTACAACGGATCTTGTTCATCATCAAACAAACCACCTGAACTACCACCTGAATCACCACCGCCCTCTTCGACCATGGTGTCGATATAAACGGGCGAGCCAACCGCTTTCCAAGCTTCAACAACACGGTGTACCTCATCATCGCTGACAAATGCGCCGTGTACGCGATTGGGCACACTGGTGCCTACAGGTAGGTAAAGCATGTCACCCCAACCGAGCAAATGCTCTGCGCCCGCTTGGTCCAGAATGGTGCGCGAGTCGATTTTGGATGACACTTGGAACGCTATTCGCGTCGGAACGTTCGCTTTGATCAAACCAGTGATGACATCAACAGACGGGCGCTGAGTCGCCAAGATCAGGTGAATACCGGCCGCACGGGCTTTCTGGGCTATACGTGCGATTAGCTCCTCCACTTTCTTACCAACAATCATCATCATGTCGGCAAACTCATCGATGACAACGACGATATATGGCAATGTTTCGAGCTCAGGCGCTGGTGTCCCTTCAGGCTCACCGTGCTCTTCCGCTTTCCATAGGGGATCTTTAAGCGGTTGGCCTTGCTGCTCAGCGGCTTTCACCTTGTCATTGAAACCAGCAATATTACGCACGCCCATCTTTGCCATCAGACGGTAGCGGCGTTCCATCTCGCCAACACACCAACGCAGACCACCGGCGGCCTCTTTCATATCGGTGATTACTGGGGTTAGAAGATGCGGAATACCTTCGTAGATGGAAAGTTCGAGCATCTTCGGGTCAACCATCATTAAGCGCACCTCTTCAGGCGTCGCTTTGTAGAGCAAGCTCAGCAGCATGGCATTCACACCCACGGACTTACCAGAACCAGTGGTACCTGCCACCAACAAGTGCGGCATTTTTGCCAAATTAGCCACGACTGGGTTGCCGGCGATATCGTTACCTAGCCCCAGCGTTAGCCGTGATGCTGCCTCTTTATACGGCTTCGAGTTCAAAACCTCGCTTAAGCGAACGGTTTCCCGGTGCTCATTGGGTATCTCGACCCCCATCACTGATTTACCCGGAATAACTTCCACCACACGCACACTCGAAACTGCCAACGACCGAGCAAGGTCCTTAGCCAGATTCGTAATTTTGCTGGCCTTCACACCTGGCGCAGGCTGAATCTCGAAGCGCGTGATCACAGGGCCAGGGTTAACCTCTACCACATCAACCGTGACGCCAAAGTCCTTAAGCTTACTTTCGAGCAAGCGCGACATATCTTCCAACTGCTCGTCACTGTAACCCTGATCTGTTTTCAGCTCAGGCGGGTCGAGCAGGTCAAACGATGGAATCGGATTCAGTGAGCGCACAGGACGCTTCTCTGGCTTACTCACGTCCGAATCATCGTTTTTGATAGGGCGATGCGTCTCGGCCAGCGGCACGATCTTCAGCTCTTTTTTGGCCGCAGCTCCCTGCCCTGCTGGTGCTGGTGCTGGTGCTGGTGCTGGTGCTGGTGCTGGTGCTGGTGCTGGTGCTGGTGCTGGTGCTGGTGCTGGTGCTGGTGCTGGTGCGACATCATCATCGCGGCGTGCCGAGAGGTTATCAATAGTAGTGCTCACTGGCGCTTTCTCACGAACACGCTCATTAACAACCGGGGGCTCTACAACGGGCATCGTCGCAGCCCGGCCTTGTGGTGCGTTCGGCTTAGCCACTGGGCTCACGGAGGTAATCTCACCTGTTGTAAAGTCGATATTTTCTTGGGCTGATACAGCTCCAAACTCTGGCTCGCGCGCGGGCTCAGCGCGTTTATGCGAAGCCGCCTGCGTAGAGGGCTTAACATTTTCAGCTTTAGATACAATACCCTCACCGATCGCCGCGATACGTGCTTGTTGCTTAAGTACAAAATCGCCTATGGATTCAAGTAATGCCCCCCACGAGATCTCCATATAAAAAGTTGCACCAATCAGCAATGCTGCCAGCAACAAAACGGTGCTACCCAGCAGACTGAACCACTCGACCATCCAGTCAGATAACGCTTGCCCAATCATTCCTCCCGACGTAAACGGATAGGCGAGCGCTTGGTTCGATAGGTGCAGAGACGCCAACCCTGCCACGCCTATCGCGAGTACCAACACACCGATAGTGCGCAGTGCCACAAAGGGTAAACCATCCAGCAAGCTTTCGCGGCGGCGCAATGCAAAACGACTAACAGGATGCAGGATAACAGGCGGCAATAGCCACGCAGAGATACCCAGCATGGAGAAGGAGAAATCGGCAAGATAGGCACCCGATAGGCCCATCCAGTTCGCGACACTTGGCTGATACCCCAAATGCGACCATCCAGGGTCTTTCGGGTCATAGCCAAGCATTCCTAAAAACAGATATAGGCAGAAGGTTATTACTACAACAAAGAAAAACACCTTTACTGCACGTGTAGCCAGTTCAGAAAAACTATATGGACTGGTCGAGAGCTTGTTTTTCACCCAAGATCCTTATTTAGTTCAAGCACTTATAACAACTGTATAAAATAACATATTTTACCCGATTACGCGTACTTTACTTGAAGGGTCTCATACCTTGAGCCATAGTTAAGCAAACGAATTCATGGACCTGTAGACATGAGCTTATCCAATCTGTTCCAAGACAGCTCCCGCGTACTGACGTTTACTATCGCTAACAGCCATTTCGGCGTCGATGTGAACAACATTCTGGCCTTCTCTGATGAATGCGATCAGATCCAAACCGTTGAAGACAACAACACGGGATTTCTTGGCTATCTCGATTACCGTGATGTGCTGGTCAACGTTTACGACTCAGCGGCTATTCTAAACAGGCGCCGTAATCGCGATGAGCAGAACGAGCTGGTCTCATCCATCGACACTTACAAGCAAGCCCATATCGACTGGGTTGCTGCGCTTGAACACGCCATCACGTCAGGCGAGGAGTTCACGCTACCTCGCGACCCACGGATGTGTGCATTTGGTAAGTGGTATTACGCGTTCGAAACGCAGAATCAAGACTTAAAAGCGCTGCTAGACAAGATAGAAAAGCCACACCAAGAGATTCATGCACTGGCAGATACACTGCTTGAGCTTTGCAGCAACGGCGAAACGGCCCGCGCACAGCGGATACTATCGATCGAAAAAGGTACGACCCTACGCAAGCTGCTGCGTATTCTCGAAAGCGCACAAGACTTATTGCTACGGAACATCCACCCAGTATTACTGCACCTAACACAAGACGGCTCAACACCTTGGTACTCGATCGTGCTTGATGAGGTGGACGATATTATCGACTATCGCCTCTCTGATCTCGATACGAGCGCAACGACGGCATTAAAGCAGGAACCTATTAACGGCTATCTACGTCAGAAGAATGGGGACCGTTATATGATGCTCTGTGTAAATAAGCTCTACAATCAGGTCAATAAAATAACACCTGAAGAGACTTGCAATTCATGATATAAC
Organism: Neptunomonas marina; assembly: GCF_004005935.1. GTDB lineage: Bacteria > Pseudomonadota > Gammaproteobacteria > Pseudomonadales > Balneatricaceae > Neptunomonas > Neptunomonas marina. The sequence continues at coordinate 939,541 of NZ_SACQ01000001.1, read as the reverse complement.
CCCCACTTATTAAAAAACACTTTCTAAGATAGGTAAGGCATAAAGTTCATGAGTGACATTCAGCATCACAAGCTTATTATTCTTGGTTCTGGCCCAGCGGGTTACACGGCTGCCGTATACGCTGCACGCGCCAACCTTAAACCTGTTGTGATTACCGGGATGCAAGCCGGTGGTCAGCTGACAACCACAACAGATGTCGATAACTGGCCCGGTGACGTTGATGGTGTACAAGGCCCTGAACTGATGCAGCGCATGCAAGCTCATGCAGAGCGTTTTGATACTGAAGTTATTTTCGATCACATCAATGACGTAAGCGTCGCTGAACGCCCTTTCGTACTCAAAGGGGATATGGGCACTTACAGCTGTGATGCGTTAATTATCTGTACCGGTGCATCAGCGCAATATCTTGGTCTACCATCAGAAGAGGCTTTCCAAGGAAAAGGCGTAAGCGCATGCGCAACGTGCGATGGTTTCTTCTATCGTGGCCAAAAGGTCGCTGTTGTCGGCGGTGGTAATACCGCTGTAGAGGAAGCTCTGTACCTTTCCAACATTGCCGAAGAAGTCACCCTGATCCACCGCCGCGATTCGCTGCGTGCCGAAAAGATCCTGCAAGACAAGCTGCTTGATCGCGCCGAGAACGGCAACATCAATATTCTTTGGAATCACCAGCTACAAGAAGTGCTCGGTGATGACAGTGGAGTGACAGGCCTGCAGCTAGAGAGCACAACAGATGGCAGCACCCAACAACTGGATGTTGCAGGCGTATTTATTGCGATAGGTCACAAGCCGAACACAGACATCTTCGCCGGAAAACTGGATATGAAGGATGGCTATCTGACGATTCAATCAGGCCTTGAAGGCAATGCAACACAAACTAGCGTGCCGGGCATTTTCGCAGCCGGCGACGTATGCGACCACATCTATCGTCAAGCGATTACATCAGCAGGTTTTGGCTGTATGGCGGCCTTAGACGCAGAGCGCTACCTCGACGATTTAGCGAAGTAAACAGAGTTGGCTGTGAGCGCCCTGCTCACAGCCAATCCAACCGTTTTTGTTATGATTCCTTGGCTCTCCCCGCACAACAACCGCTTCCCCAGCCCGCATGAAGCCTTAGATGAACCTGACGGCCTACTTGCCGCAGGTGGCGATCTTTCTATTGAGCGGCTGATATCAGCTTATCGTCATGGCATCTTTCCGTGGTTTAGCGACGAAGACCCTATTCTGTGGTGGTCACCTAACCCCCGTTGCGTGTTAAAACCAAGAGATATTCATATATCCCGCAGCATGCGCAAAGCGATACGTAAGCAGCACTACCGCATCACTTTTGATCAGGCGTTTAGTGAGGTCATAGAGCTTTGCAGTAGCTCGCGAGACCGTGTGGGCAACACGTGGATTACCGACGAAATGAAGCACGCCTATACCGCGCTACATCAGCAAGGTATTGCCCACTCACTGGAGGTGTGGCGGGACGGTACGCTAGTTGGCGGCTTATACGGTTTAGCGATAGGCAAACTCTTTTTTGGTGAGTCGATGTTTAGCCTTGAGGTAAATACATCAAAAGTTGCTTACATCGCGCTCGCAAAGCAACTAGAGCACTGGCGGTACGCGCTAATTGACTGCCAAGTGCAGAATGATCACTTAAACTCTCTAGGGGCAAGCGAAATATCACGTGCAGAATTCCTCGAATATATTAAGCTGAATATAGATGAGGATCCCGGCCACGAATGGCAGTTTGAACTCAGCAACGAGCAATTGATTCAGACCGATGACTGACCTAAAAGAGCTCCATTTTTTTGCAACCCCTGAGCATGACTGCAGTTATATCGAGGGCTACAAAGCAAAAACCCTATTTGTTGACCCTCAGTCCGATGTTTCTGACAGCGCATATAGCCAACTCTCAGACCTTGGCTTTCGGCGCAGCGGCAAGCATATCTACCGTCCTCATTGCGATCACTGCCAAGCATGTATCTCTGTCCGGATACCTTTAACCCACTTCAAACCGAGCAAGTCACACAGAAGAATAATAAATAAAAACAAAGATTTGCGAATTGAAATTAAAGCCCCTTATTATTCGGACGAGCTCTTCAAACTCTACCAGCGCTATATCAACGAACGCCATCATGATGGCGATATGTTCCCTCCCTCTGAAGAGCAGTTCGTTGGTTTTCTTGTTGAAAGCAACCAGACAAGTGAGTTCGTAGAGTTCTACCTTGAGGATCAATTAATCGCTGTCGCGGTGGTGGATGTTTTACAGCAAGGTCTGTCTGCCACCTATACCTTTTATGACCCATCAGAGGCACTGAACAAACGCAGCCTTGGCAGCTATGCCATACTTTGGCAGCTACAAGCTTGCGAGTCTCGCCAACTTCCCTATCTCTATTTAGGTTACTGGGTGCAGGCTTGTCGAAAGATGAGTTACAAAGTGAATTACCGCCCACTAGAATTTCTTATCGACGGCCGCTGGATCCTCATTCGATAGAAAAAGCTACGAATATCTTTGATATAACGGGATATTTAGTGCAGAATACTGCGCTTGATTATACGGACCCCGTTCCAAAAAGAGCCCTTTCGCAGGTAGGTAATGAATGGCTAAAGAAGATAGCATTGAAATGGAAGGTACCGTGGTAGACACGTTGCCAAACACTATGTTCCGCGTTGAGCTAGAGAATGGCCACGTTGTGACAGCACACATCTCTGGTAAGATGCGCAAAAACTACATCCGTATCTTAACGGGTGACAAAGTTAAGGTGGAACTAACGCCTTACGATCTTAGCAAAGGTCGCATCGTATACCGCGCGCGATAAGTCCTTTTATCGCACGCATCTCCGCTTTACGCGGCAGCACAGATGGCAGCTTAGGCTGCCACTGTTGTTTCTAGGGTAAGTTCACCCGTTTGTGCATCAATCGTGATAAGTACTTCACCACCCTCTTCCGCTAGATCACCAAACAAGATCATCTCAGCCAACGGCTTTTTGAGCTTCTCTTGAATGAGGCGCTTCATCGGACGGGCACCCATCTTCTCGTCATAACCGTGCTCTGCAAACCATGCCCTCGCCTCATCATCGATGTTTAGCACGACACGCTTCTCATCTAGTTGCGCTTGCAACTCGGTAAGGAACTTGTCGACAACACCAATAATAATGTCAGTTGAGAGCGGCTTAAACTGGATAACAGCATCCAATCGGTTGCGGAATTCTGGTGTAAACAAACGCTTGATCGCTTCCATTCCATCTGTTGAGTGATCTTGCGATGTAAAACCAATCGATGGGCGGCTCATCGCCTCAGCACCTGCATTAGTTGTCATCACAAGGATAACGTTGCGGAAGTCTGCTTTACGGCCGTTGTTGTCGGTTAACGTGCCGTTATCCATCACTTGAAGCAGGATATTGAAGACCTCTGGGTGAGCTTTCTCAATCTCATCAAGCAGCAGGACACAGTGCGGCGACTTCGTAACCGCTTCCGTGAGCAAGCCACCTTGGTCATAGCCAACATACCCCGGTGGCGCACCAATGAGGCGCGATACCGTATGGCGCTCCATATATTCCGACATATCGAAGCGAATGAGCTCAATCCCCATAATGCGCGCAAGCTGAGTTGTTACCTCGGTTTTACCGACACCCGTTGGGCCGGCAAAGAGGAAGTTACCAACAGGCTTGTTTGGCTCGTTGAGCCCAGCACGCGAGAGACGGATCGCGGAAGAGAGCGTATGAATCGCTTCATCCTGCCCCAACACAACCATTTTCAGGTTGCTATCGAGCTTTTTGAGCTGCTCTTTGTCGGAGACAGATACCGTTTTAGGCGGGATTCGAGCAATCTTGGCGACCACCGCTTCAATCTCGGCGACATCGATTGTTTCTTTGCGCTGCTCTTCAGCCACTAAACGCTGATAAGCGCCCGCTTCATCGACCACATCGATCGCCTTGTCCGGCATGTGCTTATCATTGATATAACGATCAGCCAGCTCTGAAGCGGCTTTCAATGCCTCGCTGGTGTATGTAACTTCGTGATGCTGCTCAAACTTACTGCGCAGCCCCATCAAGATCTGGAAGGTATCATCCACACCAGGTTCCAGCACATCAACTTTCTGGAAGCGTCTCGCCAGTGCGCGATCCTTCTCAAAAATGCCCCGAAACTCTTGGAATGTTGTTGAGCCAATACAGCGCAGCTCACCAGAGCTCAGCAGCGGCTTGAGTAGGTTTGATGCATCCATAGAGCCGCCGGAAGCGGCACCCGCACCAATAATGGTGTGGATCTCGTCGATAAACAGGATCGCCTTTTCTTGGCGCTTAACTTCGCCAAGCAGCGCTTTGAGGCGTTTCTCAAAGTCACCACGATACTTGGTGCCTGCCAGCAACGCACCTAAGTCAAGCGAATAGATGGTACTGCCATTGATGATATCGGGGACTTTGTCTTCAGTAACGAGCTTAGCTAGGCCCTCAGCGATGGCTGTTTTGCCGACGCCGGCCTCACCAACGAGCAAAGGGTTATTTTTGCGGCGGCGCGAAAGTATTTGCACAACACGCTCTACTTCATGGTCACGGCCGATTAACGGATCAATTCGACCTTCAATGGCAGCTTGATTCAAGTTCACCGCATATTTAGACAGCGCGCTCGCATCGCCGCTTTGCTGGCTCTCCTCATCGGTTTCTACAGCGTCTTCACGTTGCTCTTCACCTTGGCCAATTCGCGATATGCCATGGGAGATGTAGTTCACCACATCAATACGCTCAATCCCTTGCTGCTGTAGAATGTAAACGGCTTGGCTTTCCTGCTCACTAAAGATGGCAACAATGACATTGGCGCCGGTCACTTCAGATTTACCCGATGATTGCACGTGAAAAACCGCGCGCTGCAAGACGCGTTGGAAGCCAAGTGTTGGCTGCGTTTCTAAATCAGGAACGTTCTCAGGCAGTAACGGGGTTGTTTGATCGATAAAATTGATAAGTGTGCCACGCAAACCATCAAGATTTGCACCGCACGCGGATAGCACTCGATTGGCTTCCTTGTTATCTAAGAGCGCAAGTAACAGGTGCTCTACCGTCATAAACTCATGGCGCTTATCCCGCGCAACTTTGAAGGCAGCACTGAGGGTTTCTTCCAACTCTCTGTTAAGCATTCTGGTGTCTCCCCTATTCAGCTTCTACTTCACATAACAATGGATGCTTGTTGCCTCTGGAGTATTGATTCACCTGTGCCGCTTTGGTTTCTGCTACATCACGCGAAAAAATACCACACACACCCTTTCCTTGCGTATGTACAGCCAACATGACCTGTGTTGCTTGTTCTTCTGTCATATTGAAAAACATCATCAATACATCAACAACGAATTCCATCGGGGTGTAGTCGTCATTGAGCAGCACAACACGATACATTGGCGGCTTCTTAAGCTTGGGATCTGCTTCTTGGGTTGCTAGATTCCCGTCATCAGAAAAATGATCTTCACCTTCGGAAGACATTTTAATCACGTCTTTGTTCACTACGGATAGCATTCAATATCCCTAATAAAGATTCACATATTAAGCAAAATTAGTTTGTTCTAGTCTCAATGCTATACTAAAACGTACAGGATGGGATATCCCGGAGTACCTGTGAGGTTTCATGATTACTATAACTAATTATAGCAGTTGTGAAGTTTGCTATACGGGCTTACTTTTTTGAGTGGGTCTTCAGTCAGCATACAACGGGAGTATGATGCAATGCAGACAGGGAAAGTAAAGTGGTTTAACAATGCAAAAGGCTTCGGCTTCATCATTCCTGATGAAAACCATACCGAAGACCTCTTTGTACACTATTCTGCAATTCAGGTCGAAGGCTATAAAAGTCTTAAAGCGGGCCAGTTGGTTAGCTTTGATACAACGCCCGGCCCTAAAGGACTCCACGCCGTGAACATCGTTCCGATCGTTGAGACCTCTGAACAATAAGACAGCTTAAGCTGCGTTCGAGTTGCTTTTCAAACCACCTCTTTTGAGGTGGTTTCTCGTTATGGCCCTACGTTTTCCGCAATATTTTTTACACACCCAACAGCGCGAGTGTCACAGGCAGAGTCACAAATGCCAACACAGTCTGCACAGTAATGACGGCAGCCATCGCTTGCGCATCTCCACCGAGTTGACGTGCAAGAACATAGGCAGAGGGAGCGGTTGGACTTGCTAAGCAGATCACCACGATCACTAAGCTGATTCCCTCCACGCCCAAGTATCTCGCCAGCAGATAACCAAGCAGAGGTTTAAATAAAAATTGCATCGCTGACGTCAGGATTATCATTAATTGATTCCCGCGGGCACTCGTTACTTGGAGAGCCGCACCAACACAAAGCAGTGCCATCGGTAATGCCACTTTCCCCAACATAAACGCAAGATCGTTGATCGGCCCTACCAGACCTACGCCAGATAAGTTGAGAACAAGCCCCACCACACAACCAATAATCAGCGGATTCGTCAGCAATTGTTTAGGTAACTTTCTAAGACCGCCACTTTGGGAGCCCGCCAATGAAAACACCGTCACGCATAGAATGTTTACCGTGATCACAACAATCACTGAAGCAAGCGCGCCAACGCCGAGCCCATCAGCCCCAAACAACAGCTCAGCTAATGCCAGCACAACAAAACTGTTGAAACGCACCCCGCCTTGAAAGACCGAGGTGAATTGTGGTCCACTGAAACGATGGGTACTGAGCTGGATAGCGATCAAAACCACGGCACTGAGCAGCAACACGCTGACAAGCGTGATAAACATCCCCTCCCATGGAACTTGATCTAGCGATTTATTTGCCAATGAGGAGATAAGCAAGCTCGGCGCAAACAGGTAATATGTCAGCTTTTCGATGCCAGCCCATACCTCATTCCCAACACCAAACTGGCGCTTTGCAACAAAACCAATTCCGACACACAAAACAATGGGTATCAGTACACTGATAGCTAACGGCATCAACATCTCCTCTCCAGTTGCGAGCAGGATAGAGCATTAGTTGATACAAAAAAATTTATATTATTTTGATAAATACATAACTTTTTATTAACCATCTAAACAGCGTAGATAGGACTTGAGCAACACATCCACGAGCTGGCTGCGGCTATGTTCCCGTTTCTGATAACACCCAACTCGACGAGTTAGCTGTGGCTCGCCAAACGGCACCAGCCTAAACTGCGTCTTGTACTTGTCATATAACGCCGCCCCGAGCGGCATAATAGTGATGCCTAGTCGCTGCTCAACCATAGTGGTTGCAGATTGCAATGAATCCAGTTGCATCACTTCATTCGTTGTCGCACCGGCACGCTCTAACTCTTGGTCAATCAGAGCACCGGCAAAAGCACGTGGGTTAAAACGGATATAAGGATGCTTTTGCAGCAAAGAGAGGCTGTCGGGCTCGTGCCAGCAGGTTGGTGCCACCACGTAAAATGGCTCAACATCAAGCGTTGTCCACCAGCAACCAACACCGCACCCGCTCAAAGGCTCGGTGATCAACACGGCATCCAGCTCATTACTTTCGACCCGCGCCATCAACTCATCAGACATGCCATGATAGACTTGGATAGATAGCTCGGGAAATGCCTCTCGCAGCTCTGCCAGCACCGCCCCAAGCGGCCCAATTTGGACGCTAAATACCGCCCCAACCCTGAGTTCGCCAACAAACTGCCCGTGACTGCCAATACCGTCCGCTAATCCGTCATATGCCGCGACAATACCCGCTGCGCGTGACAGCACAATGCGTCCATCATGGTTGAGCAGCATCGTGCGGCCAACCTTCTCAAATAGCGGCGTCTTTAGCTGGGTCTCTAACTGCTTAATCTGCTGACTGATAGCCGCCTGTGTTAAACCGAGCTTGTCCGCTGCCGCTGCAAAGCTCCCCTGCTGCTCTATTGCGATAAGCGCACGCAGCGCCTTGATTGACATATCGTTAGGGCAGCCGGCTTACGGCTAGCCGCGTAATGGGCAATAGCTCGGTGCTGTCTTGCTCTGCATAGTGTTTAATGGCTTCACGCATAGCCGGCGCCCAGAACCGCTTTAGGTGGTTGGCTACCACATCGGCAGCCGCCTCATCAGAGCTGTAATGGCTATTATTGATGGCGATCTGATTGGCCATGTTGACCAGTTTTTTAGCGCTATCCGCTCCCATTTAATCTACCTCATTCGTTCCGCTGTAACGGATATGCTTACCCGGCCGGGCAAAACCAATTAATGCGATATTTGCTGAACAGGCAAACTCAACCGCTAGGGATGTTGGTGCCGACACGCACACCACCGTGTGGATTGCGCAGCTATTGGCTTTGGCGACAATCTCATAGCTTGCGCGGCTCGACATCAGCACAAAGCCACTATGTGTATCTCGCTGCTCAACATGCAACCAGCCAATCAGCTTATCGAGCGCATTATGCCGCCCAACATCTTCTAAAGCGCGCAAAACTTCACCATCAGCCGAGCACCACGCAGCGCAATGCACCGCTCCGGTTTCAAGCTGCAAAGGCTGATATGCACTCAGAGCTTCTTGTGCATGCTGGATGGCTGCATCCGTCACGTCAAACGTCCGCTCAGTGTGCACCGGAGTAGGAACCGCCGCCGCTAACGACTCAACGCCACACAAGCCACACCCTGTGCGCCCGGTCATATTACGGCGTTTTTCGCGCAATAAAGCGGCTTTTTCACTGGCCAGTTCGATCAACACCTCAATACCGTGAGCCGTTTTGTGTACGTCGATACCATAGATCTCTTCCATGTGATCGACGATTCGCTCACTGATACTGAACCCAATTGCCAGTGCCTCTATGTTGCTGGGGGTACACATCAGCACCACATGCGAGATACCGTTATAAACCAGCGCGATAGGCACCTCTACAATAACTAAGTCATGTTCATCATGCGCAGCACCCGTGCTCCAGCGTTTGATAGCAACGCTCTGGGTTGTTTTAAACTCAACGCCCTCAGACATTCGGTAGGCCATCCTTTTCAGGCAGCAAAGATTGTTGAGCTATATCGAAGCGCGAGTAAGAGGCCTGCCAATCAGACGGCGCTGATACCGGAACAACCTGTACCGCCGTCACCTTGTATTCAGGGCAGTTCGTCGCCCAGTCTGATGCATCCGTCGTAATGACGTTGGCGCCACTCTCTGGATGGTGGAACGTTGTATATACAACTCCGGGCTGCATACGCTCGCTAATGAGCGCGCGTAAAACCGTCTCACCTGCACGGCTGCTAATACCGACCCAATCGCCATCCTTAATACCCCGCACCTGTGCATCACTGGGGTGCAATTCCAAGCGATCTTCATGGTGCCAGATTTGGTTATCAGTGCGCCGTGTCTGAGCACCCACATTGTACTGCGATAAGATGCGCCCAGTCGTCAGTAGCAGTGGGTAACGCCGCGTCGAGCGCTCTTCGGTTGGCACAAACGTGGTGATCGCAAAGCGAGCCTTACCGATCGGGAACTCCATTTCGTGCATAATTGGCGTGCCTTCGGGGTACTGCTCATTACAGGGCCACTGAATACTGCCAAGCTGCTCTAACTTGTTGTAACTTACGCCAGTAAAAGTTGGGGTTAACTGCGCAATCTCATCCATGATTTCCGATGGGTGACCGTAGTTCATTGGGTAACCCAAGGCATTGGCCAGTGCCATGGTGACTTGCCAGTCCTCTTTACCTGCCAAGGGTGGCATCACTTTACGAACGCGGTTGATACGTCGCTCTGCATTTGTGAAGGTGCCATCTTTCTCTAGGAACGTTGAACCGGGTAGCAGTACATGAGCGAATTTCGCGGTTTCATTGAGAAAAATATCCTGAACAACCAAACAGTCCAAGGAACGTAACGCCGCTTCCACATGCTGCGTGTCAGGGTCGGATTGAGCAATATCTTCACCCTGCACATACATGCCCTTGAATTCCCCATTGATCGCCGCATCAAACATATTTGGGATACGTAACCCCGGTTCTGCATCAAGCGGAACACCCCAGAGTGCTTCAAAGCGGGTTCTCACCGCATCATCACCCACATGCTGATAACCGGGAAACTCGTGCGGGAAAGAGCCCATATCGCAAGAGCCCTGTACATTGTTTTGACCCCGTAAAGGATTCACCCCAACGCCCTCACGGCCAATATTGCCGGTCGCCAACGCAAGGTTAGCAATCCCCATCACCATGGTGGAGCCTTGGCTATGTTCAGTCACCCCCAAGCCGTAATAGATCGCACCATTTGCGGCCTGAGCAAAACGACGTGCAGCCTCGCGGACCTGTTCAGGCGCAACACCTGTTACATCAGCCAACGCCTCGGGCGAGTTCGATGATTGCTTGATAAACGCCTCCCACTGCTCAAATGCAGCGGTATCGCAGCGTTCTGTAATAAAGGCTCGATCTTCAAGCCCCTCAGTTATAACCACATGGGCCAGCGCATTGATCAGCGCCACGTTGGTTCCTGGGCGCAGCGGCAAGTGCACTGCCGAGCTCAGATGAGGGGTTTTTAGCAAATCGATCTTGCGCGGATCAGCAACGATTAGATCCGCACCTTCGCGCAAACGCCGCCGTAATTGCGAGCCGAACACCGGATGCGCATCGGTTGGGTTGGCACCAATGACCAAAATCGCATCGGCAAAGCGTACCGAATCAAATGTTTGCGTACCGGCTGACTCGCCCAAGGTGGCTTTAAGCCCAAAACCTGTGGGGCTATGGCACACCCGTGCACAGGTATCAGTATTGTTGTTGCCAAACGCCGCTCGAATGAGCTTCTGAACCAGATAGGTTTCTTCGTTAGTACAGCGCGAGGAGGTAATACCACCAATACTGTTACGCCCGTGTTGTGCTTGAATCGCTTTAAAACGCTCGGCAGCAAACGTGATGGCCTCATCCCAGCTCACTGTTCGCCACGGTTGATCAATCGCATCGCGAATCATTGGCGCTTTGATACGGTCTTTGTGAGTCGCGTAACCAAAAGCGAAGCGGCCTTTGACACAGGCATGTCCTTGGTTAGCAGCACCGCCTTTAAAGGGCACCATCCGAATCACTTCGTTGCCTTTCATCTGTGCTTCAAACGAACAACCCACGCCGCAATACGCGCAGGTGGTCACGATGGAGCGGTCTGGTGTGCCGTGCTCTTCAACACGCTTCTCAATCAGCGTGGCTGTCGGGCACGCCTGCACACAGGCACCGCAGGAGACACAATCGGAAGAGATAAAATCCTCCGCAGAGCCCACTGAGATTTTGGCATCAAAGCCACGCTTCTCAACCGTCAGCGCAAAGGTGCCTTGCGTCTCCTCGCACGCCCTGACACAGCGTGAGCAGACAATACACTTACTCGCATCAAACGAAAAATAGGGATTAGAGGTGTCTTTGGGTTGCTCTAGGTGGTTCGCTCCCGCAAAGCCATAGCGCACTTCACGCAACCCGACGGCACCTGCCATATCTTGCAGTTCGCAATCGCCGTTAGCCGAACAGGTCAAGCAGTCTAACGGGTGATCAGAGATATACAGCTCCATAATATTGCGCCGCAATTTCGCAAGCTGAGGCGTCTGCGTGGTGACAGACATGCCCTCTTCCACCGGTGTTGTACAGGAGGCGGGAAAGCCACGGCGTCCCTCAATCGCGACCGCACACAGCCGACACGAGCCAAAGGCCTCCAACGAGTCAGTGGCACATAATTTAGGGATATCGATGCCCACAAGGCTGGCGGCGCGGAGCACAGAGGTACCCTCAGGTACGAGGATATCGCGCCCATCGATCTGCACCGAGACTTGTGTCGCACTCTCTTTTGCGGGTGTGCCCAGATCTTTTTTAGGGTCAAAGTAGCTCAACATATCAACACTCCTCAGACTCTGTTTGGCTGGCAAGATGCTGTTTCAGTGCGCTTTGCACAGGGAAGGCGGTCATCCCGCCCATGGCGCACAACGAGCCGAACGTCATGGTTTCGCATAGATCATCTAACAGCACGAGATTGTCTTCGACCGCGTCACCCGCTGCGATGCGATCAATCACTTCAACGCCGCGGGTTGAGCCGATACGACAGGGGGTGCACTTACCGCAGGACTCAACCGCACAAAACTCCATGGAGAAGCGTGCCTGCTCGAGCAGATTGACGGTATCGTCAAACGCCACGATCCCCCCATGTCCGAGTACAGCTCCTGCCTGTGTGTACGCCTCGTAATCTAATGGGATATCCCATTGGCTCTCATCTAGATATGCGCCGAGCGGCCCTCCAACTTGGACAGATTGAATCGGCCGCCCAGAAAAGCTACCACCGCCAAAGTCTTCAATAAGCTCGCGCAAGGTGGTGCCAAAAGCCAGTTCGACCAAACCGCCGTGTGCAATGTTACCCGCCAGTTGAAACGGCATGGTACCGCGTGAGCGGCCCATACCATGATTTGCGTAAGCCTGTGCCCCTTGCGATAAAATTGCGGGCAGTGCTGCCAGCGTCAGTACATTGTTCACAACAGTTGGCTGCCCAAAGAGGCCCTCAATCGCGGGCAGTGGCGGTTTAGCGCGCACCTGCCCCCGTTTACCCTCTAGGCTCTCGAGTAGCGCCGTCTCTTCGCCGCAGATATAAGCTTCAGCGCCTAAACGCACCTCAAGATCAAACGCTTGGCCAGTCCCGAGTATGTTGTTGCCCAAGTAGCCCGCCTGATAGGACGCAGCAATCGCAGCATTGAGAATTCGGTCAGCATTGGGGTATTCCGAGCGCAGGTAGATATAGCCTTGCGTCGCACCCACGGCTAAACCTGCAATCACCATCCCCTCGATCAGCATGTAGGGATCAGCCTCCATCACCAAGCGATCAGCAAAGGTGCCGGAATCACCCTCATCAGCGTTGCAAACGATATATTTCTGCTCAGCTTGGCAATCGAGCACCGTTTGCCACTTAATACCGGTGGGGAATGCAGCTCCTCCCCGGCCTCGCAATCCCGATTTTTTTTCTTCATTAACAATCACTTGCGGCGATAACTTAAGAGCAGCTTTTAGACCAAGAAAGCCATCTTGCTGAAGGTAAGCTGCCAACGATGTTGGATCATCAACGCCAGCACGCGCAAATGTGACGCGTTGCTGCTTCGCTAAATAGGGGATCTCATCCGTTTTGCCAAGCGCTAACGGATGGTGACACTGCCCATCAAAAACACCACTATCCACCAAGGAATCAACCTGATCCTCCTCAACAGGCCCATAAGCAAAGCGCCCTTGTGGCGTCTCTACCTCGATGAGCGGCTCTAGCCAGAAAAGCCCGCGCGAGCCGTTGCGTACTAACTCAAGGGTGATACCGTCGGCGCTAGCACGTGCTGCTAACTTCTCTGCGATTGCATCCGCGCCTAACGAGAGGCTCGTTGTATCTTGTGGCACATAAACGCGCAATGTACTCATGATGTTACCTCCGCCGGAGCCAACGTGAGCTGCTCCAACAGCTGTTTTGCTTTCGCAGCTGTCACCTTGCCATACACGTGGTCATCAATACGCACAGATGGACCACAGGCACAATTACCTAAGCAGTAAACGGGATCTAGCGTCACCGCACCATCAGAGGTGGTCTCGTGCAGCGCTATACCGAGCCTATCTTGTACATATTGCTCAAGCTCCCGTGCACCTCTGGCTTGGCACGCCTCGGCGCGGCATACCTGAACACGATGCTTCCCCTGAGGCTTGCGCTTAAACTGATGGTAAAAACTGATGACACCCACGACCTCTGCATCGGTTTGCTGCAGATGCTCTGCAATGATAGGTATGGCACTGTCGGGGATAAAGCCAAGCTGTGCTTGAACCGCGTGAAGAATGGGTAGCAAGGCACCCGGTTTACTCTTGAGATTGGTGACGATCTCAGCCGCCAGATCGGCTTGCTGTTGCTCAGATACATCCATGGAACCACCTGCTCTTGTCACAAATATGCATGCTCATACATATTCTGAATCTTAGTTATTATCTCTTTAGAGCAAGACTAGCACCGGAAAGTGCAATACTAAATATGATCTTGCGCACCAGCATCACTCAGCGGTGCGATTCTCAACAAAGCCACGCGCACAAAAAAGCCCCGCTAAAAGCGGGGCTTGGCAGGTTACATCACGTAACGCTTTAATTGATTGACCTATTAGTTTGCAGGCAAAACCGTGCTCGCAACATGGCCGAAACCGATACGGGCAGCGCCCTCTTTCACACACCAGCCTTTCATGATGATCGTGTCACCATCTTCAAGGAAGGTACGCTGCTCGCCATTCGCTAGCGTGATAGGCTGCTTGCCACCGTTGGATAGCTCCAGCAAAGAGCCCGCCTCTTTATGCTCAGGGCCCGACTGTGTGCCGGAACCAAAGAAATCACCCGGTTTCATGTTACAGCCGTTAACCGTGTGGTGCGCAACCATCTGCGCAACAGTCCAGTATGAATGGCGGAAGTTCGACAACGACACAGACTGTGCAGGCGTACCTTCTGCTTTCATTTTTGGTGTTTCGATCAGCACTTCTAGCTCGATATCAAATGCACCAGCAGCGCGGTTTGCGTCTGATTCAAGATACGGCATAGGCTGTGGGTCACTCTCATCACGCGTCCACGCAGCGCGATACGGCGCTAGCGCTTCCAACGTAACAATCCATGGAGATACCGTGGATGCGAAGTTTTTCGCCAAGAATGGACCTAATGGCTGGTATTCCCACGCTTGGATATCACGCGCCGACCAGTCGTTAAATAGGCAGAAACCGAACACATGCTCATCGGCTTGATCAAGCTCAATCGCATCGCCCATCGCATTACCTTTACCGATGTAGATGCCCATCTCTAGCTCGTAATCTAGGCGCTTACATGGTCCAAAACTTGGCTCTGCTGCGTCTGGCGCTTTCGTTTGACCTTTTGGACGACGAAACTCCTGACCAGAAACACCAATTGACGATGAACGGCCATGGTAACCAATCGGTACCCACTTATAGTTTGGCAGCAGTGGGTTATCTGGACGGAATAGCTTGCCAACACTGGTCGCATGGTGGATCGATGTGTAGAAGTCTGTGTAGTCGCCGATGACCGCAGGTAGATCATATTCAACTTGATCCATTGGGATCAGGCAGTTTTCAAGCGCACGGTCTGCCCCTTCGCGCAGCGCCATAGACAACGCCAAACGCAATGCGGATGCATACTCTTGCCCCATGGACATAAAGCGGTTTAGCGTTGGTTCTGCACACGCAGCGGCCGCTTCCGCACACTTACCGGTCAGCAGGTTTTGCTCAGCAACACGTGCCATATCGACCACTTGATCACCAATCGCAACACCACCGCGGAACGCTTCATCGCTGCCTTTACGACGGAAAACAGCGAAAGGTAGGTTCTGAATCGGGAAATCGCAGTCTGCTTCGTTTGCAGCGCTCACCCAGCTACGCAGGTTTACATCATGTGTTTCGTTTAATTGCATCATGGAAAATCTCTCTACCCTGAAAATAGCAAAGCGAAAGCTAGTGCTCTCGCTCAAATTATCTTGCTTATGTTCGCCAGCCGTTCTCAGTGCTCGGCGAACTCCTCTTCATGCAACCATGCTGCATGTTTAGGTGCGCGTTTCGTTTGCGACCACTCTTCCAGCATCGCTGGCGCTACCTCTTTAAGCTTGGCAAGCTGCGCTTCGCTGCCAGTGAGGCAGGTTAACTCTAGGCGGTGACCATTGGGATCAAAGAAGTAGATCGACTTGATAATACCGTGGTTAGTTGGGCCAAGCACATCCAAACCTTTCTCTTGCAGTTCAGCTTTGGCGGCCAGCAGTGCTTCTTCGCTCTCAACTTGGAACGCAATGTGTTGCACCCACTCAGGCGTATTGCGGTCACGATCCATCTTCTCTTTTGTTGGTAGCTCAAAGAAGGCCAAAATGTTGCCATTACCTGCGTCAAGGAACAGGTGCATGTAAGGGTCTGGCTCTTTTGTTGAGGGAACGCGGTCTTCGGCAATCGCGACAAGAAAGTCCATGTTCAACATCTTTTGATAGAACTCGACCGTTTCTTTCGCATCGTTGCAGCGATAAGCAACGTGGTGAATCTGCTGAAGTTTAATCATTGTTTTTCCCTCGGCTTGTTGTTGTCTGGCCATATTAGTAACACTTGTTACAATTGTCAAAGATCAAGAAATAAGCCTAACCCAATGATTTAATTAAAATAAAAATATAATCCTGCACTTATTCCAATCAGGAAATTGTATTTTTACCTGTGCTTTAGCTAGTATCACACTGATTCTGACCATTCGAGCAGCCTTATGACCACATCGATTAAGCAAACGCCGCAGGCACTTAATCTCGACCATTTCTTTCCATATCAGCTCTCGCAGTTAAACGCGATTGTTAGTGATGCCATAGCGCAACTTTACAAAGGCCGTTACCAACTGGCGCCATTTGAGTGGCGTGTTCTCGCGGTATTAGGCGAGCATAAGAAGCTCGCTGCAAAAGAGATCGGCCAGCGCACCCACCTTGAAAAGATGCAGGTTAGCCGTGCGGTAGCGGGATTAAAAACCGCGGGGCTGGTGACACAAGAGACGGACAGCGAAGATCGCCGTATCACGCGATTGCAGCTGTCACCGGCTGGGAGGGATCTATATCAACAGATCGTGCCTTTGGTGCTAGCGCGAGAGGCGTTTTTATTATCATCTTTGAGCGATGAAGAGCAGCAATTGATGCGCAAGCTCATGGCAAAAATCGCCGAACAGGCCCAGCAACTGAACGATTTAGGTTAAATATTTAGCAAGATTTCATAAAAACTTAACATCAAGCATTGGCATTTCTTTGTACCATGCGCTCGCGCAACCCAAACAGAGAAGGAAGTGTTCTATGAAGATTAAGAAGAGTGATGTAGCTAGAACGGTCCACTGGGTTGAATCCCATTTCGACAAAAACGACCATTTTCCTTTTGACTCTGGCAGCTCCAAAGCCGCTAAACGCCACTTAAAGGCGCTAAAAAGCTGGCGTCAGGTCGCAGCGAACAAAGAAGAGCTTCGAGAGTGGTGTAACACTTGGTTGAGTGAAGACTACAAGCTGGAACTGACTCACCATTTAGAGAAAGCTCGTATCCTCAAGGCCAACAAATCGCTGAATCTCAACAACGAAGCGCTTGAGCTACTGCTCACCCATGCTGATGAAAAAGATATGACGCCTTCGGAGCTGATTATCTCGCTGCTTAGCTAACCCCGTTAGCCGATAAGGGCACTATCACCGTGCCCTTTTTCTGCCCCAACTAGAGTGTGTAGCCAAAGAATTTTGTGTCTGGGGTGGGGTTATCAAAGTAAGGCTCGATCTCAACAAAGCCCATCTGCAGATAGAGCTTTTGTGCATGCTGTGTTGGCGGAACAGCATCCAATACAACACGCGAATAGCCCAACGCTTTTAAACGCTCCAACAAATGCTCCATCAATACACGCCCAACCCCTAGCCCCTGAAACGGCGAGCGTACGTAAAGGCGTTTTACCTCCGCCGTTTGGGTATCAATGGTCCTAAATCCAACACCACCCGCGATGTTTCCATCGACCAATGCAAACTGATACACACCGCTTGGCAAAGTAAACAGTGCATCCAAGCGCGCCATTTCGGCTGCAAAATTTTGATAAGAGAGATCAATATCCAGCCAATCTACGTACTCGTAGATTAGGCGTTCAAGCTCTTGTTGGTCGCGCGGAAATTCAACATCACGTAGTTGTACAGCCATTATGGATCGTGCGCCTCCAGCACTGAGTAGGTATCGTCTTCGATATAGCGGCAGGTGTCTGCATCGATCTTAAGCGTGTGAAACTCCTCCTCGCCTTCATTATTGACGAAGTTCACTTCAATCCAGTGACCATCAAACTCATCGATCATCCAAACACGCCAAAGTAAGCTAGACGCGCGAACACGTTCGTATATTTGATAAGTTACATATAGCTCAGCACAGGGATCGTCCTTAACCGCTAGCAGGTCATCAGGCACCCTTGTGACATGAATAAGGTAATTGATCGATTTCATATGAACTCCGCAAAATGGCCAACCACTTTAGAGGAGTTTCACCAACATCTAAACCCACTTGGCGATACTAAGCACTGAACCGCTCTGCTGCGCGCTTACGCTTATCCTGGTACATGTACTCATCGGCCTCAGTGAGTATCTCATCGGTGCTCTTTTGCATTCCGACGAACAACGCACAACCCGCACTGGCAGAAAGCGTATAGTTCGGCTCAATATCTGCAAACGGTTGATCTAAAGCCTCGATAACTTTTTGCGCGATAGTCTCTGCACTGTTACGAGCTTCTTCAAGATCCCGGCTCAAGCCTTCTAATAATACGACAAACTCATCGCCGCCTATCCGAGCCACACAATCTAATTCGCGAACTTGTGCACTGATACGCCGGCCAACCTCAACCAGATAAGCATCTCCTGCGCTATGGCCGAGATGATCATTTAACTGCTTGAAGCGGTCTAGGTCTAAAAAGATCACCGCACAATGAGTACCGGATAGCTGGCTGCGTCGTTGCGCGCTTTCGAGGTGTTTAAGGAGCTGGCGCCGATTCAAAAGGCCAGTGAGAAAGTCCTGAGAAGCCGCCTCAATGAGCTGGCTTTCTAGCTGCTTTTGGTGGGTAATATCTGTGGAGATACCCAATACACCGATCACTTCATCTGGATCGTCATCAGAGTAGATGGGGGATTTCAGTTCCCAGTAGATCTCTTGCTCGCCGCTTTCACGCTCAATCACCACCTCCTCTTGGGTCGACTCACCAGCCAGTACTTTTTGGTCGATCTCGCGCAGTTTTTTGACCGCTTGCGGCGGGAAAAATGCGTGATCGCTTCGGCCGATTAACTCCGACTCGGTACAACCAAACAGCGCAAGGGTGTGTTTGTTAGCATAGAGGTAGCGCGAATCTACATCCTTCATATACACATAAGCTTGCACATGATCTAGTGCAAACCTGAGTTGCTCAGAGTTCACATTAGAGCGAATAGACCGCTTTACCGCCATCGTTATTCCTTGAAATGCAAAAGACAAAATAATGCAAAGGGATACGCTGGGTGCCATAAGTACTGATAGCAACCCTTAATATCTAACCTTTAGGTCAGCTTAAGGTTAGACGAAATTCAGGCGTAAAACGAGTTAAAGCAACGAATAATCGAAGGCTGACTGGTTGGTTTGCTCCTATACCAATTGCACCTCATGCCGATGCATCGCCCTCTATTCGAACTTGCTTCAGAGCAGCGTCAACCTTGAGATAAAAACAGGCAGGCCGCCCCGTGTGGCAAGCTGCGCCAATCTGTTCCACTTGGCACAAGATGACATCGCCATCGCAATCAAAAGCCATATCGATGAGCGCCTGAGTATGACCGCTGGTCGCGCCCTTTTCCCAAAAACACTGGCGGCTGCGCGACCAATACACCATGCGCCCGCACGCTAGGGTTTTCTCTAATGCTTCACGGTTCATCCACGCCTGCATCAGCACGTTTTTTGTCGCATAGTCTTGCGCGATTACCGGAATTAAACCCTGTTCATTGAAGTTCAGCTGCTCGATAACATCCGTTAAAGGAAATGTCGTATTGTGTGCTGCGTGCTCGATATTCGAAAAGTAAGAACGGCTCATGATTAACCTTAGTACAAAGCAAAAAGTGCAAAGCGAAACGCTCATGTGAGGAGGTAAGAAAGCAACCAGAGGTAATACTGGCAGCTCTTTTTTTGTTACACTATAACATATCATTAAGATAGGAACAGGTGAGCCTAATGAACGCATCGCTGCAAACGAGTTCTACCCAAGCCAACATCCCAGCTAACCCTATTCATGTTGCGCGTGGCTCCACTGCCGAAACACTGCCCGCTATTTTTCAGGCATCGGTCAACTTAGTTATCTTCGAGCGAAACCTAGCCCACAGCGTCACTCGCTATTGCGAAAGCCTTATGGCAGAGCGGCCAAGCTTTAACCTGCGCCGCGCTATTCCGCTGGCAGGCGTTGCGAAAACACTTGCTACCGCCCTGCCTGATCTTCCCCACCGCGATGCCTTTGTAGAGGATTTAACGCTGCTATTAGAGATGTACGCGTGTCTATTCGATCTTGAAGAGGTGGGTACCCGTGTTCAGGTACTCGACCGTGCAATGTGTCCGCGCTTTCACACCGACAAGTTAGGCTGCCGTTTAGTATCGACCTATGTGGGTGCCGGTACAGAGTGGCTGAGTGACTCGGTTATCGACCGCTCAAAACTCGGTAAAGGCAACGCAGGTTTAAGTGATACCGAGTCAGGTTTAATACAACGCGGTGCAACAGTAGAACAGGTTAACGCAGGCGATGTGGTGCTGCTAAAAGGTGATGGATGGTTTGATAACGACGGACGCGGAGCCGTGCACCGCTCCCCTGCTGTCGGTGTGGGTGAAAGCCGCATGGTTGTAACGCTGGATTTTGCGTGATGCCCCTGTAACTCAGCAGAGCGGGTTCAAGGGAGATACACCACTATCGCCCTTGAATAAATAACCGCTAACGCCCTCTCGCTAAGAGGGCCGCCCCTCGACAAAGGTCGCTTTTACCCGCTTTGAAACGCTTAGGTAGATCATATAGGTCGGTAAAGAGATGAAAGACTTTATCAGCTGCGCTTGAGTTTCGTTGTCATAGAGAGGGTCCTCAGGGAAAGCCCAATGGGCCAGATAACAATCACCGATTAATAGCGCGATAGCCGCGAGCAAAAAAGCGATAAAGTAGATGGGGAATTTATAATGGTGCGCAAAGAACAGATAGCAGACATACAATGATCCGAGCACCAAGGCTGCGATTATAGAGATCTCGGCGATGATCACCATAGCCGCTTCTGGAAAGTAACCTTCACTGTTCGGGTTTGCCAAATAAGCAAACGTCCCATCCATTAAAAGAGGCAAAAGAGTGCCTGTAATCTGAAGGCCAAAGGCGACCGGCAACACCATCACATTCAATGCCAGCAAAATCAGCCAACCTCTAATCCCTTTAAGATCATTACGAATCACCATATACAACTCCTTTTGTTAACTATTTAGCTCTTCCTGAGCAGGCGTCCTGCCTGCGGTTCACGTGTTCGTAAACTGAACCTCCAACAAGGGTAGTTCAAAGCCCGGCATAATCACATGCCAACGCTGCCCTGCTGCCACCGGAAAAACAGCGGTGAGTGTGCCGGTTGTGACCACCTCACCTGCACGAATCGGAGCGGTTGGGTGCTCTGTCGCTAGCAGTGCCACCAAATGCTGTAGCGCCTTGAGTGGGCCGCCTAGCACGTTAGCGCCGCTGCCTTGGTCTTTTAGCTCATGGTTGCAATACAGCTCAACGGAGCAATTCGCCAGCACCTGCGCAATATCGCCCTTTAACCCCTCTAGCGGGATAGGCTGGCCCACCAGCAGCGCTGCATGAAGGCCTGCATCGATGATCGTATCCGCTGCGGTAAACTGCCAGTTCGGATAATGAGACTGCACAATCTCATAGCCAAATGCACACCAGTCTATCGAGGCAATCAACTGCGCTAAGGTTGGATTCTGAGGGGGTGTTTTAGCGAAGTGAAAGATGATCTCCGGCTCGATGCGCGGTTCACAAAAGCCATTCAGCGCACAGGTCATTTTATCGTCTTGCGCATAGTGCACGTTGTGCGCATAGACCGGAGCCCAAATGGGCTGGTGCACGCCAAAGTGCTCCCAAAGCTGATGATTGGTAAAGCCGATCTTGCGCCCGACAGGTTGCCAACCTTGCGCAATCCGCTGCGTATTAACCAGCGCTGCAACATGGTATGCCGCATCTAGCGTTAACGTATCAAAGCGGTGGCTAAATGGCTCAAGAGATTGAGCAGAATCCTGTGCCGCCATAATTTGTGCGGCAATGGCGCTAAGCGTTTGCGATTCCATAGGGCGTACTATCCTTTGATAATCTATTAGGGCTGGCCGGTGCTGCTGGGCAGTTGCGTTTGGCTGATCTGCTTGAACGCGTTGAGATCAAACAACGCTCGATACCCAACGCCTTTGTAACGATAAAGCACAAAGAGTTGGTTGCCGTTTGTTAGCTTTTTGCCTAACAACTCGTTCATGGCTGGAATCACCTCCACATAACCGGTGCCATCGGGGCGCGACAGGGCCAGCGTTTTGATATCAGATGCGGTGAGGCGTTTATCCTTATTGGAATCTGCGTTAACCACCTGATACAGCTGAGCGATAACCGGCTCGGGCGGGTTGATGTAATCGTCGTGGCTAAGGGTTTCTCGGCTAACAAACAGCGAGCGGTTATGAGGCAGCAACCAATGCTGCGCTTCGCTTGTAGCATCCACAAAAAGATAGTTACGTGCGGCCTTTGCGCTCTTACTGTAATAAGACTCGTCCCGTTTTTGATCAGACACCAGCGGCATGACCAGATAATCGCTGCCAGCAATGTGGGAGGCATGTTCAAGATGCCACTGCTCCGCCTTGAGAGCCTCCACATTGACAATCTGATGCACAGTGCGATCCCGAGTGAGCTCACCGTAAACCTGATACGCGCCAAACACCATCAACCCAATCGCCAGCACTCCTGCCAGCGCAATCATAATGGCGTTAAAGCGCCACACCCGTTCAAAAAACTGATCTTTAT
The DNA here is from genome assembly GCF_004005935.1 of Neptunomonas marina. Classification (GTDB taxonomy): domain Bacteria; phylum Pseudomonadota; class Gammaproteobacteria; order Pseudomonadales; family Balneatricaceae; genus Neptunomonas; species Neptunomonas marina. Next base: position 917,053 of record NZ_SACQ01000001.1, on the reverse strand, counting down.
CCATAAATCCCCTACCAAGACTGGGCCGCTAACCATGCCATTTTAAAAGGCGCGCTTAAGACTCCCATATCGGGGGAAAAATTCCAAAAAAAAGCAGGCGTTACCGAAGTAAGCCTGCCAAAAAGTTTAGTGTCGGGGGAGTAGAGAGTGCCCCTTGAAGATCACTAACGGAGATAAGAAAAACTTAGCTAGGGAAAGAGAACGATACGCCCTCACGCACGCCACTGGATGGCCAGCGTTGTGTAATCGTTTTACGCTTGGTGTAGAAACGTACCGAGTCAGGGCCGTAAGCGTGCAGATCACCAAATAAAGAGCGCTTCCAACCACCGAAGCTGTGGTAAGAAACCGGCACTGGCAGCGGTACGTTGATACCCACCATGCCTACTTGGATATGATCAGAGAAGTAGCGTGCTGCTTCGCCATCGCGGGTGAAGATACAAGTACCATTGCCATACTCGTGATCATTGATCAGCTGCATCGCCTCTTCCATGCTTTCTGCACGAACCACCTGCAAAACGGGGCCAAAGATCTCTTCTTGGTAGCTGTTCATCTGCGCAGTAACACGATCAATTAAGGTTGCGCCCACGAAGAAACCGTTGTCGTAGCCTTCTACCTGAGGCGCGCGGCCATCAACCACCACCTCGGCGCCATCCGCTTCAGCGCTGTTGATGTAACCCACCACCTTCTCTTGGTGCGCGCGGGTAATCACCGGGCCAAAATCGTTGCTCTTATCAGAGAATGCACCCACTTTAAGCGGCTTCATCGCCTCTTTCAGTTTTGATACCAACGTTTCAGCCGCTTGATCACCTACAGCTACGGCAACAGATAGCGCCATGCAACGCTCACCGGATGAGCCAAATGCCGCACCCAGCAGTTGGTTAACCGCGTTGTCCATATCCGCATCTGGCATCACAATCGCGTGATTCTTTGCACCACCCAGTGCTTGGCAACGTTTGCCGTTGGCATTAGCGGTTTGGTAGATATATTCAGCAATCGGTGTTGAACCAACAAAGCTTACCGCTTTAACTCGTTCGTCAGTCAGCAGCACATCAACTGCGGTTTTATCGCCGTTCACAACGTTCATTACGCCATCTGGCAAGCCCGCTTCTTGCAGCAATTGTGCGATAAACATCGTGGATGTTGGATCACGCTCAGAAGGCTTCAACACGAAGGTGTTACCGCACGCAATCGCCATAGGGTACATCCACAATGGCACCATTGCTGGGAAGTTAAACGGCGTAATGCCTGCAACAACACCCAACGGTTGGAACTCGCTCCAAGAATCGATACCTGGGCCTACGTTGCGGCTGTGCTCGCCTTTTAGCAGCTCAGGAGCACCACAAGCGTATTCGACGTTTTCGATACCGCGGATCAGCTCACCCATCGCATCGTGATGGATCTTGCCATGCTCTTCACCGATCATTTCACAGATTTTATCGGCGTTTTGCTCTAGCAACGCTTTAAAGCGGAACATCACCTGCGCGCGCTTTGCTGGCGGCGTTTCGCGCCATGCTGGGTACGCCGCCTGTGCTGCAGCAATGGCTTCTTCTACGGTTTCAACGCTTGCAAGTGCAACCTGCTTCGTTGCTTCGCCCGTAGATGGGTTGAACACGTCTTGTGTGCGTGCAGCATCTTCGACGTTCTTACCGCCGATCATGTGACCAATGATTGTCATAGCTTTTCCTCAAATTTTTATTGTGGCCCCGCTAAAACGGGGCGTTACTGCTTAGTCGAGTTCGTTGATCGAGTCGCCCAGTGCGTTGATCAGACGGTCGATCTCGTCAATTTCTGATGTGAACGGCATACCGAGCTGGATGGTGTCACCGCCATAGCGCACATAGAAGCCCTTCTCCCAACACTTCATGGCGATCTGGTAAGGACGCAGCGCTGGCTCGCCCGGTGCAGCCTCAATCGTCAGTGCGCCAGCTAGGCCGTAGTTACGAATATCCGCAACGTATTTCGTACCTTTAAGGCCGTGCAGCATCTCTTCCAACTGCGGCGCTAAACCGTTAACCCGCTCAATAAGGTTATCTTTCTCTAAGATATCCAGCGCCGCTAAGCCCGCTGCACACGCCACCGGATGTGCCGAATAGGTATAACCATGCGGTAGCTCAAGCATATATTCTGGGCCACCTTCGGCCATGAAGGTATCGTAGATATCCTGCTTTGCAACCACTGCACCCATTGGCACAGCGCCGTTGGTGAGCTGTTTAGCAATGGTCATCAGGTCTGGCGTCACACCAAAAGCCTCAGCGCCTGTTTTACTGCCCATACGGCCAAAGGCGGTGATCACCTCATCAAAGATCAGCAGGATATTGTGCTTATCGCACAGCTCGCGTAGGCGCTTGAGATACCCCTGTGGCGGTGGAATAACACCGGCAGAGCCTGCCATCGGTTCAACAATCACAGCGGCGATATTCGAGGCATCATGCACCGCAATAAGATGTTCTAGCTCATCCGCCTGTGTGGCACCGTGGGTTGGCATCCCTTTAACAAAGGTGTTTTCTGGCAACATGGTGTGCGGCAGGTGAATGGCATCTAGCCCTTGGCCATAAAGCGCACGGTTAGGGCCGATCCCCCCCACGCTGATACCGCCAAAGTTGACGCCGTGGTAACCCTTAGAGCGGCCAATTAAACGTGTTTTCGTGCCTTGGCCACGCTTACGCCAATAAGCACGGGCAATTTTGAGCGCCGTTTCGACCGATTCAGAGCCGGAACCTGTAAAGAACACACGGTTTAGACCGACTGGCGTAAATTCGGTAATACGGTGTGCCAGCTCAAAAGCTTTTGGGTGGCCAAACTGGAAAGCCGGCGAATAGTCTAGCTCTCTGATCTGTTTGCTGACCGCCTCTGCAATCTCGGGGCGGTTGTGGCCTGCGCCACATGTCCAGAGGCCTGCTAAACCATCAAAAATTTTGCGGCCATCGACATCAGTGTAGTAGTTGCCATCGGCGCCAGTAATAAAGCGAGGGTTTTGTTTAAAGTCACGGTTGCCGGTAAATGGCATCCAGAAGGCATCAAGCTGCTCTTGAGAGAGGCCCAACGCGGCAAGTTGTTCGTTTTTATTGTTCATAAAGCCACCTATGATGAATCTGTCTTAGTCGTAACCTTTAGATCCATTATGGTGCGTTATTGAATTCTATAAATTTCAAATTACTGAATTTAAGTTAAGCATTTACTTAACTTTCCAATCTAGCATTTCCCCCCTGCTCTACCTTAACAGGCGTGCAGCCCAAAAAGCCCCGCAACACACATAAGCCAAAGCCCCTAAAACGCGCCGCATCTTGATCAAAACTCTATATAAGTAGATACTGTTGCTAGCACGCGCCACTGGCGTAAAAGGGAAAGGATGCAACCACATAAAGGGACGTTGATATGTACAACTACAACAACCGCTACTTGGCACTATTTTCAGCAAGCAAAACGGCAGGTTGGCCGCTCTAACTGAAAGTGCAATTTAGAAAGGCAATGAGTTCAATTACTTACATAAAAAGCAATAAAGAAAATACAGATAAGATGAATTCATTTAAATAATTATTATGATGCCGGCGTGGCATCATAATCACACTGTTATAAGCCTCAAAGATATGATTGAAGAAATTGAAGGAAAACTCACTCAAGTTCGTGCTAGTGGAATAGCCGATTTACTTGCAGTCGTAACTGAACAATTCGTATTCCACTGTAACACTGTGAACCAATTGTACGAAAAATATGGGAAGATACCTGAGGATGAGTGCCTAGTTCAGGATAATTTGACCGCAAAGAATCAAGCAATTATTTCCCAAGTTTTTACGGCAATGATAATAGAAGCTTTTTACTTTGATTACTATCATGGTAAAAAGTCTAAACCCAAGGCTGATGTGTGGTCTAAGCAAAGCCCGGTGAAACAATTCTTGTCTCTTGCACAAGAGTTTTGGGGCATTAAAAATGTCGAAGAAACTAAACTTTATAGCCAGCTAAATGATTTGAATAGAGTTAGAAAAAGGTGGGTTCACAACCAAAGTACTCAACTAGGTAAGTATGCTAAAGATCTAAATTATCTTTCAGCGGACGGTTGCATCGATTTTCTTAGAAGGTTTTTCAAGTTTGTTAATGAGCAAGATACTTCATACAAAGCTGCAAAATTAATTTCAGATCACTTGTCATCTTTGCAGTTACAAATGAAAGGTTACACCGGCTTATAACAAATAAATTAAGTCGCTCGCAAGCTTGCTGGGACACAAATATGGCGACTGTGTCGCTTCGCTCCATTATAGCCGCCATGTTTGTGCTCCTTATTTGGGCGTTAGTTTTTTTTCACCACCAATCAGTCAAGGAGAGTTGTGTGGTAGTAGTAGAAGTAATAATTGCATTAGCAATTTGGTTTGCAAGTGGTCATGCGATAGAAAAAATTTATTCTAAAGCAGGCTTTAAAGATACACCTAAATTCGTTTTTTGGATTCCAGCTTTAAATCTTTCATTTCTTTTGTATTTGGCTTTTGCAAAATGGCCTACATTCAAGGAGGAATTATAATGGCTTATATTATTATTGTTTCCATCTGGGCATTAATTGCTTTTGCTGGTTGGCGTGTATTTTCAAGAGCGGGTTTTAAAGGAGCAATGGGTATTTTGTTCTTAATTCCTGTTGCTAACTTTGTAGCGTTACTTTATTTAGCGCATAAAGATTGGCCTGCAATTGACACCAAAAACTAACAAGTTGCTTAAACGGAATTAAAACAGTTGTCCATCGCTTCGCGGTTATTGCCAACTGTTTTTATCCGCTTAGAAAGGCGTTAGGTTTCCATTAATAAAATCAAGGAGTGAACATGAACAGTGACGTACCCGCAACAATAGGCGATGTAAATAAATACACCGGATTTTGGCCACGTGTTGGTGCTTGTCTAATTGACACAATTATTTTAGTTGTCATCACTTATCCTATTCTGATTGCTATTTATGGCTGGAACTACTTCGATGGAGGGGATCTCATTGCTGGCTTTGCCGATTTTATTATTAGCTGGGTTTTCCCATTAGTTGCTGTCATTACATTTTGGGCTTATCGCCAAGCGACACCAGGAAAGATGGCCGTCTCTGCACGAATTGTTGACGCGAAAACAGGAGATAAGCCAACTCTCCTGCAATATGTAATCCGCTATCTGGGGTACATCATTGCAACTATTCCTCTAGGTCTTGGCATATTTTGGGTTGCATGGGACAAGAAAAAACAAGGATGGCATGACAAGCTTGCCGGTACTGTTGTCATTAGCCCTAAAGACAACAACCCACAAGAAGTTGCCTTTGAAGGCAAGTAACCTAACAAAAAACAGGCAGTTGACGCGCAATGCGCTCAACTGCTGTAAGCGTTATGAGTAACACCAAACTAAATAAACAAGTAAGAAGTAACGATGAAAAAACATGGAAGCTTGAAAAAATGGAACGATGATCGAGGTTTTGGATTCATTGAATCTCCTCAGCATGAAGAGGAAATATTTGTACATATATCAGCTTTCCCTCAAGATGAAGCTCGCCCAAAAGTTGGTGAGCTTATCTCCTTTGACGTTCAAATTGATAGTAAAGGAAAAAGCCGAGCTATAAAGGTACAAAGACCTACTAGTAATAAATCAAAAAAAGCTAATCACAGGAAGAAAAGCGGAGGCATACTCAGCTCAGCATTGGTGATTATAATATTATTAGTTATAAGTTTTTTTGGTTATAACCAATTTATAAATACTAAAGAATTTAGTGTGAGCCCTGTATTGGTAGACCAGAATAAATCAGCTCCAGTTCAAACACCAACTGCTCCTAAATTTAGCTGCGATGGAAGACAGCATTGTAGTCAAATGACATCACGAGCAGAAGCAGAGTTCTTTTTAAGAAACTGCCCCAATCCTAAGATGGATGGAGATGGCGATGGCATTCCATGCGAAAACGATTCTAGGTTCTAACAAGTGGCTGTAATCGCCATGTAAGTATGGCTTAATAAATCCGAAGGGTTGTTCCTCAGTCTTGGGTACAACCTGTTTTACGACTTGTTCAATGAGATCATGATGGATGATTTCTGGGAAACAGAGGATTGCTATAGGTTTGGCAAAGTGTCGAACATCTTTGTGGTTTATGTCGAGCAGCAGTTGACTACCTATCACCGTTCAACCATGAGTGTTGCACTTATTATCTGAAACCCCGATTTACTCTTAGTAATGCCAGTAAAAAATAAGGATATTACATGCGAAAAATGATTATCGCCTCGTTAGCTGTTGCGCAGGTACACGAGGGTAAAACCATCGAAGTCGAAACGCTCGGCAACGTCCAGATCTAGGGCTTCTTTGTAAAACGAAATGGAACGATCTAGGTCGTAAACCCGAATCATTGAGTGAATTGCTTTTGCCATTAAAGAATTAACCTCATCTGTTTGATGAGGCTAAGAATAATTCTTTAGAAACGGCTGAGGTGGTACTGGAGTACTACACGCAAAAAAGTGATAACACGGTTAACCTGTTGCCGCTAGTTGTTCACGCACGGTTTCCATCACTTCGCTGGGTTGTTCAAGATAGAGTGCACACGCACAGCGCAGCAACGAGGCAAAATTGGGTACATCGCCATTGATATCTAGCGCTTCATCATAGATGCGGGATAGAAACTGTGGCGTTGTCATCTCTTGCTCTGCCGCCACCGCGTCGAGTATCTCCCAGAATTTTGCTTCCAGTTTCACGCTGGTCGAGTGCCCTGCTAAACGAATGGAGCGGGAGATAAACTTATAGTTTTCAGGGTTTTGCCCTGCAAAGATATGGCACATGGCTGCTCTCTTAGTATGGGTTCTTAGCGCCAAGGTTAACAGGAATGACAGCGCATAAGTAAGTGCACAATGGTTAATTTATAAAGTAAACGACAGCCAGTTGAAGGCATAAACCGAAGCAAAGCAACGGTAGATATTTGAAGAGAGCATATTAGTGTAACGCACAGAAACTGAGCTTGGCCTACGCTTTAAGCCAAGCTCAGTGCCGCTGAAGCTTAAGGCTGTTCACCTACCGCTAGGCGCGCTTCGATGTCTTCAACAACCTCTGGTAGGTCCGCTACCGTGTTGATGACATAGTGTGCTCCGCTGGCATGGAATTTCTGCTGCGCAGCAGCACGCTTAGCGTCTTTTTGCGCTTCAGGTAGTGCTTCCCAGCTCGCTAGATCCATACCCACTTCGTTGCCGCTATCGATAACACCAACGGTCCAGCAGCCTGCGTTTAGGCCCTCTTCGATACCCGTAAGCGTATCGTCAACCTTGATCACAGACTGTACCGCGCCCACTTCCAACTCCATGATGTTCTTCAACGTCATGTGTGGGAATGGGCGAGCTTTTTGAACGTCTGTTGCGCACACCACCGAGCTTGGCTTGTAACCTTGCTCTGCAGCAATACTGCGCAGATCAACAATCATCTCTTGGCTGTAGCCTGTGTTGGCACCCACCTTGATACCTTTATCTGTTAGGTAGTCGAACGTCTCTTTCACGCCCGGGATTAACTGCGCACACTCAGCAATACAAGCAACCTGTACGTTGACAAACGCATCGTAAAGCTCATCTACTTTGGCATCATCCGCTTCGCTACCGTGGTGTGCAATCCATGCCTCACGTACACGCGGCATATCCAACAGCGCTTGGATATGTTCGCGCTTTTCAGCGCCCATTGGCGCACGGGCTTCTTCTGCGGTAATCGGTACACCAAACTGCTCAAACAACTGGCAGAAACCTTTGATTGGCGCCAATGAGCCAAAATCGACGGTTGTACCCGCCCAGTCAAAAACAACTGCTTGAACGGGGCCTGCATATACACGTTTGTAGAGGTAAGTCATTGTCGGGTCCTACTTTTCTTAAGCTACTGCTTTTAGGGTGATATTCATCTGCGCTAGCGTTTGTGCTACCGCTTCCAGTAACGCATTGATCTGCGGCTCATAGAGCTGGCCGATACATCCAACCCGGAAGCTTTCTGCTTCAGTTAGCTTGCCCGGGTAGATAATTAAACCTTTCTCTTTGAGAAGGTTGTAAAACGTCTTGAACTCAAACGCTGGGTCCGTTGGGCTCATAAAAGTGGTGATAATGGGTGATAGCCATTGATCTTCGAGCAAGGTGGCAAAACCCATTGCGCGCATACCGTTTACCATTTGGTCACGGTTGCGGGTGTAACGCGCCAAGCGCCCTTCGCAGCCACCCTCTTGGGCGTGCTCGTTCAGCGCTTGCTGGAACGCAACGATCACATGCGTTGGCGGCGTGAAGCGCCACTGGCCAGTCGCTTCCATATACCTCCACTGTTCGTAAAGATCGAGACACAGGGAGTGGGCACGGCCTTTACACTGTTCCAGGGAGTCACGGCGTACGATCGCGTAGCCAAAACCCGGTACGCCTTCGATACACTTGTTCGCCGCCGAAATGACCGCTTCAAACGGTAGGGTTTTCGCATCAACCGGCAGTGCACCAAAGGCACTCATGGCGTCGATCAGCAAGCGTTTGCCCGCCTCTGCCACCACCGCTGCAATCTCGTCGATGGGGTTTAAGATGCCAGAGCTTGTTTCGCAATAGACCACCGCAACGTGGGTGATAGCGGGGTCTTCAGCAAGGGCCAAGCGGACTTCATCGCCACGTGGTGGCTCGTAATCGCCTTTGTCGATAACCGCATAGTCGCGGCCTATATACTCAAGGCTCTGCGCGATACGTTTACCGTAAGCACCGTTGATCAGTACTAGCACTTTGCCATCTTTTGGCACCAGCGTGCCCAGCGTCGCTTCAACCGAGAAAGAACCGCTGCCCTGCATCGGTACGCAAACGTGCGTGTCGCTGGCGTTGGCCATCGCTAACAGACGCTCACATACATCACGCGTGATCGCATTAAAGTCCTGATCCCACGAGCCCCAGTCCGCCAACATCGCTTCTTTGGTGGCATCGGACGTTGTTAACGGTCCTGGTGTTAACAAATAAGGTTGTGATTGCTTCATAACTCTCTCTGCTTTTGTCATTTTTGTGCGGTAACGTTCTGCTACGCACATTGTTTAATTAGCATCTCAAAATCTGGTATATACCAGCCAAATTGCGTATTAAAAATCCGCTCAGCCTTGGACTGACCGGATCCTCTTTTAAATTACGCTTTACGCCACGCTTGCGTGTTGTTGATCAATTGACGTGATAGTAACCAGTGCAATAATTTCACGCCCATGCACGTTAGCATCAGCAATACGCCCATCGCTGCGGCGGGGGCAATATCACCGGCGTCGTCCATATTTAGGATCGAAACCGATGCCAGCGTTGTGTTAGCTGAGTACAGAAACACGACCGCTGATACTGTGTTTACCGCATTAACAAATAGATAGATCCCAACCTCTAACAGCGCCGGTAAACAAAGTGGTAGTGTTACCCGCAAGAATGTTTGGTAGAACGGCACTTTCAACGATGCCGATACCGCCTCAAACTCTTTATCGATCTGCTTTAGTGCAGTAATCGACGTTAAATGACAGACCGTATAGTAGTGCGCGATCGTGCAGATCACCAAGATGCCCATCGTGCCATATAGACTATTGAGTGGGTTATTGGGCGCATTAAAGAAGAAGATGTAAGCCAAACCCAGCACAAGCCCAGGTACCGCCAGCGGTATCATCGCAAATAGGTGCACCAAACCACGCAGTGCACGCATCCCTTGCACTTTCTCAACCAGATACGCGTTGGTAAAGATCAAGAACGAGCCAAACAGTGCAGTGTAAAACGCCATCTCAATCGAGTTGAAGTAGGCATCCCAGCCGCCGCCGTCCATCAAGTCGAACTGGTAGTTATTCAACGATAACGACAGGTTGTAGGGCCAAAATGTCACGAATGATGCATAAACTGCTGTGCCAAGGACGCCGATAACAATCGCGATAATCGGCAAGCAAAGCGCTAGCATCGACACATCTTTGCGCCGATTCGGCTCAGCACGATAAGGCTGCGCACGTGATGTAACAAGCGCGACCTGCTTTTTTTGCACCCAACGATCCGCGGCAAATGCCAGCATCGCAGGTAGCAACAAGATGACTGATACCACCGCACCCATCTGGAAGTTCTGCTGGCCAATAACCTGTTTATAGATATCAGTTGCCAACACATCGTACTGGCCGCCAATCACTTTGGGGGCACCAAAATCGGTGATAACCAAGGTAAATACCACGAATGAGGCGCTAATCAGGCCATACTTGATCGATGGTAACGTCACCGTAAAAAAGGTCCGCCAGCCCGAGGTGCGCAACGCTTTTGCTGACTCATAGAGGCGTGCATCCGTATTGCTCAACGCGGTGATCAAGATCATCAACGCATGGGGGAAGCACCAAAATGAGAGGCTAATCACGATACCGATCGGGCCATAGATACTTTCACCGAAGAGCCAGCTCTTTAGAAAGCCTTGGTTGCCGAACAGATACACCAGCGAGATCGCCGGTAGTAGCGATGGTGCAAAGATCGGCCCCATCATCAGTAAGCGAATCACACCTTTAAACGGCATACAGCTGCGGGTGAGCGCATAAGCGGCAAGCAGCGCAAGAGTGATAACGATGACTGTAGTCAGTGAGGCGATAAACAGTGAATTAAGCACTGAATCAAACAAAGACGGCGAACTGGCGTAGGCGATGAAGTTTTCAAGCCCCACGAAATCACCCGCTTTGTTCTGCACACTCTTCGATAGAATCGCGTAGAGCGGTAACACCATTGCCACCAGCAGAAAAGCTGCCGCTATCAGCAACCCTGCCGCTTGTACCCACTGATCCTTGTGCAAGAAACGGCGCGATGCGCCACCCACAGCATTCATCGCGATAGAACGGCTACTCATGATGCTTCTCGGAATACATGCAAACGATGTTTAGGGATGTCTAGGTGCATTTGAGCACCACAGCAGATGTTGTGATCGCGTACATCGTTCATCGAGAAATCGGCAACGATCGGCTGATGGATACCATCCACATCAAGCTCTGCGCGAGCAAACGCACCTAAGTACTCAAAGCCTCTGACTGATGCGCGTAGCGTGTTGGTTGCATCGCCATTAAAACGCACACGGATATCTTCAGGGCGGATCGCCACGCTAACTTGAGTGTCCTGCTCCATATCACCGCAGGCATCACAGCTTAGGTAGGTTTCGTCCACTTGCACACGGTTGGTGTCGGAAACAAAGCTGTTGAGAAAGTTCATAGTGCCCACAAACGAGGCAACAAACGCCGACGCAGGCGCGGCATAGATCTCTTCTGGGGTGCCCACTTGCTCAATGACACCGTTGTTCATAACCACGATCTTATCGGCCATGGTGAGCGCTTCTTCTTGGTCATGCGTCACCATGATGGTGGTGATACCAAGAGTACGCTGTAGTTCTTTAATCTCGCGGCGCAGATGGACACGCACGCGGGCATCCAACGCTGATAAGGGTTCATCCAACAACAATAAACCCGGCTTCGTGGCGATAGCACGCGCCAAAGCAACACGCTGCTGCTGTCCACCGGACAGCTGAGATGGGTATTTATGGTTAGCACCCGCTAAGCCGATCAGCTCAAGGAGCTCATCCACACGCTGGGTGATCGCATCACGCTGGCGTACTTTTGCATCGCTGCTGTTTTTTAGGCCATACGCGATGTTGTCAGCAACGGTTAGGTTGGGGAACAAGGCGTAAGACTGGAAGACGATGCCAAAGTCACGCTGATCAGGCGGCAGTTGAGAGATATCCCGTCCTGCTTGGTGGATGCTGCCTTCACTTTGCTGATCAAGACCTGCAATGGCGCGTAGTAGTGTGGTTTTACCGCAGCCTGAAGGGCCTAGAAAGCAGACAAACTCACCCTCTTTTATATCAAGAGAGATATCCTGCAGTGCGGTAAATTCACCAAAGTGTTTTTTTAAGTTTTGAATCGATAGATAGCTCATCGTGACCTTCCCGTTACCTGAATCTGTTAGATACTAGAAAGCCCTCATGACGAGGGCTTTACATCAAAAAGCCCAGTATCTATTTCGGGTCAGACTTGCTGTCGTAACGCGTTTGCCACTGCTTCAAGATCTCGGTGCGGTTGCTCGCAGCCCACTCGAAGTTGTTGTCGATCATCAGCTCAGCAGCATTCTCTGGGAAGTACTGCACTGGCTTAGCGATACCCGGCATCGCAACAACGGCGTAACCTTTGTTGTACAGGCGGTTGGCTTCTTCAGAGATAGAGAAATCCATCAGCTTCTTAGCCGCATCCAGATTGTCTGTGCCTTTAACAATTGCGCTGGCTTCCATATCCCAGCCTAGGCCCTCTTTAGGGAAGACAAGATCTAACGGCGCACCTTTTTTCTTCAGCTTCGCACCACGGAATGCGAACGAGATACCGATGGGCGCTTCACCAGCCGCCGCCAATTTACAAGGCTTGGAACCGGAGTGCGTGTAACGTGCAATGTTATTGTGCAGACGGTCCATATATTGCCAGCCGTTTTCTTCACCGAACATTTGCAACCATGAGGATACGTCTAAGAAACCCGTACCTGATGAGTTAGGGTTAGGCATTACAATATGGCCTTGGTAAACCGGCTTCGTTAGATCTTCCCAAGACGTAGGCTTAGGCAGGTTGTGCTTTTTCGCTTCAACGGTGTTGAAACAAACCGCAGCCATCCATGCGTCCATACCGACCCAAGACGGTGTTGCATCTTGGTCGTAGAATTTCTTAGACAGTTTTTCGACACCTGCTGGCTTGTAAGGCTGAAGCATCTGCTCGCCTTTCAGCACCAGCAAAGAGGTCGCTGCCAAACCCCAAACAGCGTCAGCTTGTGGGTTTTCTTTTTCAGCCAACAGTTTTGCGGTCACGATACCTGTAGAGTCGCGAACCCAGTTGATTTTGATATCAGGGTGCTTCTTGTTAAACGCTGCGGCGTAACGCTTTAGATCTTCCGCTTCCAACGCTGTGTAAACGGTTAACTCAGAACCTGCATGGGCAGACAAAGCAGTTGCCGACATCAAAGTCGCCAGTGCCAGTTTGGTGAACGTCGCTTTGTTAGTCATCTCTCATATCCTCAATGGTTAACTGGTATAGACCAGATGAGGAAAAAGATTAGCGCCAGTTTTTTACAAAGATGTGACAGATTTGCGAAACATTGTTTGCAGCGATAAAACGAATCGATCGCTGCCGCGCACTAAGGTGTGTCAATCACGGATAAACTTAACTCAACGGTATCATGGCGCCACGCTTCAAAATCCACTTCAAAAACACGCCCTTGTGCATTACGCACGATGCGTCGGATATTCAAGCAGGTGAAGTTAGCCGGTGCGCTTAACGTGGCCGCCTGTTGGGAAGATAGCGTCGCGGCGCGAATGTCTAAATCGCTCGCAGCATACTCTTGGCCATACTCCCCTTTCACAACTTTACTCACCGATAGGGTTAAGTCGTGTTGCTCAATCTCGGGAAGGAGGTCACGGTTTAAGAAGATACGCTCAACATAGACGGCTCGGTTGTCGGCTCCACGCACCCGCTCAATGCAGGCCACATCGCTGCCTTCGGGTATCTCGAATAGCTCACTGAGGTAGCTATCTGCAGGGACAAGTTCGCTCGATAACAGGCGGCTAAAAGGTATAAAGCCCTGCTCCGCCACATAGTCCATAAAGAAGCCCGGACAACTTGGGTCATACTTAACGCGTGGCGAGGTAACAAACCAGCCACGGCGATTAGAGCGATACACCACGCCCTCAGACTCTAACTTTTTCAGAGCTTCACGAATGGTCACCCGAGATGTCGAAAAGCGCTCGCTAAGAATACGCTCAGAGCCTAACTTGTCTTCGGGTTGTAAATGCCCGTTACGGATTTCATCTCGTAAGCAGCGCATGATGTGAGTGGCAGAGGCAGTCGCAGAGGTCATGAAGCGGTCAGAATCGTTGCTGGTAAGTATTTGATTAATAGTAAACGAGGCACCATAAACTAGCCACTTTGTGTGACGTTCATATGACACTCTTTGGTATAAGCTGAGCTTGCGAATAACTTTGGCTATAATTTAAACATATGTAGCCAGTCCCATTGCTGGAGGCCGCTTGTGTCAGATTCCGTCTTTCGTGTTGATACGCCCGCCAACCACCCTCATAACCACCCTAGTGTCGTGCCCGTGCTTGCCGGTGGCGGCAGCCGTTTGTCAGCCCATATTGGTATTTTGAGCGCACTCGAAGAGCTCGATTACCGTTTTCCAGCGCTGGTGGGAGTATCGGGTGGCTCCGTGGTGGGCGCGCTCTTTTGTGCGGGTTACTCACTAGAGCAGTTGCGCGTTATTGCCGAAGAGACCGACTTTCGCCAATTCTTAGGCCAAGGTTTTTTCCGCTTGTTACGCACGGGTGGGCTATCTTCTGGGGATCTTTTTGAACAGTGGCTCGATGAAAAGCTGGATGGCAAAACCTTTTCCCAGCTATCCGGTGATTTTCATGTGGTGGCAACTGATCTACGCGCCAGTAAGCCAGTGGTCTTTAACCGGGCGAACTCGCCTGATATGAAAGTATCGTTAGCGGTGCGCTTCTCAATGTCGATTCCGCTGCTGTTTAGCTTTAAGGAGTACAAACAGCAGCTCTTAGTGGATGGCAGTATCTTATCTGAGGAAGCACTGCAACGAGACTGGGCAGGCAATGGCACGCCGGTATTAGTGTTTCGCCTCAGCTGTGTTCAGCACGCGCCCCGAGACGCAAAACCGCCACTCATTCCGTTGGTATCGCACCTTAGCCTACTCATACGCACCTTTATGACAACGATGTCTCAGGAGTACATTAGCGAAACCTTTTGGCAGCAAACCATCGTGGTTCACACCGGCAGTATCTCACCTGTTGAGTTCAATATTACGCCCGAGCAGAAAAATGCACTGTTCAAAGCAGGCTATGACACGGCCAAGCGCATCGTGCCGTTAAAGGTTGCCCGCCAGCAAACAGCTAGCTCCCCTAGCTCGTCGTTTGCGCCAAGCACCCGTTAAGCGCATGCTGTAACCGCACCAGATGCTCATCTTCAAGTGCTGCATAACCAAGAATGATACCTTTATCTGCCAACGGCGCGCGCTCGTAGCTTGATAACGCCCGTGCACCAATTCCCGCACGGTTCAGCCCCGCAGCGATTGCAATGTCATCGCCTTCCAAACGAAACACCAGATGCATCCCCCCCGTGGTTTCAAGGGGCTTCAAGTTGGGGAAGTGCTGCGCCATAAAGCTCAATAGTTGGGCCTTTTTCGTTTGATAGTGTTTACGCATTCGGCGCAAATGGCGTGCATAATGGCCCTGCTGCATAAATAACCCCATTGCGTGTTGCTGTAGTGTTGGCATGCCGCCTTCGGTGTAGCGCCGATAGGTATTGAACACCTCAACCAACGCTTCGGGTAGCACCAGATAGCCCGTTCGAATGCTTGGAAACAGTGTTCGGCTAAAAGTACCGGTATAGATCACACGCCCAGAGCGATCCATGCTCTGAAGCGCGGCAATGCTGTGGCCTGAAAAGATAAACTCGCTATCGTAGTCATCCTCAATTAGCCAGCGATCAGCCTGATATAGCCAGTCTAGCAATGCAATACGCCGCTCCAGCGATAGCGTGCCACCCATAGGAAAACAACGGCTTGGTGTTATCACCATGACACGGGCTGTGTAAGCTGCCAGATGATCGGTGAGCACGCCATGGTCATCACAAGGCATAATCTGCGGCGATGCGCCGATGCCAGTTAGGGCACCATCGATGCCCGGATAGCCCCGATCTTCGAGTAAAACGCGCTCCCGCGGATTCACCAAAACCTGCAACGCCATTGCGATACCATGCAACGAACCTGAGGTCAGCATGATCTGCTCCGCGCTGCAGCGAATGCCCCGTGTCAATGATAGGTAATCTGCAAGCTCCTGACGCAACAACTGATCACCCATTAAATCGGCACGATCATAGTCGTGTTGACGTGCTGCCTGTTGCGTACAGCGCTGCCACGCTTTGTGAGGAAAAAGCGCTGTGGGAGGGTTGGCTGGCAACATGATGGTGCCGCTACGGTGATCACTTTGTGCTGCGGCAAAAGCATCAATACGCCCCATCGCATCGGAAAGGCTATTAGTTTTCACCACTGTCGTGCTGGTTTCGCCCCGGCGCAACACCGGAATTAACCCTTCAAGGTGAGCCACGAACGTACCTGCTCCATGGCGTGTTTCCAAAAAACCCTCGGCCACCAGCATCTCAAATGCGGTAATCACCGCGTTACGCCCAATACCCAACTGCTGGCTCAGATCCCGAGTCGCGGGTAGTTTATCGCCTGCTGAGATGCGGCCATCTAAAATGGCCTCGCGCAGCAACTCGTAGAGCTGCTCATATTTTGGGGTACGTGAATCAGAGGTTTTCGACAGCAAGGGTTGGAACAGCACGGCGTTGATCTCGCAAAGTGGTTCTTATTTTAATCTTAGAATTGGATCTTCTTAGATACCACTGGCCACTATACGCTGTTCCAACCGATAACGACAAAGCTGAGAGTGGAACTATGCAGCCCCAAACACAGGTGAAGCGCGGTTTAAAACGTGCTGTTTATAATCGAGAGCAGATCAATCAAATCCTTGATGATACATACCTTTGCCACATCGGCGGTGTGGTGGATGGTTACCCTGCGGTGCAGCCCAACCTGCATTGGCGTATCGGCGATACGCTCTATATCCATGGCTCCAGCAAAAACGGCCTGATTAACGCCATTCTAACGGAGGGTAAAACTTGCATCACGGTATCTGCACTTGATGGCATTGTGTTTGCGAAATCAGCCTTTCACCACTCGGTTAACTACCGTTCGGTCATGCTGTTTGGCACGCCTAAATTGGTTGAAGACGAGCAAGAGAAACGCGAAGCGTTAGATGCCCTGCTAGAGAAGTTTAAAAAAGGCCGCTCAAAAGAGACGCGCCCACCCAATGCCACCGAGATGAAAGCCACCAGCGTCATTGCCATCTCACTGGAGCATGTCTCTGCAAAAGTGCGCGCAACAGGCCCTGAAGACGATCCGGCAGATCTCGATTTGCCGTTCACATCCGGTGTTTTACCCATTCATCAGGTTTATGGCGAATTTGAACCCTTTGACCCCAACGCCTGAGCAGAGCGTTGTTCGCGAAGCGACTCTGGCATGGAGCGCTTCGCCTTTTTTTGACACCGAATCGCTTGTCGGAGGTGCTACGAATTGCGATAGTAGCGCGCAGTGATAACGACATTTCCAAAGGCAACCATGGTCGATAGTATCAATCGCAAAATTATTTCCGAATTACAGAAAAATGCACGTATCAGCTACGCAGAGCTTGGCAAGAAAGTGCACCTTTCCGCGCCCGCTGTTGCCGAGCGTATCCGCAAACTGGAACAGGCAGGTGTGATTACCGGCTACGCGCTCAAAGTTGATCTCGATAAGCTTGGTTATCCTATTGTTGCGCTCGTTCAGTGCAAGGTTTACCAAACTAAAGAGCGCGCCTTCAAAGCACTGCTGCTTAACTGCGATGAAGTGATCGAATGCTTAAACGTCACCGGCGAGCAAGCGTTTCTTGTGAAGCTCGCGGTTGAATCCATGGCGCAACTGGATGCGATTCTCGAGTCTTTTATCGACATGAGCGATACCAACACCATGATGATCTTATCAACACCGGTAGAGCGCGTCGTGCCAGCGACCTTCTCCTCTTAGCGCCATATACACCGGATAATCTGCCGCGTAATTTACGTACCGTTACATACAACGCGCCTTGAATTATTGCGTAACCTCAAGTTTCACCGCGGTGGTATCAGCTGCGCTAAAATAAAGATTGTTTCTTTTTAAAAACAAGGTTCAAATTGCACTATTCAAAAACTATCAGTGAGGATTAAGCGCGTGACGATAGAAAAAAACCTGTGTGGCGCCGAAGAGTGGTGCAAGTTCCCACAACTTGCCATTCCAGCAATTAAAGCCAGAGTCGACTCAGGTGCTAAGACATCGGCCATTCATGCGTTGAATATTCAGCCGTTCCAGCGCGATGGTGTTAGCTGGGTACGCTTTGACGTCTGCCCTTTGCAAGACAACAGAAAAACGTTGGTCAACTGCGAAGCCCCTATTTTTGATCGTCGCAGCGTGAAAAGCTCCAGCGGTAGTTCTGAAAAGCGCTACGTGATTAAAACCAGTATCGCCATTGGTGACCAGAGCTGGGATGTAGAACTCACCCTAGCTAATCGAGACGCTATGGGCTATCGAATGCTGCTTGGGCGCGAAGCGATGTCAGGCAAACTGATCGTAGATCCCGATCAGTCCTTCGCATTAGGTAATTACTCGCAAGAGCAGTTAAGCGAGCTTTACGTGCCTAGAAAATCGCCCAAGAAAGGCATGAAAATTGGTGTACTTGCTAGCAACCCAAACCTTTATAGCAACCGCCGTATTATTGAGGCGGGTGAGGAGCGCGGCCACGAGATGGTCTTCCTCAATATCAAACACTGCTATATGAAAATGGATGCGGGCAACCCGGAAGTTCACTATCGCGGCGGTAAAGTACTCAACGATCTAAACGCGGTTATTCCGCGCATTCGCCCCAGTATGACGTTTTACGGTTGTGCGCTGACGCGCCAGTTTGAGTCGATGGGCGTATTTTGCTTAAACACCGCTGAGGCGATTACCCAGTCGCGCGACAAGCTGCACTCTTTACAGCTGTTGTTTGAGAGCAAGATCGACATCCCGATCACAGGCTTTGCAAACTCGCCCCTAGAAACCGATGACCTTATCGATATGGTGGGTGGTGCTCCATTGATCATTAAACTGCTTGAGGGAACTCAAGGGCGCGGCGTTGTGCTAGCCGAGACGAAAAAAGCCGCCGAGAGTGTGATCAACGCGTTCAAGAGCCTGAAAGCTGACATTCTTGTGCAGGAGTTCATCAAGGAAGCCAACGGCAAAGATATCCGCTGCTTCGTTGTGGATGGCAAGGTTGTCGCATCGATCCAACGTGAAGCAGAGCCCGGTGAGTTTAGAGCGAACATCCACCAAGGCGGCACCGCAAGTTTGATCTCTCCCACTGCGGATGAGAAAAAGATCGCTATTAAAGCCGCTAAATCGATGGGATTACAGGTGGCGGGGGTTGATATTATCCGCTCGGCAAAAGGCCCACTATTGTTAGAGGTCAACTCCTCCCCTGGCCTTGAAGGAATCGAAGGTGCGACAGGGAAAGATGTTGCGGGCTTGATGATTCAAGCGATTGAGAAGAAATTAAAGTGGAAAACTGACGCATCAGAGTAGGCGAATGTAAACCTGCGCATATCAGGGTAGGCCCAATAAGGCCTACCCTTTTTATTTAGCTAAGGGGCTCAGCGACAACGTCGTTACGGCGTTTAACCGGCCACTGGGTGACCACCATACCGATCATCATTAAGCCACAGCCTAGCGCCTCTTTCGCACCAAAAGGCTCATTGAGTAACAAGCAGCCCCCAAGCACTGCAAATACAGCCTCCGTAGAGAGAATCAAGGCAGTCACGCTCGGCTCTACTTTACGTTGCGCAATCGCTTGCAGGGTAAACGCGATACCACTTGAAGCCACACCGGCATAAACCAGCGGCAACCATGCGGAGGTGAAACCACCCATGTCAGGGGTTTCGAGCGCTACCGCGAAGCCGGTAGCCAGCACAGTTGCAACGACAAATTGAACGATGGAGAGGCTGATGGCATCCACTTTGCGAGAGATCCAGCCAATAATCAGGACGTGCCCGGTCCAGAAAAAGGCACCAATTAAGACCAGTAGATCACCCTGCCCCATCGAAAAGTTAGGCCCAATCGTCAGGCTGTACAGCCCAAGCACTGCCAAGATCAAACCTGCCCACGTTTGCATGTTCGTGGAGTGGCCAAGCAGCACACCCGCAATGGGCACCAACACGATATACATACCGGTAATAAAACCGGCGTTACCGGCGGTTGTATCAAGTAAACCTACCTGCTGCATGGTAAAGCCACCAAACATGACAATACCCGCGGCGATACCGCCCCAAATAAGCGCTTTGCCCTGCTTTTCACGCTTGTGGCGCATCATAAACCACAACGGCAACAGCGAGAGTGTGGCTAGCAAGAACCGCGCAGCGTTGAAGCTATGCGGACCTAGGTGGTCCATCCCTGCGCTTTGCGCAACAAATGCAAATCCCCAAATGGCCGCAACAGCGATCAGGAGTAGATGTGAGACTGAAAAAAACACGCGTCATCCCTCGGTAAAAAATATGGCGTTATTTTATGAGGCTCACATCAATTAACACAGCATTTTTCTAACGATTAGTAAGTCATATACCTAAATTTCAAAGGTGATTTAGACATAAAACTTACGAATCGAAAGCATAAACTATGGAACGTATGAACAAGTCCCCGATGAGCCATCAAAACGGCTTTTTCTCTGTATCTGGGGCATAAAATGCGCACATTTACCCCTTTTTAACCGACTGCAACCGCCTTTTCAGACAGTACAGACGGATTATCCCTGCGCTCTTAACATCTGGTCTACCCTCACAACGTTGGCCAGCGCGAACAGCATGGCCAGCTTGCAGTCATTTTTCTTCAGGCCACGGTAGCGTGCTTTTACAAAACCAAACTGGCATTTGATGATCCGGAACGGATGCTCGACCTTGGCGCGGAGGCTGGCCTTCAAATACTCGGTGCGGATTCTGACCTTATTGATCCGAGGGTGTTTTTTGAGTGTCTTCAGCTTCCCTGGCTGTTCGGCGATGTACCAGTCCGCGCTGACATCTTTCAGCTCGTCTCGCTTTTCGGCACCCCGGTAACCCGCATCAGCAAAGATGAATGCTTCTTCACCGTGTAGCAGTTGATCAACCTGATTAAGATCGTGCTCATTGGCCGCAGTTGTCGTGAAACTGTGCGTGATGCCGGTGCGGGCATCAACCCCGATGTGAGCCTTCATCCCGAAGTGCCACTGATTGCCTTTTTTGGTCTGGTGCATCTCGGGATCACGCTCGCCCGTTTTGTTCTTGGTGGAGCTAGGGGCTTCGATGATGGTGGCATCGGCCAGTGAGCCCTCTTTCAGAAGGACACCGGCCTCAGACAGCCTTTGGTTCACCTCTTCAAAAACCTGTCGGGCCAGATCGTGGCGTTCGAGCAAGTGCCGAAACTTCAGAATGGTGGTGTGATCGGGAATGGCTTTATCCAGTGACAAGCCTGCAAACAGCCGCATTGAGGCAATCTCGTACAGCGCATCTTCCATGGCTGGATCACTGAGGTTATACCACTGCTGCATGCAGTGAATGCGCAACATGGTGGACAACGGGTAAGGCCGACGGCCATTTCCAGCCTTGGGATAGTGGGGCTCGATAACAGCTTCGAGACGCGCCCATGGAATCAGCTTGTCCATTCGGCCCAGGAACTTCTCCTTACGGGTCTGACGGCGCTTGTTGCTGAACTCGCTGTCCGCGAATGTAAGTTGCTTATCCATCTTATGCGTCCTCGATCATGTGCAGTCAGATTATCCCATGTGGCGGACTTGATCACAGCTTCCCTAATGAAAGGGGAACGCCTTTCGCCGCACATTCGATAAAATTAATGGTTCTCGCGATGGTTATCGGCGAACCCTATCCAGTTGCAAGTTTGCCAGCTCGTCGGTTAGTCGAGACAACTTGTCTTCGATCGATGAGAGGCGGTCAATAAGCGTATCTCCTCTATCATTTGACTCCTCTAAGTAGCGACCACTACTCAGATCAAACCATGAAGATCTCGCGATTTCTACAGAGGAAACCAGCCTATCTCCCTGCTTCGCTTGATCCGCTCTATGCCGTATTGCACCCTGCAAACAAGACTTACTAGTAGCCTCGCCATGGTTTATAAACACGCGTGCTGAACGAGAATCTGCACCAAGCGTCCCTAGTGAAAAAATATAATCTACAATTTTTTCCTGATCTCCATGTGCAGAATAAAACCCAGACATGTTAACAATATTAGCACCTGTTTCGTTACCTGGCGCAGCCTCTGACCTTTCTAATAAGTATCTACCCATTGATCCTTGAGACTGATAACCCGTTAACACAATTGTGTTGTTCGGATTTCTACTAATTTCCTTTAAGTAACTTACTACTGGACCATGATCACACATGCCAGAACTAGCTATAATAACCCCATAGCGTTTAATATTTTTATTAATTCTTTGATTAGATTTTTTCTTTTCACGATCTTCAGGACGAAGACACTTAACTATATGGCCATTACGATAGATCCAGCCATTGCTATCTAGATCTCTAAATATTCTTGCTACTTCTTTTTCATCGCTTTTCAACCGGTCTGCTAATTCAGAGTTGAGATATTGATATTTACCATTCGCCAATATTTTAAGTAGCTGCTCACCATAAACTTTATTAACTTTAGATCCGAGAGGGCTGTCACAAAGCACTCTTAAAGGACTTTCATAAGTGCTACTTTCATCTTCTTTTTTTATAAGCGCTCCCATCAGATCCTTACTTGAACTTTCCCCCCAGTACTTCCATTGCCATGCGAGTATATCGAATATTAGCTCTTGTGTTCGATGGAAGGAAAAAGCTGGTATCAGCACGGTGCCATTATTCTCAAATACAGTCTTGCTTATAATAGACCCAAGTTCGTTTATACGGTTTTCATGGTTTTTAAAATGACTATCTCGTTCAGTAGCACCATACGTCGACTCTACGACGATATAATCGGACTTAGGATATGGATAATGATCATCTTTCATAATCGGAAGATAACAATTACCTTCAATTTGAGATCCGATATCGCCACTAAAGTGGATACTTTTTAATCCTTCATGATCTTTATCAGACCACATAATAGAAACGCTACAGGCTCCTAATACGTGGCTTCCACGCTTATAAACAACTGAAAGCCCATCAGAAAGACGCAGAGTTTTATTCCAATGAAAGCCTCCTACATCTATAACATGCCACTTTATTAAATTTACATCCGACTCGTTAAATAGATCAGATATCTTAGCAGCGTCTCGTAACATCAGTTCTGCGATATCTCGCGTCGCTTGCGTACAGTAAACCCAACCTTTGAAGCCATTCTTTACAAGCTTTGGTAGCAACCCACAGTGATCAATGTGAGCGTGTGTTAGCAATACATACTGGATCTTACGAGCTTCAAACTCAAACGGCTTGTAGTTTTTCCATTCTTCCTCATGTGTTCCTTGATGCATACCACAATCCACTAGGAACTGAGTATCTGAATCTGTGTGCCAGAGCCAAGAACATGAGCCAGTGATACCTTCATACGCACCTAAAAATTTAACCTTCAGCATAATCTATCCTCGTATGTATGCTTAACCTGAATCAGTGACTTCATCTGTCGTTGCGGTGTCACTGCCCTGAGTATGACCGTGCCCTTTAACACCGCTCGATCTTATCCGGATTCTGCCGCCGCGTCTGCGCTACTGCAGCATCATTCACCGTCTTCTCCGACGTTTTTTTGCTCTGAATGCTATCGGGAACCACAAAATATCCTGCCATGCATGGCGCTTTGTGGCTTGGCGGTTGAACGAGGTGAGTTAAGCCGAGTGGATCAGATCGACTCGTAGATGCAACCGAACGCCCTGAACCCGGGGCAATGTTGGCCAAAACGCAGGTAAAGACGGCGACCGCTGCTGACCAGGCGGCAGGCCATATACATCAGCTCCCGCATGACGGTCTTCAGCCGCCGACGTTTAGCCGGATGACGCACCGGCGCATCCGGTCCCAGCAGTACGCGCTGTCCCATCCAGCGCAATAGGTTGTAGCCCAGTACAGCAAACGCCATGACTAGGTCGTTGGTATCGAACTTCCCTGACGGCAAACGTTCGAGATCCAGATCAGTCTTGAACTCACTGTGGAACTGTTCGCTGGTGGCGTGATCCTGGTAGAGCGCCATCACCTTGGCATGATCCACCGCGTCCGGCTTGAGCGAGGTCGTCCAGCCTCCCAGGCTCACCTCGGGCTCCAGAAACAGCTGCCCTGTACTGTCACTGTGGCGCACCGTCACCTTGACGATCAGGCGGTCTTCAGTGCCATCCAGCCGCTCGCTCAGCAGCGTTTCCATTTTGCCCGGCCGAGTATGGCACCAGAGTGCGCCAGCCGCATGAGCCTTGTCAACCCAGGCCAAACCATCTTGCGAGCGAGGGTTCCACTTGATCAGGTAGTCCACCCCGTGCGTACGGAAGTACGCGCGGTTCTCGGCGGCATCATGGGCGCTGTCAAGCCGTACCAGTAGCGGTGCATCGGTCAGCTGACGCACCCGAGGCAGCAACTCCTTGTTGGCGTGTTGGTTACCCGGTCGCAGCTCACAGCCCAGACACCAGCCCTCCGTGCCCAGGTAGGCCGCGATGGGGGCGTAGCCGTCGTGCCCCTTGTAGGTGTAGGCCACGCCCTCTTTCTTAGTGTTGCTGTTGTCCATGGGGAATACGTTTATATCCAGCGGCGCGTGACCGGTGGCAAGGGTGCCGACAGGTACAGACGCCTTGCACAGAAACTCGACACTGGCTTCATCCAACAACGGGATCAGTACCCTGGCATCTTCATCGAAACGCTGACGCAGCCGAGCGGATGAAGGTGATTGCTTGATGCCCATGGCCGCTTTAAAGAAGGGGTCATGGCGTGCGTGCTCGACAGCTTCGAAATCGCTCTTGCCCAGGCAAATCAACCCCAGGTAGGTGCGAATGAGATCGATGTTGGCGATGCCATGGCGCTTGACGATGGTGCGTGAGGTCTTAGCCAGGGAGGTCATTCTGTTGACACTGTGGCCAACCAGCGCCAGACCGCCGTGGGGTGTGATAATCTCGGTTTTGGACTGTTCCAGCTTGAAGGTACGCATAGTCAGATATCACTGTCTGGGTGAATCGAGAATGGCGTCCATTTTACCGCCGCAGGCCGCGTGTTTACAGGTGTGTGGAGATGCGAGCTGAGTTTTAAGTCACGGAGTCAGGTGTAAAAGAGAGGAATAAAACGAACTATTGTGAGGAAGAGGAAAAAGAAGGCGGCAACCACACTGGCTGCCGCCGCGATCTTTTAAAACTTAAAGCGTTTTAACTGGCTTTCAAGAGATTTCACCAACGCTAGCAAACGGTGGCTCTCTTCGTCTGTGGAGTTGGCATCTTCTGCAACAGCGTTAACCGCCGCTGAGATACGCTCAACGTTTGCAGTCACGTCTTCGGTTACAGCACGTTGTTGCTCAGATGCACTAGCGATCTGCGTGCTCATCTGATCGATTTGGTTGATCGCCGACACCACAGCATCTAGCTGTTGCGCCGCCTCATCCGCCTGAGAGATACAACTTTGCGTGTACTCTGTACTCTTCTCGATCTCTACCACCGCTTGAGCAGAGCGCTCCTGCAGCTTATCGATCAGTTGCTGAATCTGAGCGGTTGATTGCTGTGTTTTCGTTGCCAGATTACGTACTTCATCAGCAACAACCGAGAAACCACGTCCTTGATCACCCGCACGCGCCGCTTCAATAGCCGCGTTCAGCGCCAGTAAGTTCGTCTGCTCAGAGATATCGCTGATCACCTCAACAATGTGGCTGATACCTTCGCTATCTTTGGCAAGCTGATCCATCACATCACTCACCTGATCCATACGAGCGCCCATAGAGCGAATCGTCGATGCATTCTGCTGCACGTTACTAGCGCCCTGTTGCACGGCTTCCGTGGCTTCATTCGCAGCGGTTGCTGTTGCCGCGGAGCTTTGAGCCACTTCACCCGCCGCAGAAGACATCTCATTGATCGCAACCGCAATCAACTCAATCTCTTGGCGCTGGGATTGTACGCGCGCGTTGGTATCTTGGGAGATAGCCGACGCACGGTTTGCTGAACCCTCAACGCTGTTCATCTCACCGGCGATATCCTTCACGATATGGTGGGTTTTCTCAATAAAGCTGTTGATACCCGTTGCGAGATAACCGATCTCATCCTTACGATCTGCCATATCGATACGCTGGGTGAGATCGCCATCTTGGTTGGCCAGCGTGTTCACCAGCTCCGCCGCAGACAAAATAGGACGAGCAATAGAGCGTGCCACAATCGCCATCAAAATTGCGCCAACCAGTGCCACAGCAAGCCCAGAGATCAACATCGATGTTAGGTTGCTTGCAAAACCGGCATCCAGTACAGAGCGCGTCTCTTCAACACCTGCCAACGCAAGTTGTTTCGGCACATTGATGATGACGCCCCATTGGGAATCCAATGCAGGCACAAAGATTGGAGCAACCACCACCAAATCATCGGGGTGATCAACGACAGCAACCGTATTAGAAGCCAGTAGCTGCTGAATATTGCTGATGTAGTCATCACTCAACGGTTGGCCGTTGTTTTCAGGCGCCAACGAATCTGCGCCAATCAGACCTTTTGCACTGACAACTCGAACGCGGCTTTTACCATCGTACAGGTTATCTGACGTCTTCTGGGCAAGGGCGGTGAGGTAGTCCAGCACGATATCTACACCTGCCATACCAACCACTTCCCCTTTAACAGTCACCGGTGCAGTGATCGATGTCCCCACAACCGTTTTACCTTGCAGTTTCCAAGTGTAAGGCTCGGTTAAACAGGTTTTATTCGTTTGTAGTGGGCAGGTATACCAAGCGTCACTGCTTGCTGTGCCAGATTGACCGCTGGCAGGAATACCAAGTGGACGTAGCGCCATACTGCCATCGGCGGCACGTGACCAATAAGGAGCAAACTGGCCAGATTCATGAGTATGATCTGCTTGGCCGGCGTACAAACTGTCAGAGCCGTCCACTTTATTTGGCAGCCACGCGATATAGGTGCCGGCCACACTCTGGTTTTTTGCCAGAATATCGCCTGTTAAGTCGGAGATATCAGCACGGCTGACGCTTTGCGTTAATCCACGCTCAATAAAGCTCTCCATCACTTGCTTTAGGCTTAGCGCAACATCCGTGCTGTTCGCCATCTCCTGAGCGATGCTATTTGCCTCTGCCCGTGCGATAGCGGATAACTCAGCGGTTGCGTTAGCGGTCAGCCGTTCCGTGGCCTGTTCAATCACATCATCATGAAGCCGGTCATTTCCCCACTTAACCATCATTAGCATCACTGCGACAGCTACAATAAGGAAAAATGCCGAGAGTATTGCGATTCTGTTTTGGATCTTATGAAAAAACGTCATAAAACGATCTCGTCGTTAGCGAAGTTATGGAACGGCCGAATGCCTTTGATTTAAGGTTACGTGTTTCCCAGCCAAACCGTTTAGGAAAGCTGTACTAAATTGAGCCTAGTCAAGTATAAGGTGTTGTCAAAGTAGAACAGAAAAATCAATAAGCTAATGCATTTTCAAGCGTTTAATGACGGTCTAAAATAGGTCTTTTTTTCGTGTATAAAATACGGGGTAGTGGATGAAATCTCCTGACGTAGATAAGCCAATAACGCAAGAGAGTGAAACGAATCAAACGAAAAACGGCTTTTTAGCGCTTGTTTCCAAAATGGTGTTCGATGAAACCGTACCCGTGCGTTTTATGTTCAAAACCGTCCCTGAACACTTAAACGATACAGGCTGGCGCATGTACTGCGGATATGAAACCGAAGAGTATCTTGAGAATGAACTGGCCAATATGGTTCCGGTACCTGTTAAGAAGATGTGTCAGCTAGACCCTAGCCTAACAGAGCTGGTGACATACAACGCAGGCACCGTGTGGGAACGCACCCCAGGTAGTGATAAGTGGGAGCGCGTAAATGACTTCCGTATCCCAACCCCCAGTGTTGATGTTGACATTACTAACGACGTTGATCGTTTTAATATCGATCCAGAAAATACGCACTAACCCTTGAAATGTTGCGGCATACCCCAAGATAGAAGTTAACCGGCGCTCACAGGAGGCCGGTTAACTAGCCCGATCATTACGATGGGCAACCAACATATTGCTATCTATGAGGATATGATTATGCGTAACTTTGACCTTTCTCCCCTGTACCGCTCTGCGATTGGATTTGACCGTTTGGCCAACATGATCGATAGCGCCAGCCGCAACGAACAACAGCCCTCTTACCCACCTTACAACATCGAACTTCTGGGTGAGAACGAATACCGCATCACGATGGCTGTTGCTGGTTTCTCCCGCGAGGAGCTAACCATCCATTCGGAGCAAAACAGCCTCACAATCAAGGGCGCTAAACAGCCCGAGGACGATGAGAAAACGTATCTGTATCAAGGGATCGCAGCACGTGGTTTTGAGCGTCGTTTCCAATTGGCCGACCATGTGAATGTCGTCAAGGCAAACCTTGAGAATGGCCTGCTGCACGTTGATTTAGTGAGAGAAATCCCTGAAGCGATGAAAGCGCGTTTGATCGAAATCGATCATTAAACACACTCACATCCGAGTCAGAAGGCCAGCCTATCCGCTGGCCTTTTTTGTTACCGCACACTCCAGTCGCTGTCACATTTCCTACAAGAAACGCTCCTATACTCCGGCCATCACTTTGAGTAATCGCTAGGCGGAGATATTTTTTGACGGGCAACAGCACCTTCCATACGGCCATTCGTGAGGCGTATGAACAGTTTTTAGAGCACGCGAGCCACCGCTTCCCGCAACAAGACACGCTGCGCGTTGATCTCCATTGTCATGACCATAACAGCGATATCCCAGATGAACTTTGGGGCCGCCTACTGCGTTTGCCAGAAACCTGGTTAAAAACCGACCAACTAGTCGCGACGTTACAGCGCAACCACACTGACCTGATAACAGTGACCAATCACAACAATGCTCGGTCCTGTTGGGAGTTGTTGGACAAGGGGCACGATATTCTCGTGGGGGCTGAGTTCACCTGCCACTTTCCCGACTCTGCGCTCAGTATTCATGTGCTTGTTTACGGCTTCAGCCCCGAGCAGGAGGGACGGCTCAATCAGCTACGCCACAACCTGTATCAGTTTTGTGGCTATCTGCACGAGCATCAACTCCCTGCGGTATTGCCACACCCTCTGTTCTTCTATACCCACAAGAGCCGCCCATCGCTTGAGATACTTGAGAAGTTTGCGGTGCTATTCAAACGCTTTGAAGTACTGAATGGGCAGCGAGGTTATTGGCAGAACCATCTCACCGAACGCTGGGTGGCAAGCCTGACGCCTGAAAAGATCAGCGACTACAGCAAAAAGCACGGATTAAACCCCGAAGACTTCAACGTTAACCCCTATGAAAAGTCGTTAACCGGCGGCTCCGACGACCACAACGGCATCTTCGCTGGCCGCACAGGATCTCTGCTGTATGTGCCAGACTTAGCAGCGCGGCGCCAAGATACCCCATTATCCGCTCTTGCATTGGATGCACTCAGAGCAGGACACACCATGCCCTATGGTGAAGTGGGCGAAGAGGAAAAGCTCACCGTTACCTTCTTGGATTACTTCGCTCAAGTGGCCACCCACATGGATGATCCGGGACTACTGCGGATGCTGCTGCACAAAGGCAGTTTGCAAGATAAGGTGGCTTGTTTTGCCATCAGCAACGCAATGCAAGAACTAAAGCGCCATAAATATACGCTAACCTTTTTACGCACCTTCCACGACGCACTGCACGGCAAAAAGCCCGCGCTGCTCGCCAACCTAGGCGTGACGAAGGAGTTCAAACCGGCGCTTAAGATCATTAAGCATATCGCCAAGACCCAGCGAAAAGAGCCGGACGAATTTTTAAATGTTATCCGCAACGGTATCCCCGAGTTACACAATGTTGTGTCCGGTGTATTGTGGCGCCGCCTGCATCAACAACTCGATCAACTGCCAGCACAGCAAATTGGTGATATGAGCACAAATGAGTTGATCCAGCGGTTTGAGCTACCCACCCATATGCGCACGCTATTTGGTGGTGAGCCCACCAAAACCAACACCCAAATGACCCAGTTAGATCTTGGCAAGCTGTTTGATAGTTTGACTTTTCCAGCACTGGCCTCTGCGGTGATTGCTGGGGCGTCATTCGCGGCAAGCCAAGTGATCTATAGCAACCGCGAGTTTCTGAATGAGCTGGCAGGCGAGCTAGGTGAAGGACAACACTCACAGCGCATTCTGTGGCTGACAGATACCTTTGTTGACAAAAACGGGGTGGCAAGTGCTTTAAATACCACATTAAAAGCAATTCAAAAGCACAACTATCCCATCGATATCCTAACCTGCCACCCGACACTTGAGCCCCAAGCACATCTCAAAGTGATGCGCCCAGTTAGCCATTTTCAGATGCGCAGCTTAGGTGAGCAGACCTTCTATCTGCCCGATCTACTTGAGTTACAACGGGTGTTTGAGCACAACGGATATGACCGTATCATCTGCTCCACCGAGTTTCTAATGGGTGGTTTAGCGCTCTTTCTTAAACATGCATTCTCGGTACCCGCCCACTTCTACATGCACACAGATTGGCTCGAGTTTCTGAGCCAAACAACGCAGCTCGCACCAGCGGAGATCGACCGGATCCGCCGCATGTTGCGCACGTTTTATCAGCAGTTTGATGGCATCTTCGCACTGAACTCCGACCACGGCGCTTGGCTATCAGGCCCAGATATGGGCATTAACTCCGATAAAATTCACCTCACAGCGCACTGGATACCTGAAGCGTTTGGCGAAACAACCCCGTTCGTTCGCGAAGGTCGTCGGCCACGGCTACTCTTTGTTGGGCGCATCAGCGAAGAGAAAGGCGTGATGGATCTGCCTTTGGTATATCATCGCGTGAAAGAGCAGATCCCCAATATCGAGCTATGGATCACAGGGAATGGGCCCGCGCTTGAGAACCTGCAAGCGATCCTCCCCGAAGCGCATTATATCTCTTGGGTCGAATACGAACGCTTACCGGAGCTTTACAAACAGGCTGATCTTCTTTTGCTACCCTCACGCTTTGACACTTTCGGTTGTGTCGTATTAGAAGCTCTGAGCTGCGAGCTGCCGGTCATCGCTTATAACTGCAAAGGTCCGAAAGATATCATCGAGCACGAGCGCTGCGGCTATCTTGTTGAGACACCCGAAGAGATGGCGATGCGCGCTTGCGCCTACCTAAAAGATACACAGCTTCAAGAGGTAATGCGCACAGCGGCCAGAGCGCGCAGCGACACTTACCACGTCGAACGCATCATGCGGGATTTGATTGCAGCCACCGGTATTAGCGATCAGGCAACATCACCAGCGTATGATCTTCCTGATCTAAGGCATGCACAATAAGCCTGCGAATTCGTTGCCAGCCACCGCCAGCGAGACCTGCGCCAATTAGCGGGTAGCCGATACGCGCACCCGCAAAATCTCGCTTGATTGCCGTAAACACCTGCTCAATTGCGATGTAGTCCACTAGCACGCCACGCCCGCGCCAATGGTACTGGGTGTAGGCGTTCACAACTACAACCTGATAAGCGCCACACTGGACCTGCGCACTACTGTAAGTGCCAAGCTTTGCCCGTTGGCCCTCTGCTGTTGCAAGGTCTGCTTGGTACGCCTCAGGAAACGCCTGCTTTATTTCCGCAGCAATCCCCGCTCCCATTGCACAAAAACAGTTACAGCCGTGTACGATAACGTCAAATTCACCCTGCTTAGCGAGTTCGATTAAATCTCCAGTGATCTCTTTCACAAGCACTCCGAGTCGCGATGGGCTGCCACGTTGTGGCCCTCTATATACTGGGAGAATCGCTCCCGGAGCAGGTCCCTGATAATAATCACCGCTGGAGTCACTTGTGCGCGCGTTGGGCAGATCAAATAGAGCTCAACAGGGGCCGAGCGGTAAGCCGGTAACAGCGGTACTAGCCGCCCAGCAACTAGATCATCGTGAATATCGATACGCGACTTGTACGCAACCCCTTCCCCGTTTAGAGCCCACAGCCGCACGGCGTCTGCATCATTGGTTTTGCGATTACCAGAAACGCGCATGGTGGTATGTTCACCCGGGTTATCGCGTCGATAAAACTCCCAAAGGTCATTGAACCGGTTGCTTAGCTGGTAACGCAGGCAGTTGTGCGAGCCAAGCGCTTCAGGTGTATCAGGTTCACCAAAGCGCGCTAAATAGCTTGGCGATGCACATAGCACCCGCTCGGTGGTTGCTAGATGGAACGCTACTTTACTTGAGTCTTCTGGGGTGCCATAACGAATGGCCAGATCAACACGGTCAAGATAGAAGTCCGCCAATGAATCCCCTAGCAGCAATGTGATCGTCAAGTCTGGGTGAGCGGCCATGATCTCATCAATCCACGGCAACAGCAGGTTACGTCCCAAATCGGACGGCGCTGATATGCGCAGCTCTCCAGCCGCTTTGCCCTTGAGTGCACGCATCGCGGCATACCCTGCATCCAACGAGTGCAGCGCCTCACGGCAATGCGCTAAAAACTGCTCTCCCTCTTGGGTCAGCCGTATCTGGCGTGTTGAGCGGATAAACAGTGCTACGTTGAGCTGCTCTTCAAGCCGCTTGATAGCTGCACTGGCGGCAGCAGGCGTTATTCCAAGACGGTCACCGGCTCGTGAGATACTCCCACTGTCCGCCGTTTGGATAAACAGTTGCAGATCTTCTGTTTTCATTATCAAATATTTTTTGAATATGTTTATCTTATTACCCTGTTTATAGCATAGCTAAGACGCTGAATAATATCCCTATCGCAGGCGTATCGCCCTGCTGCATAACTCAACGAGGTTATTATGAAAGCAATTGGTTACACCGCAGCCCTTGAAATATCCGACCCAAACGCCCTGCTTGATATCGAACTAGACACTCCGGTGGCCACCGGAAAAGACCTACTCGTGCGAGTTGCCGCTATTTCAGTCAACCCCGTGGATACTAAGATTCGCGGTAACGTGGCACCGGAAGGCGACGCACCTAAAGTGATTGGTTGGGATGCTGTTGGTGAAGTGGTTGCCGTGGGTGAGCAGGTTGAGAACTTCCAAGCCGGTGATCGTGTTTGGTACGCAGGTGATCTCACTCGCCAAGGCTCCAATGCTGAATACCAATTGGTTGATGAGCGTATCGCTGCCCTTGCACCGGCAACCTTAAGCGATGCAGAAGCCGCGGCGATCCCGCTAACCGCTATTACCGCCTGGGAGCTGCTGTTCGATCGCTTAGGCTTTACCCCAAACCAAGATGCGTCATCACGCAGTGCCAATGTGCTGGTGATTGGAGCCGCCGGTGGCGTTGGATCTATCTTGGTGCAGTTAGCTAAACAGCTCACTCATGCGACAGTTATCGGCACGGCATCACGTGATGAATCGGCTGCATGGGTTACAGCGCGTGGCGCTGATCATGTCATTAACCACCGACAGCCCCTTGCACCGCAACTGGCGGCACTTGGCATTGATGCTGTTAGCCACGTGATCAGTCTGACGCACACATCCGATTACTTCGATCAAATCGTCGAGGTACTAAAACCTCAGGGTCAACTTGCACTTATTGATGAAGTGGGCAGCGAGGTCGATATTATGAAGCTCAAGATGAAGTCGATCTCATTGCATTGGGAGTTTATGTTTACCCGTGCGATGTTCACCACAGACGATATGAACGAGCAACACCATTTGTTGCATCAGGTCACGCAGTTAGTCGATAACGGGGCGTTAAAGACAACACTTGGAACACACTTTGGCAAGATCAACGCTGAGAACCTGAAAAAAGCTCACAGCGCGATTGAGAGCGGCCAAACCGTGGGTAAAATTGTGCTGGAAGGCTTTTAAAACGGCGGCCGGTAAAGCAAAACGCTTTACCGGCTACTTTACACTTCTGTTTGAAAGGCAGCCATCGCTGTTAAAAACTCAACGGCTTGCTTCGCGCTCATGGCAGCTGGGTCAAATTCACTTTGGCCATTCTCCTTGAGTAGCGTGTAAAACGCATCGGACCCGGCAGAATAGCCCATTTTCCACTGCTCAAAGGTCGGCTTTTCAACCTCTGCATAACTAATGATGATGATCTCATCATGGCGCGCATCGTCGGCAATATCCAAGTAAAGCTCATTCACAACAGCGCGCTCACCCTCTAACGCCTGTAGAAAGTAACGATTGTCATAGCACAGCATCCCACACACATCGACATCACCGTTGTTGTCGCGCGCGGTTTGCAAGATGTCACGCAGATCCGAAAGGCTCATATCGCGTGTTGCCTTGCTGTAATAAACCAACCGAACGGCCCTCGCCATAAACACCTCCCCTAATCACATGCCATCAATAACAGCTAATAAAGAAAAGTTAGCTATAGTTTAGTAAAAGCACAAGGAGAGGTAAGCGAATGTCTGACATGCCCGCGTCTACATCACCACTGCTGATAGTGTCTTTAGATCAAGCACCGCTTGTTTCACTGTTGTCCAGCCTCAATCATGCCACGGTATCTGCAGGTGCACCGCGGGCGATCAAAAAAGCTCTACGTAACGAGTCCACCGGCGTGATCGTGTTTCTGGTTACAGACCCTCAGAGTGCAGAGCTGGCCGAGCAAGGGTTTGATTACATCCGCCATGGTCTAGCCGACAAGGACAGGCTATTGGTGGTGGCACACAGCTCAGACTACGAGCCGAATGCCTTGCACTGGATCGAAGCGTTCGATATCAACCACTTCCTTTGCTTGGAGCCGGCGCGCGAAGAGATCAATTGCCATATCATTCAACGGTGCGTAAAAACGTGGTCACGGACGGTCCAGCTACGCGCTCAATATCGTGCTGAGAGCGACCTACTGATGAGCGTAACTCGTCTGTCGCGCTCAGAGGAGCGGCTGCCAGATTTACTCGCATCGTTTTGTGATTCGCTGGCGCAGATCAGCTGTGCAGCGGCCCAATGCCGCATCAGTATCGACCGAGACGGCTCAGCAACGCTTAAGCACCACTGGCCGCAACAGGAGCAACATAACGCGAGTTTTACCAAAGCCCTGCAACTTCCTAGCTTACCCAGCTATTTGCAGCGCGCACTAACCGAATGTAAGCCACAGATAGACCTACTACCTGAGCAGTCGATGTTCAGCGCGCTTGCCGATCAACTAGAACGCCCCTTGAGCAGTTACCTTGTGTTTCCCTTGGTGGTCTATGATCGAGTTGTTGAGCTTATGGTGTTCTTAATCCCCGAAGATGCGATGGATTCGGTCTCTATCCGGCAGATTGATGTGATCACAAAAGCCTCTGAACAACTCACCATGCTACTGGAGCGGCGCGAAGCTGAGCGCAGGCTAAAACAGCAGTATATCCGCCTCAAAAACACACTGGTTGAGCTGAAGCAAACACAAACACAACTCGCTCATTCAGAAAAGATGGCCACCGTTGGTCAGCTCGCGGCGGGCATTGCGCACGAGATCAATAACCCCCTGGCGTTTGTTCTCTCAAATTTTGGTTCAATGAACGAGTACCTTGATAGCATCTTTACGATGCAGTCACTGCATGAGCAGTTTCTGGCGGCCATCGACCATGGAAACCAATCACTCAGCGCTGAGCTGAAGTCGCAGATTAGTGCCTCGCGCGGCGAAATGGATATGGAGTTCGTTTGTGATGATATCCGCGATATTGTGGCGGAATCACGCGATGGGCTAAACCGTGTCAAAGAGATCATTGCCGACCTGCAGTCCTTCGCACGCGGTAACGACGCAACGCCCGTTCCGTTAGATCTTGCTACTTCGATTAATCAAACGCTCAAGCTGCTGAAGCCGTTTATCGACGAGCAAGTGACCATTCAAGTGGACCTCGCCGAGGCACCTGATCTCAAGTGCCATGCAGGTTTCGTACAGCAGATCCTTACCAACTTAATCAAAAATGCGTTACAAGCGTTGCAAGGGATCTCACATCCAGACCCCAACATCACCATTAGTTCCCGCATTAACGGCGAAACACTCTTCATTTCGGTACGCGATAACGGGCCGGGTATCGCGCCCGATGCACAAAAGAAGGTGTTTGATCCTTTTTACACGACCAAGCAAGTTGGCAAAGGCACAGGGCTTGGACTATCAGTAACGTACAACTTAGCGCGTAAATTGGGCGGCGATATAACACTGCGCTCCAACCCTAACGAGTTTTGTGAGTTTACGCTGTCACTGCCCTACCCTGAGCAACAACCGCAAGTAGCATCTGCTAGCAAAGAGACTGCACCGCTCTCTGATTAAATAGGTAGATATACCTAACTTAACAAGGCAAGTTGTTGCGACCTACTATATACTTGGCCCCCAACTTAAACTTGCTTTACTGATGTTGTGTTGGATGTCCTGAATGAAGAAGATTGTCAAAGGTGTACTTGAGTTTCGCCAAAACGTTTACCCAAAGAATAAAGACCTTTTCGGTACGCTTGCCGATGGGCAAAGCCCAGATACACTGTTCATCACCTGCTCGGACTCACGTATCGATCCAAACCTAGTCACCGGTACAGAGCCGGGCGATCTTTTCATCTGCCGTAATGCCGGTAATATCATCCCGCCTCATTCCAACGAAACAGGAGGCATGACCGCTTCTATTGAGTACGCGGTTGCTGTTCTGGGCATTAAACATATTATTATCTGCGGACATACTGACTGCGGCGCAATTAAAGGCGCACTTGATATGTCTGCGGTCGAGGGGCTTCCCCACGTCAAAGAGTGGCTAAGCCATACTCGCTCTGCAATGGAGATCGTCCGTGAGCGCCATGATATTGCCTCTGGCCAATCTATCGGCCACGAGCACCTGAATGAAGCGATCGAAGAAAATGTTCTGCAGCAGGTGCAGCATATCCGCACTCACCCAATTGTTGCGGCAAAACTAGCGACTAATAAAGTTGAGATACACGGCTGGATCTACAACATTAAGAACGGTCAGGTTCGCTGTTGCCGCCAGGATGGCACCGAGTTCCAAGATTTCGAGACGCTTTATTCGTCACTTATTGAAGAGATCAATAACGAAGCCTAGCCCACCGATTAGTGCACTACCTTGAATGCTGGGTTGTCGTTTACGTCACAAGCTAGCATTCAAGCACAACGGGGTTTATTTCTAGTAACAGGTCAGGAGCAAAGGGCTGTGATCACTCCAGCGAGCATAATGGGCCACCGCGGCGTACCCAGTTTAGCGCCTGAAAATACCCTGTCAGGCTTTCGTAAGCTACACGAGCTAGGCATAACGTGGGTTGAACTCGACGTCACATTGCTGGGCGATCACACGCCTATCGTCCATCACGATGATAGCTTTGATCGTTGCTGCAATATATCTGGGGCCCTGCGCGATTTTGGCCGAGATGACTTAAAACAGATTAACGCCGCTGCGCGCTTTCCAGAGCTACCACCTGAGTCACCACCCACACTTGCAGAGGTTGCCCTGTTACTGAAACAACAAGGTACTGGCTTGAACTTAGAGATGAAGCGCCACGGCTTTTCAGCTCGCGACATGGCGGTTACTGCTATTGATACGCTACAAAGAGCAGCCTTTCCCTCTGAGCAATTAATTCTATCGAGCTTCGATTTCGAAACACTGGCTGAGTGCAAGCAATATGCACCCCATCTGGCCCGAGGGCTGATATTTGATACCTTGCCAAGCGACTGGGAGATTCTGGCAAAAGAGATCGGCGCTTTCAGTATCCACTGCGACTGGCAAAGCCTGAATTACCAACAAGTGCGGGCCGTTAAAAATGCGGGGTATCAATTGTATTGTTGGACGGCTAACAGCCCTGCCGCCGTTACTAGTTTATGGCAATGGGGTATTGATGGCGTCATGTCCGATCGGCCACAAGACTTTTTATCGGTGCCGCTACAGCTCCTCTTTATCAAAGCTATCAACAACGATTGCACCCATTGACGCGGGCATTGTGATAACAATAATTCGCCTTAGCGATAGCCAAGGATCTTCAAGTAGCGGAAGCTTATTTAACGACAAGAGGACTAACGCCACCACCAGCGCCGTAAGCGTGTACGCGATTATTATTCGCGCAACAAAAACGATCCTGCGGGCACGAATGTTATCGCCGAAAACACTGTGATAGGTGTATAGAGCCAAGAAGAAAAGAGAAAGGACAAAAAGGAAAATCAGGTTCGCCAGCGGCAGCGTCTCACCAAGCCGCCACGCTTCCTCGGTATACCCAATAGGCACAGCAAGCGCGAACGCTCCTACCGCTATTTGACTTGCATCCTCCAAGTTAAAACTCAAACGCGTAACCACGAAAGCTCCTTTTTATTAACCTTTTTATAGCGCTCGTGCTGACTCCCAGAACGTTTCAGGCTCCACACTTTGGTACCAACGCTCGAACTGTATTTGGTAGTTTTTCAAAGCTACCATACTGACGTCACCGCCACCGGTCTTCGTTAGCCGATATGCCAAGCCCTCAGCGAACCAAAGCGGTACTTTGCTACCATGCCACTCACCAAACCGAGAGTTCACACTGTAGTGAACCATCATGTGGACCAGCTCTTCGGTCTGCCACCCTTTGGGGCCCACTAGAATTGCAATCGAGCCCACCGTACGGGCGTTATCATCGTCATTGAAGCCAAAGCGCTTTACACATGCAGAGGTCTCACAAAAAATGACTTTCGGTGGCGTATCGAACTTGGCAATACTCTCTTGCAGTACCTCGGCGGCCTCTGCGTAGAGCTGGGCTGCAACTTTGATCGACGCCGGATTTTCAGCACAAATATAGTGGTTGACACAGACAACATCGTTAAACGATGGTGCAAACAGCCTAATCGGCTTATAGAAATACCACGCGCCTGCGGCCATCGCAGTCAACAATGATAAACTCCAAATATAAGCTCTAAACACGGTCTAGCCTATGCATCGACAATAAAATGTTTAGATCATACGCGGGCTTTCTTTAACGGTTGCTGATCTCTTTTTGCAAAACATCAACTTTTTCATGCAGACGCATCAACTCAAGCTCTAGCTTTAAGTTGATTTCGTAGGTCGCCTTTTGTTCCAAACGATCCTTTGCTGCTTGGCGGTTCTGCGACATCATAATAATCGGCGCTTGAAACGCAGCAAGACTCGATAAACCGAGGTTTAACAGTATAAAGGGGTAAGGGTCAAACGCGGTGTCGCCAATCAGCCAAACGGTATTAACGACCATCCAACCGATGATAAAGCTAAAGAACAGAGCGATAAATGACCATGATCCTCCAAAGGCAGCGATCTTATCAGCCAGCACTTGCCCAAAGGTTAAGCTCTCCGAAAAAGTTTGATTGACGTTTTCCGATACTGCGCGGTGCTCAGCGATACTTTCAATCACTTTCTGTTCGCCTGATGAAAGCTCTCCATAGGGTTGATTGAGCAACGCACGTGCTAAGTTTTCAAAGTATTTTTTCATAATCTCGCTCGATTTATCTCCCGGAATGATCGCTGGCACCGGGTAGCAATTTCAGAGGCCTTGTTCAACGTTGTTGTGCGAGTCGCTGCAGCGCTTCCCCTTCGAGGCGGTAGCCAATCCATTCTTTTTGGGCCACTGCACCTAAATGCTCATAGAAGTCGATGGCGGGTGTGTTCCAATCCAAAACACTCCATTCAAAACGGCCACAGCCCTTACTAACTGCAATACGCGCTAAATGCTGCAGAAGAGCTTGCCCTGCCCCTACACCACGGTAAGCAGGAGAGACATATAGGTCTTCTAAGTAAATCCCATGCTTACCCAACCAAGTCGAATAGTTAAAAAAGTAGACGGCAAAACCGATGGCAACACCGTCTTGCTCACAGATTAGCGCTTGGGTCGTACTCTCTTCGCCAAACAACGACGCCTCTATATCTGCGGCACTAGCCACAACCTCCTGCTCCGCTTTCTCATAAATCGCTAGGTCCATGACAAAACGATAAATAGTGGCTGTATCCGCTTTCGTAGCGGTACGAATCTCAAGCTGTGACACTGACATACTCCTCGACTGACAATTTCGCCCCTCTCGCCAGACACACATCCTCTGCAAGTAGGCAACTAAAGGCCAGAATCATATCATTGGCTGCAACGTTTAGCTGAATCAATAAATATATCAAAGGTTTGGCACGCTGCTGCTGCAACTTTTTGGGTAAAGCTAGTGGATGGCTCCTGCGCTTCAAGGAGTGCCCAAAAGGGCTCTAGTGACGTTAGCTGATGCCCTGCAGAGAAAAATGATGTAGGTAGCCGTGACCCGTTTTGGATGATTTGTCGCTCAATATGAATACTTCCTCGCTTGCCGCCCTCTAATACATACAGGGCGCCTAGAAGCGCGGCTAAGCTATCAACGATTGTTAGGCTTTCGTGTACCTCCGGCGCATAACCTAAAGCCATTAAATCGTCTGACAATGCTGCGGCACGGGGCTCGAAGTGATAGTCAACCCCATATTCTTGAATACCTCGGAGGACTTCTGACTCTACTGCCAAATGAGGAGCATACAACGCCATTAATGCAGTCACATAACGCTCACGGGTGAGATCAAGCTCGCCTCTGAGCACGCAAAAACAAGGCTGAGAGTCCAACTCGCGGTGGTGAGACGCTACAGTTTTGCGTAGTATGCGGCGCACATCTAAGTCAGCCGGCATTACAGACTCCTTATAAAACGGCTTTCTTCAAACAGTTTACGATAGTGGTGTAGTCTAAGAGCTACCAATGAGGACCAAGGGCGCGAGTGACCTAGGCGCTTCTCAACCCAACGAGCAAAGGAGGAGCGCGGGGATGTCGGAACCCCTGCACCTGCCGTTTCTTTAGGTTTGTTTGGGTTTCCACCCCAACTCACATGATGGATAAACTCCTGACGACAGCAATAAACGCGTAAGTGGTTCACCTGCCCTAGCCTCACTTTAAACGCACAAAACCCAGCGACTTGCGATAGTAACGGCTCATCCGTCAAGCGGAGCAGTGAGTCTGTAGCGAAAATACTCTCCTCCTGCTCGACAAACCAGCCGTCCACTAATTGGAGAATATCGCTCTCAAAGCTAATACCGTGGCTGTACAGCATCTCATCTGTACAGATAACCACACCATCGGCTTCAAACTGCTGCATGAGAACGTTGATGATCTCAGACCAAAGTCCATCATTGAGTTGAGGTTGCCCCAATAAACTTTTAAGCGCTGCGGAGCCAAGATTGAGTGTGTCTAAAAAGGCAAACCGCGCCTGAGACTCCCAACCGCGTTCGCGTAAAGAAAACGTGTCGACGATACTCGATATGTAATTCAAAAGCTCTAACGATAAAGTGCGAGGCGTCATAGACTGACAAGAGAGCAAGGCTGTCAGGTTATTCTGGCTTACTATTGAAAAAGAGACCGATGACTCGACCCCCATGTTGCTCATATATTGAAGATGATAGGGCGAAACACTTCGTAAGCAACTCAGTGTGAGATCAAGATGGCTTTCCCCCTTTATGGGAACAGCTTCGGACGTTGCATCAGCAATTTGGCGCCACGGTGTCTTCTCATAAATACGCCGAGCCACTTTGGGAATATCACTGGCAGGAAAATGCAGATCCAAATAGGACCCCTGCACATCTGACGCGACGTATTCATCGACTACTTGACCGTCGCCCTCCTCAAGAAACTGATAGTACATGACGCGTTGATGACCAGTAACATGCGCTACCCATTCGAGTAGCTGGTGTCGATAGAAGTTACGCTCATCTTCATCACGAAAGGCTGGAAACTCAGGCTCCGTGATAGTTACAACACTCCCTTCAGCGGCCTTCGCGAACTCCAGCAAAGTCCCCGTCGGTTGCGGTGTCACCCAAACAGAGAAAGCTTCATTCACGCCAGAAAAACCAAAGATAGACGTGCACGAGGTACTTTGATAATTACGCAGCAACGCGTCAATCGGCGCACACACCCGCTCGCCGACCTTGGGCGTTTGCTCGGTGATAGCTAAGGCTGAAAAGTTTGCGCTAACATGGCGTACGCAGCTCTCATGATCCACCATCAGCAACGCTCCGAACGCCTGAATATGGCCGCTTAAGTGCAGCTGCTCCTGTTCACATGATTCGATAAAACGGTCCGTCATCCGTGACTCCTTAGTTTGTTAGTTTCGCAACACGAGGAGCTTCTCAAAGTCATGATTTTCCAGCGGTTTCGCTAACAAGTAGCCCTGTAAGTAATCACAGCCCTTCTCCTTGAGCCATGCCTGCTGTACTGCATTTTCAAC
Source organism: Neptunomonas marina (assembly GCF_004005935.1). Lineage (GTDB taxonomy): Bacteria > Pseudomonadota > Gammaproteobacteria > Pseudomonadales > Balneatricaceae > Neptunomonas > Neptunomonas marina. Next base: position 875,177 of record NZ_SACQ01000001.1, on the reverse strand, counting down.
ACCTTCAGCAACCACACTAAGCCCCAATGCTTGTGCAATCGACAAAATAGCTTGGCAGATCGCCTCATCATCTTCATCGCTACCCAGTCCGTCGACGAAGCTCTTGTCTATCTTAATTTCGCTAAGCGGCAACTGTTTAAGGTAGCTAAGTGATGAGTAACCCGTTCCGAAATCATCAATCGAAATCTCAAACCCACTCTCTGTTAAACGGTTTAAATTATCGAACGTTATGCTGGAGCTATCCATCAAAGAGCTTTCTGTCAGCTCTAACTTAAATAACTCATAAGGGACCATATACTGATCAATCATACTGGTCAGCTCGTTCGCGTACCCTTCCATTTTGAGGCATTGGGCCGAGACGTTGAAGGAGATTTTCGGTACATGAACACCTGTGTTCAGCCAACGCGCGATCTGCTCAGCAAGCATTTCCAAAGCAACATTGCTCAACTCAATAATCGCTGAACCTCGCTCAGCTATAGGCACAAACTCAGCGGGTGAGATATCACCCACGCTAGGGTCATGCCAGCGGAGCAGTGCTTCGGCACCGACGATTTTGCCCTCATCGAGTGCAGAGAACTTAGGCTGGTATACCAAACGGAACTGGCGATGCCGAATCGCTTCTTTTAAAGAGCTCTCAAGTGTGGACTGGCGCAGTAACACATCGCGCATCTCCGAGTGGAAGAAGCAGTAGCGGTTACGCCCGGTCTCTTTCGCTTTATACATGGCAGTGTCCGCAGATTTAAGCAGACCATTCGCGTCGGTTGCATCACTTGGAAAAAGCGAAATCCCGATGCTTGTCGAGGTAAATACCCGCCGATTCCCAAGCTGGATTGGGTTATCAAGCGCTGTAATGATCCGTTCGGCTACGTCTCGCGCATCTGCTGGCTCACACTCACCTAAGATCACGGTAAACTCATCACCACCGAGGCGCGATACCGTATCCACATCACGCACCGTTGACAGCAGCAGCTGAGATACTTCGACTAACAGCTCATCACCGGTATCATGACCGAGGGTGTCATTGATACTTTTGAAGTTATCTAGATCGAGATAAAGCACCGCCAGAATGCTGCCGGAACGCTTGCTGCGGGCTATCGCGTTTTCCAAACGATCAGAGAAAAGATTTCGGTTCGGCAACCCTGTGAGTGCATCGTGGGTTGCCAAAAACTCAACTTTGCGCTGCGAATCTTTCAAGTTGGAGATATCAGAGAAAACGGCAATAAAGTAATCAGTATCATCAACCTCATTGAGAATGCGGTTAATCGTCAGCCACTCTGGGTAAATATCCCCATTTTTACGCTTATTCCAGATCTCTCCTTGCCAGTGTCCCTTCTCGTTGATGGCCTGCCAAAGAGTTAAGAAAAAGTCTTTACTGTGGCGTCCAGAGTTAAGCAGGCTACCAATCCTCTTACCCAGCGCTTCCTCTTCGTTATAGCCTGTAATATCGGTGAATGCTTCGTTAACCGATAGAATATGCGCATTTTTATCAGTGACCACGATAGCTTCGCCAGCTTGCTGATAAACCTTCGCAGCGATTTTAAGCTTCTCTTCGGCTTTTTTGCGCGCAGTTACATCCTCGGATTCAACGATAAGAATACTTGGTTGTCCGGCGTGATCTCGCAGCATAATGTGTCGCGTGCTGTAATGGCGCATCTCCTCGCCCACGAGCAAGCTCAGCTCAGACTCAACCCGACCTAGCGTGCGAATTGCGCGCAGATCAGAGGCCCAAAGCTGCGCCGCGAATTCATCAGGGAAGAGATCAAAATCGCTCTTCATATGATAGTCACTATCGGTCAGACCATAGCCTGTCATGAAGGCTTCATTTACATAGATATAACGTCCGCGCAGATCTTTCATTGCGATCAGCACGGTCGTGTTGTCCATCACGGTTTGCAGCCGCGTTTCGGTCTCATCTAGCTCGTGACGCGTGGTATGAATATCCGTTACATCGATAAGATTTAGCACCACAAATTTAGTGCTACCCTGATCATCTAGGCCGGGGTTAACAACGATCTGGTAAAAGCGCTCGTTATTCTCAACCAATTGCTCCTGCTTCTCGCACTGGTTCAACGCCAGTGCCAACAAGCCCGCCACATCACTTAAGTAAGTAGGAAAATGGATACGCTCCAAGCTGGTGTTAAGTGCGTTTGGACGCAAGTTGAAGGCAAAGGTGGCAGCCGAATTAAAGCGCACTAAATGCAGAGATTCGTCAAATACTAGTACAGGGAAGTCGAGCGAGTCATATAGATGGATATACTCAGCATTTAGCGTGGATAGTTGCTGAGTCTTGGTACTGAGTTCGTCATTAACGCTGACCAGCTCTTCGTTGGTCGACTGCAACTCTTCATTGGCGGCTTCCAGCTCCTCATTGGTTGCTTGTAGCTCTTCGTTGGAAGCTTGTGCTTCTTCGTTCAACGACTGCATCTCTTCATTGGCGGTAGCAAGCTCCTCGATCAGCGATTGCAACTGTTCTTGAGTGACTTGAAGCTCATCGGTGTAATACTGCGACACATGTGCGTCAGGCTTGGCTACAGTGACCTGTTCGTGCGGCATAATAAGCAATAGAACCCGATTTTCACCGCTCACTTTGGTGTAACTCAACAGCACCTGCCACGTTTTGTCGGCGAAGAGCATAGGCCGGCTCTTCTGTGGCTCGCCACTTTTCTTGAGAAGATGCAACATCGACATCACATCACTTTTGAAGACAGGTGTAATCACATCGATAAGAACGGTATCTGATGACCCCACCGGGAACTGGAAAAACAGCTCAACTTTGCCGGATGTTTGCAGCACCTTCCCGTCAACGGTGCATAATGCTGCTGTTGCGGTGAGTGCGTCGGTTACCGCATTCACCAATAACTGAGGAGACTCTCGACGTTGTACGCTGACCTCGCCAAGGCGCGCTTTGAGAGACTTATTAAATCCGGGGCGTCCTCCCCCTGTTTTTTGAAAAATACGTTCACGGCGGTCAACGTAGTTAAAAAGCGACTCCGCTTGGGCAATGCTCTCCGAACGGCCAAGAAATAACCCGCCATCATCATTCAGCGCAAAATTAAACCGCTGCAACACACGCGATTGGGTTTTATTATCAAGATATATCAATACATTGCGGCATGTAACGAGGTTTAACCTTAAAAAAGGTGGGTCAGATATCAGATTATGCCGCGCAAAGATGATGATATCCCGCAACGTCTTACCGGCCTCATACTTCCCATCACCTCGATAAATGAAGTAGCGATCTATCAACTCCTGTGAGACTGTTTTTAAGCTCGCTTCGCTATACATCCCCTGTCGTGCAACAAGCAGAGCCTGCTCATCAATATCAGTCGCGAAGACCTGGACTTGGCAACGTTTGTCAGCATCACGTAAAGCTTCCAGTATCAATATCGCAACGCTATATGCTTCCTCGCCTGTCGCGCAGCCCGCCACCCAAACTCGGTATTCATCATCATTACCCAGCACTTTCGATTGCTCGATAATCAGCTTTCTCAGCGATGAGAAAGCGTCTTGATCCCGGAAGAACGCAGTGACAGAGATGAGAATATCTTTGGCTAACAGGTCAACCTCTTCACTCGAACTCTTCAACAATGCGAGGTAGCGATCCATCTGCTCACAGTCAGTCGAGGCCATGCGCCGACAAATTCTGCGTGATAACGTACCTAGCTTATACCCAGAGAAGTCAACTTGCCCTTGCCTCTGCAGCAGCGCAACAATCTCTTCCAGTATCGAGGTAGGGATTTCAGGATCTTGATCCTGCTCTGATGACAAGGCAGTTAGTTTATTTGCAATCTCTTTGGGCGACAGGCTGTAGTCAGATACGCCTGCATCAAGCGCCGACTTCGGCATACCATCATACTTGGCCGACTCTAGTGTTTGCGTAATGGTAATACCACCACGCGCCTGAATCGCTTGTAGCCCTTCGGTGCCGTCAGTTCCTGTACCCGATAAGATAACGCCAATCGCATCTTGACTATAAAACCGCGCTAATGAGGAGAAGAAAGCATTAATGGAAGGTTTAGGAGCTATCTCTGGCGGCGCATCTGATAGCATCATGTAGTCATCTTCTACATACGCATTTTTGCCAGCTGGAACAACATAGACACAACCCGCTTCTGGGCGGGTCTGGCTTTTAAGAGGCACTACATCAAGATCAGTGGCTCGATCTAACAACTCTGGCATCATACTGCGATGATCAGGAGACAGGTGCTGCAACACAACAATCGCATAACTGATGTCGGGCGCGATGTATGAGAGCAGCTCAGAAACCGCTTCTAGGCCACCAGCGGAAGCCCCAATAGCGATAACGGGGACGCGGGATACCGATAACTGACCTTCCATGTTCATCTACCCAAATAAAAAATAAGATCTTAACCATTTAGCACTGAGTTCACTATAGCCTAATCTCGTAGAGCTGATAGACATCAATGCTTTAGCCTATCGAGTTTCTAAATAACACTTTATCGACCGTAATACACTGACGTAATTTAACGTTAGTCGAATCATAACGATATCGGTAGTTTTTCTGTAAATTCAATCAGTTCCTAGTGAGTAAAGATCATTTGTGACATTCGCTACAGTAATCGGTCGCAGTACCTTAAAACCCAATCGTGTCAGTACCGCAGCCGACTTTGTATTTGAAGGCCGACAGATTGCCAAAATTTCGCTGTCGTTAGCGCTATCAATGACGCACTTTGCCGCCTCAAAGGCATACCCACACCCCCAAGCATCAGGCAGAAGCGCATAGCCTAAATCAGGCCTTGGCAGCTCATCTCTTTGAATGAGGCCACACACCCCTATCGCTTTCGAATCCGCTTTAGTCTCTACGACAAAAAGACCAAGACCCGCCGCCTTTGCAAACGGGCCATCGCATAGGTATTGCTTAGCTGCATCGAGGGAATGAATATTTTTATCAGCGATATGCTCTTTAAAACTCGGCTCGTTATAGAGCTGGTAAATAAAAGGCGCATCCTCGGCTGTGGCTGTTCTGAGTATTAAGCGGGAGGATGCCAACATAGACGCCTCTAAAGTTCGTTAAGGGAATGAAGATAAGCCTGCGCGCGTGCCAGCGTCTCAGTTTTAGCCGTATCTGCCATCTTATCCCAAGTACGATAAGGAAAGGCCATACGCGGGTTTGTACCTAGCGTTGCTTTGTTCTGCGCCAAGAAATGCCAATACAAACTCATGAACGGGCATGCATTGGGCGCACTGCGCTCTTTTACGTTGTAATGGCAAGATTGGCAGTGGTCGCTCATCTTATTGATGTAATTACCGCTGGCAGCATAAGGCTTAGTCGCCACCCAACCGCCATCCGCAAACAACGCCATACTGCGCGTGTTGGGCTGCTCGACCCACTCAATCGCATCGATATAGATACCGAGATACCAGGCTTCGACCTCATCCGGCGAAAGCCCTGCGATGAGTGCAAAATTACCCACCACCATAAGCCGCTGAATGTGATGCGCATAGGCATAATCGAGTGACTGGGTTATCGCCTGAGATAAGCAACGCATCTTGGTATCCCCATCCCAAAACCACTCAGGCAAAGACCGCTCAGCTAAAAGGAAGTTTTGCGCATCGTACTGTTCACTGTTAACCCAGTACACAGCCCTTACGTACTCACGCCAACCGATAATTTGGCGTACAAACCCCTCGATCTGGGCGATATTGATAGCGTCATCAGCCTCGTATGCTGCTAATGCCGCCGCGATCACTTGGCCCGGATGCAACATCTTGCTGTTGAGCGCAAAGCTCAGCCGCGAATGATATAAACTCCACCCCAAGGGCGATTGATCCGTCATCGCATCTTGAAAGCGGCCAAAGTTGGGTAGGCAAACGGTGCAGAAGTGCGCCAACAGCGCCTTGGCTTGCCGCCTGTTGATGGGCCACAACAGCTGCGCCTGCGCTTTACCAAACGTACACACCCCGTGACGCTCGAGGCGCGCTAGTATATCGGTGACATCATTAGCAAAGCACAAGGGCTCTGGCACGTTAGCAAGATCATCTTTGCGCAAGGGTTCGCGGTTATCAGCATCGAAGCTCCATTGCCCCCCCTTTGGCTTGCCCTCCTCCATCAGGATATCCAAACGCTTGCGCATTTTACGATAGAAGCTATCCATACGGTTATGCTGCCCCGCTTTTATAAAGCGCGGAAACTCAGCTTCAGGGAGTAAAAAGTGCTCCGTTTCAGCGGCCGAAATAGCCACGCCCTCCAGCGACAAACGACTGAGCTGATCACGTAACCGGCGCTCATCTGGCAGTTGATACTGAAAGGTTGCCACCTTGTGCTGACTGCAAAGATCAGCGATTAACTCCGCCAGAGTTGCGTGGTGCTGGGTTTCATCTAGCGTCAAATAGATAACATCGTGACCTGCCGCTTGCAGCGCAGCCGTAAACTCACGCATGGCAGCGAAGAATGCACAAACTTTCTGGACATGATGCTTCACGTAGCCCACCTCTTGGGGAAGCTCAGCGATGAGGTAGCTAACTTTGTCGTCCTGCTGCTGATACCAAGAGTGGCTCGCGTTAAGCTGGTCGCCCAATATTAAGCGCAGTGTTCTTGTACTCATACCCAACTGTCCTCAGCCATACAGGTGCGCTTTTCGCGCCGACAGCGCTCAGAACAATATTTTACCTCCCCCCAAACACGCTGCCATTTTTTACGCCAGCTAAATGGCCGCCCACAGCGCACGCAGACTTTCGAGGGTAAGTTCACTTTCTTATGAGCCACGTCTGTTCTCCTTGTTTCGTCTGCCACCGGGTCGCACATGGCGCTTAAGAATACGCCTTGCTTCGGCTTGCACATCAGGGCGCTTCTTAAACTCCCACAACACATCGCGCATATAGGGCCCTGTTTTTTCAATATCAATAATGGGAGCGGGATAATCATCGGGCAGCGTAATACCCCACATGGCTTGCTCCATGGGGGTTAGCGTCCACGGGGTATGCACAAGCTCACCGGGAAGCACAGCCAGTTCGGGAACCCAACGGCGGATAAACTCGCCATCGCTATCATGTTCTTGGGATTGTTTAACCGGATTGTAGATGCGCAAAGTATTGGTACCGGTGACGCCCGCCTGCATCTGAATCTGCGGGTAGTGGATGCCCGGCTCGAAATCCAAAAACTGGCGTGCAAGGTAGCGCGCAGCACCGCGCCAATCGAGCATCAAATGATGGCAATAGAAACTCACCAGCATGGCGCGCATCCGAAAGTTGATATAGCCCGTTGCGTTTAAACAGCGCATGCACGCATCAACCAGCGGATAACCCGTCAAACCTTGCTCCCAACACGCGTGATAGCGTGCCGCTTTATCGCCACTCCGATAGTGGAGCTGTTGATAGGCACGATTCACTGGCTCAAACTCCATTGAACACTCACTTTCAAATTTCTGAATGAAGTGACAATGCCAATGCAATCGCGACGAGAGCGCAGCCAGCGCGCGGCGCCAACCTCGCTCGTTCCAGTGGGCAAGTAAGCGCTGATAGCACTCGCGCAAGCTAAGATTTCCCCACGCCAAATAGGGCGACAAACGGGAGCAAGTTTCGCGGCTAAGCTGCGGTTTTGAAATACCTTTTTGGTAGTTTCGCCCCCTCTCAGCATAGAAACTTTCGAGCGTCATACGCGCTTGGGTAGGGCCGCCAAGCTGAAACTCAGGCACACAAACCAACCAGTCCGGTGGCGGGGTAAACACGGGCAAACTGTGCAACTCAATAGCGTTGAGCTGGTCGAGGTCGGGATCAGCACAGGGGTTGCGCATCACAGCCTTCCAGTGCTTATCCCAATCCTGTCGGGTACTCGCTCCGCGCACCACCGCACCATAGGGCGTTTCGCACCATGTTACGCTGTGTTTTTTACACCACTTCGCCACCAAGCGATCACGCTCAAATGTGTTCGCAAGACCAATCTCTTGATAGCTGTATATCGCCTCAATCTGAACTTGCTCATAAATGGCGGTAAAGACTTTGCAAGCTTCACCACAACTAACGACTATCCGAGTACCGAAATTCGATAGCTGCTTGTTCAGATCTTCCAAAGATTGCCACACAAATCGCCAATGGCGATGCTCGTAATGCGGATCATCCAACAGCATTGGCTCAAAGATATAAAGCAGTAACGTAGGACGCTGCGCTGCGATGGCCGCAACCAACGGCTCATGGTCGGTCAAACGTAGGTCACGCTTAAACCACACCACGCTGATTGGCTCCATGGCAGGTTACCGTGCTAACGGCCAGTCAGCAGCATCAACCACATCGAGTGCTACGCTCTTCGTTAGCTCGCTGCCAAGCCAATGCCTGACGTAATCGCCCTCTGGATCAAATTGTGCCACCTGCTTTCTGATATCAAAGCGGCGTCCGCCACGCGGATCGACACCCACCCCAGCGATGTACTGCCAGTTGCCCCAGTTACTGGCTACATCGTAATCAACCAACTCTTGTTCAAACCATGCTGCGCCATAGCGCCAGTCGAGTTGCAGCTCGTTAACGCAATAACTTGCTGCGATCTGCCGCGAACGATTGGAGATATAACCTGTTTGCGCAAGCTCATGCATAATCGCATCCACAAGCGGCTCGCCCGTTGTCCCACTACACCAAGCGCGAAACCGGTGAGCATAAAAGCTGGTTAACGGTTGGCGCTTCGCGATACCTTGGAAGCGATACAGCTGAGTACCAAGTTTTCTTGCCAGCCATTGGAAATACTCCCGCCATAGCAGCTCGACATACAACCATTGTGTCGATTCGTTTGCCCCGTGAGTGCGTTCGTATTCAGCAATGGACTGCCACACATAGCGCACCGACAGGCTTCCCGACGCTAACCATAACGAGAGCTTTGACGAGTTACTCCAACCAGAAAGCGCATTGCGCGTCTCCTTGTAATGGCTAGCCGCACCGCAGTGTAAATATTGTTTGAGATGCTCAAGACCCGCTTGCTCAGTGCCGATAAAATCTAGGCTAAAAACATCCTGTGCAGCAAAGCTCCACTCATCTTCACTCTGTAACGCGCTGGGCGGTAAAGACTCAACCGCAGCCATAGGTGCAGCTGTATCAGCCTGCTCCGCTGATCGGCGGAACGGCGTATACTGGCGAGGCAACTTCTCTGCAAGCCACGTGTGAGCTCCTTCTGAGAAAAGCGTATATGTATCAAACATCTCGATCTGCAGGGCTGGATTTGCCGCTTGGATCGAAATCAGCTGTTCGCACTCATACCAGCCGACCGGGCGAGACATAATCAGCGTTTGCGCTCCGCTCTCTTGCACCAACCGATTGACTGCTGCGACGAACTCCCCCGTCCGAAGCACAGGCTTATTGCCGAGGCCCTCACATGCGGTGTGGAACCCTTCCATCGCTTGTATCGTAAAGCTCCAGCGTTTCGGCCCAATGCTTTTCGTTTGATAGCGAGTTGGCTTAAACCAGCGGGGGTCATAGATCAGTGCAATACATGCCGTATCGAACTGAGCCACTCGGGTTAAACAAGGGTTGTCATGAATCCGCAAGTCGTGCGTGGGAATGTAGAGCGCAGTAGCCAACTCGGTATCCTTCTGTCCGTTTACCGCTAATACGGCCGACAGAGCAAAATAGTTCACCGATATTCGCGTACTGCGCGGGTGCAGAGAATACTGCTAATAGGATTACTTATTGCCGACTTCGGCTCTATCGATCTGGCCCACATCGAGCATAGGGGCAGCATCCAGGTGCTGAGCATCTAGCATGAACGCAACACGCTCTAGCGCTGCGATAACCATTGATTGCTCCCAGCTTTGCAGATCATCAAAGCGACGGGTAAACATATCCTGCTGCGTTGTAGGCGCCCCCTTCATCAACTCCCACCCCTCGGTGCTGAGGTTGATCCAAACTTTGCGCTTGTCCTCAAGACCCCTTTCACGCGTTACTAAGCCTTTCTTCTCTAACCGATCCAAAATACTGGTAACAGTCGCCTGAGTTATCGAAACCTCTTTGGCGAGCTCTCCGGTTGTGATAGGCGCGGTGTGGCGCAGTGCCTGCATCGTCATCAATTGCGGCAATGTTAATCCGGTACTGCGGCTGATCTCTTTCTCTTGCATATCGGCAGAGCGAAAAATTTGCCGCAGCAATACCAGCGCTTCCTGACTCTTTTCCATCGTAAACATGCTCTTTTCATCATTCTTGCAAGGATTTTACCTAATCTCCTCACACGACGCCATTACTTAGAAACACAAACAATATCTACTTAGAAACACAAAACAAATTAATCTGAAAAATAATAAAATCTCGCTATAAATAACGAAAAACCCTAATAAAAAGCCGATATTCGGGTTGAAAGAACGAAGCATTCATGTTTTAAAATATATACGAATACTAAATATTCGATAAACAAAACATTTGAGATACTATGCACAACATTCACTATCGCAAACCATCGTCGCTCGATGGTCCTGATATTCATAACCTGATCCGCCGCTGTCCGCCGCTCGATCAAAACTCGCTGTACTGCAACCTTTTACAGTGCACCGATTTCGCCGAAACGTGCATTGTCGCAGAGAGCGATAACGGAGAGGTCGCAGGCTTTATTTCTGGTTACATCAAGCCTCACGCCCCCAACACCCTGTTTATTTGGCAGGTTGCTTTAGACGAAAAGTACCGCGGCCTTGGTATCGCTAGCACAATGCTGAGTGAGCTTTTTAACCGCAACTCCACCGTGACTCACATGGAGACGACGATCTCGCCCAGCAACCACGCATCTCAAAAGCTCTTCGAGACCTTTTTCAAGAATCACCACATGCCTGTTGAAACACGTGTGCTTTTCGAAAGCGGTCGCCACCTTGATTCCGAGCATGAAGATGAGGTGCTTTACAGCGCTGGGCCTGCCAAGCAGCTGCGCCCAATCAAGGCGCACAGCCAGTCGGGTGCCCACCTCAGATAAGCCCGATGCAGCCACAAACACTTTCGCATTAAAGCAATACATTATTTAGGAAAGATCATGGAAATCTTTGAGAAGATCGAATCAGAAGTACAATCTTATGCACGTTCATTTCCGTGCGTATTCAACCGCGCAAAAAACGAATTTCTTTACGATGATGCAGGTAACGAGTACCTCGACTTCTTAGCAGGCGCCGGTACCCTTAACTACGGGCACAACAACGACGCGTTCAAACCCGCCCTGCTGCACTATATCGAGTCAGATGGCATCTCCCATGGCTTAGACATGCACACCAAAGCCAAGGAGGAGTTTCTACACGCGTTAAACGACAAGATCCTGAAACCGCGTGATCTGAACTATGTTGTGCAGTTTACCGGCCCCACCGGGACTAATGCGGTGGAAGCGGCCCTGAAGCTAGCACGTAACGTGACCGGACGTGAGAATATTATTTCATTCACCAACGGTTTCCACGGTGTCAGCTTAGGTTCGCTCGCCACCACAGGTAACTCGCATCATCGCGGCGCAGCAGGCACATCACTTGGCGGTGTCAGCCGTTTGCCATTTGACGGTTACCTCGGAGACGAAGTCGACACGACAGAATATCTCGACAAGGTTCTGTGCGATACGAGTAGCGGTATCGATCTACCTGCTGCCGTGTTAGTCGAGACAGTCCAAGGAGAAGGTGGTATCAATGCTGCAAGCTTCGAATGGCTAAAGAACCTCGAAAAGGTCTGCCGTAAACATGACGTACTGCTCATTGTTGATGATATTCAAGCCGGGTGCGGGCGAACAGGCTCGTTCTTCAGCTTTGAGGGAGCAGACATCAAGCCGGATATGATCACAATGTCGAAATCGCTCAGCGGCTATGGTTTACCTTTCGCTGTAGTGATGATCCGCCCAGACCTCGACCAATGGAAGCCGGGTGAACACAACGGTACTTTCCGTGGCAATAACCTTGCTTTTATCACCGCGAAAGCTGCCATCGACACGTTTTGGTCGGATAACCAGTTTGCCCAAGAGATTCAAGCCAAAGGTGAATACATCTCCAAACGCCTTGAGGCGATTGTGGAGCAATATGGTGAGGGCAACTTTACCACCCGTGGTCGCGGTATGTTCCAAGGCATTAACTGTGTAAGTGGCGAACTGGCCGCCCAGATTACCCAAAAGTGTTTTAAGAACGGGCTCATTATCGAAACCAGTGGCGCAGACGGCCAAGTGGTTAAGTTCCTCTGCCCGCTTACCATCAAGCAAGAAAATCTAGAAAAAGGGATCGATATTGTCGAGAGCGCCATTAAAGAGGTGTGCGCAAAAGAGGATGAGATCCCAGAGGACAACTGCTATTTCGATACTGTCTACCTACAAGAAGCGTCTTAAAAGAGGGACTGAGCAATGATTTTACGAACACTTAAAGATGCAGAACAATCCGAGCGCCGTGTGGTTTCACCTGATGGAAACTGGGAGAGCACACGCCTGCTACTCAAAGATGACAACATGGGATTCTCGTTCCATATAACCACCATCTACGCAGGAAAAGAGTCGCACATTTGGTACCAGAACCACCTTGAGTCCGTGTATTGCATCAGCGGTGAAGGAGAAGTGGAGACGCTAGCCGATGGCAAAATCCACCCTATCAAGCCTGGTTCGATCTATATCTTGGATAAGCACGACGAGCACCTGCTACGCGCCCACTCCGAATTAAAGTTAGCTTGTGTATTTAATCCCCCTTTAAACGGTAAAGAGGTACACGACGAAAACGGCGTTTACCCACTAGAGGAAGCCTCTTAAAAGCTTAGGGGTTCAAACTATCAGGGAATCTGGTGAGCATATTCAGCATCATCCGATTCTCTGAGAACACCCTCAACCCTGCCAGTCACAAGCCAACGAATAGGTACATCACGAATTATTATGTCTCATACTGTAGAGAAAATTGGCGGCACATCAATGAGCCGCTACCAAGATGTTTTACAGAACATCTGGTTAAAAGAGAGCAACAACACCCTGTTTAATCGAATATTTGTCGTCTCCGCTTATGGCGGCGTTACCGACCGGCTCCTTGAACACAAGAAAACCGGGGAAGCCGGTGTATATAGCTGCTTTGCCGAGGCTGAAGAGCCCTACGCATGGCAAGAAATGCTCTCAGAGGTTGAAGAGCAACTGGTAGATATCAATACAGAGATGTTTTCTGGTGCCACGCTCGCCCAAGCGAATAGCTTCATCCGCACCCGTGTCAGCGAAGTCAAAAACTGCATGACCAACCTGCACGCACTATGTTCATACGGGCACTTCCAACTACAACAACACTTGGCCAATGTGCGCGAAATGCTCGCGTCCATCGGCGAAGCGCACAGTGCTTACAACTCCACCCTGCTACTGCAAACCCACGGCGTGAACGCACGCTTTGTGGACTTAACCGGCTGGAAGCAAGCAACCGAACTACCCATTGATCAACTGATTACCCAGACATTCAGTGGTATCGATTGCAGCAAAGAGATAGTGATCGCGACCGGTTACGCAAACTGCCAAGAGAAGCTGATGAAAACATTTGATCGCGGCTACAGCGAAATGACGTTTTCTAAGATCGCCTCTATTACCGGCGCACGCGAAGCGATTATTCATAAAGAGTTTCACCTTAGCAGTGCCGATCCTCGCATCGTAGGGCCGAATAACGCTGTGCCGATTGGCACAACCAACTTTGATGTTGCAGACCAACTATCAAACTTAGGGATGGAAGCCATCCACCCGAAAGCTGCCCAAGGCATACGTAAGTCAGGCATCAAGATTCGTGTGATGAACACCTTTGAGCCGGATCATTTGGGTACAATCATCGATAACGACTACTGCAACCCCAACCCATGCGTCGAGATCATCGCCGGAAGAAATGATGTGTTTGCCATTCAGGTGTTTGATCAAGAGATGCTTGGCTCCCCCGAACATGACATTGCCATCAGCCGCCTTATCAAAGAGCTGAAATTGCAAATGGTCAACAAAGAAGCCGACGCTAACAGTATCACCTTTTACCTTGCCGGCAACCGGAAAATGGTTAATCGCCTTGTGCGCCTGATAGAAGAGACCTACCAGTACGCAGAGGTTGAGATTCAGAAGGTAGCCATGGTGTCAGCCATCGGCTCAGATTTGAAGATTGAAGGCATCCTTTCACGCACTATTTCTGCGCTCTCAAACGCCGGTATTAACGTGGTTGCTTTGCACCAAACTATTCGCCAAGTCGAGATGCAGTGCATTGTTGCACAGAGCGATTACGAGCGAGCGATTAAAGCGCTGCATCATGCTTTGGTTGAGCAAGAGAATCATGGCGACGTGATCAGCGAGGCCATTGCCGCTTAGTGCGCAGGCACTCTTTATTGCAAAAGAATACTTCCTTTTGGCGGGTCTACCCCGCCTTTTTTTACCTACCTCTAACGAGATACCGCCTGCATTTTTAACCAGAATGCTTGTTGGCAACGATTCGTAAACTGTTTCATGGCCGGTTCAATCACATTTTCAGGGTGCTCAAGCACACGATAGGTCAGCCAATATTCTGCACAAAGCGCATCATTTTCGTCATCATCTGACTCCTCTGTACAGCAGATAATCGCACCATCACTAAACTCATACCGCGATGCAGTACACGTCACATTCGTGCCCGCATCTTCATACGAGTGATCAGCCGAAGAGACTTTAACAACACTGGGTAACCCTTCTTGCTCTTGATAAGCGATAACATGAAGATAACGGTATAAACTATTCATGATGATGCGAGCTATGATGGTGCATTTTATTGGGGCTGCCGCCTAGGTAGCCACGCAACCGATCATATTCATTACGCTGTGATTGCGATAGCAACTGTGTTTGCTCAAGGTGGGCATTAAGGTGCACATAACGCAGTGCCGCCTCCAGTTGGCCCAACTGCTCAAGAATCGTTCGCAAAGCTGTTTCTTCAATAGCTTGGCTTGCAAAAAGTCGGTTGAGTTCATACTCAAGATCTAGGATCTCGCGCCCAAGTGCTTTGGCGCGCGCCCGCATGCGCTGATAGATCACATCAGTCTGCTCTAGCTGCTCGCCGGAAAGGTTCAACTCGCGCTGCAAATCCAGTACGTGCCGAGGCCCAGGATAGTGATTAAGCTCGGCAGCTTTCGCATACCCTAAGCCCTGCCCTTCCTTATAACCAACAACACGCTCAGGTGAGAGTGCTTTAATCTCACGCAGCTCTTCACCCGAATAGGGTGATTGGGCAAGGCACAGCGTGCTGAACGCACACAATAAAACCCCTTTAAGAAACTCACCTCTCATCCGTCGTCCTCCTACATAACTATCAAGAATAGTATAGCGAAGCCTTCAATCAGCACTGGCATGCACGAAAGCACGAGCTAGCCTGCAGCATTCCTTGGCGCGCCTTTATTTCTTAGCTACTGAGACTAACGTCGCACAATATCGACATGCTCAACCCAAATAAGCTCACACGCACCATTACCGGTATCATTACGTGTGAGAGAGCTGCGCCATACCCAACCATCTTTTGAGGTTGCCTGCACTAAACTACCAGATAACTGAACAACATCCCCCTCTCGGATCTCATCCATATCACGCGCTACATCATCATTCGCGGGAATGAGGTGCATATTGGCACTATGGGTTTCGATCTCTTGGCGAGGAATAGGAAAGGCATCAACCCGCCAAAAGTAGAAGCGCCCTGATTGGCGAATGTTGATATCCGCCAAAACGCTTTCATCAGACATCCTGCCCCAGCCAAGCGCCAGATCCATAGGCGAAAGCTCTGCGCCTCGATCACTGCTGTAATTTTCACGCCCAAGCACGCGTGCCTCGATATCAAAGCTCGCTAGCTCAGTAATCGAATATCGGTCAAACGTGAACGAAGGGGGCGCGGAAAAGTCTCTTTGCACTGGCGAACTCGGCGCAACGATACCGGGGCCATACGTGGCAGGCCCTTCTTTGTTGTACCACATGAACCCACAAGCCAGCGCAATCAAAATAATGATATTTCTTAAAGTCAACTTACCATCCTTCAACCCCGACTTAAGCGGGCATTATCGTATATGTCACACACGTATGCGCTTCATGTTCCGCACCTGTGTAGCATAACTTGCGCACATTGCTTTCTGCTTTGCCGCCATTTTTAACGTAATATCATGATTTCAATCATTAAGTCATAAAACACTTTTAAGTTCCAAGTCTTAAGCTATCCTTGATAGCACATCTTATGCAGTAATGGATCGTTATGCTCGATTGGATCTCCGCCCTCTTTACCATCCCCCCAGACAGCACTCTCATATACGGAAACTACAACCCTTGGTTAGTTGCGTTGTCAGTGTTCATTGCAATGTTCGCGTCATTTATGGGTTTGCTTGTCGCCTCACAGACGGCACAAACTCAATCCACGATACGTAAGCAAACCATGCTTTTGGTTGGCAGTATCGCCTTGGGCGGCGCTATTTGGACGATGCACTTTATCGGGATGCTCGCGTTCGACCTATGCACAGATGTTTCCTACGGATGGCAACTGACACTCGCATCTTTGTTACCCGGTATCGGTGCATCGTGGGTAGCGCTTAACTATATCAATAGCCATAGGAAAGGGTTCTTTCCTCTGTTGCTCGGTGGCGTTCTGGTTGGCTCAGGAATCGGTACGATGCATTACACCGGCATGGCGGCCATGGAGATGGCACCACTACTGCGCTACAACCTCCCTATGTTTGCTTTGTCCATTATCGTCGCCGTGGTTATGGCGATGCTGTCGCTATGGATTCGTTTCGGCTTACATACACTTTGGAAAACCAAATACCCCACGAGCCTTGCAACACTTTTTGCCAGCATTGTGATGGGCTTAGCGATTTCGGGGATGCACTACACCGGTATGGCAGCCGCTCGCTTCGTACGTCCTCCAAGCCTTGAGCTAAGCGAGCAAACCTCAGAGATATCGATCTACCTAGCCCTTGGTGTTGGCGCCACCACCTTTGTCATCATCAGCTTAGTGCTAGGTTTGAACCTGATCTATCGCTACAAAGATAGCTCTCAGCGCGCACTTGAAAGCGAGCGACGCTTGCTCGCTATGATGGATACGGCGGTTGATGGCATTGTTACGATCGATAGCCGCGGGCACATTATCAGCGTGAACCAAGCCACCGAACGTTTACTAGGTTGGAGTGCCGAGGAGATGCTTGGCAACAACGTGGTAATGCTAATGCCTGCCGCCCTTCGCCACGAACACGATAGCTATCTGACGCGCTACTTAGAGACGGGAGAGGCACGCATTATTGGACAGGGTCGAGAGGTTGAAGCCGTTCACAAAGATGGCTACCGCGTCGCTATCCGCCTTGCTATAGGCCATGTCAAAGTTGGCAGTGACGACTTCTTCGTTGCCTTCATTACCGATATTCGTCAGCGCATCCAAATGGAATATGCACTGCGTGAAAACGAAGAGAAGTTCCGTTCTCTCATCTCAAATATACCGGGTGTCGCCTATCGCTGTATGGATACCACTCACCAACCGATGGTCTTTATCAGCGACGCCATCGAAGAGATTACCGGCTTTCCCGCCAGTGACTTTCTTGGCAGCGAACCCAAACGACAGTACATCGACATCGTTCACCCTGACGACCGGGACTTAGTGCAAAATACATCGCCGCTAGAGGGGGTTTTACATATCGAATACCGCCTCATCGCACGCGACGGTCAGCTGCGCTGGATGATTGAACAAGGCCGCATGATAACCGATGAGGTATCAGGGGATGTCTGGCTTGATGGCTTTGTGTGGGACATCACCGAACGTCGTGAAATGGAGCAGCAACTGCGGCAAGCCAAAGAGACAGCAGAGCAAGCAGCAACCGCTCGCGCGGCCTTTATGGCCAATATGAGCCATGAAATTCGCACGCCGATGAACTCAATCATTGGCTTTAGCGACATTCTTCTAGAGTCACCTCTTACTCCAGAGCAGCAGCGCCAGCTCACGACGATCAACCAATCTGCGAAATCCTTACTGCACCTTCTAAACGATGTTCTCGATAGCGCTAAGCTCGAAAAAGGCAAAGTAGAACTCGAAGTTCGCGATTTCTCTCTCATTGAAGAAGTGGATGCCGTCGTTTCGACATTTTGGCTACAAGCCCGCACCAAGGGACTCAAGCTAATGGCGGATATGTCACCCAAGCTAAAGTCCCGCTATCAAGGCTCCCCAGAGCGCATCCGCCAAGTTCTCACCAACTTGATCAGTAATGCGGTGAAATTTACCCAAGAAGGTCAAGTCACGCTGACGGTCACGCCGCTGGAAAACGACGATATAGAGTTTGTTATCCAAGACACCGGTATCGGCATGACAGCTGAACAACTTCAGAGCGTATTCGACCCATTTACGCAGGCAGATGCCTCTATGAGCCGCCGCTTTGGTGGTACCGGCCTTGGCACTACCATCAGCAAGCAGCTGGTAGAGTTAATGGGTGGCACGATCGGTGCGCAAAGTGAGCCAAATGTCGGCAGCACGTTTCGCTTTGTGCTGCCACTATCAACAGCAAGCACCACCCATCAAGATGAAGCACAGAACCGCGTTTTCTTGCCACCCATGACGATACTTGTTGTAGATGATATCCAACAAAATATCGAGCTACTGACTCTGCTGTTAGAGCGCGATGGCCACCGCGTTATGACCGCTCGTGACGGCCAGCAAGCGCTGTTACGCATGCAGTCTGAGCACACCATCGACCTTGTGCTTATGGATGTCCAGATGCCGGTTATGGATGGTTTAACCGCCGCCCAGAATCGCCGCAAACAAGAGCGTGATCACGATCTACCCACGATACCAATTATCGCTTTGACCGCCAGTGTCCTCGAAGATGACCGCAATGCAGCCCGAGAAGCGGGGATGGAAGGTTTTGCTAATAAGCCGATCGATATGGCACAGCTCACCCACGAAATTGCCCGTGTCATGGGAATGGAGATCGCTGCACAGCCAACACAGACACGAGCCAACTCCCATGGCAAGCTCATAGACGAGACGAAAGGTATCGCTCTTTGGGGGAGCGAGGACGCGTATTACAAGCAACTCGCACTTTTTGTTGAGCAAAGTGCCACGCTGTTCGCTGATTTATCCTCGCTGTGCCACGATGAACAGTGGGATCGTCTCAAAGCGTTAGCCCATAAGCTAAAGGGGATCTGTGGTAACCTGTCGCTAACCAGCATGATGCGTGCTATACAAAAACTCGAGGCGCTATTAAACAGCCACCCACACCAGAGCGCCCAAGTCATTGCGGAAATAAACGCGCTATTTGCGCAAGTTCAACACCAAGTTAGCAACCACTGCTCTATCACCACCCCCTCATCGGAGCCGGCTAAACAGTCTGCAAATCTCAGCCAATTCAAAGACATACTCCTATTGGTGCGCCAGACAACCCAGCAAAACGAAATTGAGGAAGCGCTTCTTGAGCAACTCGTAGCATCAAGTTCGGCGCGTTATGAAAACAAAGCCACGTATATTAGCCAAGCGATAAACGATTTCGAGTTTGACGAAGCACTGGCGTTAATTGACGCTCTATTAGCGCAGCTGCCTTCTGAGTAGAAAGAACAAGGACATCCCTAAATGCAAAGTATGCAACAAACAATACTCATAGTTGATGACGAACCCGCCAACTTACGTGTACTTAAAGAGATCCTCAAAGGCAACTATCGGCTCGTATTCGCCAAGAGCGGCGCCGACGCCCTGCGTGTGGTTGATCAGCAGCGCCCTAACCTGATCCTACTTGATATTATGATGCCTGACATGACCGGGTTTGAGGTCTGCCAGCAACTCAAGCAAAATCCTGAATTTGCAGCAATACCTGTGATTTTCGTCACCGCACTCAGCGAAGAGCAGGATGAAGCACAGGGGTTTGCGATTGGTGGCGTAGACTATATCACCAAGCCCGTATCCCCTGCCGTTGTCGAGGCCAGAGTTCGCACGCACCTGTCATTGGTTCAGGCCGATGAGTTACGAGCTACCCGTTTACAAGTCATCCAACGCCTCGGGCGCGCTGCTGAATTCAAAGATAACGAAACGGGTATGCATGTCATGCGCATGAGTCATTTCTCTAAAGTGCTCGCCATCGCTTACGGATTTAGCGAGCACCAAGCCGATATGCTGCTGCACGCAGCGCCGATGCACGACATCGGCAAAATTGGCATACCCGATAGCATCATGCTAAAGCCCGGCAAGCTGACCGATGAAGAGTTCGCGGTGATGAAAACACATCCACAGATAGGCGCTGATATCTTGGGAGATGAAGACTCCGGGCTGATAAGCTTGGCCAAAAAGGTCGCGCTAACACATCATGAACGCTGGGATGGTTCGGGTTACCCCAAAGGATTGAAAGCAGACGAAATTCCCATTGAGGGCCGCATCGTCGCCTTAGCAGACGTATTTGATGCACTCACCAGCCGCCGTCCATATAAAGAACCTTGGCCGATCGATGAAACACTGGACTATCTTCGCGAACAAAAAGGGAAACACTTTGAACCCAAGCTCGTTGATCTATTCGAGGAAAACATCGATGAAATTCTAGCGATCCGAGCGCGGTTTAAAGATGAATAACTCCCTAAATACTACGCCTATTTTCCTCACGTAACGACATGAAAGGCAACAAAGTTACCTTTCATAGGCCTTTATGAAACATGAGCCACCAGCAGCACCCACATAACCGCCACGCTAATCAAAGAGGAAAAATAGGATAGCGCTCGCGCTCTGACATTGTTGTCAGTGAGATGGACAAACGCTTGTACGGCGCGCGAAACGACAAATAGCCAAGCAAACAGCAGCATCGCAGAGCCCGTAGCACCTGTCACTAACGCAGCCACGCCCGCGGCAAAGAAGAGCGTTGGAACTTCAAAAAGATTGTTGAAGCAGCGCGTTGATTTAACCACATCATCTGGGGCCGCTTCTCCTCCCATCAGCTTGAAGTATTTAATGCTGAGCGCTTTACTACGCACCGCGCGAATACGCGCACCGAGGGCATAAAACCCAACAAGAAAGATCAGCAGCACCATCGCGGCCATCGGATAGATCATAGTCACTCCTTGTAACCTAAATTTTGATATCGCTTCTGCGATAGTACAGCATAAAACCCCGTGCGTACGGGATTATAAGCGAGGCTGGAAACTGAAGAGCGGCCCTGTAGGAGAGAGATGGAAACAACAAGAAGAGGCAGAGCTGGCAGGAAAACCAAGAGAGCTGCATTACCCGCTCTCTTGGCATAGATCATTAGGCTTTTTTAACAAACGCTGCCGTCACCATCATTTCGCCAGCGCCATCCACCTTGCAATCGAGCTGGTGATCTTTACCTTCAACAATGCGACGGATGAGCGCTTTAGTGCCAATTTTAAGCACTTGAGAGCTACCTTTGACCTTAAGATCTTTCACTAAGGTGACTTTATCGCCATCGGCCAGCAATGTGCCGTTTGCATCTTTCGCTGTAATGACATCATCCTCTTCTGGTACCTCATTTGGGTTCCACTCATGGGCACACTCAGGACAGATCAACATCTCTTGATCTTGATAGACGTATTCAGAACTGCAGTTTGGGCAAGGAGGCAAAGACATAAAAACAACTTCTTTTCTGTGGGTTAATGTTGCGAGCATGGTAGCCCCAAGCGCACTAAATTCAATCAATTTTTCAATTTTGTCTGAAAATTGCGGAAAAATCACACGATTATGCGTTATCGCTCTCTACCTTCAGGAGTCTCTCCCATCTGGAAACGCTGGCAGATCAGGGTCCAGCACACACCAGTTTGCTTTATAAGCGGTGTAGATTTGAGCATCAATCGTTACGGGGATCTCGGAATCGAATGTCGCGATCGCTAGCTCCATCTCGTCCAGCTCAGCACCCTTAACGCGAAAGCCCAGACTAGAACCACAGCACGAGCAAAAAGAGCGTACCGTGCCATTTGGAGCCGTA
The DNA here is from genome assembly GCF_004005935.1 of Neptunomonas marina. Lineage (GTDB taxonomy): Bacteria > Pseudomonadota > Gammaproteobacteria > Pseudomonadales > Balneatricaceae > Neptunomonas > Neptunomonas marina. The sequence continues at coordinate 853,358 of NZ_SACQ01000001.1, read as the reverse complement.
AATTCTTTTAATAGCTCACGCCCCGACAACCAACGTAGCCCCTCAACGGCAACCAAGGTACCAAAGGCCGCTCCGTGAAACTTTCGACACATGCTGCAGTGGCAGTTGGCAGCTTGAGAGCTGAACTCCGCAACAGAAAAGCGCACGCCTCCACACAAACAAGAGCCGGTGTAATGCCCATCACTCTGCTGCGAAGGCTCGGCTGGCCCCAGCTTGTAGGTGCGCTGCCCATCAACTTCTTGATGAATCAGCACATAGACATTAACGACAGATTCAATGGGCAATTGAGGGATATTCGCAAGAGGCTGACGCCACGGCTTGTGCTCATCAGGTTCAAGCCACTCCAGTTGCGCTGCAAAGCTCAGCGGGCTTATCTCCAGAACCATCGGCTTTTCTTCAGGCGCGAAATAGAGCGCGGCAACATGCTCGACCGCCTCGCGCACATTGAGGTGGATCCGATCGGCGTTATTATCATTGCCACAGCGCGGGATGAACTGCCCCTTACGCACTTCGTGCCATTCCTCTTGCCGAATAATTCGATACAAACTTTCCATACTCTGCCCCTCCTGCACGAACCTGTTATCTCTCAAAAGGCCCAAAATTCTAAGCTAGACAATCAGATAAATCGAAGATCTCCGCTCGACCAAGCCCCCTTCTACCCTGAACTAAGCACCGCTCACCTCACACAGCTATCGTTTTCAACACCGCCGTATAGGCCACTTAATTCTTTTGATCCTGCTGAAAACTTAGCTCACCAAGCAATTGATACAGGGCGCCGAGTTTATCAGAGGCTTGTTCATAAAGCGCTTTTGCCTCGGGATGATGATGAATGACGGGATGCTCACCCAAAGCGGCTTCTAATTGACTGGCTTGGATGAAAACACGATCAAGTGCCTCATGGTAAGAATATCGGTCCATATAAAAACTCCTTGGGCTCACACGTCAAAACTCACGCTGAGGATAGTGGCCTGCTAACAAAGTGGCCTATCAGCGCGAGCGCCACGTTAGCATGTCTGTTGATCACTAAGCTATGCACCACGGCATTTTCGTAACCTGCAAACGACACTCATAATTCTGACTTGCGTCAAAAGTGATGCCAATTAGCACCATATGTTAGTTGGCATTCTGTGATTCGACAGCTACTTTTGTTTCTTGAACGCTCATACAGGTAAGTTGCTTCTCTGCTAAGCGTCGCTGTAGTCATCAAACCATGTGAAGGAACCACGATGAAAAATCTCTCCGTTCGAAATCGGCTCAATACTTTAGTCATTGTTGCAGTACTGGCGATTTTAGTGACCGAGTTGTTCGGGCTATTTTCTAGCCACAAGGATCTGGTGGAGGCACGCAAAACCGAGATCAAGTCCCTTGTGGAAACCGCCCTAGGTGTTGCACAGCAGCAATATCAACTCGTGCAGCGCGGTACTATTTCGGCAACAGAAGCCCAAGAGAACACGCTCGCTGCCATAGAAACAATGAAGTACCGGGGTCAAGAATACTTCTTCGTGCTAGATAAAAACGCCACGATGCGTGGCCATGGCAGCGATAGTCGCGTTCGCGGTAAAAACTTCAGCGACACTGTCACCGCATCTGGAGAAGCAATCTTTGTGCAAATGGCAAAACTCGCCGCACGCCAGAGCGCAGCCGAGTATTTCTCTTACGATTGGCCAAAGCCAGGATTCGACACCCCGCAGCCAAAAATCACCTACGCACAATCATTTGCACCCTGGGCGTGGGTGATTGGCACCGGCATCTACATAGATGATCTTGATGAGGCATTTCGTAACGAACTACTTAAGTTTGCCGCATCAGCCTTCGTGATTGCAGCTATTTTGCTGGGCATCGCGATTCCTATTGTAAAAAGCATCACCGGCCCGTTAGCACGTATCGAGACCGTAATGAAAGCAGTGGCACAAGCAGACCTCACGCAACGGGTTAAGATCGACACCCATGACGAGCTAGGCCGTGTTAGCCGCAGCGTAGACGACATGCTAGAACGGTTCCAACGCCTGATTATAAGCCTTGGCCAATCCATCCATCAGCTGCAAACCAACTCTGCCCAACTGGCCGCCAGTGCTGAGCAAACCAGTTCTGGGGCAACACAACAGTCTTCGGAAACCGAACTGTTGGCTGTTGCGATGGACGAGATGACAGCAACGGTGCAAGAGATATCCAAAAGCGCCTCCGAATCTGCCAGAGCAACCGACCGCGCCGACCATGAAGCAGAAACCGGCAACAAAAACGTTGATGAGACAATTGTAAAAATTCAGTCACTCTCCCAAGAGGTGTGCCACTCGGAACAGGTAATACGGACATTGGAACAGGATACCGAAGAGATCAGCAAGGTTTTAAGCGAGATTCAAGGGATATCGGAGCAAACCAATCTACTGGCGTTGAATGCTGCCATTGAGGCCGCTCGTGCTGGCGAATCTGGCCGGGGTTTTGCGGTCGTCGCCGATGAAGTACGCCAGCTGGCCATGCGCACCCAAAACTCCACCAGCGAGATCCGTGATATGAATGAGCGTCTACGCTCAGGAACTAAACGCGCCGTTCAATCGATGCAGCTATCCACTGAAAAAGCGGAAGATAGCGTTAACACAGCAAAATATACCGGTAGCGAGCTAAGCAGCATCGTTGAGCATATGTGCCAAGTCCGCGATATGGCCGTACAGGTTGCAGCCGCCACCGAGCAGCAAACGCAAGTGGCAGAAGAGATGAACCGAAACCTCGTTAATATCTCAACCGTTTCAAAAGAGACCGCCGCCTCATCTGAAGTGGTTGCTCAAAGTAGTGAAGAGCTATCCCGCCTTTCAACCCAACTAGAGCACGAAATAAAGAAATTCAGAGTTTAACTAGCTCCGCCTCTGAGAGGGCGTCTGGTGTGGACGCCTCACAGAGGTGCAAGCTCAGCACTTGCCAGCGTCCGCCCCTGTTGCCCCACAACTCATTGATATAAAGATCACGTATCACGTTTCCCTTCGCGATCACTTGGCTCCTGCCAACCACTTGATAAAGATCTCCTCGTGCCACAACACGCACATCGATATCTTGGATCTCAGCACTTTGCTTAAACCACCGCTCTGCTTCACCTCTTGCAACGATAGCGGCGTAACGTGTATCACGCGTTTCGATACCCATCTCAGAGACGGCGATAAAGTCGTCCGCTTCGATCTGTTTTAGCTGCGGAACGTCCGCTGCCAAGAATGCGTTTAACCACTGTTCGCGGACAGCTAGAAGGCCTTCCATGGGAGTATCCTCTATTCAGAAACAGATTTGAGCTGGGAGCTCAGCACCGCAGCCACTAAGCTAAGTAAGGTGAAAAACGCTAATACCGCCGCCAACGAGTACTGGGCAATAGCACCGCTGATAATACCCACCACTAGCAATAGCACGCCAATCAACGTATTGCTGACCGAGACATAATCGGTGCGTTTATTGCCGCCTGCCATATCAACCAAGTAGGTTTTTCGGCCTTGGCGCACCCCTTCGTGCACCACTGATAGCACGAAGAACAACCCTAGATAGAGGTAGAAACCACTACTAATTATCGCCGCCAGCGCAGTGCCCACACCGCAGACGATGACCGTTAGTATCGCCGTTAAGGTAATCAGCTGTTTACTGTTACTATCAGCAAGACGCCCCCAAATGTTACCACTGATGAAACTGGCAACACCGCTAACCACAATCAGCAGACCTAACGCGTGTAAACCGCTACCCTCCTGAGCCTGCGCCATCAGAACGAAATAGGGAGCCGCCAAACCCGAACTGATCATAAAACCACGTACCAAAACAAAGCGTGTGAACTCCGCGTCTTTGCGCAGCAAACGAATGTTCTCTAATGCCACCTGTACCGCGTTCACACCGCCTTCAGTGGCGCCCGCAAACTCTCGTATGCGTGCATAGCTCAGCGCGCTGGCCGCAAAACAGGCCGCAGCGAGTATCAGCAAATAGAGCTCGCCACCGTTATCGAGCCAGCCATACATCAGCGCCGCGCCAAAAATAATGCTCACCAAGCCCGCAATACTGGCTGCATTACCACTGACGCGACCGCGCTGCTGCTTAGGAATAGTTTTTCCGATAACATCTTTGTTAGCGATTGACGATATTGCCCTTGCAAGACTAAATAACGCCGTTAACAATACTATAGCGATACCCGCCGCTAGCGCATCTAAACTAATCGCTACCCACACAAACCCTGCAATAATCAGCGCTTGTAATACACCGCCCAGTACCAAAAAGCCCTTGCGGATAGGCTTTTTCCGAACATAGGCACCTAACAACAGCTGCGGCAGCATTGAGCCAGATTCACGAATAGGCACCAGTAATGACGTCAGAAACAGCGGTGCGCCTGTGGCAGCCATTAGCCAAGGCAAGACAATTTTTGCGCTAGCGAAAGTATCAGCGATTTTGCTGAATACGAGCGCCAAGAGCATGAGACGCTCGTTTCCCGGCACCACGTGGCAGGCATCTTCACCAATATCTTTGCAGGCTCGCGCTTCGTGCTCGTCCTCTATGAGATAGCGGAAGCGGGAAAAGTAACTCGGCTTTACTTTTGTCGTCGACATGGAGGTATCTGGTTAGCTTGTTTGGAGGGCACATTATAGCTAGCTACGTGAAAATAACGTGCCTTAGATGAGTTAAAAGCAAAAGAGCCGCGGCAAGATCGCGTGTCACCATGGCGATTTAAAACACGGATACGCGTGAAACGTACGATCCAGTCGTAGCCTGAGTATAAGCCGATAGACCTATGCTCGCTATCAGGTGCTACACCAAAACAAACTTATCTCTCAGACGTTGGAGTGATGTTTTTACCTACTCCCCGCTTGCCTTTTTGCGTTTAAACCCGAATGGATAAGCCAAACAGCGCTTTGGTGCTACCGCTATCCGACACTTTAGGTGTGCTGCACAAGAAGAATAGGTTTAGCCCCCGCACTAGGGCAGTCTTATCGCAACATCATCACAATAAGAAAAGGCATAACATGGACAAGCTTCTCCCCCCTCTTGTGTTAGGTACATCACTACTAGCTGCATCTACATTGCATGCTGAAACCATTAGCGTTAAAGAGAGCATCTCCCTAAACAGTCAGCCAGCCGCTGTTTGGGCCTTAGTGGGCGACTACAACGGCCTTCATCGTTGGCATCCAGCCGTTAAATCCAGCACTCAGGATGGCAATATTCGTATCCTAACGTTGCAAAACGGTGCCCAATTTGTGGAGACGCTCACCGAGCAAAGCGACAAGCAGTACAGCTATATGATCGATAAATCCCCTTTACCGGTCTCCGGATATAACTCCACGATCAGCGTCACCCGTGGCCCTAATGGCACGGCGCAAGTCACATGGGGCTCAAGCTTCGAAGCGAATGGAGTTTCCGCCGAAGAAGCGGCAGAGATTGTCCGTGGGATCTACCAAGCAGGTCTGAACAACCTTCAGGCGCTGTACCAATAGCGTCTGCAAACGCGTGCTAGTGACCAGCTAATAAAAGCAGTTGACTGGCGATAGACGTTGTAGCGGAGGCGTAAGCCTCTCAAAAGATCAAGATAGGGTCAGCAGCCGCCATCACCTGCGGCTGCGGTTCGATTAATCTTGCAGAATCACAAAGTACTTACGGCAAAATTCGGTAACTTCCCAGTAACCTTTAAAGCCATACGGCAACATAAACGAATCACCTGCGGTATAGACCTTTTCACCACCCGCCTCATCCGAAATTATCACGCGGCCTTCAAGGATGACGCAAAACTCACGTCTTTGCGCCACCGCTTCCCATTTGCCCGGCTCACTCTCCCATAAGCCAGCAATCAGCTTGCCATCTAACTCATTGGTATATAGCGCGATGGTTTGCGCAGGGTCGCCAGCAATCAGGCGCTCTGGCGGTGTCACAAAAGGCTGCAGCGGTACTGGATGGTCGTTAAAACTCACAACTTGGTCGATAAGTGCCATGCTTAGCTCCTTACTTGTATTCGTCACGTAGGTGGAAGTATTGGTACAGCATCCGTTGGCCCATACGCCTAAAGGGTGCAAAGGGGAACTTCTTAAGCGGTTGGTTATAAAACGGTAGTGGGGGTACCTCTTTATCACCCGCGATCTGCTGAGCTAGACGCCAACCCGCCTGCAATGAGAAAGAAACGCCGCTGCCGCCATATCCCATGGCATAGAACACCGAGCTATCATCCGGTAGTTGACCCACATGGGGCAGATCATCGTAGGTGACGCATACCCAGCCTCCCCACTTATAGTCGATGCCGATCTGCTCAAGCGCAGGAAACTTACGCTGCAAGCTGTCTACCAGCATCTCATCATGGCGGGGGTTGAGGGCATCTTTACCGGTAATCGCGCTGCGCCCGCCAATCAGAATTCGGTTATCTGGCAACTTACGATAGTAGTAACGTAGCGTCCGAGTGTCGGTGATAATTTGATTGGTCTTGAACCCTGTTTCTGCTAGTTGCGCATCGCTAAGCGGCGCGGTGACGAGCACGTTAGAGAGCACTGGGAAGGTGCGGTTTGTTAGCCCTTTATGCAATTTAGGCGAGGTATAACCGTTGGTGGCGCACACCACTTTCGCAGCAGTGACAGAACCTTGAGGCGTATGCAGAACATGGCGACCCTCAACACTTTCCCAGTGGATAACGGGGCTCGCTCGGTAAAGCTTTATGCCTTGGCGCATCGCCATCTGCACATAACCTTGCATCAGCTTCATTGGGTGCAGACCAAATCCATCAGGGAAGCGCAACGCGCCTGCCGCCTCTGGGCTTTTAAAGTACCGTTGCGCTAGCGCTTCGCTCGATAGCAACTCGGTCTCGTAACCGAAAGCGCGTTTCAACAGTTCAGCCTCAGACTTAGCGGTCTCCATCATCGCAGGTTTGTGCGCCACCCAAAGATGGCCATCTGCTTGCGGTTCGCAATCGATGCGTTCATCGTCAATAAGCTCACGCAGGCGTCGAAGACCTGCAAAGGTCTCGTTGAACATCGCTTGTGCGCCAGCAAGGCCAAAACGGTTGATCATCGCTTGGTAGCCCATACGGCCACCCGCTTTAAGGGCAAAGCCTCCATTGCGCCCACTGCACCCCCAGCCCGCCTGATTAGCTTCTAGCACCACGCAGGAGAGATTAAATGTCTTAGCAAGGTAGTAGGCTGTCGCAAGGCCTGTGTAACCACCACCGATGATCGCAACATCGGCGGCTTCCTGCTGGCTGAGCACCCCACTATCTGCGGCGATATCGGTTGTTGCACTCCAATAAGAGTCAGGAAGCTGCCATCCGGCCCCGGGGTAATTCTCCAGTAAGGGATCGTAACTTGCCGGCGTTGCGATAGCGTCTGTTTGTTTCGCTGCCATCTTTTACCTCAGTTATTCTTGTTGTGTAAGCAGGCCGCCAGCGTATGAGAAACAAAAATGAAATAATATTGTATTTTTTCATTTATAAGACTTTTTAGCGAAAAGTATTCACCAATTGCGCACACTCAAGCACACAGTAAGCAGGTACTCATGTGTTAAATTTAAGAGCATTAGAAAAGAGGAGTGAAAAGAGAAGAGAGACCGGCCAAGAGAGCTCCTAGCCGGTAGAGAGAAGTGATTAGATACGTAAGCCGCCATCCATCTCCACAACACGGCCAGTGAAGAAGTCGTTCTCGATAATGTATTGCAGAGTATGCGCCATCTCGGCTACCTCGCCTAAGCGCTTTAGCGGTACCGCTTGCACCATGCGATCAATCGCTTCAGGCTTCATCTGCGCTGTCATTTCGGTCGCTATAACACCCGGTGCAATGCCACCTGTGCGGATACCGAAGCGCGCGAGCTCACCCGCCCACGACACCACCATCGTGGCTACAGCAGCTTTCGTTGCTGAGTAGTTGGTTTGGCCCATATTGCCTGCGCGCGACACAGACGAGATATTGATGATGACACCGCCATCGCCTTGTAACGCCATAATACCTGCCGCTTCGCGACCACATAGGAATGTGCCGGTCATATTGACATCCACGACAGATTTCCACTGATCAAGCGCCATACGCCCCACCAGCTCACCATTTTTCACTTTGATCAACATACCATCGCGCATTAAGCCCGCGTTATTAACCAAGCCATCTAAGCGGCCAAAATCCGCTTTAATACCCGCAAATGTATCTTCGACTGCTTTTTCATCAGTGATATTGCAAAGGTAACCACGTGCTTCTGCACCCGTTTCAGCTAGTTTCGCTACGCCAGCATCCAGTTCATCTTGGTTAATATCGATCAACGCTAGTTTTGCGCCAAGACCAGCTAGATGCTCAGCCATTGCGAAGCCTAAACCGCGCGCGCCACCGGTGATAACAAATACGCTACCTTTAATTTGCATGTGGTTTGTCCTTTTAAATTACTTTTATTATGACCTTAACGTAAACGTCAATTTATACTGCAATCTGCCTAAAAATTCCATCAATAATAAGTGGATACCCTTATTCGCTATTCATCGTGCGAGTTTGCTCATCACAAAGCGATAGGTTATAAACAACAGCCCCTTCTTACCTTACGATGGAACGCCTAACGAATGCAGGAACTCAGATGGACTTCAGTAGCTTTCATCATTTTCGGCATGAGCTTAATACCCCTCGGGGATTCGGCGGGTAAGATCTTAGCCATCGGGGGGATGTCGCCTCTGTTTATCGCGTGGAGCCGCCTGTCTGTGGGCTTTGTATGCTTACTGCCCTTCAGCCGACTGACCAAAACGGAGTGGCGTGATCTCTTTAATTGGCGCTTAGTGTTCCGTGCTTGCTTATTTTCTGGTGCTATCAGTTGCATGCTTTCAGCGTTAAAAACAGAGCCTATTGGTGATGTCTTCGGCGTATTTTTTATCGGCCCGATTGTGGCGTATTTTTTGGCTGCTCTCGTCCTTAAGGAGCCGATCACTCTGGCCCGTTCGCTACTACTGTTTGCAGGCTTCGGCGGTGTTCTACTGGTGGTAAAGCCGGGGTTTGGGATGAGTTCAGGGCTATTGCTCGCCCTTGCTGCAGGAACGCTCTACGGTTGTATGCTAGTAACCAATCGCTGGCTCGCTGGCACCTACCGGCCGCGCGTTATTCTGCTATCAACACTACTCTTTGGCAGTTTGCTGCTCGCGCCTAAAGGCTTGTCGATGCTCCCTACCCAGATAGACGGCTTTACCATCGGCTTAGTGTTGGTAAGCTCACTCGCATCCGCACTCGGCAACCTAATTATCATCGATGCGAACCGGCGGCTAAATGCAAATGTCGTCGCCCCTTTCGTGTATTCGCAGCTAGTCGCAGCAGTGGTGTTGGGTGTACTCCTCTTTAGCGAACTACCAGATACGTGGAGTATGTTAGGACTAGCGATTATCTTCGCTTCAGGGATTTGGTCTTTTCTATTGGTTAAGCGCACGTAAGCGCCCGCGCATAATGCGCTCTTCACCATGGGCTAAAAACAAGCGATGACGTGCCGCTTTTGGTAGGCCCTGCACAACACAGGTATAGGAGTGGTCCACTAGGCGAAGAAGCTCGCCATCGGGTAGGTCCCCTGCTAGGTCCACGCTATTCCAGTGCTTCTTATTCATATGATAACCCGCTGTGACTGCTGTAAATATGTCGCGCAGTTCCACCGCATGGAGAGGATCGCATTTTAGGTTGATGAACCTGCGCCCCTCGCGTTTAGCCACCAACGCAAACATCTTACCCTCGACTTTAAACACGGGTACATCTGCACCAAAAGGAAAGGTTTCTTCGCTACCAGGGATCGCTTTAAGATAAGTTAACAGTTCATCGTGCTTCATCATCTAATACTCAAGTATACTACGTACTCGATTCTGCAATAACGGAACGCAGCGCTCTTCAAACCATGGGTTGCGGCGCAGCCAGATATTGTTGCGCGGACTTGGATGGGGCAGCGGAAAATAGCAGTTGCCCACATAGTTCCAATCAGCAACAACCGAAGTGACAGCAGGGTTAACGATACCAAGGTGATAGCGCATTGCATACTTGCCCACCACAAGAATCAGCTCACAGGCTGTTAATTCGCTTAGGAGCGCTGCATGCCAGTGCTTCGCACATTCGGGGGATGGTGCTAAATCACCGCTTTTACCCCTCCCCGGATAGCAGAATGCCATGGGCAATATGGCAACCTGCGTTGCATCGTAGAAGATATTTTTCGTGATCCCCATCCAACTGCGTAAACGCTCGCCACTGGCATCTTGAAACGGTACACCCGCATCATGCGCTATCTGTCCGGGTGCCTGCCCTGCAATCAGTATTTTAGCCTTTGGATTAAACTGGAGTATCGGTTTAGGTGGATTGGGTAGTTGAGCGGCGCACACCGTGCACCGCTTAACGTTCTCAAGCGTAGTCAACGTTAGGAAGCGCTCGCAGAGGCATTAGCAGGATCAAGCAAACAGTTCAGTGTGGCTTCCAACCATTCACTATCATTGCCCTGTAACCAAACCTGCGACAGTTCTTTCTCTAGGATCACCCGCCATTCACACATCTGCATCCGCTCAGCAATGGACAAGCTATTGGGCAAACCCGCCAAAATCGAGTAGCACTCAAATGGAATATGCAGGGTGAAAAACTGGGTTTTCGCCCAGCGCTGCAACTGCTGTCCGGTGCAACGCGTTGGGTCGATAGCAGGGCTCGCTACGATTTGCATCCAAGGATCAATACCGTTAATACCCAACTCCTCAACCGGCAGCGGGTTGATACCAAATAAATTAAAGGCACGCAGGTAGATTTGGCGCAAATAGGAAGCGTAGCAACCCGTTTCAACAGCTTCTTCACGGGTTACGCCGCTCATCGTTTGCACATCTAACGAGGCGCTAGCGAGCGCGTAAGGGCGACCAAGCTTGGCAATCGCCTCGATCTCTTGAGCATGTTTTCGTACCCAGCACGCAATCGGCCGCTCGTAGCGCCAACGGTTATTAAGGGCTGCCCGATCAAGATCAAAAGGGATCCCAATATCCCAAGACGCGCCGCCTACACCAAAGCGTATTGTTGCAGCGTTATCTTTCATCAGTGGCACGATGGTTTCGAACATTCGCCCCGCTTGCTCATGAAACGCGAGGTAGTCATCTGCGGTCGTATCTAACGCAGCATCCGGTAGATTGAGAATGTCTGTGAGGTTCTCTACTGGCCACTCTTTCAGCAGTTTCAGCTCTTCAGAGGTGACCAGTGGGGTTTGTGCCTCGTTGGCAGGTTCCTGTGAGGTTAGGCCACTCTGCAGGCGTGCACCAAAGCCGCTCTGCGAGGGTGCCATAAGAGGTTGAAGTGGTCTTAGCATATCCGCTTGCCTTCTGCTCGTAACATGAGGCGCTAAACATAAAGCGGCTTGTCAGGCATTGCTTAGCTCACAACTAACTACAACTAAAGGATAGCTCGAAATCTGGTGCTTTGTAAAAGGCTAATTCAAGCCTTAGCGCGCTCAGCTATGCGATTTAATGCCCGTGACGCGGCGATCATGCCGAAGGTCGCTGTGACGACAGTAGCGGCACCAAAACCACCACTGCAATCAAGGCGTGTTTGACCGTCGGTTACCGTTTTTTGATTGCACACCGAGCCATCAGGCTGAGGATACTTCAGCTGTTCTGTTGAGAAAACACACTCAACCGAGAACTTCTTACCGGTCTTGTTAAAACCATAATGCCGGCGTAAAAAGGAGCGTGTTTTTGCAGCCAACGGATCATTATACGTTTTGGAAAGATCAACCACAGTCACGGCAGTTGGATCGACCTGTCCACCCGCTCCGCCCACGGTCACGACAGGAACCTTATTCCGACGACAATGAGCGATGACAGCTGCTTTATCTTTAACGCTATCGATAGCATCAATGACATAATCGAAGCGATCATCAATAAGCTCTGCGACATTCTCTTTGGAGATAAAGCACGCTTCTTCATGCACCAAGCACTCAGGATTAATGCCGTATATACGCTCCGCCATGACAGTGTTTTTATCGCGGCCCACGGTATCAGTGACTGCGTGGATCTGACGGTTGATGTTCGTCTCGCATACATCATCTTGGTCGATGAGGGTAATCTCACCGATGCCAGAGCGCGCTAGCGCCTCAGCAACCCATGATCCAACGCCTCCAATACCGATGACACACACATGTGCATTCTGAAACGCAGCAAACGCATCTTCGCCATATAATCGGACAATGCCACCAAAACGCAGATCTACACTCATGGGACTCTCTTAACTAAATGTCATCATCGGTTAGTTCAGTGTAAACAGGCTCACCACAGCGGCTGCAGCGCCCCTCGACGAAGATCGTGCCTTCGATCTCATATTCGATGGGGGTGTGCATACCAAGGTCAGCAGCTTGGCAGTTATCACACCACGTTTGCTGCAAAAACGCTTGCTGCTCTTCACTATCACGCGCGGTGAAATCGCGTTCAATACGTTCTGATTGTGTCATTCTGTTTAGTCCTTCATTTTTCCGGGCCAGCTCAGCGCATTTGGCTGCGCCCAGCTCTCTAATAGCGTATCAAGCGCGCCACCAGAAAAGAGTTCGCCAACTGTTGGGTCAGCACGAAAAGTATAGGGTTCGCCCAAATAGTTAAAGTGCAACTGCCATGCGTGAAGGTAAGCGCGGTCTGCCGGCGTACCACCGTATGCAAGATCGCCACAGATCGGCGCGCCAATACTCTTTAACGCCACCCGAATTTGATGCGTTTTACCAGTTGCGGGGCGGATACAGTACAAACGTTTTCCTGCAATCAAGGCACCGCTAACAATGCGTGAAACAGCAGGGTTGTCGCGCGTTTTTGTGAGCTTCCAACAACCGCGTCGCGCTTTAACCATATCTCCGATGATGATCGCCTGTTTCTTTTTGGGTTTTCTATCGCTAATAGCAAGATAGAATTTATCAACCCGTCGCTCTGCGAAGGCAGCAGAAAGCAACGAAGCTGCCGCCGAGCTTTTCGCTAACAGCAACAAACCAGATGTCACTTTATCAAGGCGATGAACCGGGAATAGCTCACATCCGAGCTGCTCCGACACTTGCATCACTAGCCCAGTGTCATTGTCATCTTTATGGAAGGAGATGCCCGGCGGCTTATCGATAACAACGAAATCGGGATGGTCGCCTACAACAGAAAAAGCGCTTGATGCTCGCAACGCGGTTTTACCACCCCATCTCTTGTTTAATAAACGGGATCGTCACTTTACGCTGCGCCGTGAGGGACGCTTTATCAAGGTGATCCAGCATTTGGCATAGGTCATTCATGCTGCGGCTGGCATGGTGTACGAGGTATTTGGCAACATCATCAGGCAATTTAAAGCCACGCAGATTAGCACGTAGCTTGATCGCTTCAATTTTGTTTTCATCATCCAGCGGTAGTAACTGGAATACAACACCCCAGCTCAGTCTGGAAACCAAATCAGGTAGCGCGATCGGCAACTGCCGCGGCGCCGCATTACCACCGACGATCAGTGTGTTGTTTTCTTGGCGAATTCGGTTGAATAGATGAAATACCGCCTCTTCCCAAACCCCGTGCCCTGCGATCAACTGAATATCGTCGATACACACTAAGCTCAGATGCTCCATCCCCTCTAGAATGACTGGGCTTAAGTGGATAATTTCACTCATGGGCAGGTAAACGGCGGGACGGCGAAGTGGCTCTGCAACATGACAAGCGGCTTGCAGCAGGTGCGAGCAACCAACGCCCTCGCTGCCCCAAACATAAAGAAACTGCTCTCCCTCGCCAACAGCGGCTTGGCGAATCATACCGCAAGCAAGGCCGTTATCCCCTACTTGGTAATTCTCAAAACGCGCCTCATCTCTGAGCGACACACCCAACGGTAACTGTTGCGGTGCATTAGTGCTGTTCATTAACGATATTTTCCTGTTCGTACTCTGGCTCATCTTCAGGTGGTTCCACCTTTTCCGAACCATAAAGATGGCTTCTTTTATAACCATCGTGCAGATGACGCAAAAATACCATAATTACGGCAGCAACGGGTAGTGCAATCAAAATCCCAACAAAACCAAATAGTTGACCACCCGCCATAATCGCAAAAATCACCGCAACCGGATGCAAGCCAATCCGGTCGCCAACCAACAACGGCGTTAACACCATCCCTTCAAGCGCTTGGCCGATACCAAATACTACACCCACCCAAACCAAAATAATTGGGTCTTGGAACTGCATATAGGCGGCTACGCCAGAAGCCACAATACCCACGATAAAGCCCATATAAGGCACGATACTCGCAAGGCCCGCCAACATACCGAGTAGTAGCGCAAGGTTCACACCCACTAGCCACAAGCCAACCGCGTAAACTGTACCCAGCGCCAACATAACTAACAGCTGACCTTTGATGAAGGCACCCAGCACCTCATCACTTTCTGTTGCAAGCATCGTCACTTTAGGCTCGATGTTGCGCGGCAGTAGTCGGCCAATTTTGGCCATCATCACATCCCAGTCACGCAACAGATAAAAGGTCACAACAGGAATGAGAAGCAGGTTCGCGATCCAGCCCATTACCGCCAAACTGGACTTAGTCACAGATTTGGCAAGCTGCGTCATTATATTGCCGGTCTCTTCCCAGTTGCCTGCAATCAGCGTTTTAATCATGCTGAAGTCACCGATTTGGGCATCTGTTCCTAGGTAGGTTTGTAGCGCAGGGAAGACCTTATTCTCAAAAAGATCAATCACTTGTGGGATCTGTTGCATCATCAGCTGAATCTGCTGGCCTAACTTCGGTAACACCATCAAGACAGCTAATGAGAAGAAAGCGCCCAGCACAATAAAGACGATAATCACCGCCGATGTGCGCGACGCGCCCATCTCTTCAAGGCGATCGGCCATGGGGTCTGTAAGATAGGCGAGCAGGGCTCCCACTAAAAATGGCGACAGTATCGGCCCAAGCAGATAGAACAAAAACGATACTGCGGCCACAACAATCAGCAAAAACCATTTTTGCGATGTAAAAACACTATCCATACCCACGTTTACAAACTCCACTGATCAGTTGTCGCGAAGGGTAACACGTTTAAACGATATATCACCTACTTATAGCCGCTTCACTGATCTTACCTAGCGTATCGGAGCCGGCCATTTTATGTATTCACTTGCATAGCGGGCATACCCGCAACCTGTTAAAATAGCGCCTAATTTTTTAAACGCTGCCATCGCAAGCCAAAAGCGCTCCGATGCGCGGTGCATTTTCCGTTTGATAAGGTTGAGAGTCCATGTCTACAGGTTCTGACAAAACGTCCCTAAGCTACAAAGATGCCGGTGTTGATATTGATGCAGGCAACGCGCTTGTTGATCGCATTAAAGGCGTTGCAAAACGCACTGCTCGCCCGGAGGTGATGGGTGGTCTTGGAGGCTTCGGTGCACTGTGTGAAATCCCAGCAGGTTACAAGCAACCCGTTTTGGTATCAGGTACTGATGGTGTGGGCACAAAATTGCGCCTAGCAATGGACCTTGGCAAACATGACACGATCGGTATCGACTTGGTTGCCATGTGCGTGAATGACCTTGTTGTTGCCGGCGCAGAGCCGCTGTTCTTCCTAGATTACTACGCAACAGGCAAGCTGAACGTGGATACTGCCGCAGACGTGGTCACAGGTATTGGTAAAGGCTGCGAGCTTGCAGGCGCAGCGCTAGTGGGTGGTGAAACGGCCGAGATGCCTGGCATGTACGATGGCGACGACTATGACCTCGCAGGCTTCTGCACAGGTGTGGTTGAGAAGTCAGAGATCATCGACGGTTCTAAAGTTGCTGCAGGCGATACGCTAATCGGCCTTAAATCCTCCGGTCCCCACTCAAACGGCTACTCATTGATCCGTAAGATTCTTGAAGTTGCTGATGCTGATCTTGAGCAATCAATCGATGGCACAACACTCGGCAACGCTCTGATGGAGCCGACACGCATCTATGTGAAATCTATCCTGAAACTGATGAAACAAGTACAGGTTAACGCTCTATCTCACATCACTGGTGGCGGCCTGTTAGAGAATATTCCACGCGTTTTACCTGCAGATACAAAAGCGGTGATCAACACTAGCTCATGGGTTATCCCGGGCGTGTTCCAGTGGCTTCAGTCTGCTGGTAATGTTGACTCCAAAGAGATGTATCGCACGTTTAACTGCGGTGTTGGTATGGTGATCTGCGTGCCATCAGCGCAAGCCCAAGACGCGCTGAACTGCTTAGCTGAAGCTGGCGAAGAGGCATGGGTGATTGGCGAAATCGCTAATGCCGCGAGCGATGAAGAGCAAGTAGAACTGGTTGATGGGGAGTAACCCAATGCCAGCAAAGCGCATTGTTGTTTTGATCTCCGGTAGCGGATCAAATTTGCAAGCGATCATGGATGCCATTGATGCGAACCGCATCAATGGCAACATTGTACGCGTCATCAGCAACAAAGCTGACGCCTACGGGCTGACACGCGCAAGCAACGCAAACATCCCTACTTCCTTCATCGATCATCGTGAGTTTGATAGCCGTGAGGCGTTCGATGGTGAAGTACAAAAAGTTATCGATGCCGAGCAACCAGACCTTATCGTACTCGCTGGTTTTATGCGTATCTTGTCGGCAGGCTTTGTTAGCCATTTCGTAGGTCGTATGCTCAACATTCATCCCTCGCTTTTACCCAAATACAAAGGGCTGCATACCCATCAAAGAGCGCTAGAAAATGGCGACTCGGTACATGGCTGCACCGTTCATGTGGTAACTGAAGAGCTCGATGGTGGGCCTCTCCTCATTCAAGCTCAAGTGCCTATCCTAGCGGATGACACCCCAGATACATTGCAAGCAAGAGTTCATACGCGGGAGCATGTCGCCTACCCGCTCGCCGTTGAATGGCTATGCAACGGGCGACTAGAGGTCACCGATAGCGCTATCTTGCTTGATGGGGAACCTTTGCCTGCCAACGGTTTCACAGTTCCTTACGAAGACTAGATTGCCTAACGACTCGGAGGCTTGCCCATGCTTATAAGAACTGCCGGTTTATTTACAACGCTACTTGTTAGCAGTGTATCGCTTGCCCAAGAGCTACCAATATCACCCTTTAAAGCCACGTATGCTTCTAAATGGGACGTTGGTGTGGCGCTAGATGGTGACGTGACGCGCTCGCTAACCAAAACTGAAGATGGACAATGGCACTTCGAAACCCAAGCAGCTGCGCTAGTGGCATCGATTAAAGAATCGAGCAAAGTAGCGGTAACTGAGCAACAAATCACACCCCTTGCGTATCGATACAAACGCAAGGTCTTGGGTAAGAAGCGCCTTGCTGAGCTGGACTTTGACTGGAGCGCCCTAGAGGTCAGCAACAACGTTGAGGGCAAGCCTTGGAAGATGGCCATCCCGGCGCTAACACAAGATAAACTGAGTTATCAGCTCCAGATGCGGCTTGATCTGATCAATAAAAAGCAAGGGCCCTTCACCTACCAAGTCGCCGATGGTGGCAAGCTGAAAACTTATCACTTCAGTATTCTTGATGCAGAGCGTGTCACAACCCCTGCCGGCGAGTATGAAACCGTTAAGGTTAAAATGGAAAGAGGCAAGAACTCAGACCGCATTACTTATATCTGGTTTGCCCCAACACTGGAGTATGCCATCGTCAAACTGGAGCAAACCGAGCCGGACGGTAAAAAGTATGCCCTGCAACTCAAATCTTTGGAAAAACTATAACGATGCAAGACTTTAACTGCCCTGCTCTTTACCAGTGGCTGCTAAACCAAGAACAACAAGATGACGATAACCGCCGCTTCTACTCTAGCTACCTTTTAGGCCATGTTAGCTTGGCTGAAGCCGAGTTCGAAGACAACCCAGCTGAGTGCTTTGAACTGCTCAACAGCAACGTGGATACAGCACTTGCCGAAGATCGCCTCAGCGACGAAGACCGGGCAGGCATTCGCGCACTCTTAAACGAAGGTTTAGTTGCACAAGCTCACTAGAAATGTTTGTGCAATGCAACAAACCGCGTTATACTTTGGTCAAATTTTCGACAACCAAGTAATAAACACGCTGGAGTGTTGTTATGAACCTAAATGGCATGAACTTTACAGGTAATGCTGCTGACGACCGCCGTATTGCAGCTGAGCTACAGGCAATGGGCGCTTTTGATGAGATGCAAGAGAAGCAATCACGCTTTGGTGAAGCTCTCGAGGCCGTAGGCCAGTTCATCACATGGATGCGCTGGAAAGGCGAAGTCGGTGTTTACGGCTGCCGTGTGGGCGCAGAATATGCCCGCCGCCAAGAAGCTCGCCAAATAGTGAGTTAAGCAGATAAAAAGGTGCCTCAAGGCACCTTTTTTGTTATTGTTCAAACACCATCCACTTCAATACCTAACGCCCTAGCGCGCTGTTTTATTGCCTTATTCAACATCCCCTCACGTAGCGTGCCACGCTCCACTGAAATGCGGATAATTTGCTCACACTGATCTCGCATTCGCTCGAGGATAGCGTTCCCTGTGATAGAGTGTTTCCAGTCCATCGTACTCTTACGGCTTTCAACATATTGCTGACTAAAGTTTTGCAGCGTCATGGGTGGATCAACATCAAACGACTGGTTTATCTTAGCGATGAAAATATCGGTCATCAGCATAGACGCCGTAGACTGGCGAAAGACGCTGCTTTGATCGATCCCCGGCCAGACCATTTTTAGCTGCTCCAGCCCCGCCGAATCCGCATCTTTCTGCATACGATGCAGCAGCGCGTAAACCCCATCATAAAAACCAGTACAACTTGCACCAATTTCAGATGCTTGTTTCATCTGCTGCAAACCCACAGCGGACTTCGCATCAGCGGCAGCACTCACACTTCCAAACATGGCCAAAATAGCAATACAACTACGTAATCGGTTGTTCATACCAAACCCTTTGAGCAAGACTACCGCTAGTTTAATGCGATAGGCACAAAGCCTACAATAGCCGTCTTGCTCAAAGGGGAATCACTACACCGCCATATCAACTTGATGCATGGCCTTAGCTTCACCCGATTCAGTCAGATACATACCCGATCGTGCAACACGAGCCTGCGTTTCGTTTGCATCATCTTTGATAGTGAAAGGCGTCTGCTGAGATCCTAGATAGATGGCCCCGACATCTCGATCTTTAAGCGAGGTAAGCTGATCAACATCAGCTGTTTTTTGCCAGATACCCAGACTGGAAAAGATATCATCTGCCTCGTCGATAAAACCATTTTGGTCATCATCATAAGCTGCCAAATCCTGGAAGCCGTTGCCACTCAATCCGCCAAAAAGCTCACTGCCATCATTGATCGTTCCATCACCATTGCGGTCATAGGCCAACCAACCATCATTACCCGTTAAATAGTGGAGCCAATCGCTCTCACCATCAGCATCGATATCAAACTCAAAACGCTTATCATCAAGCTCGACACCATCTCCGTCAAACGCCAACATCAACGGGTCCTTAAACTCGATTTCACGCGTTTCACGATAGGTGCTGCTGGATTCGTACGAACGGGACATCGACACCGATAATCCGACTGCAAGCTCGCGCCCATCTGCCGTTTGGATGACACCTCCGGCTTGGAATTGAGACGACTCATGCTCCTGATAAACTTGAGTCACACCCACCTCCATCGACACCTTAAACGAGACACCCAGCCCGCGCGTCGCTTCAGAAAATTGCACCCGACCATTTTCATCATTGACGACACCACCGGTATCTCCAGCATCCGCATCTGGCAATTCCGTACTAGGGATCTCCTTTCCCGTTAACGCTTTATACAGCGCCGCAAACAGCTTCGATGCTGTATTTTGCTCAGCCAAGGTTGTGTTCTGCTCATCCGCTGTGGTTTCACGAAACTTATAGCCCTCGTCAGTCAACACCAGCAAAGATGGAACGGTTCGTGGTTCAGCGTTTTCTGCTGAGCCTGCCTGAGCAAACATCAGATCAAACAGACTTGCCTGCCCTTCGACAACCTCATGCGTTGCTGCGCTGAAATGATGTTCCGAGGACATCTGAATATTAGATTGTTTAATAATCATATATTTCTCCAAGAAGCGGCAAGACAAGATAGATAGCAGGCAAATGCCTGCCGCTCTATCGTGTGTATACCTTCATTCTCCCTTGAACTAACTGCGCCCACACTCCTCCAAAGCGACTGACTCAATGCCCAGCATTTGGCGCTTTAAGCCTCAGCCACACAGAGCTTTGCGAAATCACAGCTCGCTAATGATTGCAAAAAGCCGGATAAATTTAGCCGACTATTGCAACCCAACAACGAAAGAAGCAAGATGCACGCCTACACTGGCACTTCTCTTCAATGAGATAATAAAGGAGAATCATGGGACCACTATTTGTTCGCCTAGCGCTACTGACTGGCATGGCACTATTGGCCGGATGCAGTGGCAAAGTTGCACCACCTCCCTCTCCCGGATTAGGTCCTGCAGTGTGCTGGGATAACCTGCGTGGGTGGAATACAGATAACCTCATCGAAGCGAAACAAGCCCTAGAGCATCAGTGCCCACGATTAGCCAAGAAATCAGAACACTGGAAAACCGCTTGCGACGCACTAACCAGTGGCCAAATTGACACCAACAACGCCTTAAGCGCGCTTTTAAAACAGCACTTTCAACCCCACACGCTGATTGGCTTACAAGGCAAGAATGAGGGCCTTATTACAGGCTATTACGAACCCACTCTGAGAGGGAGTTTTAATCGTGATACAACATACCACTACCCTCTCTATAAACGCCCAGAACAGATGCTCACGATCGATTTTGGCGACCGACTGCCGGAGCTGAAGAAGCAGCGCTTAAGGGGCCGTATTGAGAACAACCGAGTGGTTCCTTTTTACAGCCGCCAAGAGATCGACTCCTCCAAGCAGCCACTAAAAGGGGAAGAGCTACTCTGGATCGATGACCCTAACGCAGCATTTTTCTTGCATATTCAAGGCTCAGGCCGAGTTGAATTACCGGATGGCTCGTTGGTGGGCGTCGGCTATGCCGATCAAAATGGACAACCTTACTACGCTATTGGCAAAGCGCTGGTAAAACGCGGCTACATTGATGCTGCAGATATATCATTGCAAAGTATTCGCGCGTGGTTAGAGAGCAACCCTGCAAAAGCCGATGAGATTAAAAACCTTAACCCTAGCTATATTTTCTTTACATTAAGACACGACATGGAAAATGGGCCGCGTGGCTCGCTTAATGTCCCACTTACGCCAGAACGGAGTATTGCGGTCGATCGCAGTATCATCCCGCTAGGAACGCCCGTTTGGGTCGACACCGAGCTGCCAAAGAGCAAACAGCCGTATCAACGACTCATGATTGCTCAAGACACCGGCGGCGCCATCAAAGGTCCAGTGCGAGCCGATGTCTTCTTTGGCAGAGGTGAACGCGCCGAGCAACTGGCAGGACATATGAAGCAACGCGGGCAACTGTACGCCTTAATTCCAAAACAGATAACAAACAATACAGCAGACCTCAGCTGTAACTAAGGAAACCCAATCTATGCTGCGCCTTCCAAAATCGCTGACACCTCTCTTGCTGATTGTCTGCACCACAAGCCTGATCTTAACCGGCTGCGGGGGCGGCGGTGGCGGAAGTGAGAGCACTACGGTCGTCAAAACCTGGTATCAGCCAAGCATCAATACCTCTTGGCATTGGCAATTGCTGGGCGACATCAATACAGATTACTCCGTCGAGCTTTACGATGTTGACCTCTTCAATACCTCAAGCGAGCAGATTGCAGCACTACAAGTTGCTGGAAAAAAAGTGATCTGTTACTTCTCGGCGGGCAGCCATGAAGCATGGCGTGAGGATGCAGCCCTCTTCCCTGAAGCAGCCATCGGCAGTGCACTGCCTGAATGGGACCGCGAACGCTGGTTGGATATTCGCTCAAGCGAGGTGCATCAGCTGATGCTAGCACGCCTTGATCTTGCGAAGAGCAAAGGCTGTGACGGGGTTGAGCCCGATAACACTGATGCCTATTTAAATGATCCTGGCTTTCCGATCAGCCGCGCCGACCAGATCGAGTACCATCGCTTTCTGGCTGAGCAAGCCCACGCACGCGACCTAGCGATTGGACTCAAGAACAACAGCGAGAACGCGGCTCAACTGGTTGACCTCTTTGACTTCACGGTAAACGAGCAGTGTTTTGAATACAATGAATGCGAAGCACTGAGCGTATTTATTGCTCAAGGTAAACCCGTGTTCAACGCAGAGTACAGCGCCAAGTACAAACAAAATACCACCGAGCGCAACTTGCTTTGCGCATCCGCAAATGCACTGCAGTTTCAAACGCTGATTCTTCCACTTGAATTGAACGATAGCTACCGAGATAGCTGCACGCTCTGATGGCTGGATACACCCTGCGCAGCTACCAAAAGGATGCGGTTGCTGCGACTTTAGCTCACTTTAGGAAACGCCCAGACCCCGCGGTTATAGTACTTCCGACCGGAGCAGGCAAAAGCCTTGTGATCGCAGAGCTCGCCCGTTTAGCAAAGGGCCGAGTGCTGGTACTCACGCACGTTAAAGAGCTCGTTGAGCAAAACCATGAGAAGTTCAGCGCTCTGGGCGAGCAAGCAGGGATCTTTTCAGCCGGTTTAAAGCGCAAAGATACGCAAGAGAAGGTTATCTTTGCGAGCATCCAGTCAGTCGCACGCAATCTCGATCGCTTCACGCAACCCTTTAGTATCGTTATCGTTGATGAGTGCCATCGGATTAGCAACGATGATGATAGCCAGTACCTCAAGACAGTGGCTCACTTAAAGGCGAGCAATCCAAACCTGCGCTTACTCGGCCTAACCGCAACCCCTTAC
Source organism: Neptunomonas marina (assembly GCF_004005935.1). GTDB lineage: Bacteria > Pseudomonadota > Gammaproteobacteria > Pseudomonadales > Balneatricaceae > Neptunomonas > Neptunomonas marina. The sequence goes on along the minus strand of NZ_SACQ01000001.1, from coordinate 830,639 downwards.
CGTTTAGGTAGCGGCTGGATATACCAGTATCACCATCGCGGTTACGCACGCACTGTCGAGAGCCCCCCATTTGGGTACTGCATTTACGAACTACCGCTGCGCTACCTAATCAAGAAAGGCTACCTTACGCCACCACGCTTGGTTGATGCGACCACAGCTCACTATGACTTTTCATCACTGACCCCAAATAGTGATGGCCACTATGCCGAGAAGCCGCTAAATGAGCTGCTGGGACGCCACAAACGGGTCACTAAAGCGATTATTGAACAGCTTGTTACCTTAGCTGATGATCGAGCCGGCGTGATGATCTTTGCTGCTACGATTGAACATGCGCACGAGATCTTAGGCTACCTTCCGCAGGAGATAGCCGCTGTTGTCACCGGCGATACACCGACAGATATTCGCCAAGCAAACATCACGCGTTTTAAAGCGCGGGAGTTAAAGTACCTCGTCAATGTCTCCGTTCTAACAACCGGCTTTGATGCGCCTCATGTGGATCTTATCGCCATCCTAAGACCCACTGAGTCGGTCAGTCTCTATCAGCAAATTATAGGCCGCGGCCTGCGTCTAAACCCCAATAAAAACGATTGCCTCATCGTCGATTACACCGGCAACCAGATTGACCTCTTCCGCCCGGAAGTGGGCGAACCAAAACCCCACAAAGATGCCCAGCCCGTTCAGGTATTTTGCCCGCTATGCGAACATCCGAACCTCTTTTGGGGGAAGCTCGACGCTGACGGTGATCTTGTTGAGCATTATGGCCGCCGCTGTCAACGCATTACCGAAACCGACGCAGGGCCAGAGCGCTGCGAGTTTCGCTTTAGATTTAAATCCTGCCCGCAGTGTAATGCCGAAAACGATATTGCTGGCCGCCAGTGCCACCAATGTGGGCACCTACTGGTGGATCCTGATGATCAACTAAAGCGCGCCTTGAGCTTAAAAGACGCCCAAGTTTTGCGCTGCGCCGGGTTATCATTACAACAGCAGGATCAAAAGCTCGTCGTCACCTACCGCGGTGAGCAAGGCGAAAGCCTGAAAGAAACCTTCTGGTTCGACAATCCCGGCAGCTTAGAGCGGTTCAATAGCCTTTACGGACAACGGGTCGCACAAGGCACTCAGCCATTGCAGTTTAAATCGTGTGAAGAGGCGTTACGTTTTGAGCACGTACTGGTGAGCCCTGATTTTGTTATCGCACGAAAACAGGGAAAGTACATGAAGGTAACCGAACATATATTCGATTATGAAGGGCGCTACCGCAAAGCTAACCAGCAGTAGCGCTTTTTCTAAGCGCTAAATTACAGCGACAGCGAACGGTTGCTTGCCTTTAAGAACTCTTTCTTCAGATCTTCAAAGGTGTGGACAGCAGGAAACTGAGGGAACTCATCGATCACATTTTGCGGCGAGTGGAACAAAATACCCGACTCAGCTTGCGTCAACATGGTGGTATCGTTGTAGGAATCACCCGCAGCAATAACGCGATAGTTCAACAACTGGAACGCGCGCACAGATTGGCGCTTCGGATCACGCTGGCGCAGCGTGTAGTCTGTGATACGACCATTCTCATCAACTTCAAGCTTATGGCAAAGCAGTGTTGGGTAGCCCAATTGCTTCATCAGCGGCGCAGCAAATTCGTAAAAGGTATCCGATAGAATAACAACCTGGAAACGCTCACGCAGCCAATCGATAAACTCGCGTGCACCTTCTAGCGGAGACAAGCGACTGATCGTATCTTGAATCTGCGGCAATGTGAGGCCGTGCTCATCTAGAATACACAAGCGCTGCTTCATCAGAACGTCATAATCGGGAATATCACGGGTTGTTGCTTTTAGCTCTTCAATCCCTGTTTCTTCCGCAAAAGCGATCCAGATTTCGGGAATAAGTACACCTTCAAGGTCAAGACACGCCAGCTCCACAAGCTACTCCTATTAGCTGTTCAAAAAGAGCTGGCAATTTAGCGCGATAAACGGAACGATGCAATGCAGCATTCGTCGGGTTTAGTGGAACGGCAATTCCTGGTTGGCGAATAGCGCGTCGATCTCGTGACGATTACTACACGCCTGCACCTGCTTAACCACCTCTGGCGTCAGATGGGGCGCAAACTTTTGAATAAAATCGTACATGTAACCACGCAGGAAGGTGCCCTTCCTGAACCCAATACGCGTAGTGCTTTCTTCAAATAGGTGGCTAGCATCCAAACACACGAGATCTTTATCCAACTCTTGGTCATATGCCATTGTCGCGACAATACCAACACCAAGACCTAACCGAACATAAGACTTAATCACATCCGAATCCACAGCCGTGAAGACCACTTTAGGCTCTAGCCCCTCACGGTTGAACGCATCATCAAGCTTAGAGCGGCCTGTGAAACCAAAAACATACGTCACAATTGGGTGTTCTGCGATATCTTGGAGTGTGAGCTTAGAAATTTGCGCAAGCGGATGGGCTTTTGGCACAACAACAGATCGATTCCAGCGGTAGCATGGCATCATGATCAGATCGCTAAAGTGCGAGATCGCCTCGGTTGCAATCGCAAAGTCCGCGGTACCATTTGCAGCCATCTCCGATATCTGAGTCGGCGTACCTTGGTGCATATGCAGAGAAACATCGGGATAAGCTTTCATAAAGGACGTTATCGTAGGCGGCAAAGCATAGCGAGCTTGCGTATGCGTAGTGGCAACATCTAAGCTACCAATTTTCTCATCGCTAAACTCTTGCGCCACCTGCTTGATACTCTCGACCTTTTGCAGAATTTCACCCGCGATCTCAAGTATAGATTCCCCGGCGGGTGTAACTCGCGTTAGGTGCTTGCCACTACGTGCAAACACCTCTACGCCGAGCTCATCTTCTAGCAGCCGGATTTGCTTACTGATACCAGGCTGTGAGGTATATAAACTTTGCGCGGTGGCAGACACGTTCAAATCATGGCGCGCAACTTCCCAAATGTAGCGCAGCTGCTGGAGCTTCATAGCAATACCTTACCTGTTTAACCGATATCAATAACATTGCATAATACAGGGTATTATATAACTGTAAAGAATAAAAAAACCGACCAAATACAAATGCTGTTATATCTTGGCATTGAGGCGCCGAATCTCTTCATCCTGACCAATAATTCGCTTTTCAAGACTACTGGCACGCGCCTGAGCACGAATAAGCTCGTCGTCTTTATCCTTCAAACTGTTGCGAATCACGTTCTCGCGGCGGCTCCAATCGCTGGTCGCATGCAAGTACTTCTGATTAAGACGCTTGATCTCGGTTTCAAGCTCCTGAATACGATCTTGAAGCCGCTTAGTTTTGTTGGTTTCGCTCAATAATGAGGCGTTTACCTTGGCAAGCTCTCGACTCTGATTACCGGCGTCATGCTTGAACTGCTTCAGCTCATCCTCTTGACTACGTAGCTGGGTGACCTGCGTTTCTAGCTTAACGTCACGTTTAGCGATTTCACCCTTCAAATCATGAATGTCTTTGGTTAGGGCAGACTCTTTTTTGCCCACCTCGTCGCGCAGCTTCTCCAGCGCATTTTTATAGTAGCGGACATCCACCTCCGCTTTACTCACCGCCTCGAGCGTATGTCTTTGCTCATCCTTGATACGCTGATCAAAGGTGCGCTTGGTATCTTCGTGTGTTTTGCGCAGGTGATTTAATTCATGCTCTAAGTTGGAACGAATCTGCTCCTCCTGCTTCAGCATCGTAGTTTCGCTAGCGATACCTGCTTTTAATACCGAAACCTCAGCCTCAAGTGCTTTGTTTTGCGTGGTTAACTCATCTAAACGAGCACCCTGTTCACGTAAACGATTCTCTAACTCTTGGCGGCGCTGCTGCACCTCATTGAGGGTGTCATCCGATATTCTGCGGCTCTCCTCTTCATGGACGCCGACCTCCCGCTCACTGCGTTCAAAATGATGGCGCGCCTCGTCCACGGCCTGCTGCCAAATATGACTAACAGCAACTGTAATCACCTCTGGGACACCGGGTGACATACCATCATCCTGATCACTCATCCGCACTCGCGTGGGCAGCGCACTCTGCCATGCAGCAAAATCGATCACAACCTCATCTGTTTCCATTCCACAACGCTTTGCTACGCTCTCAACGCTGGGTAACTCACCCGAGCGGAGAATAGAGTCAGCACAATCAAAAATCTGTTGTTTCTTCATTTATCTACCTCTGAGGATCCCGTCTCAGTACTACTCGCTAAACCACTCAACGCAGCGCTTAACTCATCACTTAATGGCGCCGTCACACGCAAACGCTCGCCATCAGGCAGCGTCAAATTCAGCTCAGCTGCGTGCAAAAACAAACGACGCACGCCTTTGACCTTCATCGCCTTATTAACCGCTTCAACCCCATACTTGTCATCGCCGATGATTGGGTTGCCAGCAAACTGGCTGTGCACACGAATCTGATGCGTACGACCCGTTACAGGACGAGCCTCCACAAGCGTTGCTTGTGCAGCAAAGCGGCGTAGCACTTTAAAGCGCGTTACCGAAGGCTTACCTTCAGCATGCACCTTTACGATACGCTCACCCGATTTGAGTTCATTTTTTAGTAGCGGCGCATCCATGTGGTTATGACGCGACTCCCAGCGCCCAACGACCAATGCATGGTAAATTTTGTTGATCGTCTTGTTACGCAGACCCTCGTGCAAAAAGCGCAGCATGGAGCGCTTTTTAGCAATCATTATGCAACCCGACGTATCGCGGTCGAGGCGATGCACAAGCTCCAAGAAACGCTCATCCGGACGCATTTGACGAATCGCTTCAATCAAACCCAGTCCGATACCACTGCCACCATGTACCGCCAAACCCGATGGCTTATTAATGATCATGAGCGCCTTAGATTCATAAAGAACACTGCTCTCTAGCTCATTAAGCAAGCCTTGGCTCGCAACAGGTTTTTCGGTGACTTGAGCGGTACGTATCGGCGGGATACGCACTATATCGCCTCCTTGCACGCGCCCATCGGGTTTAATGCGTTTTTTGTTTACGCGCACTTCACCCTTTCGCAAGATGCGGTAGATCATGCTTTTTGGCACACCCTTTAACTGGGTACGAAGAAAGTTATCGATACGTTGACCGGACTGATCTTCATCCACTTCAACAAATCGAACCTTTTGATTTTCAACAGATTGAGTATTTTCGTGTTTATCTGACATTTAACGAGCTATGTTCCCAGTTGATGCTATAATGCGTAGCTGCTACATTGTAGCGCCGCTGTTGACCGTTGGCTCTAGCTATTTGCAGAAAAAACGGGTGTTGAGCCGTCGTGAGAAACTCCGAATTGTCGCTCCACCGATCATGCCACACAGCGGTTCGATGAAAATGAATAAATTTTGAAAGTGCCTACCCCACCATACTCTGCCGGGTCATGTTGGAGGTGGAGATGTGCTACAGCCTAGAACCTGCGCTCAAGAATAATCGCGTGCAGTTACAATCACTTAGAAGAAGAACATTGGCTGTTAGATTCCTCCACTGTGTATGCATTCATGCGCAGTCGCTATCATCTATAGCGTCTGGCACTTGTTAATTCGCATCAAAAAACTGACCGTGTAACAAAATCACCGGGGCTTTTGATTGGGTAGCAAGCACTTTCTGTAGACTGAGACCCCATTCAAAATGAAAAGAATGCTAATCAACGCAACTCAACCTGAAGAGTTGCGTGTTGCACTTGTAGATGGCCAGCGCCTCTATGATCTTGATATCGAATCCCAAAGCCGCGAACAGAAAAAAGCGAACATCTACAAAGGTAAAATTACCCGCGTAGAGCCTAGCCTTGAAGCGGCATTCGTTGATTACGGTGCAGAGCGTCACGGTTTCCTGCCACTTAAAGAGATCTCACGCGAATACTTCCACAAACAGCCTGATCGCGGCAGCCGCCCAAGCATCAAAGATGTTATCAAAGAAGGCACGGAAGTGATCGTACAGGTCGATAAAGAGGAGCGCGGCAATAAAGGCGCTGCACTAACCACCTTTGTCAGCCTGGCAGGCCGCTACCTCGTGTTGATGCCTAACAACCCACGTGCCGGTGGTATCTCCCGCCGTATCGAAGGTGAAGAGCGTAATCAGCTTAAGGCAGCACTGGATAGCGTAGAAGTACCTGACCGTATGGGCATCATCGTGCGTACAGCCGGTGTTGGCCGTTCTGGCCAAGAGCTACAGTGGGATTTGGACTACCTAAAAACGCTTTGGGACGCGATCAAAGAATCTAGCGATAAACCAGCACCTTTCCTGATCTACCAAGAAAGTAACGTTGTGATCCGCGCGATTCGCGACTACCTGCGTGCTGATATTGGCGAAGTACTGATCGACCATGAAGAGGTCTATAACCAGGCGCTTGGTTTCGTCCAGCAGGTTATGCCAACGTACGAGAGCAAGCTGAAGCTCTACAAAGAACAAACTCCGCTATTCAACCGTTTCCAGATCGAAAGCCAGATCGAAACGGCCTTCGAGCGTGAAGTTAAGCTGCCATCCGGTGGCTCGATTGTTATCGACCCTACTGAAGCACTGGTATCCATTGATATCAACTCCGCTCGCGCAACCCGTGGCGGCGATATCGAAGAGACCGCGTTGCAGACCAACCTTGAAGCCGCAGAAGAGATCGCGCGCCAATTGCGTTTGCGCGATATCGGTGGTCTGGTGGTTATCGACTTCATCGATATGAGCCCAATCAAGAATCAGCGCGCAGTCGAAGACCGCCTGATGAGCTCGCTGAAGCTAGACCGTGCCCGCGTACAGATGGGCCGCATCTCACGCTTTGGCCTGCTCGAAATGTCACGCCAACGCTTACGTCCATCGCTAACAGAATCTCGCGGCTCTGTATGTCCGCGCTGTAATGGCCAAGGCAGCATTCGTGATACTGAATCCCTCGCGCTCTCAATCATGCGTTTGATCGAAGAGGAATCAGCGAAAGATCGCACTGCGCAAATTCGTGCCATATTGCCCGTTACCGTTGCAACGTTCTTGCTTAACGAGAAACGTAGCGGCGTGCATGAGATCGAGCTACGCCACAATGTCCGTGTTGTGATTGTGCCAAATCCAAACATGGAAACACCTCACTACGAGGTTGTACGCCTGCGTGATGACCACACGATCACCACAACCAATGACGCAAGCTACACGCTGCAGCCTGAGCCAGAATCAGAGCCTGAAGAGATCCAAGCAAGTAAACCAAAGCCACGCGAAGTTGCCGCAGTTAAAGGCGTATCACCGAAAGCGCCTGCGCCTGTCCAAGCCGAAACGCCAGCAGAGCCTGCTCCGGTCGCTGCTACCGATGCAGGTAAGCCAGAAGGCCTACTCAGCCGTATTTTCTCGGCACTAAGCCTCTTCTTCAGTGGTGGTGCTGCCGCTGAGAAAGAAGAACCTGCACAAGAGGAGCAAAAGCCTCAGCGTAACGAGCGCAATGGCCGTAACGACAACCGCCGTGGTCGAAATAAGAGCCGCCGCAACAACGGTTCGCGTGACAACAACGATCGCCGCCGCTCATCTCGCTCGCAAGATGAGGTGATCACCGTTACCTCTGAGGAAGCGCCTCAGGCCGTTGGTACTGGAGATAACCAAAGCGAAGAGAAGCCAAACAAACGCCGCCGTCGCCGCACTCGTAATAAGTCTAACGACGATGCACAGACGCAAAAGGCAAGCGAAGAGCAGACGCAAGAGTCCTCGAACCGCGATGAAGAAAAGCAGGCCGAGAAGCCGCGCAGCCGCCAACGTGGTCGTCGCCGCAGAAACGGCGAGCGTAGCGCAAAACGTACATTGGTAGCTGATTCTGATGCGCTAATCGAGAGCAAAGCTGACAACACAACGCCAGAGTCAAAGCCTGAGCAGAAGCAAGAGCAGAAAGACGTTACGAAAGCTGAGCCTAAGCCGGCAGATTCCGCCCCTGAAGCACCAGTTCAAGAAACAACTGCTCAAGCAGAGCCAGCGCCAGTTGCTGCAGAGGCAGTACCGACTAATGAGGTCGTGACTGAAGATACAGCTGAGTCTAAAGCTGCGGATGCTGCGCCGCAGGCAGCGGAGCAAACGACAGCCGAAGCTGAGCCGCAGCCAGAAGCTGCTGAAAACGACGCTGATACTGCCGAGCAAGCAGAAACGCAGACAGCAACGGACGCTGCACCAGAACCTGCTGCAGAAGAGACGCAAGCCTCAACTGATGCAGTTGCGCAGGCGCAACCTGAGCCTCAGCCAGCAACGGAAGCCGCCGCACCTGCTGAAGCTGCCGAGGAGCAACCCGCTACTGAGGCAACTGAGACAGAAGCGCCAGCGGAATCAGTAGAGCAAGCCGAAGCGGATGATGCTCAAGCTGAAGCGACCGAAGAAGCGCCTCGCCGTCGCCGTCGCAGCCGCCGTGCAGCAAACGACCCACGCGAGAAGCGTCGCCAAGAGCAAGACTCGGCGCAGTAAGCTCGTTCACACCCAGCCAAGCACTCGCTGCTTGGCTGGGCTTCTCCGTTTTTAGACTCTTCCAACCCACGTGTATCTGGATGGAGTGACCACTCTATGACGCGTAAAGCATTCTTTATCTCCGATGGCACCGGCATCACCGCCGAAGCGTTAGGCAACAGCCTTCTCGCGCAGTTTGAAAATATCGAATTTGAAAAAGTCACGCTGCCCTACATCGACACCGTAGAAAAAGCGGAAAAAGTGGCTGCAGATATTTCAGCCGCCCACCACGAAGACGGCGAGCGCCCTATTCTGATCGACACCATCGTCAACGAAGAGATTAGACAGGTTTTAAGTAACACTGATGCTCTTAAGATCGATATCTTCTCTACATTTATTAAACCGATGGAGCGCGAGTTCGGCGTTGACTCCTCCTATTCCGTGGGCAAATCCCATGGCATTGTCGAGGCAACACGCTATAAAGAGCGGATCGATTCCGTTAACTTCGCTATCGACAACGACGACGGGGCTCGCACGAAACAGTACGATCAGGCGGATATCATTTTAGTGGGCGTATCGCGCTGCGGTAAAACGCCAACGTGCCTGTACATGGCGCTCCAGTTCGGTATCAAGGCAGCAAACTACCCCCTTACCGAAGAGGATCTTGAGAAGGAATCGCTTCCCGATTGCCTTAAGCCCTATGAAGATAAGCTCTACGGCCTGACAATTGATCCTTTCCAACTCGCAGCGATTCGCCATGAGCGCCGCCCTAACAGCCGCTATGCATCGCTAGATCAATGTGACGCCGAGGTCCGCTTTGTTGAGCGCATGCTGAAAAAACAAGGTATCGACTTTATCAATACCACGACCTTCTCAATCGAAGAGATCTCAACGCGCATCATGGCTGATCGAGGCCTAAAACGCCGTATTAGTTAATTAAGGGCTTTACCCAGCCCTTTTTTTGAACTATTTTTGACGAATCGTCATTTATAGCATCAAGAACCTATGTCACCAAGAACACTCGACGCAGACGCTTTCGACCAACGCGAGAACGATATTCTCGAATGCGCACTCAATTTCATTAGCCAAGAGGGCATCGCGGCGCTCACCATGGATAAGTTGGTCAAAGCGCTACCCTACTCAAAAGGCACGGTTTACAACCACTTCTCCGGCAAAGAGGACCTTCTGCTAGCACTTTGTAACCGCGGCATGAAGATATTGGCGGAGATGTTTGACCGGGCCGCCACCTTCGATGGCATTCCACGCGAACGCGCCCTTTGCATGTTTTTCGCTTACATGCTCTACGCCAAGTTAAGCCCGACGCAGTTCATGCTGGTCCTCACAGCAAAAACGGATAGTGTCACAGAAAAAGCATCAGTCGCGCGGCAAAATGAACATTTAGAGTTAGAGGGCAGATTGATCAAACCTGCGGTAGAGATCTTTGCAAGCGCCCAAGAGCGCGGCGAACTCAACCCACCAATCCCATTGACCCTACAACAGATTACGTTCATTTGCTGGAGCCAGTCTTTTGGGACCAATGCACTGCTCAATGCGGATACTGACCGCTGCAGTGCACGACAAGGTATGTTGATCGAAGAGGAAACCATGAACGGCATGCATATTCTGCTCGATGGTCTCAACTTCTCCCCCCGCTCCGACCAGCATGACTGGTCAGCACTGATCGAACGCATTAAGACCGATATTTTTCAAACCGAGATCCAACAACTGGCCCAAATGGGCGTGGTTTTGGCAATTTAACCGATAGCTCATCCTTGCCGAGCACCCAAGCAGGATGAATCAATGGAGATTTTTATGAGGGAGCGCATCTATCACTTTGCACTCAACCACCCCATTATCGTCTCTCTTTTCAGCTTATTGCTGATCGTTGCTGCCGCAGCGGGAGGGAAAAATTTGGTGTTCAAGAGTGACTACCGCGTGTTCTTTAGTGAGGAGAACCCGCAACTAACGGCTTTCGAGTCGATGCAAAAGGTTTACAGCAAAAGCGATAACGTCGCATTTGTTGTGTCTGCCAAATCAGGCGACCTTTTCACTCCAGAGCACCTTGCCGCAATCCATAGCTTAACCGAAAGCGCTTGGCAGATTCCCTACTCGAACCGAGTTGACTCAATCACCAATTATCAACATACCGTCGCCGAGGAGGATGACTTAATTGTTGAGGATTTGGTGCTAGAAACCGAAGACCTGCCCAATGCCGATATGGCAAAACTTAAAGCGGTCGCTACCAAGGAGCCATTGCTGGTCAATAAGATTGTATCGCCCGACGGCAGCGTCACTATCGTCAATGTGACTGTACAACTCCCAGGCGTCAATCCTGTTGAAGAGCTACCCGAGATTATGAGCAAAGTGTATGAGGTACGCGATGCTTTCGTATCCGCCAACCCTGATTTGGAACTGCGCCTATCAGGCATGGTGGTGATGAACAATACGTTCGCTCAATCATCTCAGAACGATGCAATGACACTCATTCCACTCATGTTCGCCATGGTGGTACTGAGTATGATATTTCTATTGAAAACAATCAGCGGCACATTAGCGACCGTTGTAATCATTATCACAACCATTGCCGCAACGATGGGGCTTGCAGGATGGGGAGGCATCTTCTTAACTGGTGCCACGGCAAGCGTGCCAACCATGGTTCTTACCCTTGCGGTGGCAGATTGTGTTCATATCCTAACCACCTGTTTTTACGAAATGCGCCACGGAGCGACGAAAAAGAACGCACTGGAAACCAGCTTGCGTATCAACTTTGGGCCCATCTTCCTCACCAGTATCACAACCGCTATCGGCTTCTTGAGCATGAACTTCTCAGACTCACCGCCATTCCGCGACCTCGGTAATATGGTAGCCAGCGGCGTAATGATCGCCTTTGTACTCTCCATCACGCTTTTCCCAGCCCTACTGATGTTGCTACCCATGAAGGTTAAACAACGTGAAGAGGGGCATTCGGACAAGCTGGATTACCTCGCAGATTTTGTTATCAGCAAGCGTAAAGTTTTGCTCCCGAGTATGGCTGCTGTCATCATCGGCTTGTTACTGTTTGTGCCTCAAAATGAGCTAAATGACGACTTCGTAAAATACTTCGATACGTCTGTGCCATTCCGCCAAGCGACAGATTACATGCAAGATAATCTGTCGGGGATGACTACTATGGAGATCTCCATTGATGCGGGCGCATCCAGTGCCATTAATGAACCCGAATTTTTGCATGCCACGGAAGCGTTTAGCGAGTGGCTACGTCAACAACCTGAAACTGATCACGTCAACACGCTGACCGACACCATCAAACGCCTAAATAAAAACATGCATGGCGATGATGAGTCTTACTACCGCCTGCCAGAGTCACGGGAGTTATCTGCCCAATACCTGCTGTTGTACGAAATGTCGCTGCCCTATGGCCTCGACCTCAACAACCAGTTGAACGTTGATAAATCATCCCTGCGTATCGTGGGTACCTTCGAGAACATCACCAGTAACGACCAGATCTTGCTAGAAGAGCGTATCTATGATTGGTTTGACGAGAACGCTCCCCAGTACCAAGTCCATGTGGCCAGCCCAAGTTTAATGTTCGCTCACATCGGTAAGCGCAACATCGAAAGTATGCTCTGGGGTATTACCCTAGCGCTGATCCTGATTTCAGCGCTGCTGGGTGTCGCACTCAAATCGGTGCGCTATGGCTTCATCAGCCTGCTGCCAAACCTTGCACCTGCGGCGATGGGTTTTGGCCTTTGGTACTTTATCGACGGCCAAGTCGGCCTAGCGCTCTCGGTTGTGGCGGGCATGACGCTGGGTATTGTGGTTGATGATACCGTGCACTTCCTGAGCAAGTATCGCTATGCCCAAACTCACCGTGGCAAAGACCCTGTCGAGGCGGTGCGCTACGCTTTTGCGAGCGTTGGTCGCGCGCTTTGGATTACCACACTGGTGCTCGTCTTTGGCTTTATGGTACTGGCACAATCCAGCTTTAAAGTGAACGCGGATATGGGCTTACTTACCGCCATCACTATCTTTATCGCGCTAATCGTTGACTTCCTATTCCTCCCACCGCTGCTAATGCTGCTGGATAAAGGCAGCCGCAACAAACAAAACTCTGGAGCAAACGCATGAACTTAGCTATGACATCTCTATCAACGTTGATGGCTACCCTTCTCGTTGCAACGCCATTGATGGCACAAACAGACGCACAAGCTGAAAAAGGTCTAACGATCTCGAAAGAATCAAAAGCACGTGACGAGGGCTGGGGGGATATGCAGGCCGACATGCTCATGGTCCTGCGCAACAGCCAAGGCGAAGAGAGTATCCGCGAAATTCGCCTCAAATCCCTTGAAGTCGATAACGACGGCGACAAAAGCCTCAGCATTTTCGATAAGCCGCTGGATGTAAAAGGTACCGCATTTCTGAGCTTCTCCCACCCCGTCGGCGCCGATGACCAATGGCTCTACTTGCCCGCGCTCAAGCGAGTGAAGCGTATTGCATCGCGCAATAAGTCGGGGCCATTTATGGGTTCCGAGTTCTCTTATGAAGACCTCGCATCCTTCGAGATCGAGAAATACACCTATAAGTACATCAAAGATGAAGCGTGCGGCGATGATACCTGCTTCGTGGTAGAGCAGTATCCCGTTGATAAATACTCAGGCTACACCCGCCGTGTGGTCTGGATTGATCAATCAGAGTACCGCCTGCAGAAAGCAGTCTTCTACGATCGTAAAGATGCGCTACTCAAAACTTTGACCTACCATGATTATCAGCAGTACCTTGATAAATACTGGCGCGCTGACCTGATGAAGATGGTGAACCACCAAACAAACAAAAGCACCGATCTAAAGTGGAACAACTACCAGTTTAAAACAGGCCTAAGCGATAGTGATTTCAATAAGAACACGCTAAAAAGAGCACGATAAATGGAACGATCTACGCCTAAACGTCTCGCTGCGCTGTGCTTTTGCACCGCGCTAGCGGGTTCTGCCTACGCGCTTGAAATGGATGCCACCGGCAAGGTGACACTTGAGGGGCGCGCCTTCTTTGATGATGGCGCCTACCCCGAGCAGAGCCAAAACAGCAACCTCTCAGTTACGATCGAGCCGGATCTCTACTGGGAAACTGACGACCGCAACCACACCTTCTACTTCAAGCCTTTTTTGCGCCTTGATCAGCACGATGACGAGCGCACCCACGCTGATATTCGCGAGCTGAGTTGGACCTACTACCAAGGCGATTGGGAACTGCGTGCCGGTTTAAGAAAGGTGTTTTGGGGCGTCACGGAGTTCCAGCATCTTGTGGATGTGATCAACCAAACCGATGGTGTTGAGGATATCGATAACGAAGAGAAGCTCGGCCAACCGATGATCAACCTTTCGTTGGTACGCGATTGGGGTATCGTTGATCTTTACCTGCTTCCGGGCTTTAGAGAGCGCACCTTCGCCGGCGCAGATGGCCGCCTAAGAGGGCCATTGGTGGTCGCAACGAATGAAGCGGAATATGAGTCAGGTGCCGGTGATCATCATACAGATGTTGCTGTGCGCTGGAGCCATACCATTGACGCTTATGATATCGGCGCGCACGTTTTCCACGGCACCAACCGCGACCCGATTCTCTCGCCGCGAGTCATCAACGGCCAAACCGTGCTCGTGCCCTACTACGAGCAGATGACACAATTTGGCGTTGATCTGCAAGCAACGCTAGATAGCTGGCTTTGGAAAGCTGAAGTTCTATGGCGCGACACCGACCGCGAGGACTACTGGGCCACCCAAGCGGGATTTGAGTACACCTTTTATGGCATCAACGAGTCTGACGCCGACCTCGGGGTACTGCTCGAATACGGTTGGGATGAGCGCGGCACCGATGCCACCAGCCCATTCCAAAACGATCTCTCTTTGGGTGCACGCCTCACCCTGAACGATGCACAAAGCAGCGAACTGCTTGCCGGTATCATCTATGATCTGGACTACGACAGCACCACCTTCCAAATCGAAGCGAGTCGACGGCTGGGCGCACAGTGGAAAGTCAGCCTGGACTTACGCTACTTTGATGCCAACGACACCCGCGACCCATTAACCGCCTTCAATGATGATAGCCACATACAGCTAACTATTGAGCGCTACTTCTAATGCCGCTGGTTTCACATCTAAAAACACACTAACAAAAGGCCCGTTACGACATCTAACGGGCCTTTTCTTTGCTCCCTATCAACATGATTCCCAATTAGTTGTGTTAGAATCTTCAGAAACTTACATTTAATCATAAGTAAGATCTTGACGATGGAATTGACGCCTCAACTTGAAGCTTTTGTTTTTCATTTCGGTGAAATGGGTAGCCGCTGGGGCTTCAACCGCACCGTTGGCCAGATGTACGCCCTAATGGTCATCAGCCCTGAGCCACTAAACGCCAACCAGATCTCTGAAGCACTCAGTGTTTCACGCGGCAATGTCAGTATGGGCATTAAAGAGCTCCAATCTTGGCAGCTCATCCAACAACACCACATCCCCGGCGACCGCAAAGAGTACTTCTCGCCAAAAGGCTCCATCTGGGAGATGGCCAGCACAGTATTTGAAGAGCGCCGCAAACGCGAGGTAGACCCAACTCTGCAACTGTTGCGCGGTGCACTCGACACCCCACCTAAAGACGCCGCAGAGTCTTACGCCCAAGAGCGTATGCAAGAGATCCATGATCTACTCGAAAGCGTGACTGAGTGGGCGGGCGAGCTACAACAGATGGACCCTGAAAAACTACGCACCCTCATGAAACTGGGCGCAGGCGTTACCAAAGTGCTCTCGCTTAAAGAACAGCTGCTCGGTAAAGGCGATAAGAGCTAGTAGTTAGGCCGCACCGATCCACTTGGCTATGCCTTATCAATCGGTATAGCCAAGTATATATTGCCTATTAACACTCATCGTTTTACCAAGTGAGGCCCATTCAACCTAAAGGCATAAACAACGATCAAGAACCTTACGGCAAACTAAATAAGCGGCAACCACTTCCCACATCCCCAGCATAAACGATATACGCTCTACTAAACTATTCGCCCTCTCTTTCAGTAAACACCGCTGTTGCAACCAGCCAAGGCGTTGATGTCCGCTTCCGTCCTATTTTAGACCGAGAGCTATCTCATCTCCGGTATTGATCTTTGGAACACTATCGCTAACTTAATCAGTGATAGAGGGAACAGGTGATGACGACTACCGCATTACTCGTAATTGATGTGCAAGAGTCCTTTAAACATCGGGATTACTGGAACGAAGCGTACTTCGCGCAATATCAAGCAAAGCAGAACCAGCTTATCAGCCATGCTCGCCAGAAAGGATGGGAGGTGATTTTTGTACTACATAACGAGGAGAGTGGCGTTTTCTCTCCGGCGTCCGGTTACGTCCGTTTAATGGACTTTCTTGATAAACAAGCAGATGATCTGGTGTTTAATAAACATGTGCATAATGCATTACTGGAAAGCGGCTTACACGAACACTTACAGGCACAGCAGATCACTAAACTGATCATCAGCGGGATTCGCACCGAGCAGTGCTGTGAGACCACCGCACGGGTTGGTAGTGACTTAGGATATGAGATTGAATTTGTTGTAGATGCCACCCTCACCTTTCCAATGCATGACCCTTTCACTCAGCAAGAGGTCGGTGTTGAAGAGATTAAGCAGCGCACGTGTCTGGTGTTGAATAAGCGCTTTGCAACCATTCGCAGGACAGAGGAGTATGCAGACTAAGCGGCGTCGGATCTATCTGTTGGTGTTGCCCAGAGTTCATCTGCTTGATCTGGCAGCACCAGCACAAATTTTTGCCCACCCAGCTCTAGAAGACACCCTAGAGCTGCATTACATCTCGCCCACGCCGGATGTGTGCTCGAAGCAAGGGCTACATCTGGCGCGGTTGGAGCCATTGCCTGTAGCCGTCCATCCAGACGATTGGTTGCTGCTGATTGGTACTAGCCGCCTTGATCGGCACCTTCATGAGGCGGCTTATCAGCAAGCGATTAGTTGGTTAGCAGATGCTGGAATGCAATGCGGTCTGTTGGCTGGGATCTGCTCCGGTACGATGCTCGCAGGTAAGGCGGGGCTATTGGATGGCAAACGCTGCACAACACACCACGATTTAACTCGTACGCTGGCTCAGGTTGCACCTAAGGCGCTCGTACAGGAGGACTGTATCTTTATCGCTGATGGGCATATCTGGACCAGTGCAGGTATTACCACCGGTTTGGACTTGTGCTTACAGCTGGTCGCCGAGCATTGGGGCCAGAACAGCGCGCTCACCATTGCCAGAGAGATGGTGCTTTACCAACGCCGTTCAGGAAACGAACCACAACTCAGCTTTTGGCTACAGCACCGCAACCATACCCAATCGCGCATCCACACCGTGCAAGACTTGATTATGCAAGCTCCTGGGCAAGATTGGAAAATCGCTCAGCTCGCCGAGATGGTTTACCTCAGTGAGCGGCACCTGCGGCGCCTATTCACCGAAGCTACCGGCTTTAGCGTACAGCAATACCTTCAACAGGCCCGGGTGGAGCTCGCCCGCCAGTTGCTAGAGCAGACTAGCTTTTCGCTGGATATTGTCGCTGAGCGCTGCGGTTTTGCAGCAGAACGAAGCCTGCGCCGCGCGTGGGAGCAATGGATGGACGGCACGCCCAGCAGTTATCGCAAAGCCTTTACCCAAGCGGATCACAACCCACACTGAGCCGCTGCACACAAGTCGCTATGCGACTGTCAGCCGCCTGTATCGTATTGGCGGCTGACCTGCTTAGCCTATATCACAGCTGACCTGTAAGCAGTGCGTAGGCGGTTTCGATTCCGAGATCCTCTTCAGCTTGGCGCTGCGCGCGATCAAGATAAGGCACCTCAATATCCACCGCTACACCTTGGTGCTCTAACCACTCACCTTCTGGGGTGTAGTAAAATTCATTGGATAACGTAAACACGATGCCACTGGGCAAACGCTTTTCTAAGGCGTCAGAGAACTCCCCTTGTGTGCTTTCCCCTATCAGGGTGACGTTCGGTAAAGCGCGCATCCCTACTGTAAACACCTCGGCAGCACTGGCGGTGGTGTTGCTGGTAAGCAGCACAATAGGTTGATGATAGGTAACGTTGGCGGGTAAAACGCGCACCTCTTTCAAGGCCGTTTTGCTCGCACCTAATCGCGCCTGCTTAGAGAACATCAGTTGCTCGTTTTGGATAAAGTACGAGAACAGCTTCATGCTCGCATAGTCGTTACCGCCAACGTTGCTGCGGATATCGACTATCAAGCCGGCGGTGTCGCTCATGTCAGATAGCACCGTTTGCATCGCTTGCTCTATCGCGGCCAGCTCAGAGGCAGGAAACTCATCTCCTGCGGCGAAATCCTGCATGCCGCTGATCTCTAGATAACCAATATTGCCTTGCTTGAACCAGTTAATGTTGCCATTGGCCGCGGACTTAACCTCGCTCTCGGCATAGCTGGTGATGATTTCAGCACTCAATTCAAGTTGTTCGCCCACATACGTATTTATGGTCTCGATGTCCGCATCCGAAAGCGGTTGGGCGATGTTGTACTGTGTAATCGCCTCTTGCACCAAGGTGCTGATAAAGCTCGGCTTGTTCTCAAAGCTCACCTCTTGCCCATCAGAAGAGGTAATGGCGATATGCCCGTCCTTGAGTGGCTGGACCGATTGATACAGCACGTCTAAAAACGCAGCTTGCGTCATGGAATCCTGCAAGTTCGTCAGTGCTTGTTGGCGGACACTGTACCAGTCCACACCTTTTAGCTCGAAAGAGAGGTAATAGTCGCTGAAAGTTTGCCAGAATATCTCATAATCTGAGAACCAATCTTGCTGATAGCCCGCCTCACCCGCTTGGACAGACGGCGTTTTGCAGAGCTCAGGTAAGCCTGCGATGGGTTGAAAGCGCAAACTCGGTGCATGAAACGTGGGAGTTCCGTCTTCGATAAGCGCCAAAATACCATCACTACCGAGATCAAAGAAGCGTTCAAAGTCCTCCTCGTCAACGTCATCTAGCCGCTCGTTCACTAAGCAGCTAGCCTGTGTGTAATCGTAAAAAGTGATATGGGTATTGTCGATCCAAGCGATTTTTCCATACCCTACCGCTTGCCAAAATCCGTTAAGTGGATTGCCCGAACCCGTGGCAGAATCCGCCGAATGACTTGATCCGCCTCCGCATCCAGATAGCAAACTAACAACCGCTCCCGCGATAAGAACAGATCGGCCAATATGAGTAAGTAGGTTCATTCCATGCCTCAAACATGCTATTTGTTTAAAGGCGAAATTATCTTTACTTACAGTGAGTTAGTCGTCTTATCCGGCAGGATAGGACACCCAAAAAGGCTATTTTAGGTGTTCTTTTTTATACTGGCTTGGCGTCACACCGGCATGTTTCTTAAACGCCGTATAGAAGGCAGATTTGGAGTTGAACCCTGCGGCCATCGCAACTTCAATCACGGTTAGCGCAGCCTCTTTGTCTAACAACAAAGCTTGAGCCGCCTGGGTTCGGTAGCTGTTAATGAAGTCAAAAAAATTATTACCGGTTTGTTCATTAATCGCCTGCGAAACATAGTGAGGAGGCAAGCTAAGTAGATAAGCCAACTCCGTGAGTGTGAGCTGCGGCTCAAGGTAGAGCTTCCGCTGTTCAACCTGTTGTCTTATCTCTCTGATCAACTGCCCGCTCATCTCAGCATCAACAGCCGACTTTGCATACTTAGATTCAACAACCATGGCTGGGGTTGTTTCTTCCGTCGGCTCTGGCTGAAGATCGCTGCTCGCAGGTACTGGCTCTGATGGATTCCGCGCTTTAAAAATCTCAGGCTGCTGCAATCCTCGATACCCCATCAGGTAGATCAGCAACAGCATAGAGAAGCCAAGCACGTGCTCCATCCAGCCTCTCAACAAGGTTTCAGTCACCACATACAGTAGATAGATCGTCAACAAAGAGATCAGCAAACGCTTTAACCAACTCAAGTTGATCTGCTCTATCTCAGAATAGTTGTTCAAGATTGATATCGAGTACCGCTTTAAATGCCATATCGACAGGCCAAGATAGATGGCAATACTTGCGAATGCGAGTACGGTTTCAAAGTCATCCAATAACCACGCAATCACTAACTGGCTGTAGCTCAGGCCGTGCGAGTTGGCACTGCCATCAAACACGATAGGATCAAGCCCGATAATCAACTGTTGTGTGTCCTGCGGTAGCACCAACAAAGACCATGTCACCACGATATGTAGCAAGCCAGGCAAAAAATGCAGCTGCTGCCGCCGTGAAAGTTGGCTCGGCGAGGGCCGCGTTAGCTCAATGCAGTAAAGGAAGATCAGCGGACCATAGAAAAACTCTTTCGGCCACAACAAGGTTGTGATGACCGGCCACTGCTCTGAAAGACCCGCAGTGTCCGCAGCATAGTCTACTAATGCAAGGCTAAAAAGCAGCGTTAGCAGGCAAAGATATCGGTTGGCTTGGTGATCACCCAGCTTAGAACGATACAGCAGTAGCGTAAGGAAAAAACCTTGGCTGGCAGCAATAATGTAAAGCACAGCAAGCGCTGATTGCAGAAGATCCATCACGTTATAAAAGTTCTAGTTAGTGGCCAAGGTTTAGGTGACATCCATTATCGGCAGCCATGATAAAACGCTTCAACCAGCTCTGCTAGCCCCACTTGCGTACGCAGATATCTCCCTTTTTTAGGAGGATGGTTCACTCGCGTCTCCCGCTTTCGCTGAATCACACCAAAGGGCGCGTGAGCGTAGTGGTGAATATGCTAAACTATCACGCTTTATGGGCGGCTGCTGTTGGAAATGCAGCTGATACAGGCCGCCCCACTTTATCTCGTCATAACACGCGCCCGACTGGGCCAAACACCAAGGATGATAGCTTGAAATATCAGGGAAAACTGACCCACTGGAACGATGACAAAGGCTTTGGTTTCGTCGAGCCTAACGGCGGCGGAGAGCGCTCTTTTGTCCATATCAAATCCTTCAAAAAGCGCTCGCGAAGACCTATAGAGGGCGATCTAATCGTCTATCAGCAAGTGAAGGACGCAAAAGGTAAATTCAAAGCGGTGAACACCATGCTCATCGCAGATAGAAAAGCCAGTTTAAACACGCCTAAAAAGCGCAGCAAAACCGGTGCTCCAAGTAAGTTCGCGGCATCCATTGCACCTGTTTTCTATTGTGTCTTACTCGGTGCCGTGTTGTTTAGGCTAATACCGATTGAGGTTTTATACCTTTATCTTGCAACGGGCTTGGTGACCTTTGTGCTCTATGCGAAGGATAAATCAGCAGCGCAAGCAGGAGGCTGGCGCACGCCAGAGAGCCAGTTGCACCTACTGAGTTTGATTGGTGGCTGGCCAGGCGCTTATTACGCGCAGCAAACCCTTCGGCATAAGTCCGCAAAAAGGGAATTTCGACAAGTATATTGGGCCACGGTGGTCATCAATATCGCCGCGTTTGCATGGTTATTCACCCAACAGGGTCGCCATTTACTGGCGGGCCTACTCGCTTAGATGCTCGCCAACGTTTTGGCAGCTATTGATGTGCAGTGCTCTCTCGTGCTGCACAAAATGACTGACCTTTTAGCAAGTTATCATTTCAATAGCATGCTGTTTAAGCGTGCTTGATAATCACCTAGCTGCGGGAACTGTTCGGCCACCCATGCAGGATTATGATAAGTATCCATATAACGCTGCCCGCCATCACAGATTAATGTCACTAGCGAACCTTGCTGTCTTGCCGCTCTCATCTTGATCGCCAGCGTTAACATGCCCCACAGATTGGTTCCGGTTGATGCACCGGCACGAATCCCCGTTTGCTGCTCTAACCAACGCAGTGCTGCGATGGATGCAGCGTCTGGGACTTTGTGCATTTGATCGATCACCTCCGGCATAAACGATGCTTCCACCTGAGGGCGGCCAATTCCCTCGATTTTACTACCGCACGCCAGTGTCAGCGATCGATCTTTGCTACGCCATGCGTCGAAGAAGACTGAGTTATCAGGGTCCACAACATGTAACTGCGTAGCAAAGCCTTTATAGCGGATATAACGGCCTAGTGTTGCTGAAGTGCCGCCGGTGCCTGCGCTCATCACAATAGCAGAGGGAATGGCGTGCGGCTCGTTCTGCATCTGCCGAAAGATACTTTCAGCAATGTTGTTATTACCCCGCCAGTCGGTAGCTCGTTCTGCAAAGCGGAACTGATCCATAAAGTAACCGTGGGTATGCTTAGCCAGCGCAATCGACTCAGCATGCATCTGCGTTGGACAGTCGACAAAATGGCAGCGTCCGCCATAGAACTCCACCTGTGCAATCTTAGACTGAGCAGTTTTGCGCGGCATCACCGCGATAAAAGGCAGGCCCAGCATTCGAGCAAAGTACGCCTCTGATACAGCAGTACTGCCAGAAGACGCCTCTATCACAGTCGTGCCCTCTTTGATGTGCCCGTTACACAGGGCATATAAAAATAGTGAGCGGGCCAGCCGGTGTTTTAAGCTACCAGTTGGGTGGGTGCTCTCATCTTTCAGGTACAGATCGATTCCAGCCAACTCTGGCACATTGAGCTTAATCAGATGCGTATCAGCTGAGCGTTGCGTATCGGCCTGAATCTGCTGCACAGCCCATGCTACCCAGCTACGCGCACTGCTATCTGTCATCGTCTCTCTCCTGTTTCAATACCCATGATCTAATAGGCTTAGTGTCGCGGTTTTACCGGAGAATTAGTTTTCTTTCTGATAGAAAAAATGGAATATTTATAGAATGATTTTCCAACTTAGACACCAATAAGAGAATAAACATGCTCGATAGCATCGATAAGCGCATTCTTGATCTCTTGCAGCGGGATTGTACCCTCTCGGTGAGCGATATTGCAGAACAGGTGAACCTCTCCACCACCCCATGCTGGAAACGCATCCGCAAGTTAGAGACCGAAGGCTATATTAAAGCTCGGGTGGCCTTGCTCAATAGCCGCAAATTAGGTGCGGGTGTCTCGGTATTTGTGCACATCAAAACGAAGCACCACGATGCTCAATGGTTGACACAATTTGCCGAAACGCTGCAGCAGTTTGATGAGATTATGGAGTGCTACCGCATGGCTGGCGAGTGGGATTACCTGCTGCGCGTTGCCACCAGTGATATCGAATCCTTTGATCACTTCTACAAGCAGTTGATCAGCGCCGTGGATGGTCTGGCCGATGTGACCTCTAGCTTCGCGATGGAGGAGATAAAATACACCACCCGCTTACCGCTAAAGTAAGTGTTGGGCGCTACCTCCATGTAGCTACCTCTATAGACAACATCAGCCGATGTTTATTTAGATGTTTCCCATATGCCTATAAAACCAATGGTTATAGCAACCAAGAGTTACAGCAACCGGCTAAGCCGCTGCGATAGCAAACTGATCTGCCAAGCGGCTCACGCCTAGTCCACTCATTTTAGTGACCT
The DNA here is from genome assembly GCF_004005935.1 of Neptunomonas marina. Taxonomy (GTDB): domain Bacteria; phylum Pseudomonadota; class Gammaproteobacteria; order Pseudomonadales; family Balneatricaceae; genus Neptunomonas; species Neptunomonas marina. The sequence continues at coordinate 807,823 of NZ_SACQ01000001.1, read as the reverse complement.
CTATTTGCGTAGGGATCCGCTCTTTCATCGCATCAACATGGCTGATTACACCCACCATTTTACCCGATGCATTGAGGTTATCGAGTGCATCAAGCGCGGTATCGAGCGTTTCTGCATCGAGCGTGCCGAAGCCCTCATCTAAAAAGAGCGAGTCAATCCGCGTTTTCTGGGATACCAGATCCGACAGTGCCAACGCCAATGCAAGGCTCACCAAGAAGCTCTCACCGCCCGACAGCGTGCGCGTATCACGCACGGCATCAGCCTGCCACGTATCCACCACCCGTAGCTCCAACGAATCTCCCTCACGACGCTCTAACTGGTAGCGTGCATGGAGGCGCTGTAAACGCTTGTTGGCGAGATAAACCAGATGATCGAGTGTTAACCCCTGTGCAAAGCGGCGGAACTTATCTCCTTTACTCGAGCCAATCATGCCATTGAGGTGGCCCAGCAGGTCTTCCTCTTTTGCAAGCGCATCACGCGATGCGAGTAACGTGTGCTGCTTTTCTCGGCGGCTTCGGTCATCGCTTAGCTGGCGATCAAGCTGGCCGATCTGTAGCAGCAGCTCACGCATCTGTACCTCATGCTCAGCCAGTGCCTGCGACACCGCAGCCTGCTCGGTCTCGGCATACTGGTTCGCATGGCCAGTTGCCTCATGCTGCTGAGTATCAGCGGTGACTTGCGCTACCCGGTCTTGCGCTATTTGCAGGCTATCGCTGAGCTGCTTAAGTGTACTCTCGAGCTGATCACGCTCGGTATGATCAAGCAACGCTGCTCGAAAGGCTTGATCATCAGCGAATAAGCTCTGTGCCAGCAAACGCTGCCACACCTCAGCAGCCTCGGTGGCTGACTCGCTAAGTAGCGCTATCTGCTCTGCCTTTGCACTCACTTTACCTTGAATGCTGGCACGTTGCGCATTCAGCTCATTGGCCTGTTCTTGTATCTGTTTCTTTTGTGTTTCAATAGCTTGTAGCGCTGCCTGCAAGCGCTCTCTCACCTGCTCTACCGAGTCATCGCTGAAAAGCTGTTGGCGCTGCTCGCGGTTTTTTGTGATCTCGCGTTGAGTGTTCTGTAGTAATGACCGCGCCTTATCGAGCGATGCATTCAGCTCTTTCTCGCGCGCTTTCGCATGTTCCTCATCACGCACTAAAACGTCGACTTTACTCTGCAAGTCAGTGATTTTTTGTCCGTTTTGCTGCCAGCGCTCACAGGCCTCTACTTGCGCTGCAAGCCATGTTTCGATCGGCTCTGAGCCGGGTGCGATCTCACCAAGCAGCTCGTGCAGTGCTGTGTCTAGCTCGGTGAGTTCACGAGCCACTTGAGCCTGTTGTGCTTGCTCATCCGTTAACTGCTGCTGGCTCTGGGCAAGCTTACCAGCTAGCAGTTTATAGTCGGCGTGTAACTGGTTCATTGCCGCCGTAGCGCTCGTAAGCTCGGTATTTGCAGCGTGTAGCTGCATGTTGAGTGCTCGGATCTGCTCAATTTGCTGCCGCTGGGTTTGGCGGGCCGTGCTAGCCACCTCCAACGCTTGTGCAAGCGCTGCGGTATCCGTGATAGCCAGCACCTCATCGAGCTGCACCATCGACGTCTGCCATGCTTGCTCCAGCGTAGCGATCTCTTGGCTGATGCGGTTCTGCTGCTCAGCCAAGTGTTTAGACCGCTCTTGAAGCGCCTCCTTCTTGGCCGTCAGCGGCTGTGATTGCGCGTGAATCGCATCACATTGCTGCTGCATAGCATCGCGGCGCTGCTGCGTGCTGTCGGTATCCAGTGCTTGATATTGCTCCACCAGCGGGTGCTCAGTTGAGCCACAGAGCGGGCAAGCGGTATCTGGTTGCAGGTTACGCCGTTCAGCTTCGAGGCTGGCGATATGGCGCTCTTGCTGCAGCAGTTTGTCTAAATCTCTAAGATGATCTCTGCTCTCTTTAAACTGCTTACGCAACACCTCTAGCTCGGCTTCGTTACGCTCGCGCTCGTTCTGCAGCGCAACGTGGCTCGTTTGGTTGTTATGCTGCTCTGTTACCTGTTGCAGGTAACGCTGCTGAGTATCCGGTAAAGCTCCTAGCAGGGCATGGCGTTCCACCAGCGCTTGGTAATCAGCCTCCCACTGTGCCAGTGTTTTATTGGCAAGTAATGTGGTGAGCTGAGTGTTTAGATCATTATGGCTTTGCTGCAATGACTGCTGGTTTTCTTCAGCGGTTTTGACGCCAGCAGTGACTTGTTTTAGCTCTTCGTCATGATGTTCAACTGCTTTAGATAAACCATTTAAGTTATTGTTTATATTAATCAATAATTGTTTACGGTCTTGAGCGCGCTCCACAAGCGTTTGAGCTTTGGGTAGCTTTGCCTGTAGCGCTTCACAGTAGGCTAGTGCCACTTGAGCTGTTTCTAGCTGTTGTAGTTCACCACGTTTTTGCACCACCTGCTGGGTAACTTCTGCTGCCTTTAACGCACTTTGATTGGCGCTATCTTGCAACTCGGCAACGCTTGCGCGCTGCTCCTCTTGCAGATTCGCTAAGTGGCTAAACTGATGATCCAGCGGCAGCACCTTTTCTTGAATCAGTTGCTCAGTTTTTTGCTGCTCTGCCTGCTGCTGATTCACAGCATCACTCACCTGCTGAAGTTGTGTTTGAATGTTTTGATGCTGCTGGTCGCACGCAGCCAGTTGAGTATTGAGCGTCTGAGCTTGTTGCTGTGCTTGGTGCAGCTCGCTATCCGCTTTTTGATGGGTGTTAAAAGCATCACGAAGCGGCTCAGCCTGCTTGGCAAGCGCTAGGCGCTGGCGCGTTGTGTTGGCCTGTTGGCTCTGCTCTTGTGCTTTTATTAGATTAGCCTGCGCCTCTTGTGCACGCGCCGCCAGCTTTTGCTGCTCAGTCCACCAGTGCTGGTGAGCCTCTAATTGAGTAACCGTTTGCTTGAGCTATTTCTCCCTTTCATGCAGCGCATTGAGAGAGGCTTCTAGCTCGGTGCGCTGTTCAGCGCTGAGCAGCTCCACCGCATCAAGCTGCGCATTTAATTGCGCTAGCTGGTTTTTGGTTTCGCTATGGGTTTGGTGCACCTTTTCGGAGATTAAGCTGTAGATCTCGGTACCGGTGAGCTCTTCTAGCAGCTCAGCCCGCTCGTTTGCCGAGGCATTAAGAAATGCAGCAAACTGCCCCTGAGAGAGCAACATCGATTTGGTAAAGCGCGCAAAATCTAACCCACTGATCGACTCAATCAGCTCGTTTTTACGCTTCACTTGGCTGGCAAGAATTTCTCCCTCTTCTGCCTGCTCACCCGCTAACTTTGCTAGCTCGACCTTTGCCTCTTGTAAATTACCGTCTGCTCGATCACGCGAGCGGCGCTGACTCCAGAATGCACGGTAGCGCTGTTGTTTAATCTCGAATACAACTTCTGCCAACGACTCTGCGGTGCCCCGTGTCATCAGTTGGTTACTCGTTTTCGAGATGGTATCGATCCTTGGCGTGCGGTGATAAAGCGCTAAACAGATCGCATCTAGGATGGTGGTTTTGCCGGCACCGGTCGGGCCTGTGATCGCAAACAGGCCGCTATCAACAAAAGGGGCGGCCGCAAAGTTGATCTTCCACTCACCCTTTAAACTGTTGAGGTTTTTAAAACGTAACGACAAAATCTTCATGCGTTATCTCCCTCAGCAAACAAGTCCACTTGGTTCTGGCTCTCATCCGCCGCAGGTTTTAAGCTATTACTACGTCGTTTGGGCTTGGTGGGTGGCTCGCTGGGCAGCTCTGCCAAGGGGAACAGATCACCTTCAAGCTCTGCAACCAAAGGCTCAGCAGGCTTTTTGGTGGGACGCGTGACGACAATCCCCGTCTCCTCCTGCACCGCCTCAACAACCTGTTCGAAGCGCGCGGTTAGCTCCGTTTCAAGAGATGTGCCTACAAGCTCAGGTTCTAACGCCAAACGCCGTGCAAACACATCAAAGGGGCTCAGTTCTGCGAGGGTCTCGTTCTCTTCCTGCTGTATCCCTGCACGAGTCGTGTTACTCAGGCGCTTTACTTGCAGAATCTCAAGCGGGAGACCTTCGATCATCGTTTCGATACGTTGCTGTAAATCGCTGACATACTGATCACTGCTCACTTCAATACAGAGCCAAACTGGCAACGCTTCAGAGCCCTCACTGCTGGCCTCTTTGAGTTGGGCGGGCAGACTTTCAAGGTTACCGCGCACTGTTGCCATCGGCTGAAAGCGCGGGACGTTAATCGGCTCAATCGCGATGGACTCACGTTCTGAAAACGTCACTTGTACCACTTGCTTGGTGCTTTTTAGCTCATCAAACGCCAGTGGTATTGGCGAGCCGCAGTAGCGGATATGCTCGGTGCCCGCCACCTTTTGCGGCCGATGGATATGGCCGAGTGCGATGTAATCCGCCGGTGGAAATTCAGAAGAGGGAAACGCTTCGAGTGTGCCGATATAAACATCGCGCACGGCATCGCTGGTTTTAACACCCAGCGCCGTTAGGTGGCCGGTGGCGATAATGGGCACAGCCTTACCTAATTGATCCCGCTGCCGACACGCCGCCGTGTAGATCGCTTGGTAATGCGCAGCGATCGCCTGCCCTAGTGCTTGGTTTTTTTCTGTAGCGGAAAGATCAGCTTGGCTGCTCATCACATCGCGGGGCCGTAAAAAAGGTATCGCACAGAGCAGCGCCCCCACGGTTTGATCTTTGTTATATAAAGGAATGATTTGTTGATCTGGCGTTTCATCAGGCGCGGCCACCACATGGGTATTGAGGTATCCCAGCACGCCTTTTGACTCATTCAGCATCGCCACCGAATCGTGATTGCCTGCTAAAACCACCAACTGACAGCCGCAGTTGTTCAGCTTAGCCACGCAGTCATAATAGATTTCACGCGCATAGCTAGGCGGTGTGCCGGTATCAAATAGATCACCCGCAATCACAACTGCATTGATCTGGTTTTGCTCGACTAAGTTGACCAACCAATCGATAAACTGGCGGTGCTCTTGGGCACGATTTTTAGTGAAGAAGTGTTGTCCTAAGTGCCAATCGGAGGTGTGCAGGATTCGCATCATAAAATTTGCAGAGACCTATCAGTTGCCGCGTATAGAGGCTGTCTACCATACCAGATTTCCGCGTTCGATAGACGGATCTTCAGTGTGCGTTTAGGAACACGCCAAAATCAGCTACCTCTCACATCTATGCTGAGTATATTCCCTCGCTTAGCGAAAAAGCACTTCGAGTTTCGTTCGCAAGTCTTTCTTTTCCAAAGTGAAACATTCACGTCATCTAACTTTCATCTTAACTTTCCATAATGCGCCGCGTGGGAACCTTATAACCAATTTTAACCTCCTGCATGGAAGAACCATGATGAAAAAGAAGCTACTAACTGTTGCGATCGGTTCTGCGGTTGCATTGACAATTGCGGGCTGCAACAGCTCTTCAAACTCAACAGATACAGACACAAACAAGCTATTGCCAAAGGATGCGACAATCGCGTTTGCAGGTGTTAAAGCGCCGGTCACTGACGCCGAGAAGCGTGCGATTCTGGCGTCAGATGCGACGATCACCACTGGCTCAGATTCAATGCCACTAGACCTTGAGTACAACGTCTTTGCTCGTTCTGGTGACACATTTGACCATGCAGTATTTGGCCAGTTGGTTGATAAGCAGGGTAACCCACTTTCTAAGGAAGATGGTTCTCCAAGCATTGCGAACTCCAACGAATTCACATCCTTGCTGCCACGTGGTGAGCGCCTATTCTCGGTTTCTCAGTTTGAGAGCCGCCCAGGTGCTATGTTCTTGATGGAACTGAACCAAAACACAGAAAACGGTGAGCTTAGCGTAAAAGATGCGTGGCAGATCGACCAATCTGGCGTCAACGGTGGTTGGGTTCACTGCGCTGGTTCTGTTACGCCTTGGAGCACACACCTAGCATCTGAAGAGTACGAGCCGAATGCTCGTAGCCTAGTCACCGGTGCTGATGCTGCAGCTGACCGCTATGCGGCAGGTTTCCTTGACTACTTCAACGGCGACGAGTCTCAATGGAACCCATACCAAGTGGGTTGGAACATTGAAGTTGATGTACAAGCAGATAGCGGTGCGGCACCAACAGCAACCTCTAAAAAGCACTACGCGATGGGCCGCTTGGCGTTTGAGCTATCGTACGTGATGCCAGATGAAAAAACCGTTTACATGACTGACGATGGCACCAACGTAGGTCTGTATATGTTTGTTGCAGATAAAGCAGGTGACCTATCCGCTGGTACGCTGTACGCCATGAAGTGGAACCAAACAGCATCGACAGGCGTAGGCGCTGCAGACCTTGACTGGATCGACCTTGGCCACGCTACAAGCGCTGAGCTGTCTGACTACATTGAAGGCGCTAACCAACTCGCGTTTACTGACATTTTCGCGACAGCGGATGCTAACGAAGATAACAGCTGCCCAGATGGTTTCACCTCTATCAACGCAGGTGGCAACGGCCAAGAATGTCTGCAAGTTAAGCCGGGCATGGAAAAAGCCGCTTCACGCATGGAAACACGCCGCTACGCTGCCATGATGGGTGCAACAACTGAGCTACGTAAAGAAGAAGGTATTACCTTCGACCCAACACGCAGCAAGCTGTACCTCGCGATGTCTGAAGTCGCACGTGGCTTTGAGAGCTTCAAAAAGAATGGCGCAGATAGCAGCAGCTACGACCTAGGCGGCCCTAACCACATTCAACTGGAAGGCTTTAACCGCTGTGGCGCAGTTTACCAGCTAGATGTAGCGTCTGACGCAACGATCGGCTCATCTTATGTTGCGAAAAACATGTCTGCTTTGGTAGCCGGTGTACCAGCAACAGATAGCTACGGTGACGGCGTACAAAACCCTATTGTTGCAAACAGTGCGGACTACGCTGACAACAACAAGTGTCACATCGACGGCATCTCTAACCCAGATAACGTCACTTACATGTCTGGTTGGGATATCCTAATCATCGGCGAAGATACAGGTTCTGGTCACCAGAATGACGTGATCTGGGCGTATGATTTCGGTACCCAAGCGCTAACACGCATTCAAACAACACCTTACGGCTCTGAAACGACATCTCCTTACTGGTACCCGAACATCAACGGTTGGGGTTACCTAACGAGTGTTGTTCAACACCCATATGGTGAGTCTGATTCAGACAAAGATACTGGCAACGGTGAGAACCGTGCTTACACAGGTTACGTAGGTCCTTTCCCAGCGAAAGCTGAATAAGCCCGACCTGACGTTACCGAAGGGGAGCACACTGTGCTCCCCTTTTCTGCGTTATCCGTTATGCTCGATCTGTTGTGTACTAAGAGTCTAAGCATGAAATACCTATCCTCTCTGATACTAAGTGGCGTTGTTGCCTACACACCCTTAACGCTGGCACTCGATCAGGAAAATCCGGTCGCCTATATCCCTGCCCAGTGTTACACCAACCCGGTGGATGAGATCACAGGCCAAGTAGCAAACCCCTGCTACACCTGCCACACCGATAGCCGACGCCCCAACTATATTGATGACGGCGAGATCCAGACGTTGTTTTCATTTACCGAAGCTGCGCTCGTTAATAATTGGAAAAACTACTTTAAAGGCTTCTCGACGCGGGCCAGCGAGATCTCGAATCAGGTGATTTTAGACTACGTCAGAGAGAACAATTACTTTAATCAAGCGGGCCAAAACCTGATTGCCAAACGCATACTGACACACCTAGCCGAATACGATAGCAACAATAATGGTCAGTGGGATGGCTACATTCCCGACATCTACTACCAGTTCGACAACGAAGGCTTCGACCGCACACCGACGCATGGTTACACCGGCTGGCGCGCATTTGCTTACTACCCTTTCCCAGGTGGCTTTATGCCCACCAATGGTTCAACAGATGACGTGATCATTCGCCTACCTGCTGCCTTCCAACAAGATACCAACGGCAAGTTTGACCTAGAGATCTACAAAACTAACCTAGCGATTGTTGAGGCGCTGATCAAAGAGAAAGATATCCCGATCACTGCCACTGATGAGAAGCGTCTTGAGGTAGATCTCGACAAAGATGGCACGCTGGGCACAGCGCAGATCATCCGCTACGACTGGGCACCGCGCGAGGGCCGTATGATGAGCTATGTCGGCAAAGCGAAAGCACTGCTTACCAGCGGTAAACAGCATCTTGCCGCTGGCCTATATCCGGTAGGAACGGAGTTTATCCATTCGGTGCGCTATCTGGATATCGATAGCCAACAACGCGTACAAATGGCACCGCGGATGAAAGAGCTGCGCTATGCGCGCAAAACATTTTGGGTGAACTACTTCCAACACGATCGTATCGCAGCCAAAGAGCTGAAGGAGCGCCACGACTTTCCCGATCGTATCAAACAGGTGATTGGCTCAGCAGAGGCCGGTGTTCGCGTCCCCCAAGGTTGGGTATATCAGGGGTTTATTGAAGACCAAACCGGTGCGCTGCGTCCGCAAAGTTATGAAGAGCATGTATTCTGCACCGGCTGTCACTCCGGCATTGGGGTCATTACCGATACCACGTTTGCCTTTAAGCGTAAGCTCGATAGCGACCAATTCCAGCAAGGCTGGTATCACTGGACACAAAAGTCGTTTGCCGGTATTCCTGAACCACGCCGTGAAAGCGATGGCGAGTACGAGTACAGCTTCTACCTGAAACATAACCCAACCGGTGATGAGTATCGCTCCAATATGGAGGTAAAAGACAAGTTCTTCGACTTCTATGGCGAGCCAAAACCAGAGGCTTTTGCGGCGCTTCACGAGGATATCTCTGAGTTGCTACTGCCCTCGCCCGCTCGCGCATTAGAGCTAAACAAAGCCTACAAGGCCCTTGTCGAAGAGCAGTCTTATGTGAAAGGCCGCGAATCGATGCTAGTGGGCGAAGGCGTTATTCATCGTCAGGTAGAGTTGGACCAGAAAACAGGTATCGAAACACCCTTACAGTTCCACTAAACCTCCTTTTTAGCTTCTTTATGGCGGAGCCCTTTGTGGCTCTGCCGACGCTCATTCCGCAACCTATTAAAATACGATAACATGACCAGTCATTGCTAAGTGACTGAATTTCCATGTTTACTAAACTCTTTCGAAAAAAAACTCCGCCAAAACAGTTCCGTGTCCCTATCCTGTGTTACCACGCTATGAACGTACATGGCACAGACTACGAGCAGAACGACCACACAGCTCTAGATAGAGATATCACACTGATTAAGTCACTCGGCTTTACAATCAAGAGCCTCAGTTGGATTGTTGATGCCTATCGACGCGAAGATTGGACTGCACTCAACCACCCAGTTATCGCGATCTCGTTTGACGATGCACCAGATATCGAAGCATATAGCTATTGCGACCTGCGCTTTAACGAAATGGTAGAGAGCTTTCATAGTATTATTGCTCGTCATCATGTTCCTGCCACCAGCTTTTTGATCGCCAGCGAAGCTGCTCGCACTCAAATAGCACAGCATGGAGCGCCGGAGCCTCCCAACCTTTACAGCAGTGATTGGTGGAACAACACAAAAGATACTCTTTTGGATCTAGCAAACCATAGTTGGGACCACAACCATGAGCATGTTAGCCCTGTTGCTCAAAAGGAGCAGACGAAAGGAAATTTCTTCGCCATCGATAACGAAGCCGATGCAATAGCACAAATCACAACGGCACATAACCACTTAAAAGCGGCGACAAAAGACCGCGTGAAGCCGCTTTTTTGCTACCCCTATGGCCACGTTAATGAATACTTGCGCGATAATTTTTTTGCAATGCGCCCCGATCTTCACGAGATGCATGCAGCCTTCAGCACCGCTGGCGAGCACTTCACTGAGAACCACTCGATATGGGCTATTCCACGGTATGTATGCGGGCACCATTGGCGCTCAACCGCAGAGCTAGAGGAAATTTTAACGCAATGATTACCAAACTCATTAGTCGTGCCCGTCGTCTCTACCACCAACAACGCTTCGATCCGGCACCACTAACGTACCCGAACGACTATACCGAGCTATCTCAGTACGTCAGTGTGATCGAGGTGAGTAACGCGCGCCCCTTTATAGGCGAGCTATTCAAGCGCCACTTTGGTGATGAATGCCCGTTAGAGGAGCGCCACTTTATCGCCTTTTACACACCAGCCGAAGGACAACCCATACCGCTAGGCTACTTTCACCATACGCCTTATGGTCGGAGTTTCTTAGCAGGCGGATTGGTCATTGATGAGCGCATTTATCGCCGGCTGCCAAAAGAGCTGCGGCTAATCATTAAGCGCAGTGGCGGCATTGCTGAGTACTTGTCGGTGCGCAGTTTTGAGATGCTAGGCCCCCATGTTGATGCTATTTGGGGCCATGTTGGTGATCATAAAGCAAGACAAGTGGATTATCGGGTTGGGTTTGTCGACACGAAAGATCCGCACCTCATGGTTATTTGGCGCAATCAAAAACTCTCGCAACAGCAACGCGAGCAGATGATTAACGAGGTGCTCGCGCTAGGCCCATTCTAATGCTGCTTGTTAGGTGTGCTGGCTGCACTCCACTGAATGTTTGGCAGTATCCTACCCAACGCATCAGTGTAGAGTTTATGCCCCATCGCCTGGGGCGCTTGCTGATACTCCTTTAATAACGCGGCATAGCGTGCTGCCTCGCCTTGAGCGGCGGAGACAATCTCTTCGGCGCTCGCTTGCGCTGTCAAACGGACTTTTCGAGCATCGGCTCTGGCTTTAGCGCGGGCAGAGTTTTGGGCACTACGCGCATCCGAGATCAACTTACGCTTTTCAGTGCGCGCCCGATCCACACGATCAAACGCGCTTTTGACGCTAGCAGGCGGAGTTAGGGCTTTCAGTTGCACCGCTGAAAGGCGTATCCCAGATTCGAGTCTATCCAGATGCTGCTGAGTGTTGCGCAATAACGCTTGCTGAAACTGGTGCCGACCGGTGGTAAGCAAGTTGTCAGTATTGGCACGCGCCATCAATCGCGTTGCATTTGCCTGAATGAGATTTTCTAACACCTCAACCGGGCGCTGTATGTGATGCAAGAACTGTCCCAAATCCTGAGTGCTGTATTGCACCACCAGCACCACGGCAAGTAGGTTATTGTCGCCAGTGGCAAGCTCTTTGGGTTGCATCTCCACACCCAGTTCAGTGAAGCTCACCTCGAGCGACTGTACTGTCGCTGCAGGGCGCAGCTCAACGCGCTCGATCGGAAACGGCAAATGATAGTGCATTCCCGGCGGTACAGATTCATCCACCAGCGCACCAAAACGATAGCGCACCCCTCGCTGTTCATTCGAGACGCTATAAAGGCCACTGAGGCCATATAGCAGCGGTAGTAGTAGCAATAACCCCAACAGAATAGGGCGTGAGCGCAGCCAAACATGCTGCCAATCTGAACTAGCTGGCATCGTCACCCACCTCTACCGCTGGCGGAGCCCACAGGTAATCAAACAATGGCTGATCCGTTGATAAAATCAGGCGTGTTTTATCTGTAAAGATCTGTTCATAGGCCTGCATCGAGCGTAGAAAACGATAAAATTCGGGGTGCTCACGGTAAACCTCTGCGTAGGCTTGGCTCGCTTTCGCTTCCGCTTCACCAACTAAAATACGGCTCTCTCGGCGCGCCTGTGCCAGCTTTTGTCGCACTTCGAACTCCGTTTCAGCACGTACTTTAGCTGCTTGCTCTTGCCCCTCAGCGCGCAGCTGCTGAGCAATACGTCCACGCTCAGCCGCCATCCGCTTGTAGATATCAACGACCACAGGCTGCGGAAAGCTGATTCGGTTGATGCCCACGTCGGTCACGTCGATCCCTAGCGATGCGGCAGCGCGCTCTCTGACCTGCTCCACGATGTTACTCAGCACTCGCTCTAACTGATGCTGGTTTGGATCCGTATTGAGAATCGCGCTCAATGGATGTTGGCCAATCTGATTGCTAATCTCCGCCGTGACGAGATCATTTAAACGCACAGCGGCAGTCTCGTAATTTCGTACGCTCGATAAAAACCGCTGCGCATCCTTTACCCGCCAGATTAAATAACTATCTAGCACAACGTTGCGCCGATCACGCGTCACATACTCGGCCGTTGCTAAGGTCTCAATACGCTGCTTTTGGTCAAGGCGGCTAATTGTTTGAATGGGATCGGGCAGCTTAAATAGTAAACCGGCTTCGTTCTCCACCTTAACCACACGCCCAAACTGGCTTACCACAATAAGTTCTGACTCATACACGGGAACCAACGATGTTGAGAGCAAAAAGCCACCCAGAACAGTGCCTCCTAGGGCAGCTAACCATCTTTTTTTCATGGTTGATAGTCTCCAAACAAACGTGTGTCGCGCGACCTGAGCGCATCTTCGGTAATCACTTTTTCAATCTGAGGTAGTACTGTTTCGCTTAACTCTAAGCGTTTGTTAAACGCCACCAGCTCGGGTTGTTGCGCGTACTCGCCAGCGAGAGTGGCAAAGTAAGCAGCATCACCTGCGGCGCTCGCCTCCAGTTCCGCGATCTTTGCAGAAGTTTCAGCTGCTTCTTGGCTCAACCGCGCACGGTTTGCCGCGAGCTCCTCAACGCGCTCCCCTTGCACTTGATGCTGCAGTGCTTGCTGCTGCTCGGCGGCACGTTCAAGATCATGGTAAGCACTGACCACCGCGCTAGGCGGCTGCAGTTTTTGCACCGTGATTGATCCAATGTGTGTCGAAAGTCCATAGGCCTCAAGGCGCTGTTCCACCTGCGTAATGGCAGTTGTCTCAAAGCTGTCGGCCAAAGTGAGAGTGAACGGGGCTTGGCTAAGTAGCTGACTAACGGTTTGCTCCACCGCCGCAGCCACCAGTTGATGCGGCTGCGCAATTTGGCGGGATTCAAACCCCAGTTTGGGTAGTTGATATTGAACCGTCAGCGTTAAGTTGACGAGGTTCTCATCAGCAAACAGATAGTGATGATCCCGGTCGAGATTCACATTCCCAAGGGTTTGCCACTGCGAGCGGCTAAACACATTGGAGTGATCCCAAAGCGCCAGCGGTGTACCCACTTCTAAGCGATACACCTGTTGCGGACGGTAGCGCTCAATAGCACCTATCGGCCACGGCGCTAACAGATGCAAGCCTGGCGTTAACACTTCGGGCTGGGGCTGACCAAAAATGCGGTAGACCGCGTTCTCGTCACTGCGCACAACATGAAGGCCGGAACCTGCATAAAACACCAACACACCCACCAAAAAGCTAACCAAAACTCCGGACCGGTGCAGTTTTATGCGCTGGGCAGCACGCTGCCAAAATGGATGCTCGAGTAAGCGCTCAATTAAGCCATCAGGAGCCACTTCCGAACCGTTGATGAAGCTGCGCACCCCGCTAATAAAGAGCTCAATACCCGCAAAGGCCACCATCAACGCAATAACAAGTGCAACAATTTGATCGATATTGATCCCCACCAGCAACCCTACAAAGGAGCCGAGTACTGCAAACGAGGTAAACATATCGATATAGCTGTGGTAACCGTCCGCCTCAAGTGCTGGGGAGTCCGTATCTTGGCCAACGCGTGTTTTAAGCGTTGCCATCACATGCGCCAACACAATGGCGACCATCACACCAACGATGCCTAGCCAAATAAACTGGATATCACCGGAATTGCTTTGGTCAACACTGGTGACGATTTCGTAGGGCACCCAAAGGATCGTCAACGACACTAAAATCGCTAAGATTGCTTCCAACCGATAAGCCCGCGCCACACCCAGTGCGCTCGCCCGCTTCTCTTGACGGTAACGGATACCAATACCCACCAGCAGGACAAGCGAGATCAGCAGATCTGTTGCCGAGTGCAGCGCATCGGCGTACAGGGCCGTGCTGCCCGTTACCAGCGCGATGCCCAATTTCAGTGCAAAGAGCAGACTATCGCTGGTGATAGCCATTAAAGATGTCCGAATTCTGCGATCTTTAAACCACACTCGCCTGTTACCTCAAGACAACCAGCGTCAGGGAAACGCCAGCAGATGAAAGAAATGTGACAAGTGTGGAGCGACTAGATGACAAAAATATGAAAGGATTTAAAAATCAATTAGCTAGTGGCAGCGACTGATCATCAGCTGGCAGTTTGGCTATCGCGTTGCACGAGTAGCATCGCTGCCACCACACATCCGGCCCCAACCATAAGTAGCGGCGTTAAGCTCTCTTTCCCAAGCAGATACTCCAACAGCAAAACAAACACAGGGGTTAAAAAACTATAGGCCGCCACCCGTGTTGCACCCAGCTTTACTGTGCCAAATTGTAGCAAAAAGAAGGTGATTAGCGTTGTGAACACCGCAAGGTACAACGCACCCACAAAAACAGATGGATCCACTTGCGGCCAATTGATCGCGGGTAACTGAGGTAGAGATAGCAGGAATAGCCACACGCTACCGGCGCTAATGACCCAAAATGTCATCACTTCCATCGGCTCGCCCGCATAAAGGCGCTTAACAAGCGGGCCATAAGCCGCCATAAATAGACAACCAATAAAAAACACCAGATCGCCATGGTTCAGCTGCAAAGCCAATAGACGCTCGGCTTCACCGCGAAACACGATCCACAGCGCGCCTAACGTCCCTAGGAGTAGCCCACTTGCACGTATCGGGCTGAGCGTTTCACGATTAATCACAAATGCGTAGATCGCCGTAATGGCGGGCACCAAGGTGTAGATCGCTCCGGTGTTCAACGCACTGGTGTAACGCAAGGCTTCGAACATACACCAAAAAAATGCCACCAGAGGTAAGCTGAGCACGATATAACCTAGCAACTGCGCAGGTTTTGGTAGTGCAAAACCATGGCGTTTAAACACCAACGGCGCAAACAGCAATGCAGCCATAAGAAAACGGATAAACATCGTCACGGCTGGCGGCAGCTTGTCGGCAATGACTGCACCCACGGGAAAAGAACTGGCAACAAGTATCACCATTAGCAGCATCAAGCCGTGGACAAACCCAGATCGGACACCCAGCACCACACACCTCTTTAGTCTTGAAAATAGATAAGAGCAGCGTACCTAGTTTCCTGATTGACGATAATCCCTTTTACCATCACCATACTGTTAAACAAAAGTTAACAGTGGACACTATGGATACAATAGGCGCAATACCGGTATTTGTCTCAGTGGTGGAGTATGGCGGCTTTTCACCGGCAGCAAAGCATCTCAACATCACGAAGTCGGCAGTGAGCAAACGTATCACGCAACTTGAGGAGCAGTTAGGTGTGAAGCTCTTGCATCGCACCACCCGAAAGCTGAGCCTTACCGAAGCGGGTGAGCACTTTTTCGAGCACGCTAAACGCGCTGCGGTGGCTGCCCAAGATGCCGAAGATGCCGTGGCTCAGTTACAAGGCGAGCCACAGGGGCGGCTAAAAATCGGCTCCCCAATGTCGTTTGGACGCCTCCACATGGCGCCTATGATTCCGCGCTTTTTGAAAGAGCATCCCAAAATTAGTATCGACTTAGTGATGGACGATAAGCCGATCGACCTGGTGGGTGGCGGATTCGATATCGCCGTACGTGGTGGCAACCTGCCCGACTCCTCCTACATCGCCCGACGTTTGGCACCGCTGCGCAGCGTTTTATGTGCCTCGCCCAGTTATCTGAAGCGTTATGGAGCCCCAGAGCGCCTTGAAGACCTGCTCGAACACAACTGCCTGCCTTTTAGTTACTCGAACGATGTAAAGGAGTGGACCTTCTCTAAAGCGGGTAAAACACATTCGATTGTTGTCAGCGGAAATTATCAGGTCAATAACAGCGAGGCACTACGCGATGCAGTGCTGCAGGATCTTGGCATCGCACGTCTACCTACATTCGTTGCCGGTGAGGATATTCGTACCGGTCGCCTTGTGCAGTTATTTCCTGACTACGAAATGCCAGTGGCCGCCATCAGCGCCGTCATGATTGAGCGCCAGTATATGCCCGCAAAGGTACGCGCTTTTCTCGATTTTGCGATCACCTATTTCGGCAGCGACATCCCCTATTGGGACCAATACTAGTGAATTTATCTCAACAATAGGTTTCTAAATAGCCAGATTATCAACCAAACAAAAACAGCCTAAAGTACCTCCTAAGACAACACACGCCCTAATTTCAGCGTTAACCAAAAGGAGAAAACGATGGACCTGTTTACCGCAATAGAGACCCGACGTGCCGTAAAACACTATGATCCCAGCGCACCGGTAGCACCCGAAGCGTTCGAGAAGATCATGCAAGCAACATTGCGCTCGCCCACCTCGTACAATATTCAGCACTGGCGATTTGTTCGTGTACAGGATACCACTCTGCGCGAACAGATACAGGACGCGGCGTGGGGGCAAACTCAGATCACCGAGGCCGGAGAACTCATCGTTCTATGTGCAGATACTCAAGCATGGCGCAACCAGCCGCAGCGTTACTATCGCAACACCGATGCAGATACACGCCGTGTTCTACTCGAGATGCTACATAACTTTTATGTTGATCAACCCCAGCGCCAACACGATGAAGCGCTTCGCTCATGCGGGATTGCGGCGCAAACGTTTATGCTGGCAGCCAGTGGGCTGGGCTACGCGACCTGCCCCATGATTGGATTTGATAATGACAAGGTGGCACAGCTTATCAACCTACCCAAGGATCATATCATTGCGATGCTCATTACCCTTGGTAAAGCGGCCAAGCCGGCACACCCCCGTGCCGGCCAGCTGTCACTTAGCGATGTATTGGTCGTAGATCGATTTTAACAACAAGCGAGCGGCAACGGATGCCGCTCAATGATGTTTATTGTGTCACCTGATAGCGGCTTGATCGCATCACATCCAGCAGCGCTTGCGCCGGGTGCGGTAACGACGTTTGATCGATCCGTTTCACTTGGCTGCGGCAGGAGTAGCCTGTTGCCACAAGCTTGCCTTGATTTTGTGGATCATTAACCACTTCAGCCCAGCTCAGTTCGTAGATCTTTTTCGAAGTTGCGAGATTTGGCGTCTCGTGGCCGTAAGTGCCCGACATCCCGCAACAGCCGACCGCTTCAACGCTCAGCGTTTGACCAAGCGCAGCATAGATGGTTTGCCACTGCTTAATCGACGGCGCCGCCGATGTTTTCTCGGTACAGTGTGCCAGCAACTTAAAGTTGTGAGCTGCCAAGCGGCCAGATAGGTGCTCGAACGCTTCGGTCTGGGTCACTAACCACTCTTGAATCAGTTGCACATTCGGAGGGTTCTCCACCACCTTGGCGTACTCCTGACGGTAGGTTAGTGTCATGGACGGATCAACCCCGATCAGCGGTAACCCAGCAGACTCAAGCGCTTTAAGCATCTGGGTATTATGTTGCGCCGCGTTTTCAAAGGCACCCATAAACCCATGCACATGCAGCGGTTTACCATTGGGTAGGAACGGCGCTACCAGCACATTAAAGCCAAGCTCGGATAAGAGATCGATCAAATCCAGCACCACGTGCGTTTCAAAGTAGCTCGTGAATGCATCCTGCACCAACACAACGCTCTTTTCGCGCTGGTTACCCGTAAGCGCATTTAGAGTCTCAACACTCGCCCAAGGGATTGCACGCGCCTTTAAACCCTGCGCCAACGAGTGGCGACAGATCACAGGGCTATCAACCATGCCACCGGTATTGCGGAATAACCGCTGCGCGGTTTTGTTGCGCATCAACCAGTTATACGGCCCAGGCACTTTAGCCAATGTTGGTATCACGAACTCCAAGCTACCAATCATGTAGTCCTTGAATGGACGCATGTAGCGGCTGTAGTAAACCTCTAAAAACTGCGCTCGAAACTCCGGCACATTTACCTTGATGGGGCACTGACCGACGCAAGATTTACACGCCAAACAGCCGAGCATCGCCTCATGCACTTCGTTCGAAAAGTCATACTCGCCTTGCTGTTTACGCCAGCTGTTACGGATGCGGGCAGGGAGTGAGCCAATAAAACCGGACTCGCGTGTTTGCTGTGCAGCATCCGACAACGACACACCTTGCTTGGCCATTAAGCGCAGCCACTCGCGCACCAGTGAGGCGCGTCCCTTAGGTGAGTGAATGCGCTGGCGCGTTCCCTTCCAAGATGGACACATGGCATCTTTAGGGTCGTAGTTGTAGCACGCACCATTGCCGTTACAGAACATCGCCGCATCGTAAGTGTCACGATCCACCGCGGGGATCTCTCGGTCTAACTGGCCACGGGTTGTCACCGCGTCGATCTTAAGTAGCTCCGCACCATCGATCTGAGGGGTTGCGATCTTGCCCGGGTTCAATTGGTTATAAGGGTCGAAGACGCCCTTGATGCGTTGCAGCTCTACGTAAAGCTCACCAAAGAACTCAGGCGCATACTCTGAACGCACACCTTTACCGTGCTCGCCCCACAAAAGGCCGTGATATTTCTGCGTCAACGCCACAACACGGTCTGTCACCGTACGGATCATCTGCTCTTGTTCTGGGTCTTTCATATCGATGGCTGGGCGAACGTGCAAAACGCCCGCATCCACGTGCCCAAACATACCGTAGGCGAGATTATGGCTATCGAGCACTTCACGGAACTCCATAATGAAGTCCGCCAAGTTCTCCGGCGGTACAGCGGTATCCTCTACAAACGGGATCGGACGCTCTTGGCCCTGTGCATTGCCTAGCAAGCCAACCGCGCGCTTACGCATCGCCCAGACTTTTTTGATCTCTTCGCCACCATATACAACACTGTATCCGAAGCATTGCCCCGCTCCGCCCGAGACTGCATCAAGGTGTTCTGTTAGCTGCGCAACACGCGCTTTCAAAGCATCGGGGTCATCATCGGTATATTCAACCAAGTTGATACCACGGATGGCCGGATCACCCTCATACTGCGGGAAGTAGTCTGCAACGGTGTCCCAAACAATATCTTCCATCGCCAAATTTAGGACTTTGGAGTCGATTGTCTCAATCGAGGTAGGCCCCTTTGCCATGATCGCTTTTGCATCGCGCATGGATGCCTCGAAGCTGTCGTACTTCACATTCACAAGCGCTGCATACTTTGGAATCGGTAGAACATTGAGCTTCGCTTCAGCGATAAAGGCCAACGAACCTTCGCCACCACACAGCACAGAGTTCAAATTGAAAAGACCACTTTCATCGCGGATGTGCGCCAGATCGTAGCCTGTTAAGCAGCGGTTGAGCGGTGGAAACTTAGCTTTGATCAATGCGTGTTTTTCACGGAATATCTCATCCACCAGCCGGTGAGCCTGACCCACACGATCTTGGCGCGCTTTGATCTTCAGCAGCTCGTCATCATCAACGGGCCCAGATTCCCACACGGTGCCATCAAGAAAGACGCTTTTTAGCGCTAATACATGGTCACGCGTTTTACCGTACAGGCAGCTACCTTGGCCACTCGCGTCGGTGTTAATCATTCCCCCAACCGTCGCGCGGTTACTGGTGGATAGCTCTGGCGCAAAAAATAATCCATAGGGTTTTAGTGCTGCATTAAGCTGATCTTTGACCACGCCCGCTTGCACACGAACCCAGCGCTCCTCTGGATTGATCTCAAGGATCTGGTTCATATGCTTGGAGACATCCACGACCAACCCATCGGTCAAGGACTGACCGTTGGTGCCCGTACCGCCGCCGCGAGGGGTTAAAACAACCTCATTAAACTCTTGTTGCGAAGAGAGATTGGCGATCAACTGTAGATCATCCAAATGCTTGGGATAGAGGACGCCTTGGGGCAGCACTTGGTAGATGCTGTTATCGGTTGATAGCACGATACGGTTGGCATAATCCTGATTCAGATCGCCGGCAAAGCCTGCATCCTTTAACGCTTCGATAAAACGCAGGTAGACCGCTTGGGTAGTTTCAACAGTAGAGATACGTGGGATCATGGTTCTTGCATTCGATTGTTATTAATGGCGGTATGATGCAAAATCCTCATTAATCAATCAAACGATAAAATATGATTAATTAATCGAAATAGATGAATAATCTTGCCTACCGACACTTGCTGGCCTTTATACAAGTGGCTGAACACGGCAGCTTTACGCACGCCGCAGAGTTCATGCACGTCACGCAATCAACGCTCACCGCCACCATCAAGCAGCTTGAGAGCCAAGTGGGCATCCAACTTTTCGATCGCACCACCCGCCGCGTTAGCCTTACAGAGGCAGGAGAACGCTTTCTGCCGGTCGCGTTACAGCTCGTATCGGATTTCGACACCGCTATCGAAGACCTGCAAGCGTCCTCTCAGCAGCAACGTGGGCATGTTGCGGTCGCAGGGTCATCCTCCATGCTAACTCAGCTGCTACCGGCCATTATCTGTCGCTACCGCGAGGACTACCCAAAGATCAACGTCACTCTAATAGAGACAGGCGCAAGCGGCATTGAAGAGGCGGTGTTAAGCAATCGTGCCAGCTTTGGTATTGGCGGCAACCACTCAAACAGCCCGGACTTAACCTATCAGCCTATTCTACGTGATCGATATGGCGTGGTGATGCGCGAGGATGATCCACTGTGTGCGCAAAAAGAGGTTGATTGGACTCAGTTACAAGCGCGCCGCTTGGCGATGTTATCCCAGGATAATGGCATTCGATTACAGCTTGAGTGGCTACTTGCCTCAAATGATATTCCACTGTTGCTCGATAGCGCAGTGATTGAGGCGAACACACCTACGACCCTCGCATCCTTGGTGCGCCACGGCGCAGGACTGACTCTGCTACCCGCACTGGCTGCAACCACACCAGCTTTCGTGGGTTTGGTATTTCGCCCCTTAAGCGCACACCTTGAGAGGGAATTAAACGTGATTCTGCGGCGGGGGCGTTCACTGAGCCCTGCGGGCGAGGAGCTGCTGATACGGTGCCAAACACACTGCCGTACCACTACGCTCCCTAACCATGTTGCGAGAATCTAGTCATCAAGTAGCTTGATGCCTTCTGGTGAGATATCAATACGGCCTAGCTTTTTAAGATGGCCAATCGCCATCTTGTAGGCTTTTTTGCTCACTCCAAAGGCTTGATAGATCGCCTCAGGTTGGCTTTTATCGCCTAGTGGACTAACACCACCTTGCGCTGCTAAGTCGTCCAGAATACGTTGTGACAGTTCATCCACTTTGCCAAAGCCGGGCTTATCCAGCACAACGTCTACTTTACCGCCATCAACAACACGTTTGATGTAGCCCTGAACCTTGTGACCAATGCGCACTGTCCGGAATACGTCTTTTTGGTGCAGCAGCGCCCAGTAGCTGTTGTCGACGATCACGCTGTAGCCAAGATCGCCGCGCCGACATACCAGTAGCTCTACCGGCTGCCCCACTTTCAGATCTTGCGGTGGTGGCGAAAGTAGTTTGTCGAGCTTGGTTGTAGCGGCGATACGATCACTGTTATCAACATAAACACCCACGACAACGCGCTTCCCCGCCTCTAACGTGCCACGCTGCTCCGCATAGGGCAGCAACAGGTCTTTAGGCATACCCCAGTTAAGGAAAGCACCAATTTTGTTGACTTCAACCACCTGTAACGATGCAAACTCACCGACTTGCACCATGGGCGCTCGTGTTGTGGCCACTACAAAGTCATCGGTATCTAGCAAGATAAAAACCGACAGCTCATCACCCACAGCCGCACCTTCTGGCACCTCTTTGCGTGGCAGCAGAATGCCGCCAAACTCACCGCCATCTAGGTAAAGGCCGAAATCGGCTTCGCGCATAACTTTTAATGTGTTGATTTGACCGATCTTGACCAAAATGATGTCCTACTTGGGTGGTTGTTGAGCTGCTATTTTAACAAGTAAAAAGCCCCACATAGAAGCGGGGCTTATTTAGGAGTGCTTACGTTATTAATGGAGATTGTCGTACTTCTTACGAATCTCGATTAATTGGGGCTGGATATCGAGAGGCGCATAGTTCATGGCTTGCTCGAAAAGGTCCTTGTTCTCTTCAGATAAACGTTCTTCCTCCGACATTGAGCGTAACTTTTTCATCGCCTCAACAAATTTTGGATGTAGTGAATCGTTGTTCATCATACCTGCGCCCTCCCCATTGGATTTGGCTTAAAGATTCGGCCGCTAACGATTGTACGCAACCGAAAGTGTAAGGACCGTGACAAAAGCGCGCCATAGTAGCAGATCTGCGCTTTAATCGCGTCACTTTTTCCGTTTGTCCCGATACTCTTTTAACACCTTTTGGTTTTTCTCTTTGATACCACTGATACGCTCATTACGGTTAATACGTTGAATCTGCTTATCAACCAGTTTTGTTGCGTTTTCACCCTCAGCAACATGGCGCTTATTGTTACGCACACCGGACTCTTCTTCGTCACTCGTATCAGCTGATTTTTCATCGCTCTGGTTATCAGCTTTTTTGCCTTTCTCGACTTTCGCTTCACGCTCATCAGGAGTGGGATCTTCACCATCCTCAAGCGTCTCCGCTTCACCACGATATAGCTCTTCAGGCGGGCGCCGAAACGGTGTCGCTACCTCTTGGTAGACTTTACGCTCTACCTTGACGTTCGCATCCTCAGGCTTACGATCACTGTAGTGAGCCTTGCCATTCTCATCGACCCAGCGATAGATCTCGGCGTGAGCGCTGAGGGGCAATGTGGCAGCCATCGCAATGGCCAACACCTGTGTCTTGATATCTAAGCGACCTTTCATTGTCATCATCCGTTGAGGTAGGTTCTTATTCGTTAGAGCGGCACAGAGCCAAAAAGGTTCTCTAGCCGGTAATCAAGAAGCCATCGTGATTATCTTCATATTCCAGTTGTTCTGAAACCACTTCTGCAACATTGGCAAGTGCAGGGCCTTTGCTCAGCCAAGCTTCAACCTGGCGTACCGCGTTCTCATCGCCATACAGCATGACTTCTACACGGCCATCAGCCAAATTGCGCACCCAACCGGTGACGCCATGAGCTTGCGCTTGTTCGAGTGTAGATTGCCGAAACCAGACACGCTGCACACGGCCACTCACAAAACTGTGTATACAGATATTCGCCACGGTGTTACTCCTTACAATTGCTCCCATGCGCCGCAAACTCACGTTCATTCGCGCGGGTAAACAGCTCATTTAGCGTCAGTGCAAGATGCTGCGCCTGCTCGGTTTGCACAATTTTCAGTTGTTCATTCAGTGCAGGCTCCCACGCATAAACTTCAGTTTCGCTCGGCTCAGGTATTGGCCACGGGAGCCCTTGACTCAACTTGTGCACCGTTAAATCGTGTAGGTCACGTGCCAGCAGAATCGCACCACCTTCGGTACGATGAATCAACTCATCATCTTGCAACAACTGAACATACTCATCCCAGCTACTCTGATCAAGCCCTGCTACCTCTTGCAGTAGTTGTTCGTCGGTCAGAGCCTTACCCTCTTTTTGCGCCAACCACAGACGATGCAACACTCCTAGAACCGTGCGCAGATGCAAGCTCTCGCGGGTTTCACCAAACGCGCGGTATACAGTTAAGGCTCGGGTTAGCTCACACCCCATCAAAATAATAAACCAAGAGATAAAGATCCAAACCAGAAACAGCGGTACCGCAGCAAAGGCACCGTAAATCAGCTCGTAAGATGGGGCTTGTGTGGCAAAGAGTGCAAAACCACGTTTCGCCGCCTCAAACAGTACCGCCACCACCAGACCACCAATAAACGCATTCTTGATGGGCACTTTACAGTTGGGCACGGCTGCATACAGCAGCGTAAATGCCGCACAGGACAATACCATCGGCAGTAGCAGCAATAAGCGGGTCTTCCCTACGATGTCGGTTGCATCGCTTATAAATGGTAACGAGGCGATGTAAGAGGTCACAAAGAGACCAACACCAATAAGAAACGGGCCAAGGCTTAAAACGGCCCAATACAATAGAAAGCTGGACATGCCTTTGCGCTGCTCTGAGACACGCCAAATACGGTTAAACGCCACTTCGATATTGCGCATCATCATAACGGAGGTCACGATAAGAAAACCGATACCAACACCCGTGAGCTTCTGGGCTTGGGAGGTAAAGTCACGCAGGTACTCCTGCACCACTTCGCCCGTTGTCGGCACAAAGTTGGCAAATACCCAACCTTGAACCTGCTCCCCTACTCCCTGAAACGAAGGGATTGCCGCAATCATCGCATACGAAACCGTCATCAACGGTACCACCGCGAAGAGTGTTGTGTAGGTCAGCGCCGAGGCGTTAATGATCCCACCGTTCTGCAAAAACTGCCGTGCAAGATAGCGAATAAACGCAATCGCTGGCAGCTCTAGAAAAGTTTGCATAACCCCATCCTTGCAATAATTCCGCCATGGGCACATTGTCGCGCCGCAATATATCTATACAATATCAACTTATTAATAGCTGTTTATCAATAGTTTGTAAGGAATACCTGATGAGCCAAGTGACAATTTATCACAACCCACGCTGCTCGAAGTCGCGCCAAACGCTCGAGCTACTAAAAGAGCAAGGCGTTGAGCCAAGCATCAAGGAGTATCTGAAGGATGTTCCGTCTGCAGACGAGCTGAAGCAGGTATTGGCTGCACTAGATATGGCACCACGCGATCTGCTGCGTAAAAAAGAAGCTGAGTACAAAGAGCTCGGTTTAGATGATGCGAACGTTAGCGATGAGCAAGTTATCGAGGCGATGACCCAGGCGCCAAAACTGATCGAGCGCCCGATTGTCATTAAAGATGGGCAAGCACGCATTGGCCGCCCACCTGAGTCTGTGCTGGAGATTCTGTAAATGAGCGCGCCCTATGTTCTAGTGCTCTATTACAGCCGCCATGGGGCAACGCGTTCGATGGCACAGCAAATTGCCCGTGGCATCGAGCAAGCGGGTATCGAGGCCCGAGTACGAACCGTGCCTCCCGTTTCTACCCAATGTGAAGCCACACTGCCAGCCGTACCTAACGAAGGTGATATCTACTGCACCGAGGCAGATCTTAAAGACTGTGCAGGCCTTGCATTAGGCAGCCCAACGCGGTTTGGCAATATGGCGAGCGCATTGAAGCACTTTGTTGATTCAACCAGCGGCCTCTGGATGTCAGGCGCATTGATTGGTAAACCCGCTAGCGTGTTTAGCTCAACATCGAGTCTACACGGCGGACAGGAAACCACTCTGCTATCGATGATGCTCCCGCTGATGCATCACGGCATGGTGATAGCCGGTATTCCATATAGCGAAACCGCCCTGCTGAATACCCAGACTGGCGGTACGCCTTATGGCGCGACTCACGTTGCCGGTAGCGACAGCAATCGGCCACTTGATGAACATGAAACCACACTGTGCCAAGCCCAAGGCCGACACCTCGGTCAATTAGCGTTAAAACTGCAGGACTAACCATGCAAGCTCTAGCTCGAAAAACTCACCTCAGCCGCCTAATTACAGTCGGCAGCTACATCGCTCTGTTGGCTTTATTGACCCTCTGGTATCTGGTGGTCCACCCACTTGAAAAGGGCAACAGCTGGATCATTTGGCTCCTGCATGTACTGCCGCTGGCTGCATTTATTCCAACGGTGCGTTCCGGTAACCCACGCGGCCATGCATGGCTCTGCTTTTTGCTACTACTCTACTTCAACGAAGCGGTGCTAGCGGCCACAACACATACTGAAACACGCACCATGGGTGTGATTTACGGTCTGTTAGTTGCGGTCTTGTTTACCTCCGCCATGATGTATGCACGCTGGGCCAGCCAGTATGCGCGCTTAAAGCACACCACTGAGAACACCGAAGAGTCTTCCTAACTTTTTATGCTAGATATCAAACGTTTACGCCGTGACTTCCCGATCCTCTCATCGCGAGTACACGGCCGTTCTTTGGTTTATTTCGACAATGCGGCAACCACTCAAAAGCCCAAAGCCGTTATCGATGCGCTAACACGCTACTACAAAACCACGAATGCAAACGTACATCGCGGCTCCCATAGTTTATCGAACCGTGCTACCGCGCAGTTCGAAGCGGCCCGCGAGACAGTGGCTGCTTTTATCAATGCCACTGCAAGCCATGAAGTTATTTGGACACGAGGCACTACCGAAGGCATGAACCTAGTGGCCCAGACTCTGGGCCCATACGCCTTAAATAAAGACGACACTGTGCTTGTCACCACCATGGAGCACCACGCGAATATCGTCCCTTGGCAACAACTTTGCCAGCGCGTGGGTGCCAAGCTGATACCGGCTCCGTTGCGCGGCGATCAAACACTCGACCTTAAAGCCTATGAAGCGCTACTCGATGAGCACACGCCCAAGATCGTATCGCTGTGCCATGTGTCGAACACGCTTGGCGTGATCAACCCCATCGAGACCTGTATCGCTTTAGCAAAGCAACGTGGCGCATATACGGTGATCGACGGCGCTCAAGCAGTTGCCCATCTACCCGTCGACGTACAAAAGCTAGATTGCGACTTTTATCTATTCTCGGGTCACAAGTGCTTCGGCCCAACTGGTATTGGCGTGGTTTGGGGAAGATCCACACTGCTTGAGAGCCTTGAGCCATGGCAGTTTGGCGGTGAGATGATTAAAACAGTGAGTTTCTCCGGGAGCACATTTAACGACCTTCCCTTCAAGTTTGAGGCAGGCACTCCTCCGATCAGCGAAGCCATCGCACTAGCAACCACCCTCGACTACCTCACGAACCAAGACCGAGAAGCGCTTCACCAGCATGAGCAAAACCTGCGCGCACAAGCGATAGCGTTGCTGCAAGACATGGATGGCATCACGATCTACGCACCAAACAGTGAAAACGCTGGGGTTCTGTCGTTTAACGTAGCAGGCCTGCACCACCAAGATCTTGCCTTGATGCTTGATGAAGCGGGCATTGCAGTGCGTTCAGGCCACCACTGCACTATGCCACTGATGGAAAGCTTAGGTATTGATGGCACCGTGCGCGCTTCGTTTAGTATCTACAACACTGTCGATGAGGTGCGCTACTTCGCGAATACGTTAATTGAAATTGTCACGCAACTGCGCGAACTACCCAGTGAAGCGGGCACAGAAAAAGCGGCGTTTACATGGCCGCAAATGCAGCACAGTGCAGCGCAGGCGCAGCATATTCTTAGCACCTTGCCTAACTGGCAACAGCGCCTCAACACGCTGATTGAATGGGCAAACTTATTGCCCGTCCTACCCGATGATTTTATCGTTTACGAAAATAGAGTCAGCGGTTGCGAGTCTGCTGTTTGGCTGGTTGCTGATACGCACGACCAACACGCCTGCCAGTTTGCACTATATTCGGATGCGCGCATTATGCGGGGGCTATGCTATCTGCTGCTGACGCAGGTGCAAGCGCAACCAAGCGAGCAGATACGCAAATTCGATGTGCCTGCCCTGCTAGCGGCCTGCCACCTTGACCTGTTCTTAAGCCCATCACGCACCAATGGTGTGATAGCGATCGCCCATGCCATCAAGCAGCATGTCGCCGCTAAGCGTGGCTTGGAATAAGCGCGAGCAGATCAGTTACCCCAACATCTAAGCCAAACTGGCTGTACAGCGTGGTCAACTGACCACGATGATGGGTTTGATGGTTAAACAGGTGCAGTAATAGCGCTCCGGTCTCGCGGCAGGCCAACATTCCTTGCATGTTTTGATAGGTCAAGCGGTAAGTTAAGTCGGTATCCGACAACTCCTCCACGAGCCCTTCCAGCGCACTATCCACGATTTGCCGCTCCTGCCAGAGTTGATGTAGCTCTGAAAATAGCGTTTGATCCAGCCGTGTGGGGAGTTCGGTACTACGTAAGAACCCCAACGCCGCCGGCTGGATGGGGTGCTCGGCCAAGCGGCTAAGCCAGATAAGGTCGCCCACCAAAATGTGATTAAGCGTTCCCATCACTGAGCCAAAGAACGCACCTCGGTCCTCCGCTCGCTGTTCGGGTGTTAGTTGCTCTGCCAAAGCAAACAGCTGCTTGTTCATGTGTTTATTGTACTGGGCCAACAATTGTAGATGAGCTTGCATCGCATCCTCCAATCCTTGATCTTTTCTAAACAATAAAACAGTATTAGAGTGATATGGTTCTTTTACAATAAAAAATATAGCAAATCAGTTGCTTACCCTTTGGCGCGCGTTTCGGAAAACCCATGAATTTAAACGATATCAGTCTATTTATTCGTATTGTAGAGACCGGTAGTTTTACCGCCGCTGCCGAAAGTTTGGGTATCCAAAAATCGACCATCAGCCGCCGTATTGCGCAGCTCGAAGACGATCTAGGCGCACGTTTACTGCAGCGCACGACCCGCAAGTTAAAACTTACGGATGATGGTGAAGAGTTGTTTGCGCGATGCCAGCCACTGATCAACGAGCTAGAAACCGCGAAAGACTACCTAGCCACCAATCAAGACCATCCCCGCGGCCGTCTGCGGATCACAATGCCCTCTGAGCTAGGCGTGTTTATGATGAATGATGTAGTAAGCACATTCCTGCGGCGCTATCCCGACATCCACCTCGAAGTTGAGCTGAGCACCCGCGTGATCGACCTGATAGAGGAAGGGATCGACCTTGCCATTCGGGTGGGAGCGTTGGCAGATTCTACGCTCATCGCACGTCGCGTTGCCGAGGTTAACCGCGGCCTCTACGCCACACCGGAGTACCTCGCTAAGCATGGCACGCCGAAAACACCCGATGACCTGGTCGACCACAACTGCTTTGGGGTGCTCAAAGCCGATGAGCACTGGACGTTCGAGAACTGGGACAGCAGCGTCAAAGTGAATGGGCAGCTTAAGGCGAACAGCATCAGCTTTATTCGTGAAATGGTCTTTCAGCACATGGGTATCGCTCGGATGCCGCGTGTATTTTGCCGCGAATGCGTACAAGAGGGCGTACTAGTTGAAGTACTGAGTGACTACCACTGCCCTCCGTTTGAAATCAACGCAATCTACCCAAGCAAGCGCCATTTAAACCCTAAGGTGCGCCTGTTTATCGATCATATGATGGAGATGATTGGCGACCACCCGTGGGTGAGCGAGAAGCTTGTCACGCCCGGCGAAGTCGCGGCAGATGGCCAAGCAATATCATTGGCTCCTTAAGCTCTCTCTCTTGAGTACACCTAAAGGCCTGCTGAGCTGCGCCAATCCGGTAAGATCAGCCATCTGCTCGTGATAGATCAGATAGGTTGGCGAATGGGCTAGATCATCTGCCACGTCAATCACCTCGACGTCGGCTGCAAACATGCATTGGTCAATCACGCTGCTTGGCATCAGAGTCACACCC
Organism: Neptunomonas marina; assembly: GCF_004005935.1. GTDB lineage: Bacteria > Pseudomonadota > Gammaproteobacteria > Pseudomonadales > Balneatricaceae > Neptunomonas > Neptunomonas marina. The sequence continues at coordinate 778,748 of NZ_SACQ01000001.1, read as the reverse complement.
AGACCTACCGAAACACAACCTAGAATGCCTTCAAGCGTCCCCATCTCCATCATGTTATAAGTGTCTGGCTGGCGCTTACTCCACTCAATGGCCTTATCGCGATAGGCGCACCCTTCACGAAATAGGATCGTCTGCTTCGGATGAGCAGCACCGCGTTTACGCACCAGCACCAACTTCTCATTCAGAATTTCAACATACTTGATATTCGGCTGCTCAACATCGCCGCTCACGAAGGCGCAGTCGAGTTCATGCCGCTGCACAGCACTAAGGAGCGCTCGGCTGGTGCCACTTTGCACCTGTAGTTGCAGATTAGGGTACACCTCGCGCAGGCGTAACATCACCTCGGGTAAGCGAAGTGCGGCAAAACTCTCCATCGTGCCTATACGCAGTTCCCCTGCACACTCCGACATATTCTGCACCGCCGCCCGTGCTTGTCGCTCCAACTGCAACATCTTGTTCGCATAATCGAGCAGTACGCGTCCCTGCGGCGTGAGATTTAGCTTGCGGCCTTGCTTAAAAAATAGATCCACACCCAGGCTCGCCTCTAATTTACGAATGCGGCTGGTGATGTTTGACTGAACCGTGTGTTGTGACTTTGCCGCAGCCAGTACTCCTCCTTCCTCTACCACTGCACAGAATGTTGAAAGCGTTAACAGATCCATTACTTCACCCAAAGAGAATTTTTATAGAGTATGTATTCTTATTTTTAGATATGTATATACCACTTTCGCTAGTCCTATCCGGACAAGTGCCCTATCATGCCCATTCATTGTCAGGGAGTTTGAATGGACGGATTACTTTCTCACCGCTACCTAAACTGGGCGCTATTGCTAACCCTCGTGTTGATGTGGGGCACCTCGTTTATGGTCACTGCGCTTGCGCTTGAGGGCTTCACACCCACGGCTGTTACGCATATCCGTTTAGGTGTTGGTGCAGCCGTCCTATTAGGTATCTGCTATATAAAAGGCTACCGGCTGCCTTTAACACTGCGCGCTTGGGGCGTGTTTTTTATCCTCGGAATGATGGGTAATGCTATCCCTTTCATGCTGATATCCTGGGGGCAGCAAGAGGTCGCTTCGGGGACCGCTGGAACACTCATGGCCATTATGCCCATGATGACGATTCTTATTGCTCACTACCTACTACCTGATGAGCCGCTCAACCGCTTCAAGATTGCCGGCGTTATCGTCGGCTTTTCTGGCGTTGCGCTACTTTTGCGGGCAGATATCGCGCTCTCTGCATCGCTGTGGCACGAACTTGCTATTCTGATTGCCGCATGCTGCTACGCTCTCAACGCTGTACTAGCAAGAAAGCTATCAAGCTTTCACCCACTAGTTGGCAGCGCCGGAATGCTAACGGCTGCCTTTATTCTGACAACACCCCTATTTTTGAGTGAATCGTTGACTTACAGCCAGATCCTTCAGCAGACCGGTATTATCGCGGCGCTGTGGTTAGGTTTCATACCCACAGCGATCGCCTCACTTATCTTTTTTGTCGTTGTTGAGCGAGCAGGCCCCGGCTTCTTGGCTAATATCAACTTTATGATTCCGGTGGTCGCATTCTTTACCGGAGCCGTTGTGCTCAATGAGCCGATCAGCCTGAATAGCTTTGCCGCGCTTGTTATTATTCTTGCAGGCATCGTATTGACTCGCCGCACCGTTCAAGAGAAACCGTAGATGGATACCAACACGCTGGCCGCCTTTATTGCTGTTGCAGAAACCCGCTCATTTTCACAAGCAGCGCAGCAGCTCTTTATTACGCAATCAGCGATCAGCAAACGTATTGCTCTACTTGAAGGGCAACTGGATCAAAAACTGTTTGATCGAATTGGGCGGCGCATCTCATTGACCGAAGCGGGTTTGGCGTTGCTGCCGCGCGCTAAACATATTCTGGCCACCATCAAAGATGCGGAAACCGCCATGGGCAATCTAACTGGCGAGGTACGCGGCACCCTCTCAGTGGCTGCCAGTCACCACATCAGTTTGCACCGCCTGCCAAACATTTTGCGCGACTATTCACAGCGCTATCCCGATGTGCAGTTAAATTTACAGTTTGATGAGTCTGAGATCGCGTATGACGGCGTTTTACATGGTGATCTTGAGTTAGCCTTAATTACACTATCGCCTAATCCCGACCCGGCAATATTGTCACAGCCGGTTTGGGTTGATTCATTGCAGTATGTGGTCAACCAGAATCACCCGCTCGCGCACAAACCATGGGTTGATCTAAAAGAGCTAGCAAACTACCCCGCTATTTTGCCCAGCAGTGCCACCTTTACCCACCAGATCGTGGCTGAGCAGTTCCGCACCGAGGGGCTGGGTATCAACGTGGATATCTCCACAAACTACCTCGATACGATCCGTATGATGGTCAGTATCGGCTTAGGCTGGAGCCTACTTCCAGAAACCATGATTGATGCATCACTCAAAACCCTGAATACCGGGTCAAAGCCGATACAAAGACAGCTTGGTTACATCTACCATCGCGAGAGAACGCTATCCAATGCAGCGAAGTGCCTTATCGACATGCTTCCGCCTCCTGAAAGCATTTGATAAGTCGCGCCGCTTCAGTACACTGAGGCCCTTAGCCGTAACAATAAGACGAGGTTGCTGGGTTGTCAGAACAACAAAACGCTTGGCTACAAGCCCTTTTGGATCAGCAGAAAGCCTTACTTGAGCATTGGAGCTCTCTCTCTGCGTCAAGCGGGCTTAATCCAGAAACCGGCATGTTCAACCCGCAGCACTTCTCCGCAAACATCCAGCAGCAGTTAGATCAGCTAGCCTCTTTGGGGGAGCAGTTCACTCAACAGCAGACCGCGTCGCCGCATCAGGTGGAGTGGTTCAAAAGCGCACTGGCACTGTTTTCTCAGCAAACCTTGGCCGATCAACTCGCCGCGTGGAAGATTCCTGATGAACTGCTGCAGGCTTTGCAAAATCAGCTCCATAGCCAGCCACTGGATGCTCATTTCCAAAAGCTTGCCAGCACACCCTTCTTTGCATCGACTGAACAGCTAGACTGGCAACAGCGCAGCCAAAGAGGGTTAAACCACCTTGAAGCTTATCAACAAGCGCTGGCGGACTATCTTGAGATCTACCAGCAGATCAGCGAACAGGCCTCCGCGCAGTTGCTGCAGCAACTAAACAACGGTGAGCTGCAAATCGAGTCGCTAAGCGAGCTGCACCGCCATTGGTCGAACACATATGATGCCGTTTATGCTGATGTTATCAGCACCCCGAACTACAGCCAAAAACATGGTGCTATTAGTAACCAAATCAACCAACTGATCGCCTTTACCAACGAAACCCGCGATCAGCATATTCAGGCGCTAGGCTTCGTCTCACGAACTGAGCTAGACCAAGTGATGCAGCGCCAGCACAAGCTCCGCAAGGAGGTTCGCACGGTTAAGCGTAATCAGGCGAGCAGTGATCAAGCGGCGTTGAGTGGACTGATTGGTGATATGCAAGCCACCCTGAGCAATATGGCGGCTGAGATCGACACACTAAAGCACGAAGTCAAAACACTGAAGGCGGCACTAGAGAGCAAGGAGCAGGACAGTGAGCGGCCTTAAGTTTGATGCCGAACTGCTCGAAACGGAGTTTAAAGAGCTCTATCGCCAGCTCAGCACATGCGCAGACACACTCGCTAAAATCAGTGCGGTAGAGGTCGCGCCTACCCAATCTGAGTCGATTTTTCACTACGACAAGCTCACGTTGAATTTCTATCCGGGCGATAGATCCGTTTCTGAGCGCCCCTCCACACCACTACTGATCTGCTATGCGCTGGTCAACCGGTGGTACATGCTCGATCTGGATGCTGGCCGCTCACTTATTCAGCGGCTTAACGCACTGGGCGTTGATATCTATGTGATTGACTGGGGCTACCCTGATCGCACCGACCGCTTTACCGATCTCGACGATTATCTTAATGATTACCTGCTCAGTTGCGTTGAGCAGACATGCCAGCATGCTGGTGCAGAGCAGATCAACCTACTGGGTGTGTGTCAGGGCGGGACTCTCAGCTTGTGCTTTACAGCACTCTATCCTGAGCGCATCAAGAACCTGATTACGATGGTAACGCCGGTCGATTTCCACACGGCAGAGAATATCCTCAGCCGACTGGTACGCAATATTGATGTCGATCTTGCCGTCAACACCTTCGGTAATATTCCGGGCAGTATGTTGAATCAAGTGTTTCGTTCGCTTTCCCCCATGAAACTAGGGCCACAAAAAACACTCGACCTGCCCAAACAGTTACAAACCCCCGAGCAAGCCGAAGCGTTTCTTCGGATGGAGCGCTGGATAAACGACAGCCCAGACCTTGCGGGCAGTGCCTATCGGGAGTTTGTGCAATGGTTTTTCCAACAAAACCAGCTCGTGGCCAACCAACTACAAATTGGTAGCGAAGCGGTACGCCTTGCTGATATACGCTGCCCCATCTTCAACATCTACGGTACCCAAGACCACCTTGTTCCCCCTTGCGCATCTAAGGCCCTCGGTTCACTGGTCGGCACCACTGACTATACCGAACAAGCCATCGAGGCTGGGCATATCGGTGTCTTTGTCGGTAACCGTGCTCGTAAAACTCTGCCGCTTGCAATAAGCCAGTGGCTTTATAGCCGCGACTAACCTGCGCTCATACTGGGTAACTGCCTGTTTTACGCGCCATTGGGCGTTCTGGCCCTTAACAGGCAATATTCTTTGAATCTGTAGTCACTCTTTTATATATCTTTTAAGAATAAAAAAAAGATTTAAAATAACCGTATGGATTTGTAAAAACGCCCCTCGCTAACCACGACAAAAGTCGCTAATACTTTTGAATTACCCTTTGAAAGCCCCACCAACTCTAGGATTTTGCAGTGCACCTAAAAACTGGCTTTGTAGTTTAACTACAAACACCTAAGTTATTGATTTGTAGTATGACTACATCTTTGCTGCTATGCACAAAAGTCGCTTTGACAGAGCCCCTAGCTTGTCAGCAAAATGGCCTCACTTTGCGGCATACGTGATGTACCTCCACAGGCATCCGCCGCGACAGAAACCGTTGTTTTTTGTCCCTTTAGTAATAACTTTTGATAGGAAGGACACCATGTCTACACTGAATAAAGATATCGACGCAATCGCGACACTTAAAGGCGCTCAAGGCGCTGCGTGGGATGCGATTAACCCAGAATACGCGGCTCGTATGCGTGCTCAGAACAAATTCAAAACGGGTTTGGACATCGCTAAATACACAGCAGCGATCATGCGTAAAGATATGGAGCGTTACGACAACGATCCTTCCCAATACACCCAGTCTTTGGGTTGCTGGCACGGCTTCATCGGCCAACAGAAGCTGATCTCTATTAAGAAGCACTTCAACAGCACAGATCGCCGTTACTTGTACCTGTCTGGCTGGATGGTTGCTGCGTTGCGCTCTGAGTTTGGCCCACTGCCTGACCAATCGATGCACGAGAAAACGTCGGTTGCTTCCTTGATTGAAGAGCTTTACACCTTCTTGCGCCAAGCGGATGCGCGTGAGCTGGGCGGCCTGTTCCGTGAGCTAGACGCAGCACGTAAAGCCGGTGATGCCGCGAAAGAAGCGGACGTTCAGAGCAAGATCGATAACCACGAAACGCACATCGTGCCGATCATCGCGGATATCGATGCGGGTTTCGGTAACGAAGAAGCCACTTACTTGCTGGCGAAGAAGATGATCGAAGCGGGTGCATGCTGTATCCAGATCGAGAACCAAGTATCAGACGAGAAGCAGTGTGGCCACCAAGACGGTAAAGTGACGGTGCCGCACGAAGACTTCCTATCGAAGATCCGTGCTGTTCGTTACGCGTTCCTTGAGCTGGGCGTTGATGACGGTGTGATCGTAGCACGTACCGACTCTTTGGGTGCTGGCCTGACGAAGCAGATCGCGGTAACAAACGAGCCAGGTGATCTGGGTGACCAGTACAACAGCTTCCTAGACGGTGACGTGGTTAACGGCCCTGACGATATCGCAAACGGTGACGTGGTGATCAAGGCAAACGGCCAACTGCTGAAGCCTAAGCGTCTGCCATCTAACCTGTTCCAGTTCCGTGCAGGCACAGGCGAAGACCGTGTTGTCCTAGACTGCATCACGTCATTGCAGAACGGTGCTGACCTGCTGTGGATCGAGACTGAGAAGCCACACGTTGGCCAAATCGCGGGCATGGTTAACCGTATCCGCGAAGTGGTACCGAATGCGAAGCTGGTGTACAACAACTCGCCATCGTTCAACTGGACGCTGAACTTCCGTCAGCAAGTGTTTGATGCGATGGCTGAAGCGGGCCAAGACGTGTCTGCATACGACCGCGCTAACCTAATGAGCGCTGAGTACGACGCAACCGAACTGGCGACACAAGCAGATGAGAAGATCCGTACGTTCCAAGCAGACGCTGCGCGTGAAGCGGGTATCTTCCACCACTTGATCACGCTACCAACGTACCACACGGCAGCGCTGTCTACTGACAACCTTGCAAAAGAGTACTTCGGTGATCAAGGTATGCTGGGCTACGTGGCTGGCGTACAGCGTAAAGAGATCCGCCAAGGCATTGCGTGTGTTAAACACCAAAACATGGCCGGCTCTGACATGGGTGATGATCACAAAGAATACTTCTCTGGCGACGCTGCACTGAAAGCGGCTGGTGAAGACAACACGATGAACCAGTTCGGTTAATCGATACAGTTATTAAAAAGGGCGCTTAAGCGCCCTTTTCTGTTTCTCCCGCCTAGCCTTTTGTTTCCCCTCTACCCTATTTCGATCTAAAGACTGAGCCTCACTGACTCCTGCAGCCTTTCGCCCGTAAAGGAAAACCCTTAATATGAGTTAAAAATAACAGCATAAATGGATACCTTTATGAGCCTGCCTGTACCACTACTCAAAGATGCACATTTGGTTCTCAGCAACCGTGTCGCCACCTTAACGTTTAATCGCGATGACGTCCGTAACGCTCTCACCGGCACGGAGCTCATTGACGATATCCTAACCACCATCGACTGGGTAAACCGCAACGACGATGTTTCCTGCTTAATCATGACCGGCGCAGGGTCTGCATTCTCAGCAGGCGGCAATATCAAAGAGATGCAGGAGCGTGATGGCGAGTACCGTAACGGTGCCTTTGGTGGCGATGTCTATGAAGTACAGAACAAGTATCGTCGCGGTATTCAGCGTATTCCGCTTGCAGTGTATCAGTGCGAAGTCCCCGTGATTGCCGCTGTTAACGGCCCCGCAATTGGCGCAGGCTTTGACCTAACCTGCATGTGTGATCTACGGATTGGCTCAACCAAAGCGTTACTTGGCGAAACCTTTGTGAACTTGGGTATTATTCCGGGCGACGGTGGTGCTTGGTTCCTGCAACGCTTAGTGGGTTATCAAAAGGCCGCTGAGCTGACCTTTACCGGCCGCATCGTTAAAGCGGAAGAAGCCCAACAGATCGGCTTATTATTGGATGTTGTTGAACCAGACCAACTATTGGATCGTGCTCAAGCTTTAGCAGAACAGATTGCAGCCAAACCTCCTCAAGCTTTGCGCTTGACGAAGCGGTTGATGAAAAGCGCACAAAAGACAGAATTACCGGAGTTTTTGGAGATGTGTGCGGCGTTTCAGGGTATGTGCCACAACACAGAGGATCACCTTGAAGCGGTTAACGCATTCGTTGAAAAGCGCCCCGCTTCATTCAAAGGTCAATAACGCGTTAGCTTTGCAGTGTTTCTTGCTCGCTCTGCTTTTGAGCGAGCGCTGCAAGCGCCATCTTTTCACTAAAAATAGCCATCACATCGCTATTTTCAGGATTTTCACTGGCTTCATCCATCGCCTCGACCATCGCTTGGAGCGTTGGTTTTGTTTTATCAACTAGTTCTTCGATATAAGCTTCAGGGGATGTTGCCGTGTAGCGGTGATAGCGATCGAACAGCTCGACCATCTCAGCACTCAGTTCGATCTTCACAAATGATTTTGTAGCCATGCTAACCCTCTCTTACTCTATTTTTATCGTTTTTTAAACTATAGAGCCCAGCAGACAACCGCTTTAGATCCAGCCGCAATCACTGCATTAGGCCAGCTGGCCACACACAATAAAAGGAATTGGCCCTATTCACTAAAGTGGTCGTTTTTTACTCTGTGGAGCAGGGCTAAACCAACCTACAACGAAAATAAGTGGAGCCGACATGCCAGATTTTCCAAATCTAGCCGCCATGGGTCTTACCGACTCAACGCGCATCAGCCATTACCGATTGGCTGAGAAAGAGTCTGAAACAACGTTGAAAATTTACCTCAACGACGAAGAAAACCTTCCTCATCAAGAAAGCCACTCCTACACATTTCAGCACAACACCGACGCACACAGCGTGCAATTACCAAAAATCCTTAGTGAGCTAGACACCCTGACACTTGCAGGCTCTTCAGAAGACAAACAGCAGCTATTGATTGATGAACTCGAGAAGCTCGAGCAAGTGATGAGCGCCAAGATTTCAGAACTCAAAGACGATCTCAAACGCATCGCATAACCAGCATAGGACATTGCACACCCTGTGCACTAGTCACTCCCATCCCTTAGCGTTGCAGCTACCGCCCTCATTGCGAGGGCGGTCTTTTTGTTAGGCTACCCAGATAGATTTGCCGTTACAGAATTCACGAATACCATTGGTTCCAAGCTCTCGCCCAAGGCCTGAAGCTTTAACACCCCCAAAAGGCATACGCACATCACTGGCCACCTGCGCATTCACAAACCCGGCCCCCACATCTAACTGGCGCAACATCGCCTCACCCTTCTCAACATCTTGCGTCCAGATGCTGGCACCTAGACCAAAACGCGTCGCATTAGCCTGAGCGATGGCATCCGCCTCATCTCGGGCCGTAACAATCGCCGCCACCGGGCCAAAGATCTCTTCGTTAAATGCAGTCATGCCAAGCTTTACATTGGTAAGAACGGACGGTACATAGAAGAAACCACCTCCTTCAACAATGTCACATCCCGTTAGGTTCACAGCCCCTTCTGCCAGAGATTGCTGAACTTGGCGATGCACGCCGTCGCGCAGGTCAGCACGCGCCATCGGTGCTAGCGTCGTTGTCGCTGCAAGCGGATCGCCTGTTCTGAGTTCATTAACACGCTCGAGCAAGCGCGAGGTGAAATCATCCGCACAGCTTTGCAACACGATAAAACGCTTCGCAGCGATACAGATCTGGCCTGCATTACTGAAGCGGGCACGCAGCGCCACATCAACAGCCGTTTCCATATCAGCATCATCCAAGACGATAAACGGATCGGAACCACCCAGCTCTAAAACACATTTTTTAAGATTCTGGCCAGCTAACGCCCCGATTTTACGCCCAGCCCCCTCGCTACCAGTAAAGGCAACGCCATGTACACGATGATCAGCAATCACTGCGGACGCCTGCTCAACCGAAATGGTCAGCTCAGCAAACAACCCTTCTGGTGCCCCAGCTTCAGTGACCAAACGCTCAATCGCTTTTGCACACTGCGGCACATTTGGCGCATGTTTTAACAGTAGCGCGTTGCCAGACATCAGCACGGATACCAAGCAGCGGAACACTTGCCAGAAAGGGAAGTTCCACGGCATCACAGCAAAAATCACACCCAATGGTTGATACGTGACTAAACTGCGCTGCGCCGGTGTTGCGATTAAATCGTCTTGCAGCATAGATTCCGCATGCTCAGCGTAGTGCCGACACGCCAAAGCACATTTATCCACTTCACCTAGCGCTTCTGGTAGCAGTTTGCCCATCTCTAGTGAGATCAGCTTAGCGAGCGCTTCACGCTCTGCATCCAGCCTATCTGCCAATGCGTTAAGCAGCGCCGAGCGCTCACTAAAAGGTGCGGTACGCCAATGCTCAGCGGCCAAGTCAGCTTGCTGAAGCTTCTGCTCTAGCTGATCATTAGACAACATTGGAAACTCAGCCAAAAGTTCGCCGGTGTATGGGTTACGTGTTTCAAACTGCATGTGAGGCTCCTGATTCGGAAGTCGGTACCTGAGGCCGCGTAGCGAGCATTGCGCTACGCTGGCAAGCATGTCCGATCAATTGTTATTAGAGATAGCAATCATGCCATGTTAGAGAGACTCCATTCACCTGACATAGTCCAAATGAACGCAGCTGATGGTGCCACAATCCTGGACTCACTCTAACGTAGCAACTGGACCTGTAGGCTTTAATATAGATCCTTTAGTATGCGCGCCCGAGCTGATCCGGCAGAGACGCTCTCTACATTGAGATAGATAACACCATGATGGACTACACAACCCTACTCATTTTCTCCGGCATCATTGCTGCAGCAACTTATGTCCAAACGGTGACCGGCTTTGCGTTAGGAATGATTGTGATGGGCGCAGTCACCATGCTGAACCTCGTACCCATCGCATTCACTTCCGTGGTGATCAGCTTAGTGACGCTCGTGAACGGGCTTACCGCGATCAAGGGTGAACGCCAAGCCTTAGATCGTCGCCGTGTAGGTGCTGTGATGATCGGGATTGTGCCGGGCCTTGCGCTCGGTTTATATCTGCTTACCTTCTTAAGCAGCACTCACCAAACACTGCTTCACTTTGCCCTAGGGTTAGCGATTTTTGTGGGTGGTATGTTGATCATGCTGCGTCCTGAACCTTTAGAGCAGCCCTCATCACAGCCGGTTTTTATGGGTGCAGGGCTGGCATCAGGCTTCTTAGCAGGGCTTTTCAGCTTAGCTGGCCCGCCGTTGGTGTATCTTTTCTATCGCCAACCCTTTGAGCTAAAAACCATCCGCATCTGTTTGCTTGGTATTTTTCTCGCTTGCTCTTCAGTACGCACCATCATGGTTGGTTTTCAGGGGCAGCTGACCGCCGATGTGCTGATCTTCTCCGCCTGCTGCATTCCGATGGTGATGCTGTTCACTTGGGGCGGAAAGCGCTTTCCGCCACCGCTTAGCAGTACCAATATGCGCAGACTGGCTTTCGCACTTCTCATCGGTATCGGCGCAAGCCTAATGTTAAGAGCGGCATTCTAAGCTGGCGTTATCCGCTCCCCAGATCTGGCCCAACTCGCTTCTCTAAGACTGCCGTACACTCAGCTAAAAAGTATGGGAGTCACAGATCTATGTCTGATATACGCATTAACGAGCCTGATATTAGTGTTTCTGTTCGAGAGCTGTTCGGTATCGATACCGACCTGCGTGTGCCAGCATTTAGTGAACGTGACGACCACGTGCCAGAGATTGATCCGGGCTACCATTTCAACCCAGAGGTAACACTCGCTATTCTTGCTGGGTTTAGCCAAGACCGCCGCGTTATGGTGCAAGGTCTACATGGCACGGGCAAGTCGACGCATATCGAACAGGTCGCCGCTCGCTTAAACTGGCCGTGCGTGCGCATCAACTTAGATGGACATATCAGCCGCCTTGATCTAGTGGGCAAAGACACCATTGTACTGCGCGATGGCAAGCAGGTGACCGAGTTCCAAGAGGGTATTGTTCCGTGGGCGCTACGCCGCCCAACTGCCCTGATCTTCGATGAGTTCGATGCCGGCCGCCCCGACGTCATGTTTGTCATCCAGCGTATTCTGGAGCGCGATGGCAAGTTTACGCTACTCGATCAAAACCAAGTGATTACGCCGCACCCACAGTTTCGCCTTTTCGCGACGGCCAATACGGTCGGCTTAGGCAACAGTAACGGCTTGTACCATGGCACGCAGATGGTCAACCAAGCACAGATGGACCGTTGGAATATCGTCGCCACACTCAATTATCTACCGGCCGAAGATGAAGCCAAGATCATCAAAGCTCGCGTACCAAGCCTCGATAACCCGCAAGGTGAGAAGCTTATCCGCTCAATGATCGCCGTGGCCGAGCTAACCCGCAACAGCTTCGCCGCGCATGATATTTCCACACTGATGTCCCCTCGAACCCTGATCTCATGGGCCGAGAACTGCGCGATTTTCCATGACACATCGGTGGCATTTCGACTCTCATTTTTAAATAAATGCGATGAAGCGGAGCGAACACTGATCGCCGAGTACTATCAACGTTGCTTTGATGAAGAGCTCACTGAGTCATGGGCGCACCAAGCACCTAAGCTGGCCTTGGCTGAGTAATATGAAAACGGCAGCGCAGCAAAGCCAACTGCAACAGTTTGTCGAAGAGCTCTGTGGGGCCTCCATTCGTGCCGCTACAAGCGCAGCAGGTTTTCGTTTTCGCGGACGCGAGGCGGTAATCGACGAGCGCTCGGCAGGCATTCGCGCCCCGCATCTGTATCCGCAACTCGATAGCGATACCTTTCGCTCTTTTCGTGGTGCCGCCGATGGTATTACGCAGCGTATTAAACACAGCGATAGCGCGCTACACCGCTCATTGATGCCCAGTACCGAGACCGGCAAGCTACTGTTCGAGTTGCTGGAGCAACTGCGCGTGGAGTCTCTTGTTGATCGAGACAAATATCCCGGTTGCGCCGCTAACCTAGACTATCGCTACAAGGCTTGGTGTGCGCAATTTTGCGACTCTGGCTTAACAGAGTCCCATGTTGGCCTACTTGTTTATACCATCGCGCAGGTTGCGTGGTCGCGCCTCAGTGGGCAGCCAGTCAACGAGGCCACTGAGGGCCTTATCGAGCCTCAACGTATGATGCTTGCGCCTCACATTGGGGGCTACCTTGCAGGTATGCGTCGCGCCCGTGAAGACCAACACGCATACGCTCAGAATGCGCTGGGGATTGTTGCGGTCATTAACGAGTTAACCGAAGCGCTGTCGAAAGCAGATAAAACACCGCAAGACGACGGAGATGACACGTTAACGAGCGGCAGCATGACCCTGTTTCCAGAAACCGATGACCAAGGCCTGCTGCCGGGCCTGCGCAGCCATGCTCATAGCGCTTCCTTTGAAATGCTGCAAACGCAGCTCAGTGATTACAAAATCTATTCAAATGCCCGAGACCGCGTAATCGAGGCCACTAAACTGGTCTTGCCCCACCAGCGGGAAAGCCTTCGCGAGCAGCTTGATGAGACCATTCGCGGCCAGCGCGTCAACATTCCGCGTCTGGCTCGCCAACTCCGCGCACTACTCAGCGCCAGTGAACATAACCACTGGGCAGATGCGCAGGAGGAGGGATACCTCGATTCGGCGCAGATCAACCGTATCGTAACCGCACCCAGCTATCGCGCTGTGTTTAAGCAAGAACATGCAAAACCGCACAGTGATTGCGTGGTGAGCTTTCTGATCGATAACTCTGGTTCAATGAAAGAACACATTCAGCCGATTGCCGCCTTTATTGAGGTGTTATGCCGCGCGCTAGCTTTGGCTGATATTAAATCTGAGGTACTCGGTTTCACAACACGTTCTTGGCAAGGCGGCGCGAGCTTCAAAGCGTGGCGGCGCGCAGGAGGCACACCAAACCCGGGCAGACTCGCTGAGCTCGAGCACATTATCTACAAAGATGCAGACACCGATATTCGCCGCGCACGCTCAGCACTCGCAGCGATGTTGAAACCCAGCATCTTTAAAGAGAGCGTGAATGGTGAAGCTTTGCTGTGGGCCACCGAACGCTTGATGGCTAGGCCGGAAAAACGCCGCATCCTGATCGTTCTATCTGATGGTTGCCCGATGGAGACAGCAACCGTACAAAATAATCCGGACGATTTCCTTGATACTCACCTTGCGATGGTCGCAGCGCTCTTGGAAAAGCATCCAAATATTGCGCTGTTTGGTCTCGGTTTTGGTCTCGACTTGAGCCGCTACTACCGCCACAGCCTCGCGTTGGACCTACCGCATCCACTGGAGAACAGTGTATTCAACGAGTTCCTTAGGCTTCTTGCTACACAGCGTTAGGCAGTCGTAACTGGCTCCATCCGAAAAAGAGTTCTGGCGCTAGCTAGAGAAGCCGCTCGCGCCCTATCATGGCCACCAGCGGCGTCGTTACGGGTTGTTACCTATCTTTCCGTCCAACACCGCTACTTTTGAGCCGTAATGACCGCTCAGCTCAAACACTTTACAGCGCCATCAGGTATGGTTTCGCTGGTTTTTTACTATCTGTCTTTTGAGCCTTGCGCGATGCGTCGCGCGCAATATGAGAACCTTCTGACATGTCAAACTTTCCAACGCTGACCAAAATGGGTGTTAAATCACTCGATCAGATCGAACGCTTCGCCCTGCGCCACCAAGGCAACACCGACGTGTTAAAAATCTACTATAAACGTCCCAAAGGCTCGCTGCTCTCACGCAGTAAGAAGTTTACATTTGTCCGTGGTCGTCGTGGCGTACCGCTTGAAGTTCAGAACTCAAAAGCGTTTGAAAACATGCAGCGTATTAGTCCTCAACTGCTGGCTGCACTGGAAGAGCTAAAACAGCTTGAGGCAACACGCCATGAGGCCGATCCAATCGATCCAAAAGAGAAGATCCGCTCCGACATTGATCATTTAGAAAAAGTTATGTCATCTAAAATCAACGAGTTGCGAAGAATTCTTGATTCTATTGATTAAAACGCATTAGCTCTCCGTTTGCATCTTAGCCGCATCGCTAGGATGCAAACACCTACCCCGTCAAAGGCTATATCAGCCACTACGTGCTGCTCAGTTGCGTTTATCCGTTTTGTTTCGACTACACTGAAGATTACGAGCAAAACAACGGAGCGCACCTATGTCAACGCAAGCCTTTCCCTTTGCACCGGAAAGCACGGATGCTGACACACTGCCACCGACGCCTCCTTGGACCGTACTCATCGTTGATGATGAGGAGAGTGTTCACCAGATTACCCGCTTGGCCCTGCGTCATATGGAATGCGCAGGCCGCCCTATCGAGCTGGTGCACGCATACTCAAGTGAAGAGGCAAAAGCCATTTTCCACGCCAAAGGCAGCAACGTAGCCCTTGCCCTGGTCGATATTGTGATGGAGACCGAAGACGCGGGGTTCAAGCTGATCGAATATATACGAGAGCACTTAAACAACTCCATCACCCGCTTGGTGGTGCGTACAGGACAACCAGGCCAGGCGCCCGAGGAACAGGTTATAGCGCACTATGACATCAACGATTACAAAGCCAAAACTGAGCTAACCAATATTAAGCTCAAAACCCTTATGCACTCAGCACTGAGGGCTTATCAAGATATTTTGGCGCTACATAAACAGCGGCTAAGACTAGAAGCGACGATCTCAGCATTACGAGAGGTCAGCAGAACACCGAGCCTCTCTCTGCTACCCCAGACCGCAGCATCGGCGCTCAAAACAGCACTGAATATTGACTGTTCAGAGGTTCAGCTCATTACGCAGATTCCGTTTGGGGGTAGTGAAACCTACCTTCAATTAACGCGAGCCAACGGCCAAAAAACCACGGATACCTATACCGGTCTCACTGCAGTATCTGCTGCCGACCTCCCGAAGTATCTAGCAAACGCCATCACGACGACCCTCGTAAAACAACGGTCAGGCCAAACCGGCCTCGGCTACACAGCGCTTAGCAAAGATCACAGTGGAAATAATTGTTTCCTTTATCTAGCTAGCACACAGGCTCTCGATCAAGATGAGTTACATGCACTGGACCTGTTTTGCAGCGGCGCTCTGGCGACCTATCAAACACTGATGGCCAAAGATGAGCTCAACGCAGTTCAGTCTGAACTGATCTGCATCTTGGGCGAAGCGATCGAGAAGCGCTCTGAAGAGACCGGTGCTCATGTGCGCCGTGTTGCAGAGATTTCGGCTCTCATTGCCGCAAAATACGGTGAATCTGATCAGTTCGTAGAGTCGTTGCGTTTAGCCGCGCCACTGCATGATATTGGTAAGATTGCCATTCCCGATGCGATATTAGAAAAACCCGCGCGTCTCGAGCCACACGAGTGGGAAGTGATGCAACAACACACCACCATTGGGGAGGAGATGCTATCGCACAGCGACAAACCCCTATTTCGATATGCAGCGACCATTGCTGGGTGTCATCACGAGCGCTGGGATGGTCAAGGTTATCCGCGCCAGTTGCGTGGTAAAGAGATCCCTCTCGAGGGCCGGATCACGGCAGTTGCAGACGTGTTTGATGCACTTCTCCATGCACGCAGCTACAAAGCACCTTGGTCGCTAGAGGAGACCTTAGCCTACTTCACCACAGAGCGCGGAAAACACTTTGATCCAGAACTCGTTGATCTTTTGCTGGTAAACGTCGATGCTGTCATGGATATCTGTGACCGGTTTCACGAATAGCTAGCCATTCATAGGGAAAACCAGATCGTGATGAGTTTACCTCGTGTGTTCGCAAGTACTTTGGGGCGGCGATTCGTCTTATTGATCGTGCTGTTTAGCTCATTTTTCACGCTGATCGCCAGCTCCGTCCAGCTATTTATGGACTACAACGAAGATGTAACTCGCGTTAACAGCCAAGTCTCAGATATCGAGAGGTCTTATCTCAACACCATTACGCTGAGTCTATGGTCTCTTGATGAGGACCAGCTCACGGTGCAATTACAGGGGCTCAGCACACTACCCGACATCGAATGGGTCGCGATTACGGCGGATGGGCGCGTAGAATATGAGGCTGGCTCTCGCCCTGCTAGTGAAGACCACCTACACACGCTGCCTTTGATATACGAATCCAACAGAACCGAGCCCATTACGTTAGGGCAACTCCATATTGCTGCTAACATCAACAATATATACAACCGGTTGCTCTACAAAGCCGGAGTTATCTTGTTTAGCAACGCTTTGAAAACTTTCGCCGTCTCTGGGTTTATTCTTATCTTGATCTACGTTCTTGTCACTCGCCCATTAACGAGCATTGCCGATTATCTGAGCCAATTATCGGTGCGCAGTATCGACCAACCACTTCGCCTGAACCATCCTCGACATACACGCAAGAAAGATGAAATTGACTCTGTCGTCGAGAACTTGAACATCATGCGTAACAATCTGAACGTCGCGATTGAGCATCTGCAAGCGACTCAGCAAGAGCTAAGGCAGTTACTAAAGGAGCGCGACCGACTGCTAGAGATGGACAAGATCTATAACGAGCAATTAGAGCTGCTCGTGACACAACGTACGCGCCAAGTTGAGCAGTCACTTGCTGATGTCAAAGCCGCCCAAGAGTCGCTCGTCGAAAAAGAGAAAATGGCAGCACTTGGTGATATGGTCGCGGGCATCGCGCACGAAATAAACACACCGATCGGTGTGTGCCGTACCGCAGCGAGTGTGCAAAGCGATGGCGTTGCCTCCGTCCGCGAAAAAATGGAACAAGGCACACTCACGCAGTCGGATCTAACGCGCTTTTTAGACGATGTAGAGGAAGCAAGCAGCCTATTCGATACGAACATTATTAAAGCCAGCGAGTTGATCTCTAACTTCAAGCTCATATCCACCGATCAAAGCCACGATACGATTCATACTTTTAATCTCAACGAGTACATACACTCATCCATCCAGACGATTTTTCCGCAGATTAAAAAGCAGAATATAACCTTCAACATTGACGTTCCTGACGAGATCGAACTCACCACCTACCCCGGAGCGATTCACCAAGTGCTCACCAATCTGATTTTGAACTCAGCCAACCACGGCTTTAACCAGCAAAGCGGCAAAATAGGCGTGTCGGCAACGCTTGATGAAGGCTGCGTTTTATTGAGATATCAAGATAGCGGACGGGGACTATCAGATGAGGAGAGGTTGCGTATTTTCGAGCCTTTCTACACCACCAAACGGGGTAAAGGAGGCAGTGGGCTGGGTATGTCTATTGTCTATAACATCGTCACCAAACAACTGCAGGGGCGATTAAAACTAGGCGATGGCGATGGCTTTAACTTATCCATGCGCATTCCCAAAACCCTTGATGCTGAACAAGATAGTGGCTGAGATGAGCCAATGAACAACCCATTACCCTTGCTTAGTAATCGCTCACCCGACCACGCAGTTGTTTTGTTTTACCCCGTAAACTTTTGCTATCCATGCGTCTGCGCTGCGAGCCTTTTGTCGGGCGTGTTGCCACCCGTCTTTTCTGTTCCACCAGCGCTGCCGCTATCAATGCACACAGCCGCTCAACCGCCTCAAGCCGATTTTTCTCTTGCGTTCTGAACTGCTGAGCTTTAATGACAACCACGCCCTCACGACTGATACGTCGATCAGATAACGCTAGCAGCTTCTGCTTGACGCTTTCACTGAGAGAGGATGCTTTAATATCAAAACGCAGCTGAATCGCCGTTGCGACTTTGTTGACGTTTTGCCCTCCTGCACCTTGAGAGCGAATCGCGGAGAAGCTTACTTCATCTTCCCCAATACTGACGCGCGGCGTAATCTCTATCATCCGTTTAAGCCTAAATTTAACCTCATAACTCTTGAACCTAGTCTATGCGTAATACCGATCATTTTACACCGCTCAATAAGATGGCAAGCATCAGACCAATAACGCTATACTCGAAACTCAATCAAATATAGAGATGATTTAATGGGACTGTTTGACTCACTTAAAGCTATGTTTAGCGGTGCTAGCACACCACCAGAGCCAACACGCTACACTGAGCAATATGAAGACTACGAAATTATTGCAGAACCTGCCGCAGAGGGCGGACAGTATCGAATAAACGGTCTTATTCGTTTTCAGGAGAAAGAGCATACCTTTATCAGAGCAGATCTACTGCCATCTGAAGAGCTATGTACTCAAGAAACGTTCCGCAAAGCGAAGCTAATGATTGATCAACAGGGCGAACGCCTGTTTCAAGAAAGGGGCTAAACGCCCCTCAGATATACTGATTAGGCCGCACTTTGAAACAGCTGGCGGCTTTGGTCGGCATAAGTCGTCATCACGGCATCCATATACCAATGCGCTGCACTAAACCAATCATCAATATTCTTTGCCTCAAACACCTTTTCAACATAGGTGTCGAGTAGCGCTTCCTGCACGTCGACCCAATCCTCAAAATCACGGATCTTCGAAGCCATGTGTACCTCACTAGAGCACGAGTTAGTCAAAACTATTCAAAGCGGATACTGCTACTTTGGAATCAGGCTGAATTATACTAAGGTATATTGTGCAGCGCAACAAAAAGCGCTGCTTTAACCACGAAAATAGATGCTTTTGTACTCGGTTTTTTCTCTACCCTGTTTTATACTGCGCAGCCTCATGAGTTACGAAAAACACTGAACGTCTGCCAATATGAATAGAAAAACACTCAAACCTCTTCGCTTTATTCCGTTCCGAAAAAGAGACATTATTGAGATGTGCTTAGTATCTAACGGATTAAACCAGCAGGAACGAGAACAGTTTCGTCATGTTGCCACACAGATTCAGCAACTCTTTCATGTGCTTTTTCTAACGCAAAAAGAAGCGATGAAGGATAGCTTTAGCAGCATCAACCCCGACCGAGACACATTCGCCGTCGAACTGCCTGCAACGATGGCAGAAGAGATTACCCCATTTCCAACATTGTTGAGCCAGCTGTTGGAAAAGGCGAACTATGAAGCCCTCAACCAAAGCGTGATCGAGGATGCTCTTTCTCAAGATTCATTGTTCAAAGTACGCTTAGAAGTTGATTTCTCTGACTATGCTGAGGTCGTACTGTATGTACGCGGCGAGCACGAAAAAACGGAGTCGGTACCCAAATTCTGGGGGCTTAAATCTGCCCCGCTGACCTTCACTAATTATGAGCGGGTCGCCCTGTATTTGCGCATCCGCGAAGACCTTCCCACCGAACGTGCAGAGACATTTAACCTGCCACCAGGGGGGATCATTTTGAAGTTGTTTAAAAATGTTCCCAAAGCAGATCTGGAGATGCTGTTTCCAAATACACAGGTTCGAATGCGCTTGATCGACAAGCTAATGATTGGCGTTCCCGCAGCAGTAAGCGGTGGCTTAGTGGTAACAACCAAGCTGGGCGCTAGCCTAGTGCTGATAGGATCACTGCTAGGGTTCTGGCTAGGTTTGCACAGCCAACCTGTTGAGCTCAACCAAGCCGCGTTAGTCGCACTACTCGCTGGGCTAGGAGCGTTAGGGAGTTATCTCTGGAAGCAGTTTAACAACTTCAAGAACCGCAAGCTGAAGTTTGTTCAGAAGCTGACACAGAACCTGTATTTTAAGAACTTAGATAACAACGCTGGCGTATTTCACCGCCTCTTGGACGAAGCAGAAGAGGAAGAGTGCAAAGAAGCGATTTTAGCTTATTACTTTTTGCTCACCGCGCCGGCGCCGATGTCACGTCCGATGCTCGACCACACCATTGAGCAGTGGCTAAGCGAAAAATGGCAAGCTGTAGTCGATTTTGAGATTGATGACGCCTTAAAAAAGCTGACCAAACTGGGGCTCATTAGCACAAATGCAGAGGGCGTCATCACCCCCGTCAGTCTAGAAAACGCAACGGCAAAACTCGCCCAGCGCTGGGCAAATTTTCAGTAGAAACATGCAATAAAAAAGGCGCTAATCTAGCGCCTCAAACGTCGGGATGTAACAGCGATGCCCTTCAATTATAGTCTAAATCTGCAAATGTAAAGCTTATTTAAAACTCTTGTTTGAAAAACTTGACGTATGCGTCATGTCGGTCTAATTTAAAAGAGCATTCTAGGTCAGGGACGACTTCCCTTTTAGATTTTTTTAATGGATATGCCGAAAAGCAGCATAGCTACATCGCATTATCAGACATCGCCCGCTTCTCTTCTTTTTCTTCTGACGCTTTTACTTTCTCTTTAACCCGCTCATCGAGCGTCTTATTTTCAAACATGCACTTCTTTTGCACCGATACTTTACGCAATGCTTCGTACTCGCCCTTCATCTGACTATATTGCGCAGCTTCAGGGCCATCGCCTCCCTCAAGAAAGAACAGCGCAGGCCAGAATAGGACCAAGCGTGCAGCGTCACTGAATTTTCTTTGGAGCGGATTCCAGATTCATTGTGTGGCTTAATTTGATCACAGCGCCTTCCATCCGGTGAAAGTAGCAATTGCCGAGGGTTCGGCAGGAAAGTCAGCAGATATATTCAGGCAGGCACTGTCGAAAAAGCGGTCTACTGAGCAAGATAGAAATCATAACCACCTACTGAAGTGGATGGTTTTAGGCTGAAAACAAAAAAGCGGGAGTAAACTCCCGCTTTTTTATTATGCATGCTTACTAAGCCTAGGCTTTGCGGCGGCGCTGGCGAGCAGCGAAAACAAGGCCTAGTGACATCAGAGCAAGCGTTCCTGGTAATGGGACACCCGTGTGAGGGCTGCCGATTGGGCCTGGTGTACGTACTTCACCGGTGATGCCCGCAAACTTGATACTATCAAAGGCAGTATCACCTACATAATCACCACCCGCACCCACTGCAGACATATAGGTACCAACAATCCAGTAGCTCGAGAAGACATTGTTAAGATTGCTGTTAGCGCTTTCGTAACCAGAACCCGTGTTGGAGTGATGGCTGATAACACCCCAACCATTGGAGCTCAGTTCACTAACATTCAGCGAAGAGATGTTCTGAGTAGGATCACCGTTACCTGTATAAGCAAGCACAGTAACGTCAGAGTCATTACCTACTGAACCGTTATAGAACGACTCGAGAGAGAACTCTTGATCGCCGAAGTCAAACAGCACAAATTCTTGTACGTTTCCGTTATCGATATAGTGCGAGTCACCGCCTGAGCAACCGCCATTGCTACCGCATGGGTAACCATCTTGGTCGATAACTAAACCCCAAGGGTTGCGACCAAACACATGGTTAGCATTCTGTATGTCGTTGTAGCCAACCGCATTCCAAGCCGATAACGTCACAACAGAACCATCACTGCCTGACCACTCATAAGAGCCACCGGTAGCGGTCGAAATACGCTCGGCGCTGCCTGTAAAGTCCCAACTGACAGCCGCATGAGCGCCGACACTAATCAACGATGCGAACGCACATACACCCACTTTTTTGAACAGTGACAACATATCCATTTCCTACACTATTAAACGGTTATCAATTAAACGAGCTGACTATTCCTAAGCTAGCGAATGTGCACGCGCGCAAAATCAGGTATCTCAACAACCTAAAATATTAACTATCTACGGAATAGCTTAAGGTAGCAAGATGAACAAAGTATTAATGAAAGATCATATAGCTAATTCATGAATCTCAACCCGTTGGTTGACTCAAGACAGCTAATCAAGCCGCTATCTTTCAGCTCACTTAAAACTTGCGCAAATTCTAGCCAAAACACACCATTCAAACAACAACTTTTTTATTAACGCAAATTAAATTAAATAAAAACAAATACTTAAATATATCATTCAAACAAGTGTTCTTTTAATTTCTCTGCTTTATGCCGCTCACTGAAAGGCAAGTCACTAGCAAGCGCTTTCACTATATAGCGCTTTGCCTCCGCATCACGGCCAAGTTCAGCGAGCACAGAGCTTAGATGGTAGAGAATTTCAGGTCGGTTCGCCGCACGTGCAACCGCTTCGCGCAGATACCTTAAGCCTTCTTCTCTATCGCCATTTTTAACTAATAACCAACCATAGGTATCGGTAACTAACGGATTCTCTGGCGCCAAACCATAAGCATGTTTTGCGAACTTTAGCGCTTCCCCCACATTAAGATGAGAAAGTGCATAGGCCATATTGTTAAGCAACGACACGTTATCGGGCTGCGCTTTTAAAAGCTCAGCCAACAATACAACAGCGCCACGGTAGTTTTGCTTGTGAAGCAGCAGCTCACTTTCGGTAGCTTTTAAGATTAAGCTGTCAGGCATGGTATCGCGCCACTTCGCAGCTTCAGACAATGCGTCATCGATACGTCCTTGCTGCTGCAATGTACGCACCAAGCTCACCGCCAGAGAGTCCACAGGCTGAAGAGCTAGGCCTTCGCGGTAAGCCGTTTCCGCCTCAGGTAGACGCCCTTGTGCGAGGAAAAGGTCCCCTTGCAGTTTGGCACTAACGGGGTTTTGAGGATATGCCGCGCGTAACTGATCTAAGCTGGTTTGGGCATCATTAAATAGCCCCTGCTTGCTCTGTAGCTCAGTGATCAAAACTAACGCTTGATAATTTTGGCTATCGACCTGCAGTATTTTAGCCAGTGAGTATTGCGCATCTTTGATCGACCCCGCCCGTAGCTGTAGACGAGCAATTTTATAGAGGGCATCAATATCAAACCCAGCATCTTTCACCATCGTCTTCAACGTGGTTAAGCCGGCTTTATTCTTTTGCTGAATAAACTGAATCTGAGCCAGCGCCGACTTAGCTTCCAGAGAATTTCCGTTTGCATGTACAGCTGCGCGGATCGCGCTCTCAGCCTCTTCATAGGCTTTCAGTGCAACAAGAATATCAGCCAGATAGAGCGACGCCTCTAGGTAGCCGCTTTGCATACTTGTTGCTCTCTCCGCCCACTTACGTGCCTCGGCAATATTACCGTCAGCCTCCTCCACACGAGCTAACTCCAAGGCGACCTTAACATTTTCTGGCTCCGCCTGATTTAGCGCCAACAATGACTCCCGTGCTTGAAGAAGTTGGCCCTCTAGCGTGTCTATTTTGGCGATATTTATCTTTGCTGGTAGAAACGCTGGAGTGATGGACAAGAGATGCTCAAACTGTTGGCGCGCTGCACTCAACTGCCCAGCCGCCAGTAACGACACGCCATAAAGGTTCTGATAGGTTGCGTTATCGGGTGAGTTAGCGACGAGTGTTTTACCGATAGCTTGGGCTTGATCAATAAGCCCTTCGTTCAAATAATGCACCAGCAGCACAACACCTGACTGATGAGATGGGTTCTTCTCGTATAAGCTCTGTAGTCGCTCGATATCCTCAGCGACACTCTTACCCGCTTTAATACGGCTCTGTGCAAGCTGGGTTTGCAAGTTTAAGTTACGTGACAGCCCAACCGCCTCTTCCAATATGCTCGCAGCCTGCGTGTCACGACCAGTGGCCGAATAGGCTGCTGCTAATAAGCTCAAGTAGGCCGGATCTCGCGAAGCGTACGCCCTTGCCGCCTGAAGCACACGTATCGCCTCTTCAGGGACATCTTGCTTGAGCAAAACATCACCTAATAGCTTACGTGCACCCACATCGGTCGTGTTTCTTCTCAAATAAAGCTCGAGATAGCTTCTTGCCTCTTCTAGCTGAGCCAACGCGTAATGAGATAAAGCCCCCAACATGAGCAACCTAGCGTCCAACTTAAGGCGCTGCTCTGGAACCGCATCGATAATTTGCGCCGCTAGCTGATAGCTCTCTTTAGATTCAGTTTCGTTTTCATCTTCGAGTAAAAGCCCTCGAAAGTAAGCGCCGCGAGGCTCATGCTCAGCGACCTCTTTTAGTACATCAAGCTCAGCTCTGGCGTCATCTTTGCGGTCCAAGTCGACCAAAATGCCAATCTTGGCCACTCGAGCATCCACATGAGCGCGGTCTAGCTCAAGCGCTTTGCTATAAGCTTTTAACGCCTCGCTCAACCTACCCGAGGCATGTAACGTGGAGGCTAGGCTATTCCACGCCCGCGGATCATCGGGGTATTGCATTAACAGCTGCTTGGCTTTCTCTTGTGCGTCGGTACGCTTACCTTCTTTTAGTAATAACGCTACCTCAGCCAAGCTAGGTAACAAAGCGTTATTCTCTAAGCTAAGGGCATATTCAATTTTGAGGTGCGCATCGGTAAATTTTCCCAAAACCGTTAACGCTTCTGCCTGATAGCCTAACAGCGGCACTCGTTCAGTGGGGCTGATATCGTCGGCATTGATATCTTCAACCAATGCGCGGTATTTGCCCTGCTGCAGATAGGATTCTGCAAGATTGATCACCAACAGAGAGGGGTCCGCCCCAAACTCTTGCGCTTGGCGTAATGTATACTCTGCCGCCGCTGCATCACCTTCTTTTAGGAGAATATCACCCGAAAGGAGCAGCGAAGGCAGGTGTTTTGGATTAAGTTGCAAGGCATTCTTGAGCTGAATCATCGCTCCTGGCAAGTCATCAGAGTAGAACAAGCGGTTTGCATCTTCATAATAGTTGGCAACATCCGCTTGATTCGCACCACTTACACTGCTGCTTAGTAATGCAGCCAATGCCACTGCTAACGCCTTTTTTCTAAACACAACCACTTCCTTCTAAAAAACAGATCGCCGCATCCAAAAACCACACGGCACTACCACCACGCTTTCACCAATCCAAACAAACTAACGACTAAA
Organism: Neptunomonas marina; assembly: GCF_004005935.1. GTDB lineage: Bacteria > Pseudomonadota > Gammaproteobacteria > Pseudomonadales > Balneatricaceae > Neptunomonas > Neptunomonas marina. The sequence goes on along the minus strand of NZ_SACQ01000001.1, from coordinate 753,683 downwards.
AGCACACTACCTAAGACACGAAAGAAAACCGGCGTCTCAGCGGTGACAAGTTTACGATGAAAACGCGAACCCAGTACGTGACCGAGTGTGGCACAAGGGAGTAACCAAAGATGATGAATCAGTTGAAAATCGACACCTGCCCACACGAACGCAGCACACTTAATCAGTACCAAGATAAACCATAGTACAAAGAGCGTGTCCCGTAGCGATTCTTTTGCCACTCGGCCCGCATAAACTGCCACAATAAGGGGCGCTCCGATCAAAGATGCACCACTAATGTAGCCGCCTAGCGCCAAAAACGTATTGTCCACCGCACGACTGCGACTTTGGAAAGGTCGGTTACGAATATACCCCACCGCATAGAAAGCCACGATGACAAAGATGAGACTCGTCATCCAGGCGGTAGGCAATGTCAGCAGGCCAAACACACCAATGAGCTTAGGAATGATCATGACTCGCAGAGAAGCACCCAAGTACTGCCAGTCAATCGTCCCCTCCTGCCCGTGTGGCCGGCTTTTTTGGTTATGCCACGCGATCCAGCTCGAAAAGATCAACAAGTGGACCGCGATAATAGGTAAAAAGACTAATGCATCGTTATGAACCAGAAGCAGAAATGGCAAGCTCAAGACGGCGCCGCCAAACCCTAAGCCAGAGCGAACAAAGCCACTCCATACGAAAAGAATACCAATGGCGACATACTGCCAAGCCAGCAAGTTATCCATACTATGCTCCGGGTGAGAAAGAGACGCATTCTAACAGCCCTGACGAGCAACTTGCTATATATCAAGCAGGTGAGGAGATCAGCCTCATATGCAGCGCACGCAGCACACCGCTGGCAACAAACACGCCAAGCGAAATCAAGACCAAGCCGACAAGCATGGTTGGCGTCAGCGACTCACCCAATAGCCAGTAACCACCGATGGCCACCAATACAGGGGTTAACGCGCCAATGGCTGAGGTTGCCTCTGCACCAAGCGAACGTACAGCATAGGCGTAGCTAAACCCCGTGACGATACCGACACAAAGGAACTGCACAAACATTTGATGCGAGAGATCCGCAAAGCTAGCGCTGGCAAACGGTACAGCATCTGTAAACGGCAATAACATCAACAACACAACGGAAGACACACAACACAACAGCGCTGCCCCTGCCCAAGGCGATAACCCAGACACTCGCAACGAGATGGTAAATAGCGCCCAACACACACTTGCACCTAGGAAAAAACCATAGCCAATTAAACTCTCTTGCTGACCCGCCCACAGAGAGCGTGCAACTAATACAACAACCCCAGCAGCAATCGCAGCCAAGCCCACCACTTTGCTATGGTTAAGCGGCTCACGATAAAAAACCGCAGCGATAATCCCCACAAAAATGGGAAAGGTGCCAGTAATCAACAAACCGGCATCCGCCGCAAGTCCGTAAGCCATGCCTTGAGAAGATAGAAAGAAAAACGGTAGCCCCGCGCCACAGCATATACCAAGCAAATAGCGCTTCTTAACGCAAAGATAGCTCGGCAGATGACGTATCAGCACTGGCCAAAGCACTAGCGCAGCGCAACCGTAACGTAATATGGCCAACTCATAGGTACTCAAGCTCGATTGCTGGCCATAGCGCATAGAGAGTAGCCAAGACGCCCATATACAGATCGTCAGCAGCCCCGCTGCAATACCAAGACTCGCTTGCCCCTTTAGCTCATTCATACCTTTCCCTTTAACGGCTCATCAAAAGAGCACATTATCGAGCGAGTTAGGAGAGCATGTCCTTGCGAATTCGATTACGAAACCCTACCGTATTAGCATAAGCTTCCAATAAATCATTAAATTGTAATTAGATATGCCAACACATGGACAAAACAGATAAAAAGATAGCCGCGTTACTACAAGAGAACGCCCGATTAACCAATGTCGAACTAGCCGAAGCGATAAACTTATCTGCTTCACCCTGCTTGCGTCGCTGGAAGCGCCTTGAGGAGTTGGGAGTCGTTACTGGATACTATGCTGCGCTTGATCGACAGCAAGTTGGGCTCAGTATGACCGTATTTGTTGATGTCCGATTAGATAACCACCGCGACCATGCCAGCGATCTATTCGAAACCACCGTGCAAGCAATGGACAACGTGATCAGTGCATTCGTGGTATCAGGCGCATCAGATTACCGCTTGGAGGTTGTCGTAAAGGATCTGGCTGATTACGAACAGTGGTTAAAAGCGCTACAAACACTCCCAGTGGTCAAGGACATACACAGCAACTTCGCGATTCGTGCGGTAAAAACTAACACGCCACTGCCGCTCTCCACACTCGAATAGCAGACAACAAAAAAGGGAGCCAAAGCTCCCTTTTCTAAATTTCCAGCGCGATATTATTGAACGTCATTCGCTAGGAAGAACCATGTGTCCAGTACAGAGTCTGGGTTCAACGAGACACTGCTAATCCCCTGCTCCATAAGCCATTTAGCAAGATCTGGATGGTCAGATGGACCTTGGCCACAGATACCAATGTACTTGTCTTGGTCACGACACGCTTTAATCGCCATAGCCAGCAACTTCTTCACTGCCTCATTACGCTCATCAAAGAGATGCGCGATAATGCCAGAGTCACGGTCTAGGCCCAGCGTTAACTGCGTGAGGTCATTAGAACCAATTGAGAAGCCATCAAAGTACTGCAAGAACTCGTCCGCTAGTAGTGCGTTGGATGGGATTTCGCACATCATAATGATGCGCAAGCCATTCTCGCCACGCTTCAAGCCGTTGTCAGATAGCATCTCAACTACTTGTTTCGCTTCACCTACCGTACGCACGAACGGCACCATGACCTCAACATTGGTCAAGCGCATTTCATCACGAACCTTCTTGAGCGCACGGCACTCAAGCTCAAAGCAATCACGGAAATCATCAGAGATGTAACGCGCCGCGCCACGGAAACCTAGCATCGGGTTCTCTTCACCCGGCTCGTACTGATCACCACCAATCAAGTGGCCGTACTCGTTTGACTTAAAGTCAGACATACGCACGATCACTTTCTTCGGATAGAACGCAGCTGCCAGCGTCGAGATACCCTCAACAAGTTTCTCAACATAAAAATCGACTGGGCTATCGTAGCCACCAATGCGACGCTCAATCACTTGGCGCACATCAGCCGGTTGATCGTTTAAGTTTAGCAGCGCCTTCGGGTGAATCCCGATCATACGGTTGATGATAAACTCAAGACGCGCCAAGCCAACACCTGCATTCGGTAGCGCTTGGAAATCAAATGCGCGGTCTGGATTACCCACATTCATCATCACATCGAACGGCAAGTTTGGCATCGACTCAACGCTATTGGTCTGATGTTCAAACTCTAGCTGGCCATCGTACGCTCGGCCGGTATCGCCTTCAGCACACGAAACCGTGACCAATTGGCCATCTTGTAGACGCTCAGTGGCGTCACCACAACCCACAATAGCTGGAATACCAAGCTCACGTGCAATGATCGCAGCGTGGCACGTACGACCACCGCGGTTCGTTACGATTGCCGCAGCGCGCTTCATGACCGGTTCCCAGTCTGGGTCTGTCATATCGGTTACCAAAACATCGCCAGGCTTAACTTGATCCATCTGTGACAAGTCAGATACCAAACGGACAGGGCCTGAGCCAATTCGATGACCGATCGAACGGCCTTCAACCAACACATTACCTGTCTCTTTAAGCAAGTAGCGCTCAATCACATTGCCAGATTCGCGGCTACGAACCGTTTCAGGACGCGCTTGTACAATGTAAAGCTGGCCATCGTCACCATCTTTAGCCCACTCAATGTCCATTGGACGGCCATAGTGCTGCTCAATGATCAATGCGACATTCGCAAGCTCTTGCACGTCTTCATCATTGATACAGAAGCGCTGACGATCTTTCGCATCAACATTGACGGTTTCTACTGCGCTTGCAGTTGAGCCTTCGCCAGCGTAAACCATCTTGATCGCTTTAGAGCCAAGTGTACGGCGCAAAATAGCCGGCACGCCCTGCTTCAGCGTTGGCTTATAAACGTAGAACTCGTCTGGGTTGACTGCACCTTGTACAACGGTTTCGCCCAAACCATAAGCAGCGGTGATAAATACCACATGATTAAAGCCAGACTCGGTATCCATCGTGAACATAACACCGGATGAGCCTGTTTCACTGCGCACCATGCGCTGCACGCCAGCAGACAATGCAACTTCGCTGTGTTCAAAGTTGTGGTGCACACGGTATGAGATTGCGCGGTCGTTATAAAGCGATGCAAATACCTCTTTAATCGCCTGCTTAACATTGCTCAAGCCGCGAATATTCAAGAAGGTTTCCTGCTGGCCCGCGAATGATGCATCGGGTAGGTCTTCCGCTGTTGCAGAGGAGCGCACAGCAACCGCCAGTTGCTCGTTGCCGCCAGTCATCTCTGCAAAGGCTGTTTCGATCGACTGATCAAGTGCAGGCTGAAACTCTGCATCCATAATCCACTGACGCACCATTTTTCCGGTCTCGGCCAGTGCATTCACGTCATCAACGTCGAGTTGGGATAGCGTGGTATCGATCTTTTCTTTAAGACCACCATGCTCTAGAAATTCGCGGAAAGCCTCGGCAGTCGTCGCAAAGCCACCGGGTACTTTGACACCGGCTTCGCTCAGTTGGCTGATCATCTCACCCAACGACGCGTTCTTACCACCTACCTTTTCAACATCATCCATACCCGCCTGATCAAGACGCAATACGTAATTTTGCAAAGCTATAACTCCCATACTCGGCGAAACGTTAGTTTCTGGTTCTGACTTTGTCGAATTTGCCACAGGATACTTGATCTTCAGGAAAAAATGAAAAGTTGATGAAAAAAAACGGCAGCTTTTTCCTGCTCAGGCGCCAAATTCCGACAGAAATTTGCTAAAACGCTGCTCAACCACCTGCGCAGCCGATCGAAACCCTGCCTCACTCATGAGCAGTGCTGCGCACTCGGCGGTACATAGCCCGCCTTCGCGCTGATTTCTGCGCAAGTTAAATTGGGATTGAAGGCCGAGGGGTAATGAAATGCGCGGCAGCTCATGAAGGTATGCACTGCGGTTATAGATCTTACGCGCTTCTTGCCAGGTGCTATCGATCAGAATGAGCGTATCAATGCCATGCGTTGCTAGCGCAGATGGCAACACGCTTGTGTGTGCAGCGACTTCTGCAGAAGGGTACAGCAAACCAACGCGGCGCTGATCGATAAGGTTTAAAAGATCGGCATTTGGGTTCTTCCGTGCCCACTCGATGCGCGACACAACAACACCAGGCAGTGGATCACACAACAGCGCACCAGTATTGGTTTTTTTCGCAAGTTCTCTTTCGTGAGTGAGCAGAATTAGATGCATGAGCTAGCCGCTAAAAAAGAGCTAGCATACCTTGCAAGGACGTTGGCGAAAACCACTGAAAAAAGAGGGGCCGGAGCTGCGCATCCTGCTTAGCTCCGGGGTGAAATCTCCTGTTTGAAAAAGCCGATTTTTCAGATTCACCAATAAATAAATGTGCTCGTTAGCGATTTAGAGAAGTAAACAATACAGCTTCGATACTTTTGAAACGCGTCACAAGCGGAGCAACTGGACAATGAGAACGGCGTAAACGCTACCTATCGCTTATCCGCTCGTCTGTCGTTGAGATCATTATATTAGAGATGATTAAAAAAGCCAATTTTGTTTGAATTATTATCTAATAAGCATATTACAGATCACAAATACCATTTTATTTCAACAGATTAACGAAATAACAAAAAACGATATTTATAAAAATTTGTTTTAATTAATTCAACGTTTACATTGATTTTAAAAGCGAGGGTCATCTCGAATACCGATGCGATTGCCATCGGGGTCGCAGATATTAAGCGCAGTAAGATGCACCAGCACCCTATCGATGACAGTTACGTTAATACGTAGCTGCGCAGCGCCTGCTCAATCGGCTTCTGCCCTTTTACAGCCGTCTTACCAACCGTTTCGATCATTAGGCATGCAGCACACTATAAGAAACACGTGGTGCAAAAGTCACCATCGCGTTTGATAAAAAGCACGGGTAGCGCAACAACCGTGAATAAAGCGCCATGCACCCGGCACGATTTTGGATGTCAGTTATTCGTATTTAGATACAGCTCCGCTTGTATAACACCCAAAACTCGCCCCCTCACGGTTGCTAGACCAACCTTACTCATGCTGCGCTGATAACCCGTTAGTGCGCAGTTTTACCCATATAGATAACGGTATAATTTTATTTTATATTGGCAGCACGCGCCGCTTGCAGCTTTTTATAGCTATCGAGCAGGCGCAAATGGCGATCCAACCCTTCAAGCTGTGTATTGGTTGGTGTCAGGCCATAGAAACGCTCGCTGCCTTCAACAGAGCCGATCACCGCATCCATCACCTGATTACCAAACATACGGCGCAGGTTAAATTCAAAGTCTTCCAGTTCAAGCTCTGCATCCAGGGTAATCTCTAACACCGCGTTCATGGCTTGATAAAAGAGGTTACGTTCAACGGTGTTGTCATTGTACTGCTGGAATGTCTCCACCAGCTCCAGCGCCGTTTCTAGCTCGCCAAGCGCGAGGTAGATCAGGATTTTAAGCTCAAGAACAGTGAGCTGGCCCCACACTGTGTTTTCATCAAACTCAACACCAATCAGCGTACGAATATCGGTGTAGTTGTCCTCTTCGCTCTCCTCCAAACGCTCAACCAGTTCAGCTAATGCATCTTCATCTAAGCGATGTAGGTTAAGGATATCTTCGCGGAAGTAGAGTGCCTTGTTTGTGTTATCCCAAATCAGATCTTCCACGGGATAAACTTCAGAAAAGTCCGGCACGATAATACGACACGCCGCGGCGCCTAAATCATCAAACGTGGCAACGTATACCTCTTTCTCTAGCGTTGCCAAGATACCCATCAAGCTTTCACACTCCTGCTCATTGGAGCCGGAGAAATCCCATGCCACGAAAGGGTAATCAGCATTGGTGCTAAAGAAACGCCATGAAATAACACCTGTCGAGTCGATAAAGTGCTCCACAAAGTTATTCGGTTCAGTGACTGCATGGCTGTTGAATGTGGGTTTCGGGACATCATTTAAGCCCTCGAAACTGCGGCCTTGGAGCAGCTCCGTTAAGCTGCGTTCCAGCGCCACTTCAAAGCTTGGGTGCGCGCCAAAAGAAGCAAATACTCCACCGGTTCTTGGGTTCATCAAGGTGACACTCATGACAGGAAACTGCCCACCCAACGACGCATCTCGAACGACAACCGGGAAGCCATTTTCCTCAAGACCTTTGATCCCCTCAACGATTGCAGGGTATTGCGCTAGCACCTCTGCTGGTACCTCAGGTAAAACAATCTCCTCTTCAATAATCTTGCGCTTGATCGCGCGCTCGAAAATTTCAGATAAGCACTGCACCTTTGCCTCAGCTAAGTTGTTACCCGCACTCATACCGTTACTCAGGTAGAGGTTTTCTAGCAAGTTTGAGGGGAAGTAAACCACCTGCTGATCCGACTGGCGTACAAAAGGTAGTGAGCAAATGCCGCGCTCGATATTTCCAGAGTTCGTATCAATCAAATGCGAACCACACAGCTCGCCCTCGGGATCGTAGATAGCACGCGTATACTCATCGAGAATCCCATCAGGTAACTGGTCATCTTCGGTGAGCGGGAACCATTGCTCATTGGGGTAATGTACGAATTCAGCGTTGGCGATCTCTTCGCCAAAGTACTGGTCGTTATAAAAGAAGTTACAGTTCAAGCGCTCAATAAACTCGCCAAGCGCCGAACACAACGCGCTCTCTTTAGTCGCACCTTTTCCGTTGGTGAAGCACATCGGTGATGCTGCATCGCGGATGTGCAGTGACCAAACATTCGGCACGATATTGCGCCACGAAGATATCTCTATCTTCATTCCCAAAGACTCGAGCAGCTCAGACATATTCCGGATGGTCTCTTCCAGCGGCAAGTCCTTACCAAGGATCATCGTCTGGCCTTCATCTTCAATGCCTACTGCCATAATGCCGGAGTCGCTATCAATATTTTCCACCGTCTCGATGGCAAACGTTGGCGACTGCTGAACCACCTTTTTCACTGTGCAACGATCAATCGAGCGCAAAATACCCACGCGATCTTTTTCAGAAATCGTATCGGGTAGTTCAACATTGATCTGGAAGGTTTGGTCATAGCGGTTTTCGGGATCAACGATATTGTTCTGCGATAAACGAATATCATCCGTTGGAATATCCCGCGCGTTGCAATAAACCTTCACAAAGTACGCCGCACACAGAGCAGAAGACGCTAAAAAGTAATCAAATGGGCTAGGCGCAGAACCATCACCTTTATAACGAATCGGTTGATCCGCAATCACGGTGAAGTCATCAAACTTCGCTTCTAGGCGCAGGTTATCTAAAAAATTTACTTTGATTTCCATTTGAAAACTCGTCTTAGTTAGTCAGCAGGCCAACCGGAAGATTGTCAGGCGGCATTCGGCAAGGGCGCTATCTTACAGGATTCAGCAAGATAAAACGAAAGTCGCACCCATATAACGTGTTAGCCAATGTAGCCTTCTAGTCCGCCGCTCTTCTGACCTCGCCCGGTGTCTTGCCGGTCACATGCTTAAACGCTTTACGGAATGCCGCTTCGGACTGATATCCGCAACGCTCTGAAATATCAAACAGGGTTAAATCGGTTGTTTGCAGCAGCTCAGCTGCGGTCAACATGCGCCACTCAGATAGGTAGGCAATGGCTGTTTTGCCCGTTAAGCTTTTAAATTCGGCCGCGAAAACGGCACGGCTCATACCCACGGCACTCGCCAATGAAGCCAGAGTCCAGGGCTTAGCAATATCGGCATGGATCAACGTTAGCGCCTTACCTACTTGCGGTGAAAACAGGGCTTTAAGAAGCCCAGAGGGTAATCCTTTCTCTAGCTGACTGCGCAGGATATGAATGAAGAGCACGTGCGCTAAATAGTCGACAGCTAACGAGGCACCTGCGCCCTGCTCTTCGAGCTCAGCGATAAGCAACTGCAACAGAGCGCGCGTATTACCTAGGCGGCTGGTATCGCTCAGCTCTAACACAATCACTGCTGGCAAACTATCCAACAAAGGCCAGTCGGCTTTGTTCTCAAACATAAAGTGGCCGCAGGTTAGCCCGGTCACCTCCCCCTGCGCGGGAGCCCCCAACTGCGCCATCGTTTGATCAACCAGTTCAGCATTCGGGCAATGGCTCTCACTGCTTAAATAGTGCTGCGCATCATGCGGAAATATCACTAAATCCCCCGCCGACAACAACCTCGGGGCCTCATCCTGCAAATGCAGCCAACTGCGGCCGCTGTGCACTAAGTGAAATGGTACAGAGCGGCTACCAGACGTATCGACCGCCCAACAGCCCTGAAAATCGGTATGCAGGTAAACCTCCGCTTTAAGGCGCAGCCACTTCAAGATATCGCTGAGAGCATCGGTATGCATAAAAATACTCCTGAACATAAATACGAGACATTAAGACATATATCGTCTTAATAAGCGCGTTTAAAGTAAACCCCACAAACATAAAGCAAAGCAAAACCAAGGAGAAACACATGCAGTTCTTTAAACGAATCACAGCACTGTTTGTATTGTTAGCTGCTGTTGCTGCGGCACCATTTGCTACAGCGGGCACGCCAGAAACACGCGCTGATGGCGTAACAGTTATCAACCTAGATCAATATGGTGGTCACTTCACCGCTGACGAAACGTTAGCCGACCTAAAAGCGGGCGAGTATGAGTTTGTTGTAACAAACAAGACAGACAAGATTGTTGGCTTCCAGATTCAGAACTTTAAGACTCATGCAGGTCTGGACATGTTCCCACTTGAGCCGGGTCAAACGCGTATCTCTCGCGTATCAGTTACGCAAGATGGCGTTCGTTTCCGTTGCCCGATCAACCCAACACCTTGGTACGATTTAGACAACATCAACTAAGTCTCCAACAACGTTAGTTAACAAGGCGGCCAAACAGGTCGCCTTTTTTATTGCTCAGTTATAGAGGAGCAGATCAGCACATGAATACAAGTCAGCAACGCTCATCGCTTTTATCAAACGCCCCGTATAGAAATGAAAGCAAATTTCAGGAGCCACCCTCATGTTTTCATATTTCAAAAGTGACCCAACCAAAAAGCTGAAAAAGCAGCACTCGATGCTATTAGAGGAAGCGATGCATGCCCAACGTAATGGCGACATAATGACCTACTCTAAGCTCACGGCCGAGGCTGAGGCACTGTTTAAACAGATTCAGGATATGGATGGAGAGAAACGCTGATCCTGGGTTAAACGGGCCCACCGCGATCATTCAGCTAGTTTAGCGGTGCTTACTTGATATTCCGACTGCCGAGCATGACTGCCGCTCCAATTAAAAGAGAGCCGCAAATTTTGTTTATAACGCCGTGCGAGCCAAAAGAGAGATGGCCTCTTACCCAGTCTGCGAATCGACCATAGCCAAATAGAAAGGCACCATCCAACGTAAGATACGTTATGCTTAGCACAATAAACTGCGGTAACAGGTCGTTTTGCGGGTTAATAAATTGAGGAAACAGCGCTGCAAAGAAGATAACCGCTTTTGGGTTTGCGGCAGAGGTGATAAAGCCCTGCCAGTAAAGTGAAGATACCGACCGCTGCGCAGCCTCTTGCCCACAGTGTAATGGCTGCGATGATAAAATCTGTCGCGCACCTAAATACACAAGGTATGCCACACCTGCCCACTTCACCACCATGAAGAACGTTTCGGAGCGGGTGACCAAACTCGCTAAACCAACGGACGCTACAATCATCTGTAAGAAGTTAGCCGTAAGATCACCTGCTGCGGTATACATTGAGCGCCCCAAACCATAGCTGATGCTATTTGAGAGCATCAACAGCTGGCTCGGGCCCGGCGTACTCATCAACACCAGCACAGTAGCCACGTAAGTGAACCAAACGATAGCATCCATATAATCACCTTAATCACTGCCGTTAAATACTCAGGGAGCCCAAGATATACCTTTCAATGGATCAATAATCTGCTTAAAGCAACTTAAAAACGCAGCAACCCGCCTTATCATGAGCCGTGTTGCTGCTGCCGAACCCTTTGCAGCGCATCGGCTGCCGATGTCGCGATGATGAGGGTTTTCTCGTGGTCAAGGTCGGCCAGTTTTTCCATCAATAGTGGTTTCGACTTACGAGGATAATACCAAAGAAATTTGAGAAACCCGAAGTCGACCCGCTCGTTACAGCCTTCAGCTAAATCGTGCCGGTTACGACTGATCAGAGAGCGCTTGAGTGCTCGATAGATACAACTCAGCCGGTTAACATCTAGGAAAATAACGGTATCGCAGGCAGCGAGCCTGATATCTAGTGTGCTTTGATAGTTACCATCAATAATCCACGCCGTTTCTTCACAAAGCGAATGCTGTAGCGCAACCCACGCCTGTTTTTCGGTTTTGACCCAATTAGGCTTCCAGTAAAGCCGATCAAGATGATAAACCGGCAAGTGCAGCTCATCAGCTAACCAAACCGAGAGCGTAGATTTACCTGAGCCACCAGACCCAACCACCATCACTTTTTTCATCGTGCCTATTTCGACAATACGCTTTAGTTCCGAAACCTGCGAGGCAACACGTTAAGCACTACTTCCAACCTTGACGCCAATAAGCTTGATCTTTGAGGGAGCGCCAGTCGATCGATATTTCACGCTTAGACATAACCGCCTCGATCAAACAATGCACCACCTGCCCCTCTTCATCAAACTCGACCTCAGTGACTAAAAAGTGCTTCTCTTTATTGACCGGTTTCACAGCGGTCCATTTGCTGTGCAGGAGCTTTTTCGGGTTAATTCTATGCATGGGTTTCGCCTAGCTGTTAATCAATACTTGCTATACGTAACCACCATTGAACCTAGTTCACCTGAAATCTATTTTGAAAAGAGGTACTTACAAACGATCAAGCCAACCCAGCGCCGTGCGCATTGAATAGGTAAAAGGTATACAGCCACAGTGACTCGATAAACTTGGTGCTAGTCATCATCCTGCATCGGTATCATAAAAGCACCCGCATTAAGGCCTGCAATGCGCACAGCAATCAGCGCCTCATCTTCTGGCGACAATGTGCTTAAGCCATCTTCGATCTTGAAAAGGTGCTCATCCTTAACCGCATCGAACACGATCTTGCCAAGGATTTCGCCACTTTGATTGATACAGTCCAACTCTTGCTGGATGGGGAAGAACAACACCATGATTAGCGCCCATATACAAAAAATCGAGACCGGATAATAAGCTTTGCGCTGGTCCGACTCAATTGGTACTGCAGCTATGTAGCCAGCGTAGAGCCAAAAAAGCTAGCAAAGGTCACTCGCAGTATAAAATCACGAATACCTTGAGCCATGTAACTGCTGGTACAGCCATCGGAGGAAACGTATTGGCAACAACTTATTTTTTACTAGTGAACCGAGAATAAGTTACAGAAAAGTAATAATGGTGGAGCCTAGCGGGATCAAACTAGCAATAAAAATTATTTAATTACAAACACTTAAATATCAAAAAAACAAAAAAGCACCCCCACACATACCCATATTCTTTACGTTAGTAGTCCGAACCTAAGCCGTGCGAATACTTACTTTTAGCTATTTAGATCTAAAAAATGCGGGGCGCTCATTATTTCCGCACAGAATGTGTGATTAAATTGCCAAAATTCTAATAAAGCTAAGGAAGATCAATAACATGCACAGAAGCATAGGAGCACTATCTCTTTGCTCAGTTTTGGCAATGGCTTCAACAAACTCACAAGCCGCACCACGACCAGATTTAATGCTTTGTGGCACGTCAGATGCTAGTTTGTCAGACGTATACACCAGCCCTAATTCATACAACGAAATCACGGGATGTACGCCGGACTCCAACACAGAAGCCTTGCTCATAACTAGAAACGCGACGATTGCAGGCAATGGTGCTCAATGGCTAAGCTACTTGAACAATGGCGGCGTTATTATTACCGAGTATAACAATCCAGAACCAGTCTATAACGAACTCTACGGTACGTCATATACCAACGATTCCGCCGGCGACTGCCGCGATATGATCATGCCCTCTACTATCGTGAACGCCAGCGATCCTTTCTGGGTTGCAACCGGAGGTATAACTCCGGTTCCTGACTCTGAAGATAGCTGTGGTAGTGATTTAGCCGATATAGTAGCCGGCGAGGGCGGAACCGTAATAGCACTAGGTGAGCGTACACCTGAAGGCACAACCTCCTTAGCATATAGATCTCAGGGGTTAGGTGTGTTGTTTCTAACTGGTGCAGATTGGCAAGACAGCAGCACAGCCAGCGCTGGAGCGGAGGCATCATCTGCTCAACTATTCGGGCACATGATCGCCTACTCATCTGCCGCTACATCTAATGCTATTCCAGTGCTACCGGCGTGGGCAATGGTACCCCTGCTCGGTTTGATTGGGTTAGGTGCTCGCAAACACTTGAAGAAGTAATACTTAGTTATGTAAAGAGACCCTCACCTTGGGGTCTCGCTCCTATGTCACTGCTGCCGCTCAATTTCGTAACACGTCTCTTCATTAGCAAAGTTTCTACCAGCGTTTTGCATCCATACAGCCTTGATCCTGTTCACATGAGCGGGTATTGTTTTAAGAGGATTGTGACGAGCATGCGCTCAAAGTAAGCGATGCTTGGCAGCAGGAAGCTGGATTCTACGAAGGATACCTTTCAAGGCTATATGGGTACACAGAATTTTTTCCTGCCGCTTGTCAAAGCAAAAATTTACCATTTAAATTTTCGTTGAGCTCATGGTGCTGTGCTGGTTTAAAGGGCTTGGAAACAAGTCTAAAAGCCAGAAAAAACAAAGGTCTTTGAATAATTATTCACGACTCCCACCAGAATGCTGGCGCATTGAGAGTTTGGAGAGGGGGGCCTTCATTGCCGCATCAGCTCAATGGATTCAATATAATCTTTGGTCTCATCTCAAGAAAGCCGGCAGAGCTGATCGACAATCTTCGTCTGGAAGCGGAACACCGCAAAACTATCCGACAAACGGAGCTCGAACAATCGCGGTCAGAGCTATTCGCGATTAAGGAGCAGGAGCTAATTGAGCGAGCTAAACGCGATGAGGAAGTAGGCAGGATAGAGGATGCAGACGCAAAAGAAAAACTGACCGCCCAGCTCGAAAGTTTGCGCCGGGAGCGTGATCAGCTCTCAGATCAACTAAAGAATCAAACGATAATTGGGGGAACAACTGAAGACAGCATTTCATCGGAAGCCATCGAGATTCTGAAGGCAGCGCCTGAAAGCACGAGTGGTACGATTCTTAAACCAAGATCTATCGGAAATCGATCTATTCAAGTTGGCAAGAAATCACTTGGCTCCGAGGACTCTAGAGATTTCGCGCAATACGAGGACGCACTTGAGGAGCTAATTTCCCACGGTCTCGTCAAAAGTCTCGGCGGTAAGGGTGAGATGTTTAAGCTAACTAGTAAAGGATGGCAAACCGCAGATACGTTCCACTAGATCGCTGCAGGTAAAATTTGACATTAAGAGGGTAGAATTTTGAAACTCCAAGGAAAAGTTGCTTTGGTCACTGGCGCTGCCAAAGGAATTGGTGAGTCGATAGCTCGGCATTTTGCAGAGGAAGGCGCTTTTGTTTATGTAGCGGATATCGATAGCGACAATGGGCAGCAAGTAGCGTCATCCCTCGGTCAATTTGCTTGCTTTGCTTTGTTGGATGTTCGCCATGAAGGTGCTTGGCAAAGACTGACAGAGGAAATAATCAGGGCACACGGTCGGCTTGATATTGTCGTTAACAATGCCGGAACTACTGGCTTTGAAGAAGGCTACGTCCCGCATGACCCAGAAAACGCGACCTTGGATGCTTGGCGCAAGGTGCATGAGACAAACCTCGACGGGGTATTTTTAGGCTGTAAGTACGCCATCAAAGCCATGCGCGCCACAGGTAAGGGATCTATCATTAATATGTCGTCGCGTTCTGGTATTGTTGGTATTCCAACTGCTGCTGCCTATGCTTCCAGTAAAGCGGCTGTGCGGAATCATACTAAAAGCGTTGCCTTGTACTGCGCACAGCAGAACTTAAAGGTGCGGTGTAATTCTATTCACCCTGCCGCAATTTTGACACCTATGTGGGAACCGATGCTGGGTAATGGCCCCGAACGTGAGGCGAATATGGCCGCCTTTGTTCAAGATACACCGCTTAGGCGCTTCGGCTTGCCCGAGGAAGTAGCCTGTGTTGCTGTAATGTTGGCTTCAGATGAGTCTGGCTATTTGACAGGAACAGAGATCAATATTGATGGTGGTATTCTTGCTGGTTCAGCAGGCGCACCTGCGAAATAACGTCTAACAAAGCGTGGCACTTAATCCCTACAGTCGCTGGAATGTTGTCTACCTGCATAGCGTTACAAGCTATTTAGAATAATGGAGTACCAATTGAACTTAAAAGGAGTTCTTGCATTGTCCATAGGGGCATTAATTGCAATTGCTACGGCGGTAGCGCACCTATCATGTATTTTTTTGGGCCCATCATGCTATCAGGCGCAAATGGCCCCCCCTGAGATAGTGCAGTCGGCGACTGAGGGAACTCTATTAGCCCCAATGGCTACCCTTATTATTTCATTCCTATTTTTAGTCTGCGCCGTATTTGCCATGTCTGGCGCTGGTTTTATAAAGAAGCTGCCATTCATTGAACCTGTCTTGGCAACTATTTCAGGATTGTCTTTGCTGAGAGGTTTAGCGACTATCCCTTCATCTTATGCTTTTCCAGAAATGGTCAGTGCCTTTAGCATTACAGCAGGGTTAATTTGGTTTGTCGCCGGTTTACTATATTTTTATGGTTTTCGAAGTTTGCGTCAGCCTAGTTCATAACAAGTGACTGTGGTGTTTAGTCAACTGTTTTAAGCTGTTTTCTGGCACCACAACTCTTCATTTTTTACCATTGTGTTTAAGATTACGATCATCTTCCTCATGCAAGCAACGATAGCCACTTTAGGGATTTTCCCAGCAGTCTTAAGACGTTCATAGTAACTTTTGAAAACGGGGTTACATTGAACGGCTGACAGCATCGCCATAAACATCACAGTTCTAACCCGGTGCCTGCCGCCACGTATTCGTCGTTTGCCATTGAAGGAACCACTTTCCTTATTCATAGGTGCTACACCGACGAGCGCCGCGATCTCTTTGCGGTTTAAGCTACCTAGCTCTGGTAGCTCACTGAGCAGGATATAAGCTAAGACTTTACCGACACCTGGCACACTGGTGAGGACTTCAGTTTTGAGTCGCCAGTGCTTTACCTGGCTCACCAAATCATCGATTTTTTTAGTGACTTTGTCGATCTGGTGTTCTAAATGTTTCAACATGGATTTGATAGAGCTATGAAGTTCTTTGGGCATAATCTGTAGTCGATTTTTCTCCATTGTCTGCATCTCTAATAGCTGTGATCTTCTGATCAGTAAGTCTTTGATAATTCGCGACTGTTTATCGGGTAGAGCCTTGCTATCCGGTTTCATAGTGGCAGCAAACTTGGCAATTATTGCTGCATCTATTTTATCGGTTTTAGCGAGTACGCCGAGGGCTTGTGCAAAGCGGCGTATCTTGATCGGGTTGATCACTGAAACAGGAATTCCCGCTTTATCGCAAGCGTAGACAAAGGCATGTTCATAGCGCCCGGTAGCTTCCGTAACGACACGTTTAACCTGATGCTCTAATAGGACTTGTATAACTTTTTGAATCGCTTTAGATTCGTTAGGTATAGAGAAATGGATATCGAGCGGATGAAGGACAATATCCAGTTGCGACTTACCGACATCAACGCCGACGTTGATCTCAATTTGGCTTTCCATAGTTTCCATAATAAGCTGACTCTGCTTTGCTATGTGGGCTCGAGGCCCCAATGACTGTTCGAGTTATTGCTATAGAGTTATGCAGTGCTTCCCACTTGTTACCGGTCTCTCAAAGAGGAGCCAACAATCAATCGAGCTACTGCATAAAGGCCCTCAACGGCCATTGAGGGTGGGCCTCCAATTTATCCGGAAATGGAACGGAATTAACCATACAAGCACGTCAAAAGTCGCCCTTTATAAGCGCGGGCTGGACTCGCTACCCTACAATCTGCAGACGCTTTCTTTAGTTATATTTAAGATGTCCTGAAAGTGAGACGTAAGAATACCAAGAGACTGCTAGACCACAAGCACCACTCGACCATGGATATCCATGCAGATACTCGTGGCCAAGATTGGTTTTAGTGGGTATTGGCAACCCATAAGCCCCCAGTGAATAACCAGTCCTAGATAGGATTGCAGTTTTTATACCTATTTAGGAAAAGGTTTTGCGGAAAATGCAAGAGGAATTTTGGGTTGTCTTGGGGGGAAAGGGTTCCTTCTGGAGGCTGTCACACTGATTATAACCAAACAAGTGCAACTCCCTGCCCTACTTTGCCTGAAACCGCTGATGATTAAGCCTTGATCCCGTTCATATGAGCGAGTACTGTTTTAGGAAGATAGTGGCGAGCGTGCGCATAAGCTGTTCGACGCAGAGAGCAAGTAAGCTAAACTGGGTGAGGCAGGTCTTCGAGGCATAATCAGTTTAATATTCTCATAGTTCTTCACGCCCAACAAAGCAGAAGAATAAAATTAATATTCAACCGCAACATAATCACACCATAAATAATAAGCGAAATCCTTAAACAAAGTAGGAAAGTATGAGTATAAAAGTAAAATGGGACGGCGATTGTCGTTTTAAAGCTTCGACGCAAGGCGGTTTTACATTTGATATTGATGCTACGAGTAACCAAGCGCTTTGCCCAACAGAAGTTCTTTTATCGGCTCTAGGCTCATGCAGTGCAACGGATGTCGTTTTGATACTACAGGAGCGCGGTTTTGAAGTTAAGAGTCTAGAGAACCAAATTAGTTTTGTTTTGACTGAATCTGAGCCTCGCTTGTATAAGTCAGCTAATCTGCACTTTGTAGCAAAAGGCACTGGACTTTTTGAGTCCGATATCTTGCAAGCTGCTGAAGAATCGGTGAAAAAAAATTGTCATGTTTGTCTTATGCTGGCTCCGGCAATTAATATCACTTATTCGGCAAAAGTAGACGAAAAATAAATTTAACAGCTGTTAATTTAAAACCTTAATTTAGCGCCAGTCTAATTAGGATATTATATGAGTGATAAAATAATCGCAGTTTTGCTAGCTGGCTCCATATCTTTAATAGTTTCGCTTTCAATCACATGGTGAAGATCTTCTGTAGAGTTAAAGAAGCTTAAACAAGAAATTGAGCATCAGTATGCTTCAAAGCTATTCGAGGCTAGATTAGAAAGGTACCCATCCTTATATTCCTATGTTTCCAGCTTTGCAAAACTCTTAGAGAAAAACCAAGCTTCTCTAGATGACTTAATAACATTAAAGAACCAAGTTGATACATGGGATAGCGATAATGCCCTTTTATTAAATAGCAATTCAGTTCGCATAATGTACCGACTTCGAAAGTTACTATATGCGTATACAGAAAGAAACACACCTCTTTGTATAAATGATAGAAAAAATATAAAGAGCGCCATTATAGATATCGAACCTTCAATAAAGTATGAAGTTGGTATACATGATATAAACCCTCTTGGGAAAATTAAAAATGAAGATATAGTACACAATTCATTCGACGAGCTTATACAAGCGGTAAAAGATAGCTCATAAGACTAAACATGCTGGATTCGCCCTGCGACGTCCTCGGCTGCAGGTGCATTATTAGTAGTCTAAATTTATATGTATTAACTTATCCTACCTTGAAAATCATGAGCTACCACATGAGCCGGTAAACATACGATTTACTGAAAAGATCATAGGTGGAAAGTTCTGATAAGAATCATCACGAAGAGACTTACAAATCCTTATGAATGCGTACCGCTCTCATAGGAAAATAGTTTTTGTCCGGTTAGTAAATCATAACCTTGAGAGGTAGATATATGGTGGAGCCTAGCGGGATTGAATCAGCAACAAAAATCATTTTATTACAAATACTTAAATCTTATAAACAAAAAAGAACCCCCAAACATACCCCCAATGATTTTTTAGGGCTCTTTACAGAAAATTGTGTAGTCAGTTTAGCGGTCAGCCATGAAAGACACCCTGCATGAAGCTGCATCCATGTATTTACTTGCCTGCTTTTTATGAATACGGCAGTTTCTGAACACGGCACCGTTTGTATTTAGTACATAGATTTTGCAACAAAACTCAATTTGGTTAAAATCAAGGAAAATCAAACACATCTTCTCTTAGGATTAAATCATGAAAAAGGGACTTTTAGCCCTGGGTGCAGCTGTTGCACTGTCTTCTGTGGCTCCAGCTAATGCTGCATTAGCTCCAGCTTCCCCTGGTCTGATCAACGACACCACTCTTAATATCACTTGGCTTCAAGACGCCAACTTGGTAAAAACCAGTTGCGATGCCAATAATGCCCTTTGGCAAGCTTTTGATCCAAGTACTTCAACAGGTAACACTCGGAGTAAAGCCCAAATCTGTGCGGATAACGGACGTTTAAATTGGTACGAAGCGGAAGATTGGGTTGCTGTGTTAAACTCTCAAAGTTACTTAGGCTATAACGACTGGCGTCAGCCAGAGACCACACAACCGGATGCAAGCTGTTCACTTGTTGATGGCAGTAGTCAAAACTATGGCTACCGTTGTACCGGCTCTGAGCTAGGCCACCTGTTTAATGTCTCATTAGGAAACCCAAACGAGGTAGATAACAGTTGTTTTGGTGTTTATCCACACTGTCTGCAAAACACCGGACCTTTCAGTAATATGCAATCCTTTACGTACTGGTCGGGTACGGAGTACGCTCCTCTTCCTACTTTTGCATTTTACTTCGGTACCGATAACGGCTACCAGGACGAGGACGTTAAGGACGTTAGCAACCTTTTTGTTTGGCCCGTTCGCGGAGGACAATCGGCAGTCGCTCCTACCACTGCCCAAGCGATTCCCGCACTGGGTGGTTTCGGTTTAGTGGCATTGGGTGCTTTATTGGCTGGGCTTGCCGGGTGGCGCATTCGGCTATTTGGGTGATCGAGTTATTTGAAGGTTTCAGGGGGCTACCCCTGAAGCCTAAAAAGTTAAAGCTAGAAGGTGCCGATTTGGTGATAGGGACGTTACGAATACTTACCCACCTATAAGCGGGTGGCATTGCGTTTTAATACTGATCGTTGCAGGCCTTAGCCTCTATCACAGATACTCCTTGGATGCAGAACTGCGCAACCCCAAAAAAGAATTCGTCAGCTTAATTATTCGCGCCAGTACCTATTGATTATCAATTTCATCAGCAAACAGACTGGTCTGCGAAGAACACACCAAGCAATCTCGAATAAATTATCTGCTCGGTATACTCTCACTCAGGAGCGGAGTACTCTTGCTCGAGCACTCGAGACGTAGACCATGAAACACGGCGGAAGATAAGGACATCACATCTGGTAACGTCAATATCGCTATTTGCGTGACTTTTTGGTAATACTTCCCCTATTCTGCCTTACAGCAACAAGTCAACATGCAATCCTTGATCCGGTGCATATGAGTGAGTACTGCTTTAAGTAGCTTGTGACGAGCGTGCGCATAAGCTGTTGACGCAGAGAGCAAGGAAGCTAAGCTGGGTGAGGAGGTCTTCGAGGCATAATCAGTTTAATATTCTTATAGTTCTTCAAGCCCAACAAAGCAGAAGAATAAAATTAGTATTCAACCGCAACATAATCACACTATAAATAATAAGCGAAATCCTTAAACAAAGTAGGAAAGTATGAGCATAAAAGTAAAATGGGACGGCGATTGTCGTTTTAAAGTTTCGACGCAAGGCGGTTTTACATTTGATATTGATGCTACGAGTAACCAAGCGCTTTGCCCAACAGAAGTTCTTTTATCGGCTCTAGGCTCATGCAGTGCAACGGATGTCGTTTTGATACTACAGGAGCGCGGTTTTGAAGTTAAGAGTCTAGAAAACCAAATTAGTTTTGTTTTGACTGAATCTGAGCCTCGCTTGTATAAGTCAGCTAATCTGCACTTTGTAGCAAAAGGCACTGGACTTTTTGAGTCCGATATCTTGCAAGCTGCTGAAGAAGCAGTGAAAAAAAATTGTCATGTTTGTCTTATGCTGGCTCCGGCAATTAATATCACTTATTCGGCAAAAGTAGACGAAAAATAAATTTAACAGCTGTTAATTTCAAACCTTAATTTAGCGCCAGTCTAATTAGGATATTATATGAGTGATAAAATAATCGCAGCTTTGCTAGCTGGCTCCATATCTTTAATAGTTTCGCTTTCAATCACATGGTGGAGATCTTCTGTAGAGTTAAAGAAGCTTAAACAAGAAATTGAGCATCAGTATGCTTCAAAGCTATTCGAGGCTAGATTAGAAAGATACCCATCCTTATATTCCTATGTTTCCAGCTTTGCAAAACTTTTAGAGAAAAACCAAGCTTCTCTAGATGACTTAATAACATTAAAGAACCAAGTTGATAAATGGGATAGCGACAATGCCCTTTTATTAAATAGTAATTCAGTTCGCATAATGTACCGACTTCGAAAGTTACTATATGCGTATACAGAAAGAAACACACCTCTTTGTATAAATGATAGAAAAAATATAAAAATCGCTATTATGGCTATCGAATCTTCAATAAAGTATGAAGTTGGTATACATGATATAAACCCTCTTGGGAAAATTAAAAATGAAGATATAGTACACAATTCACTCGACGAGCTTATACAAGCGGTAAAAGAGAGTTCATAAGACTAAACATGCTGGATCGCCCTGCGGCTTCCTCGGCTGCAGGTGCATTATTAGCAGTCTAAATTTATATGTATTAACTGCCCTTTATAAGGAAGCATTATGACTAATAAAAATATCAACGGTGTAGTCTCAATCATCTCAGTTCAAGAATTTGATCAAGCTCTCAACTTCTATACTCGTCTTTTTATGAGGGAGCCGGATCTTATCCCGATGGAGGGTGTTGCTGAATGGCAAATTCTCCAAGAAGCTTGGGTTCAGCTTGCTTTTGATTCCGAAAGAGCGGGCTCTGCTACTGTAGTTATCACAGTTAATGATATAGAAGAGCAACATCGGCTCTGTACGTCACATAGCTTGCCAATTGGCGATATAACGGAATACCCAGATGTGATAAAAATGGCAGAACTAATTGACCCCGAGGGCAACAAGATATCCTTTGTACAAGATATCTCTCGATAGTCTTCAGTAAAATTAGCGCTCTACACCAAAGTGGCAGTGAACAATCTCCTGCATCCTATCTAGTGCTATGTACAAAGCTAGCAGCAGGTACCAGAGATGAGTGTGACAAGGTAATGCTTGTGTGGTGCGATGAGTTTTTAAGTAAGTGCGAATTCGATAGTTTCCCATCGTTCTTCTCTATCACTCTTACGAGCAGCACCGGCTTCGTTTCCACATAAAAAAAGCGCTCCGAGGAGCGCCTTTAACGGGATGTATGAGTGCTGAGACTCAATTCAAATTAGTCCACTATTACGAGTTATTCAACTAATCAGTATCAGATAGCATCTAGGCGCTGTTCTATCTGCTCAAATTTCTGGTGAAGATCATACAAAATAGTAATTAACGTCTTTTTTGGTAAAGCATCAAGCGACTCGTCTACTGAAATCGCAACAGCAATAGCAGCCCCTTGGCTAGCGAGCAGACTGAGGTCCGACAACTCACTCTGGGTTTTATGACTTAAAGTTTGTGCTAGACTGCTCATGTCAGTTGTCCTCACGTTATGGATCAATTTGATATCTGAGCCCAAAGCAGTTGCAGCTGCTTTGGGCCTTTCTCGTTTCTGGTCGATTTACACATCAAATCCTCGCTTATTTCTTCATGTAATGATGTCTAGTCATACGATGATAACTGATAAATTCAGAACCAATGCGGGCCAAACGTTCCAAAAGAACGCACGACGCAGCAAGTCACCATCTAATACATCAAATCTTATCAATGTTTTTTCTAGCTGCATAAATCCAGTTGCAGATATCCAGCGTTGGATGTTCACAGTATTGCCTCTCGGAAATAATCACTAAAGTACCAATCTGCGAACCTACGCATTGACACAGCGCTTCCTCTACCCTCAAGTCATTTTCCCGCATATATTGTTCATGCTGCGTCTACATCGACCATTAGCTTAGCCAGCTTGGTTGGCCCTTTGTGAACACAGAAAGCGTCCCTAAAGAGTATTCTTTTCGCTGCACTCTTACGCTTGCGAGGTCCCAGTGCGACATCAATTAGATTTATGTGCTTTTCAGGTATATACTGACTTAGTAAATCCATATCAGTTAGAATCACTTATGCAAAGCACAACAGCTACTAGACGTAAGCAGGTACCTAAGCACAGGTTTGATCTGCAACGAATGCAGCAAGCTGTAGAAGGCAAGGACTCCTCTACCGCATTGACTTTATCAGGCAACATGACACCTGAGCAGGTTATGCGTGCGCTAATGGAAGCTAACGTTGAATCAGGTTCTTCTCAGTAATCATTTTCTCAAAGTCTTTCAGAACCTAGTATCTAGCGTAAAGCCCTCAAAGCGCAATGACCCGGATACTGACGGTTATAAGATATCTATCTTCATATCAGAATTCTTAGCCAATGGCTTTGATAGCTCATTGAGAGGGCGAAATAAGCCCTCTTTTCTGGTGCCAACCGATGACCCTCAATGGAAAAAAAAGGTTGACTACGCCAAAAAACATAATCTATATCACTACCATATAGGCATACCTGACTACGAAACAGATTCAAACGGGGATCTGACATCGGAGTATGTGGTCCACTACCAGAAAATAGATAAGTACACAATCAAGCTGGTAGATTTAGACTCACATCCACCCTTTAATCTTCCCCCAGAGACGGTAATGACAGGCTCAAATAACTTTTTGGACATATTGAAAGAAGAGTAACCCTCTTCTCTATGGGAATTTTATCGGCAAGTGGACCTACCTGGATAGGTTAACCTAAAGGCTCTAGAGCAAATTATCCGTTCGCTATACGTTCACCATAGAGCCGAGTATCCTAATGTGAACACTAGGAAAGTGAGCCATGAAACATGACGGAAAATAAGGATATTCTAGGTGATATCGTTACCAACGGTTTTCTTGCATCTATCGTCTGTGTAGGGCTGTATGGGCTAACCGGGGAACGGTTCTTTGCCGGCTTATCAATACTCGGCATACTTCCATTTATGGCCGCAGTATTGATAGCGATTTTTTGCCCCATTGTGGTTTGGATTATAGAACGCTTTGAGTAGCGCGGCGGTATGCCAGGTTAAACTGATCTACCACCTTCTTCATGTCTCGCTCGACGGCTTTAAGGCGACGATCTCGCTCAGCAGCAGACAGGTTCATTGCGTAGATTAGATCACGTCTCTTTCTGAGCATCTTTAGCTGCTTCTCAACTTGCTTCACTTTCGGACGCAGCGATATCAACCCTCTATTTTCCCGATAAAACGCCCCTCTTTCGCGCCCATTAAGCGCTTTAAATTCAGCATACGTTTGCCCTATTTCGTTACGTCGATCATAGAACGCTGATTGATCGGCATACGGCAATACCTGCCCGTTCACTCGACGCAGAAAGAGCGTTTTGTGCAATGGGAGGTCCACGCCATTGGCAACCCGATAGACATTATCAGGAAGCTTATCAGCCACGAAAGCACCCGCACCGCCCGTAACGAAATTTACAAAATACCGCATGACATCAGGGTTGATATCGAGTGCACCGGAGCGCCAACGAGAACCACCGGAGACCTCGTTTAAGAACTCAGCTATAGCTTTGTAGCCCTCGGGTGTGGAACGTCGTGAAAGGTGGCTATCAGGCTTTGGTGTACCGAAGGGAAAGTTTTCGTTATAGATGGAAGAGCCCATGAAGTTCTCATTTGCGACCACATCTACCAGTGGCTTAGCGATAGTGGGCGCAACGTTCTTCATGATGCCAACGCTCAAGGAGTTACTATCCTGAAAACCGATTGGCGAAAAGCTACCTAGCGTCGCCAACATCAAATCTGCAGCAGCACGTGGCACACTGGTTTCACCAATAGCCGCTGCTTCAACCGATGTCCCAAACACATGGAAAATGTTGTAACCGTAAGGCAAAGGAATTTTCCAATAGGAGCCGTCTTGCTCGCCACCCAAGAGAGACTTCATGATTACTAGGTTGCGCTCTTTAACGTACTGCGGCACTTTGTCGTACCAGTTTTCGCCATCCTCATCATCACCTGCTCCCGCCCGGTTAGCCATTGCAATCGCAAACGACCCTGCCATGAGGCCAGCACTGATCTTCTGGGCAGTATGCAATCGCTGCCAAACAGGATCGCCTTTCTCGCCTCGCAAACTACCCATCGTCCGAGCAAAGTTCATGCTGCCCTGTATCGATGCATTCGCAAACATATACAGCGCATTCAGCGTAGTACCTGCCTCGCCGCGCCGGTTAAAGTTCACTGTCATGTTCTTCGCCAAAGACGCCGCTTTCGCTTTGCTGACGCCAGCACGACGAGCATTGACATAAGCACTCAGGCGTACAGCGTTTTCTACCGATTGGTTGAGGTCTTCAACTAGCTTTAAGGTAGCACCACCCCACTTTATAAAGCCTCCCTTCACGCCGCCCTTCGCGATATCAACTAGGTGCTGGATATCGGCCGCCTGACCATCGATATCCTTCATATCGAAGTAGCCAGTTTTAGCACCTGCCTCGCGAAACTCATCAAAGTATGCGGCCCACTCGTTTTTAGACGCTTTACCACGCAGTGATCGATAGATCGAACGCATCGCAACAGGAACATCCTTTACGGTCTGCTTGACGATCTTCTCACCTTGGATCTTACCGTCGGCTCGAGACTGCTCTGCGGATAGATTAAGTACCGCCGTTTGAATATCACGTGCGAAGTTGCCTACAACAAATTCGGGGTTAAATGATGTATTTACCGACGATAGGAACCGGTTAACTTTTGCCAGCCCTTGTATGAAGAAGTTACTCGAATCAGGACCAATGTTCTTCATTGCCTTCATCAAGCGGGGATCTTCGAGCTTAATGTAATATGTAGTGCCGTCACGTTTAGTGCTGAAGTAACGATCAGACAGCATCGCCATGGGAATGGGCCGCTCAACGACCTCCTCGTATTTGTTGCCCGTCTCAGGATCTGTTCTTTGAACAATGCGTCGATCCATCTCTGGCGAGTCGTCGGTAAACACTTGCCAATAGTCAGTGTTCGGATTCTCTTCCACCAGAGCGAGGAAAGCATTACCGACTTCGTTCTTACGCTTACGAATCAACGTTTCGGTCAAGTCTTGTATTGCATATGAGGAAGGGCTGGCAGCTTGTGATTTACGTCCGAGCGCACGCTTTGACTCCTTCCCACCTATCGTAAAGCCCTTGCCGCTGCGAGGTAGTCCTTCTTGCTGCTCATCGACAGCAAAGCCTTTGAGCGGAACATAATGCTCGTATTTGCTTTCCCACGCATCGATCAGGCCGGTATCTTCCAAGCCATTCTCTCGGATTTCGTAGCGGCGAGACTCCAGCAAATCATAAACAATGGTGGCCAGCTTTTCGTAATCCGCTTGTTTACCATCTGCTTCAACGGTACGAAGAACGTCAGCCGCTTCTGCATTAGTCATCCCAGAACCGCCATCCGGGAGATCAGGGTTAATGCTGGCAATATGCGCGTTTCGCTCTGGTGCATGCTTGGCGTACAAGTATTGGTCGAGCTGCTCTTGCGTAATACCCAGCTTCACCATCTGCTTCGCGAGAGGTTCGATGTAGGTATCTCGCATAAGCCGCAGATCGTTCTCTGCCTTACCGTGGAATAGCTCCTCCGCTAGATACGCATCAGATTGTTCAGAGATACTGCCACCAGAAGACTCGATATCAGCCTGTAGCTTTTTAAGCACATGAAACTTATCCGCGATCCAAGAAATAGCTTGGCGAGATATTGTTTCCTCAGGTGCACTGAAGCCGTCATCTAGCGGAGTTTGAGTGCGAGAGAATCGCGTATCTTGATTGTACTCTTCAACAGCGTTCGCTAGACTGTAAATGGCCTCTGCAGAGCGGATTGAATCCAGGTTAATGCCATCGGCTTTAGCGACTGTCTCAACCCACCAAGCTGCAGAGGTTTTTTCGTTTAGCTCCACAGACTCAAGAGAGTAAAGAGGATTATTTTGTCCTGAACGAGCGGTTTCCTTAACCGTGAGTTTTACAATGCTCGCTTTTCCATCAACCACAAATGGCGCAAAGTAACGATGAATTGCTTTGATGCTAGCCTCACCTTTACTGTCAGCCTTTGACCAGCCCAAAACAGCCTTTTCGAACAAGTGATCCGCGTTAGCAACCGCCATTGAATGACCAGCTGGGCTCTCTGATTTTGTAACAGCTTTGCGGCTCAACATTTTGTCGAGCGTGTTGCGAGATACCACGGCCTCCATTTGTGTTTCTTCATTAACTAAAACACTCCCCTGGAAGTCTTTCACAGCTAACCGTGCCTCAGAGAAGTTGTGTGCCGAACGCTTTGCTTGGTAGTCGTCGAGTGCCCCCCCGTGCAAGTCTCCTGCGGTGCTTGGCTTACTGTCTTCAGCAGCATTTGATGGAGTACTTGGAACTTCAGCGTCATTGGAAGCTGGCTCGCCATACATTGCATCTTCAAAGGTTTTGATAAAGCGAGGGTCATGAGTCAGTGTAGTAATTCGCGCTTCACCTTTAACAACCGCTTTTCGAGCAGCAGCGACGACTCGCAGAATCTCCACGTCGGTCATGGTATCGAGCGACTCGGCAAACCGAGTACCAGACATCACCTTGCGAAGGCCGCGGCGAATGATATGCGCGATCCGCTGAATCAAGTCTGGGGCGACTTTACCGGTCCCAGCGATATGCGCGACGAGCTCATCAGCCATCATTTGGCGACGCTCTGCTATGCTCATACCGCTGCTGTTATCCCAATAGCCTGAAAGGTCGAAACCATACTTCTGGCCTAACTGCTGAATACCAGAGTAGCCGCCCACTTGTTCAAAAAGACGATCCATATGGAATTCAAGCGCGCTACCATAGAGCTGCCGTAATCCGTAGTGACCAAGCGCTTCGTGCAGTACAATACGTTCCACGTCGGCTTCAGTCCGAATCTTGTCAGCTACGAGGTAAAACCGGCCATTATGGAATACGCCATCTATTTGGTTACGTGCGTTTTGCTCATCTATGGTGGCTTGAAGATCCGCAGGAAGCTCGCGATCCGTCGCAACGGTTATCATTTCGGGAGCATTCGCCCAGTCAGCGGTAATACGAACGGCAATCGCATCTACTTGATCACGCGAGATCGGCGTGTTTGTATTACGCGAAGCACCAGACCGTGAAAAACTCGCAGCACCAACAGGCCGATACATACTCTCGCTTATTTCGTAATCACGATTTCGGCCCTTATTCTCCACGAACCCCAACCGCTTATACCATGCTGTTAACTTCGCTTTATTGCCGCCAAAATCAGATGATGGTGTGAGAACGAGAGTTTTCTGCTGCTTATCTGCGTGGCTGATAATCTGTTCCATAACTGCCGATCCAATACCTTTGGAACGTAGCTCTGGAGGCACTTCTATCTTAGAGACTTCGAGTTGAGTATCGCTTTCCATTACGCTGAGCTTTACCTCAGGATGGAGAGACTTAATGGAGTCGATGAGAGTTTGAGTCTCGGGCGTTCGACTAAACCGACTCTCGATAGTATCTCTATTGAATTTGCGTACTGTGTCGTCGCCAGCGCGTGCACCTGTATCATGCGCAGAGTAAATAACAGCATTAGGGGCTTTGCCATTGTGCATGGCCAAGCGGCGCACAGCCTCAGATAGGAAGGACTTGGTCGCAGTATTGCCGATATTGAGCTTGAGGTATTTCAGTCCCTGAGGACTGGTTTTGCCAGTGTCGCTTAAGTATTCCGTACCGGCCAGAGCTTGAGCCGCCGCGCCGCCTTCAACAGGTCCAAGAACGCCAACCTCATATTCGTTGTTGCCGGTATTTTTGAGAGATACCGTTAAAATGGACGCGCTTTCAGTAGCGCCTTTCTGCATCAGTTCAGGAGGTATTACTCTAAGAGTAAACACCTCTTGGCCTGCTTTATTTCGTGTTACTTGTCCGTCGGTGACGATTCCTCGGAACCCTGCGACTTCGCCTCCAAAGAACAGAGTTTCTCTACCTCCGCCAGGAGTTCCGGCGAGAACTCGTGGTCTGCCCCGGTCAAATCCATGTCCAGCGGTGATTCTTTCTTCCACCCAAGCTTTTTGAGCCTCTCGACTGTTTCCGGGTCCGCGTCGAAGTGCGCCATTATTAAACTCCTCCCAAAACGTTTTCTTCGCTTCAGAAGTATATTCAGGATCAATGCTGCTGTCTTGTTGGCTGGGTGCCAAACCATTATCAGGCACTTCAAGAGAAGCATCAGGCAATAACGCTGCGCTTTCTGGAGTAGCACCCACATCAACACCGACCTCTAGCGGTTGATCATAGGTTTCACCTACCTTTGCACCCTCTGTCTTTACAGAGCTAGCAAGCTCACCACCGACAACCTCACCAGTACTCAC
Organism: Neptunomonas marina; assembly: GCF_004005935.1. GTDB lineage: Bacteria > Pseudomonadota > Gammaproteobacteria > Pseudomonadales > Balneatricaceae > Neptunomonas > Neptunomonas marina. The sequence goes on along the minus strand of NZ_SACQ01000001.1, from coordinate 724,114 downwards.
ATAAGGCGCAGGAAACTGGTTAGCCACCTCTCGAACTTGCTCGTTGGTCTCTGTCGCACTTCGAAACAGATCATCTGCCCGACGGTACATGGCTTCTGCAAGCCGCTCGTTACCGCCGGCCTTTGCCCTCGCAGCGCGCTGGTAAACACGCTTGGCAGTCGACAAGGTAGACACCTCATCAGCAAAGCCCATTCGCTCCGCCGCGATGATCAAGCCGTCAATACCAGACATATCACGATGTGACGCCGTTGGCCGCTCTTCAAACACAGGGGCTTCTTGAATCAGCGTTGCACTGTCTTGGGCGCCAGAATCAATTTGCTCTCGTGCTTTCTGAATTTCAGTGGATGTCGCAACGGCATTTGGTAGTTCTTGGCTGGCCGTATCCGCCCTAGCAGACGCCTGGTCAAGAGCATCGCCCCCAGCTGCCGCAGCCTCTTCGCCGGCGCTTTTGATATTGGAAGACGCATTATCAAGTATAGTACGGGTGGCAACTGCGACATCGATGGGCGTCGTTACAAGCTCACCCACGGCCTCTGCCGCAATCGCTCGACCATCTGTGATCTGGCCGTCAGTAACCAGCTGTGCGCTGGCCTCCCCTGCAGCTCCGCCCCCAATCTGAACGGCACCCTGAGTGGCCATATTGGTTAACTGCTTCGTTACACCTTTTCCGAAGCCAAGACTTTTGGAAGCCAAGCCCATTGTTAACGCATCTGCTGTGCCGATTGCCGCTGCTCTTTTTCGAGCTTTACTTACCGCATTGGTCAGCAGCTCAGGCCGCGCGCTAAGCGCCTCTCGGAAACGCGCTGCGTTCGTTAAGTCGATTCCGCTTTCGCGAAGCTCTTCGGCCACAGTGGCCGCAAACTCAACTCGTGCAGAACCAAGTCCACTGCCTAACGCGAAACCTACAGGCCCTGCTGCACTCATAAGCGCTCCAGTGCCCAGAGCCTCCAAAGACCCATACGCAGAGCTTGCTCCAATCTCCGTTACAATCGTGAACGGGTCAGCCAAGAAGTCGTCAACTATCGATGATTCATCCTCGCCACTTCCCTTCAGGAACCTTTGAGTGGTCGGAGACAGTACCGCTTTGCTCGCTTCCTTTTGGTGATACTCTGCATCATCAAGCGTGGTTTGAAGATCCTTATCCAACTCTTGGAATTGGCCGGTTGCAGCGAGCGATCTGCGCTTCAATTCATCGCCCGTCATACCCATGAAAAGGCTTGTACTAGGCTTCTGAGTCGACAAAGACGCGAAGCTTGGGTCATTGATATCGGAAGCCTTTTCCGCAGCGGTGTTGAGCTTGGTATTTCCCATCACAGAGTGATAGCTAGCCACTGCGTTGCTCAACAACCCAGTGGGTTTTGGCGTCGTCGCGAAGGTAACAAGTTCCTCATGACTTAGGCCGGCTAATGAAGGGTTAATATCAGGAAGAATGGAGATGATTTCCGCGTCAGAGTACTTCTCGACACCGGGGTTTTGTTTCTTAAAATCGTCTAGGTAACTGCTCATACGTGTCTCACGACAGGTTATTGTGGGCTGTTTACTTTGCTCCGAATTTACTTTGAAGTGCCTGCAGAGCGTTTTGCTTTAAACCAGCTTTTTGAAAGTACTCGTTCTCATAGAACTCGCGAGCTTTCTCTCGATCTCCACCAAACTGACCGAAGTCGCTCTTATCCGTTGAAAGCCAACCAGCCTGCTGATTGATCTTTTCTTCTGCATACTGATGCGCGGCCGCCATATGATCGGGCGAAATAGCTCCACCTTCAGCGGCAGACGGATTAATAAATTCCCCCGTCGCAGTATCCAACACGCTCTGGCTTCCATCGTCTTGCGTAACTGGCTTATAGCGCCCAACTTTAAGTCCCGGTGTTTGCGCTGCTTTCACTGACGCCAGAATACCTCGCTGTTTACGATCCTTTTCGCCCTCACTCTCTCTAAAGGCTAGCTCCTTCGTCAGCCTCTCATTAGCACCGCGCTCGCGCTGCTGAGCTACAGCCATGCTGTTGTTGTGGCGAAGCATTTCCAGCGCACGCGCTTTCTTCTCTGCCATCTCTTCTTTACGGCGGGAGACTTGCCCCTCCGCCACACCAGCGACGCCGCCCACCAAAGCCGTTGCTAGAAGTCCACCGATACTCACATTACACCTCCGTTCGATGGCGCTTGCTGAGGCTGCTGGCCGCTAGTTTTCATCTGCTTCAGTTTCTGCATTAGTCGCTGGAAGTCCTGCCGCTCTTGTTGGGAAAATATCTCCGTCGATGTCTCCTGCGCCAACCGCACAATGGACTTATAGAATGCTTCTTCTGCAATCTTTGGGCCTTGCTCTTTTGGGATAGCACCGCTCTCTAGGTACATATCTGCGACCGCCTGAGACAGCTCCATACCTGCGCTGAATAGGATGCTCGCCTGAACCTGTACTTTTTGCGTTTTGGCGGTAATAAACATCCGTTGGATTAGACGCGCAACGAGCATCCCGATGTTTTCGTGAGGCTGCCCTTGTATTTGCATACTCTGCTGCACCATTTGAACACCTGACTCTGAGTACAAATAATCAAGCATCATAGAGACCAAACCTTCGTAGACCTGGCGTGGATCCATTTGTCCTTGCTTTGGCGCAGCTTGAGGAGGTTGTTGCGTATTTTTCTGTTGAGCGCTTTGTAACAGTCCGTTCATTAAACAGTCCTCAAGGCTTGTTCGGCTTCATCAAAGCCAGTAGTGAAGTTAGCTAGTCGCGTGTCAGGCGCTGCACTTTGCATTTGATAAGGATCTCGGCGAGTGTCGCTTGGTGGCTTAGATATCGCGGAACTAAGTAAACCGCTATCAGCGTTATCATTTGTGGAAATATCTTTATTGGTAACCTCGATATCGCCGTTGAAAGCGCCTTTTATCGCCCCTTTAGTGGCGCGACTTGCGAGCAAGCCGACACCTTGTCCAATCACATTGTTTCCAGTGATCGAGGCGACGCCTCTGCCCGCTAGACCGCCAACTAAGCTGCCAACCTTACCCAGAGCAATGTTGGCTAGAGCATCTTTGCCGATGTCTTTTGCTAGTTGGGTGTTAGAGCGGCTTATTCCGAAGGCTTCGCGCGCCTCACGCTCTTTCATATTATTTAGAGCAGAGTTCGCTAGTGCCCCAAATGGTCCGGTTAGACCAAGCGCAAATTGTCCGACCTTACCGAGCATGCTTGCATTAGTTTTCCCGTATGCATCAACACCCGCACCCAAAATATCGCTTGCTTCAATCTGGGCTGATGACAAGCCTTGAGCTGCATTCGTTGCCTGCTCAAGATTGCCACTTGCTAACGCTGAGTAGGCGTCCATTTCACGGTTCATGTCGTAGGCGCTCATGGTATCCATCGAAGAGCGGCGCCCTACTTCAACCCCTCGTCTAGCCGATTCCCTTTGGCTGGTTGGGCTAGGTGCCGGCGCCGGAGCACCAAGCGCAGCAGTCGCGGCATCTATACCCGCATTGTCACTCGCATCATTGCTGACACCATCGTTCTGCGTACCAAAACCCGTACCTTGTCCTGGTCCAAGGCCTGCATCGGCATCTCCCGGACCAAATCCAAAACCATCACCATCCATAGCTACACCTTTCTAGCCCCGGCCAAGAGGCCGTTTGTGAGTGATTGGTTGTGGCTTGAATAGGTACCAATACCGTTTGTCGGTGCTTGGGCTAAAGACTGTTGATAGCGGCGTTCAGCTGCTTTCTTCTCATCCTTAGCTTGCTGGCGCTGCATCATGTATTGAAGCCCAGCACTGGTTGCACCTTTCCAAAAATCGGGGCTAGACACGTAATCGCCGACCGTTTCGAAGAAGTCGAAGCCATCCGTACTGGCAGCGTCTCCGTCGAACAGATCCCAATCAGATCCACTGCCATCGGATAGCACGGGAATATCTAAATCAAAACTCATTAGCTAACTCCTGGGGCTGGCATATTTGAAAGGTTGATCCATGACAGATTCCAAGTGGGCATGCTGCTGTAGAGCTGTCGAGTAAAAGCCAAATCAGCATCACGGCGCGCAATCGTGTTCTGAATCATTACCTCTTTGTCTTCAGGCTTTATGCTTGGTGACGTTTCAATCTCGTTGATAGAGATCGTTGCCTGCTTAGTAATCTCTTCAACAGCCGCTAGATATTCTCCATGGGTGTTTGCCGTTACATCGTAAGCACTGCGCTCGATACTCAGTTGGTTGTTGTAACGAGCCAGTTCCGCCTGATTTCGGAACTGCTGATGATTAAGTGCGGCATTTTGGCGGAATGCACCATCTTGCAGCGCAAACGGAGAAGCCGCCTCGATAGCAGCACGCTCACCCGCTCCCGCAGCAATTGCAGAGTTCAGGAGCCCTCGCTCTGCAGCGGCCTCTTTCGCGTTTTGTTTTGCAGCTTGGATATAGGGGCTATCGCTCGCGGTAATGCGATTGAGGTGATCTATCGAATACTCGCTTTCTGTACCCGTGCTGCCTGCTTGCGAGGACGGTAGGTTTGAAGAGCTATTGCCCGAAGACGAGCTGGTAGGCTGCCCAGCCTGCTGGCCACCTGTATTGGTTACAGGTCGATATGGTGTACCAGTGGGTGAAATCGTCCATCCGTTATTGTTTGTTTGGCTCGCAGGGCTGGCAGATTGAGACGATGCGATAGCAGACGCTACCTGTGACGCAAGAATACCGCCGTTGCCAGTGCCTGAGCCTGTGGGGCTTGCTTGAGTTTGACCGGCGACGTTACTAGGGTTAGGAGGTTTTACTCCGCCTGTTTTTCCTGTCTGGGGAGCTTGGTAACTTGTTGGGTTCCAAGGGATGCTCTCGAGTTCAGTAGGAGACACCCATTTTGTTTTATTGCCACGCGCCTTTTTGATCGTCTCTGGATCATTTGCTCCAGTCTTCAAACCACCTAAGTGCCCTAGTCGGATCCACTCTGCATGGGTCAGAGGGCCGTCTGTGTCAGTGTATTTCTTACCGGGGTTGGCTGCTTCCCACGCTTTGACATCTTCGTTTGAGATACCGCCCGTTGCGCGGAACATGTCACCGCCGCGAAGGCCTTTAGCAACGGCCTCCTCATATGTCATTGCCATGAATCTTTCTCCTCCGTTTCACAACAGTGGGTTGGTAATTAGCTGATTGCGCTGGCCTGAATAAACATTTCATCAATCTCTTGTGGCGTAAGCCCAAGCTGAGATCCGATCTCGATGATCATCGTGCTATTGCGATGAAAGCTCGCCTCTTGCCACGCTAGCTTAGTCAGAAACGGGGTATCCTGACTTTCCATATATGCTTCAACTGCGGGCAAGTGGCCTGATAAATGAAGTAACGCTTTAGCTTGAAAACGAGTTACCGTTTCAGGGACTGAAAGAGCCGACATATCCTCAGGTGGCGGGGCAAACTCACCACTCACGCTATCATATGTCCAATTGGGGCCAGCGAGTGAGCTCCCTAAGGGGACAACTGCTTCATACAATTCCTGAGCGTGAGCCAAGTAATCGGGCGGACATCGCTGTACAGAAACTACAACTCCACCATTAATCAGTGCATGCCGCATTAGCTAGCCTCCTCTAACCATGAGAGTATCGCCACACCTGCTCCCGGCTGAACGCTAGGAGATCCACCGAAACCATATCGATGAACCGGCGTGACGATCTTCTTGCCGGACTCCCCATCGATTCCGTTGGGCTCTCCACCATCGCCATCAATGCCAACCTTTGGTGAAGTAGACATGCGGACTCGGCCAGCCTTTCCACCAAAAACAGTGAATGTTTTTGCCTGTGTGGTCACCGAGGAATTAGATCCATCAACACCCGAGACATTGATATTAGAAAACCCGGGGCTTTCGGAGTTAGAAATTCCGGCATCACCCACCTGAATATCGACAACCTCACCCGGTGTGAGTGAAATAGGTAGGTCGACAATATAAGCGCCACTTCCCCCGTATGCGGCTATCCCATATTCATGTTCGTTACGCGCCCCACCGCCCCCTCCTGCAACTAGAGTAAGCCGAGCAGCAAACACGCGGTTAGGAACGGTCCACAAGGCTGAGGTATCAAAAACCTCAACGCGCTCTCTCATGTTGCCTCTCAGGCCAAGAGTTTCCTTTAGTGAGCTCAAATCAACCTCCATCCTTCGGTAGGCCCGAAGTATTTAAACGTGCACGCGATATTCGGGATATTAAGTAAGTAGTCATCAGAGCCTCCCTCGATTCGCTCTGCTGTGTTGCCCGAATAGCCCAACAGGGTATCGTCAAAGCTGCCGAGACGAAGGGTGACCTCAGCACCTACAGCGGGACTTAAGGGCATGGGGTAACGCTGCCCCGCGCTTTTCACTAGAACCACATCACCCACCACTAACTGTTGACCAGCGCTCGAGCTTTTCACTGAGTTCGCAGGGGTGACGATGTTCTGAGCCGCCTGAGCATATCCTTGCGCCCGGTTGGCTTCGTGCTCGGCTCGGTCAGCTTGGGCTGATGCGCGACTAACTTCGGCCTGCGCACTAGCCACTTCCCTTCCGGCTTGGGTTACCTGCTCTACTGCAAGGGCGACCTGAGCCGCTGCTGCATCAACTCTGCCTTGCGCTAAAGCAACTTGTTGAGACGCAAGCGCAACCTGGTCACTCGCCTGTTGTCGCTCTAGCTCGGCATCAGATGCAGCCTGCTGGGCAAGTCCAGCAGCATGTTGAGCTTGGTTAACAAGCAATCCACACTGGCTCGCTGACTGTTGAGCTGACTGCTCTAACTGACGAATACCACTTGCAGATGCTTGTGTAACAGGCTTCCCCTGCTCGTCGAACTCAAGTATTTTGCCTTTACGCGTTAAAACGTCCGGTAACTCAAACCCATCTGTTTCAGGCACTGACACCGTTTGCTTAAAGCGCTGATCAGCCTTGTCAAAGCCTGCTGCCACTTCATCAAACTTTGCATCAACATCACCACCGCGCGCTGTCTCGCCTGAAATAAAACGCTGACCGGGGTCGCTGTTGTCATAAAAAGGGTTAGCCACGTTCTAACCTCCGCGCTTCGTATTGCGTTGTATAACCAGTGATTGAGAAAGGTGCCGTGCCATTACGCAGACACGAGAACGTCAGAGCCATGTCTGTTGCCGTCCCAGCAATTGATATCCGATCTCTCGCTTGAATAGGCCCTGACCAAGCGAAGCCATCCCACTGGGCCTGTCCCCAAAAGCCGCCGGCAGCTGAACGCCCTAAAACTTGCGCCCGGTGCCTAGCAATATCAGCATCACCGCCATTGAACTGAGGCAAGACTTTAAGATCGATGGCTTCGGTGTTAGTTAGATCAAGCGCGATCCTGCGTATACGCTTACGCACATCAGGGGATCCGAATGTGTTGAACGCGGTTGTCATCGTTGACACGATATCAAGCCCAGCAAAGCTATCTCCCTGATCAAAGCGATAAACGCGACCATCATCAGAGCCAAATAGAGAGACCTCCTCCCCCGTATCAAGCTCGCCGGAGTAGGAGCATCGAACTGCATGCTCAAACTGTACGGTCGTCGCACCTACCGTTTCGGTCGCATACGTCGTCAAGTAGATACCTTGCCCCTCTTCGCTAAAGACACGGAGCTGATTGGAAGCCTTAGCCACCAACACTGTCGAGGGAACAAAGCCTTGCTTGAAGAGTGGATCAACCTGATATCCAACCGTGGCGGGGGTAAAATCTCCGAAAGCTTGAACTGCCTGCAGGTTGCTAATGCCACGCTCGCTAATGAAGTAAGGGCTGACCATATCGGCAACCGTCCAAGGCTTTGCGCCTGCGTTAGCCGTGAGCCGCTTTAGCTGAAACGATTGCCGAGACTGCCCATAGAGGGCTTGAATACTATTGCGGCAAAAGGCTATCAGCACGCCGCCAGTTGTCGATGAGAATCCGGTCAGCGCGTCCGACGTACCAAACTCGCCAGCGTTACCGCCTGCCCAATCTTCAGGGTTACCAACACCAGAGTGCTGAATGCTACCGACTTCAAAGCCTAGGAAAAGATGGAAATTGTGGCACTTCAACCACTGAGCACCGCTCGGGGCTGAGGTGATTTGAGAAAGGCTGTTGCCATCATATTTCCACGGTTTACCACCGCCGACCATATACAGTGCTCGGTAATAATCCGTCGCTTTGAAGGTATAGTCATCAATCGAGTAACGGCCTACTTCCATGCCGCTACCGACTAGCGTCCAGCCGCTACCCGTATTTTTATACAGTGCTGCGGTGTTTCCTGCTGATTGCTCCCGAATCGCTACATAGTGATCACGGAATGTGGCTACGCCCAAAATAGGCCCTTTACCCGGCACGGTTCCCGTGAGCTCTTCGTACCCTTTGATAGCACGATAACCACCCTCGATCGGACACTCAAAGTTCTGGCAGAACAGCAACTGACCGGGCTTTATTTGATTAGGCGGAGCTGCGAGATTCAAGCCACCCTTAAGCGGCGTATGGATAGAAGTCATACCAAAGGCCTTGCCAAAGAAATGGCTGGTCGATAACTACGCGAAAGCTCGCTGATGTTTTCGTTGTAGCTCTGTCGTGCACGAGCCAGCACTTCAGGTGCATTCTCGTACAGAGCGTAATACTCCATCGCCTTATAGACGATCAGCATGTGAAACCGCTCCGGCATAAGTGGAGTGTCGACGCCTTCCGTTAGAATCTGAGGGGTGCGGTAGTACTCCAGCTCAGCCGGGTAAGGTTGGTCAGGTATCGCGCTAAAGTGAGCGACGTGGCCAGCATTGGTCCAAACCACGGGCAATCCGAGACCGAAGACCGTCAGCCGGTAACGCTCACGAAACTCACCATACGGCAGATGAAACAGCTCTCGCTTTTGTCCCTGATGCTCCAATACAAGCGCGATTGGTAAAGCACAGTCAGTTGGCAGGCTTATCTTTTGTGCATCGACAACTAACGCAGCGTCTTTGCGCATAAACTCCCAATCAGGCGTGCTCGCTTGGATCTCCACCCATGCCTGAGCAATCCAGTCGACAACAAGCTTGTACTCTCCATGCTGCCCGACCACAGAGGCCGGGCCTGTCCCTGACATACCGCACTCCTGACGAAGGCGTTTACAGAGTTCGAGAAAGGTCATAGTTAACCTTGATACTCACGAGACTGGAACGGATAGGCCAGCACCTCTCGAGGCTTCATATCTTTCGGGCTGTAGACTTTCTTTTTCGCATTATTCAGCACTTCAATGACGTAATCAGGCACCTTATGCCACTCGCCACGAGGCATGACGAAAGAACGGCCGTTAACATGGACCTGCACTGGTTGAGTGTCTTTATCGTCCTCTGGAAACATAACCTCAACGTACTTCGTGCCTTCCGGCAGAACGGGTTTCGAAGTATCGGCATCATCACTTTCTAGCGGTTCGCCGAGGACATCTGCAATCTTCTTCAACAAACCTTTCTCAGAGATGTTGGCGCCATAGTTAATACCCAGCTCTTCAGCTTTCGCCTTTAACTGATCGATGTTCAACAATTTCAAATCTTCGATAGACATACTTACCTCACGGCCCTCACAGGCAGTTTAAATTTAGGGGAGCGCCACCATCCTTGGCAGCGAAGCCGTTACTGCATGTTGTCAGTCGCAGCGACTTCTAAGCGGACGATCCAGCCTTCGTTTAGGATCTTGGCTACAAAGTAAGACTTCCAGCCGACATAACCACGTTGACCTAGCGGGTCGCTAGAGTCAGTCTCTTCGACCGGTGTTACCTTCGGCGTAATCGCTTTTTTACCTTTGAGAGGAATACAGCCATAAGCGTCTTGTCCGAAGTAGATGACAGGGTAAACGTCAGCATTCGTGCCGCTGTCGGATACCATGTTCCCAGCAGCACCACCCGCATTAAGGAATGCGTCCAAGTCTGGGGACAGCACATAGCGAACATCTTCAACCTTACCGATTTCATATGGCAGAGGTTTGGTAGTTCCGTACTTCTCGACCGGCGTGAAGCCTGGCATATCGCGAATATCTGATTCCAGATTAGTGTGAGCTACAGCAATGTATGCCGCAGCAATCGCTTCAGTGCCGTACTTCACAGAAGAAGATGCCATCTTGGTGACTTTCTTCGCTTTATTACGTTTTAGCGCTGCAGTCACTGCGCGCTGCAGCTTCAGCTTAATTGGCTGGTTGACACCGCTGCGGGTATTGCCGTTTGCGTAATAGACGCTTGTGCCTGCGCGAATAGCACCCCAAGTGACCGCTTCAATAGTCGCACCGGCCTGCTCACCGCATAACTCGGTACCGACTTTTAGAACCGGATCTTCAGCCATGTCCTGAACGTGATCGGTGATCTCTGCAACGTCACCGTATTGCACCAACGTTGCTTCAACATCTTCAAACTGGATCTGTCGAGAAGCTGGAGTAACACCCTCTTGCAATCCTGCTGTCGCAACAGGGAAAGGAATTGCACGGCGAAACTTAACAGCGTTGGCGGTATTCGTCGGAACCGGTTTGTGCTGCCCGAACTTCGAGAGAATCATCACGGGTTCTGCGTGTTTCAGCATATCTGCCGCAGCCCAAGCGGCAGTTCGTTGGCCAATCGAGCCATAGGTTGTTTGTGGCATTAGGTTTTGCTCCTAAGTGTAAGAAATAAAAAGGGTTTGATTTTCCTTTCACCGGCTTACACGGAGGAGTCATAAAAAAGCCCAGCGTCCATAGAGGCTAGGCATTTATGTTCGTCCGTTTTTTCGGTTACGGGTGTTGCGAGCAAACCAAGCGTTAAGCGTCCGTAGAGGCCATACGCTTAGTCTGCGAATTCGTCAAAAGCTGAATCGAAATCGTCTTCTGCTGCTGATCGCTGAGCATGGCCTTTAGCAGGCAGGGTCTGCGATTGTGATAGCTTTCGGTCTCGATTCGCTTTTCGATGCTGCTCTTGCTGAGTTTGCTGCAGCTTTTGATAGTCCTGATGCTGGTTGAAGCCATTGAGGAGATACGCAGCTTCAGAGGCGTCATTGCTATTCATAAGTTCTTGCACATGCGCAGGCTGGGAAGATATCCAGTCCGTGAACTCTGCTGTACTGACGGTTTGCTGCCAGCCGGGAAACTGCTGATCCAGTAATTGGGCTTGCATCTGATGCTGTTGGTGCTGTGCTTGCTCCTGAATCGGTACAACCTGATTCTGCAGCTGCTGATATGACGTACTTAACTGCTGCAACTGAGCAGCCTGAGCTTGAATCGCACGGGCTGCCTCAGGAAAGGTCTCTGCCAACGCAGACATATCCTGCTCTGATAGGACTGCTTGCTCCTGCTGCGCTGGCGCTGCAACTTGATTCGCTTGAAGCTGGCGTTGCAGCTCATTGATTTGGCGCTGTAGCGTGGGCACTCGTCCCATCTCAGACTGGTAGCGATGCTTCCAAGGGTTATCTTTTGAGTCCCAATCAGTACCCGCTGTCGACTCAACGCCGCTGGCGCTATCCGCGGCCCCCGTGTCGGTTTCTTCCTGATCCCCGCCTTCAGCTTCTGCTTCAGCAGCGGCTTCCTTGTTTGCAAACCGACCTTGCGAGTCTCGGGGCTGCTCAAGTGCTTGATCAGCTTGATGAGTTCGCTCATCGTAAGTCTCGCTATCAACAGGTGATTCACCAGAAAACTCGTCAAAAGCAGCATCAAAATTATCCTCAGGAGACGCCTCTCGTGTTTCAGCTGGCATTTGAGTTTCTGTAGGTTGGCTTTCTTCTTGGTGCATAGTTCCTCCAGCGATCTTCGCAGATGGCTATAGGTTACGGGTTAAAGGTATTCTTGCGGTTTTGTGGCAACAGGAGTCTTGCTCTCAGCTAGCTCAAGCAGCTCATCAATGAACTTGATAGCGCCTCGCTGCTGCTCAGAGTTGACGCCACTAATTAGATCGGCAATGGCTACTGCTCGTCGCTCTTCGGAGAACTTAACGACTTCAGCCCAAGTGCGCGATTGCTTATCGATTGAAGACATTAGAATGTGTCCCGGCCTTGGCTTAGGTTCTCGGCCTGCAGGTGTAGCTTGGTTTGCTCTTGATTAGCCTTTAAAGCGGCCATATCGCGCTTGTTCTGCTCTCGTTTCTCCTCGATACCAACTTTTGCCTCTAGTTGAGCAATCGTGATCTCGTTGCGTGCTGCGATCTCCGCTAAGCCTAGCTCTCGCTTCTGCTCTAGCTCCATCTGCTTGATTTGCGCTTCTTGCTGCAATGACGCCTGCTTGTACTCAGCATCGGCTTGCAGTTTCATTTGCTCTAATTGAAGCTTCGCCTGATTTAACTGGAGAGATGGATCAGAAGGCTGATTCTCCGCCGCTTTACGAGCTTCTTCTTGTCTCTGGGTGACCTCCTCTTCCGATAACGCAATCTTGTCGATGGGAATCTCCAGCGACTTCGCTATCTGCTCATGCAGGCCTTTCCAATCCGTTCTGATACTAAACTCTGGGTTTCCAGCAGCGATATTTGCATAGACCATCAGGTTTTCTTGCTGCTTTTCCTTCACCAAGAGGGCGCCAGATCCACGAGCATCAATGGTGTAATCGCCTTTGATATCATCGTTCTCACCGTACTGCATATTCCAGTCGTAGAACCGACCAATCAGTGTACGCGTAATATCGTCATCCCAATTTTTTACAGCTCTTCTCAGCACGATATTGGCAGAGTTCATCAGCATCGACATGCCTTGCGCTGTCTGAGTGATATGACCAGCCTGCTCGCCCTGAGCAATCAGAGGTAAGTTAGTTTCCTCATCCGCTAACTGGCGACCTAAAGAGAATATATTGGCCAATTCGGCTTGATGTGACTGTGTGCTGAAACTTTGAAAAGCGGCGCGAATATCCGTGACTGTCTTCCCTTCACGCGTTAACCAAACCTTTTTAGGTGTTAAAGCCCACTTTCCATCCGCTGGCTGTACGAGGGATTGGTTAATGACGATCTGATCAGCCACTGACTGTCCGCCATTGTCCATCATCATTCGCATAGAAGCGTTGATAATCTTCTGCGGGTTTCGCATCAGGTAAGGCACGCCAAACCCAAAGATACAGCTTTCATCCTTCTCCCAATTGAACACCGAATACGGGAACTCCTCGGTATCCATAGAGTTCAGAGATACCTTTAGCACCTTGTTGGAGGAAAAGAACACGATGCCATAAAGCTCATTATCGAGATTATCGACCTCATCTAGCGTTTTCTCATCGGCCTGCGCAATGCTAAGCGCATCGATCAGTTGCTGCTTTTTAATCGGGCCGTGATACTCCCAAACCTCATACTTATTTGATTCACCAATCGTATCAACGCCGGTTATCTCGCGAATATCATCGATATAGTTTTTAGCGATAGACGCTTCATCTCTATCACCCTTCGCAAACTCGTTAATATTCGAGGTAATCGTATTAGGCAGCTTCGAGAACTCTCGCAACTGCTTTTTAGTCCAAAGATGACGTTCAAATATAAACTCAGCTTCTTCGATCGTTCGCGCGGACATATCTGGGAAAAAGTTCCAGTAATCAACGCGCTCAACTGCGGCGGCTAAGTCCTCTTTAACATCGAGCTCAAAACCATTCTCTGCCTTGCGCCAATGACGTTTAGAGCGTCCAACGACCACTGGCCCCTTTAGAACTCCAGTACCACATTGGCAAGCATCATGAATAATGTCTCGGGATTTCAGCGGGTACTTCGACTCGTTGAGCTGATCATCAATCTCGGTTTGCATGGCATCAGCCATCGCTTTAGCCTGGCGATCATCGCCATGTGCTGAACCTGCGCTACCGGTGATGACGGGGACAGGTGTTGGCTTAATACCCCAATTACGATCATCAGTCGGAAAGAGCATATCCTGACAGCGTGCTTCTGCTGCATTGGTTTTATTGCGCGTCAGGTTGGTGAAAATCTTGGACCCTTCAACTCCTTTAAGCTCTTCCGGCGAATATTCACCGTGGAACTGGCGTAGATCTTCCAACCAACGTTGCTCGATTTGAGAGCGCTTGGAAACCTGCCGGCTAGCCTTCTCGGTCAGTGAGGTAGCCAAGCTATCGAGGCTATCTTTCATATGCTCTAGGGAGCGTGGTTGCTGTTCTTGCATTCGAGTCTCACGACTGGATTTTCTATTTAATATCCGGCTACAGAATCGCCAACTGCCGGACGGCTAAATGTCGTTTCTACGGGCTTCGTTATGGCATGCTCTATACCCATGACGAGATATCTCAACGCATCCATAGCATGGTCATTCTTCTTAACAACCTTGCCTTTTTCATCCCGCCTATAAATGCGATATTCGCTTGCCGTATTCGTTAGAGTTTTGAAAATCTTGAGACGCCCAGTCGATAACCGTTGCAGCACCTCAAGTAAGCCTGCCTCAACCGCTTTTTCAGCCCTAATAAGATTTAGGTCTTCGTTCTCGTAAAGCTCCATGATTCGCTGACCGTCACTCTGATTTGTGCCAGCATAATCAATGTTCCCCGGTATCCAAGCTCCTCTTGCTCTAATCCCTGACGCATGTACGCTTGGTTCCGCATAACCCCTATAGTGCTCGGAGTAGCAATAAATAATGTCACTATCTCTATCAATTGCGCCCCAAATAGCAGCTGTTTTCTTCCAGCCTACGTCGAGCCCATACGCCCTATGGAAATAATCTGGCAGTTGAATTGGATCAATAAATACTTCCTCTTCTGGAATCGGGTAGATAGCACCTGATCCCAGGGACGGAATACCCTTTCGGCGAGCATCTGCTGTGTGCGGGGCCATGCCTTTCGTCATACGCTCGATCATCTCGTCGGAAATGTGCGGTACATCGTCCCAGCCTGCTTGAATCACTGCCCTGCTCATAGCTCACCTACTGATTCCAAGAAACTCACGACCAACTCCGTCAGGCCGCTAAGTGGGGTAAACGTCAATACTGTAAGACCGTGCGTGGTCATAGTTCGAATCAATGCCTCTTCATACACATCAAGGGGACACTCTTCATCGAACCAAATCCAGTCTTCTTCCGTGCCCTGAAAAATTTTACGACCCTGCTCATACGAGCGAAGCTTTAAGGTTGAAACCCCTCCGCTGACATGCTTTACAGCAATCGATTCATAAGCTTCTGGGATGCCCTGCTTCCGCGTGCACTGCTCGATGATCAGGTTGTCGCCAGGTATAAGTCCTGTGCCGAGGTCATCCCAATCGCCACACAGTTTTTTCTGGATGATGTCCCGCGTTGTAATGCCTGTGTCACCAGAAAGAAGTCCTTTAATCGGACGTTCAAATCGGTGTCCTTCCCACCACTCTGGATACAACCCCGTGGCATGACACACAGTTTCATAGCCACCGCCTGACTCTGTTTTACCAACACGGTTACCCGCCATAAAACAGCGCTCGTCATGCTCAGCACCGGCTCTAAAAAACTCCAGATGCTTTTTGTAGAGTTCTCGCCGAAGAGGCCCTTCATCTGGAAACAGATCAAAGAACTTGCGCCTTGCTTTGCGTCGGGCTCTTTCTTCCAGAAGCGCGAGATATTCAAGCCTATCCCGCCTGTTCAAGAGCCGCTATCCGGGCTTCAATTTGATCGTCGGTTAGCTCCTCATGCTGCAGCTTGCCGGAATGCTCAACCTTATCCTTAAACGCCTGTACATTGACATGCTTACCGAGCAGCTCAAGGTTTTTGAGTTTGTCAGGCCATTTGATTTTCTTGAGGATACCAATCATTTCCCGCTCATCGCCCCGGCCTTCATGCAGTTCCGCTACATCCATACCAGAGATGAACTGACGCCAGATCGGCGGCCAATCAGCAATATGTTTGAATGAGCCGTCAGAGTGCATGATGTCGAGCACATCCATCTGATCAATCTCAACTAGCCGCTGAAGGACGTAATCGGCATCGATCTTTGTGCGCTCTATCCGCTGCTCCATAAGCTCAGCGATATACGCATTAATCTCTGGCATCTTCAGCAACTTATAAGCGGTATTGCCTGCTGATGCGGGACTATACCCAGCGGTAATCGCAGCAGATTGCCCTTGCTTCTGAATGATGTACTGACGACAGAACTCGCGGCGCTGCTCTGTCCAATTGAACTCTTTGTTTCTACCCATGCGGCTTCTCTCAAGCGGCTAAATCATCGGTTTTGTTAACGCTGACCGGAAACAGCGAGATATAGACCACCTCCTTTTAGGGCTGCCTAATCATCTTTGCAATGCTCTAGCTTTCCAGCATTGAACTCTCTCGCACACCTCAGTCGCGCGTTGCACTCTTTAATGGCGCCGACATTCAGTATTCCCCAGTTCAGCAAATGCTTTCTCTGGATCCCATCAGCAAGATAAAGCTCGCAGTCTCTAAGGTATCGTTCTGGAATCACTACAGGCGGTTTCGATAAGAAGTCCGTTAGCGCACATGACGCCACGGACAAACTCATCAGAAAGACGGCCATTAGTCGAAGTATCGGCTTCATGTCTCACCCGGGCGGTAATGGTTTGAGTGGATTTACGCTGCTCAGCTAGTTGGCTTTCAAGTACGCGGTCGACTTTAGTTTCTAGCTGCTGACTATCTTTCATCTGCTGTAGCTCACTTTCGAGTACAGCCTTTTCCTGTAGCTCTGTGTAGATGAAATATACGAGCCCTATCGCTAGTGAGGCTGCCACAAAAGGCCAGTACTTAATCGGGCTTAACATAGCGCTCTCCCACGTTTCCGGCATTGTACATACCTAAGATGAGCGTTTGCGCTGCAACCCAAGTACCGCCTTCAAGCTGCCCTGAGAACAGCGCGATGTGAGAGACCAGTGCCGAAACAGCCGCTAAAGCAAATTTTCGACTCCGGTATCGGTCATCTGTCATGCTACGTTTCGCTCGGCTGGATACGATGCCCAAGACAATTGGTAATGCGGTCCATCCTTGAGCGACGCCCAGTTGCCACCCCACTCCAATGGGATACCCAGCTCCTGAGCAGCGGCGAACATAGCCTCGGCTATTTCATAGTAAAGAGGCCAACTCCAATCGACTTGACCGTCTACCCAAGCACCAAGGTCAACCGCGTGGCCGGTTAAGTGGCGACTACGCAAGGTCGTAGATGACCCGGCAGCCAGTAACTTGCGCTGTCGGTCAATTGAACGAACGCCTTCCAGCACAGTGAAATCAACACTCGTCTTTTGAATAGCTCGCTCTACTACGCGCACCAGATCAGGATGAACGCCTTCAAGACGCTCACGGGAACGCTTACCCAGTTTGTAGCTCATAGAAACCTCGCGCCTCACGGCTGGAGTTAGTGGGAATAGCTATGCTGCCGAGGCTGTCCAGCGCACAACCTTTTCGCGGATCTTCGTGCCATCTTTAAATACGGCAACCGTGAACTCATGATCACCGTATCCTTGGAAAGCCCAGTGCAACGAGCCGTCATCAGCCAGTATTAGACCTGCAGGTGTCGCACCAACCAATTCACAATAGAAGCGAGCATTGGCGTCCGCTGGCAAACTTACATCTTCATAAATGATGCTCGGGCCATGTTGTCCAGTAGCAGGCACATCGCTACCTAAGACGCCGCGGGGAGTTGGCTCCGGCTCGCTAGCAGATGAGGCGATTACTGTAACGAACTGCGATACCGTGGCGCGATTTGGGGCAGAGTCTTCCACCGCAAAGATCACCTCATAAGGACCGCCAGGAGTGCTCGTGTCAAAGTCATCACCCGTCACTGTGATACTCGATGTAAGATCGCCATCAGTATCATCGCTAGCTGTGACTGCCGGTGCGGTGTAAGTATCACCTACAGTGAGCTGGATATTGGCAGGTGCGTTTAGCTCGATTGTAGGGGCCGTTGTATCTGCTGGCGGTGGACCACTGGTGAGCCCCGTGCTGCCAGCAGTAAAGGTTGCTGATGCAGAGACACCCTCACCCTCGGCATTGTAAGCGACCACGCTGTAGGTCTGTGTTGTGCCGGTTGGTAGATCGGCGAGGATAAAGCTTTTATCAAAGCTAAAGTGATCATCTCCACCGCCCACCTTTTTTATACGATAGTAAGCCGCATCGCTTCCATCGTACGACCATTCCAAACGATTCTGGGTGTCGCTGACTCTTGTGGAGCTTGTGATCGACAAAGACCCAGAAGGCGGGTTTGCTGGTCCGGCACTTACACCTGCTGTGCTCAATGCCAACAAGCCTTCGGAGCCTTTGCCATCAGCGTTTACAGCCCGTGCTCTAAACTCAAAAGTACTCCAAGCCGCTAAAACTGGCGTTTCAATGGGCCAACTTTTGAAGTCTGCCTTAGGCACAGTAATCCAAGGCTCGCCGCTGTTCATCTGGTATTCGACATAATCGTAGTCATCACCGTTATACTCCGCAGAGACATAAAATCGGTCAAAAACTCTCACGTAAGAAAGGGACATACTCCCTGCCGGTGCTGCCATTTATGAAATCCTCGCCATGTAAATTTTTGATGGAACTCCCGCGTTAGCCCAGAAGTAGATGATGAAACGCATCCCCCTAAGTTCTGTGGCAAAAGCTTTGTTTTCGGTCTTTTCTCCGTGCTCCTCTGGGTATGCTCCGTTTGGAATGACACGCTTGAGCGTATCGTCCGCCAAGTCCACATACACAAACCCTTTGTCCACTGGGAGACCATCCTGATCAGCTATCACGCTGACGCCCGCGTAGTGGCTTAAAACAACACCCTGCGATCCCCACTCAGGTATATATATGCCTGGCATGGAGCTGGCTTTGACCTTAGCTCCGCCCGATGTGAAAGCATCTGTGATCGGACGGATCGGCCCAAAGGTCTCCGTTGCCATATTGAAGATGACATAGGAAGCTGCAAGATCATTCCAAAAGAACAGCTCGTCATCAGAGATCTTGGCAATCCGCGAATCGTTGGTAGTGAAGAAGCCCGGAGGGATTGGGATTCGAGTTATCTGTGTGGGCGCACTGGATGATATTTTGCCAAAGTGATAGTCGGCAGAGACTTTGGAGATCCGGCCATAGTACGTATCGGTAGCGTCATGTCGCACCATATACTGGTTAGGCCCACACTGTAAGTAATCACCCGACACAGCATCAAACGTGTAATCGGCGCCATAGTCGCCTGTATTCGGATTGTAGTACCGGTAGCAGTCACGGACGGTGAACAATGTCCCGTCGGCCCACTCCCCAACGCCTTGATAGGTATGGGCTGAGGTCGGGCGGCCATCAGGCAAAGCTTTGTGGAACCGACCTTCGCTATCGTAATACTCCTCATATTGCCACGCCCCATACCCACCAGTGACGGATAAATCGATTCCCGAGTAGTTGATACCAGACGTTATATTCCCAGCTAAAGTGCAATAATCAGGGTTCCAAGGGTGAACAGGATCAAAAGGATCAGACGGCAGCAGCAGAACGCCCGCCTCCATTTTCAGAAAGTCGGCCTCCCACACGCCGTTCATACTCTGATCTCCATGCCCACCGGGCCATGGGTATCGGGCTTTCTTGGTGGTTTCGTTGTAAGTCTGCCCAGCCCACGCCAACATTGTACCTTCGACCTTTCCGCCCGAACCAAAAGACTGAGTATTAACGTCAAAGCCTTTTGCCGCTAGATCTGCACTGATCTGCGCGATAGGATCAAAGCCCGCCACCTCGACGAAGTGCAGCTCATCCAGAGTCGTGACTGGAATCTTGGCCAAAGACGCTGCGGTTACTTCGCCATTCTGATCCCGCTCTGGCGTCCATATCGTCTGGACAACAGGCGCTTCGCCTTGCCCCAAACGCAAATCAGAGTTACCAAGCGTGCTTACACTGTTTACTGAACGGCCAAGATCTAGGTCAACTGCTCCCGTTGTCTCGAACTCCATGTCTACACTGCTTGGACTGATATCGTGCCCCAAGCTGAGATCATCACTACCAACGGTCTCAATCACCAGCGCAGATCGCGCAATAGCTACGGTAACCTTGATAGAAACCGAGACATCACCCGCCGAGTTCTCAACAGTGAAGCGGAACGCATCGGAGCCAGAGATACCCGAGTTGGGTGTATAGCTAAACTCTCCAGTTGCGGCGCTAAACGAAACGTTTCCATTAATAGGCGAGGCAGTAATGGCAACAGACGAGGCGACAATCGAGCCACTGAGCCCTGTATCAATACCTACAAGATCAATGACAACCGATTCGCCTTCAGAGGTGTTTGCAAAGTGAAACTGTGTCGGCTCACCTGCGCCACTGCCTACACCAAATGACAGATCAAGCTCTAACATCAGTACTCCATGACCTCTACAACTTGAGGAGCCGTGAACGTTATCTCGCTGACGTGCCTCGCAAACGTAGTCACACCACGCGGCATAGTGGCTGTATTCCCATCGAGTTGATAATCAGCATCTGCGATCAATCGAATAGCCAAAACATTACGAAGATCTAGCGTTGTCACGTTGGTGCGAATGCTTGATACCGCAAAGGCCTGAATTGGATTTCCAACAGTGGACTGTCTCACTTTTTACACCTCATTTCCGGTGGCATATGACGCCGCTCCATCTCAGAGTCGTAGGCGTTACGACAGTGGTCGCCTTGCCAGAAAAAGATTGCGTTCACGATACGCTTTGGCCAGCGAACGCCGTGATCACGATCAAGGCGATAGCTGCGGGATGAGATAGCCTCGTCGGGATACCCACCAAGCAAAGCAGCATTGATTAGTTGGTTTAGCGCGATAATGGTGTTCATCAGACGCTCACCAACAGCAGAGATAAACTTACTCATCACAACCTCCGTTTAGAGGCAGATCGATCAACTCTCCGTCGCGGAAGAAACGAGCATTGGTGATCCCCTGCTCTGCATAATGAGCTTTTAGGTCTGCAATGAAGGTGCTGAAGATACCGACGCCCTGCGTTTGTGCCCATGCAAGATGCACATCGACAGAGTTAGGCAACGTGCGCGTGATAACACAACTAGCAGTAAACGACACGCCGTTACCGTCATAGCGCGCGAGCTCAACGAGAGGCTGAATAGATAAGCGGCTCATACCAGCACGGCCTTTAGAGCAGCTAGCCAGCCGAACTCTTGAACAATCGCATACAAGATCGCCCCGATCACGGCCCATTTAATCTGATTCAAGCTACCAACCATTTTGCTGAGAGCTTCGCTCAGCTCACCATGCCCTTTCTTGAGCTCGTCAATCTCTTTCTCGTGATAGCTGACCTGCATCTCTAAGCGATCAATCCGTGATTCACTCACCGCTTCCATCCTTAACAATTACCGGAGCAGGCTGGTTCACGATCACCGGAGCCGGTTGTTCGATCACAGCAGGCGGTGCCGTTGAGTCCACGTGACTGGAACTGTCATTGATCAGATCGCCATCATGAGAGCTATCAACCGAATCGCTGTTATAGCTGTTGCTCGTGTTGTGCCCTGCCGCTTTAAAGCCATCGGCCGCAATCTTTGTTACTGCCGCCCAAGGAGCAATGCCGACTGACTTGTTCACGACGTTGTTCGCGAAGTCCCAGCCATTTGTCTGACGTGGGAGATGCAGTTTGTCGCGCGGATCCTTATATGTGATGTCACAACCTGATGGGCAATGTGCTCTCAACGTGGGCTGCGCCATCTGCGATTTGATTAGCTCTAGTTGGTTTGCACTGATTGGCTCATTCGAAGCACAGCCAGCAAGGCCAAGCATGGCAATTACTAATAGTGCAATGAGAAAGCCCGGGCGCGGGAAATCGCTCCGGTCACCGTTTCTGCGACAGAGGTTTGTCATTTGAATCACCATGATTGATTGGATAGGTCCTACTCAGTCGAGCTTCACAGCTGGACGTTTTCGGAAGGTTGCGCTGTCTCACGACATGGCAAGAGGTCGAATTTCAGGCATAAAAAAACCCCGCCAAAGCGAGGTTTCTTTTCAGCTAGACGCAAAAATCACATCATAGCTATTTACCTGTATAAAATTACACTAATTTGCGTCAGGGTCAACCGGATCTTTAAATAGTTTTAAGGGCAACGGCAAGAATATTCTCTTAGGGTAGCTAATTTCTCCAACAGCTCTCAAGCAAAGAGCCCTGACACACACTAAATCATCCTCTGAAGAGAATCGGAATACATCCCCTATTTTGCGAAGGCCTAGACGCTGACCTACCATATTCCCCGCAATTACAATCTTTTCAGCCTCGCTTTGAAACCCGAGTTCGATCCATTGTTTTGCTGGTATGTAAAAGTAAGTATTCAAAAGTCTGGTGGTATCACTACCCGAGCAGTTGAGAACACATTCATTTGAGGAACATTTAGCCTCAAAAATATTGCTGGTTGCGCTGCGGGCGTCCTTTTTTTCACCTATGAAGTCTTGATACCTAAGAGTAACGACCGCGATATACCAGCCCACCACTGCAGACTGAACAACGCTCGACTCAAACGCACTACCGAAAAGACTCAAAGCCCAGTAGAACGAATCCAGTGCGCCGGTATACCCCATGATGAAGCGAAGCTCCATTAACAAAGCAGTAGAAATCAGTAATACCACTGAAGCTCTGGCTACAAAAAACCGCAGCTGGTCATTCTTGAAAATAGCGAGCACTACCCTGCCTCCTGCACAAACCCCTCTATGATCTCGAGATTATACGCTAGCCGGTCATAACCTACATTTCGATTGTGAGTGTAAGACCGTACCGATACTTCTAACCGATCTGCCAACTCCTTGTTCGAAAACACGCGCTTATAAATTGCTTGATGATACGCTCGAGCAAGAACTGCTGCGGCGTATTTGTCTTCGACATTGCGGAACATAGCCCGAGCCTTTCCATAGTTGTGATGTTCGCGACGCAGGAACCTAGCCTCGCTGATCATCTTATCGTCCGCTTTGTCATTGCTCTGGTGCTCATCTGCTGATGCAAAGGCCGCGGTAAGCTGCTTTTGTCTAGTGATACTAGGGGGACGCTTGTTTGTGATCTGCTGAAACCACTCTAACTGAGATGGTGCGTGCCAGCCTGCAGATAAGCTGGGGCTAAGATAATAAGACACCAGTATGCCTATCAGGTCGTCGATTTGATCCTTTCTGTTCACCATAACTGCTCTTTTTGCCCCTCGATGGTAACCATGTTTACTTATTCGCCCTTAATCGCCTTTCGGGCTATCTACCCCATCGGTCTCTAACTTGCTGCTCGACCTGTTGTTTCTGCTCTGAGCTCAGGTGGCGAGTCTCCCAATCAAATAGCTGCTTTCGGTCATGGCGGTGGCGTCGCTGCTTTATACGCAGGATGAGGTCAGATACCTGGTCATCGTTCATGACATACCCTCAAATTTCGATATCTCTACAAAGCACGCTCCGCCTTTCACAACAGGCCCTCGTATCACTCGAATGTCATCGACTAACTCATCGTCTGCCCATACATTCGCAGCGGTTATGGCATCAAGAACACCTTTGCTGTAGTTATCGATATCGCGCTTTCGGCGACATGGTGGGTATAGCGTTAAGCGCAACGCTAAGCGCCCTGTTTGGACTGGGCCTCGGTACTGAGGCTTGATCGCGGCCACCGCATCTTTTTTAAACTGCCGCCCTCTTTTGCTCATAATTTTTCGGCCTTTCGCAACAGCAGTGATGTTGTTGACCGAGGGCGGAAATGGAATAGAGAACTCGATCATGCGGCCACCTCAATCAGTCCGCGTCGCGTCAACTGCTGCAATGTCAGAACAATCGCTCGGTCCATTCTCTCTCGGCGCTCCTCTCGTGAAAGGTGATGACCATTGTCGATTTCATGGTGGCAGTCTGGGCATATTGCTGCGGTCAGGGAGTCATCGACCTTTTGGCCCATCCCCTTGCCTTCGTTGCGGTGTGCTACTTGAATACCCCAAGCACCACAGAGCACGCATTGGTCTAACTGCCCAACAGCAGCCAACCACTTTCTACTCCGGTAAGGTTTTGCCTTCATGCTCACGCCGCTCTCCTATTCTGCTTTTGCATCTCGTCGTAGTACTCCGCATAGACAGCCAGCGCGGGTTCACTCCACTGCACCCCCATTTCACAGCCTTGCGCATAGAGAAACTCGATAAAGTCCAACGCCTCCGATTTGCGAAACTTAGTGGTTGTTGGCCGTACGGTGATGGTTCGACGCCCGTCCATACTCGTGATGAGTTGCCCCGGGTGTGTTAAGGGCTCGCCCATTGAGAGCTTTTCCTGCTCAAACTGATCAACCAGCAGTGCTTTCCATACCTCTTGGCTGTATCGCTTCTTGCCAAAGAACGTGACCTGCTTGGCGATATCACCAATCATCGCGTGGTACTTCTTCTCCATCGTGCGGGTTTTGCTCTCTTCGGTGATGGATACACAGCAAGGCTTACCGGCCTTTACCATGGCGCAGGCTATTTCCCATGCCCGGGTCATTACAGGCCGCAGCTGTGACTCAGAACGAATCGTTGTCGCTTGCTTACTCATCGCTGCAGCTCCTCCAAGCGCTTTCCAAAATCAGAGAACGGAACACGCAGCAGCGGCTTACTCACTCCCGGCCATAGGGTCAGTGGTGTGGCTGCGTTTCCCTTCTTGAAAACAGTCAGTTCATGCTTATCGAGAATCATGTTGATCAGGAACGTGCTGCATCCAAAGTGAGTAGCGACCTCTGTCAGCGTCTTCTTATCACCATGAGTGCGGATGCACTCCACGATCTCGGTATGGTCGTACTTCAAACCGCTCATAACCGTCTCCGTAGTTCAGCCAGCGCAGCATTCCCCGCCTTCATCGCTTGCTGGGTTGCCACCTTCCGTCCGTTGCGATGATGCTCAAGCGCTCGCGAATTAAGCTCTGGCAGCTCCAGTACTTCGCCGTTCATGACGCGATCACACAGGGCTTCATACTCAGCCTTGAACCGTGGGCGTGTGACCTTGGAGGTTTCAGAGCGCAGTTCAAACCATCCGGTGTTCTTACCGGCGTAGTACACCGCTGGGTGGGTCCACTTGGCGTGCAAAACGCGATGCCCGTTGTTGCAAGCTTCCAAGTACGCGGCCTCGGTCGAAGGCAGTCCAAACTCCTCTGGGGTGGTCATGCAGAGCTTGCGAAACTCACCGAGGTTTGGGACAAACTGACTCTCACGTTTCAGTAGTTTGACGAAACCCTTCTTGATCATGCCCTCGGTCATATCGCGCAAACCCAAGCACCACGTTTGGAAGGACTCCCCGCCAACTTCGCCGTACTGGTTGGCAAACTGCGCGCCATAGATCTCACTCATACGAAGCCACAACTGAGTCATCGATATCTTCACTTGGTCGCTGACCATGGAGTCTCGCGAGGTAGTTGCTTGCGG
Organism: Neptunomonas marina; assembly: GCF_004005935.1. Classification (GTDB taxonomy): domain Bacteria; phylum Pseudomonadota; class Gammaproteobacteria; order Pseudomonadales; family Balneatricaceae; genus Neptunomonas; species Neptunomonas marina. The sequence goes on along the minus strand of NZ_SACQ01000001.1, from coordinate 698,998 downwards.
CGGCGTGCTGGCGGTCGACGGTTGATAGCTTTCCGGGTTGTCCGGCAAACGTTGATTGATTGCTTTGGGCTGCATGGCTTCCCCCCACTGGACTTGCGATTAGTTCATCTTCCCAGCATGTGTTTCTCAGCCAGGTCGACGGGTGCTTCCACTCAGGAACCCAGATACCGGCCATCAGGGCCTGATCTCTGTTTTCTTTCTGAGCTCTCAAGGACTGGATTATTTTTTGGAACAAGAGGTCATCAGGTTTGATCGAGTTGAACGCTTTCAGGGCTTGAGCCTTTGAGCGTTTCACTGGGTACTCGGCATAGAACTTTTCGAATCGATCTGAGAAGACGTCATCAGATGTACTCTTATGATCTTTGGTATCCTGATTATTGGTATTCTGATATGTGGGATTTTTTTCCCTAGGTGGTAGGGATTTTTTTCCCGAGGGGGTAGGGACTTTTTTCCCCACCTCATTCGCTAGGTCGGGAGTTTTTTCCCTACCTACTGATACGGCCTTATTCCATTGCTTTGCCTTCGCAGTGAGTCGGAAAAACGCTCGTGTTTTAGTCGCAAACCGATCCAGTAAACCGGCCTCTTCTAACTGCTGGAAATAGCGTTTTATCGTGTCAGCTTTGCCGGACAAAATCGGTAGCTCTTCCGCAATTTTCGACTTGCTCACCGAGTAGTAGATGCCACCGTTAATACTGACTGGCTCCGCCCACGAGGGAACCGTAAACAGGAACGAGAATAGTGTTGCCTGCTGGAGGTTTAAGCCCCACTCCAAGGATTTAACTTGATCTATGCTGATGGAGAATTGCATTAGCCTTAACGTCCTATGTGAAACCTGAGTCGTGACCGGTTAGCCTGTTCTTAACGGGAGTTGTTCTATGTTGTGCGGAGCGTTCGCCGCGTTCGCTTTGTGCTCGTAACTGAACAGCGCCCTAGCCCAGCCGATAAAGACCAAGACGCTGTTCAGTCCCCTCTCATAGAAAGGGCTACCAGTCGGCACCACCTATGGCGCCAACTGGCGTGTTGCATCCGGCAGTCCTCGCCGAACGACTAAGCTAGATCTCCTGCCAGCTTTTTGAAGCACACTCGGAAATGCGCTTGAAAAAGGAGGCTGATTCAGGGAATCAAACAATCAGCCTCAAGGTGCACAGGGTATTGGGATCGGTAACGGGTCAGCCGTGCAAAGTGTCTGGGCGTCGCGCCTCAGCAAAGAGACGCGAAAAGCGCGCATCGTCACGGGTATCTTGCGAACGCTCTGTGCTGAAGAAATCCATGGAAGCCATGGGATGATTAGAATCGGTGACAAGCTCGCGAGCCTGCGTCAATCTTTCCTCAGCTAACCGCTGCTCTAAACCACCGGGCTTTTTCAGCGCGACGACAAAACAGTCGTGCAAGATCTGCGACATACTTCGGTCGGTTAGCTCGCTGGCACGTTTTAATTGGTCGTTCTCTGGCTTCGTGAGGTGTATGCACTTGTTATGGTCTTTCTTCATGGGAATGAGTCCTTATGCTGCGGCTGGCTGCTTGATTTGTTTTTTGTATGGCCTCTAAGCTGCTGATTTCGGCTTATAGAATGGGTTTTCTGGGTCATCTTCACGACGAGCTTTGAGCTTTCCACTCGTAGCTTTTTCCAACTCACACTGCTTCGTGTATGGAAGGCCGCCCTTTCGGACGTAGTAGGACATGCTCGGCCTCGACAATCCCATTGCCCCTGCGGCTTTCTCATAAGTTTTGAAATACTCGATAGCTTCTTCTGGCGTCATGAAATGTTTCAACCTTTAACCAAAATTAATGACAGAAGTTTAAACACATTAAACAGAAGCGTCAAAGTCTTTAACTAGCAATTTGCTTAAACTATTTACATGGAAAAAACTATTTCGGCTCGAATAGCACAACGAATGGAAGCTTTAGGGCTTTCTCAGGCAGCGCTTGCACGCAAGGCGGGGATTAATCGCGCTTCGGTTTCTCATTGGCTTTTAGGGAATAACAAGCCGTCAGGCGATTCTCTAATTAAGCTGGCTGCCGGCTTAGAGTGCTCGGTTGAGTGGCTGCAGACAGGTATTGGCGAAAACGACAGAGGGGCTGTAGGTCTTGGCCTAGACTCCTCACCGTTGGGGCTAGATTCGAACGGCGGCACAGTCCCAACGCCAATCTATGATGTTGAGTTCGCTGCTGGGTTTGGTGCTGATGCTGGTCTAGAGTCGGAGCCTGAGTACCTGCAAATTCCAGCGTATTACTACACAGAGTCAGGTGTATTCCCTGGCGATGGAATGATCGTGACTGTGCGCGGTGACTCGATGGAGCGCACGTTTTACAACGGCGATAAGCTCATGATCGACAAGTCCCAAACAAAGCCGATTAATGATGCGGTGTTCGCTTTTAACCTCGAAGGTGATCTAAGGGTGAAACGCTTCTTTAGGAAGCTGGATGGTACTTGGAAGATTAGCAGCGATAACAAGGATGATCCCGCTTACGAAGATGAGATCATCTCCCCCGATAGGCTCCAGTTCATCAACATCATCGGACAAGTCGTTGCGCTGGTTCATAGGCCAATAAGACGGATTTAATAAGTTAGGTTAGACATGGAAGTTATAGCTCTTATTGTTATTGGTTTTATTGTTTATAAAATCTTTGACTCAAACTCTTCGTCGAACAAAGAAGAGCTGACATTTACTGAGACTCGCAGGGTTGATAAGCATGGACGAGTCGAAGTTGAACAAACACTAAGTGGTCATGTCTCACAAGAGCATATTCGGTCTGCAATCGACCGCTCTAGGGCATCGCAAAAGCTTGATCAGCCTGTATTTGAAAGTCCTGCTCTGGAAACAACCTCACGACTTGATAGAAGCCAACAAGCCCCCTCTTCCCGAATATATGACACAAGCCACTCCTCGGTTCCTGAGCACTTAGCTATTGAGACCCCGTTCTCTAGTGGCGAGTCAAAAAAGCACCGCAAGCAACGAGACTTAAAGAGAGTCAAGAGTTGTCCGAAGTGCCAGCTCACGAAATCGACTGATGAGTACTATACAACCCAGAAGTACAGCGACGGTTTGAGTAAATGGTGCAAGTCTTGTATCGACGAAAGCAAGACTAAAAGTCACGCCAAAAAAACACGTAATGGTCGCTATAAAATCTGCTCTAAGTGCAACCAAAGACGCGAGAAAAGCAGCTTCTTCAAGTCAACCAAGCAAGCAGATGGGCTAAGCAGGTGGTGTAAATTCTGTCACGCTAAGAACAGGTAATGACTAGAAGCTCGCTGTGAAGTAAGTGCCATGGCTGGCGGGAAGGTAGCCTCTACCGCTCAGCTTAAATTATCAATCTTCGAGGCACAGGGACGTATTTATGAAAGCATCGACATCTTTGCTGATTGCGCTAGCTCTAGGGGTGTTCTGCACCCAAAGTGCAGTCGCTGAGCAACGCCAAGTAACTAAGATGCTCCAGAAAGAGCCGGTTAGTATGCTCGATTGGGGCATAATGCGGCTCGAACAAGATATTGCAAATGGCGTCGTGGCCGACTTTCGCCACCCTAACATGGTGCTAGGCAAACCCAAGGTCATCTATTTACCGAACAACGACCACCAGATATCAATTAACATACCTGCGTTTAGCTCAGGCTCTCAGAGCCTTTCAGCGACAGCCTTATGCGAACAAGTAATTGATTACTTTATTCGTCATAAAACTCTGATGCACTCCTTCTCCACTGAAAAGAGGGCTGAAGCTCTGGCATCCTACCTAAGCTCAATGTTCTCTCATGTGGGCCAAGCTCGATCTGAAGAGGCGTTAGAGATGGGTAAACAGCTCTTGAGAACTACCGAGCTCAATGTAATTTTAGTGACTGACGACCAAACCACAACTGATTGCAGCTCAACGTTCAGTCAAGGTGATATCTAGGGTTGAACAACAAGTCAATCCGAAGCGTATGAAGAGCATTCTGAACGAAGACTTATGGCTTCTACGTCATAAAAGCCAATTAGCACAGACCAGGGAAGGGACTTAAATGACCACCGAAGTTTCAATCATGAACACACAAGCGGTTGCCTTAGCTGCAGATAGCGCGGTAACAGTAACCATAGGTCCGAACGGTGCACATAAGGTCTATAACTCCGTAAATAAACTGTTCGCGCTGTCAAAGTACGAGCCGGTCGGAATTATGATTTATGGCTCAGCATCGTATATGTCGATTCCTTGGGAAACTATCATCAAGACATACCGCAAAATACTATCTTCAACAAAGAGAGATAAGCTTGAACAATACCTCGCCGACTTCCTAGGCCATATAAAGTCTTTAGTCGAAGATAGCCAAGACTTAAACACTATTGAAGCGCAGTACATTGAGGGTTTCATAAGAAGCTTTTATGTCAGGCTCAATGATTACTTCACAGAAGCAACATCCAACCTGTCTCACGATCAAATATCAAAGCAGCTCTCGGAGTTATTTGATACGAGCTTCGAAAAAGCCATAGATTCCATAGCAACGTCAATATGCACCTATGACTCTCTTGATAGCATGGAGAGCAACAATGCAGTCTCGAAGTTAGATCACAACTCTGTCCAGGTCGATCATCTAATTGATGGAGTATTTCAAAACTGGAAAAGCTTCCTGAACCTTGAGAGAAGACAACGAATCATTAAGCTTTGCGCTGAAGCGGCTCCAAAAGAGCCCCCATATTCAGGCTCAGAGTCAGGCATTGTTATCGCGGGCTTTGGGGACAAAGAAATATTTCCAGCGCAAGTCGAAACCAGAATCGAAGGATTCCTCTTCGGCTGCTTGAAACATACACCCATTCAGGCTACCAACATTAGTGAAAAAAATACCGCTTCCATTACTCCGTTCGCACAAGGTGATGTTATAGCAAGCTTTATGAATGGAATGGCCTCTGAGCTCTATCACGCCGTTGGTGGATTAATGTCTCACTTTACTGAAAATGAAGTTCCTGATCAGTTGGTTAAGGCAATGCAAGAAGAGGCACTGAGCCCGGATGTAATTGATAGAATTAACAGGAAAATAAAAAAAGCAGGAATTGATTTCATAGAAACTTCGCAAGCATATTTAGCCGACAAAATGGACAACGAGCATTCGGGACCTATCGTTTCAGCGGTCGGCTTTCTTCCAAAAGAAGAGATTGCGCAATTGGCGGAGTCACTTGTAAACTTAACCTCAGTACGCAGGCGCATGTCTACAAGCTCAGAGACAGTAGGCGGTCCGGTAGACGTTGCCATTATTTCTAAAGGCGACGGGTTCATATGGATAAAACGAAAGCACTATTTCGAGCCTGAGCTCAACAACCACTTTTTCAGTAACTACTATAGGGATGAGTAGCATGGATTTGGACCTTCAAACAGCTCTCAAGATATCACGGGGAGAGTACCGGTACTCTCTAGAAGATTTTGGTAAGGAACAGCAGCCAGCCTCTCAAACTGTTCAAGAGTCAGTTGGTGAATATATGAAACGTGTTCTCTCTAGTAAGACGCCAGATAGCGCTAGTCTTGCAACAGAGAAGCCCTAATCACACCACCCTTCCCTGCGCTTTTTATAGCGCCGTGCCAGCTTCTGCTCTAGGAGCTGGCTTCCAAGATCCACTCCATCGACAAACACATCAGCTATTACCCGAAAGTACTTTCCTCGACGAATGTTTCTAAGCTCCACCCTACTCCCTGCTCTCAGTACGCTTACACTGAACTGCTTGGCTTCTCGTGCTAGCTGCTTTTCATAGGGGCACTTCCCGCGCAACTCTGGCGTATCGATTTCGTTGATTCTGACGGTAATGCCCTTCCCAAGGATCGGTGGCCACTCGTCGATATCCACCTTAAACGAGTCACCATCAATCACGGTGCCAACACGATCTACAACCACATCTCCATATATCTTTCCCGCCATCGCTGCCGGAGATAGCAACAGCAACAGCACCAAAATTCCCTTTTTCATCGAGACATTTTAACACGCTGAATGTTGAGACTCTGATTCGATTGTATAAAGAGCCGATCAATAATGGTTAAACTTTTTGACAAAAAATCTTGCATGTTTTGTTTAATTCATTATTCTTTATGTCAAGAACTTTAACCAATCGTGTAGGCGACTTACCTACCCAACTTAGACCCGCAAGGCGTAAGCCAAACCCCGTAGCGGCGAGTTGCGACCGAATCTGCATAGATGGATAGGTGTGACGGGCGTGTTAAACCACGTTTATTTCTGAGAAGGCAGCCGTAACTGTCTTGCCAGAAACAAACAGGAGAACACTATGGAACGCCAATCCCAGCGGCAACCTAGCCGCGATTACCGCGTGAGAGTGCTGCACGGATACGGCGCACCTCACACTTCCAGCTTGATAGCAAATGAGCAGCGCGTGCGAGCTTGGCTCAACCGCAAGGCTTACAAAGCCGCTATGCCAGCTATCCAATTTGAAATCCCAATCTATAAACCGGAGTAACTGCCATGGACAGCATGACCGTTTACATCGTCACAAACTGGCTCAGTCCTCATGAGCAACGGGTAACCACCATCAAACCAGATGATCTCGATCTCAAGTCAGGCACGGTCATCTTGCAAGAGCTTGAAGTTGCGAAGGTGCAAGGTGACCAGCTAGATGCAGCTATGAAACGCGGCTTAGCTCAGCGTGAAGTCGTTCAAAAGCTCAACCACCCAACGTCACCAGCTGATTGGGTCTACATGTAAGGATTGGAGGACAACATGGACTACATCACTCTGGAAGAAATTGCTTTAGTCCTGATATCAGGCGGCAGTTATCGCACCGGCCCCGGCACTTGGGACGTGATCGACTTCTCCGACGTAGAGGAAAAGATCACCGAAATGGACGGCGAGAACGGCGCCTGTGACGCCATGTTATATGGCGAATTAAAGCAGATAGCGGCTGAGCAAGTTGCTGCTGACACCATCGAACGCATCGCCGCATGGAATGACTGCATTGTGGAGGACGCAGCATGAACATGCCCGCAAATCCATTCGACTTATTAGAACAAGATCAACCGGCCATTGGGTCGGTTTTTTGTGCGCCTGGCTTCTATGAAAACCTCAGTAACGCCGACTATCACGCAGGCGAAGGCATTAGCAAAAGCGGCTTAGACCTTATCGCTCACTGCCCTTCCTCGCTTCCTTGGTCGAAAGAAGCGCCAGTTGACGACCAAAAGCTTAAAGCGATGGACTTTGGTTCCGCCCTGCACTGTCTTCTGTTGGAACCGCACAACTTCAACAGCGAGTTTATCATCGCGCCAGATTTTAACCGGCGAACAAACGAAGGCCGAACCCAATGGGAGGCTTTCCAGCAAGAGCATGACGACAAAATCATCATGACCGCCGACGAATGGCGACAGCTGCAAATCATGCAAGGCAGCGTTATGGCACACCCAACTGCTCGCTGGATCTTCGAGCAAGCAGGTATCAATGAAGCATCGATTTACTGGACCGATGATGAAACCGGTGAGCTTTGCCGTATCCGACCAGACCGCATTCTGACCAATCACCACATCATTGTGGACGTTAAGAAGGTAGAGGGCATGGATCGGCTAGAAAAACATGTCGAAGAGTTTCGCTACCACGTGCAGGACGCTATGTATTCCGAGGGATACGAGAAGCATTTTGGAGTGCGCCCGCAGTTCCTATTCCTAGCAGTGAGTTCTAGCGTTAGTGCCGGTCGCTACATGGTTGATGTCGTGGAACTGCCTGACGACTGGAAGCAACGTGGACACGAGCTTTATCGCGAAAACCTAGAAACCTACCACCGTTGCCGCGTCGAAGACGACTGGCTTCATATTAGATCACTTGAGCGCCCCGCTTGGGCCATTCGTCAGGATGAACGGAGATTGTCATGAGTAATGTTGCAACCATTTCACAACAAACCACCCCTCAGAAAAGTCCATTCGCAGTCATGGCGAGCCGCCTGAACATCGATGAGCAGGAAACTCGCTCTTTGATGACGAATACGCTCATGAAAGCCAAGAACAATGGTCAAGTAAGCGATGGCGAACTGATTACATTTCTAGCCATTGCTAATGAGTACCGTCTGAATCCTTTAACGAAGGAGATCTATGCCTTCAATAACCGCGGCGCGATTCAACCAATTGTGTCCATCGATGGATGGTTAAAAATCATCAATGAGCACACGCAGTTTGATGGTATGGAGTTTTCGGACTCACTAGATGCCAATGGTGCTTTATCTGCTATTACATGCCGTATCTATCGTAAGGATCGCCAGCGACCGACAGAGGTGACCGAATACCTAGATGAGTGCAAAGGCACGTCGGAGCCATGGAAAAAATGGCCCGCACGGATGCTAAGGCATAAAGCCACTATTCAAGCAGCTCGTTACGCTTTCGGTTTGTCAGGCATCATTGATGAAGATGAAGCAGAACGGTATCGACAAACCACACTCGTCAGCGAGCGCGAGGTAAACCCAGCAGCAAACCAATCATCCCTGAAAAGTCGAGTGGGCAATTCAAGCAAGGCAGAGGCCCAATCAGCCTCTTTGGGCAGTCAAAAACAATCTATGCCGAGCTTTGACCAGCCTCCCCCAGTCGACCAGCTGCTAAAAGAGCTCCAGGTATGCACTACTAAAGAAGACCTAGATCAGTGGAAGGCCGCAGCTACGCAATGGCCAGAAGGCAGTGCTGAGCGCACCTCACTCATCCAGTCTTATAAAGACCACTGTTCAAACTTATCTCACGCCGCACAAAATCAGGAGCAATAACCATGTCTGCAGCTGAAAAAATGGAACCTCGCCAAGCCACTGATCTGGTGGTAATCAATACAACTCCTGCTGCTATTGCCTTCAACTTTGAAGAAACCAAAGCGTGGCTAGAGAGCGAATTAAAGCAGTACGACGTTGTGGTCACCGCTGACACGCTGGCAGGCTCAAAGAAGCTTGCAACCGAGCTCAATAAGATGGCCGGTGATATCGGCAAGCGTCGCCGCGAAGCTGTCGAGAAAGTCAGCGGCCCCATTCGAACATTCGAGGAGCAGGCAAAAGCTCTTGAGAAAATGTGTAAGGACGGACGGCAGCGCCTGCTTGATCAAGTAAAGGTGTTCGAGGACGAAACGCGTGCTCTGGCCAAAGCAAAGTTAGAAGAGCGCCGTCTAAGCGAATGGGAGCTTCATGGCGTTGAGGATGAATTCCGTCATACGCAGATCGAAGACCTAATCAAAATTACCGCACTAACAAAAACAGGCAAGTTAACGGCAGGCTCGCTTAACGAAGTGCAAAAACGGGTTCAAGCCGACAAGCAACTTCAGCAGCAAACAGAGATGCGCCTGCTACAGCTCGAAAACCAATCTTACAAAGCCGGTTTAGCTGCGCCTCTCACCCGCGCTCACATCGAAACATTCCTCTTTGCTTCTGATGAGGACTACAGCCAGAGCCTTGAGGCAATGCTTCAATCGGAGCTGCAGCGCCAAAAAGTCGCCGAGGAAATGAGCCGCCGCAAGTTTGAGGAGGAACAGCGCCGAAAAGAGCAGGAAGCACAGCGCGAGCCTGAGCTTAAACAGCAAACTGAAGCTCATTCACCGACTGAGCCCCAAACTGTGCATGAGCCCGTCACTATGGAGACTGAGCCAGTTCAAGCCGTTCCGGTGGCTACTGTTAGTAAGCATGCATACGGCGATCTGAGTAAAGCGCACGCCGCAAACATAGTGGAATGCTCGCGAGATGAAGCAGAAGGCTTTGCCGTCCAGTTATCTAACGAAAGCTGGAATATGCCTATCGGTGTATGGGTGCCCGGTGAATTGGTCGCAATCGCATACTGCGGCGGAGTATTCCGCAAGACTGAGTAGCCAGTTATGGACACTTATTGCATTTACCTCAACGGAAGGCTGATCACTACGATTGGCCTTTCTTGTTTTCCACGCAGCAAAGGAACAGCCATCGCCACTCGGCACGCACAGCAGCTGTTTCGCAGTACAAAAGTTCGCGCCGTTCTGGCGCGCTAATTCTCGGAGAAAGTCATGAATACGATTCTATTTTACGATGCCGAAACAACTGGTTTTCCTGATTGGAAGTCCCCTTCTGGCAGCGAGCATCAGCCACACTTAGTCCAGCTGGCCGCGATTTTGGCAAATGCAGATACCCGCGAAATCATCTCGACTGTAGATCTCATCATCCAGCCAAACGGCTGGGAGATCCCCGTCGAGGTATCAGAGATTCACGGCATTACCACAGAGATTGCCAACAAGGTGGGCGTCAATGAAGCGGATGCGCTGGCAGTCTTCATGCAGATGACCGGCGGCAAGCGCGTGGCGCACAACAAGACGTTCGATCAGCGCATTATCCGCATTGGTCTGAAGCGCTATGGCTATACCGATGAAGCGATTGACCAGTGGGGCGATAAAGAAAACCACGACTGCACCATGCGGATGGCTCACCCCATTATGCAGCTGGGCAAAAATCCGAAGCTGTCTGAGGCCTACCTGCACTTCACTGGCAAAGAGCTTCAGAACGCTCATACCGCGATGGCTGATGCTCAGGCCTGTATGGAAATTTACTGGGCCATTGAAGATCAAGCTAAGGCTTCAGCTGCTTAGACCGCTTTTTGAAGCCCCTATTGCTGGGGCTTTTTATTTGCCAAAAGTTGCCTAACACAAGGTGTGTCAATCATGAGTGACAACCACATTATTTGCGCGATGCGACCGGGGCAAGAATACACCTCGGGCCTACTTGCCAAGCTATGTAATGCCAAGCGCTCCGCTGTGACTAGAGAGCTGTACGAAGCGTATCGGGGGGGGGTAGTCAACCGATACAAGAAAAAAGGCGTGCGCGGTTTTGTGTACGTCTCAAAGCAACTGAATCTTGAGTTTGAATAAGGATAGCAGGATGGATATTAAAGCAATCGTCGACGCACAAGTCTCCGAAATGATCAAAAGCGGAGCACTACAAAAAAGCATTTCAGATCAAGTCGAGAATACAATCAACCTCGCCGTATCTGAAGTCTTTTCTCGCCACGGGGAGTTTCATAAGTCCCTTGAAACCGTCCTGAAAGAGATCGTTCGGATTGACCCGAATGATTTTTCCATTCCCGAATACAACCAGCAGATGCTAGTAGGAGTTCGGGAAAAACTAGGGAATCTATTTGCGGGCCAAGCAGCAGAAAAATTCAATGCTGAGATAGATGCGTTACTAGCCCCAGCACCTAAAGAAATCAGCCTTCACGAGCTAGTAAGCAATGTGTGTGAGCTTTGGCGCGATTTTGAATCATATGAAAAAGATGACTGGCTAGATGAAGTTGATATCGATTTTGAAGAAAATGATGGTTGTTTGAGGGGCTCTTACAACCTCAAAATGCGCGCTGGTAGCGAAGACAAGGTGGAGCTTTATATCAGCGGCCATACGATCCGCATTTCTCATCGATTTGAATACAACCCAACCGCAGCTTTTAATGCAGTAGATAGCTACATCTTCAAGCTTTATGCAGCGGGCACCGTCATTACAGACATAGATGCTTTTTATATAGATAGAGTGGATGCCTCACTGGGTACTCAGGAGGAATGGTGAGATGTTCTTCAAAAACCTAATCCCGTACCAGCTTAAAGAAGGCTTCACCCTAACGCCTGAAGCACTATCTGCTGCGCTGAGTGAACACGTTTTCACGGGCTGTAAAAGCCAAGAACTCGGGCGCTTTGGCTGGACAAAACCGCATAGTGCCCTCAACGACGACGCGCTAGTGTTTGCAGCCCATGGTGCACTACTAATCTGTGCCCAGAAAGAAGAGAAGATCCTGCCACCAAAGGTGATAAAGAAAGCGCTCGATGAACGAATCGCCGTGATCGAGCAGAACCAAGGGCGCAAGGTATATCGAAAAGAAAAGCTGCTGCTCAAGGATGAGATCATCCTCGACCTACTGCCGCGCGCCTTTAGTAACTACACACAAACCCGCTGCCTGATCATTCCTGCCGCAGGCTTGATCATGGTCGATAGCGCCACACATAAACCCGCAGCGCAACTGCTAAACCTACTGCGTAACAGCTTAGGATCATTGCCAGTGGCTCTGCCAGATGTGCATCACTCCCCTGCAGTTGTCATGTCCGAGTGGTTAAAGCAGGAGCGAGAAAGCCGCCCGTTCACGTGCGAAGACGCCTGCACGCTAAAAGCCGTAGGCTCTGAGCTGGGATACGTGCGCATCAAAGACCAAAGCGTATTTGATGACGAAGTAAAAGCCCATCTGGAAAGCGGGTTACTCGTAGATCGCCTATCCCTCACTTGGGATAACACCATCAAATTTGCACTGGACGCCGACCTATCTCTCAAAGGCATCCACTTAACAGAAGAGTTATTGAAAAAGCTCAATGACGAAAAAAGCGACGAAGACCCGCTAGCGCGACTAGATAGCGACGTTGCCCGCATGGCGCTGGAATACCAGAAGCTATGGAAGGATCTCAGCGCGGCATTTGGTGGAGTGGTGAAGTCATGAATTCCGTCGATCTAAAACATTGGTGCGCTGGGGAAGATGATCGGCGCACCTACCTCAGAGAGCCGATGCTCCACAAAGGCTTTGCCGTTGCAACAAATGGGCATGTGATAATTCTAGTTCCCGTGCTTGAAGGTAGCAGCGCGGGCCTAGCAACCCCTAATGCAGGCGTCGCGAGGTTTATTGATGCGCATGGGTTTACTGAAATGCAGGAGCTCAACCCACTAAGCGACAGCATCCAAAGCCCCGAGATGTCAACTTGTACAGAATGTGAGGGCACAGGGCATGTAACTGACCTCACATGTCGAGAATGCAATGGTAAAGGAACTGTCGAGTTCGAAAATGCCTACAACGACTATAAAGTCGAATGCGCATCATGCAATGGGTCTGGGAAAACTAGATTAGCGGGCGAATGCACAGCATGCAACGCGACCGGTAAACGATACAGAGATCATGATTTCGTTGATATCGAGGGAATAAAGATCCAGCCCAAGTACTTCAATCTGCTCAAGTCACTGCCTGGAAACCTCAGTGTACAGGGAGCGCCTCCTTCAAGAATGCTCTACTTCCATTCAACGGAAGGCATGCGTGGCGCAATTATGGGGATGGATACGGTATGAGCACACCAGACTCATTCAACGCCGAAGCCTACTGGGCAGGCAAGCCACATAAAAAGTGGGTGGTGTTCGTTTCCAAGGTCCGTGGCCATGGCAAGCCGGTTAAGACCGAAAAGCTTTACGTGGGAGCTAAAAACTACGAAAGCGCGTGCAAAACAGCCAAAGCAAACAGCATGTTAACGGGCCGAATCACTACCGTAGCGCGCTTGGCGCATCCAGCAGATCTGGGGTGCGTCAGCGTCCGCCGTAGAACTGATTGTTATACCGATTGAGTAAGAGGCAAGAATTATGAGCTACCTAGTAAAGGTAATAGATCAAGACCATGAGCTAAATGGACTAGCTGTGCAGGGAAGCTGTATTTATTACGACATTCATCACACCGGCGAATCACCTGATTTATTTCTTTTGGAGCATGAGGGTCAGACATATCGAGTGTTAAGTACTCAGATTGATGCCGAGCATTATTCAGAGCAATTGCTTAAAGAAGAGGAAAAGCGCCTCGGATTCTCATTAGGGGATACGGTCATTATTACAGAGGGTGGCAGCGGCTCATATGGGCGAGACTGGGACTACAAAGCGCCCCACAAGATTACAAAAATAGATAGCTCAGGTCATGTTGAATTTGATGGGGGCAGCTCTGTTGGCGGCGCTTCGATCTTCAGACCAAAAGTGAGAGCGGTATAACATCACCTGTTCGCGCGCCACAGATCACGCGCACCAGACAAAAGGAATCAACCATGGCATATGCCGAATCAACATCGGTAAGCACCGATAAGAGCCGCGCCGAAATTGAAAGGACGCTACAAAAATACGGCGCCGATCAATTCATGTACGGCTGGGACCAAGAGAAAGCGGTAGTAGGGTTTCGCATGGCTGGGCGGCAGATCAAGTTTCTGCTGCCAATGCCCAGAAAGACGGCCTCTCTATTCACCGAAACACCCACTGGCAAAGCACGAACGGAGTCGGCAGCACATAAAGCATGGGAGCAAGCATGCCGTCAAAAATGGCGGGCATTAGCGCTCGTTATCAAAGCGAAGCTTGAAGCAGTTGAAGCCGGCATAGCCATTTTTGAAGATGAGTTCATGGCCAACATCGTACTGCCGAACGGCGCAACCGTAAGCCAATTCATGCTCCCTCAAATTACAGAGGCATATCAAAAAGGAAGCATGCCCAAGATGCTGCCAGACCTGAGTGATGACTAACATGAAGCCAAAGTTAGGCAAGAAAGCCAAGAAACAATTTCTAAAGTGATGCATCAGTAAAGAGGAACGCTATCAATGACGACAACTGCAGCAGAAAAGGTAGATCGAGTCCTGCCCATAAAAGAGGTTATGTACCGGACTTCGCTGGGGCGCAGCACCATCTACCGTCATATCGACAACAACACATTCCCGAAGCAGATATCCCTTGGAGGAAAGCGTGTGGGCTGGTTAGAGTCATCTATTCAGAACTGGATTGATGCTCAGCACCAAAACTCCGTTGAATCGTAACTCCCTGCTTTTTCATCTCCCTCAGGCTATCAATGTAGTCAGCCCAAGACTGCATCATCTCGCGTCTCTGGTTTAAGAATGAAGTGCGGTTATAAGCTCGACCATTTGCGTCCCGCACTTCATGAGCCAACTGATGCTCAATCCACTCAACACGATAGCCAAGCTCCTCATCTAACAACGTACGCGCCATGGCCCTAAAACCATGCGACGTCATCATCTCTTTTGTATATCCCATCGTCCGTAACGCCACCCGAACAGCATTCTCAGACATACAGCGACTATTACCCCTAGCAGACGGAAAGACATATTTAGACCGCCCAGTGATCGGCTTTAAGGCCTCCAGCAGCGCGAGGCTTTGAGTAGCTAAAGGGATAATGTGGTCTCGGCGCAGCTTCATGCGAGAGGCCGGAATAGTAATCAGTGCCCCTTCAAAATCAACATCAGACCATTCCAGTGAGCGCACCTCAATCGGTCGGCAAAACCAATATGCAGAACATGCTAGCGCAGTCTTAACAATGACTGTTCCCTCGAACAGCTCAATATCGGCCATCAATCGCCCAGCGGCATCGGGATCAGTAACTGCCGAGTAATGCTGCGGCCTATTCTTCTCGAGCGCGCCGATCAAGTCGCGAGCCGGATCATGCTTGCAAACCTGTGTAATGATTCCGTATCTAAATATCTGAGAGCAAGTTTCGCGCATACGATGAGCTGTATCATTTTTGCCCTGAGCCTCAGCAATTTTTATTGCCTCTAGGACATCCAACGGCCCCATCTTTGCGGCTTCAAATCGACCCAAGTACGGCACTATCCAATTGTCGATCATACTCAGCATGCGCTTTTCCGTGGTCGGGGCAACGTCCTTTCTCTTTACCTCAAACCACTCACGGGCCAGCTGTTCAAATGTATGAACTTCCGCAGCACGCGCTCTTTGCTTCTTTACTATGCTAGGATCGTTACCCTCGGCCAACGCTGCTTTCGCTTCTGCTGTTTTGGCTCTCGCTTCTTTAAGAGAGATCTCTGGATAAACGCCTATTGAAAGCAGCTTCTCTTTACCGTTAAATCGATACTTGAGTCGCCAATACTTGTGTCCTTTCTTCGTCACAAGAAGATAGAGGCCTTGCCCATCAGCCTGTTTGAAGTCCTTTTCTCGTGGCTTAAGTGCTTTAATCTGCTTGTCAGTTAAGCGCATTGCAGTGCCTCTATCTCATTGAATACACGGAGTTTTTCAGCTTGGGAGCACATACCCCCTTCTGAAAATCAGATACCCCATTATATACCCCCGAAATCTCTGGGCTAGGGGTAGATATATTGGGACAATGAGAGACTTAAAACAGATGTTAAGCTACTGATATTTAAAGAAATTAGGACTTTAAGAGATTATGCGAGAAAAGGGATTGGTGGAGCCTAGCGGGATCGAACCGCTGACCTGTTCGCTGCCAGCGAACCGCTCTCCCAGCTGAGCTAAGGCCCCATTTGACGTGCTCGAAGAGTGTTGCTGAGCACGCCGCTATAATCCCATATCTATTTTTGTAGTCAAGCTTTTTTCTTGGTTTTCAAGGTGTTGCTTGCTACTTTCTATCTTGTTCCACTCTATTTTCGCCTGCTCTACTCAATGCACGCTCGGCGCGGGCAAACAGCTCGTCAGCATAGCTTTCATCACAGAACTCAGCAACGCCGATACTAAATGTTATCGGTATCATACTCTCTGGTGCCAACGCGCTTGCTGCGTATTTGCGGATCGTTTCGGCCCTCTCCAATGCTTGCTCTGCAGGCATCTCAGGTAGCAGGATAGCTAAGGAACCCGCATGGTATCGGGCAACAATATCGACTTTACGGCCCCCCTCAACAACAGCCTTTGAAACATCGCTCATCAAGCGATCACCAAAGCTATTTCCGTGTCCATCAGTCAGCTCTTTATAGCGATCCACGGCAATGACCATCAGCGTCATTTTATGGCCAAAGTAACGACAGCGCGCAAGCTCGCGCTCGGTTTGGTCCTCGAAGAAACGGCGATTATATAAACCTGTTGCACTATCAACGGAGGCTGCTTCTCGTAGCTCTTCCATCAAACGTGAGCGCTCTGAGATATCTCGCAGCACAGCGGTCATTTCGGTTTGTGTACCCACCTGTATCTTGGAGATCGTCACTTCCAGTGGAAACTCAGTGCCATCGCTACGTAGCCCTGTTACTGCTGCCCGCGTGTGCATCGGGCGGGACATCACCGGCGAGTGCTTAAATCCTTCCATATAACCGTGGTGACCATGGCGATAACGCGCTGGCATGAGGTCCGTTAGCGGGCGGCCGATGGCAGAATCAGGTTTGATACCAAACATATCTCCCGCAGCCTGATTAAACATTTTGACTTGCTGCGATTCATCAATGGAGATAATACCGTCATAGGCTGTGTTGATGACCGCTTCAAAGCGACGCAAGCTGGTATCGAGCGAACGTTCTAGCTCTTTCTTTTCGGTTATCTCAATGCAGGTATTCATCAGGCGGCGAACCTCCCCTTCCCGCGTGAGCAGTGGAGAGTATTGAAAACGCCACCAGCGGGTTCTGCCATGGCGCTCGATAACCACCTCTGTCTCAACAGAGCGCTGGCTATCTAAGCACTCTTCAATGGCAGGTTCTATTTGTGACGCAACATAGCGTGGCAATACCGAAGCGAGATCATGCTCAACAAGCCCAGAAAGGCGTTGATCGACAATCTCTTGAAAACGCGAATTGCCGCTGACGAATAGCAGCTTCCCTGAATAGCTGCGCTCCCAGATAGAAATAGGAGCACCCACCGCTTCCAATGATGCGGCCAAATCGACATGTTTACCTGTTAAAAACACCGTACTGCTTAACCTCATGTATGTAATTGGTAACAGATGCTACCGATAGCGTGAAACAAAGTACACGCCGCCGCGTAAAATAGTTTCCGCTAATGAACTGCTGTAAACACTCAAGTCCGCTCAGTAATCGCTGGACAGAGGTATCTCGGGCGTAAGACGAAGGGGCTGCTAGAAAAACAGCGCAGCTGTCGCTTAAATTCCAGATACAAAAAAGGCCTGCGTTTGCAGGCCTTGAAGATGAGCTCTTCGCTTACATTACAGCGCTTTGAACTCTTTCTCCCAGCGCTTGGCTTCTTTCTTAGAAGGGCCGCCTAGCAGATTAACGGCGTGACGCAGGCGAGCACGGCTCATATCTGGGCCAAGAATAGACATGGAGTCCATTACCGAGACAGTCTGGTTCGTACCCGCGATGGCGATAAACAGCGGGAAGAGGAAGTCGCGCAACTTATAACCCATCTTTTCAGACAGGCTCTTCAGCTCAGCAAACAGGTGATCTTTTTCCCAGTTGTTTTCAGTATCCAACAACCAAACGCTAAACTGCAGGATTTTCTTCGCATCATCCAAAGTCACGGACTTATGTTCAAAGTCAGACTCCCTTAAATCCAACATGCCAGACAAGAAGAAGCTAGCCAGTGGCGCCACATCAGAGAACTTCTCTACACGCTGCTGGATCAACGGCACGATCTGCATCAAATATTCTGGGTTGAGCGCCCAAGCTTGATACTTCTCGGCAAAAGCCGCCGCATCAAGGTCTTCACGCATCCATAGTCCGTTTAGCCAGCTGAGCTTTTCTTGGTCAAACACTGGACCACCGAGTGACACACGCTGAATATCAAAGTTGGCGAACATCTCGTCACGGCTAAACTTTTCGCGTTCATCCGGCATCGACCAACCCATACGGCCTAGGTAGTTCAGCAACGCCTCGGGTAAGTAACCCATGCGCTCGTAGTAGAGGATGCTGGTTGGATTTTTACGCTTAGAGAGCTTTGATTTGTCTGGGTTGCGTAGCAGTGGCATATGGCAAAGCTGCGGCATATCCCAGCCAAAGTATTGATAGAGCAGCTTATGTTTCGGTGCGGAGTTGATCCACTCCTCGCCACGGATCACGTGGGTGATCTTCATCAGATGATCATCCACCACATTGGCAAGGTGGTATGTTGGCATACCATCGGACTTCAGTAGGATTTGGGCATCAACCATTCCCCAGTCCAGCTCGATATCGCCACGCAGCATATCGTTAACAACACACACGCCCTCCTCTTCAGGAACGACCATACGGATAACAAATGGCGCGCCCTCGGCTTCGCGCTTCGCGACTTCCGCCTCTGGCAATGCTAGATCGCTTTGCTTGAGCGCCGTGTGCTGGCCCTGCTCACGACGTACTTCTCGCAGTTCATTTAGCTCCTCTGCTGTTCGGTAGCAGCGAAATGCTAAGCCTTTCTCCACCAGCTCAAAGGCATAATCCGCATAGATATCTTTACGTTCACTTTGGCGATAAGGGCCGTGCGGGCCGCTAACATCAGGGCCTTCATCCCACTCAAGCCCTAACCAACGCAGCGAATCTAAAATCTTTTGTTCAGACGCTTCGGTACTGCGGGTTTGGTCAGTATCTTCGATACGTAAGATAAATTCACCGCCATGCTGGCGTGCGAAGGCGAGGTTGAAAAGTGCGATATAGGCCGTGCCCACATGAGGATCGCCCGTAGGAGACGGAGCGACGCGTGTACGTACTGTCATTAATAAACCTGCTGAGTTAGCGAACTATCGAGAAAAAACAACATTATAGCGATGCAGCTCAGCGGTTGCTATGGACAACCTAACGATGTGCTATTTATCCAGATCAATCACAATATCGATTTGCGCGGCATCCGTTAGCTCAAGCTTTTCAAGATGAGGCTCTCCCGCAAAGCCGGTTACACGCAGCCAAACAACAGAGCAGGCATGGTCATCATAAGGGATGTGAAAGCGCTCTAGCTGACCATGCTGATGTGTCCGTTTACGCGCAATAACGGTTTGATCTCGTAACATTTCAACCCACAAGCCTGCGCCGCGCGTGCCGCCCGTTTGTTTAACGCGCACCTTCACGACGTGCTGCTGACCTATATTATCCCGCGCCGCGCTAAACGGTGCGCTGAAGGTAGCAAATGTCATCAGGAGGGTGGCTATGAGCGCGATGTTTATCCCATTCATTCGCTGATATCCCTATTGGTAAGATGTTCAGCATGCAAACTGCAGATGCGTTAACGATAATGAATAGGCTAACAGGTACGTATTTAACTCGGGTATAGCCAAACAGGGTTATAGTGGCCAGCTGAAAACCACCAATAATAGTGACAGAGATCGCAACCTAGCGCGCCAGTGGCGCCTTCAGAAGCGCTTGGCACCCACCCACCTCTGAGCGACTAAAGACCATCTCTCCGCCTAGTTCGTTGGCTCGCCATTGCATGTTCTTAATACCGTGCCCTACGCCGTCGCCACAACCTGAGAAACGGCCGTTATCGGCCACTTTAATCACGATATCATCGCCGTCTTGATAGACGGAAAAGTCTATTTCTGATGCGCCAGCATGTTTATAGATATTGGTGAAAAGCTCTTGCAAGATTCGCAACACATGCAAACTCTGCTGGGGTTGTAGGTTGATGTCATCAGCACAACTATCCACGCGCCAGTTTAAGGCGATCCCCGCCAGAGCCAGCTTGCGCTGGTTACGATACTTAAAGTCTGCCAACAGCGCCGAAAGGTCATTCGCACTAACATTTAACGAGTTGATAATTAGGCGGAAATCATCAAGACACTCTTTCAAGATCGTCGCTATGTTGCGCCCGACTTCCGTCTCCTTTTCCCGCTCGATCATGGCGATTGAGGCAACCAACTGTCCACCAATACCATCGTGCATATCTTTCATAATACGGGTGCGCTCATCCGATATCGCTTTGGATCGTTCCAGCTCAATCGTCTCCTGACGTTGAGCAGCCAGCTCTTGGTTACGCTTGGATAACTCAGATACCGTAATATTCAGCGATTGCGTCGCGCGACTAATGCGTTGCTGCAGGTCTTTCTCGTTCTGCTCAAGTGCCGAGGCCATCTCGTTAAAGCTGCGCTGGAACTCTAGCAATTCACCATGCCCATTTTCCGCACTTCGGGCGGCAAACTGCTTCGCTTTAATACCCCGCGCGGCCTGCATCATGGTTGAAAGGGAGCGCGTGATATGACGACTGGAGATAAAAGCCAAAATCGTTCCAAAGATCGTCCCCAAAATAGCGATGATCAGCACCCGCAGATATATTTTGACGCGCTGTTCGTCTGCCGCACTATTGGACAGGCCTATCTTCACATAACCGAGGAGTTCAGCCTTTGTGCTGTCATCAGTAATCGTTGCGAAATCATCCAGTTCCGCTGGCTTGGAAAAGATGGGTACTTCGTATCGGTTAACGCTACCTTGCGCGGCATTCGTGCGCTCCAGCAGTAAGCGGCGCTCGCTATCATAGAAGGTGATCGACACCATCCCATCGGTCTTGATCATCAGCTCAGCGACATCTTCGAGCTTATCCGTATCACCTGCGAAGAAGAAAAACTCCGACATGGCGGACACTTGCTGAACCAGGTCATTCCCGCGTGTCGCTGTGCGCTCTTCGAGGCCATCTAACGAATCCATCAACATGAAAGAGGTCACCAAAACGATAACGAACACTACCGGGGCAATGGCATTGATGACCAATTGGTTCTGAATCGAGGCGAATAAGCGCTTTATCATGGCTCACCCTCCAACCGATCAACATCAACGCGCAGGGCACGAGCAATGCTTTTATTCACCTCAACTTGATAATCCGCATAGTGGATACCTGGGTCGGTAAAGCCACCCGCACTCTCCCACTGCGTGATCATTTTGGCAGAGCGATCAACAAGCTGATCGAGCGTGGAGTACGCCGAGATCAGCGCGCCAGCTTTGAGAAATGCTTTAGAGTAGCCAATCACCGGTACTTGAAATGCATAGGCTTGGCGCAGCATCCAGCGCGCATTATTACCCGACCAAACTTGTTTGTCTTTTACGGCTATCACAGCAGCGGCATTGAACAGCGCAGGTTCAATGACTTTCGCAGCCACCTCTCCCGCTTCGATCAAGATAACCTCTAAATTCTGGCGCTGGCTTTGGGTTAAACGCTCAACCTGCTCAAGCATGACATCGTTATCATCACTGACAACCAAGAGCATCTTCTTACGATAACTTTCACTTTCACGCAGTAACTGGGCGACTGAAACTAACCGATCTAATGGTTGATCAACCACCACCGCTGCCCAAGAGGGTGCGTTTTCATGCGGTAAAATATCAGCCAGCAACGGCGATTCCACGAACACAAACAGAATCGGGTTGGGAAGTTTTTGATGTATTAGCGCTTTTGCCGCCTTTGCACCCACGGCCACCAACAGATCGCTAGGCGCAATACCTTGCTGCCAAGGCTGATCTAATAGATGCGCGTCGATATGGAGCTGCGCATTAAGCTGTGCAACGCGTTGGCTAATCTTTTCGTGAACGGTACTAAAGATGCCATTTTGCGAGGATAAAATAAGATGCACTTGGCCCTGCGCGAGGCTTAATCGCGGCACGCAAAACAATATCAAGAGCAACAGCAGATAGAGAGCGCGCATCTAGAACTCGGTTAGCGTGAAGCCAATGTAATAGCGCGGCTCTATTTCTTGATCTGTGCGAAATTCGTTGTATGCACCATTCAGTGCTTGTCCTGCGACGAACAGCTTGAGTTCGTGTTTAGCCGAGATCGGAATACGCCTAAAAATAGCGGCATCAACACGCGTATGGCTGGCAACTTTATCGCCACGGCTTAACCAACGCGTTGCCGCCAAATGATATACGCCTAAACTCACTTGCCAATCACCAAACTCCTTTGAGCCCAGCACACCAAAGCTGTTGCGCGGTGCTAACTGATCATAGGAGTCTATGCGTTCGGGATTGAAGCGCGCCGTATAGTTGGCTTTATCATCAATAAGATTGAAGTGCCCGCGGATAAACGTGCGCTGGCTGGGACGATACATCACCTCACCTTCAAGGCCTGAGGCAGTATATTTAGCTGCGTTGCTAATGACCTTTACGCCGTCCCCGATAAAATCCTCCACCGAGTCGTCGCGCACATACCAAATCGAATCAGAGCGCTTCTCGTGGTAGGCCTTCAGCTCCCAACTGAGCGGATATTTTATCGAGCGGCCAAGGTAGCCAACTTCAATATTATCGATCTTCTCAGCGCGCAGATCCGGGTTATTTCGATACAGCTTATCAATCACCACGCCATTGTCTAACGCAACATCCCAGTCGCCGTTGCGCTCTAGCAGCGATGGCAAACGATAAGCGCGCGCCGCGGACAAGCGGATCGACTGCTGCTTGGTCAACTCCCAATTAAGGCTGGCGCGTGGCGAGAAATAATCGTGCCGACCTTCATCTTTCTCCCAAAGCGCACCGAGATTGAGCGTAAGGCGATCACCAAGGGGGGACTGCATATTACCGAACGCACGGTAGCTGATACCCGAATGCTCCTCCTCAATGCCTGCATAGTAGGAGCCTTTTAACCGATCATAGCGAACCGCTCCCCCTGCGATAAACTGTAAGCCCTGCTCGTTAATCCAGCTGTACTGCAGTTCAGCATCCGACTTCACGCTTTTGTTCGCTTCGATACCGTAGTGAATAATCTGATTATCCGTACCAAACAGACTTTGGAACACGTCGCTTGATAAACCTGCTGCTGCACCAATCGGGTTGCTATCAGCAGCATCGTCTTCAAGGTGCACGTTGTGATACAGGTTAAACGTTAGCGCTCCTTGTTTAGACAATGGCCGCTGCCATTGCAATTGCCCAAACCAGCTCGTCAAACGATTCTTGCGCGTTTCTAGCAGGTTATCGGGCATAGGATCCGAGCGGCCACGATTGACTGCAAAGCTCAGATCCAAGGTATCTTGTTCAAATAGATAACTACGGGAATGAAAGCTCAGAGTTCGATAGTCGATATCATCATCAAGCCCATCATACCCGCTGCTTTTATTGACCGATGCAGAGATCCGGTAATTCGAAACACCCACATTATCCGATGCACGCACCAGCATATAGCCGTTATCGTCAGAGCCATAACGCCCAGTAACCGCATAACGAGCATCCAGCTCCGGCGCAATAGTGATGATATTAATTGCCGCTAAAAATGAGTTCGAGCCGTAGGCTGATGGCGAAGGGCCGCGCACCACCTCAATCCGCTCGATATCCTGAAGCTGGACACCTAAGCTGTTCCAATCGACGACTGACAAGCTCGGCAGATACGTTGAGCGGCCATTGACCAAAACTTGCAACCCGTTAGGGTATTCCCACCCGCCACCGTGGTAGTTAACCGCCTTTACTCGGCCATTAATATTCGCCACATTAAATCCAGGTACAAGCCGCATCAGATCAGAGATATCGGTAAACCCAGATGCCTCGATCATGTGCTTATCGATAACGGTGACCGCCGACGGCGTGTTTAAGATCGATTGGTTTAAGCGGCTCGCACTGACCACAACCGGTAATTGGCCAAATAACTCGTCGCCAATCAGCTCCTCATCCGCCCAAACCGATGATGAATAGGTAAACGTACCAACAACAGCTTGAGCCAATACAGCGCAAGAGCAGAAGCGAGAGACCGACATATTAACAACCCGACTAAATAATACCTTTGCGTGTAGCTTCGTAGATCGCTTCGGCACGATTACTAACCGAAAGCTTTTTGTAGATGCTCTTCACGTGCGCATTGACCGTGTGAAACGACACATGGAGCATTCCGCCAATCTCTTTCGAGGTATACCCCTTGCTCACTAACATCAGTATCTCGTGTTCACGCTTACTAAGGCGCTCTTCAAGATCGTCCGCCGTCGATGTCGCGAGTGATAGCTCTTTTAGCAAATAACGTGCAATGCTCGGACTGATGGGTGAACCGCCTTCGAGCATTTGCGTAATCGCAGAGTTAATTTCGATAAAATCATCATCTTTAAGCAGATAACCTGATGCGCCAGCCCTTAGCGCTTTAATGACATGCCCCTCATCACCGAAGATGGTGATAACAATTGCAAGCTTGGTACGGACATTAGGAAGCTTAAGCATCTCGATAAGTTCGACGCCGTTCCCATCTGGAAGGTCGAGATCGGTAAGGAGTACTTCAGGAGAGCGATCTTGGAGGATCGTCGCCGCTGACTTGCAGGAGCCGACCGAGCCGATCAAACGAAACTGATTTCCCTGAACAATCGCGGTTTCCAGACGTTCGCGCGTTGCTTCGCAGTCTTCAACAATAAGCAGTGTTGGTTTCATGCAATCCATTCTTATCATAGTTAGCGGGGCGCAACGGCCACCTTGGGCCTGAACTAACGATCAGGTGATGGGCAAAACTTAATGCCAGCTGATTGCTTAGTCAATTAACAAATGTGGCTATATTAATCTATGATAAGGGCGTATTCGCCGCCCAATACGCCCTTACAAAGCACGCACCGGGCAGCGTGATCAAGCTATCGCGCCATTTTCTTTGGACTGCGCTGCTGGCCTTTCTTAGTCGACTTCTTAGCCGCTTTCTTACGCGCCAACGCGGTTGGACGTTTAGATAGATCAATACGCGCTGCCGTGGCAGCGACTTTACCTTTCTGAGTCGCCGGCTTAGCGCGTTGTTGTGCTTTCTTTGGCTTCTCTTGTGCTGGCACTAGCTGCCAATCGGCACTGCCAATCAGATCTGCCCGCCCCATCTCTTGCAGCTGCTCGCGTAAGGCTGGCCAGTTCTTCTCGTCGTGGTAGCGCAAAAACGCTTTCTGAACACGGCGTTGCTCACTGTCGCGCGGGATATAGAGCTTTTCGCTCTTGTAATTCACTTGTTTCAGCGGATTACGCTGGGAGTGATACATCGCGGTTGCTAGCGCCATTGGCGATGGATAGAACGTTTGCACCTGATCCACACGGAACTTATGCTCTTTCAGCCAGCGCGCTAGATTCAGCATATCCTCATCTTCGCAGCCTGGATGCGCAGCGATAAAGTAAGGGATCAGATACTGCTTCTTACCCGCTTCTTTCGAGTACTTGTCGAACATCTTTTTAAAGCGGTCATAAGTACCCATGCCCGGTTTCATCATTTTCGAGAGCGTACCCTCTTCACTATGCTCCGGCGCTATTTTCAGGTAACCACCCACATGATGAGTCACAAGCTCCTTCACATACTCTGGGTCTTCTACTGCTAAGTCGTAACGCAGGCCTGATGCAATTGCCACGGTATGGACGCCGTCAATCTTACGAGCTTTGCGGTAAAGTTCCGTTGTCTGGCTGTGATCAGTTACCAAGTTCTTACAAATCGTCGGGTAGACGCAAGACAGTTTCCGGCAAGACGCCTGAATATCGGGATCATTGCAGTTGAGGTGGTACATGTTAGATGTTGGACCACCAAGATCAGAGATCATGCCCGTAAAGCCCGGCACTTTGTCACGAATCTCTTCGATCTCATTCAGCACCGACTCTTGTGAGCGGCTTTGAATAATACGCCCCTCATGCTCAGTGATAGAGCAGAAGGTACAACCACCAAAACAGCCACGCATGATGTTTACCGAGAACTTGATCATGTCATAGGCGGGAATCTTACGTGTACCATAGCTTGGGTGCGGAATACGCTGATAGGGCAAACCAAATACACTGTCCATCTCTGCTGTTGTCAGCGGTAGCGGAGGTGGATTAGCCCAAATCTCTTTGCCACCATCACGTTGTACTAGCGCTTTAGCGTTGTGCGGATTTGACTCAAGGTGCAGTACTCGGGAAGCGTGCGCGTACAGGACCGGATCTTTCGATACTTTCTCAAAGGAGGGTAAACGGATATACGTCGCGTCTTTATCAAGGTGCTGCCGCCCCTTCAACGGTGCTGGAATGATCCGCAACGGCTGCACATCAGCGCCCTCTTCAGAGCGGTTCGTGCTGCACTTCTTCTCTTCCCCTTCATAGTCATAGGGGCTTTTTAACGCATCAATTTGGCCGGGCCAGTCAACACGCGAAGAATCCACCTCAACAAAGCCTTCGGGCACATGCTCACGCAGCACCACTGTGCCTCGTAGGTCATCAATCGCGTGCACAGGTTCACCCTGCGCCAAACGATGCGATAGCTCAACGATGGCACGCTCTGCATTACCATAAAGTAAGATGTCAGCACCGGAGTCGATCAACACGGAGCGCCGAACCTTATTACTCCAGTAATCGTACTGAGCAATACGACGCAGACTCGCCTCAATACCACCGATAACCAACGGTACATCTTTATAGCACTCGCGAATGCGCTGTGAGTAAACGATAACCGCTCGGTCAGGACGCTTTCCCTCTTGGCCGTCCGGTGTATAAGCATCGTCGTGGCGAACTTTAAGATCAGCAGTGTAGCGGTTGATCATCGAGTCCATGTTGCCCGCTGTCACACCAAAGTAAAGATTCGGGCAACCCAGCTCGGTAAACGCATCGGTAGAGCGCCAATCAGGTTGAGAGATAATACCAACGCGAAAGCCTTGCGCTTCGAGCACGCGGCCCATTACCGCCATACCAAAACTCGGATGATCGACATAGGCGTCACCCGTGACGAGAATAATATCGCAGCTATCCCAACCGAGCTGGTCCATCTCTTGGCGGGTTGTAGGCAGAAACGGGGCTGGGCCAAAGCATTCTGCCCAGTATCGAGGATAAGAAAAAAGATCTTGTGCGGTACGATTCATGAGTCTCGGGTACGTTGTGTGCTAAGCCCGCCATTGTCCCAGAATCAGATACCCCCCACCAGCGCAAAACCACCGGTGGGGATGAAAAATATGCAAGCTTACGCGATTACCTGCTCCCGAATGAGCTTTTTATTGATTTTACCCACACTAGTCTTAGGGATTTCGGCGACAATCGACACCTTTTCAGGTATTGCCCACTTCGCGATCTGCCCAGATTCAACATACTGCATGAGGTGTTGCTTCAACATATCGTGGGTAAGTTCTGTACCTTCAATGGGCACTACCATCGCATAAGGGCGCTCGCCCCACTGATCATCAGGCACACCCACAACAGCCACTTGGCTAACATTCTCATGTTGGCTGATCAAGCTCTCTAGCTCTAACGAAGAGATCCATTCACCACCCGTTTTAATAACGTCTTTAATACGATCCTTGATCTCTAGCGAGCCGTTCGGATGAATTGACGCCACATCGCCGGTGTGCAACCAACCGCCTTCCCAAAGCTCAGCGCTCTTTTCTGCTTCGCGGTAATACCCTTGTGTCAGCCAAGGTGTGCGCACAACCACTTCACCCATCGCCTCGCCATCATGTGGTTGCGGGTTGCCCGCCGGATCGATGATCTGTAGGTCCACCATTCCAATCGGTACACCGGTCAGAATACGGCGCGCCATTTGGTCATGCATGGGTTGGGAAAACTCATCTTTGCGCTGATATGTCATGGTAAGAATTGGGCACGTCTCTGACATTCCGTATGCAGTGATGAAGTGCACCCCTAAATCAGCCATGGTATTGGCTAAACCGAGCGTTGGCGCACTACCACCGGTCAGCATTTTCCAGCCATTAAAGTCAGCTGTTTTTGCGGCTTCACAATCGATAACCATCTGCAGAACAGTCGGCACGCCATGCGAGAACGTCACCTGCTCGTCCTGATACAGCTGAACCAACTTATTCGGTTCGTAACGGCCAGGGTAGACCTGCTTAACACCTAACATGGTTGCCACATAGGGAACGCCCCACGCATGCACATGAAACATCGGTGTCATGGGCATATATACATCTTCAGAGCGCAGCAGCGGCTGCCCTTCATAGTTACCCAGCGTTGATGCCATGGTTAGCGTGTGCAAAACCAATTGGCGATGCGTAAAGCAAACGCCCTTCGGGTTTCCAGTCGTACCGGTAGTATAGAATGTTGTTGCCACTGAATTTTCGTCAAAATCAGGGAAATCATATTGATCAGAGGCCGCGCCAAGCAGTGCTTCGTACTCTCCCAGCGTTGGCAGTGACGTGCTAGCGGCGCTATCTTGATCCGTCAGCTGTATCCAGCCTTTGACGGATGGCATTTGGTCAGCTAAAGGCTCTGCCAGTGCTAGAAAATCATCGTGAACCAAAACATAGTCATCTTCTGCGTGGTTCATCGTGTAAAGAATTTGATCAGGGCTAAGGCGAATATTAACGTGGTGAAGCACTGCTCCAATCATGGGAACAGCAAAGTAGGCTTCCAGGTAGCGATGGCTATCCCAATCCATTACCGCAACGGTATCACCCGCTTGCACGCCAGCTTCCGATAGTACATTGGCCAGCTTAGCGATACGCTTGTTGAGTGTGCGATAGTTGTAGCGCATCACATCGCTATAAACGATTTCACGATCAGGTTCGTAGCGCGCCCCAGATAGCAATAGACTTTTTATAAGCAGTTGATACTGATAAGCATTATCCGTTGGCGGAAGTATTTTAGTCTGCATTGTCTCTACCCTAGTTGTTTTTATAGTGGCGTGCGGGCTGCCATCCCGACAACCCACATCTTATGAGACTATTGTTTTTCGCCTATGTTTTGCAATCAATAACCGATTCGGCCATTGACTTAACATTTTAAATCAACGGCTTTCGAGATATTTAGCATGCTGATAATCACCTACGATGCGCTTGTAAGCAACCTCGTCCAGCAGCGCTTGTTTCATGTCTTCTGATAACCCTTCACTATCGCGAAAACGACTGTTCTCCCCCGCTAACACAATCGACCCATGCCCTGCCGGACAGAAGACATCGATGACATCGCGGCTATCTCCTCTTGCATGAAAAAGACAGGCATCCTGATCACCCTTTTCATGAAACCAACTCCTCGGCGAGTCGCTATTACAAGCTGCGAACGAGGTAACCAAATCAGACTGATGCACCGGTCTATCGATACGTGTTGGCGCTCGCCCTTTCTCCACTATAATTGCCGGAATCCGTGATGCAGCGGCGCGCCCGAAGATATCAATCTCGTGCTTGGTCATAGGGATCATCGCCCGGTGATCACTCACGATCATTAACACGCCGTTCTCAAAGAAGTTAATTCCCTCTAGCGCTTCATAGAAGTTTGCAACCGTATTATCCATATAACGGAATACCAGCTCTTGGCTGCGTTCTAGGGTCTCTGGTTGGATATACGGATGATGAGTCGAAACGTTTTCAAGCACCATAAAGTATGGCTGATCGGCACTACGGGCATGTTGCAACGCCGCTTCATACAGCAATGCATCAGGCACAGCATCAAAGTGCAGGCGGCGTTGACCCGAGTTTGTAAATAGGGGCAGATCATGCCCATCTACCTGATCAAAACCGATATGGTTAAGCCACTTACCTTTGTGACTAAATTTAAGATTCCCGTTCGTGATAAAACGAGTGTGATACCCCGCTTCGCTTAAATACAGCGGCAGTGTCCGCTCCTGCTTCCATGCCGTTTCGAAAGGCCTCACTGCATGAAAGCTCTTGATCGGCGATAGAAAAGCATTGCCTGCCAACAGTGACATCAGCCCCTCGTTGGTGGAGAACCCGCTCGCGTACATCTGCGTAAAGTAGGTGTTATCTTTCGCCAACTTGTCAAGGTGTGGCGTCCAATCTCGGATCCCGCTCAGCAGCTCACTTTGATAAGGCGACCAAGACTCCAAAATTAGCAAGATAATATTCTTGCCAGCCATGGGGCTCTCTCCTCGACACGCTAGTTGCGTCCTTGCTTTGTTGTGCTCAGCAAGACTGATCACCTCCCGTTCCGTTGAATACGGCTCGGAAACGCCTGCGGCCATGTTGGATTGCACATAGTTCACCAACCCCCAGTCGTGCACATACGAGGTTGGTTTAACAAAGAAGCTCGCACCGATCATCACCAAGGCGAACACGCACGCCAGTTTATAGAGACTCGAAAATCCTCGCGCCGGCATCAATAACGCAAACGTCGCCCCTGCAATCATCAGGGCGGTGTAAGGCCCGTAAATTTCTAAGAGCCCCGTATTTTCGATGTGTCTCAACACAAGACTCGGCTCGGTCCCATAGCGCTTCACATCCGCTAGGTTCAGGCGGGTGAAAAACTCGCGCATAATAAAGACATCAGCCCAATAACCAATCAATAAAACGCTAGACAGTAATCGCAACGCGATTGAAACAAACCAAACCCGAATCACGAAAGACAAAGCGGTCAATAGCAAAACAACGCCAAAGAACAGCAGGTCATGCAGTGCGATACTTCGCTTAAAACATCCATCGCAGCCAATTGTGGCGCTAAAAGTTTCGTTGAGCTCTAGAATGCGATAATCGATGGAAAAATAAAGTAATGCCAGAAAGATAGCGAAGGCGATTAAAGAGAAAATAGAGGAGATTTTAAGCCGCTTAAACATGAAGGTGTTCCGTCACAAATTCGTAACGGAACAGTAACACAAAAGCGGCAGCGCCGCGCTGAATCGCACTAGCTTTTCGCCGGTGTAGCCCCGGGCTCAGACGTTGTTGATCCTCGCAAGGTGATAATGCCAGCAGCGATAATTAGCACCACCCCCAAAAAGGTGTTCCAATCTAACAACTCATCCCAAAAGAGCCAGCCAAATAGCGCAGCCAATGCCACCGACCCGTAGGTAAAGGGGCCGAGCTGGCCTGCCGGTGCATAGCTATAGCCTTTGCTCAACAGCAGCTGAGCTGAGGTGGAGGTAACAGCCAACGCAACCAGCCAGCCGAACTGTGCTAACGAGGGCGTCACCCAGACTAAAGCTGCAGGGACTGCCGCAAAAATAGCGCTAAAGAAGCCAAAGTAGAAAACGATGCGTTGCGGGCTCTCCGTAGCCGACATGCGGCGGATCGTGACCTTTGCGAGCCCACCCAACATGGCTCCAAAAACGGCGATGAGCACAGCGATATTTAGCGTCCCGTCTTGGGGGTTGAGTACCGCATAGACGCCAGCAAAGCCCACAACAATGGCCAGCTTCGCGGCGCGAGTCACGCGCTCACCCAGCCACAGCATCGCAATAAACGGGATAAAGAAGGGCGCGGTTTGCTTTAACAGCGCCGCTTGCGCTAACGGCAGATGCCCCCACGAGTAAAACAGGCACGTCATCGCTGTCACACCCACTGCAGCACGCATAAGGTGAAAGCGCAGCAACGATGTTTTTAGCGCATCAGCTCCGTTTTTTGCTAACCAGGGCAGCAATAAAATCACACCGAACAGGTTGCGGATAAACACCGTCATTTCCGTGGGTAGCTCAGCACTCACCTGTTTGATAGACATGCCAGAGAGCACCAAAAATAGCTCAGACACCAAGATCAGCGCCGCGCCTTTATAAAACGGGTTATCCTTAAACATTGCGTCCTATCCGAAACGAAAAAGAGCACCTTAAGGTGCTCTTTCCAAAGCTGGCGCTAGCTTACAGGTTGATAACCTCAAAGTCATCGCCAACCGTGGCTGCTTTTTCAGTATTAGTTACCGCAGCAAAGCTTGCCTCACTACTCGTTAGGTAGGTCTGAGCCACGCGTTTTAGGTCCGCCAGTGTCACTGCCAAAATACGTGCTCTAAACTCGCGGCGCTGCTCCGCGGTGCGCCCAAATAGCGCGCTGTGATAGGCGCTCTTTGCCTCACCGGCTGGCGAGGCGGGTTTATCCATCGAGCTTACAACGCCAAGAATAGCCTCTTCGAGCTTAGCAGCATCATGATCGCTATCGAGCAACCATGGCACCGAGCTATCAAAGTCGTCCCATGTTTCTGTGAGTCGTGGATCACGATAGGAGAAGAAACGGAACACCGCATCACCGCTATCTTGTCCCGCACCCGAACCATAAGCTCCACCTTGTTCACGTATCGCACGGTGCAGGAAACCATTGCGCAAGAAATCCCCTAACACCGTTAATGGCGCCGCATCCGCGTGATCAACGGGAACTGTTGGATACGCTTTTGCACAGAAGCTCACCTGAGTACTGGTAACCCAAAGTTGCTTCACTGGCGTACGCGTTGCAGGCAGCGTCAGAGGTGATGCGCCCTCGGCGGGTGCTTGCCACTGTTCTGAGAGCTCATTCACGAGCAACGCTTGCTGCTCCGGCTCTCCCACCAACAGGAAGCGCTTATTCGCTTGGCGTACTTTGCTATGAATCGTTTTCAACTGCTCAGCAAGCGCCGCTAGGGCTTTCTCATCTTGTAAGGACTGATCCAGCGCTTTGATAAACTGCAGACTCGCCAGGCCGCGAGACTTTTGTGCCAACGCCGCAG
Source organism: Neptunomonas marina (assembly GCF_004005935.1). Lineage (GTDB taxonomy): Bacteria > Pseudomonadota > Gammaproteobacteria > Pseudomonadales > Balneatricaceae > Neptunomonas > Neptunomonas marina. Next base: position 666,402 of record NZ_SACQ01000001.1, on the reverse strand, counting down.
CAGGGCTGAAGCCGGCAGCCGCCGCCATAATCGCAAGCGAATGGCCTTGCCCTGTGATGCTCTGCTCTTTACGACTGCGCTGCTGCGAGATGATCTCGCGGATACGGCTTAGTTCGTCAAAGCGAGCACTATGCAATGTTTCGTGTATCAACCCGGTCAGCGCTGCCGCATTTTTGACCAACGCTTTACCCGAGATAACAAAGAAGCCCTTCACATTTTGCTCATCATCGGTCGCACCGCGCAGCGTAGAGAACGCACTCAGACCACCCGTCACTTGTGCTTGATATTGTTGGTTCTCTTGGTAGGTGCGGTCGGCACAGCCAAGCTCCGTCAGGCAAAAACTAAAGAGTGGCAATAGTTGCAGCTCATCATCAGTCAGCGCCGGCATATCGATAATGACTTGCTGATAAACCAAGCCGTTGGTGCCTTGGCCATACCAATCGAGATCACCCTCTTTTGTGGCTAAGGTCTGGCTTTCAGGCACATGCATATCTGCCGGTACATCAGCTAACGTCACTTTAGGTAAGATTGATTCGTCATCGTCTTGGTTTTGACGCTCCTCTAGTCGCTGTGCTTGTTCGACCACGAAAGCCGCCTCATCATCTGAAAGGCCTTCTTTAATCTTCGCAAGGCGCGCTTGTTCGGCTGCGTCCTTACGCGCACTCATCTGATTGTCTGGGCGCAGCGTTAAACGCACAAAGTGTGGATTTTCCAGCAACTGCTCACGAATCATATTCGGGATAAAGTCACCAGAACGTACCTCTTCGCGCAGCTCTTCAATGACAGGATCCAGATTGAGCAAAGCGATAGGATCACCCCGATGAATCGCCGACGAAACCGACGCCATAATGAGATTCAAACCGTAAGGGTAGCCATCACCACTGATTTCACGTTGCCCCAACTCCAACTGATGCAACTGCGCCTCAACCATCTCTTGCGGCACGCCCTCTTCAGCAACACACTGTAGGGTATCAAAAACCAGCTGTTCGAATGCTGCCGCATGTTCAGGCTCGCTACCTTCTAGGCCACACATAAAAGACATCTCGCGGTTGGAGTCTTCAAGGCCACACAACGGTGATGGCGCGCTAGCTAACTCAGAAGATTCCAGCGCAGCGCGCAGCGGGCTCGCGCTATTGTCGAGCAAGACACGCGATAACAGGTGCGCCTTTAACTGCGCTTTCAGGTCGATCGACTGGCCTAACAGCCACGCCAGTACATGGTGAGTTTTAGCGCTGGTATCCTCTTCATCCAGTGCGTAACCTTCCTCAACACGTACGGGCGAGAAGAAACGTTTCTCATCAGGCACTTCGATACACTGCTCTAACGCCTCAAAACGACTTAACGCTTGCGCTTCGAAACGCTGCTGCAGCTCCTCAACCGCGATATTACCAAAGGTCATAAAGACGGCATTGCTCGGGTGGTAGTGCGAGCCATAAAAGTCGAGCAACTCTTGATAGCTAAGATCTGTTATCGAATCAGGATCACCACCGCTGTTGTGGTGGTAAGTGGTGGTCGGGAATAGGTGTTTAGTCACCGTTTGCCATAGCGTCGAGACGGGCGAGCTCATGGCACCTTTCATCTCATTAAGAACCACACCTTTATAGACGAGGTCACTATCACGGTTGCTCGGCTCCGCAAACTCAACGCGGTGCCCCTCTTGTGCAAAATCCAGCGGATCCAAGCGCGAGAAAAAAGCAGCATCCAGATAGACGTCTAGCAGGTTGAAGTAGTCTTTGCGGTTTTGGCTAGCAAAGGGGTATGCCGTCCAGTCTGAACTTGTGAAGGCGTTCATGAAGGTATTCAGTGAACGCCGTGTCATCATGAAGAAGGGGTCGCGTACCGGATACTTTTCACTCCCGCATAACGCAGTATGCTCAAGAATGTGCGCTACACCTGTTGAGTCTTGAGGTACTGTGCGAAATGCAACCAAGAAAACGTTCTCGTCTTGGTCTGCTGCGATGTGATAGTGCATAGCCCCAGTCACTCGATGGCGATACTCGGCAACGTCCACATTCAATGAGTCGATATGCTCAGAACGAATAAACTCAAAGCTGGCGTGGCTGTTTGGTTGGGTCATAAGTTAACTATCCTTTTCATACAGATGTCATAAGCTGCAGGCACTATGTGAATTCGCGCAGCGCGTACAGGCAGTGTAGCGGTTATTCTAACCATTCGAGACCACGAATTCATCGCCTCGAAAGCTTCTCATGAACTGTTTAATACGCATACGCAGCATTAGCCAAACGCGGAGTTATGCTGCGCCCTTTCAGCCCCAGTATTATAAGAAGTTGGGGTTCGACTAAAGATAGCCAGATCCATTGTGCAGCGCACAAAATAGCTATTGACAGTTTTTTACCAACCTCCTATATTTAATCCAAGTGTTGCACTGCAACATAAACGCTGCTGACCGAGGAAAACACCATGTACCAAGATATGATGAAAGACGTTCAAGAGAAGATGAAACCATTCAACGACGCTGTTGAGATCAATAAAGCGACAGCAGAAAAGCTCGTTGCTCTGCACACTGAATACGTTTCTGACCTGTTCAACTCAGGCGTCAATCAGATGAAAGCACTAACAGAAGTCAAAGCACCTAAAGACGCGCTAGAACTTCAAATGAGCTACTTCAAAGAGCTAGACGCTAAGCTGACCAACGTTGCCGAGCAAGAGATTGCGGCAATGGTTGAAGCAAAAGAGAAACTTACTGTACTCGCGGAGCAGAGCATGAGCGATCTATCTGAAGCGCCAGCACTGCAAGAAGTGACACAGATGTTTCAAGCAGCACAAGCTAAAGTTCAAGAGACAACTGAAGCGATGACTGCCGCAGCAAAACCTGCTGAAAAGCCTGCTGCGAAAACAGCACGCAAAGCGTCTGCTGCCTAATTTTTTACTTTGCGTTCGGTTTTTTTGTTGTCCGAACGCAAAACTGCCTTAAGCCGCACAACGTGCGGCTTTTTTATTGCTGCTTTTTATTAGCTCCACCAACACCCCAGCCATCTAGGCCAAGGGCGAAACGCATGACTTGACGTTTCGCAGGCCCAAGCCGCCCAGCAACACCCAACCCGATATTTCGGATCAGTTTGATGGGTGCCAGATCATTACTAAATGTCCGATAGAACATATCCATAACCGTCATCATCATGAGGTTATGACGGCGGCGGCGTTTTTCGTAACGAGCAACCAGCGCTTCAGACTCCAACAGTACACCTTGCCGGTGACAGGTCAGAATAACATCCGCAAGCTCGGCAGCATCAAGCAGCCCGATATTGACCCCCTGCCCTGCTAGCGGATGTATCATATGTGCGGCATCGCCAACAAGCACAACGCCAGGCTTACCGTAGTCTTGTGCATGCTGGCGGCGCAGTGGGAAAAACCCTTTGCCATACACTTTAGTAACCTTAGGCAGCACTTCAGGAAACTCTTGCTCCACAGCGGCAATGAATGCCTGTTCATCAAGCGCAGCCAGTGCTTTAACGTTTTCAGGCGAGTCATACCAAACCAGCGAAGCGCTAGAGCCGGATAGCGGTAGGAAAGCTAATGGGCCTGCCGCCCTGAACTGCTGCCACGTAATATCCTGTTGCTCACCGGCAACCTCAACCGAAGCGACCAAAGCCTGCTGCTCGTAATCCCACTTATGTGTGCCAATTCCAACCAACTGACGAACCTTGGACTCGCCACCGTCTGCGGCAACAACGAGACTGCCCACCAGTGTTTTTCCATTTGTGAGGCGAATAACACTGCTGCCGGGCGCAAAATCTAACTCGTAGTCAGAACTGATATACAGATCAACGCTCGAGAGCTCTCTTAGCTGATCCAGCAAAGCAAGCTGCAGCACCCGGTTCTCGACGATGTGCCCTAAATGATCGTGCCCATCGATATCCGCTGCATCAAATTCAGTTGCTGCCAGCTGCTCGTTTTGCTCCCAAGTTTTTAAGCGTCGATAAGGGCAAGCACGGCGAGCAAGAACACCATTCCAAACACCTAGGTCACGCAAAATTAGCTCCGACGCAACGCTCAATGCAGATACGCGCAGATCGTGAGATTGGCTATGATCGAACGGTTCTGGCAACTGGCGTTCAATCACCGCCACGCGCAAACCAGCTTTGCCGAGAGACACCGCTAATGTCCCGCCAACCATCCCGCCGCCAACGATCACAACGTCATATAGTGCTTCTTGCATAAACTCCTCGGTGGCCGTTAGTTTGAACTGCGGCTCAGTATATATCAGAACAGGAAAACCCCGCAGTATGTTATTCACCCTCGTCCGTTAAACGAAAATCGTTATATTTTAGAGAGATAGCAAAGAAGTGTGTTTTTTGAGCTATCCTGATACTAACTTTTTCCAAGAGAATTCGACATGAAACTCAAGCTAGCCTCTAAAGCCATCGCCGGGTATATCGTCATACTGTTACTGGCTGTATTAGCATCACTGCTGCTTTATCGCTCGAGTAGTGCCATTAAAGTCGATGTAGACGCGCTAACAGATCAAAACCTCCCAGCGCTCAATACAACCAACGACATCAACTTGGCGATCCGTGATAGCCAGATTAGCGCCTATCAACTTTACGGAACGACGTTAACAATCGATCAGTACCGCAGCGAGATCTCCGCCAACTCTCAACAACTCGAAGCACTCCTATCCGACCTCGTTGTGAGCGATGTGTCACAAGTGCGCCCCTTACGCAGCGCCATCGACCAAAACCAACGCTCACTGGCTCAATTAGGTGATGTTATGTCTGCGTCGTCGATTGATTGGGATCGCGCGCGCCAAGTTCTGCAAGAGATGTCACAGAACGAGCGCCAGATCACTCAGCAGGTCAGCAAACTTTCTGAGATGATTAAAACCGAAGCGTCATCGCGCGGGCACGCCATATCCGAGCGCCTCGACCAGCAACTCAACATGGCTGTTTTATTGGTTCTGCTTGTATTAGCTACGCTGTTCGTTGCTGCGCTGTTGACGAAAAAGTTTGTATCTCGCCCTATTCTGGCTTTATCTGGTGACCTGGCGAATGTAGCCACACATTATGATCTAACGCATCAAGCCAAAGTGCTGACAAACGATGAGATTGGCGATACCAGCAAACAGCTAAATGCGTTACTCAGCTCGCTCAGTTCAGCCCTGCGCGACGTACAGCAAGCGGCTGGTAATACACAGCAATCGGTATCAACACTGAGCACAACGGCCGAAACATCAGACCAGCAGATCGATATGATGACCACAAAGATCGAAGAGCTCGTCAACACCATGACGCATCTAGAGCAACACATCGCTGCCCAAGTGGGGCGCTCCGAAGATGCAGCACGCGCAGCGCAAGAGAGTGCAGAGAGCGTTGAGGTCAGCTCGCAAGCGATGCATCGCACATCCGAAAGTATTGGCCGCCTAGCTCAAGATGTCGAAAGCTCCGCTGAAGAGCTGATGCGCTTGCATGAAACGAGCTCCAACGTGGGCAACGTGGTCAGCACAATTGCAGAGATCGCGGAGCAAACGAATCTACTAGCACTCAATGCAGCCATTGAAGCGGCACGCGCAGGTGAGTCGGGCCGGGGCTTTGCTGTTGTGGCAGATGAGGTCCGCACCTTGGCAACGCGCACACGCCAATCAACTATTGAGATCAATCAGATGCTGGAAGCACTGGTTGCTTCCGTGAATGGTGCAGTTGGTTCCATGCAAACTGGCCGAGACCAAGCATCCCAATCGGTAGAACTCGGGCAACAGATGGTGGCGAGTTTGAACGATATTCGCCAAAACATTCTGGCACTGAGTGAAGAGAGCCACCTGGTCGCAGTCGAAACGGAGCAAGCGGGTACGCAGGTATCACAGCTCTCCGAAGAAGTGCAGCGCTTTAGCGCCATTGGCCGTGCTGTTTCCGAAGATTCGCAACGTATTAAAGCTGAGGCGAGCAGCCTGCACCAGCAAGGTAGTAAGCTACAAGCGACCGTTTCCAAGTTCAAAATTTAAATGTTAGGCAACGCGCCTGACTAGGATGTAGATATGTCAGTTGTCATTAGTGGTGTAGGGGTATGGACGCCGCCATTTAGCATCAGCAACACGGAGCTCGTCGATGCATATAACGCATGGGCCACTCAGTTTAATGAGCACAACGCCAAGCAAATTGCACAAGGCCTTTGCGAGCCCAAAGCCCTATCGAGTGCTGAGTTTATCGAGAAAGCATCAGGTATTAAAAGCCGCTATACCTATTGCAAAGAGGGCACGCTAGACGTAAATCGTATGCGCCCAAAGATTGCGGCTAGAAGCGATGACCAGCTATCCCATCAGGCCGAGATTGCGCTTGATGCCGCCAAAAAAGCGCTTAGCGCGGCTAACAAGTCAGCACAAGAGATCGATGCAGTCATCGTCTCCTGCTCCTATACTCAGCGCGCCTATCCCGCTATCGCTATCGAGGTGCAGCACGCATTGGGCATTAAAGGCTTTGCATTCGATATGCTTGTGGCGTGTTCAGCTGCGACATTTGGTTTACATCGTGCCTACGAAATGATTAAAGCTGAAACCGCACGCGCAGTGTTGGTGATCAACCCTGAGCTGACCTCACCCCAAGTGAATTATACTGACCGAGAGAGCCATTTTATTTTCGGTGATGTAGCCACTGCAACCGTTGTGGAAAGCAAAGCCACAGCGCACGCAGAACACTGCTATGAGATCTTAAGCACACGGGCAGAAACGCAGTTTTCAAACAACATCCGCTCCAACTTCGGATATACCGCTCGTGTTAGCGATACAGACCCATTTGAGGAAGCTGCGCTCTTTCACCAAAACGGCAAAAAAGTTTTCAAAGAAGTGTGTCCCATGGCTGCTCAGCATTTGGAAGCGCATATCGAGCAACACAACTTGTCAGCACATAAGGTAGACCGCTGGTGGCTGCATCAAGCCAATATCAACATGAATAATCTGATTGTGAAGCGGCTTTTAGGCCGCGACGCTGATGCATCTAAAGCGCCCATCGTGTTAGATCGCTATGCGAATACCGCATCTGCAGGCTCACTCGTAGCGTTTGCACTAAACCATGAGGACCTTTCAAGCGGAGCAACGGGCGTTATCTGTTCATTTGGTGCCGGCTACTCTATCGGAAGCCTTGTTCTGAGGAAGTACTAGCTTAGCGCGACTTTGGACTTCCGCCCCGATAATCGCCAAAACATCCACAAAAAAAGCCCCGCTTAGCGGGGCTTTTTTATACGAAATATCAGCTACAGTTTTTCAACTACAGCTGCATCTTTCAAAACTTCAACGGCACCTTGGTATTCCTGCTGCCCAACTCGGGACTGCAAGAAGCCTTCAATAAAGCGTTGCTCATCCGCAGATATCTCTGCCGTCGGCACTGTAACGCCGGTAAGCGACACAACCGCCAGACTGCCATCTGATAGCTCAGCGGTACCCGTTGTTGCCTTACCAGCAACAGGTTTTGCCATTGCAAACACCTGCTGTAATAACGCTGGATCGATTTCGCTCGCGGTACGGGAGACGTTTTCTTCATTGGAAACAGCACGGCCAGCAGCAACGGTATTGATATCGCTACCCTCCTGCAATGCCGCTACTGCAGCGTCAGCCTGCTCCTTCAAAACCGCTGCAGCTTTCTCTGTCTGTAGCGTTTCTTTCAGCAGCTGAGCAACTTCTTCCAGCGCCTGTGGGCGCGGTGGCTGGTGCTCTTTGACACGGATAACAACCGTGCGGTCACTATCTAGTTCGATCGGCGCACTGTTAACGCCGTCTTGGATCAGTTCGGCACTAAACGCTGCATCGATAACACGCTTATTCTCAGTCACCGCATTATCGCCACCGTTACGCGAAAATGGCGCAGCTGTTTCGATGGCAATATCCAATACTTCTGAAGGCTCAATAAGATCACCTGAAGAGAAGGACACATCTGCTAACTGCTCCAGCTTCTCCACATACAGAGCTTCAACTTTGTTGTCTGTCGCTTCGTCAGTTAGATCAAACTTAGCTTCTGCGAAGGTTGGAGGTGTCTTTTCAGACAATTCACCTACTTTGATAACGTGATAGCCAAATTCAGTTTTAACAGGCTCAGAGATCGCTCCAGCGTCCAAGGCGAACATTGCATCTTCGAACTCAGAAACAAATACGCCTTTACCATTCACACCAAGATCACCACCAGATGCAGCAGAGCCAATATCGTCTGACTCAGCCTTAGCAAGCTCAGCGAAGTCAACACCAGCGTCTAACTGAGCCTTAAGGTCGTTGGCTTTAGCTAGAGCTGCTGCCTCATCAACATCCCCGTTAATTTCAACCAAAATGTGGGCAACAGGGCGCTGCTCTTCAGCTTTAAATGATGCGAGTAGTTGATCATATTGCGCACGCAAGTCATCTTCGGACACCGAAATGGTGTCACGCAATGCGAGCTTGTCCAATAAGATGTATTCGATAACAACCTGCTCATCGGTCAACAGGCTGTCTTTTTGCTCTTCGTATCGTGCCGCTACTTCAGCGTCCGTGACATTAACGCTTTGCTTTGCTTGCTCGAGAGAGAGTGGGAAGTAACTAAAGCTACGTGTTTGACGATCAAGCGCCACTAGCTGCTCTACTGCACCTGATGTGCTAAAAGCAGAGAATTCAATCGCATTTTTAGTCTGCTGAATTAAGCGCTCTTTGCGCATTAAATCACGGTACATCAGCGGTGTGAGGCCAACGTTGCGCAGCACAGCCTCGAACTGTTCAGCTGAAAACTTACCGTCAAGTTGGAAATCTGGCGTGCTGACGATCATCTGATCAATCATACGATCAGAGATCAGTAAGCCCTGATCTTGAGCCGCTAAAAGAAGCGTTTTTTGCTCAATAAGCGAATCCAACACCATGTTTTGAATGAGATTCTCATCCAGCAAGGTTGGATCTGCATTTTCTCCCATCTGGGATAGCAGTTGACGACGCTGCAGCTCAGTTGCCTGATAAAACTCCTGTTGAGTAATCTCTTCGCCGTTAACTGTTGCCGGCGCATCAGAACCCGCCGTCAAACTTACTAGAGACTCAACACCAAATAGTGCAAAGGTAACGATTATTAAACCAACAATGATCTTGGCAACAATACTTTGAGAGTTATCTCGGATTGATTGCAGCATGGCTCACCTTAAAAATCCAAAACTTCAAAAAAAAGGCGCATTCTCCTGAATGCGCCTTTTCTGTCTGGCGGAACGGACGGGACTCGAACCCGCGACCCCCTGCGTGACAGGCAGGTATTCTAACCAACTGAACTACCGCTCCCTGACCTTAGGCTTGGCCGTCAAGCGGCCAGGCAAAAAGAGTTTACTTGTTTACTGCGTCTTTCAGTGCTTTGCCTGGTTTGAATGTAGGCAGAGTAGCTGCTGAAATTTCGATTGGCTTACCAGTCTGTGGGTTACGGCCTGTACGTGCAGCACGCTCTTTAACAGAAAAAGTACCAAAACCAACTAAAGCTACAGATTCACCTTTCTGTAGTGTAGAAGTCACAGCGTCCAGGGCGCCGTCCAATGCGCGACCGGCAGCTGCTTTTGAAATGTCTGCAGAAGCTGCGATAGCGTCGATCAGTTCAGACTTGTTCACGATGTTCCCCTTTATCGAGTCGATTATTTTTTATGTTCTGTAGTCCATGCTCAGCACAAATATCTCGCACTTTATACCAACTGGCAGAAATGGGTGTCAAGCTCTACACCCCTGATTCTGCCTATGTTTGCGATTAATGCGTCTTTATTTGCGCCGCACTGGATTTCTTAGATTTTTTTTTGGATGAAGTGTGATCAACCGGTTCTTCCGTCAGTGGCTCTGGCTGATATTTCAGTGCGATATCCAGCACCTCATCAATCCACTTCACCGGACAAATAGTCAGATCAGCTTTAATGTTATCAGGTATTTCCTTCAGGTCACGTTGATTTTCATCAGGAATGATAACTGTCTTGATGCCACCGCGGTGTGCTGCGAGTAATTTCTCCTTCAAACCGCCAATCGGAAGCACCTGTCCACGCAAGGTAATCTCCCCGGTCATGGCAACATCTGACTTCACTGGGATATCAGTTAAGGCCGAAACTAACGCCGTACACATACCGATACCGGCGCTTGGGCCATCTTTAGGTGTTGCACCCTCTGGTACGTGAATATGCACGTCTTGCTTTTCATGGAAGTCGCTTTTGATACCTAAACCGATCGCTCGGCTGCGTACAACCGTCAATGCAGCTTGGATCGACTCTTTCATAACATCACCCAGGCTACCCGTTGTCACCTGACGGCCTTTACCCGGTACTACCGTTGCTTCGATACTCAGAATATCGCCGCCTACCTGCGTCCAAGCCAAGCCTGTCACATGACCAACCTGATCTTTCTCTTCCGCTAGACCAAACTTGTGCTTCTGAACACCGCTGTACTCTTCCAACGCGTCCGGCTGAATCGTAATAGGTGCTTTCGCTTTGCCCAGTGAGATCTCTTTAACGACCTTACGACAAATCTTAGCGATCTCGCGTTCCAATCCACGTACGCCTGCTTCACGCGTGTAGTAGCGTACTAAGGCCAAGATCGCATCATCGGTTAGTTCGAGCTCGGTTGGCTTCAACCCGTTTTGCTTAATCTGCTTTGGAACCAAATACTTACGCGCAATATTTAACTTCTCATCTTCCGTATAACCCGGAATACGAATCAGCTCCATACGGTCAAGCAATGGACCCGGAATGTTCATGGAGTTCGATGTACATACGAACATTACATCGGAAAGGTCGTAATCGACTTCCAAGTAGTGGTCGTTAAAGGTGCCATTTTGTTCTGGGTCGAGTACCTCAAGCAGGGCAGACGCTGGATCACCACGCTGATCCATGCCCATTTTGTCGATCTCATCAAGTAAGAACAGAGGATTGCGAACGCCAACCTTAGCCATTTTTTGGATTAGCTTACCCGGCATTGAACCGATGTAGGTACGGCGATGTCCCCGGATCTCCGCCTCATCGCGCACCCCACCTAACGCCATGCGAACATACTTACGGTTAGTCGCGCGCGCAATCGAGCGGCCAAGAGACGTTTTACCCACACCCGGAGGCCCTACCAAACAAAGAATCGGACCTTTGAGCTTTTTAACGCGCTTCTGCACCGCCAAGTACTCGAGGATACGCTCTTTCACTTCCTCAAGACCGAAATGATCCTCATCAAGAATCTGTTCAGCGCGTTTCATATCGTGGCGCACTTTGGAGCGCTTATTCCACGGTAGCTGCAACATCCAATCGATGTAGCCGCGCACAACGGTCGCTTCAGCAGACATTGGCGACATCATTTTCAGCTTGTTGTATTCGGCAATCGTTTTATCGTAAGCCTCTTTTGGCATACCGGCTGAATCAATACGATTTTTCAGCTCTTCGATGTCACTGGTGCCGTTTTCGTCAAGATCGCCAAGCTCTTTCTGAATGGCTTTCATCTGCTCATTCAGATAGTACTCGCGTTGGCTCTTCTCCATCTGCTTCTTAACACGGCCACGGATGCGTTTCTCGACTTCAACCAGATCAATTTCAGCTTCCATCAGAGACATCAGGTGCTCAAGACGCTGACGGCTGTCTAGCATCTCTAGGATGACTTGTTTCTCATCAAGCTTGAGTGTCATGTGCGCGGCAATCGTGTCGGACAAACGGCCAATATCATCGATACCTTGCAAAGAGGTTAGTACCTCAGATGGGATCTTCTTGTTGATCTGGATAAAGCGCTCAAACTGCTCAAGTGCCGTGCGCTTGTAAACTTCGCCTTCGGCCTCTTTGAGTGATTCAACAGGCAAGCTTTGCACTTCGGCCATGAAGTAGCCTTCGTAGCTTTCTAAGCTCTGAATCTTAGCTCGATAGTCACCCTCTACCAATACTTTTACGGTGCCATCCGGCAGCTTGAGCATCTGCAGGACGCTCGCTACAGTGCCGACTTCGAAAAGGTCGTCGGCAGTTGGCTCATCCTCAGATGCGTTCTTCTGAGCGATAAGCAGAATCTCTTTATTTGATTCCATCGCAGCTTCTAGCGCTTCGATGGACTTCTCTCGGCCAACAAAAAGTGGGATGACCATATGAGGATAAACAACAACATCACGTAGCGGCAGCACGGGAAGCTCTACATTGATTACCTCGTCGGCAACTTCGAACTGATCCATAATTGGCATGGCCTCTCTGCAGGGCGCCCTCTAAAAAGTGTTAAGGCGCGAAAAAACGAAAACTACAACTTTTATACGTCTGAATATTAAATATGGGACTACTAACACAGAAAACAAGCGTATTTATGAATTAAATTGTCAGGTTTTCTGTACTAAAAGTGATAATAGGCAGTGAGATAGGGGGTCAAGCGGTATAAAGCGCCCCATCAAACCGAGGCGCTGTGAGATACTTATTTGTAATACGCGTTATCAGTTACAGTGTGATCCGTAACATCGCGCACACCAAGCAAGCCAGGTAAGCGTTCCATTAACGTTTTTTCAACACCATCTTTAAGTGTCAAATCGACCGCGCTACAGCCTTGGCAACCACCGCCAAACTGCAACACAGCGATGTACCCGTCAGTCTCTTCAACCAGCTCAACCAACTTTACCTCGCCACCGTGCGATGCCAGACCAGGGTTGATATCAGAATAGAGAATATAGTTAATCTGCTCGCTCATTGGGCTGTCAGCAGATACTCGCGGCATCTTCGCATTGGGGGCTTTAATAGTTAGCTGCCCGCCCATACGGTCTTGCGCGTAATCAACAATTGCCTCTTCAAGATATGGCAAGCTGTTGTTTTCAAAATAAAAGCGGATTTTCGTTAACTCAAGAACTTCGTCATCTTCAATAACTTCGTCCGGGCGACAATACGCTAAGCACGTTTCCGCGTATGGTGTGCCAGGTTGAGTCACAAACATACGCACCGCGATGCCTTCAACATCTTGTTTTTCGAGTAGCTCAGCGAGATAGTCTTCCGCGCCTTCCGTTACGGTAATTGAGAGTGCCATGCAGTAGTACCTAAAATTCTGTTAGCGATTTTCGATATAGGATACACCTTTCACATACCTGAGTAAATTTATCAGTTATTAAACACACGACGCCATTATTGAAACAATCACCTTGCAGTAAAACCACTTCGAAACAGTAAATAGCATCTGATAAACTATACGCATCACAACTCAGGGACGCCCTAAATGGCTGAGCACTCGATAGTTTTCTCTTTTTTTCTGATCTTCACCGGCGCTGCCGTGCTGGCATCTGCCGCACTCTATACGCGCCAGCCTCTGCTCGTTGCATACATTGTGATTGGTGCAATTTTAGGACCTTACGGTGTCGGCAGCATCTCTGATACGGCACTCATGACCGACATCTCACATATCGGGATTATTTTTCTGCTCTTCCTACTCGGTCTAGACATGCAGCCTTCTCACCTTGTGCAGATGCTAAAAAAAGCCACATGGGTCGCGTTAGGTAGCTCACTGATATTCATGGCGATCGGCTATGGTGCTGGCGTGCTGTTTGGCTTCACCCAACTTGAAGCGGTGATTATTGGTGCTGCATTGATGTTTTCTAGCACCATTATTGGGATTAAGTTGCTACCCACAACCGTGCTACACCACCGACATACCGGCGAGTTAGTTGTTGGCTTGCTGCTATTGCAAGACGTTATAGCAATCATCGTGCTACTGGTGCTTTACAGCGGGCAATCAGAAGATACCAGTTGGTTTGGCATGGTGAAGCCACTCCTCGCGCTGCCCGTTCTGATCATTATGGGCCTTCTGCTGGTTAAGCACGTTGTACTGAAACTTATCCAACGCTTCGACCGCTTCCATGAGTATATCTTTTTACTCGCCATCGGCTGGTGTTTGGGGATGGCAGAAGCCGCACAAGCGATGGGCTTATCCGCCGAGATGGGCGCATTCTTTGCAGGTGTTGCATTAGCCACCAGTCCGATCTCTCAATATATCGCAACCAGCTTAAAACCGTTGCGTGACTTCTTCTTGATCTTGTTTTTCTTCTCGGTCGGCGCAAGCTTCAATCTTGGTTTAGTTGGCGAGATTATCGTCCCATCAATACTGCTCGCGATTGCGGTGATTGCTTTAAAACCACTGGTGTTCCGTTTTCTGCTCCGCACGATCAAAGAGAACGACAAAATGGCATGGGAAGTTGGCTTTCGCCTAGGGCAGATTAGCGAATTTTCACTACTGATCGCCTATATTGCGGCAGGTTCAGCGATGATTGGTCAGGTTGCATCACACGTTATACAGGCAACCGCAATCCTGACCTTTTTGATATCGACCTATGTGGTCATCTTTAACTATCCATCACCTATCGCTATCTCAGATAAACTGCGCCGCGACTAAATCGTTGGGTTACTGAAACCGCTCGCGGGAGCGGTTTTCCCACATGGAGGTCGCCTGAACGACCGCCTCAGCGTGGTCGGCAGCACGCCCACGCAACAAAAGCACGGCTGCAAGTGTCGTGATCACCGCTCCCTCTCCATACTGATGGCTTTTCTCACCACGCCAAACGGCAGGTAACAAGGTTACATCGAGGCTTGGGTCCTTAACTAATCGGCGCTCGTAGATACGTGACCATGTGGTATCCGACAGTTCCCCTTGGCGAATCCAGCGTACCTCGCAATCACTATCAGGTTTTAACTCTGCTTCGCCACCGTCACCACGGATGGTTAAGCTGTTCTGCATCGCCAACAGGTAGCTCGCCTGCTGGTGCATGGGGGCGTAGGCCGGATGGAATACACCATCGACGGTATATTCAGCCTGCAGCGGGTTAATCAGGCGGCATAGCGTGTGCACGGGCGAGCGTAAACCAAAGATGTTCCGTAGTTCGATAATATCGCCGAGCTTAGGCACTAGCGTATCGATGCTCATAAACGCAAAAGCATGTGAGTCCAGCGACTGACTAACCGCTTGCCAATCATGACAAGGCTGCAAACCGAACAGTTGCAACATATCCTCGGTATAGATACGCCCCGCCGTGTGGCCTTTTACGCCGTGCATAAAAATACGCTCGCCATTTTCAGCAAGCACAAACGCTGCTAACAAGAACCACGGAAGCTGGCGTTTTTTGCCGGCATAACTCGACCAATCTAGATCAACATGCAGCGACTCAGGTGCACAAGCCACCGCACGTGCCGCATCAACGAAGCCTGCGAGTTCCTCCGGTGCCTCCTCTTTTACTCGCAACAGCATCAGAAACGCACCTAACTGCTCAGGACGCACTTCATCTTGAAGGATCATGGTCATCGCGTCTCGGGCCTCCTCTCGCGTTAGCGAGCGGGAGCCCGTTTTTCCTTTTCCCAAAATGCGTACAAACGGTGCGAACGGATGCTCACTCACGGCTAAAACCTCATACTTCAAGACTCAACAGAGGCCACACTATAACAGATAAGCTTGTGCTAGAATGCGCGCATCAAACATAGAGAGTCTCCATGAAATCCCGACCGATTCGATTTGGCCGCCCTGCGGAAAAAAAACCTACCCTCGATACCACACCAATCACCTTGCAGATTGAGTCACTCAGCCATGACGGCCGGGGTGTCGCTCGGCACGAGGGAAAAACCATTTTTGTCAGCGGTGCCCTTCCCAATGAAACAGTGACCGCAACCCTGACGCAGCGGCATAAGCGCTTTGATGAAGCGGAAGTCACTGCCATAGATGTTGCTTCTGAGCACCGCACCGTGCCGGTCTGTCACCATTACGCTGAGTGCGGCGGCTGCCAGATCCAGCATCAAGCCGCGCCACAACAGATTGTTGATAAAGAAGCGAGTGTGCTAGCGCAGCTACAGCGCATTGGGGGCACAACACCGCAAACAATTGTACAACCGATAACGTCAACGCCTACAGGCTATCGCCGGGCGGCACGTTTAGGGGTCAATCAGTTGCAGCGCAACGGTGAGATCATCGTCGGTTTTCGTCGCCGTAAAAGTAGCAAGCTACTCAACATAGATACCTGCCCGGTCCTGGTCGACCCACTCAACGCTTTAATCGCCCCATTGCGCGATCTACTGGAAACACTTGATCATCCAAAGCGGATAACACATGCCGAGCTTCAAGCGAGTGATGCCACGGTGGCCGTAACACTGCGCTGCAAGCCTGCCCTCTCGAACGATGATCGCGAGCGTGTCGCCGCCTTTGCCGATGTACAGGACTGCCATATTTTCCTGCAAACGGATCAAGGCATGGAGCCGTTACGTGCACCACAGCCGCTAAGCTACGCTGTCATGGATCGTAAATTGTCACTCACCTTTACCCCAGGCGACTTTTTGCAGGTTAATCGCACCGTGAATGAGGCGATGATCGAGCAGGCGCTGGAATGGCTCGACCTTAGTAAAGACGATACCGTTTTAGACCTGTTCTGTGGCTTGGGTAACTTCACGCTACCCATGGCACTTCGTGCCGGTGAAGTGCTCGGTGTTGAAGGTGTTAAAGAGATGGTTGAGCGCGCCACGCAAAATGCGGCAAAGAACCAGTTAACAAACTGCTCCTTCTACTGTGCCGACCTCGCAGAACCGAGCAAGCACACGCCTTGGTTTAAAGCGAAATACAACAAAATCCTGCTCGACCCACCACGCTCCGGCGCATACGAACTGATTCAGCAGCTCCCTGCCCGTGCGCAGAGCATCCTGTACATCTCCTGCGAGCCATCAGCGTTAGCACGAGATACCAAGTTGTTAGCCGAAAAGGGCTACGTGCTTAAAAAAGTTGGTCTGATGGATATGTTCCCGCAAACCTCTCATGTCGAGACAATGGCGCTGTTTGAGAAGCAAAAGAAAAGATGATTCCGGTACTTTATGAAGATGAGCATCTGATCGTAGTCGTCAAGCCCGATCAAGTCCTCTCAGTGCCCGGCAAAGGGCCTGATAAGCAGAACTGTTTAGGCCGCAGAGTGCGCAACCAAAGTCACCCCACCGCTCGTATTGTGCACCGCTTAGACTATGCAACATCCGGCGTGATGGTCATGGCACTCACAGCGCAAGCACATGCTGCCATGAGCCAACTGTTCCAGCAGCGACAGGTCAGTAAGCGCTACCAAGCTATTATCAGCGGCCATCCAACCGAGGACGCAGGCATCATAGAGCAGCCTCTGCGCTGTGATTGGGAGCGGCGGCCACTACAGATTGTCGATCCGGTGGATGGCAAATCCGCTTGCACCCATTGGCAAGTGATGGAGCGACTAGCACAAGCCACGCGCGTTGCTCTCACCCCAGTAACAGGCCGCTCTCACCAACTGCGTGTCCATATGCAATGGCTAGGGCATCCTATCGCTGGTGATGCGTTCTACGCCGATGAAGCAGCGCTGGCGTTGGCCGACCGCCTGCTACTGCATGCCGAACATATCGCCTTTACGCATCCGATTACAGGTGAGCCTATCGCGATTAGCTCACCCGCACCGTTCTAGGTCAAGGTTTAGCCTCTACGCAACGCGATAGCCGCCCTTATCGGCTTTAAATGCCAGTATATTGTCCGCCGTTTGGCCGATGATGCGCTGGCGTGCTTCCTTACTGCCCCACGCGCTATGCGGTGTTACGATAAGGTTCGGAATATCTCCTGCAAGGAGTGGATTGTCGTCGGTGGGTGGCTCTTGCGTTAGAACATCTGTCGCAGCACCCGCTAAACGCCCCTCACGTAGCGCGGCCGCCAAAGCCAACTCATTCACAACACCACCACGCGCCACATTGATCAGCACGGCATCAGACTTCATCTGTGCCAAAGCAGCCTCGTCTATCAAATCTTGGGTTGAAGCCGTTAAGGGGCAGTGGATCGTTAATACATCCACCTGCGGCAGCAGGTCAGCTAATTGCAAGCGACCTGGGCGCTTATCATGTTCATCACGTGCTGCTACGAGCACCTGCATACCAAACGCACGCGCAATTTCCGCAACACCGCGCCCAAGTGCACCGTAACCGATCACGCCTAACGTACGTCCAGCCAGCTCTCGAATGGGGTAGTCTAATAAACAGAACTGGGGCGATTTTTGCCATTCGCCCTCGCGCACCGCGCGGTCATAGTTCAACAAATTGGTATGCAGTGCCAACATGAGGCTGACCGTATGTTGAACCACCGAGGGCACGCCATAAGCTTGGCAGTTGTAAACAGCGATATTGCGGCGTTTGGCAGCATCGAGATCGATATTGTTCACGCCAGTCGCAACCACCGCGATCATTTTCAGTTGGCTAGCTGCAGCTATCTGCTCAGCATTCAGGACAACTTTGTTGGTGATCACAACATCCGCATCCTGGATTCGCTCCGCCACTTCAGCAGCGGTTGTCCCCATGTAGGTGACCAACTCATCGACGGATGCTTCCAACGCACTCAAGTCCAAATCATCTAAGCTTTGCAAATCAAGGAAGACCGCCTTCATAAAACTCTCCATTATTCAGTGGGTTGGCACGCCACTGTAGCAGGTCATTATGCGAAGCGGTAGGTTAGAAATCGCGCCCGTTACTCGGGTAGCTCAAGTTTGACGATACGATTCTCAAGCTCCCGTACAACACGAGCCATCTCTCGCGATAGGTTTAAAAGCAGCACGCCAAAATCAGCTGGCATCGTATCGTGAAGATCGTGAAAAAGGCCGCAGCTGACCTCAAGAACGATAGTATCCTCGGCGGCCTCTGCGCTTCCAACACGATGATGCAACGCAACCATCGCCATAAAGCCCAACTCTTCACCAAAACAAAAGTCGCGGATATAAAGCATTTTTCCTTCATGGTGCTTATAGAAAGCAAGTGCGCCATCTAAGACAACATAAAAGCAGCCGCCGGGGTCGCCATATTGATAGAGGGCCTCGCCCTTTGATAGCTTCAGGAGCGAACCTTTATGCAATAAGTATTCGATTGCCGAACCCGACAGTGCACCAAAGGTTGAAGCTTCTTTCAGCCGATCAAGGGGGATCAGTTCAAGTAGCGCTTGTGCCGTTAAAGGCGTCATGACTTGTTCACTCCAAGGAACCCTATATTGGCATTATAGGCAAACATCGTCATCAAGGAAGAGAGGGCTGAAGAACTTCAGCCCCATTTAACTAAGCGCCGGGTTGCTTGGCAGGGTGAGCATCAGAAAAAGCCGGCAAGCTCTGGCAATGCGCATCAACAGCAGCAAGCGTTGGATATGCTGACATATCCACCTCAAAGCGGTTAGCGTTGAAGACCTGTGGAACCAAGCAGACATCCGCCAGTGATGGTACATCACCATAGCAGAACGCGGTTTGCTCAGGCCGAGCGACCAGTTTCGCTTCAAGCGCAGCAAAGGTTTTCTCGACCCAGTGACGATACCAAGCCAACTTCTGCTCCTCGGTTGCACCTACCTCGCCAACCAAATACTGCAAAACGCGAAGGTTATTGATCGGGTGGATATCACATGCAATCGCTTGCGCAAATGCTCGCTGCTGTGCACGCGCAACGGCAGAACCAGAGACCAAAGCAGCGGTTTCAGGATAAGCATCATCGAGGTACTCACAGATCGCCAAAGACTGCGTCAGTTCAACACCTTGGTCTACTAACACCGGCACCAAACCTTGATCGTTACGCGCCAAATGCGCTTCTGCTCGCTGCTCTCCGGTAACCAGATTGACGGGAATTTGCTTGTACGCAAGTCCCTTTAGGTTAAGGGCAATACGTACACGGTAAGCCGCAGAGGAGCGGCAATAATCATATAGAATCATCTGTAACAACTCCGAATTCTCGAGTGCATAACGTATAAAGCCCAGCAAATGCTGGGCTGTTGCACAAACGGCAGGTTTAAACTAGGTGCTCTTTTGCAATTTTCATCGCCTCTTCCAGCACATCGTGATCGCCGATATGATTGGAGAGTAGCAAAATGAGGCGCGCATTAACATCTGCGCTCTGTTCATCAGTAAGGTCGCGATGCAGATCCGTCAACACCTGATAGAAGTCATCTGGACGTGCAAGATTTGGCTCAGTGATTAATTTACTCATAGTGTATTCCTTACTTACCCAATGCTTTGTGTTGCGCAGCCACAACAGACTCACGATTGAACTGGCGCATACGTGCGGTGACCAGTTGATCAGGACGCGTCAAATAGAAAGTCCCAGCCGCAGCATCCAAACGCTCTTTCACAACACCATACTGATCGACCACAAGCTCCACGCCACTTGGCAACTCAACGGCAAGTTCATGCGGCGCTACCACGACCGTTTTGATCGGCACAGGCTGCTCAGCAAGACTTGAAAGCTCCGCTAGCAACTCAGGTGTTAGATCACTGGCGCTCTCTGCATATAGCAAACCATTAAAGACATTACCCAAACAGCTCAGCAAGAAGTCCTCTTTACCCGCTCGCAGAATTGAGCCATCGGTGCATGGCGCACCAGGAACGACTTTACAGTTAAACTTATCTTGATCCGGCGTATTGAGCGGAGACTCTGTCAAAAATGGCGGAACCGACAAACGGCCACTATTCACCAATGGACGAGCGAAACTATAGTTTTTAGCCAGTTTCAGAACGGCATCTCGGAACACGCGGCTGATCTGATTTTTCGGCGTGATGAAATCGGTGCTTCGCGTAGAGTTAAGGATGTTCTCATCAGCAGCAAAAACACGCTCATCCGAGTAGCTATCCAGCAACGCTGGCGCCGCATCGCCTTGCATAACCATCTTGAGTTTCCACGCTAAGTTCTCAGCGTCTTCGATACCGGAGTTAGCACCACGTGCACCGAATGGCGAAACTTGGTGCGCCGCATCACCGGCAAAGAAGATGTTACCGTGGCGGAACTTATCCATGCGTCGGCATGTGAAGGTGTAAACGGAAGCCCACTCCAGTTCGAACTCAACATCATCACCCAAGAAGGCTTTAACGCGAGGAATGATCTTCTCTGGCTTCTTCTCCTCTTCAGGATCAGCATCCCAGCCTAAGTCAAAATCGATACGCCATACGTTATCAGCTTGACGGTGTAGTAGCGTCGATTGGCCTTCATGGAAAGGCGGGTTGAACCAGAACCAACGCTCTGGCGGGAACTTCTTAGGATCCATTACCACATCGGCGATTAAGAAGCGGTCTTGGAAAATTTGGCCTTTCGACTCAAGACCACACATCGCGCGAACACGAGAGTTAGCTCCGTCACACGCGATAACATATTCGGCCTCAATCTGGTAAGCACCTTCAGGCGTTTCAACAGATAACGTAACGTAGCCGTCATTTTGTGCCACGTTAACCACCTTGTTCTTCCAGCGCAGGTCCGCTTTTTCGAGCTGGTTGATACGATCAACATAGTACTCTTCTAGATAGTACTGCTGCAGGTTGATAAACCCAGGACGACGATGGTGGTCTTCAGGCAGCATGTTGAAGCTGTAGATTTGCTCCTCATCGAGAAAAACGCGCCCTACGTTCCATGTCACCCCTTTATCTACCAGACGCTGGCCGACACCTAGGCGGTCGGAGATATCAAGAAAGCGCTTTGCGTAACAAACCGCGCGGGAGCCGACACTCACCGTGTTGTTGTCATCTAGTACGACAACCGGCACATCGTGCTGAGCCAAGTCAACCGCAGCCGCCATGCCCACAGGACCTGCTCCGATAATGACAACAGGATGTTTTACCGGGCGGTCAGCATCCTGATCAGCCGACCGGATATAATCGAATTCCGGGAAATTGTACGTGTTAAGCATCGAATTACTCTCGCTTTAGTTCCTTTACATATGGCAAGCACGCTATTCGCATACGTGCCACTGTCATTTGATAAACCAAAGATACCGTAATCGATGCGCTGGATAATCCAGTTCACCCGAAGAAGATTGTTTCTAATTAGGAAAGAAAAGCCTCAGAAACTTAGCCGTCAGCCCACAAATTTTGTAGCTGATGGTCAGCTAACCACTGCTGGAAAAAAGAGATGAACGAGCTGACCTTCGGTGAGATATACTTGCGGTCAGGGTAAACTGCGAAGATAGACAACCGTTCAGGCTGGTAGCTTGGAAATACTCGAACTAAATCACCACTCGTTGCAAAGCGCTCGATCACGAAATCAGCCAAGTTTGCGATACCACGATGTTGTAACGCAGATTCACGCACGACAAGGCTATTATTGGCCCGCATATCACCGCTCACCTGCACCGTAGACTGCTCCCCCGCCTTAAACAGGGACCACTGATTGGCGTTAGCTGCATGCACGAAAATAAGACAGTTGTGATCCACCAGCGCCGCTGGGGACTCCGGTGTGCCATGTTCTTCAAGATATTGCGGCGTCGCGCAGATATACATCGGTATTTTGGATATTTCACGCGCCACCAAGCTAGAGTCAGGGAGATGCGGGTCAGCGATACGGATCGCCATATCAAAGCCATCGCGGATAAGATCCGGCGCGCGGTCATCTAGCGTCACATCGACTTTCACATCAGGATGCAGCCGCATGTACTCGGGTATGGCCTTGGAGAGCTGCATCTGACCGAACGTCATGTTGCAAGTGATTTTGAGGATGCCGCGCGGTTCACCCTGCAACTGGGAGACAAGGCTCTCCGCCTCCTCGACTTCAGCGAGGATGTTTTGGCACTTCTCGTAATAGGCCTCACCCACCTCGGTAACGAACAAACGACGTGTCGTACGCTGCAACAAACGGGCACCGACGTGCTGCTCCAACTGGGATATTTGCTTACTAACCGATGAGCTAGACACGCCAAGTTCCGCTGCCGCAAGCGAGAAGCTTTTTAGGTCAACAACCTTGACGAAAACACCCATTGCCGCCAATACATCCATCAGCCTTACCCCTTGTTTGAACCAAGTTAGACTATAAGAAAGTCTTGGCGATTTTCCTAGATTCGGAAATAAAAAAGCCCTCAAACGAGGGCTTTTGAAAAGCAAATAAGATTAGTCTTGTAACTGATCCCAAACTTCTTGGTCACGCTCATCAGTCCAAATACGCGGCCAGTCAGTGCCTTCGAACTCGTCCCACAGGCGCTGCACGTCAAACGGCAGGCAGTGCTCAAAGATCGGCCACATGCCGAATTTTGGCTCTAGGTGTTCATGTGTCGCTTCAAACGCTTCCTTCAGCGTGCCGCCACGTTTGTGGACTTCGCCCACTTTCTCGATCATGCCGTTCAAGAAACCACGCGTCTGCTCGATAGCCGCATCAACCGCCTCGCGACCATGCGCAACAGCGCCACGACCACCCACCAGTACTTCCGCTTCGAACGCTTTAACGTTGTCGAGTGTTTCAGATGCCCAGTCGAAGTGGAATGCATCACCGGTGTAAAGTGCCGCAGCAGCTTCAACCAAGTCACCTGCGAACAAGATCTTTTGCTTTGGTAACCAAGCAACGATATCGCCAGCCGTGTGGCCACGGCCGCAGTATTGCAACACCAAGCTACCACGATCGCCACCCAGAGGAATCTCAAGACGGTCATTGAACACGATATCTGGATGCGTCAGGCCAGGAATGCCATCTGGCTCACGGAACAAGCGGGGCATACGGCCAAATTCACTTGCCCAATCCTGCATGCCACGCTCTTCGATCAAGAACTTAGTTTTTTCGTGAGCGATAATAGATTCGGCGTTGTAAGCAGATGCACCCAGCACACGTACCGCATGGTAGTGAGAAAGAACAAGGTACTTAACCGGCTTGTCTGTGTGCTCACGTAGCTGCTCTAACCAATCGTTTGCAGCCTTTGGTGTAGCGCGCGCTTCAAACGCAACGATAAAGTCTTCACCTTCAACCGCGCAGACGTTCGGATCGCCTTCCGCTGTCAGAGCGTAAACACCCTCTGCTAGTACTTCCAACGTTTCAACTTTCTCACCCAAATCCGCTGAGGATGCAAACGGCTTCTTCGCCATGGTTATCACCTACCTGAAATTCTGATTGTCTCTGTTATACAGCATAGAAAAGGCCTACATGAGCAGGCCTTTCTGATTGGTATTCAAGATACCGAATCCTATCTTGGAGAATAAGCACTTCTGTTGAAGAAGATTATTTCCAAATCGTAGATAAACGTTACTTAAGAGGAATAATCAAAACGGGACGTTTAGTGTGAGTCATCACGCGATTCGCTGTTGAGCCTAGGAAGAACTGCCCTACTGATGAGTGGGTGCGAGTACCCATGACAATCAGATCGGCGTTGATCTCATCCGCTACCTCAAGAATCACCTTGTCGGCACTTCCCTCTTCCACACGCGGAACGACCTGCCCTTCTTTCATCTTTTCAGATTCATCAAGCTCTTGGTCGCAGAACTGCTCGATACGCTCCACCAGCTTTTGCTTTAGGTGATTAACACTCTCATCGTGCATCTCGCTGAGCATTTCATCGCTCATCATCGTTTTAACAAGATTTCGTGCAGTAGAGTTCAATGGCTCAATCACGTTTAAGAAAGTCACTTGCGCATCGTAATGCCCTGCCATGCTGATCGCCGCACGGAATGCAGGGCGCGACCCTGACTCAATATCAGAAGCATAAAGAATACGTTTTACATCAGGTAGCATAATGTCACCTCAGGTAGATATGGCAGCACATTGGCTACCAATAAGGGATAAAAAAGGGTGCCGCAGCACCCTATGAGTAAAAGCTATCGATACAGTAATTCTGGTAAAAATAGCGATATCTGTGCAATGAGCGTGATCAATATCAGACGCAAAATATCGGCACACCAGAACGGCGTAACACCTTTAAAGATAGTGCTTGCTTTGATATCCCGAAGGACAGCACTAAGCACAAAGACGTTCATACCAACAGGCGGAGTAATCAGGCTGATTTCGGTAACAACAACGACAACAATACCGAACCAAACAAGATCGAAGCCCAAACTCTGCACCAGTGGGAAGAAGATTGGCACCGTTAGCAGCAGCATTGATAAGCTTTCAAATACCATGCCCAGCACGATGTAAACCAATAAGATGACAAAAATAACCATCATCGGAGAGACATCGAGGCCGGTAACGAAGGTCAGCAACTCATCCGGTAGGCCTGCACGGTTGATAAAGTTCGAGAAGATCAACGCACCAATCAGTACCGAAAACAGCATCGCTGAGGTACGTGCGGTGTCTGTTAAGATGTCGAACAAGCTACCAAAGGACAGTGACTTGCGCGCCAGCGCAATCACAAACGCACCACCGGCACCAATACCGGCAGCCTCAGTTGGGGTAAAGATACCTAAGTAAATACCGCCCATAACGATAGTGAAGAGTATTAATACACCCCACACGCCATTCAACGCTTGCAGACGTTCGCTCCACGTGAACTTCTCGCCACAAGGACCCGCTTCTGGGTTACGCCAAACAACGTACTTCACTGCCATCAGATAGAGGAAGATTCCCAAGAATCCTGGAATGAAACCTGCAGCAAACAGCTCACGGATACTCGTTTCAGTCAACAAGCCATAGATAACAAGAATAACTGAAGGCGGAATCAAAATACCCAGCGTACCACCGGCTGCGATAGATGCCGTTGCCAGCGAATCCGCGTAGCCGTACTTACGCATTGGCGGCATCGCTACCTTCGCCATCGTTGCCGAAGTTGCCAAGCTAGAGCCACAAATCGCCGAAAAACCACCGCAGGCCACGACCGTTGCCATCGACAAACCACCTTTCTTATGCCCTAAAAAGGCATAGGAAGCGCGATAAAGCTCCTGCGATAACCCTGACTTGGTCACTAGGTTACCCATGAGAATAAAGAGTGGAATAACTGACAGGCTGTATTCCTGTGCTGTATCCACGATACGTTTGGACGCCATACTCAAGGCTGGCTTCCAGTTAAAATCCGCGAAGTTTTCGAACGTTAATCCCTGGACGGCCGCAAAACCGAAAAAACCAACAATACCCATAGAGAAGGCAATAGGGATACGGATAACCACGATCAAGAACAACAGTATCGCGAAACCGATAAGAGCGGTTGTCATACTAAGTTACCTATAAAACACAAACTTTGGAGGTCAGGCTCAGCTGCGCTCTTCCGTGAACAGGCGATAGACGCCGTAGCTGATCATTAGTGCAGCCGTTAGCCAGCTCATCACAGCGATATACTGAACGATGTAGCCGACTGGCAACTCGAGCAGCTCTGTTACCTCTTCACGACGAAGAGAGCGCTCGGCTAGCTGATAGATGCGCACACCTAGATAGTACAAAGACCCAGACATCAACAGCGCAGATAGCAAACCCAATGCTTTAAGAGCAACATTGCCCCACATCCGGTCCAGAATATCGACCACGACGTGACCACCGCGCCAAGTAACAACCGGCATCTCAGCGAATACTAGAACCGCAATACCGATCTCGGTTAGCTCGGTTGCACCATCAACTGAATTACCAAAGAAATAGCGACCTACGACATCCGCGCAAGTCAGAATCATCAAAAAGAACAGCGTTAAAGCGGCGACTAATTCCAGAGCAAAGGCCAACCATTTGATTGGCCCTTTCTCTTCATAGTGCGCTGATAACCAGGCACTAAATGCCATACAATGACTCCTTACTTGCCGTAATTACGTGCAATTTCACGCATCTCTGCAAGTGCGGCCTTCGCGTCAACCTTACGGCTCTTAACGCTCTCGATCCACTCTTCGTCCATACCCTCAACAAGCTCGCGGAACTCCTTCGCGAAGCTATCATCAGCGCCCACTTCGATGATGTTTACGCCATCAGCCTTAGCAGCCTCAACACCCTCGCGGTCACCTTGATCCCACGCCTTACCGGCCATTGCCGACAACTTCTCGCCGGATACAGCCATCACCGCATCACGATCTTTCTGGCTAAGGCCATCTAGGAAATCAGGGTTGATGAACATCGCAAAACTACCGAGGTACATACCGCCTGGTAGATGAACAACGTTCTTCGCAACTTCTTTCAAGCGCAGTGACTTTTGCTCACTCATTGGGATGAATACGCCATCGATAACGCCCTGCTGCATCATCTCGTAGACTTTAGGAGCCGGTGCGCCCACAGCGGTCACGCCCATGCGCTTGCCAAGTTCACCTTGAACACCGCCACCTAGACGAATTTTCTTAGACTTAAGATCAGCCAGGCTCTTGATCGGTTCAGCCATGTGGATTTGGCCCGGGCCGTGCGTAAACAACGCCAGCAGCTCAACGCCATCGTGCTCTTCAGCTTTCGCGAAGTATTTGTTGTGCACACGCCAGTGAGCTACAGATGCGGCCTCTGCATTGACACCCAGCAATGGCTGCTCGATACCTTGAGTCAACTTAAAGCGACCTGGCACGTAACCGTGATAACTGAAGCTGGCATCAATTGCGCCATCTTCCACAAGGTCAAACATCGTCTTCGGGTGGCCTAGGCCATACTCAACCTTAACCTTTACGCGACCTTCAGTAGCTTCTTCAACCCACTTAGACCACGTTGGCCATACAACGGCGTTTTGTGGGTGAGTTGGTGGCAACCAGCTGCCTACACGCAGAACGGTTTCTGCTGAAGCTTGACCGGACAGTGCCATACCTAGTGTCAGTGCACCTGCTACTTTCAGGAAGTTTCTTCTTATCATTGATCTGCTCTCCTGGCTAAATTACCACCACTTTGATGGCTAGTTTGTTATTAGAATCATCCTTCGGGCTACGGCTGTGCTAGGTAACGCTATGCGTTCTGTCTGGGCACAGTAAACACGTAAACCCTCGGTTTTTTTGTATCACATAATCAGGGCCCCAACATTAAAAATGTTGATGCTTATCAAAAGATACCCGAATTACTTAAACGGATAACCTTTAGCTCATGCAGAAGATATTTTCCAAACTGGAAAGACTTCAATTACGTATTAGCGAAGCAACTTTAGCAAACACTAAGATAATATGAGTCGGCCATATAGCCATACGCTGACGACTATATGGTTCTGCGTAAAACCGTGTCTTGATGTTTTTCATCATATGATACAAAACAGAATACATCAGCATCTATTGAGTATCACTTTATACTTTAGGCTTATGCTCAATTTTTACGCGATCAGACCGAAGAGAACAGATTAAATGGTGCCTCATATGGTGCTTGTTACGTTTTTTCGCTATAACAACGTTTTGAGTGCAATAGTTTTGTTATTAAAACGCCCACTGAGTCGCTCTAGTGAAGTGATACAGGAATCAGATGAAGAAACTAAAATACGCAGAAGAGCTGATTGAAGAGTTTAAAAATCAACGACCTATTCGGGGTGGCTCTATCATTATCACGATCTACGGTGATGCAATCGCGCCCCGTGGTGGGTCAGTTTGGCTCGGCAGCTTAATTCAGCTACTTGAGCCACTTGGGCTCAATCAGCGTTTAGTTCGTACATCAATTTTCCGGCTAACCAAGGATGGCTGGTTAACCTCCAATCAGGTGGGTAGACGCAGTTATTACAGCTTAACCGAGACAGGCCGACGCCGCTTTGAGAGTGCATTTAAGCGTGTTTACGCCGAACTCTACCCCGAATGGCAAGGTAAGTGGGATCTACTCATCAACACCCAGCTCGATAACGAACTGCGCAAAGTGCTGAAAAAAGAGCTGGAGTGGCAAGGTTTTGGCAACATTGCGCCCGGAGTGATGGCTCACCCGATGGCCGATATGGCTGAGATCAACGAAACGTTGCAGGAGCTGTGTGTTAGCAACGATATCATTCATATGAAAGCTTCACTCATCGAGAATCTTACCTCAGCTCCGCTGAAACAGCTTGTGCACGAGTGCTGGAACCTTGAAGAGCTTTCTCAGGGCTATCAAGCCTTTCTTGATCGTTTTAGACCGCTGCTGCGGGCACTAGAGGGCGAGACCGAGCTAGACCCTGAGCAGTGCTTCCAACTGCGTATTTTGATGATCCATCACTACCGCCGCTTGCTGCTTAAAGATCCTCGTCTTCCTGAAAAGCTATTGCCTGCTGACTGGGTTGGTACATCGGCTCGTGTACTGTGCCGTAATATCTACCGAAAGATCCATGAGCCTGCTGAAGCGTTTCTATCAGCGACTCAAGAGACGGCGGATGGCCCGCTCCCAGAACCCGCGCCCCACTTCTACAAGCGCTTTGGCGGTATCTAAAGCGCTTAGTTCTAATGATGCGGGGAACCTCTGCTCTTCGCGCTGTCCCCAGCTGATGACTTATCGAATGGCCCCAAAGCCCGCCTAGATTCTGGATCTACGCCTCTAACGCCCGCAACCACTAACCTTTGGCTAGCGCGCCATCAAGAGGAGAACCAAGCATGGAGACAACACAATGGGTTGCTTTAATCGTCATCGTTGCGTTTGCTGGTGTCATTAGAGGGTGCATTGGCTTCGGCTTTTCTGGCCTTGTGGTTGCTGCCGGGACACTGTTTCTGGCGCCAAGCCAAATCGTACCGATGGTTGCCTTGCTTGAAATCGCAGCAAGCTTACAGATGGCTAAGGGGATATGGGCCCATATCGCTTGGCGACCTCTCTCTTTTTTACTACTTGGCACTGCCGTTGCGACGCCTATCGGAATCACCGCACTCGTACTGCTGCCCGCAGAGCTTTTACGCGTAGCCATTTCTGGACTCATTCTATGCTTGAGCTTATTGCTCCTATCCGGGTGGCGTTACAAGGGCGCTACAGGAGCGTTTGCCTACGGTACGCTGGGGCTATTTTCAGGGTTATGCAACGGCGCTGCCGCCGTGGGTGGATTACCTGTCGCCGCGTTTTTAGCGGCAGCGAACCTACCCATTGCCATGATGCGCGCTACGCTGGTCGCCTTCTTCTTTGCAACCGATATTATTTTCATCGGCGTAGCGACACATCGCGGCCTGTATAGCTCAGCGATGCTATTTCAAAGCATGATTATGCTGCTGCCTATGCTCGCTGGGGTTATTATCGGCGCTCGGCTATTTAAAGCGTGTGATGAAACTCAGCTTAAATGGGGCGTTATTATCTTACTTCTAACCCTTTCAAGCGTTGGCTTGGTCAAGGCTCTCAGCCACTATTTAGTGTGATATGTGATTATCTATCGCACTCACGGCAACAGCTAGCCTAGCTAGTCCACCATACCCCGACGCTTGAAGCACACCGCCACCCTGCAGGCTCCGTGACTTGTTTTATCAACATCTTGACCTTGCACATATCGGCTAAGCTGTTTAGCCTTCAGCTCCTATTTTGAACTATGCAAAATCAACGAGAATAACTATGCCACTCTCACCACCTGTCGAACGTGTCCAACAACACACCCGTACCGTCACCTGCAAAGGCTATCTGCGCCAAGACGGCCTCTGGGATATCGAAGGCCACCTCGTCGATGTAAAAGACCACGACATAAAATCACACGGTCGAGCGTCAGGTGAGATACCCGCCGGTGAAGCGATTCATGACATGATGATCCGTATCACTATTGATCTAGAGCTCAACATTCTGGCGGCAGAGGCAAGCATGGATAGCACACCTTATCAACACTGTAAGGAGATTAGCGAAGCCTACAAAAAACTTGTTGGGCTGCAAATAAAACCGGGCTTTACCAAAATCACAAAAGATCTCTTTGGGGCCACCAATGGTTGTACGCATCTACTAGAGATGCTCGGCCCACTCGCCACAGCGGCCTATCAAGCCACGTATCATGTGCGTATCGATGAAAAGGAGTGGGAACCGGGCAACCCAAAACCTGCGATCATAAATACCTGCCACGGCTGGCGTGAGGATAGCCCGGTTATTCGTAAGAATTGGCCCCATTTCTCGGATATTGGGGCAGACTAGTTCCAAGGTGGGAACTCGCCCATGTATTGAACCTATGCTTCCTCTTTGAGTTGATACAGTGGCTTAACGTCTTCGGGAATTTCCATGCGCTTGCGGTCAGGTTCAATCTCAGTCAAAGCATCAACTTCGCGCATCGTGCTTAGGCTCCGCACGGCCAGATCTTGATATTGAGCCGTGCCTTTCGATTTCCACTCAATCTCTTGCTCGGATAGCTCACGGATAATCCGCGCCGGCGACCCAGCAACCAAAGACTTCGCCGGCACCTCGAATTTAGCCTTTACAAACGCACTCGCAGCAACAATAGAGGACTCTCCAACGACCGCGCCGTCCATCACTACAGCGTTCATGCCAACCAATGCATTGCGCTTGACCGTGCAGCCATGCAACACAGCACCGTGCCCAATGTGGCCATCTTCCTCAACCACTGTATCGCTGTTCGGGAAACCATGCATCACGCAGGTATCTTGAATATTGGCCCCCTCTTTCAGCTCTAGGCGTCCAAAATCACCACGCAAACAAGCAGCTGGACCGACATAACAACGCGGCCCAATAATAACGTCTCCGATGAGCACTGCGGTTGGATGCACATACGCCGTTGGATGGATAACTGGCGTGACGCCATCAATCTGGTAAACCTTCATTATTATTCTCCTTGCTCGCTAACTAGATAGTGGCCACATAGCCGTGGCATAGAGCTTTATAACGCATAACGCTAAGGGTATTCCACTATCCTTTGCATTAAGCGTCTCAGTGATAGGATAAACATCTCTTCTCGGCATATTTACTAGCAAAGACTCAGTGCACCTCCCAAGCCTCTTGTGCGTATCATTTTAATAAACTGAGCCGACTTAAAGTTGCCACCAACGATGAGAAGAGCCGAGAAAAATCGCCCAGAACCCCAGCATTAATAGACTTTGATGGAGAACCAAGCGGCTTACTTGTAACAAAATGCAACCGCCAATTAATGATACACAATAAATGACTTAAATCATAAATATTGTATCCCTTTGCATTTTTAGGGTAATCTACAACGAATAACGATAAGTAACACAACAAGGCGCACATTCATGCAAACCTACGAAGATATTTTGGTCGACAGTGTTCAAGACGGTGTACTAACAATTCGTCTGAATCGCCCAGAGGCATATAACGCCTTGCGCACCCAACTGCTAAGCGAAATCGCAGATGTTCTCGCGCAGGCGAAAGACGACGAAACCGTAAAGGCTGTGCTTATCACCGGCAATGACAAAGTATTCGCTGCAGGAGCCGATATCAAAGAGATGGCATCGCTGGATGCTGTAGGCGTCATGAACGATCCACGCCCAGCCCACTGGCGCGCTATCGCTCAATTTCCTAAGCCCATCGTTGCGGCTGTGAATGGCTTTGCCCTTGGTGGCGGCTGCGAGCTGGTGATGCACTGTGACATCGTTATCGCAGGCGACAACGCCCAGTTTGGCCAACCAGAGATCAACCTAGGCATCATTCCAGGTGCTGGCGGCACTCAGCGCTTAATTCGCACGATTGGTAAGTCGATGGCGATGCAATTAGTACTATCCGGTGAGTTTATCAGTGCCGAACAAGCACGTGACTTTGGCTTGATTAGTGAAGTGACCATCCCAGAACGCAGTTTTGAGCGCGCGATGGAGCTTGCTAAGAAGATTGCAACCAAGCCACCGATTGCCGTCCGCCTTGCTAAAGAATCCCTATTGAAAGCCTATGAAACCACGTTGGATAGTGGTTTAAATATCGAACGCAAAGCGTTCACAATGCTCGCTGCGACCCAAGATCGTAATGAAGGTATTGCTGCCTTTATGGAAAAACGTAAGCCAGAATTCAAAGGAAAATAAGAAGATGTCATACGAAACGATCCAGTTTGAAATTACCGAAGGCGTTGCCGTACTGACGCTTAACCGCCCTGACAGCCTGAACAGCTTCAACACTCAGATGCACGCTGAAGTGCGTAGCGCCCTGAAAGAAGTGAAAAAAGATGCGTCCGTACGCTGCCTGCTGTTAACAGGTAATGGCCGCGGCTTCTGCGCCGGCCAAGATTTGAGTGACCGCAACGTCGCCCCAGGAGCAGAGCGCCCGAACCTAGGTGAATCGATCGAGAAGAACTACAGCCCTCTGCTGCGCAGCTTACGCGCACTAGAGATGCCAGTTATCTGCGCAGTGAACGGCGTAGCGGCAGGTGCTGGCGCCAACATCGCCTTCGCTTGTGACATCGTTCTTGCCGCTAAATCGGCTTCCTTTATCCAAGCTTTTTGCAAGATCGGTCTTGTGCCTGATTGCGGCGGTACTTGGACGCTACCACGCTTGGTTGGCCCAGCACGCGCAATGGCGCTTTCGATGCTTGGCGACAAGATCTCGGCAGAGCAAGCTGAGCAGTGGGGGATGATCTGGAAGACATGCGAAGACGACGCCCTACAAGATGAAGCGCGTGCTATGGCACAGCACTTTGCGACACAACCAACGAAAGGCTTGGCGCTTATCAAGCGTGCTATTCAAGCATCTGCAACCAACTCTTTTGATGAGCAGCTTGATCTCGAGCGTGACTTACAAACATTAGCAGGCCGCACTGAAGACTACCGTGAAGGCGTTGCTGCCTTCATGGAGAAACGTAAGCCAGAATTCAAAGGACAATAAACCGATGATCACAATTGACTCAACGGCGGTTATTGGTGTGATCGGTGCTGGCACGATGGGTGCTGGTATTGCACAAGTCGCAGCGAAAGCTGGCCATCCGGTAATCCTATTTGACGCAATGGAAGGCGCAGCGCAACGCGGCTTAGAAGGTATCGAAAAAGGGCTAGCGAAACTGGTAACGCGCGGCCGCATGACTCAAGAAGAGGTAGATACGCTACTCTCGCGCATCACTCTGGCTAACTCGCTACAGGACTTTGCGCCTTCCCGCGTTGTGATTGAAGTCATCGTCGAGCGCTTAGATATCAAGCAGCAAGTGTTCGCCGAGCTTGAAGAGATTTGTGCGGCCGATACGATCTTGGCCACCAACACCTCCTCTATCTCAGTCACAGCCATTGGTAGCCAGCTAACGCGTTCGCAAAACTTGGTGGGTATGCACTTCTTCAACCCCGCGCCGATCATGAAGCTGGTTGAGGTGATCTCTGGCCTGGATACCGATCCAGCCGTAGCGGATGCCATCTACAGCTTGTCAGAGGCGTGGGGCAAAAAGCCGGTACGCGCAAAATCTACGCCGGGCTTTATCGTCAACCGTGTAGCGCGCCCGTTTTATGCTGAAGGCCTACGCGTACTGCAAGAAGGCGGCAGCAACGAAGCGACTATCGATGCGATTTTACGTGATGCGGGCCAGTTCCGCATGGGCCCCTTCGAGCTGATGGACCTGATTGGTCACGATGTTAATTTCGCGGTTACAAGCTCCGTGTTCGCCGCGTACTTTAACGATCAGCGCTTTTTACCATCACTGATTCAGCAAGAACTGGTTAATGCAGGCCACCTCGGTCGCAAATCCGGCCGCGGTTTCTATGACTATAGCGAGACCGCAGAGAAGCCATCTCCTGCCACCGCAGCACCCCAAAAGGCACCAGCTCACGTGACAATCGAAGGTGATCTAGGCGTAGCTGAGCCACTCGTACAGCTCATGATAGACGCTGGTCTTAAAGTGACTCGCGTCGACGAGGGCGAAGGCAGTATCACCGTCGGTAACGCAACATTGCGTCTGACAAACGGCCAGATGACAACTCAGCGTGCAGCTCAGCAACGCAATAGTAACCTGATCCACTTTGATCTGGCGCTGGACTACAACGCTGCAAAACGCATCGCACTCGCTCCTGCTGACCAAGCTGATGAAGCAGCCCTCCAAGCCGCTGCAGGGCTTTTCCAAGCGATCGGCAAGGGTGTATCGGTCATCGATGACGTTCCGGGTATGGTTGTGATGCGTACCGTCGCAATGCTAGCGAATGAAGGCTTTGATGCAGTCAACCAGCAAGTGTGCTCAGAAGCTGATGTGGATATCGCTATGAAAGGCGGTGTGAACTATCCGTTTGGCCCGATCGAGTGGGCTTATGCTGTCGGCCTTGGCACTATCCAAGCTGTTCTTGATAACTTGGCAAACACGTATGGCGAAGATCGTTATCGCACATCGCCATTGATTCGCCGCAAAGTGGCCGGAGGTCTCTAATGAGCCCAGATCAACTTGCACAGGCGTGCTCCCAAGCGATGCATGCTAACGACCGAGCGGCTCACGCCTTAGGTATGCAAATCGAGGAAACTCGACCAGGCTTTGCCAAGCTCAGCATGGTGGTCACAGAGCCGATGCTAAATGGCCACGATATTTGCCATGGCGGCATGATCTTCAGTCTGGCGGACACTGCATTTGCACATGCGTGTAACAGTTACAACCAGGTCACTGTCGCAAGCGGCTGCAGCATCGATTTTGCTGCACCAGCGTTTAAAGACGATACGCTGACCGCCATTGCAGAAGAGCGCCACCGTAAGGGCCGCACCGGTGTCTACGACATCACAGTTTACAACCAAAAGGAGGAAGCGATCGCTTTCTTCCGCGGTAAGTCGCACCAAATTAAGGGTGTGTTGGTTGAATCAGACGAGCATACCGCGTCATAGGAGATAGATAATGAAAGATGCTTATATTTGCGATGCGATTCGCACGCCATTCGGACGCTACGGCGGCGGCCTATCGACAGTGCGTGCCGACGACCTTGGCGCGGTACCACTCAAAGCCTTGATGGATCGCAACCCTGATGTCGACTGGGCATCCGTAGACGATGTTATTTACGGCAACGCAAACCAAGCGGGTGAAGATAATCGCAACGTTGCCCGCATGTCAGCGCTACTGGCAGGTTTCCCGACCAGCGTACCGGGCACTACTGTTAACCGTCTGTGCGGTTCAGGTATGGATGCCATTGGTATGGCTGCACGCGCCATCAAAGCGGGTGAAACCGAGCTGATGGTTGCGGGCGGTTGTGAGTCGATGTCCCGTGCACCTTTCGTTATGGGCAAGGCGGAGTCAGCATTTAGCCGCAACCCAAACGGTCTCTATGACACGACTATCGGCTGGCGCTTCATCAACAAAAAGATGAAGGCGGAATATGGCGTTGATTCAATGCCCGAAACAGCGGAAAACGTCGCTGAAGATTTCAACATCTCCCGCGAAGATCAGGATCTATTTGCGTTTCGCAGCCAACAAAAAACAGCAGCAGCGATGGAAGCAGGCACCTTCTCTGAAGAGATCTGCCCAGTAACGATTCCACAGCGTAAAGGCGATGACCTTGTTGTTGATACCGATGAGCACCCTCGCGCTTCAACCACGCTAGAGGGCTTAGCGAAACTGAAAGCGCCTTTCCGTGAAGGTGGCTCGGTCACCGCTGGTAACGCATCAGGCGTCAACGATGGTGCTTGTGCTCTGTTGATCGCGTCAAAGGAAGCGGCTGAGAAAAACGGTCTTACACCAAAAGCACGTGTTGTTGCGATGGCGACGGCAGGTTTAGAACCACGCATCATGGGCTTTGGCCCTGCACCAGCATCACGCAAAGTACTCGAAAAAGCTGGCCTAACGCTCGACCAGATGGATGTCATCGAGCTGAACGAAGCGTTTGCATCCCAAGGCCTTGCTGTTATGCGTGATCTCGGGTTACCAGACGATGCCGCACACGTTAACCCTAACGGTGGTGCGATCTCACTTGGGCACCCCCTCGGTGCCAGCGGTGCTCGCCTAGTCACAACGGCCATGTACCAGTTGCACCGTACCGGTGGACGCTACGCACTTTGCACAATGTGCATCGGTGTTGGCCAAGGTATCGCGATGATCATCGAGCGCGTGTAACTCCAACCGAATCTGATGGCCGCTGCGCTGCAGCGGCTCACATCTGAACACAGAACAGGACGATAACAATGTATAACGAGAGAACCCTGAGCGGCGCATTAGACGATATCGAAATGGCGAGCATTGACGAGCTTCGCGAACTACAGCTCAAACGCCTACGCTGGAGCGTTGCACACTGCTACAACAACGTACCGGCCTATCGCAAAATGTGCCAAGAAAAAGGTGTTCATCCTTTCGACCTGAAGAAGCTGGAAGATCTTAAGCACTTCCCGTTCACTAAAAAAGATTACCTGCGTGAAAACTACCCGTTTGGCACCTTTGCAGTACCCAACCGTGACGTAGTGCGTATCCACGCATCTAGCGGCACAACGGGTAAACCAACCGTTGTTGGCTATACACAAAACGATATCGATACTTGGGCTAACGTGGTAGCACGCTCCATCCGTGCAGCAGGCGGCCACGAGGGCGATAAAGTTCACATCTCTTACGGCTATGGCCTGTTCACCGGCGGTATGGGTGCACACTACGGTGCAGAGCGCCTAGGTTGTACGGTTATTCCAATGTCAGGCGGACAGACCGAGAAGCAAGTACAGCTGCTTCAAGACTTTGATCCAGACATCATTATGGTGACACCGTCTTACATGCTGAACCTCATTGACGAGATGGAGCGCCAGAATGTAGACCCACACAAACTGTCACTGCGCTTGGGTATTTTCGGTGCCGAGCCATGGACAGAAGAGATGCGTAAAAACATCGAAAACCGTCTTGGCATTGATGCGCTAGATATCTATGGTCTTTCTGAGGTGATGGGCCCAGGTGTCGCTCAAGAGTGCTTGGAAACTAAAGATGGCCCAACTATCTGGGAAGACCACTTCTACCCAGAAATCATCGACCCTAACACAGGCGAAGTGCTACCTGATGGCGAATACGGCGAACTGGTATTCACATCACTCACTAAAGAAGCACTGCCAATCATTCGTTACCGCACCCGCGATTTAACGCGCCTATTGCCGGGTACAGCGCGCCCAATGCGCCGTATCGATAAGATCACAGGCCGCTCCGACGACATGTTGATCATCCGCGGCGTTAACGTATTCCCAACGCAAATTGAAGAGCAGATCCTAAAAGTCAGCACACTCGCACCTCACTATGAGATCGAAGTAACGAAGTCTGGCAATATGGATATGGTAGAGGTTCGCGTAGAGATGACACCAGAAGCTGTTGATGCAGACCAGAATGCTGCATCGAAAGAGCTAGCCCACCACATTAAAGCCGTTGTGGGTATCAGCACGAAGGTCAACATCGTTTCTGGCGGTACTATCCCGCGCTCCGAAGGCAAAGCTAAGCGCGTGTTCGATAAGCGCTAAGCCCTCCCCAACGAAAGCTAAAAGGCCACAAGATGTGGCCTTTTTTATTTAATATAGTGATGCCGCCTTAAAATGGCATGGTACTCATGCGTTTGCATCAGTTTTGCCAAACCATCGTTAAACGCACTACGCAACTTTGCCCCTTTTGCGGTTTTAGGAAAGAGCAGATGCAAGCTGTGTTTTCCCTTGAATAGACGCAAGGGCTTAAAGTGCCTCTGCTCTTGTTCAGTAAATCGCGTCGTGATCATCTTATCCAGATAAGCTTCTGTCCCCAGCACCAGATCTACTCGCCCAAGTACCAACATACGCAACCCTTGCTCCAGATGAGTCACCGGCTCCAAAATCGTGCCAGTACCAGCCAACTGCCGCTCGAAAATCGAGCCTGCTTCAACAGCAACACGCAAATCCGTAAGACCATTAACTAGTTGATGAGCAGAAATACCTTCGCGGCGTGAGACAAATATACTCGTCGCCTGCATCAGTGAATCTGAATAGATAAAGGTCTTGCTGCGGGCGTCACTATAAAATCCAGCAACAAGGGCCTCCATTTGGCCGCCTTGCGTCATGCTCAGCGCCCGACTCCACGGCATAAATGTCAGCCGCACCGCTATCGCCTGCGCTTTAAATGCAGCACGGGTCAGATCCAGTAGCACACCATTTTGAGGGAGTGTGCGTGAAGTGAAAGGTAGATACTCCGCGGCTGCAACATGGACAGAGGTACGTCCAATAAGCTCATTGGCCGATAGGCTCAAGCTGAAGAGACAGAGTACAAGTGACAAGAGCGTTTTCAATGCGAGATCCCTAGCTTGCGAAATACAAGGCTAAAGTAGATTGAGCAAATCTCGATTGATACCGCTCAAATAAAACAGATGTTTAATACAGATTAACCACCAGCCATGACAAGGGCCGGTGGTTAATAGTCCGTTATTTCAGCTCCAGCATTTGCGGAGACACCAGCACACCATTGTTATCAGCGTACACGAACTCCCCTGGATTAAAGGTAACACCACCAAACGTGACACTGACGTTAAGATCACCTAATCCACGCTTTTCAGTTTTCATCGGATGCGTGCCCAGTGCTTGCACGCCCAATGCTAAACCGCCAATTGCGTTAACATCACGAATACAGCCGTAGATAATGATCCCTTCCCAACCGTTTTTCTCCGCTTTCTCGGCCAACATATCACCGAGCATCGCGCGGCGCATCGAGCCACCACCATCAACGACGAGTACTTTACCCTCGCCCGCTTGAGCGACTTGCTCACGGACCAAGGAGTTATCTTCAAATGCTTTGATAGTGACAATCTCACCACCAAACGTCTCCTTACCACCAAAATTGCCAAACATCGGCTCAACAACTTGTACTAACTCAGGGAACTGATCACACAGTTCTGGGAGTAAATCTTCCACGCTATGCTCCTTATATCTCTTCGGTCTGAAGAGCAGCTCGATACAATAATAACGGCCAAGGCCGTACCTTAAATAAACTGAGAACTATTATCATATAAAACGGATCATGAAACTTGCTCACACAGCGAAAATCCAACTTAAGTTCTAAGGTTTGACGCCGCTAAATTCGGTAATACCAACTAACCTCAGGGAACTGGTCATGATTTCTACAATTTACTCCAACACCTCCTATTCCTCACAATCGTTGAGCAGTACGTTTGAAGAAGCGAGATCCGGTGGCAAAAGCCCTGAGGCAGCAAGCAATGACCTGCTTCTTAATCGCCTAGCGCAAAACATTCCCGGGATGAGCGCAGGTGATATGAAGGCAATGAATGCCAACGACTTCACTCCTGAAAAAGTTGCCAGCCGCATCAGTGATTTTGTGGCGCAAGGCCTAGAGACGGCCCGCAGAAATGGCCGCTCGGAAGATGATATCCAAAAGATGCACGCAGCTGCGGTTGAAGGCGTCAAGAAGGGGTTTGCTGAAGCACGGGAAATTCTCGATGGTCTTGGCGCGCTTTCTGAGGGGATCGCCGCAAATATCGACACCACAGAAGAGAAAACTATGGATGCTCTCGCGGGTTTGTTAACACCACCATCTGAGGCACCATCAACCAATAGCTATACGCGCATCAGTGCTGCTGAGCGCTATTCCCAAGCAGAGACTTTATCGTTAAAAGTGCGCACACAAGATGGCGATGAGGTTTCGATTAACTTTGCTCAAG
This sequence comes from Neptunomonas marina, assembly GCF_004005935.1. Taxonomy (GTDB): domain Bacteria; phylum Pseudomonadota; class Gammaproteobacteria; order Pseudomonadales; family Balneatricaceae; genus Neptunomonas; species Neptunomonas marina. The sequence continues at coordinate 626,503 of NZ_SACQ01000001.1, read as the reverse complement.
CCAGCCAGTATCAAGCTGCGTTTGCAGCAGAAACCGATGGTAACGGCAACAGCGCAGCATTGTTCAATGTCAGCCGCAGCGAAGCCAGTCAATACCAGTTTAGCGTGCAGGGCGATCTTGGTAACGACGAGATCGATGCCCTACAAAACTTGATCAAAGACGTGAACGAGATCGCCAATGAATTCTTCGATGGTGATATGCAGAAAGCGTTCGAGATGGCGAGTGAGTTTGAGATGGATAAAACAGAGCTAGCCTCCATGAACCTCAAACTGACTCAGTCAGAGCAGTACTCATCTGTCGCGAAATATCGTGGTGTAGAGGGGCTAGGCAACGCGTCGCCTCAACCTGATAAGTTACTAGGCAATATGGCGCAAAATATGCAAAACGCCATCACTAAACCCGAACTTGGGTTCTTAGATAACATCAAAAATGTGGCGGATGAGATTCTTTCCAACTTAGTTGAACAAGATTCACGTTATCGAGGCGCCGATAACGAACAGAAATCACTATTTGATGCTAACCTTGATTCTATGCGGAGCATTTTAGATGGGCTCCAAACAGCGTTTGTACAAGAGGAGTCGTAACTCTTCACTTTTTTGGGGGCTAATGAGCCCCCTTTTTATTATCCGCTCAGCCGCTTTTAGCTTCTCAGCCTTCAACAAAACCCACAAGCGCACCTAGGTGGGCAGATAGGCACTGACGTTCTCCATCCCGCAAGATACATATCGCTCTTTCTCTCCTACCGGTGCAACGTAGTGCAAAGCTTGGCACGCAGGCTCAACACCGACTAAACGCGCGATAACCCAAAATGCTAAGTATTGCGATGCGAGACATCCACCAGCCGTGGCGATGTTACCCGCAGCTACAAATGGCTGATCCAACACCGTGATATTCCGCTCCTGTACCCAAGGTTTGGTGGTGAGATCAGTGCAAGCAGGCACACCATCTAATAGATCAAGTGCAGAAAGCACCAATGCTCCTGAGCACTGCGCTCCAATCAACTGGCGTGATGGGTCGAGCTTTAGCTGCGCCATAACGGTGTCGTCCAGAATAATATCGCGGGTTTTAATGCCACTACCGACGATTACCGCATCCGCTGTATTGGCCTCTTCAAGAGATATATGGCGCTCCATCACAACGCCATTCATCGACGTTATTCGCGCATCAGGGCTTGCGATGGAAACACGCCAATTCGGCGCTTTCACTTGATTCAAAATACCCAAAGCAATCAACGAGTCGAGCTCGTTAAATCCATCGAAAGTTACGATCGCTATGTGCATGGCTCTATCTCCTATATTAAGGCCCGTTGCGAGTCTGCATTGTATTGCCTAAAATCATGACAATAAAAAAATTGTCATGGATACAATACGAAGATGCCCCGAGCGCGCTATAAACATCTAGTCGATCAATTTGCGGCCGATATCCGCTCAGGCGATTTACCCGCAGGCTCGCAACTGCCTACCCACAGACAGCTCGCCGCCCAAAAAGGCATTGCACTAGTAACTGCTTCAAGAGTTTACAAAGAGCTTGAGGAGATGGGGCTGGTTAGCGGAGAAACAGGCCGCGGCACATTTGTATTATCTGCCAGCCACGGTATCGACCAACCGACCCTGCACGAGGGCATGATTGACCTGAACTTCAATTCGCCTTCATTACCCAACCAAACGGAACTACTGCGCAGCGGTCTTCGACAGCTTGCACTATCGGGCGACTTAGAAGCCTTGCTGCACTATCAACCTCATGCTGGGCGCAAGCATGAACGCGCCATTGTGGCAGGTCATTTAACAAGCCGAGGCCTAAACACAGATGCGGATAATGTTTTGCTCGTTAGCGGCGCACAGCACGGTTTGGCCGTGGCAGCCATGGCTCTGCTAAATCCTGGAGATGTGGTGGCGGTTGATGCGCTGATCTATCCCGGCTTTAAAGTGCTTGCCGATCTACACAAGTTAGAGCTGGTTCCGATTCCTATGCGTGAAGCAGGCCCCGACCTTGATGCGCTTGAACAGCTTTGCCAAAGCCGCCATGTGCGTGCTGTCTATGCAATGCCAACACTGCACAACCCCATGGGCTGGGTGATGAGCTTAGCGCAGCGCGAGAAACTGGTCGCTATTGCCCGTCGCCACTCCCTTACCATCATTGAAGACGCGGCTTACGCATTTCATGCCGACACGCCACCTCCGCCACTGGCTACACTTGCACCCGAGTGCACAATCTATGTTTCCGGCTTATCAAAGAGTATTGCAACCGGCTTACGGGTCGGATTTATAGTTGCCCCAATACCGCTGATTGCTAAGTTAGAGCGGATCATTCGCGCAACCACGTGGAATACTCCAGCGGTGATGACGGCGTTAGCTTGCCGATGGATCGATGACGGCACGGTAGCAAAGTTAGAAGCGCAGAAGCGCCAGGATGCAATGACAAGGCAGTCACTAGCGCGAACCATCCTGTCTGGATTGCATTTTACAGGCCACCCCGCCGCTTACTTTCTGTGGCTTAATCTGCCAGAGGAAACCCGCGCTGATCAGGTCGTTATGGCGTTAATGAAGGCGAACATATCCGTCTCTACGGCGGAGCCTTTCGCAACGACAGATAATCCACCACATGCGATACGCCTAGCCTTGGGGTCTGTCTCTTTAGAGACGCTGGAAAGATCGCTTAAGACCGTACGGCAAGTGATCGCAGATCATTCCTACTGACGACTTCTGGTGGTAAAACGGCCGTGCACAAAAAAGCCCAGCGAAAAGGCTGGGCTTACGGCGATATGACGCTAAAGCTTACAGCGCAATAACATCAAAATCGACGAGCGGTGAAACATCCGCTTCGTAATCCACATTCGCAACGCCGAAGCCGAACAGTTTTAAGAACTCATCTTTGTAGTACGCGTATTCCGTTTCGGCAAACAGGTTATCCGTTGTGATGGTTGGCCACATCGCTTTGCAGCGCGTCTGGATGTCATCACGCAGCTCCCAATCATCCATACGATAACGGCGCTGATCATCAATTTGGCCTGCATCGCCATAAAGACCTGTGCGATAAAGTCGGCTAATTTGCTCAGGACAACCTTCGTGAACCCCTTCCTCTTTCATCACTTTGAAGACCATAGAAAGATAAAGAGGCATAACAGGGATCGCTGAACTTGCTTGCGTTACAACGGACTTCAACACAGCGACGTTGGCCTGACCGCCCTTCTCGCCCAATAGTGCATTAAGGTCGTTAGCTGCATTATCAAGATCTTGCTTCGCTTTACCGAGTGCGCCATCCCAATAGATAGGCCAGGTGATCTCGGTGCCGATGTAACTGTATGCAACCGTTTTGCAGCCTTCTGCCAGTACACCCGCTTCGTTCAGCGCGTTGATCCATAAACGCCAATCATCACCGCCCATTACCGTCACGGTATTGTCGATCTCTTCCTGCGTCGCAGGCTCGATCTCCGCTTCGATAATGACATCTTTGTTGGTGTCGATTGCCGTTGAACGGTATGGCTCGCCGATAGGCTTAAGCGCAGAGCGGACCACTTCTCCTGTATCAGGCAATTTTCTAACAGGCGATGCAAGCGAGTAAACCACTAGATCAATTTGACCTAAGTCCTCTTTGATCAGCTCAATCACTTTATCTTTAGCTTCGTGAGAGAACGCGTCGCCATTAATGCTTTTAGCGTAAAGGCCGTCTTGCTTGGCAAAATGCTCAAACGCAGCAGCATTGTACCAACCAGCCGTGCCTGTCTTTTTCTCTGTACCCGGCTTTTCAAAGAAGACACCGATCGTGGAAGCGCCTGAACCGTATGCAGCTTCAATGCGTGAGCACAAACCATAACCACTGGATGCGCCGACCACTAATACACGCTTAGGGCCGTTTTCAATCGCGCCTTGCTGCTTAACATGCTCGATCTGCTGACGAACATTCTCATAGCAGCCAGTAGGATGGGTTGTGGTACAGATGAAACCACGAATTTTCGGTTTAATGATCATGGTTGAGGGAGTCTCGTTCAGTTACTGATTTGATTTTTATGGGGGTATCTTACCTGAAATCAAGCCACATATCAGGCATCAACAAGACATAGCGCACACCTGCAGTCAGATGCATCCAAGCGCAGCATTACCCATGAATGACCTTCCTACACGTAACACTTGCCGTACACGACGCCAAAACAAAAACACCCGCCGTAGCGGGTGTTTTAGATGGCTTGCACTGCTTATCAGCTAAAAGCGCTCTCTAAGTGCTCATCGCTAGCCGCAAGGATCGCTTCGCTACCCGCATCCGCCATTGGCGCGTACGCTAAGTGACGTGGCAGGATCTGATCCACGTAGAACAGCGCAGTAAGCTGCTTAGATTCTAGGTAAGGATCGTTATCGCCACCGGCTTGTTGTTGCTCGGCTGCAAGCGCTGCACGCAGCAGTTCCCATGCGCCGCACACTGTGCCCATCAGCATCATGTAGTTGTATGCTGAAGACGCAGAGAACAAGGGGTCGTCGCCAGTAGCAAGAAGCTTGTCAGTGCTTGCCTGAGCAACATCAAGTGCTGCTGCAAGCGCTTGTGCTGCCGATGCGAAACGGGCAGAACCTGCTGCAGCTTCAACTGTCGCGCGCATTTCAGACATCAATGCAGTGGCTGCTTGGCCTTGATCCACTAGCGTTTTACGCCCCACCAGATCCAGTGCTTGGATACCGTTAGTACCTTCATAGATTGGCAAGATACGTGCATCACGATAGTGCTGAGCAGCACCGGTTTCTTCGATGTAGCCCATGCCACCATGGACCTGAACGCCCAACGATGTGACCTCTTGAGCAAACTCAGTACACCAGCCTTTCACGATCGGAGTAAGGTAAGCTGCGCGGGCCTTCTCTAGTTTAGCTTGCGCTGCATCCTCAGAGCTGTGAGCGAAGTCCAAGCTCGCACATGCGTCATATGTCAGCGCACGGCCTGCTTCAGTGAGTGCTTTCATCGTCATTAACATGCGGCGTACGTCTGGATGGCGCAGAATAGGCCCTGCTTCTTTATGGCCAACTGCTTTACCTTGGGTACGATCACCCGCATACCATAACGCTTGCTGATAAGCGCGCTCAGAGATCGCAACGCCTTGCAGGCCAACCGCGAGGCGCGCGTTGTTCATCATGGTGAACATGCACGCTAAGCCTTTACCCTCTTCACCCACTAGATAACCGATAGCGCCCTCTTTCTCGCCAAACGCCATCACACAGGTCGGGCTAGCATGAATACCTAGTTTGTGCTCGATAGACGCAACTTGAACATCGTTGCGCTCACCCAAAGAGCCATCGTCATTAACAAGAAACTTTGGAACCACGAACAAAGAGATACCACGAACACCCTCAGGTGCTCCCGGCAGGCGCGCCAGCACTAAATGAATAATGTTCTCTGCCATCTCATGGTCACCCCATGTGATGAAGATTTTCTGGCCCGTGATGCGATAGTGATCACCCTCAGGCTCCGCCTTCGAGCGCACGACAGAAAGATCAGAACCTGCATTGGGCTCTGTGAGGTTCATCGTTCCTGTCCACTCGCCACTGATAAGCTGCGGTAAGTAGCGGTTTTTCAGCTCATCGTTAGCGTTTAGGTAGAGTGCTTCTACAGCACCTTGGCTGAGCAATGGGCATAAGCCCCAAGCCATGTTTGCTGCTTGCCACATCTCCATCACTGGAATAGATAAAGAGTAGGGTAGCCCCTGTCCGCCATATTCAGGATCGAACTGTAGCGAGCCCCAACCGCCTTCAGCAAACTGCTGGTAGGCTTGGCCAAACTCTTGCGGGATGCCAACACGGCCATCTTCAAGCGTTAAACCTTGCTGGTCACCAATCTCGTTCGTGGGTGCGATCACTTCTGCTGCAACTCGGCCAGCCTCCTCTAAGATGGCACTAACCATATCTGGGGTTGCATCAGCAAAACGCTCAGTCGTTGCGAGTTGCGGCATGCGTGAGATGTTATCCAGAACAAACTGCATATCCTTTACGGGAGCTTTGTAATCCGCCATGTCTTCTCTCTCTGATATCCATCAATCATCGGGCTCCCCCGCTTTGTCGAACATATGACTAAAACAAAGTAGGGGTATTCACTTATACCCCTATCTTACTGAAATTTATTCGGGAATTCTTGTACTACTTTCGATAAAGTAGCGCTTTTTATTGCTTAGCCCTGTTTTCTAACGAAAAAGTGCTTTGTAATTCTATTTTTAGCGACAGATTCAAACGAGGTTTCTCATGCAAGAGTTACACGGTTATTACCTAGAGGACTTAGAGGTCGGAATGGCGGCGTCTTATGCAAAAACCATTTCAGAGGCCGATGTGGTGCTCTTTGCTGGGATATCTGGTGACGACAACCCGGTTCACGTCAACGAAGAGTATGCAGCACAAACACCGTTCAAGCGCCGAATTGTGCATGGGATGTTCAGTGCAGCGTTGATTTCAACCGTTGCTGGAACGCGCCTGCCCGGGCCGGGCGCTATCTACGTTGATCAGCAGATCAAATTTAAAGCACCGGTGTACATTGGTGATACAGCCAAAGCAACGCTCACCATCACCGCCGTTGATCAACGCCGCCGCCGAGTCAAAGCAAAAACAGATGTTCATGTTGGCGAAAAGTTAGTGGCAACAGGCGAAGCAACCTTTATGGTTGATAGCAAGCCGAGCGAGTGATTGTCAAACCTTTTAACGGTGGCTAAGCGCCTTTAGCCACCAAGGAGAGGCCTAAACCGTCATGCACTGTTTAATGTGCTTACCGTAGAACATTTGGCAGCCAAGCTTTTTGAGGGTCTGCTCTTGATCTGCATCTGACACGCCTTCGGCCATCGTCTTCAGATTCAACTGGCTCGCAATATTCAGAAGCGACAACGCGATAGGTAAGCCACCTTTATCTAAGTCATCAACGATCTGCTTATCAAGCTTAATATGCGTGAGCGGCAGCTGGTATAGCAGAGTCAGCGGTGTTCCGCCTGAACAGAAGCCCCCCAAGGCAAACTGAACTCCTCGCTGACTAAAGCGCTGCATCACCTCAACCGCACAATCGATATCAACAAGATCATCGGCATCAACCAGCTCCAACAAGATGCGCGGAGCCAACTCCGGCGCTTCATCTAACTGCTGCAGTGCAGAGGAGACGAAACTATCGTTTTGCAGCTGCCGTAACGACACTTTCAGCATTAGCTGAGACTGCTTACCTTTTGCTCGCCAAGTTGCAAGCTGCTCACGAGCAAGTTCAAACTGATGTAGATACAGCTGAATCATCATGCCGTTTTCTTCAGCGATGGGATAAAACGTATCAGGAGAAAGGTTGCCTAATTTATCGCTGTGCCAGATCAGTTCTCCCACATACGCAGAAGAGAGGTTTCCATCCAGCGCCGCCAAAGGGGCAAGCTGCAACGACAGCGCTCGACTTTCAAACGCCTTCGCAATAGTGCTGCGCATCACCTGACGCTGGTGAATCGCATCCGTCATCGAACGTGAGAAATACTCAATCCGGCTTTTCCCATGACCTTTCGCCTGATACATCGCCGCATCTGCGTGACGTAAAATCGCATCAACCGCTCCGCCATCTTGCGGGTAGCGCGCCGCGCCAATACTTGCGGTCACCGTAAACATGCCAAGCCCCGTGATATCAAACGGCTCACGCACCGCCTGCAGCACTTGGTCTCCTAAACGTTCCACATCTGCCAGCTGTACATCGGGGTGAATCAGCAGGAACTCATCACCTCCTAAGCGTGCGATCGCCATCGCACCGTCAAAGCGATACTGCAACCGATCTGCAAGCGCTTTGAGGAGGCGGTCGCCCTTCTCATGGCCATAAAAATCATTGATGGTTTTAAAGTTATCAAGATCGAGAAAGAACAGGCTGAACTCTTGCTGATCTTCTGCAAGACTCTCTAGGCGCTTCATCACACCGTATCGATTCAACAGACCGGTGAGCGGATCCATGATCGCCAGATGACGGTGGTAGATCTCTGTCTGCTTACGCTCAGTAATGTCGTTCTGGCGCACGGCAAACAAAGGCTTGCGGCTATTTCGGTTAATACGCAGCTGGACGTTATGCCAACGGCCACCATTGGGGGTTGGCAAGAATAGCTCGCGTTCGATATGGCCTTCCTCTCGAACGGCAGCTAATAACTCTTTGGCTTGTGCAGCAGATGAAAACAGCGCCTCGAAGCGATCCAGCTCTTTGCCGTATAGATCAGTGAACATCGGGTTGGCACTCATCAGTGCGCCATCTAAGTTCCACAAGGAAGCAACGGTCGCGGCAGAGTGAACGGATAGTTCCGTTTCTAGGAGATCTTTTGTAACCAGGCTCTGCACCATCATCGCGGCGCGCCCATCTGCTAGCTCAATACCGGAAAAACAGCAATACGCTTCTTTACGTATTCCCCGTGGAAACATCGTCCACCACTGCTTGTAAACGGCACCATCACGAAAGTTGTCGAGATCACCTTCTAGCAGTGCATAAACTGCGTCAGACATGTTTTCGCGGAAGTCTCGCTGGCAGAGTTCATCCAGTGACTCTGATTCCCAAAAGTCGAGAGCTTGTACATTGGCCCAGTGAATACGATATTTCTGCACATCGTAAACCCAAATCGCATTATGCAAGTCAGTGAGGGCATTTAGATCTCTCTCTTTGTACACCTGTATTAGTTCCTTTAAATCAGATTACCGCGAAATCAGCGCTACTATACCACCGAAGCCGCAACAGGCGGGACTTTTACATCAGCAGTTTTTAACAAGCGTTTGAATTTATTAAAGTTGCGTAATTATAGAACATCTCATAAGAGATGAAGCCACCTGCACCAAAAAGCAAAAATTACGTGCGCCAGAACGAAAAACGGCGCCACATAGCGCCGTTTTGTCTCTCATAACGCCGCTTATGACTCGTTAGCTTGGTTACGCAATAGAAACTTTTGGATCTTCCCTGTCGATGTTTTTGGTAAATCACCGAATACAATCTTCTTCGGTGCTTTGAAGTGCGCCATGTTATCGCGGCAGAAATCGATAATCTCTTGCTCAGCCACATCAACCCCTTCCTTAACCTTGATAAAGGCACAGGGTACTTCGCCCCACTTCTCATCAGCTTTCGCAACAACCGCCGCTTCCATAACGGCATTATGGCGATATAAAACATCTTCAACTTCAATGCTAGAGATATTCTCACCACCCGAGATAATAATATCTTTAGAGCGGTCCTTAATCTCGATGTAGCCATCTTGATGCCATACCGCAAGATCCCCCGAGTGGAACCACCCACCCGCGAAAGACTCATCCGTCGTTGACGGGTTCTTCAAGTAACCTTTCATGACCAAGTTGCCACGCATAAAGATCTCACCGATGGTTTTACCATCTTGAGGAACCGGCTCCATCGTTTCTGGATCAGCAACCATCAACCCCTCTTGCATCGGAGCTTTGACGCCTTGGCGAGCTTTAAGCCGTGCTTTCTCTTCTAGTGGCTTATCTGACCACTCATCATGCCACGCGCATACTACCGATGGGCCATACGTCTCAGTCAGGCCGTAAACATGCGTCACCTCAAAGCCCATCTCTTCCATGCCTTGGATAACCGCCGCCGGTGGCGCAGCGCCCGCAGTCATCACTTTAACCTGATGATTAATACCCTGCTTCATCTCATCCGGTGAGTTGTTCAGCATATTAAGCACGATTGGCGCGCCGCAGAAGTGGTCAACCCCATTCTCTTTAATCGCAGCATAGATATCGTCAGCTTTAACATGACGTAATGAAACACTGACGCCAGCAGCGGCAGCAATCGACCACGGGAAGCACCAACCGTTGCAGTGGAACATGGGCAGTGTCCACAGATAAACAGGGTGCGCTCCCATGTGCCAGGACACAATATTACTCACTGCATTGAGGTATGCACCACGGTGGTGATACACCACCCCTTTCGGATTCCCCGTCGTACCTGAGGTATAGTTCAACGTGATGGCATCCCACTCATCCTTGGGCTGCTGCCAAGCATAATCAGCATCACCGGATGCAATAAACGCCTCATAATCCATCGCGCCGATCAGCTCGCCCCCTTCATAGTAAGGATCGTCGATATCGATCACCAACGGCGATGTGCCCGCCATTTTTACGGCTTTCGAAACCACTTCGGAGAACTCACGATCAACAATAACGACCTTTGATTCAGCATGCTGAAGAATAAACGCGATCGCTTCGGCATCTAGGCGAATGTTAATTGCATTTAACACCGCACCCGCCATTGGTACACCAAAGTGCGCTTCAAACACCTCGGGTAAGTTAGGTGCTACGACAGATACCGTATCACCTTCGCCAACACCGGCTTTTACCAATGCGCTAGCTAACTGACGCGTACGCTGATATGTCTGCGCCCAGTTTCGGGTTGTGTCTTGATGAATAACAGCCGTGCGTTCGGGGTACACTGCCGCAGCACGTTCAATAAACGACAGCGGACTTAACGCTGCATAGTTCGCACTGTTTTTCTCTAAACCCATTGAGTAAGGAGTGTGATTATTATGTGTCATTATTTTGCGCCTTCAATACTCTTAACTAACGATAAAAACACGGGTTTATACCTAGCCGCTGAGCGCTATATGTCTTAAATCGAGCTAAACAGCATCCATAAATCCGCTTACCCTTTCGCATGATACGCAGTTTCCCTTATTACACAACCTAACCGAAAGTCATAAGATATTCGGCTTCAAACGCGAGTATGAAAACTGGGTAACGCAATGTGGGACGCTACAGAAAACCAAGATCAGCTATCTGTTTGCCAAGAGGAAGCCGACCGTTATCGCCTGATGGCGGAGCAATCAACGGATATGATCTCACGTCATACCGCAACGCTTGATTGGACCTACATCGACGTAAACCCAGCAGTTGAGAAGATTTTGGGCTACCACCCAGAGGAGATTATTGGCACTCGCGGCTACGATCTGTTTCATCCTGATGATGCTGACAACTTAAAAAAGCGAGCAGACTCCGTCAAATATCGCGAGGGTATGTATACCAATACCTATCGCTATCGCCACAAGGAAGGCCACTACATCTGGCTTGAGACCACCAGCCGCACAATTCGTGAGGAGGACGGCACCCCGCTTGAAGTGATTTGTGTGTCCCGTGACGTAACCGAGCGCGAAATGGCACAGCAAGCCATTCGTCGTTTGGCACGCGTCGTGGAAGCGTCCAGCGATATGATTATGTTCTGTAACCACAATACGATGCGCCTGACCTACATGAATGAGTCGGCCTATCACACGCTGGGTACCGAAAAAGAGAAACCGATTGCGCTCTATCTGCCGCAAATTTTTAGCGAGGACAACTTCAACACCCTCGTACAAGATGCGCTCAGCCATGCCGCCGCTCACGGCACATGGTACGGCAGTATTCCTGTGCAAGTACCCGAAAACCACGAGCGTATCGCAGAAATTCGCGAAGTGATTGCCCATCGAAATCGCACCGAGAACATGCAAGTAGAGTACTACTCGATCATCGGCCGGGACATCACCCTCAAACGCCGCGCCGAAGAGCAAGCAAAACGACAGCAGCTAGAGATGGCGCACATGTCGCGTTTGCTGTCGGTGGGCGAGATGGCAACAGGGCTTGCCCACGAGATTAATCAGCCACTTGGCGCTATTTTAAACTATTGCCGCGGCACGCTGCGTCGTCTTGAAGAGGGGCACACCCAGGAGAACTTCGAGCAGATCACTCACTCAATGCAGTTGATCACACGACAAGCCAAGCGAGCAGCAGAGATCGTCAAACGAATGCGCAGCTTCGTTAAACGTACCGAGTATCAACGGATTGAGTTCTCAGTAAACGAATCTTGTACAGATATTGCAGGCTTTTTGCACCAAGAAGCAGTGGATCACGATATCACATTTGAGTTTGATCTAGACCCAAGCGACCCCAAACTCTTGGCTGACAAAATCCAGATAGAACAGGTATTACTTAATCTAATGCGCAACGCCATCGAGGCGTATAATGAGTCGGAACATACCGAACGCCCCGTGCGTATTTGTTCGAAGTTCAAGAGCGGCTATATTTATATTACTGTCAGCGATGAAGCCTCGGGCATTACTGTTGAAGAGCTTGGTACGTTATTCGAGCCTTTCACGACGTCTAAATCCTCTGGGCTAGGCATGGGCCTGGCAATCTCACAAACAATAATAGAAACCCACGGCGGGCAGCTATGGGCAGAAAGTGACGGAAAAACCGGCACCCAGTTTCACTTTAAAGTACCGGTAAGGGCAAATTAATGACACAAAGAGTTAGTGGAACCGTTTTTATTGTCGATGACGACAACGACTTTCGTGATTCGATGAAATGGCTACTTGAAGCCGACAATTTTCATGTGGTTGGCTTCAGCTCCGCACATGACTTCTTAGACCGCTATGACGGTGAAATGGGCTGTATGCTGCTCGATATCCGAATGCCTGAAATTAACGGGCTGGCGTTACAGCAAATTATGATTGAGCGCGGTATCAAACTACCTATCATCATTATCAGTGGCCATGGCGATATTCCAATGGCTGTCAATGCGATGAAAAACGGCGCCTTAGACTTTATCGAAAAGCCGTTCGACGATGAGGTGCTGCTGCGCTTAGTCGAGCAAGGTTTACAGCGCGCCGATGATATGTTTAAAGACAGCAACGAGCTAAAAGTTATTCGCAGCTATTACGCCTCGCTGAGCAAACGCGAGAAAGAGGTTATGGCGCTTGTGGTTGGTGGTAAGTCAAACCGCGAAATAGCCGAAGAGCTGGGAATCAGCCCCAAAACAGTCGAGGTGCATCGTGCTCGTGTCATGAGCAAGATGCGGGCAGAAAATCTGCCCGTGCTCGTTCAACAAGCTAACCGCTTAAACGTTGCATAAATTGGCTAACCGCCGTTAAAAATGGCTCACGTGCTTCGAACTGTGGCACGTGGCCGCAACTCTCAAGAAAAAGCGGCTCAGCGCGCGGGCCGATGCCTTCGCAAATATCTGTTACTTGCTCCGGTACGCCATACTGGTCTTGTCTACCTTGTATAATTAGCGCTTCACAGAGAATGCGAGGCAGCCAAGGTCGATAATCCATTGGAGCTTTACGCTCACGCAACCACGTCTCTGACCATGCCCGAAAAATAGTGTCGGTCCGCTCGCCATGGTATTTAGCTAACCGCGCTGGCAAGTCTGTGGTTTGATAACGCTCAACCGCTTCGATAATCCCCGCTGTCGTAAGGTGGTCAATGTAGATGTGTGCCGCTGCAGTGACAACACCCACTACTTTTTCAGGCAATGTCGCGGCCCCTATCAATGCGATTGAGCCACCATCACTGTGTCCTAGCAACACACATCGCTGGATATCTAGCACCTCCAACAGGCGTGGCAGCCACACTTCTCCTTCGTGTACGAGATAATCGTCATCACGCGGCAAGGAGATTGGCGTCGAGCAGCCATAGCCCTGACGCTCGTAAACCAGCACATCATGCCCCGTCAACTCGGCGAGTTGCTCTGGAATATCTTTCCACATTGCAATACAGCCAAGCGCCTCGTGCAACAAGATGATCACCGGCTGACTCGGATCTTGATCGTCGTGACGACCAAACTTCACACCCAGCTCGATACCGTGTCCTACCGCTACTCGTGTCTCTTGCCATCTAACGGCCATGTTTTTCCTCTGGAATCGAATAGGTCATAGTAACGTGGGCGACAGGGTCGTCCTCGCCTCTTGAGTTAATGTAAACTTCGCCTACCGCGAGGCGCTTGCCTACTTTTAAGAGCTCCGCTCGCGCCAGGATATCTCCGTCGGCTTTTGGCTTGCGCAAGAAGTTAATATTTAAATTAATAGTCACCGCTAATGCGACAGGCCCTATCTGGCTTAGCAAAGCAGCATACATCGCAATATCAGCCAACCCCATCATGGCGGGGCCAGATACCGTGCCGCCCGGTCTTAAATGAAGGTCTGACACTGGCAAGCGCATTTCAGCCCATCCATCGCCCAGTTGTTCAAGCACTCCCCACTGCTCTCCCTGCGGAAACTGCTCGTTGAGAAACGCCTGCATCTCAGCAAAGTTCATCACTTGCGCCATATGATCTATCCCGTTCGTTGAAATTCCCAAAGCGAAGATTTGGCTTTTTATCTGTATGGTTCAGCGCTAGCGCTACCAAGCCGGAGCGCCCTAGTTTTGCAAGCTATGTTGACTGCAATACCGCTAACGTTACCGTCGCTTTTGAAACCAAAACTTGCTGGCCATCGTCACGTTCAACAAAGACCTCAGACTCCACCACAGATAAGCTTCGTCCAGGTTTTAAAACCTGACTACGGCACAATAGATAGCGGCCTTTGGCTGCCCGTAACAGGTTGATCTTAAACTCAGCTGTTAAGACAAGTTCGCCTTCTGATATCAGTGTGACTGCCGCTGTACCCGCGGTATGGTCAGCGAGTGTCGCTTGAACACCGGCATGAACAAAACCATCTTGCTGTTGATGGCGCGTCTCAAGCGCGATTCTTGATTCGCAAAAACCATCATCCAAAGCGATCAGTTGGCAGCCTAGATCACGAATAAAAGGAGCGACTTCGAACACACGCCGCGCTTCGAGAAGTTGAGTACTCATGTAGCATCCCAATTTATTAATTTTATTGTTGGGAAACCCACGGCGCATAATGCGCCGTGGGGTGGTAAAGCCGTTTTAGTTAGGCTTCATCGCGCGCTTGGTTGCGCAACATAAAGCGCTGAATTTTACCGCTAGGCGTCTTCGGCAGCTCTTGTACGAACTCAATTTCACGCGGGAAAGCGTGAGTCGACAGACGGCTACGCACGTGCTGCTTCAGCTCATCCGCTAACTCATCGGTTGGATCCCATTGTGGCTTAATAACCACGTAAGCCTTGATGATGGCACCACGCGATGCATCCGGCTTACCAACAACACCCGACTCCGCAACAGCATCATGCTCCAGCAACGTACTCTCAACATCGGCAGGACCAACACGGTATCCCGCTGTTGTAATGATGTCATCGTCGCGGCCAGTAAACGAGTAGCTTCCATCACCATGGCTGATAACCACATCGCCAGTGAGGTAGTACTTGCCTTTGAACGGGTCTTTCTCATCCCATGTGTAGCCTTGGAAGAAGAACAGAGGAGAGTTCTCGACATCCACCGCCAACTGACCCACTTCACCTTCAGTGATCTCTTCAAAATTACCATCCAGCGCGACAACACGGTGCCCAGGCATTGAGAAGCCCATCGAGCCCACGCGAACAATCGACTGCTCGAGGTCGTGATGGTTGCAGCAAGTCATACCGGTTTCTGTTTGGCCGTAGTGATCCATCACATCACAGCCCAAACGACGTTTCACCCAGCTGATAACTTCAGGGTTGAGTGGCTCTCCAGCACTACTTGCTGCGCGCAGGTTAAAGCTCTCGCCCTCAGCTAGGACTTCATCGTTCGCCATCAACATACGGTAAGCGGTAGGTGCTGCAGCTAGGTTTGTGATCCCGTACTTACGCAACATATCGTAGGTAGATTCAGTGGTGAAGCCATTCTCATTGAAGTGCGTCGCATTACCGAGCAGCAGAGGCCCGACTACCGCGTAGTAAAGGCCGTATGCCCAACCAGGATCTGCAACGTTCCAGTAAACATCATCCGGGCGCAGACCAATGGCATAGCGCATGTAAACATAGAAAGACATGATCGCACGTGCAGGTACGGCAACGCCTTTGGACTTACCCACCGTGCCTGATGTGAACATCTGCAGGAACGGATCATCAGCACCCACTTTAACCGGCTCAAACTCAGTCGATTGCTCAGCCATGACCTCATCGAATTTGAAATCACCTTCAGCGCCTTTACCAACAGCAACAATCGGAGGACAACCATTAACGTCGTCTAATTTGCTACGGTTTGCATCATCAGACAGCACCAGTTTCGTTTGTGCTTTCTCGACACGATACTCGATCGCACCCGGACCGAACGCGGTAAATAGCGGCTGATAAACGGCACCCGCACGCAATGTACCTAGGATAACAACGAGCAACTCTGGCGTACGTGGCAACAGCGCCGCGACACGGTCGCCTTTTCCAATCCCCTGTGATTTCAAGAAGTTTGCGAAGCGTGCCGATTGCTCTTTAAGCTCAGCAAAGGTGTGCTGCGATGCTTCACGCTCTACACCCTCATAAAAAAGGCCAACTTTGGCAGGATCTGTCGCCCAGCGGTCACAAATCTCTTCACACACATTGAAGCCTGATTGACGATCGCCAATCAACTGAGCTTCAAGTTTTTCAGGGGTAAATTCATCGTAAAATGACTGATAGTCCATAATGCTCATTTTTGTTGTCTCACTTGTTATCGTTATTCTGTTTAACCGATTTTCATACCGGCTTAATCGAACAAGCCGCTTGCTTTAAGGGCTTGGTAATCCTTTTCGTTAATTCCTATCTCAGCCAATACAGACTGAGTGTCTGCACCCAGATCAGGTGCAGGAGAAAGGCTATCGTGGCTCATACCACTTAGAAGTGGCGTAGGACGTACCTGAATATCACCTTCGTCACCTTGCACAAACAGAGCACGCTCTTGATGGTGCAATTCTTTAGGTACTTCCTGAGGTGTCAAAACAGGTTCTACACAGGCATCAATGCCAGCAAGCTCTGATACCCAATGGCTGCGCGTTTGCTGCTTAAATAGCGCCTGCAAAACGCCCTTCACTTCGCTGTCGGGTTTATCGTTCAGCGCTAACTGATCGAGCCTTTCGAGCAGGCGATAGCGGAACTGAGGTTCAAGGCTGCCGACTGCTATATGGTAGCCGTCCGACGTTTCGTAGTAGTCGTATATTCCGCCACCGCTGAGGAAGTGATCATCGCCAACAAAGTCTGCGTCGCTGTTAAGGCTGACTGGCATCATTAGCGGCTGCAGCGCAACACATTGGTCGCTCATGGCGATATCAATAAACTGCCCTTCTCCCGTTGTTTGACGCTGGATAACGGCAGCGAGTATCGCCATCACGGCTGGTTGCGAACCGCCGGCGACATCCGCTATCTGAACGCTGCTCAGGTGACCGTTAGACGCAGATGATATGCCGCTGAGTGCAAGGTAATTAATATCGTGGCCAGCCGCATGAGCGCGCGAGCCATGCTGCCCAAAGCCTGTGATTGCGCAGTAGATCAACTTAGGGTTGATCTGGGCCAGTGCTTCGTAGTCCAAGCCTAAACGCGCCATCACGCCCGGCCTGAACTGCTCGACGACAATATCAAACTCTTCGATCAGCGCATGAACAACCTGCCGAGCCTGCTCATGCTTCAGATTCAACGCGATAGAACGTTTGCCACGATTTAAGTAGGCAAATGAAGCTGACTGCCGGCCTACTGAAGGCTTCATCTCACGCACAAGGTCTGGGCGTGAAGGTGACTCCACGCGCAAAACCTCAGCCCCCATATCTGCCAACAACATGGTCGCGTATGGTCCGGGGAGCAGTGTCGAGAGATCTAAAACCTTAAGGCCTGCCAGTGGCTTCATTGTCATCGCCCCTTAACGTAGCTCACGCAAGATTTCGCGGGCGATAACCAAACGCTGCACCTCGCTTGTGCCCTCGTAGATAGAGGTGATGCGCACATCACGGCTCATGCGCTCCAACGGATACTCCTGCATATAGCCATAGCCGCCTAATAGTTGCAGAGCGGTGTAGCAAGCTTGGTTCGCTTTTTCACTCGCAAACAACTTCGCCATAGAAGCTTCTTTAGCAAACGGTTTACCCGCTTCTTTAAGATATGCTGCATTCATCAAAAGTAGACGAGCTGCTTCTAGCTCAGTCGCGCGGTCGGCGATCATCCATTGCAAGCCTTGGAAATCAGCAATAGGTTTGCCGAACTGCTTACGCTCTAGCGTGTACTGGGTGGCATAATCCATCGCCGCTTGGCCAATACCTAACGCAAGTGATCCAATACCAATACGTCCGCCTGCTAGCTCGGCTACGGCAATGCGGAAACCGTCGTTGAGTTTACCTAGCACCGCACTGTCGGGTACTTCACAGTTCTCGAAGTGTACTTCATTGGTAGCCGAGCCATGCTGGCCCATCTTCTTCTCTCCGGGGCCACAGGTGATCCCTGCAGCATCAGCATCTACCAAGAAACAGCTGATCCCTTTACCCTTCGGCGCCTCTGCATCGGTTACCGCCCAAACAACAAAGACACCAGCAAATTCAGCGCTTGTAATCCACTGTTTGGTACCGCTAATCGACCAACCGCTCTCGGTTTTAACCGCGCGAGTGCGCATTGATGCGGGGTCTGAACCTGCACCGGCTTCGGTCAAGCAGAAACTTCCTGCATAAAACTCGCCCGAGCAAATCTTCGGCAAATACTTTTGCTTTTGCTCATCGCTACCCATCGCCTGGATAACCTCGGCAACCATATTGGTCACTGACATCGTCACCGCTGTCGAGGCACATGCTTTGGCGATCTCAGTCACTGCCAAACTAAATGCAACAACACCTGCTTCGGTGCCGCCGTATTCAGCATCAATATTTAAGCCCATGAAACCTAGCTCAGCTAAGTTACGCACATGCGCTTTCGTAATCTCATAATCTTTTGTCTGATCCAGTTTCTCTGCCGTTGCTTGCAGTTCAGTCTCGGCAAAACGTTTCGCCGTTTCCTGAATCATTTGTTGTTCTTCTGTTAGCGACAAATTCATAGGTGATTTCCATTAAGTGTTTACCCCTAATTTATATCGCCATTTTGAGTTTGGGTAAAGGGACTCGTACAGATTTCAGCCTACGATTATGGTCGACTATAGGAGTAGAAGAGATGCCAAGTTGATTGACGACAAGCAAATAAACCCGCTTCTCATTTGAAGTTCCTACTCATGACGTTAAAATGCGTCACCACACGAACTCAAGGAAGCCAATAACAATGAAAAAAATCCTAATGAGTGCCTGTTTTTTAGGTCAAAAAGTCCGTTATGACGGGCGTCACAGCCTAATAGAGCATCCGTTAATCAAGAAATGGCAAGAGGAAGGACGTTTAATACCATTCTGCCCTGAAGTTGCTGGCGGTTTACCGATTCCACGCGCACCCGCCGAGATCAAAAACCACCATCCGGTCTTGGTCATCGACCAGAATGAGAAAGATGTCACACCGCAATTCGTAACAGGTGCAGAGCTGGCTGTAGAGCGCGCAAAGCGCGAGGGAGCATGCTGCGCACTCCTTAAAAGCCGCAGCCCATCATGTGGTAACCGCGAGGTCTATGACGGCAAATTCAGCGGAACAGTGGTCCCAGGTGCTGGGGTTACCGCAGCTGAGTTACAACGCCACGGGATACCGGTTTTCAACGAGCGAGAGATCGACCAGATCGAAGAGTTTATATCCAATCAGCTCTAATATGAGTTGGCGATTACGCCATCGATACCGCTGAAACTAAAAAACCTGCACTTGGCAGGTTTTTTATTCACTCATTAACGCTTAATCGAAGTTGATCCCTAAGCGGCGGCCAACTTCTTCGTAGCCTTCAACAACGCCACCAAGCCCCTGGCGGAAACGGTCTTTATCGAGCTTTTCACGCGTCTCTTTGTCCCAAAGGCGGCAACCGTCTGGTGAGAACTCATCTCCCAGTACAACTTCACCCTTGAACAAACCAAACTCCAGTTTATGGTCAACTAACAACAGGCCTGCATCATCAAACATCTGCTTGAGTACAGCATTTACTTTAAAGGTTAGCTCTTTCGCCTTTTCGATATGCGCTTTTTCAGCCCAACCGAAAGATTCGATATGATGTTCGTTAACCATTGGATCGCCCAGCTCATCGTTCTTTAGGAAGAACTCGAACGTTGGCGGGTTTAACTCTAGGCCTTCTTCAACACCCAAACGGCGGCAGATTGAGCCTGCAGCATAGTTTCGAACAACACATTCGATCGGCATCATATCTAGCTTTTTAACAACACACTCTTGATCTGAAATCAGCTTTTCAAAGTGCGTGGGAATACCCGCTTCTTCTAGCTTGGACATGATGAACGCGTTGAACTTATTGTTGACCATTCCCTTGCGCTCAAGTTGTTCCACTTTCTTACCATCAAACGCTGAGGTGTCGTTGCGGAAAAACATGATCATGTAATCAGGGTTGTCTGTCGAGTAAACAGACTTGGCTTTACCGGAATATAGCTCTTCGCGCTTTTCCATTAATATCTCCAAAATAACTCTCTTCGATCTACCAAGCTAGCGCTTAGCAGGGATGTTGTCTTTGATAGCCCACAGGATCTCTTCAGCGACAATCGCTGGTGCGGCAAGACCCTCGTCATCTTTAACGGTGATGTAAACACCTGAGCGTGAACGCGTCATTTTCAGCTGATAACGCCCTGTGTGCTCATACGCATCTGTCTTTGCGTTGTAACTGCCTTTCTTATTACCGCCGCCAAACACGTAAACAACACGTCCGGCGAACCAAATTTTGTAGCCGTCTTGGTTAGCTGCATTATTAGGATCATCCAAAGCACGCGCTTGTCCCTCTTCTAATGGCTCTTGAGGCACTTCGTTCGCGCTGTAACGGATAACACTATCATCGTCGACGCCAAACACGCTGGCGATGGTGCCAGTATCAATTTTAATCTCTTCGCGGTCAGAGAATAGCCACTCGAAGAATCCCATCTCCTTCTTACGATCAATAGGTGTCGAGGTCGTGTAGGTCATGTACATCATGCCAAGGGATTGATCACGCGTACCGACATCAAGATCAGCACGATCCACCGCTGTATTTAGCAGTGACCAAGACTGATCCGCCGATGAACCAAACTTCAATACGGGATTACCACGGGAGTCGCGACCCAACTGAGGGCGCGTCTGACTCGGCTGTTGTTGGTAGGCCAGCAACGAGCGCTCTGATGGTTTAAGCGTTGCCTTGGACAGATACCGAAGCATCTCAAACATCATATCGGATTTGTAGCCAACATCATGCGACGTGTTGCCCCAATCGACCGCAGCAACCTGTGCATCCTCGGGTAGAGCAACATGCTGCAACGCGATAGATGTGCGGCCATAGTCAGCAGCGTCAGGTTTGACGGAGAACTTCAGCTTGTTCTTCGTGCCGCCTTCGATGGTTTGAAACGTCAGCCTTTTAATCCAGCTGTCGACCATGCTGTACTCAGGACCGCTCACCAAGATCCAATCGGACTCGATCTCACCTGTCCGAGGGTTGGCACTGGCAACAGGAATGGCATTGAACTTCATGAAGTCCAGGGTTTTTTCCCATACCGCAGCGATAGGTTCATCAACAACGATCAGCTTCTCATCGCCTTGGCGTTTTAGATTAACCGCTTCACTGCCGGTATCCGCATAGAAAAATTCAGGACGTGGTACTTCAAATGAGCCAACACGAGCAGCTGCGGTTTGACCTGCGGTGGGCACAACCAATAAATCTTCTGTTTGGCGCACTTTGAGGTGCGCCGGTATCTCGAGTTTCCTATCTGCGCTTGCTTTCTCGTAGTCCTGAGAGCGGTCACGTAGCAAGCCGTCTTCCCCATAGATTGGGTTTTTGTCCATCATGCTACAACCAGCGCTAACCAACATGGAAGCTGCTAGAACGAGAGGAAACAAACGCATCAGGTTACTCCTTATTCTGAAATGCCACTGTCTACCAAAGCTTGACGCACCACTGCATGATACTGGCTCGATAGGAGGGTCAAAGGTAATCGAATGCCGTCATCGATTAGGCCCATATCATACATAGCCCATTTAACAGGGATTGGATTCGCTTCAACGAAGAGCTGTGTATGCAACGGCATCAAGCGCGCCTGCAATTCACGAGCAGCTTCTGTTTCACCTGCCAAACCTAAACGGCAAAGCTCTGACATCTCCGCTGGTGCAACGTTCGCTGTCACAGAAATATTGCCATGACCACCCGCCAGAATAAGCTCAATAGCCGTTGCATCGTCACCGGAATAGATCGCGAAATCTTTTGGTGCTTTAGCGATTAACTCACGGGCACGGTCTACATCCCCGGTCGCTTCTTTAATACCGATGATGTTGTCAATTTCCGCTAAGCGCAGAACAGTCTCGGGCAACATATCGCAAGCTGTACGGCCCGGTACGTTGTAAAGAATCTGTGGCACATCAACCGCTTCAGCAATTGCTTTAAAATGCTGATACAAACCTTCCTGAGTCGGCTTGTTGTAGTATGGCGTAACCAGTAAGCACGCCGCAGCACCCGCATTTTTTGCCTCGCGTGTTAGGTCGATAGCTTCTGTTGTTGAGTTTGCGCCGGTTCCCGCGATAACAGGAATTTTGCCTTTGACGCGCTCAACCACACGTTTAATTACCGCACAGTGCTCGTTGCAATCTAGCGTTGCTGATTCACCCGTCGTGCCAACAGCAACGATCGAGTCCGTGCCCTTCTCCAGATGAAAGTCAACAACCTTATCAAGACCGTCCCAATCGATCTCACCGTTTGCTTTCATCGGGGTCACTAGCGCTACAATACTGCCGGTAATCATTTTGTTCTCCATCTAAAAAGCCCAGATTTAAGATTTAACAGAATGCTCAAATCTAAACTTTGATCTGATATCGTATAGGGCTCAGTATTCTAAACGATTTATGCCGAATAAGCGTAGTAGCGATAACGCTTTTTTTAACGTAAGGATGAAAACCATGTCTACACCTGAAGTTGGCCAACCCATTGCGGACACAACCGCTCAAGCCACCAGCGAGACCACCGTCACACTCTCTGAGCTGAAAGGCAAAAATGTTGTGATCTACTTTTATCCGAAGGACAACACGCCTGGCTGCACAACCGAGGGACAAAACTTCCGCGACCTATACGCCGAGTTTGAAGCGGCTAACACGGTGATATTCGGCGTCAGTAAAGACAGCATGCGTACCCATGAGAACTTCAAGAAAAAACACGAGTTCCCATTTGAGCTGATCAGTGACCCTGAAGAAGCCTTCTGCAAACACTTTGATGTCATCAAGTTGAAAAAGCTGTACGGCAAGGAATATATGGGTATCGAGCGCAGCACCTTTCTGATCGATGCCGAGGGTATCCTGCGCAACGAGTGGCGCAAGGTTAAGGTCAAAGGTCACGTGGACGAAGTTCTAGAAGCAGTAAAAGCACTATAACGCCTAAATCTGCCCTAGCCCACCAGCAGGCGAGCGTAAAAAAGCCCAGCATTTAGCTGGGCTTTTTAGTTTTATGCAGCCTCTTCCAGCTCTTTCTCATCCCTCTCTAAGGGCCCGGGCCAAGCATTGATCACCGCTTTCACGAGAGTCGCTAGCGGAATCGCAAAGAATACGCCCCAAAACCCCCACAAAGTACCAAATAGAAGCACTGCAACAATGATTGCGATGGGGTGCAAGTTGACAGCCTCTGAGAACAGCAGCGGCACCAACACGTTACCATCCAACGCTTGAATGATGCCGTAAGCGATCATTAAGTACATGAACTCACTACTCCAGCCCCACTGAAAGAAACCCACCAGAGCCACCGGCAAGGTTACCAGCGCCGCGCCAATATAAGGGATAAGCACCGAAAGCCCCACTAAAATCCCAAGTAACGCCGCATAATTGATGCCCAAGAACAGGAAGGTTACGTACGTCACCAAACCAACAATCATGATCTCAATGACTTTGCCACGAATGTAGTTAGCAATCTGGTCGTCCATTTCATCCCAAATTTTGGTCATCATCTGGCGTTTGCGCGGCAGAAACGAGGTCCACCACTTCACCAAGCTGCGGCCATCTTTAAGAAAGAAGAACACTAATATTGGCACCAGTACGACGTAAACGAGCACTGTCACAATACTTGTTAAGGAGTTGACCGAGTAAGTAAAGACCCATTGGCTCGCAGTTGTTAGCTCGCTGGTCGCCAAGTTCATGATATCGCGCACTTTGTCTTCTGAAATCCACTGCGGATACGTTTCGGGCAATACCAGCAGTAGCGCTTGAACCTCTTGCACCATATTGGGCAGATCTTTGAAAAAGGTCGATAACTGCTGCCAAGCGAGCGGTATAACCACCAGCGCCAAGGCAAGCACAAAACCGATAAAGCCGACAAAGACAATAGAGACTGATGCTAAGTGAGGGACTTTACGCTCCTTTAACCAGTCCACACCGCCCTGCATCAAAAAGGCGATAATCAAACCCGCAAATACAGGGGCAAGCGGCTTCCCTAGCGTTAGGATAATAACGAGCGATACACTGAGTAGAAGGAAGAGAAACAGCGCCTCCTCATCCGAAAAGTAGCGTTCGATCCACTTCGAGAAAATTGCTCTCATAGGTAGTTATGCCTTGTATTGTTCTAGTTATCCGCGACGAATCACGTAGATATAGTCACCACCCTCGGTGAACATTTCAATCAGCTCATGGTCGGACTGATCAGTAAATGCTTTAAAGTCTCGTTGCGAGCCACCATCCGTCGCAATCACTTTTAATAGCTCACCGGTTACCATCTGATTTAGCTTTTGCTTCGTTTTCAGCAGTGGCATCGGGCAATTGAGGCCGGAGGCATCAAGAAATTCGTCAACTTCAATATCTGGCATATTCTGGCCTTATATCAATACATTACGTATGTTATTTTGGCTGAAAGGTGTCTCAGCTAAAAATGCCACGATAATGACATGGTTATCACCACCTTAAAAGCCAGTGAGATCTTTTACATGCGATTCGTTCATCTTTTTTTCTTCATCCTTATGCTTTCCGTATCTTCCCGAGCGATTGCGAACAGCGACCTACCGGTGCTCACAGATGCTGCATCCTCAACGATCTCTCTGGATCAGGAGCACCGTCTTGGCCGCGCATGGGTGCGCTCATTACGAGGAAGCGTCAAGCTCTTGGACGATCCACTCGCTGTGTCCTATCTACACGACCTCAGTTGGGAGCTGGTTGGTCATAGCCAGCTGCAAGACCGCCGCATCGACTTGGTCGTTGTTGATAATCAAACGTTTAACGCCTTCGCAGTACCGGGCGGCATTATCGGTATTCACGGCGGCCTGCTGCTTGCTGCAGAGCGGGAGGACGAGCTTGCTTCGGTACTTGCACACGAACTGGCGCACCTTAGCCAGCGCCACTATGCAGCGAGTTTAGAGGAATCACGTCGTAATCGCCCACTGGCCATTGCCAGTTTCTTAGCCAGCGTACTGATTGCAGCCGCCGACTCCCAAGCGGGCGCAGCGGCGATCTCTACATCCATTGCCGCTCAACAGTCCGCCCGTCTCTCGTTTAGCCGTCAAAACGAACGTGAGGCTGACCGAGTGGGTATGCAAACACTCGTTTCTGCTGGCATCGACCCCAGCGCGATGCCTCGTATGTTCTCCCGTATGCAAGCATCACAGCGCTTTTTAAGCAAACCACCTGAGTTTTTATTGACTCACCCCGTTACCGAAGCACGTATTGCGGACTCTCTCAACCGCGCTGAGAGGCTCGGAAAGCCACCACTGACCCGCCGCAGTATTGAGTTCGCAGCGGTTAAGGCGCGTATGGCGGTGTACTATGAATCAAACCCTCAAACAGCTTACAACCATTTCCAAGACAAACATCGCTCTAGCGGCAAGCCCGAAGACCTGTACGCCTTTGCCGTCGCAGCGATCCGTTTAAGCCGTCCAGATCAAGCGAAACAGGCACTAGCTAAGCTTCCCGGTGAATGGCGAAAGCATCTATTTACACAACTCACGGGCGTTGAAGCCGATATTGCAGCTCTACGCTGGGGACAAGCCGCGCAAACACTCGATGGCCTAGCCGCGGTATACCCGGGTAATTTTGCCGTTGAGCAACGCCGCGCAGAGGCATATATGGGCGCAGGTTTAGCCGATAAAGCGGTACAGGTTCTCAATGATCTTAAACGTGAATACCCAAATGACGTTACAACCCACTACCTACTGGCAGAAGCTCTCGGGCAGGCTGGACGAAACATCGCTGTACATGAAGCCCGCATCGACTATTTTCTGCTGACCGGTCAGGTCGATCGAGCCTTGACGCAAGTCCAGTATGCTCATCGTGAGCGCAACCTTACAGCCTCTGATAAAGCACGTATCGACCAACTAGAACAAGATGTCAAACAAGTACGTGCCGAAATGGAAGCGGCACTGTAAGCGAAAACAAGTGAAGAGCAAGGCCTTTCATAGCCAAAACTAGCAACTGGAATTCAAACAGAAACTATCTATACTGAAATCGTGACACTCCGCCTAAAAACAAGCAAAAGGAGCTGTTATGAAACATTTGATTCAAACAGTTTACTCTGTTCTCCTATGCACAGCTTTTGCCCAATCAATCAGCGCGGCCGAGTTGCTGGTAGGCAAAGTCTGTCCGGTTATTTACGACAAACAAGCACTGGGCATTTTAGTGTTCTCGCGCGAGTGGTATCACGACAGTCGCCACAACGCGGCGTACACGCCACGGGATAACGCAACAGGCGTTGGCCTTGAAATACACCTTTTTCCAAGTCGGCAAGGGCATTTACAGCACGGTAACTTTGCCCAATGCGACCAATATCGTGTTATTCAGGTGCGCCACACCAATGCACGACTCATTCCACCCGAACGGTCAGTACAGATCGATGTACCTGATGGCTTCCTGCACCCGTTTTACGATGCCGCACCACTTGAGCATGGCTACAACTCACACCAAACCCCCATCGACTCGCGCGACAAACCTTGGCAGGGTCGGCATTCGCGTGCATCGGAAGTCGCCGTCTACGATACCCCTTACATATCAGATGGCTATGGTATTGAAGGACAAGACATTTTCGTTGGTTTTGAAACCTGTGCAGTATGCACTCGCAACCAACGATACGACACCATTTTGGCGTGCGGCACATGGGGCTATCAGCGGGACTATCTCGGGGGAATGACGGGATGGACAGAACCCGAGTTCCACCCCGTCAAGTGCAGTAACACACCCTCAGCGCAGTTCCAGCAAGCCCTGCATGAATCCACACGTATCGATTACAGCTACTGGCTAGACTGGCGTACAGAATAGCCTTCTAAATTAGACAAAAGCCAAATAGGAACCCAGCGCAAGTCGACGTAACCTCAAAGCAGAAGAATAAGAAACGGGAGCCGCTCATGCCAAACAGCCCTTTCGGTCACGATACCGCTCACACCGTGCATACGGCTATTGAGGAGGATCATCAGGAGGTGTTTCGTCGCATCGACCAGCTTGAACAGGTTCTGCGCACGCCCAGCCCTGAGCAAGAATCGTTAATTTCGCTGCACTTCCAAGCATTAGTCCAGCATCAAGTTGACCACTTCTCGCGTGAGGAAGAGCTCATGCAAACCCACAGCTGCCCTAACTATCTGCGCCACCGCCAAGAGCATCGCCGCGTCATCCGTGAGCTGCAGACAGCCCTAGATCACTGGCAGCAATACACCGATATAGACGCCATACGTACCTATCTCGTTGATGTTTTCCCAAACTGGTTACACCGACACATAGCCACTATGGACAAGGTAGCACTTCCCTACTCGAAGGTACTCTAGCAGTGCTTTAGCAAGCCAGACAGCGCACGACGCACGGCGCCCTCATCAGGATCCATCCCCATAAGCGCAGGTAGCATAAGCCCCTGTACCAAAGCTCCCTGCAACAACATAGCCGAACCGCTCAACCTTTCTAACGGGTTCGGCGCTTGAGCCAAAACCCAGCGTTCGATTTGCGACTGATAGTCTGCAAACGCAGCCTTGAGCTCATCTGACAACTTATGCTCCTCGCCAAGAAAGATACGATAGATCGCCAACCGTGCCGCGTCTTTAACAAGTGCTTGATAAAACGCCAGAATGCGCTCCAGCCCATCACTATGTTCAGTTTCTGCTTGGCTGAAGTGCTTACTAAGCTCAGCCGCCTGCTGCTCCAGCACCGCTAATAACAACGCCAACTTACTCGGAAAATTATTGTAAACCGTCGGCTTAGATACACCGGCAACCTGCACAACAAGGTCGATAGACGTACCTTGATAACCACGCTCAGCAAATAACTCAAATGCCGTATCGACAATGAGCTGACGTTTTGATGGACGCCCTCTCGCCATAAATCCCCCATTGACGCGCACAAAAAAAACGATTAATTTAACTAAACCGTTTAGTTAATAATTTATATCAGGATCTGATCATGAGTGATGAAGGACGTTTTGGTCAATATGGGGGAAGCTTTATTCCCGAAATACTGTTCAATAGCCAACAAGATCTGCTCAGCGCTTACCGAGAAGCGATGGCTGATCCCGAATTCAAAGCTGAAATGCTGGCGCAGATGCAACAGTATTCTGGGCGCCCAACACCGCTAACCCCCTGCCCGAACTTATCTCAGCAGTTGGGCGGCGCTCAAATCTATCTTAAGCGCGAAGATCTAAACCACAGCGGCGCGCACAAGATGAATAACGTGATCGGCCAAGGCTTGCTCGCGAAACGCATGGGCAAAAAACGCGTGATCGCTGAAACGGGCGCAGGACAACATGGCGTGGCTTCTGCATTGGTTTCTGCCCGCCTCGGCCTTGAATGCACCGTTTACATGGGTGCCCACGATATTGAACGCCAGTACCCTAATGTGTTCTGGATGAAGCAACTAGGCGCAACGGTAGTACCTGTCACAACCGGCGCAGCCACCTTAAAGGATGCGCTAGATGAAGCGATGCGCGACTGGTCGAGTAGTTTTAATGACACCCACTACCTGATCGGCACAAGTTGCGGTTGCGCTCCCTACCCTGAGATGGTCGCCGGTTTCCAGTCGATCATTGGCGAAGAAGTGCTCAGCCAAGCGCCGGAGGTACTCGGGCGTCAACCTGATAAGATCTATGCTTGTGTTGGCGGTGGCAGTAACGCCTGCGGAATCTTCCTGCCCTATAAAGGCACAACAACCGAGCTTGTGGGTGTCGAGGCCGGCGGAATTGGCGACGGCGTAGGAGAGCACGCGATGCGCTTCAACACCGATCAAGCACGCTTCGGGATCGCACAAGGTTACGCGACTGAGTTCTTGCAAGATGAACAAGGCCAGCTGCTGCCAACGCAATCGATCTCGGCAGGTCTGGATTATGTCGGCGTTTCCCCGATTCTTGCGGATATGGTCAAGCGCAATGAGCTACGCATGACAGCCGCACGTGACGAAGCCGTCCTAGACGCCTTTAAACGACTCGCCACAACAGAGGGCATTATCGCGGCACTCGAGTCCTCTCACGCTGTTGCAGCCGCAATTGCTGAGGCACCAAAGCTTTCGCGTGACGAAAAACTCGTTGTGAATTTATCAGGCCGTGGTGATAAGGACCTGTTTAACATCGCAAGCGCCCTAAAAGACGCCCCATTTAACGACTTTCTAGCGGATTACCTAGCGCGGGAGAAGCAAGCATGAGCACCCTGCAAACCTATATCAAAACTCAGCGCGAGAGCCGACCGATCCTCCTTATGACCCATGTTATCTATGGCTATCCAACGATAAAAGATAGCCTAGAGATCATGGAGACATTGCTGCGCGAAGGCACGGATATTCTTGAAGTTCAGTTTCCTTTTTCTGACCCGGTCGCCGATGGACCAACAATCACTAATGCCTGTCACGTCGCGCTAGAGAATGCTCCTACACTTCGCCAGTGCTTGGCCGATATCAACGCCCTTGCCACACGCTACCCTGACAGCAAAGTCGTACTTATGAGCTACCTTAACCCAATGTTACAATTTGGTTTTGAAGCCTTGGCCGACACCGCAGCGCCTGCAATAAGTGGCTTAATCATCCCCGATCTGCCGATAGAGCAAGCCAGTTTCGTTGAGCCGTTAAAGGCTGCGGACATTGCACCGATCTGGCTAACCATTCCACAGATGGACTCCGCCCGCTTAGCCCAAACCCTCAGCGCTGCCAGCGGTATGCTCTACTGTGTGAGCCGATCAGGTGTTACTGGTGGCGCCACTGCATTCGATGCAGTAACGGACAACTTAGATACGCTAAAACAGCAAACGTCAGTGCCGCTCGGTGTTGGCTTTGGAATTAGCAAGCCGGAACATATCACGGCGCTGATTGGTCATGCGGATATCGCCATCGTGGGCTCTGCGTTACTCAACGCCTACAATGAGGCAGGCCTAACACAGCTGGTGACACGCTTTAAAAGCTTGCAAACGGCTACACGGTAACCAACGACATGTTGGCATAAAAAATTCAGCTGGCGCAGATATTCTCGGCAGCTGAATTTTGCTATTCTGTTTTGCCATTTAAACCAATTGGTTAATTTAAACGAGAGATCAAATGAGCAAGTTCTGGAGTGCAGCGATTCGTGACCTCACACCTTATGTTCCTGGTGAACAGCCTAAGGTTACTAATCTGATCAAACTTAACACCAACGAGAACCCTTTCCCCCCCTCGCCGGCTGTTGAGCACGCACTGCATCATTACGATACTGCTCGACTCACTCTGTACCCAGACCCTGACTCGACAGAGCTTAAAGAGGCACTCGCCAACTACTACGGTGTTGAGCGTGCCCAAGTCTTTGTTGGGAACGGTTCAGACGAGGTGCTCGCACACGCGTTCATGGCATTTTTCCGCCAAGAAAAGCCGTTGTTGATGCCATCTATCACCTACAGCTTCTACGATGTGTATTGCAACCTCTACCAGATCGACTATCAGCACATTCCCCTTGAGGATGACTTCTCCGTTGCACTAACAAACTACACGACTGAGAACGGCGGCATCATCTTTGCAAACCCAAATGCACCCACGGGCAGATCGCTATCGTTGGATGAGATTGAAGCCCTACTGCAGCGCAATACCGAGTCCGTTGTGATTGTTGATGAAGCTTACGTTGATTTTGGCGCCCAAAGCGCAGTCGCGTTAGTGGACAAATACCCAAATGTACTGGTCATCCAAACCTTCTCTAAATCGCGCTCACTCGCAGGTATGCGAGTTGGCTTTGCCATCGGTCATACAGAGCTGATCGATGGTTTGGAGCGCGTAAAAAATAGCTTTAACTCCTATCCACTTGACGCGCTGGCACAAAAAACGGCGGTTGCTGCCCTGCAAGATCAATCCTACTTTGAACAGTCCGTGGCGCAGATTATCACTACGCGCCAATGGACAACCGAGCAGCTATCAGAGCTAGGCTTTAAGGTCATCCCATCGGCTACAAACTTTGTGTTCGCTGAGCATCGCTTTATCGAAGGCGCTGAGCTAATGGGCTACCTGCGTACCAACAATATTTTAGTGCGTCACTTCAGTCGCCCAGAGATAGACAACTTCTTGCGTATCACCATTGGTACTCAGGAACAGATGGAAGCATTGGTCGCATGTCTTAAACAGCATCCAGACCTTGGCTAGGCCACAGCCTGAGCGCTGAACCACCGCACAATTCAACATATTCGCGAGCGCTATTGAGGCGCTCTTTTTTTTGATCCCGCAACAAGGACGTCACTTTGAACGATTCCCAACGAGGCCTGCTGCTTGCGCTTGCCGCTTATGGTATTTGGGGCTGCTTCGCGCTCTTTTTCCACCTTGTTAAACACATCCCCGCTGTAGAGGTGCTGGGCCACCGTGTTCTTTGGTCGCTGATTTTTGTCGCGATTGTTTTAAGCGTCACCCGCCAATGGAAAAAGGTGCGCTACGCGTTTAATGATCGACGCTTACTTCTGCTGCTGGCAGGCTCCTCGTGCATGATTGCAATTAATTGGGTGCTATACATCTGGGCCGTGGGCGCAGGCCGCGCGGTCGAGGCGAGCTTGGGTTACTTTATTAATCCACTTGTAGCCGTTGCGCTGGCGGTGATTTTCTTGAAAGAGACGCTCTTCGGTTTTCAGAAGATCGCGATCGGCTTGGCGCTTGCAGGTGTGGGCTATAAGCTAATTAGCGTAGGAGAGTTACCTTGGATATCGCTAACGCTGGCAACAACCTTCGCGTTTTATGGGTTAATCCGAAAGCAAACACAGGTGGATGCCGTATCGGGGTTGTTCATCGAAACGCTGATTCTCGTACCTGCAGCATTGGTGTATTTAAGCTATTTGCTGCTTGCAGGCACCGGCTCATCGTTATCCAGTTACGATTGGGGGCTACTCATGCTCTCTGGCATTATTACGGCATTGCCGCTCATTGCCTTTTCAGCCGCGGCGAAACACCTTAGTTTAACCGTACTCGGGTTTATGATTTATCTGGCGCCGTCTCTGCAGTTATTATCGGCAGTGTTGATACTCGGCGAGCCTTTCAATCAGGATGACTGGGTCACTTTTGCTCTTATCTGGGCAGGGCTTATCGTGTTTTCAGGTGGTGCAGCACTCAAGCACCAGCGCAGACGCACTAAACATAGCTGATTAGAGCAACAAAAAAGGAGGCTAAATAGCCTCCTTTTTACATGACGTACGCTTAAGCGTCGCTCTCACCTTCAATTCGATTGGAACCACTTTGCTTGGCGATAAACAAGTTCTCTTCTGCACGCTTTAAGATATCTTCAGCAGAATCTTCCGTATCTTGCAGTGTTGCCGAGCCTATGCACACCGTAATCTTGAGTGTGACATCTTCGAAATCGATCTCTAAGTTTTCCGCTAGGCGGCGCACCCGCTCCGCTGCTAACAACGCCTGATCGTGATTAGTTTCAGGCAGAAACATCACAAATGCATCATCAGAGAAGCGCGCAAAGAAATCGGCTGTGCGCTTAAAGTTTTGCATCGCTTGCACAAAGGCTTGCAATACTCGATCACCCGCATCTAAACCATGTGTGCTATTGATGTCGCTGAAGTGATCGATATCTATTTTCAGGAATGAGCATACCCAGTCATAACGTTTGGCTTGGGCAACAGACTGCTTGAGAATCGTCATCAAAGCTCGGCGGTTGTATGCGCCTGTAAGAGGATCACGCTGCGCTAATGTAATCGCTTTTTGCTCTGAACGCTTAGCATCTGCAATATCGCGAGCAATCCAGAGCAGCTCATCATCATTTACAGCAACAACACGTGTGTCCCATACCTGCGCATCAGTAAGGCCGGCTTCACGCCAGTCCAATGAATGCTCAGGGTTCATCGATACTAGCAGTTTTTGCGGCTCACGCGAGGCCAGCGCACTTTCGATTTGAGCATCAATATGCGCGCTAATATCCGATGAGAAAAGGCTTGAGAACGTGCGGGTTAGGAGTACATCAGGATGCAACCACTGTGCATCCCCAGCTCTGACATCGGTCACCTCACCAGCGGCATTAAGGTGCACAACAATTTGCTCTAATGCGCTAGAGAGTGCATCGAAGCGCTGCTGATAGTTGCTGCCAGAGTCAGCCATAGTGTTCTCCTACCCTGTATTATCTTTTCCCTAAGTTATAGCACAGCTGTTTTTGTTTGTTAGCTATAAATTTAAATTAATCAGCGACCTAGACCAAAAGCGTTATGCCTCAGCTGCCTGATTTGCGTTGCTGTGCTTGCTGCTGACGCTCACGATCCGCCTGCTTTTTCTGACGACGTGTTTGCGTACTTTCATTGGCTTCTTCACCCAAGTGCCCCTCACCGCGTTCTCTGGCGAGGCGCATTTGTAGTTCACGCTGGCGAAAGCGCGCTAGCTGATCTTCACTATGCTTACCAAAACAGTGCGGGCAGCTAACACCCTGCTCAAACTTATCGCTTGCTTTATCCTCAGCAGTAATAGGTAGACGGCAAGCCGCACAGGCTTCATATTGGCCCTTCTCTAGCTGATGATTGACTGTCACACGGTCATCAAATACGAAGCACTCACCTTCCCATAGGGATTCCTCTTGGTCCACCTCTTCGAGATATTTCAAGATACCGCCCTTGAGGTGATAAACCTCTTCAAAGCCCTGCTCAAGCATAAAGGCCGTCGACTTTTCACAGCGAATGCCACCGGTGCAAAACATCGCAACCTTCTTCTGCTTTTCGGGATTCATGTTTTCTGCAACATACGCTGGAAACTCACGGAAGGTATCTGTCTCGGGGTTCACTGCATGCTTAAAGGTACCGACTTGGACCTCATAGTCATTACGCGTATCGACAACGACGACGTCTGGGTCAGAGATGAGAGCATTCCAATCCTGTGGCTCGATATAGGTACCCACAACACGTTTTGGGTCAATGCCCTCAACGCCCAGTGTGACAATCTCCTTCTTGAGTTTCACTTTGCCACGCTTAAACGGTTGTTTTTCATGGTATGACTCTTTGTAGTCAAGATCGGCCAAACGCGGGTCTGATTTCAGCCACGTCAGCAAGCTATCAATACCTTCGCGAGATCCGGATACAGTTCCGTTAATACCTTCATTTGCCAACAGTAACGTGCCGCGAATATGGTTGCTTTGCATCACTTGTGTCAAAGGTTCGCGAATCTCTTGGAAATTATCGAGCGTCACAAATTTGTAAAGTGCGCAAACAACGATATCAGCCATGCTGGAACTCCAGTGTAAATCAATAAAAGTGCGCAATTATAAGCGTTCAGCGCTCTGGTGTCGTTAAATCGATCACCTATTTTCGCAATGGCTATTCACTTGAGAAGCCAATAGAATGAAATCCTATATTCAGCCGACCTAATTAAAGGACATCACTATGCGTTGCCAACGCTATCTCTGCGCTTCATTGCTCATTTGTGCCTCAACGTTAACCAGTGCTGAGGGCATTCCCGTTGAGCCGGGTTTGTGGGAGTCCACAACCGTTATTAAGTCATCGATGCTGCCACAACCGATGAAAGAAACGACGCGCGAATGCGTTACCGAAACTGAGGTGACCCCAGAGCTATTTATTGATCAAGAAGACCAGTCTTGTGCTGTCTCAGATGTTAATGTCACGAGCGATACCATCACATGGAAAATGGTGTGCCAAGAGGAGGGTGGTCAAGCAAAAGGTGATGGGATACTGAAGGTTAATGGTGACGAGATGTCAGGAAAGATGCAGATGACTATGTCGATGCAGGGAATGGAAGTGACCATGGATTCATCATGGACAGGCCAGCGAATCGGCCCTTGTCCATAATGACGGCGCCCGCGCTACGTATTTATCTAGCTGCGGGTGCAGCTGCTATGCAGGGATCAACATCACTGCTGCCAGTAAACCCATGGCAAATACCGCAACGACAAAAGAGGCAACGCTGCTCTCGGCAGCTCGGTCAGTGGAGTGGTTCATATCTGCTCCTTGTTTCGCTTATTGAAGCCATTCATTAAAAGACATATAAATGATAATCAATATCATTATCGATAACAAGATATATCTTTTATGTTTTGCGTTACGCTATCAATAAACCTTTAGATCACATTATCACCAGTTATCACTGCAGTATCATTTCGGGTTTATGCCACATTACCGAAGTCAATCGGCACTGGGGTTCATCTCCTTACTGGACTCGCCTAATGCTGCAAAATTCTCAGCAAATGCGCGATATTCCGACGCCTTATGAGCGGCTTTAGGAATCATTTCTAATAGATCTGCCATCAGTATGTAGGCTCCGTTGAGGTTGTCATAATCAGGAAAGCGTCGATGCAAGCCATTCAGCAAACGAACTCCTAGCTCAGGATTCCCATGAGTCATACAAATGCCTGCAAGCTGATGGCACCCCAACGGCGTCTCAGGTAGAAACTGCTTATCCACGTGCAGCGTTTTGCGGTAGAGATCATAGATCTGACGCTCCCGACCACGGCGAATCAAATACCCCATATATTGCGGGACTAAACGCCGCAACTGGTCTACCGAGCGGCTCGCAAAAGCAAGATCAAAATAACGCTGGTAGAGACGCTCCGAAGGCTGACTCTTTACCGTTTTAGAAAGCTCCTCAAAAGCTCGCGAAAAGTCCCCTTCTTTGACAAAAATAGCAACCGTGGCCAGAAGGTGCTCCTCTGCACTTAGAGGGATCAGCGGTTGCTGCTCATCATCTTCGCGCCGAGCTTCATAGCCAAAACCATGCTGATTGATAAAGAGGATGTATCCCATCACATGGAAAAGAACGACCATGTAGTAATCGGACACCATACTCTGTAGTGCAACGGCCACCACACTGTACCCGTCACCAATAAGGCCATGTATCGTGGCAACCGATACCGACATCATGGCGATAAATGCCATTAGCAAAGCGTAAGGAAACCCAATGGTTTTAACGGTATGCAGAATATTAAGAGGGTTTATCGACGCTAAAATGCTGTCCGATAGCGCGTAGTGCATGAGTACAGCGGGAAAACACACCATATAAAACAACCCAAGCACTGCCGCCGCATACACACCAAGCTGGCTATAAACCGTAAATACGATGGCAGTCATGATGATCAGCATACCGGTCAAGCTAAGGATAAGGCGAACCCCGCCCGTAAACGCTTCAGATATGGGGGGCGCTTGCATATGGCCGTTTGCCGTGGCCACCATGCAGATGAAGCTGTATTTCATCATCGCACCGGTTAACAGCAGCATCACCACAAATGCAATAAAGCCGCCCACATTGGCTAATACAGCCGATGTCACGGCAACCCCTATGATCAACATTAGAGTCTCTTTGCGGATGGGGTATTTAAAGCTTTTATCAATGCGCCGCCAAAACGGCTCCGCATTCGTCGCATCACCAAGAAAATCTAGACGCGATCCGCATAGAGGGCAGCACTCAGTACCAAAGGTCTCTCCGCCGACAACGCACTCGCTGCAGCAGTTGAGTTCGCATTGGTGGCAAACATATTGAGCATGCTCTGTGGGGTGGTATTTGCAAAACGACATCGTATCACTCACAGCCAGTGCCCCTGATTCAAACGTTCAGCAATCGCTTGATAGTTCGCACTCTTGTTCTTGTTACCTAACTTCGAGTGCAGATTAGCTAAGCGGGTTGCAAGATCGGCAAAAAACGGAGATTTCGCTTCACGCGACTGCAACTGCTCACAAATGGCTTCAGCATACGAGCGGTCGGGAAGCTGTAAAAACTTCACACCCAACTTAGCAAGCGCATCATTATCAAGTGTCGCGAGCAGCTCTGGTGTCTCGCGCCAGAGCGCATTCAGTTGCCGCAACTGGCGCTGCGATACACTTGGCCAACTCAAGAGCCTTTTTAGTGCGTCTTCATAGGGCTTGCCCAGCTGAGCTGATAGCACAATGTGCATACGGGACAACTCAAAATCATCACCAAAGCGCGATTGAAAGCGCTCTATCTCCGCTAAAGCTGACTCAAACTGAAATTTCTCCAAATATTGATAGATAAGGGCTCGTGCTTTTTGTGCAGCGGGCACCTCTTGATCTTCTTCAATATAGGCCTGATCAATCACAGGATGTTTGAGATTGTTGGTGACTAAAACCAGCACTGCTCCAACGACGAATCCACCGGTATGGGCCATAAAAGCAACACTGGAGTCAGGCTGGTTAACATAGTTAAGCAGCTCATTCGCTATGTACACCGGAAGTATGAACAGCGCTGGCGCGCGGAAATAACCTGCAAACACAAAGATCCAGTAAAAAAACTCGATGCGCCGAAGGCGAAAAATACCGAGATACATCGCCATAACACCAGAAATCGCTCCTGAGGCCCCTACCAACGATGAAGGCCCTGTGTTGAAAGCGCCATATAACAGCGCGCCAGCCGTACCCGCTAACAAGTAAAAGAGCAAAAATAACCCGTGCCCTATCGAGGCCTCAACCGCAAACCCACATACAGCGAGAATAAACATATTGCCCACCAGATGAAGTAGGTCGCCGTGCAGAAACTGGTAAGTAACAAGCGTCAGCGGGTTAAACTGCTGCGAGTTAAACCCGTATGCGACCACACTTACCGACGCAAGTTGCTGATGCAGCTCATCACGCTGTTGCCAGTAATAGTCCCGCACCCTTGGATAAAGGGCTTCTCGCCGTTCCCCAAAGTGATCAGCAAATGCCGCGTCACTCAGCAACCAATAAGCAAGCTGGTAATGATCTCCTTGGTCGTAAAAGCTCTGGAATTCGTTTAGTTGCTCAGTTTTGCCCTGTGAGGTGAGGAACTTTTGGTAGGCAGGCCACTCAAGGTCTAGGTAGTCGTCATTGACATATTGTCCAACAGAGCGATCAATCTTGAGCGAATCTCCCGATTGATAAAAGCTAAAGATGATGATGTTAAGACCAATCAGTGCAATCAATATGATCGGCGTTCGGCGCCAATCGATATGTTTTTCTGTGGGGATGATAATCATCGCCTTGCGTATCCTTTCTCGCGTCTAAACGCTTCAGCACATGAAATAAGGAAAACACGTGCGGGGACCAGCGCAACGGCCAATATCAGCACCCGTTCTCAATCCAAACTAGCATGAGGCTATGTAGCTGCAAGCCTCTCAAATAACTCATTGAATAGCAAAGGAAACAAAGCACCCATGAAAACAATAGGACTATTGGGCGGCATGAGCTGGGAATCGACCGTCACCTATTACACCCAGATCAATCAGGGCATAAAGAACGCACTAGGCGGTTTACATTCAGCCAAGATCGCCATGGTCAGTGTTGATTTCGCAGAGATAGAAGCCCTCCAACACAAGGGAGATTGGGCCGCAACTGCGGATATTCTCTCCCAAGCCGCTGAGCAGCTGGAAGCTGCAGGGGCAGACCTAATACTGATATGTACCAACACCATGCACAAAGTCGCGCCGGCCGTGCAAGAAGCAACTCAGATTCCACTACTCCATATCGCTGATGCCACCGCACAACAGCTCAAAGCAACTGGTGTACAAAAAGTCGGCTTGCTGGGTACCCGCTTTACCATGGAGCAATCCTTTTATAGAGGCCGCTTGGAAGAGCAACATGGTATCAGCGTGATTACACCTGATAGTGACAGCCGAAGCGAAGTACACCGCATCATCTATGAGGAGCTCTGCCAAGGAGAGATCAAACCCGCATCCAAAGATTATTACTGCCGTGTGGTTGAGGATTTAAAA
Source organism: Neptunomonas marina (assembly GCF_004005935.1). Classification (GTDB taxonomy): domain Bacteria; phylum Pseudomonadota; class Gammaproteobacteria; order Pseudomonadales; family Balneatricaceae; genus Neptunomonas; species Neptunomonas marina. The sequence continues at coordinate 587,797 of NZ_SACQ01000001.1, read as the reverse complement.
CGCGCTGGCGCAGAGGCCGTAATCCTTGGATGCACAGAAATTGGATTGCTGATTAATGCAGCTGACGTCACCCTGCCCGTTTTCGATACGACCCTAATCCATGCGGACGCAGCAGTAAGTGTCGCTTTATCTACACGTTAAGAGCCGTTATCCTCTGTAGTCCGTGCAGACTTGGCCGATAACGCTAAACTGTAAAGGGTCTGGCGCGCTATATCATGCGCCGACTTGAAACCTGCCTTACGCGGTATTGTAAGCATAGGTAGTCCTATATCACATGGAGATTCTACAGCAATGAAGTGCTTTAGCTCTGTATCATTACTCACGAGCGTATTATTGGCAGCCCCGCTCGGCGCAGCAGCCAATTCAACATTATGGAATGATGTTACTACCCCGATTGTCTCCCCCCAAGCAAAGCAGACAATTCAAGCAAGCGCAGCCCGATACGTTGATACAAACGTTGCTGCGCTAACTCAAATGCTCGAAGGCGAAACGGTTTCACTTGAACTACCGCTTCCAGATGGTAGCTTCGCAACCTACCAACTGAGCTATACACCGGTTACTGCGCCGGAACTCGCCGCTAAGTACCCTGCTATTCGTACGTTTAGAGGTGTGGATGTTAACGACCCACGAAACCGTGGTCGCTTTGATATCACCCCGCAGGGTTTTCACGGCATGTTCAAGCACAATGATGAGTGGGTGATGATCGATCCATCCAACATCGCAACAGAACGCCACATGGCTTACTACTCTAAACATGCCAAGGCGCTGAACCGCCGCTCTGCCGACCAATACTTCAAAGACACCGCATCGCTAGCCAATGACACTCAAGCTTTGGAGAAAACCGTTGCCGGAGATCAGCTCATTACCTATCGTATGGCGATCTCAGCGGCAGGCGAGTATACCCAGTTCCATGGCGGCACGAAGGTTGGTGGACTCGGTGCGGTAGTGACACTACTCAACCGTATCAATGAAGTTTATGAGCGAGAGCTATTAGTTCAATTTGAACTGGTTGCAGATAACGACCGCGTCATCTTTACGAATGCCAATTCAGACCCATTCGCAAATGACGATTCCGACGTTGAAACCAATGCTGGAGTTCTTGACAGTTTTATCGGCACGTCCAATTACGATATTGGCCACGTATTGAATACACAAGGCGGTGGTTTAGCCTACTTTGGAGTCTGCAGCCCGCAGCTCAAAGGGCGCGGTATGTCGGGCAGCCCGTTCCCATCAGGTGATTTTTTCTATGTTGATCTCGTAGCACACGAGATCGGCCATCAACTAGGTGCGAATCACTCGTTTAATGGCAGCTCTGGTTCATGTGGATCAAACCGCAATGATGGTACTGCTTGGGAACCGGGTAGCGGCAGTACAATCATGTCTTATGCAGGCATTTGTGCTGATCAAGACTTGCAGCAAACTGTCGATCCATTCTTTCACTCAAAATCTGTAGAAGAGATGATGGATTTCATCAGCTCTCGCAGCTGCGGAACCCGGACGAATGTCCTAAACACGCCACCAACAGCCTATGCAGGCGTCGACTATACGATTCCAGCAAATACTCCGTTCATGCTGGAGGGCACAGGCTCGGACGTAAACCCAACACCCGCTCTGAGCTATCAATGGGAGCAGATCGACTCTGGCGCAGCATCGACTGACTCACTCGATATGGTTGATGATGGCACACGAACACTATTCCGTTCGTGGGCCCCCACTAGCGACAAAACTCGTTACTTCCCTCGCCTGTCCGATTTAGTGAGCCGCACATCTACGTTGGGCGAAACCCTCCCAACCACGACACGAACCCTCAACTTCCGCTTTACCGTGCGCGATAATGCAGGTGGAGTAGCTAGTGACGATGCACGTATCAATGTTACTAACCAAGCAGGTCCTTTCAGGCTGCTAACGGCACACAATAGTAATTACCAACCAGGCGCCAGTATGGAAGTGCGTTGGGATGTCGCGGGCACAAGTGATGCACCCATCAACTGCAGTGCAGTCGATATTTTACTCTCCAACAGCAATGCCACCGCTTTCAACACAGTGCTGCTATCAGGTACTCCAAATGATGGATCTGAAAGCGTCACTCTGCCGAATCAAGCGGTTAGTAATGCCCGCGTCATGGTGCGCTGTGTTAACAATATCTTCTTTAATATCAGCCAAGGTGCCCTGAGCATCTCAACGAGCACAACAACCGATCCAACAACGCCAACTGACCCTACCACACCTGATAGTAGCTCCGGTGGTGGCGGTAACCTTCCACCTTGGACGCTCCTATTGTTGGCACTTTCAGGGCTGGTTCTGTCAGGCTGCAAAGGCAATACAAAACCGAATGATGAACGTTTTGACGCTGACCTCACATGGGTTGACGATGCTGACGCTAAAGCCGATGCAGCAGCTGCGATCGCAAAAAAAGACTACCGCCTTTTAGCATTTTCGGGCCGACGTCAAACCCTACCAGGCATCCATAGCGACCTCGTCGAGCAAGCCAAAAGCCAATGTGGTTACTTACTTGTTCCTGGGACAGGTGATGCACTCAATTCTGTTGAAAAGGGCGAGCGCCGCGCTAAAGCGTTTGATTACGCAAAAGCGTTTAATCAGTTCGTACTAGCCAACTGTAAAGAAGCTGCGCAATAACATCAGTGGTTGCGCGATTCCGTCAAGAGCGATGGCGCATCTGCGTCGTCGCTCTTTTATTTTTAGCCTTCGCCCCTTGGAATGAAGCATGGGTGCGTAGGCTCTATCTATTAACAGCCGAGCCTGCGATCTGGCAGCTCGTTACCGCTCATTTTACCCACTGGTCATGGCCGCACCTGCTAAATAATTTCATCGCCGCTCTTTGCTTGCTCGGACTCTACGGCCGCTACTGGTCAAACAGAGAATTGCTCTACTGTGTTGCCGGAGTATGGGCTGCACTGACGATTTACCTAACCTTACTCTACACTAGAAGCTTTTATCTGGGTGCATCTGGACTGCTTTACAGCTTATTTTTCTATGCTGCATTACGCTTTTGGCGGCAACAGCCGGCGATAAACTCACTGGTGGTCGGATATATTATCTGGAGTATTTTAATGCCGCAGACACGGGTTAGTATCGGGGTACCCATCGCTAGTGAAGTACATATCGTGGGGATACTCGCGGCGACTGTGATGCTCACCATCAGACCGGTATGGGGTTACCTCTCGCGGCTGCACTAGCGTCTCTTGCAGCCAGATGGCAATAAAAAAGCTGGCAGGTTTTACTACCTGCCAGCTTTACAACGGGATGTTAATTCGCAACCAGAAAGGGGAAGGACCCATCGCCAGCAGACACACATGGTGTCTTGCGGCGCTTTCTCGCAACACAACTAGTATATTGCATCCTTTTATTTTATAAATATGACTGTATTTCGATTAGAAAAAACTATGGGTTTTTAATACATGGACCGTTTACTGAGCATGGAAGTCTTTGTAGAGGTAGTAAAAACGGGCAGCTTTGTGCGTGCTAGTGAGAAATTTCATATCAGCTCCGCAATGGTTGGCAAGCATATCCGGAGCCTAGAACACCACGTTGGAACCACCCTACTGAACCGCACTACTCGCAAGCAGAGCCTCACCGAGGTTGGCCGAACTTACTTTACCGAGTGCGAACGCCTTCTGCATGAGCACCAATTTCTAGACCAACGCATATCAGCAATAAAGAACACGGCTTCAGGCGTTTTGCGCATCAATGCGCCCATCACCTTTGGTGCAGAAATTTTATCGCCAATGATAGGTAAGTTCTTAGATCAGCACCCACATGTCAGCATTGACTTGTCGCTAACCAATGAAAAAGTGGATGTGATGCATGATGACTACGATGTTATTTTACGCACGGGGAGATTAGAGAACGCGGCCTATATCGCTAGACAGCTATGTAATATTGAAATGGTCTTTTGCGCATCACCGACCTATCTCGAGAAACACGGCACGCCCGAGTCTATCGAGGCACTGCAACATCACCAGTGTTTGGCGTTTAAGCATTGGCGCAAGCACTCACCGTTCTACTCTCCTGACGAACTGAAGCCCTTTGCATTTCCGCAAGCCCGGTTTCAATCGAACTGCGGATCTGCACTCCTAAATGCCGCTCTTGCTGACTTAGGCATCATTCTACAACCTAAAATGCTCGTCAAAGACCCACTGGCAGATGGGTCTCTCGTAGAAATTCTTAGCGCTTTCGTACCGCCACCGAGACCAATTAGCTTGCTGTATCGCTCCCGAGCAGATCAAACCCTCAAAACTCAGTTGCTGATCAACTACTTAATTGACCAGTTCCGACCTAGCGGCGGATACCCTTGTATCGTATAAAGTACTATTTTGGCTTAACAGCCACCGCTTGAACCACAGACAGTGTACCCATTCGAGATGTTTGCTCGCTTTGCGGCCGCTCAAGCTCTTCTAACTGTAAAAACTGTGCATCGGGCAGCGCACGTTTAAGACGCTCAGCTGCTAACGCAGGGCCAATGTCCTTCTTTAGTTTTCTTAAGTGTTTTTCCGTATAGCCTTCCAGTATGAGCACACCCCCTGGCTTTAGGGCGTTCATCATACGTTGATACATCGTTGCTTGCGCTCCGCGAGGAGGCTGATAAAAAAGCGACACAACGGCATCCCACTCTTCATATCCTAACGGGTAATGCAGAAGGTCAGCACGAATAAGCTCAATATTAAGTTCATTCTGTTCTGCCAACTGCCGTGTGGCATCAAGGGTCATCCAAGAGATATCAACCGCAGTCACATGAAAGCCTGCTAACGCAAGGTGCACTGCATCGTAACCATTCGCAGTTGTGAGACACAGAACCCTAGCTTGCGGCGGTAAGCAACCTATCTGCTGCTTTAAAAAGAGGTTAGGTTCTTTTCCAGAAGTGTAGTGATCAATATTATAATTTTCTTCCCACATCATCAGACTTCTCCACTATTAGATCTATCTGATATTGCTTAAGCAAATATTAAGCCAAAAATTAAGTTACTGATAAGCAATGCCTTTTTATGGCTAGTTTAAAGCGGGTACCCTATATTGTAAGGAAAGCTGACAGCCTAACATTGATATTTTAGGAGCTGAAAACTCGGTTTAAAGCGCCGCCGCATAAGCGCTAAACGACATCATCAGAATAGATTTCAAACACAGGTGCGCTATCCCCCCAGCAAATAACATCCCGATAATCTGAGTGCTTCTCTAGCATCGGCTTTATCACCTTAAAATACGGAGAAACATCGAAGTCTCTTGGCGTATAGAGACTGGGGTGACGAGAAAAAAGGCGGCGCATCTGACCAGAATCGCGAGATACAGCATATGCGGCCGGGAGAATCGGATAATGGACTGACTGAAACGCTTGAGCAATTAACGACGAGCAGATAGCTTGAGTTGGGTCACCGCTGCCTAACTGAAGAAAAGAGCGGCGCCAACGACCTGGCAGCGGCGGCAGAGGCAGTAAATAGCGCGCTAAATCGACAATATTTTTTCGATCATAGGTATCTCCTAACCTATCCATAGCGTAACAAACGACCTCATCTATTTCGCTAGCTGATAACCCAACGGGGCGGCAAATACGCGTATGCTGGTCGCTGTACATGCTGAGAGGAACCGAGCGAACACCGTCATTCAGATCAGCCTCAACCAAGCAGCGCGTCTCACCATTACATGTCTCGGCGCAATCACCAACATAGAGCGCAGCGTGTGACCAAGTAGACTGTGTCAAATACTTGATAACAGAACTCACGCGACTAGTGCCCTCTACCAAAAGAACATCGCCCTTTTTCAAAGCGGCTGACAAGCTATCAGGACTGCTGGTCGCTAGCTGCAAGTTCGCCTCGCGCGGTTTCGACAAATAGTCCGCTAAGCATCCGCCGACGCGCTCTTTAATCGATCCCATCGCATTTCCCCCGCCCGAACGCTTCTTTGGTTTCAACACCATGCTGCTGAACTTTCACTCCCCACATGCTTCTAAAGCCTAGAACAAATGTGAGGAGAGCATGACAGATACACTCAACAAGATGTCATCACTGATGCGCCACTTAACATGGATCATCGCACTAGTTTTATTGACAATCATTTTTAACAATTGGGTCAAACATCAGTATAACCCAAACTCTAACTTAGCTATCGGCCAGAGCAACGAGCCTGTGGTACTTGAGCGCAACCGCCAAGGCCACTACGTGGCAACGGGCCTCATCGAAGGTGAGCCTGTTGTTTTCCTATTAGACACAGGCGCAACCAACATCAGCGTTCCTCAACCGGTGGCTCAACGCATAGGACTTGATCCGGGAGATAAGGTTCGTGTTGGCACGGCTAATGGTAGTATCAGTGTTTTCCGGACTGAACTAGAGAGTGTGCAATTAGGCGGAATTGAGATGAGGGATGTCGCAGCACACATAAATCCCTTTATGGAAGGTAATACCGTGCTATTGGGTATGAGCTTTCTCAAGCATCTAGAACTACGCCAAACCAACGGCGTTTTAGAGCTGCGCGTGCCTTAGCACTAAACAATCATGACAAACAAAAAAGGCAGCCAAGGCTGCCTTTTTACTTAACTTACTGTATTACCAGCCAGTTACTTCTTTCAGAGCGTCGCCAATCTGAGCAAGGGAGCGAACAGTTTTAACACCAGCATCTTCCAATGCTGCGAACTTCTCATCCGCTGTGCCTTTACCACCAGAAATGATCGCGCCTGCGTGACCCATACGCTTACCAGCAGGAGCCGTTACACCAGCAATGTAAGAAACCACTGGCTTCGTTACATTTGCCTTGATGAATGCAGCCGCTTCTTCTTCTGCAGTACCACCGATCTCACCGATCATAACGATCGCTTCAGTCTGAGGGTCCTTCTCGAACATCTCAAGAATATCGATGAAGTTAGAGCCTGGGATTGGATCACCACCAATACCTACGCAAGTAGACTGACCAAAACCGTAATCAGTTGTCTGCTTAACAGCTTCATACGTCAGTGTACCTGAACGAGAAACGATACCTACTTTACCTGGCAAGTGAATGTGGCCTGGCATAATACCAATCTTACACTCACCCGGAGTGATAACGCCTGGGCAGTTAGGGCCGATTAGGCGAACACCCAGCTCGTCACACTTCACTTTACATTGCAGCATATCCATCACTGGAATGTGCTCAGTAATACAAACGATCAGCTTGATACCAGCGTGCGCAGCTTCCAAGATAGAGTCTTTACAGAACGGAGCTGGAACATAGATAACAGACGCTTCCGCACCTGTTGCTTCTACAGCCTCTGCAACTGTGTTGAAGACTGGCAAACCTAGGTGCTCAGTGCCACCTTTACCTGGCGTTACACCGCCAACCATCTGAGTACCGTAAGCAATCGCTTGCTCAGAGTGGAAAGTACCTTGACCACCAGTGAAACCTTGGCAGATAACTTTAGTATCTTTATTGATCAGAATGGACATGATTACTTACCCTCCGCTGCTTTAACTGCTTGCTGAGCAGCATCTGTCAGACTGGTTGCAGCAATGATATCCAAACCAGACTCAGCCAGGCGCTGTGCACCCAACTCAGCATTGTTACCTTCCAGACGTACCACAACTGGTACGCTTACGCCTACTTCTTTAACTGCGCCAATGATACCGTCAGCAATCAAATCGCAACGAACGATACCACCGAAGATGTTAACGAGTACCGCTTTAACTTTGCTATCTTCAAGGATGATCTTGAATGCTTCAGTAACACGCTCTTTCGTCGCGCCGCCACCTACATCCAGGAAGTTTGCAGGGAAACCACCGTGCAAAGAAACGATATCCATGGTACCCATCGCAAGGCCAGCACCGTTAACCATGCAGCCAATAGAACCATCTAGTGCAACGTAGTTAAGATCCCACTCTGCCGCACGTGCTTCACGCTCATCTTCCTGAGAAGGGTCTTGCATCTCTTGAAGGTCTTTGTGACGGTAGACAGCGTTGCCGTCGATGACAACTTTCGCGTCTAGGCAGTGCAAGTTACCCGCATCAGTAATAACAAGAGGGTTGATCTCTAACAACGCAAGATCTTTCTCTTCGAACATCTGCGCCAAGCCCAGGAAGATCTTAGTGAACTGCTTCACTTGATCACCGTTCAGGCCAAGCTTGAACGCCAACTCACGTGCTTGGTATGGCTGAGCACCAGTCAACGGGTCAATTGTTGCTTTAAGGATCTTTTCAGGTGTCTCTTCAGCAACTTTCTCGATTTCAACACCACCCTCTGTGGATGCCATGAAAACGATGCGACGTGTAGAGCGATCTACGACTGCACCAAGATATAGCTCTTGAGCGATATCTGTACATGTCTCAACCAAAATTTTTGATACTGGCTGGCCATTTTCGTCAGTTTGGTAAGTTACCAAATTTTTGCCTAACCAATTCGCTGCGAACTCCTTTGCAGCAGCTGGCGTATCTACCAACTTAACACCGCCCGCTTTACCGCGGCCGCCAGCGTGAACCTGAGCCTTAACAACCCATTTATCACCGCCGATTTTCTGTGCTGCTTCTTCTGCAGCTTCCGGAGTATCTACCGCGTAACCTTTCGATACTGGTAGACCATATTGAGCAAACAGTTGTTTGCCTTGGTACTCGTGAAGATTCATGCTCTAGTCCGTTGTATTGTCTCTGATAAATCCGATGTAGTTGTAGCACAACACCGGCCCACAGTTTTACGACAAGCTCTCGCAAAATCGGCCAGGCTTTTGGCCCGGCCGAAACTTAGATATTTGAATAATGCTATAGACTAACGCTTTTTGCGATTAGCCATATGGATAGCATGGTTGTCTACCGCCAACGCAGCTTCGTGAATCGCTTCACTCACTGTCGGGTGAGCGAAGACTGTCATCTGCAGATCTTCCGCACTAGAGCAGAATTCCATCGCGATGGCAGCCTGACCAATCAGCTCTGATGCGATACCACCAACGATATGCACACCAAGAATACGGTCAGTCTCTTCGTCAGCAATAACTTTAACAAAACCTTCGGTAGAGTTTGCAGCCATTGCACGGCCTGTAGCGGCAAATGGGAACTTACCTGTCTTAACTTTTACGCCGTCAGCTTTAAGTTCTTGCTCTGTTTTACCAACCCATGCTAGTTCAGGATACGTGTAAATGATGTTAGGGATGACATCGTAGTTCATTGCGGCTTTGTGACCAGCAATGATATCTGCAACCATGATTCCCTCTTCAGAAGCCTTGTGCGCAAGCATAGGACCACGTACGGAATCACCAATTGCAAATACGCCTGGAACACCTGTACGGCAGTTTTCATCTACAAAGATAAAGCCGCGTTCGTCCAACTTAACGCCGCTGTCACCTGCCAACAAACCTTGAGTTTGTGGACGACGGCCAACAGCTACGATCAGCTTGTCAACAACGATCTCTTTGTCGCCTTCGCTGTCAGTAAACTTAACCTTAACTTCTTTGCCATCGATGATTTCAGTGCCTGTGCAGCGCGCACCTAGCTTGATATCAAGCTTCTGCTTCTTAAACAGCTTTGCCGCTTCCTTCGCTACATCTTTATCAGCTGCAGCCAGGAAATCGTCCATCGCTTCAAGAACAGTCACTTCTGAGCCTAAACGCGCCCATACTGACCCCATTTCCAAACCGATTACACCAGCGCCAATCACACCCAAACGCTTAGGCGTTTCATCGATATCCAACGCGCCAGCGTTATCTAGAATCAAGCCTTCAGTTAGCGGTGCTGGCGGGATTTCTACAGGTACAGAACCAGATGCTAGGATAACATTTTCAGCTTCGTATACCGCCGCTTCACCATCAGCTGCAGTTACCTCGACCTTCTTGTTCGCAAGCAACTTACCCATGCCTTGCAGCAAAGTAACGCCGTTAGCTTTGAATAGACCAGTGATACCACCCGTCAGATTCTTAACGATAGTGTTCTTACGAGACACCATCTGCTTCACATCCATCGATACGTTTTCAGCACCAATGCCGTGCACAGCAAAATCGTGTGCAGCTTCGTGGAATTTATGAGTAGACTCCAGAAGCGCTTTCGAAGGGATACAACCTACATTCAGGCATGTACCGCCTAGGACCGCAGTGCCTTTGTCATCAACCCACTTTTCAACACAAGCAGTCTTCAGACCTAGCTGCGCAGCGCGAATAGCCGCTACGTAACCGCCAGGACCTGCACCAATAACGATAACATCAAATTTCTGAGACATTCGTCTTACCTTCCTAATCGCTGAATACGGGTTGAATTAAACGTCAAGCAACATACGTGCTGGATCTTCCAGCAAGTCCTTGATCGTAACAAGGAATTGTACAGCTTCTTTACCGTCAATCATACGATGGTCGTAAGATAGTGCTAAGTACATCATAGGCAAAATCTCAACCTGGCCATTTACAGCCATAGGACGCTCTTGAATCTTGTGCATACCCAAGATCGCTGTTTGTGGTGGGTTTAGAATTGGCGTTGACATAAGTGAGCCAAACACACCACCGTTCGTGATTGTGAATGTACCACCTTGCATGTCTTCCATGCCCAGCTTACCTTCGCGACCACGCTTACCGAAGTCAGCGATTGTTGACTCAACATCAGCAAGGCTCATAGTGTCTGTATCGCGTAATACAGGTACCATCAAACCACGGTCAGTAGATACAGCCACACCGATGTCTTGGTAACCATGGTAAACCATATCGTTGCCATCGATCGATGCGTTAACTGCTGGGAAGCGCTTCAGGGCTTCAGTGGCTGCTTTCACGAAGAAAGACATAAAGCCCAAACGCGTGCCGTTGTGAGTTTTCTCAAACAGGTCTTTGTACTGCTTACGCAGCTCCATAACAGGCTTCATGTTGACTTCATTGTAAGTCGTCAGCATTGCCGCATTTTGCTGAGCTTCAACGAGACGCTTAGCGATTGTCGCACGCAGACGCGTCATTGGAACACGCTTCTCAACGCGCTCACCAGCAACAACGTTAACGCTTGCCGCAGGTGCAGCCGGTGCTGCCGCTGCTGGAGCCGCCGGTGCTGCCGCTGGAGCACCACCTTTAAGGAAGTTTTGTACGTCCTCTTTAGTGATACCACCGTTTTTGCCAGTACCTGGGATTTTAGAAGCATCTAGGCCATTTTCATCAATCAGCTTACGTGCTGCCGGCCCCACTTTATCGCCGTCAGTCGTTGCCGCTTCTGAAGCTTCAGCTTGAGCCGCTGGAGCAGCGCTACCCGCTTCACCTGCATTAAAGTGCGCAATGACTTCGTCACTTAATACAGTATCGCCTTCACCTTTAACAATCTCAGCAATAACACCGTCAGCAGGCGCTACTACTTCTAGAACAACTTTGTCTGTTTCGATATCAACAATGAGCTCATCTGCTGCAACTGCTTCACCTGGCTGTTTGTGCCAAGTTGCAACCGTACCGTCAGCGACAGACTCAGGAAATGTTGGTGCTTTGATTTCGATGGACATGACTATTCCTTATAAACTCGTTTGTCGCTACAGCCTTTGTGTAGCGACAAAATCTTTAACCGTTAATTGCTTCGTTTACGAGCTTCTCTTGCTGCTCAACGTGCACTGAAATGTATCCAACTGCCGGTGCGGCAGAAGCTGGGCGAGCGATGCCCTCTAAGTTGAGTACTGGGTTATGAGCATGAATCACTTTACGCATGTGATGCTGCATCGAATACCAAGCACCTTGGTTCATAGGCTCTTCTTGACACCAAGCCACTGACTCTAGGTTGCTATACTCTTTAATCGCTTCAGCCAACTGATCTTCAGGGAAAGGATATAGCTGCTCAATACGAACAATCGCTACATCATCCTTCTCTAGCTCCGCTCGGCGGTTGTAAAGATCGTAGTAAACCTTACCGCCACACAAGACCAGACGCTTAACCTTTTTAGGATCAAGGTTGTCAGTCTCAGCGATAACAGGCTGGAACATACCATCTGCAAGCTCTTCTAAAGATGAAACCGCTTGCTTATGACGCAATAAGCTCTTCGGTGACATAATCACCAGAGGTTTGCGCAGTGGACGTACCACCTGACGACGCAGAAGGTGGAAGATCTGCGCTGGCGTTGTTGGTGTACACACTTGAATATTGTGCTCAGCGCACAACTGCAAATAACGCTCTAGGCGAGCTGATGAGTGCTCAGGGCCTTGACCCTCGAAGCCGTGAGGCAAGAGCATAGTCAAGCCACACAGGCGCTGCCACTTGTGCTCACCCGAAGTAATAAACTGATCGATAACAACCTGCGCACCGTTTGCGAAATCACCAAACTGCGCTTCCCAAATAACTAATGCATTTGGCGTCGTTGTCGAGTAACCGTACTCAAATGCCAATACCGCTTCTTCTGAAAGGAAGGAGTCGTAAATTGTCATTTCTGGCTGCTCTGCTGACAAATTACTCAGCGGAATATACGTTTCAGCAGTTTTTTGATCATGCAGCACAGCATGACGGTGTGAGAACGTACCACGGCCTACATCTTGACCAGTGATTCGCACAGGGTGACCTTGAGCTAGAATCGATGCGTACGCAAGTGACTCTGCCATACCCCAGTTCAATTCCATCGCGCCGGCAGCCATACGCTTACGGTCATCAATGATTTTTTGAACTTGGCGCTGAACAGAGAAGCCTTCAGGCGTTTCGCAGATTTTGCTACCCAGCTCTTGAAGCAGCTTAAAGTCAACCTTAGTTTCTGGGCAATCAAATGACCACTGGTGTCCTAGATAAGGTTTCCAGTCGACAAAAAGCTCCTGATTAGGCTGGTTGACGAGTGATTTAACAACGTGCTCCCCGTTCTCAAGCAAACGACGGTATTCTTTCTCCATCTCTTTGCTTTCTTCAGCAGTAACAACGCCCTGCTCGATCAACTGTTGAGCGTAAAGATCACGCGTTGTTTTCTGCTTCTTGATCTGCGCATACATCAACGGCTGTGTACCTGACGGTTCATCAGCTTCGTTATGGCCTCGACGACGGTAGCAAAACAGATCGATGACAACATCTTTCTTGAACTCGTTGCGATAGTCGACCGCTAATTGGGTTACAAAGCGAACCGCTTCAGGATCATCACCATTCACGTGGAAGATCGGCGCCTGAATCATCTTCGCAACATCAGTCGCGTATTCAGTAGAACGAGAGTCTTCTTTCTTGGACGTTGTGAATCCGACTTGGTTATTCACCACAATATGAATGGTGCCGCCTGTTTTATATGCACGTGTTTGAGACATTTGGAACGTCTCTAATACAACACCTTGACCACAAAACGCTTGGTCACCGTGAATATTAACAGGAACAACACTGCCGCCTAGATCATCGTTACGGCGATCTTGACGAGCACGAACCGAGCCTTCAACAACCGGCGCAACGATCTCTAGGTGCGACGGGTTAAATGCCATTGCGATGTGTACTTCACCACCCGGTGTCATAACGTTTGACGAAAAACCTTGGTGGTACTTTACATCACCCGACGTATCTACCAGCTTTTTGCCTTCGAACTCGTCAAACAGGTCCGTTGGGTTTTTGCCGAAGATATTTACCAGTGTGTTTAGACGGCCACGGTGAGCCATACCGATAACAACTTCTTTGGTGCCTTGCTTACCGGCGCGCTGAATCAATGTATTCAACGAAACGATAAGAGATTCGCCCCCTTCAAGACCGAAACGTTTAGCACCTGCATAACGGGAACCCAGATACTTCTCAAGACCCTCAGCGGCGGTTAGGCGCTCTAGGATCATCTTCTTTTTCTCGATCTCGACCTGCGGATGCGCGCGTGAAGGCTCCAAACGAGACTGAATCCAGCGTTTCTCTTGAGTATCAACAATGTGCATATACTCAGCACCAACCGTCGAGCAGTATGTCTGCTTAAGGTCAGCAAGAATCTCTTTTAGAGGGGCTTCCTCTGGGCCAAAAAACAACGAACCCAGCTGGAACTTCGTATCAAAGTCCGCTTCAGAAAGCTCATGAAAGCGAGGATCGAGATCAGGCACGTCTTCGGTTTGACGCATACCGAGAGGGTCAATATTCGCGACCTGATGGCCCCGAACACGAAACGCGTTAATCATCCGCAAGACTCGAACCTGTTTCTTCTCATGTTCAGAGGAAACACTGCTAACGGCAGCTGGTTGAGCACGTTTGCTATTTTTCGCGATGTATAAGAAGTGCTCACGCACCGGAGAATGAGGAACGTCCTGTGATAGAGCTTCACCTACTTTCGGTAACCGGTCAAACTCTTCTCGCCACTCTTGTGGAATGGCACTTGGGTCCATCAGATAAGTTTCGTATAGCTGCTCAACATAGGAAAGGTTGCCACCATAAAGGTGGGCGTTTTTCCAAAGCAGCTCCATTACGCCTTCTTGCATTAGTTGATCACCCTGGCTGAGGGGTTTGTCTAGCGCTGTCGGGATGCACCAGTTACCCGACATTTGGTTGGCGCTGATTCCCCTTCTTTTGTTTCCGTTATGCACTTCGCACTTCTTGTTCTAAAAATACGAAATGCGGACGGTATTGTACGCTTTTTAAAACTAGCTTTACAGCACGTACAGCACGGATTCTACATAAAGTTACAGCTTTGAAGCATAAGCCTTTTGGCTAGATAAAAAAAAAGACACCCGAAGGTGTCTTTTCTTATGACAAGCAACTGAAAATCAGGTCGCTTGAGAGATAAGCATATTACGAATCTTACCGATCGCCTTCGTTGGGTTCAGACCTTTAGGGCAAACATTTACGCAGTTCATAATACCGTGGCAACGGAACACACTGAATGGATCATCCAGATCAGCCAAGCGCTCACGTGTTGCCGTGTCTCGGCTATCAGCCAAGAAACGGTACGCTTGCAACAAGCCTGATGGACCAATGAACTTATCAGGGTTCCACCAGAAAGACGGGCAAGACGTAGAACAACATGCACAAAGAATACACTCATACAGACCGTCAAGCTCAGCACGCTCTTCTGGAGACTGCAGACGCTCGATAGCAGGTGGCGGTGTATCGTTGATCAAGAATGGTTTGATCTTCTCGTACGCCTTATAGAACTGAGTCATGTCCACGACTAGGTCGCGAATAACCGGCAAACCAGGCAACGGACGAAGTACTAGCTTATCGTCTTTAACAACTGCGGATAACGGCGTGATACAAGCCAAACCGTTAGTTCCGTTCATATTCATACCGTCAGAGCCACATACACCCTCACGGCAAGAACGACGATAGCCCAGAGATGGATCTTTATCTTTTAATAGCTGCAACAGATCCAGAACCATGATGTCCTTACCACCAGGAATATCAATATGGATATCCTGCATGTAAGGAGCATCATCAGTTTCAGGGTTGTAGCGATAAACACTCACTAACATTTTCGAAGCTCCTTAAAATTAGTAGGTACGAACTTTTGGTGGGAATGGATCCATGGTTTTTGGTGCAAAGTTAACTGCACGCTTACCAATGCGCTTCTCACCCGGGAAGAACATAGAGTGGCACAACCAGTTCTCATCATCACGCTCTGTATAGTCATTACGTGCATGAGCACCACGAGACTCCTTACGAACCTCTGCCGCGATCGCAGTCGCCTCAGCAACTTCCATCAAGTTCTCTAGCTCTAGAGCTTCGATACGAGCTGTGTTAAACGCCAAGCTCTTATCTTCAAGGTGCAGATTCTCAACCTTAGCACGCAACTCTTTCAGCAGCTCAAGACCCTTCTGCATGCTCTCACCGTCACGGAATACACCGAAGTACAGCTGCATAGTGCTCTGTAGTTCTTTACGCACTTCAGCAACACTTTCACCGCCTGTCGAGTTATTCAGGCGATTCAAACGCGCCATTGCTGCTTCGATATTTGCTTCAGTTGCATCTTTAACTTCATAGCCTTCGCGCATTTGCTGCTCAATCTGCATACCAGCAGCTCGACCAAATACAACCAAGTCAAGTAGCGAGTTACCACCCAAACGGTTAGCGCCGTGGACAGATACACATGCAACTTCACCACACGCGTAAAGACCATGAACGATGTGATCATTACCGTCTTTATCTTGCGCGATCGCTTGACCACCGATATTTGTGGCAATACCACCCATCATGTAGTGACACGTTGGTACAACTGGAATCGGTTTAACAACTGGGTCAGTCGCCGCAAACGTTTTGGACAGCTCACAGATACCAGGCAAACGAGAATGAAGAACCTCTTCACCCAAGTGATCCATCTTCAGGTAAACGTGATCGCCATCTTCGCCACAACCACGACCTTCTAGGATTTCCATGATCATAGAACGCGCTACAACGTCACGACCAGCAAGGTCTTTGGCGTTAGGTGCATAGCGCTCCATGAAGCGCTCGCCGTCTTTGTTGATCAGGTAACCACCTTCACCACGACAACCCTCAGTCACAAGCACACCTGCACCTGCGATACCGGTTGGGTGGAACTGCCACATCTCCATATCCTGAGCAGGAACGCCTGCACGCAGAGACATACCCATACCGTCACCGGTATTAATCAGAGCATTAGTAGTAGACGAGTAGATACGGCCAGCACCACCTGTTGCAAGAACGGTTGCTTTAGCCTTGATGTATACAGTCTCACCAGTTTCGATGCAGATAGCGATACAGCCAACAACCGCGCCATCGTCGTTCTTAACTAGATCTACTGCGTACCACTCATTAAGGAAAGTAGTACCTGCTTTCATGTTGCCCTGATAAAGCGCGTGAAGCAGAGCGTGACCCGTACGGTCTGCTGCAGCACAAGTACGAGCTGCCTGACCACCTTCACCGAAATTCTTCGACTGACCACCGAAAGGACGCTGATAGATACGCCCTGTTTCAGTACGGGAGAACGGCAGACCCATGTGGTCTAACTCAAATACCGCCTGTGGGCCCACAGAACACATGTATTCGATAGCGTCTTGGTCACCGATGTAGTCGGAACCTTTAACGGTATCGTACATGTGCCAACGCCAATCATCATTTGGATCTGCACTTGCGATCGCACAAGTGATACCACCTTGCGCAGAAACCGTGTGAGAACGTGTTGGGAATACTTTAGTTACACACGCTGTATTCAAACCACTTTGAGCCAGCTGCAGTGCAGCACGCATACCAGCGCCACCGCCACCAACTACGATCGCATCAAAAGTTAATGTGCGTAGATTACTCATCTCTTAAACACCCCACAGAATCTGAACACCCCAGACGACATAGATAAACGTCAGGAGACCACAACCCGATTGCACGACAAAGCGCACTCCAGTTGGCTTGATGTAGTCTGTTGTCACTGACCACAAGCCAATCCAAGCATGCGCAGCCAGCGAAAGCAGAGCTAAGAGAGAAAAGATACGCATTGCAGTGCCATCGAAAAGTGTTTTCCACTGTTCGTAGTTCAAATCACCGCCAAAAAGCAGATAACCCATCATGAATAGGGTATAAGCCAATAAAACAACAGCTGTAACGCGCTGAATCATCCAGTCGTACAGACCGCTGCGGCCAAAGCTCGTAATACTAGTTACCATACCCACACCCCCGCTAAAAGTACTGCGACCGCACCAGCGATAAGAGTCGCTTTCGCTGCTTTAGTGCCGCTTTCCAGTTCTTCCAGATGCCCTGCATCCATGATCAAGTGCTTAACACCCGCCAACATGTGATACAGCAATGCAGATACTAATCCCCATGCGATTAGCCTCGCGAAGAAGCCCTCTTCTAGCATGGTTTTCGCTTCGTTAAAGCCAGCCTCGGATTCAAGCGATAATCCCAATGCATACGTCATGAAGATAGCGCCAAAGAATAACGCTACTCCCGTTACACGATGCAAAATAGATGTGATCGCAGGTAAGGGCTGCTTGATAGTTCGCAGATCTAAATTTACAGGTCTTTTTTTGTTCACGGCTCTTGTTCACACTCTTTTTTGCCTACTCTAATGAGGCAAGGTTGCTCGGAAGTGTTGTAGAGAGTTGATCCTCAGACTGAATACACACCATCTCTAAGGTCATGTGCATTCGGGCGCCGAGTATAGTCATATCAATGACATAATACAACGTAACGCTAGGCCATCTACTCCTAACGTCTACCCGCTCTTATCTACGCAAAAAAACGCAAATTAGAGCTACAACTAAAATCCTATTTCGTCTTAACCGACGTATAGGGTAGAACTTACGCCCTAATGCTGCAATGCAGAAAACCGGTTATTTGTCCAGATTGACAATGCCCTTTGAATCTCTATATTGGGCAGGTCCCAAGGGACCGAGACTCTAGAAATTGAAGCTAATCAATACGTAGCTTCATACATAACAAACAAAATGATAGGAGCCTCTAATGGCTGATAAGAAAGCTCGTTTGACTGTCGATGGTCTTGATGACGTGATTGAACTCCCTGTTTACTCAGGAACAGAAGGGCCTGACGTAATCGACGTTCGCCCGCTGACTGGCCAAGGCTTGTTCACTTACGACCCCGGTTTCGTTTCAACAGCTGCTTGTGAATCGAAAATCACTTACATCGATGGCGGAAAAGGCGTTCTATTACACGGCGGTTACCCTATCGAACAGCTTGCAGAAAACTCTGACTACTTAGAAGTGTGTTACTTGCTGCTAAACGGTGAGCTACCAACTCCAGAGCAGAAGGAAGAGTTTGTCAGCACCGTGAAGCGTCACACGATGATTCACGAGCAAATGAACCACTTCTTCAATGGTTTCCGCCGTGATGCTCACCCAATGGCTATCATGGTTGCAGTTGTGGGTGCGTTGTCTGCCTTCTATCACGATTCACTGGATATCGACAACGCTCATCACCGCGAAGTGTGTGCATATCGTTTGATCGCGAAGATGCCAACGCTGGCTGCTATGTGCTACAAGTACTCCATCGGCATGCCGTTCCAGTACCCACGCAACGACCTGAACTATGCAGAGAACTTCCTGCACATGATGTTCGGCAACCCGTGTGAAGAGTACAAACCAAATCCTGTACTTGCGAAAGCAATGGACAAGATCTTCCTATTACACGCTGATCACGAGCAGAATGCATCGACTTCAACTGTTCGCCTAGCCGGCTCTTCTGGTGCTAACCCGTTTGCATGTATCGCATCAGGTATAGCCGCTCTTTGGGGACCAGCTCACGGTGGCGCTAATGAAGCGGTACTGACAATGCTGGAGGAAATTGGTGATGAAGCAAACATCCCAGACTTCATTGAGCGTGCAAAAGATCCAGAGGATAGCTTCCGCCTGATGGGCTTCGGTCACCGCGTATACCGCAACTTCGATCCACGTGCGAAAGTTATGAAGCAAACCTGTGACGAAGTACTAGCTGAACTAGGTATCGAAAACGATCCTATGCTGAAGATCGCTAAGCGCCTTGAGCAGATCGCTCTGGAAGATG
This sequence comes from Neptunomonas marina, assembly GCF_004005935.1. Lineage (GTDB taxonomy): Bacteria > Pseudomonadota > Gammaproteobacteria > Pseudomonadales > Balneatricaceae > Neptunomonas > Neptunomonas marina. The sequence goes on along the minus strand of NZ_SACQ01000001.1, from coordinate 568,498 downwards.
AGTACTTTGTTAAGCGTAAGCTATATCCGAACGTTGACTTCTACTCAGGCATTATCCTGAAAGCGATTGGTATCCCAACCAATATGTTTACAGTGATCTTCGCACTGTCTCGTACCATTGGCTGGATCTCTCACTGGAGCGAGTTCCACAGCAGCCCTAATAAGATTGGCCGTCCTCGCCAGCTTTATACAGGCCCTTCTCAGCGCGATTACAAAAAGTAATCAACGCTTCAAGAAAAACCCGCCTAGTGCGGGTTTTTTTTACGCTTTAGAAAAGCACATCAGTTTGGAGCCCGTAGCCAATTAATCTCTATTGCGGTCGCGGCCCCAATCGTCACATGAGTTAAGTCTGGCGGCAGCACCGCAATCGATGGAGATACCTGCAAACGCCCAGCCATAATCTCAGCTTTACGCTGCGGGAACCGAGGCACTTTCGTAGGTTCCGCGTAACCGTCCGGCCAGATCGCAAAGTTGGTTGCAGGGTCATATTTGTCGCTAGCGCCCACTGTGTGCAGCAACTCATGCGCCGCGATAATATTGTTCTGTCCTTGTTGGCGCTCATCGGCAAAGCCGTTTACCAACCCAATCAAACCCTTTTGCAAACCCAGTGAGTGTCTTAACGCATGCGGGTAGCTTGGGGAGAATAGATTCAAGTAGATTCGGATATCAGGGTTAGGCCCATCCCAGTTTTCATACCGCCACGACCAATAACGCATCTGCAAACTCCAGACAACACTATCAACGATACTGGGGTTCTCTGGTACCTCTGGCGGCATACTGGGCTGCTCAGGTGCCAGCAATACTTTAATGGGCTTTTCGACGGGCAAAGCATATTTCACCGCTTCACGCTGAAAGAAGTGCTCGATATCAGCAAAGTCATCTGTTCTAAGTTGCGCGATATATCTCCCGCTTTCAGCAGAACCATCCGCATTAATCGGGTAGATCACTACCCATAACTCATCTTGCCAATCCATGCTGCGCGAACGCGATAGATAACTGTCTACACTGACCACCAGCAACACGAGAAGTAGCAGCAGAACGCGGATTTTCTTGAACATAGCAACTCCTTTTACCAGATCTGCGCTGCAACACCCACAACGACAATGTAACGTAACGCCTTACCCACAGTAATCAACAAACAGGCGGCAGCCGAGTTAATGCGCAACCACCCAGCCAATAAACACAAAGGATCACCTACAACGGGCAGCCAAGAGAGCAGCAATGAAAAAGCACCATATCGTGATAACCAAGCCTGAGCTTTAGGATGCTTAGCGCCCAGCGTGCGCTCAGGAAAACGATACGCGATCCAGCGCCCCATGTAATAAGTAACAATACCACCTAGCGCATTACCTAATGTTGCTACACAAACGAGCAACCACAGTTCATAGACACCTTCTTTGACTTGCCACACGAGCAGCGCTTCAGAACCACCAGGAAACAGCGTCGATGCAATAAAGCTACTTAGGAAGAGCCCAACCAATGGTGTATCCATCAGGTGCGCAGCCCCTCTTTTACACAGTTGAGCACACCCAAGTCATACACACCTGCCAACGCATCATAGACAGGCTTTAAAGCCTGGCCAAAGCGTGTTTGGCTATCCAGTATCACTTGCTCAATATGCTTAATCTCAGTGTCTGGTAGCTCAACCACCTCTGCTACTGTCAACTCTTGAGAACGGATACCGGCAGCAAGATGCCCATAGATCACTTTCTCCGAGAGTTTTTGCATCTTCGCGACTTGAGTAATTGACATTCCCGCTTTAAATAGCGCAATTGATTCCAACTCTTGGCCTGATTGATTGTCCGGCACTGCGTCCTCACGAATCGCTGCGAGGAAATCATCCGCATAAAGCTCCAGTTTACGTTCACCTACGCCCGACAACTTCTGCATCTGAGCATGGGTATGTGGCCGATACACCACCATCTCCATCAGCGTAGCATCATGAAAGATCACATACGGCGGCACATTTTGGTCTTGAGCTAAGCGTTTGCGCACCGCTTTGAGCGCCTCCCAAAGGGCATGATCTTCGCCATTGAGCTGGCTAGATGCAGACCGCCCTTTGGAGAAAGACTGCTCAGTTTCACGTTTATCTTCACGCAGATGTAACACCTCTTCACCCCTAAGCAGCGCGCGGCACCGCTCGGTAAGATGCAAAACACCAAAACCTTCGCCATCAACACCTAGATAACCACGCGCGACCAACTGGCGAAACACCGAGCGCCAAGCGTTACGGCCTAACTCCTTACCAATCCCCCAAGTCGATTGCCGATCATGCCCTTCAGCCTTAACCTTGTCCGTAGTGTTGCCCAACAGCACATCCACCACGTGATTAACCCCAAAGCGCTGCCCCGTTCGGAAGACCGCTGATAACGCCTTACGCGCAGCCTCAGTGCCATCCCACTCAGGCACAGGCTCCAAACACGTATCACAGTTACCGCAAGGCTCATGCTCTTCATCGCCAAAGTAGCTCAACAAGACCTGTCGCCGACAGCTGGTAATTTCGCAAAGGCCCAGCATAGCCTCGAGCTTTTGCCTTTCAACTTGCTTACGGCCCTCCTCCGCAGTGGAGGACTCTAGCATTTGACGTAAAAAGATAACGTCTTGTAGGCCATACACCATCCAAGCATCAGCCGGCTGCCCATCACGCCCAGCACGGCCCGTTTCTTGATAATAAGCCTCGATACTGCGCGGCAGATCCAAATGTGCGACAAAACGCACGTTAGGCTTATCAATGCCCATCCCGAAGGCGATTGTTGCCACCATAATGACGCCCTCTTCATTGAGAAAGCGCTGCTGATGGTGCGCGCGCAAGTCAGCCGATAAACCAGCGTGATAAGGTAGCGCGGCAAAACCCCGCTCATTGAGCCAAGCCGCAGTCTCCTCGACCCGCTTACGCGATAGGCAATACACGATACCGGCATCATTGGGGTGCTCGCTTTTAAGGAAGCGCAGCAGTTGTTCTCGGGCACGATTTTTCTGCGCAATGCGATAACGGATGTTTGGTCGGTCAAACCCCTGTACGAACGTGCTGGCATTGTGCAGATGTAGGCGCTCAACGATCTCCTCCTGAGTACGCTTATCCGCGGTGGCAGTGAGCGCAATCTTAGGAACACTGGGGAAGCGCTCCCCAAGCGCAGCCAACTGCAAATACTCCGGCCTGAAATCATGCCCCCATTGAGATACACAGTGCGCCTCATCGATAGCAAATAGCGCGATATCACAGGACTCCAACAGACTCAGAGTACGCGGCTGCAGTAAACGCTCAGGCGCAATATACAGAAGGTCCAGCTGGCGCTGGCGCAAACTCATCTCAACATCTTGCTGGCTAACGTAGTCGAGGCTTGAATTAAGGCACGCAACACGCACCCCAAGCTGCCTTAGCGCAGCCACTTGATCTTCCATTAACGCTATGAGCGGAGAGATAACCACCGCGGTACCCTGCCGCAGTAATGCAGGTAACTGATAACACAGCGACTTCCCGCCACCTGTTGGCATGATCACCAGTACATCATCACCAGCAACAACACGCTTAATCACCGCATCTTGAGGGGGACGGAACTGATCGTAGCCAAAGACTTCTTTTAGAACATGTAGCGCTTTATCTGTCATGGATGGGGATTATCCGCAAAGCGGAATAACCTGTCACCCGAAATTATCGCTGGCGTTGGACGCCACAAGGGGTAAAATGCTTGCCAACATGATCTAATCGAGCGAGACACACTTTTATGCAAAACAACCAACCACTTAACGATGCCGAACTGGATGCTTTAGAAGCGTTTATTTTCAGTGATGCAGTTTCTGAAGACTCACTGGATTTGATTGGCATCCACGGTTTTTTGTGTGCACTGTCTATTAGCCCGAACCCAGCGCCTGAAGCCAAATGGTTAGACGTTGTTTTCGACGGCCAACCCGCTTGGAAGTCAGATGACCAACGCGCAGAAGTAACCGGCTGGCTGACACGCTGGAAGAACGCTATTTTGGTTGATATCAACGATCAAGAAGAGCTAGAGATGCCGTGTGACCTGGTGCTTGATCGTAACGGGGACGAAGACCCATTGCTTGAGATCTGGGCACAAGCATTTATGGAAGGCGTGTTCCTAAATGAAGAGGACTGGTTCGCTGCGGAAAATGAAGAGTCAGTCGCTGAGTTGCTACTGCCTATTATGGTAGCGTCAGACCTATTCGATGAGCAGGAATTCAAAGAGATCCGCCGCAACCGTAAAGTCGCAAACCAAATGGCAAATGAGATCCCAGATCTGCTCGTTGACCTTTACTTGGTCTTCCACTCTCCTGAAAAGTAAGGCCTCCTAAAAGCGCAAGGCTGGGAGTCACCCAAGCCTTGCGTCCTGACGATCTTAGTCAGCTGTCACCATAATCGCTTCAACTTCGATATCCACATCTTTCGGCAACGCTTTTACTGCGTATGCTGCACGCGCAGGATAAGGCTCAGAGAAGTAACGTGACATCACCTCATTCACCGTTGCAAAGTTAGCAAGATCCGTTAGCAATACAGTCACCTTTACGAAGTCGCCTAAGTCACCGCCAGATGCTTCTGCGATCGCTTTCAAGTTGTCAAAAACACGCACCGCTTGCTCTTCAAAAGAGCTGTTCATCACTTCCATTGTTTCTGGGTTCAGCGGGATCTGGCCAGAGATATACACCGTGTTGCCGGCTTTAACTGCTTGCGAATAAGTTCCAATTGCAGCAGGCGCTTTGTCCGTCGAGATGTAGCTACGATTCATTATTATTCCTCATTTTTATAAGGCTTGTTGAAATAGATTGCGTCTGGCACTGAACGCTAATGCACCGCTTGGGCGCTGTCTAGTGTTACAGTAAATTTTACTGCTAGTTTTCTAAAAAAAACGCCCTTCGTTGGGCAGGTTCTATCCAGCCTAGTGTGGCAAACTTATAAAAATGCGACCTACTGAAAACTTCGCCAGATCGTCACGATAGCGACTAAAGTGCCTATTTAGCGCAAAACTACGAGATGTAACGCCAAACGTTACACTAATGACGCGATCATCGCCGAATTCGTATCACAATTTTTTTATCTAAAACGTCACAACTAGCCAACTTGGTTCTATTTATCGCACTTCCGTACTAAAATAGAAAAAATCACCAAAATTAAAAAAAATATCAAAAATAACGAACATAAAAGATATTACATAAAAATGAGAAAGCTCGATCGAATAGACCGTAATATTTTGACCACTTTGCAAAAGGATGGACGCATCTCTTACACCGACTTAGCAGATCGTGTTGGGCTATCCACCACGCCCTGTATTGAGCGGGTAAAACGCCTAGAAAAAGATGGATACATCCAAGGCTATTATGCGCGCCTCAATCCAGAGGTACTGGGGTACAACATGCTGGTATTTGTGGAGATATCACTCTCCTACCAGTCACCAGATGCATTCGAAACCTTCAACGAAGCGGTTAAGCAGCTGCCTTACATCATGGAATGCCATCTTGTTTCCGGCGACTCAGACTACCTGCTCAAGGCACGGATTAAGGATATGTCCGAATATCGTGCGTTGCTGGGCGACATGCTACTCACCCTGCCCGGCGTGAAAAACTCGAAAAGCTACATTGTGATGGAAGAGGTCAAAGAAACCTCCAGCATCCCCGTACCTGCGCTTAACAGCTAAGACAAAAACCATGCAACGACTCGACATGCTGTTGGTCGCAAAGGGGATTTGCGAGACACGCACCACTGCGCAAAAGGCCATTAAAGAGGGGCGCGTATCCGTAGTGGCCAACGGCCAGCAGGAAGTGGTAAAAAAGCCAGGTATCAAATTCGTAGACGACGTGGAGATCGTCTACGAAGCGGGTGCCGAAGATGGTTTTGCTTCCCGCGGAGCCTTAAAACTTGAAGGCGCATTAAACCAGTTCGATATCTCTGTCGCGGGTGCCATTGCAATCGATGTGGGCCAGTCCACCGGAGGCTTCACCGATAGTCTTCTGCAACAGGGCGCAGCTCATGTTGTGGGCGTTGAAGTGGGCCATGACCAGCTTCACCCCAAGCTCAGAGAAGATGAACGTGTCAGCTGCTACGAGGGCATGAATGCGCGTGATCTACCCAGCTCTTTGCTAGATCATACCCAAGGACACGGCTTCGACATCGCCGTGATGGATGTCTCCTTTATCTCTCAGACTAAAATCATCCCATCACTGAGCCCTCTTATCCGTCAGGGTGGCCAGCTGATTAGTCTGGTAAAGCCGCAGTTTGAGGTGGGCAAAGCAAATCTGGGCAAAGGGGGTATCGTTAAAAATACTGCGCTGTTTGCACAGGTAGAAAGCTTAATCAAGCAATGCTGTAGCGATCACAACTGGCAGGTAAACGGCTTCATCCCTAGCCCGATCAAAGGTGGAGATGGTAACCAAGAGTTCTTGCTTTGGGCGATTAAGCGATGAGACTCACGAAAAAACTGTCGGCCCAATCAAACGACTTGACCGCCATCGAAATGTTAGCGCAAGCAACACCGCTATCGAAAGCTAAGCTGAAAGATGCAATGACCAAAGGCGCCGTGCTGCTGCGCCGCCGAAAAACCATAAAGCGGTTACGCAAAGCTCAATTCTCCCTTGTGAAAGGTGATGAACTGCACTTGCATTACGATGAAGCGCTCTTGAACCTTCAGCCGCCTATGCTCGAGCCTATTGCAGATTTGCAGGGATACAGCGTCTGGAATAAGCCCGCCGGCGTTATGTCACAGGGGAATGACTTCGGTGACCACATGTCGCTGCTGCGAATCGCCGAGCGCTACTTCGATAGCAAACGTCCCGTTTTTCTGATCCACAGGCTAGACCGCGAAACCAGTGGCTTAGTGCTCATCGCACACAATAAAGCCGTCGCCTCCGCCCTGTCGCGGTTAATACAAGAGCGCAAAGTCATAAAACACTATCAAGCGCTTGTCTTCGGCCAAGCACCTGAAAAGACAACGATCGATCGCGCATTAGATGGCAAGGCATCGGTAACGCATATCTCTGCGCTTCGATATGATCAGGCGTCGAACACCAGCTTGATCAATGTCGAGTTAGAGACCGGCCGCAAGCACCAAATTCGCCGCCACCTTAATCACATTGGCCACCCAATAATGGGCGATCCGCGTTATGGCCAAGGCAATAAGAACAGCGCTGGTCTCATGCTCGCGGCCAACCGCCTGTCCTTTCAGTGCCCTATCAGCGGCACGTTAGTTACTTATGAAATAGACGCGCCGTTCAGCCAAGCATAAAAAAAGAGCCATCCTTGGCTCTTTTCCTGATTTTCACCGCTCAATCAGTGCTTACAAATTGTGACGGCGATTAAACGACGAACTTGCGGACAAGCCCTTGCAGTTCGAGCGACATCTCCGCCAGCCTATCAGCTGAACTACGGATCTGATCACCCGCCGAAACAACATCATCAGCGTTATGATCGATGACCGTAAGGCTATGACTTGCGTCTTCGATTACAGCAGCCTGCTCCTCAGAAGCTGCGGCGATCTGGTTCGACATATCGGTGATATGGCTTACCGAGCCCACAATCTCATCAAGTGATATTTCAACATGGTTTGTGTGCTCAACGGTATCCCTCATTTTCGCAAGATTTTGCTCCACCAACTTAAATGCCACCCCAACTTCTCGTTGCAGCTCCTGAATGATTTCAGCAATTTCCGTTGTTGAATTTTGGGTACGCTGAGCCAAGGTTCTCACCTCATCCGCAACAACAGCAAAACCACGGCCTTGCTCACCGGCTCGTGCGGCCTCAATTGCGGCATTTAAGGAGAGCAAACCGATCTGATCCGAAACCCCATTGATCACATCAATCACATTTGAAATGTTGACGCTGCTATCGTTTAAGCGCCCTACAACATCACTTAAATGCTGAATATCCGTCGAGAGATTGTTAACTGACGCCACGGATGCTTTGACTGTATCCCGTCCACTGCTTGCCAACGAGCTGGCGTGACCCGAACGCTCAGCGGCTGCCACAGTACTACCCGCAACCTCTTTAACCGACACAGACAACTCTTCGACCGCTGCAGCCACTTGTGTTGTGCGAGCACGCTGGTCTTCAAGCTTAGAGGAGCTATGATTGACCGCTTCGCGTGTTTCATCAGCAATCCCTACTAACGTTGCGCAACTGCTATTGAGCTGACGAATGGCATCGCTAAAGTGATCTAGGGTTTCGTTCAGTGCATTGGCTACTTGCCCAAGCTCATCATTACCATAAACAGTCACCCTGCCCGTTAGATCTTTCTGCTCGCTAACACGTGCCATCACCTGTGATAGCGAATCCATCTGGCGATGCAAACCGCGAATGATTAACCAACTCATCGTAATCACCACTAAGAGCGTCACTACAAACACGATGGCAAACAGTGCCAAACGCTCTATCTGCTGATCACGATAAGCATTCGCAGCGCTGATTAAATCTGCTGCCAACTTGTCTTCCGTCTTTTTGAGTAGATTGATACGCTGCGTCGCAGCCTTAAACCACTCAGTACTTTCGCGCCCAAATCCACCTTTACTCGCATTCGCCATCGCGACATCACGGTAGGTTTGCACGTTTTTAGCCTCCACTGAGTTCTGCACGCTTTTAAGTATCGCCTTGTGTTCAGGCGTTGCTAAATCGAAGAATTGCGCCGCAAAAAGATTCTGCTCGGTCACCAATGTCACGAACCGCGCAAACATCCCCTCGCCAAACGCATCTCTAGCAAAGGTGTTACTCAGCACCGCGCGCTCAATACCGGCCCGCTCTTTACCCTGCTGGAAATTAGCATAAGCCAGCGTTGCATTAACAAGGCTGACATCGCTACTGAGCCCTGCGGCGATCACACCTCCTGATAACAGATTTTTGTTCGCTTTCGTGTAAAAGCTTATCGCCTCCTTCGCCTCTACGGATAGCGCCGAAACACGCTGCCTCATTGTCGCTAGCGAGCCCATATCATTGCGCGCTTTCGCGATCATGCCGTTGAGCTCATTTCCATCGAAGCTGTTAGCAGACACAAAAGATCGCCAGGCGGCTAAGGCAGCATCCGTGCTCGTTCTTTGCTTTGCGAGCACATCTTGGAACTTCGTACCTCCGGAGCCTAAAAATCCAGCGGTCGCACCGCGCTCTTTCTGCAGCTCATGAACTAGCGCACTGTTGACTGTAATCAGTTCGATATCGACCGCTAAACGGGTGCTATTGTCGACTGCTCGGTAGCTTTTCATCACCTGTTGGATCAATAGCAAACTACTGACCAGCACTGGCAGGAAGACCAGCAGCATCAACTTCTGTTTGAATTGCATATTCCCTAGCATACACGCTTCCTCAATAACGAATCATTGTTCAAAGTTTAGCCAAGATCGAGGCATATACTAGTTTATGTGCTTAATACATTTGGCAGTGAGCGCCTAAGTAAAAAGGTCGCATCAACTGTCATTAAGATCTGTATAGACCTACACTGCGTACAATTGTCTAACATTCTGATTACACGAGTTTTTTATGTCAGCGGACGTCACTATCGTTTGGTTTCGCCAGGATCTGCGCCTAGGCGATAACCCCAGTCTTCGATATGCCATCGAGCGTGGCACGATTATTCCTGTCTTTATTTTGGATGACGTCAACGCGGGTGCTGATGCACATGGGGCAGCCAGCAGAGCATGGCTAAAACAGTCACTTGCCTCTCTAAACGAAAGCTTAAAGGGGCATTTGTTGTGCTTTAAAGGTGCAGCAGATGAGATAGTCAATCAGCTAGTTGCGGCCACAGGTGCCTCAGCCGTTGTTTGGAATCGCTGCTATGAACATTGGCGCATCCAACGCGACAGCCAGATAAAAAATACGCTGCAGAGTAAAGGGGTTGAGGTCAAAAGCTTTAACGGCTCGCTGCTGTGGGAGCCTTGGGAAGTCAGCAAAGTCGATGGTACGCCGTATCGTGTATTTACGCCTTTCTACCGAAAAGGCTGTTTAAAGCAAGCACCACGCGAGCCCTTTGGTCCACCTGAGCAGATACCCTTTGCAAACGTTAACATTGATTTTGACTGCACCCTCGATGAGTTACTGCCCAATCCTGAGCCGCGCTGGGACCAAGCTATGCTCGAAGGTCAACATATCGGCGAAACAGCCGCCCGCGAGCGGCTCGGAGCGTTCCTCAACAACGGCTTAGCACGCTATGCGAACCAGCGCGATCTACCATCAGCTGATGCGGTATCCAAGCTCTCACCTCACTTGCATTTCGGTGAAATTTCACCGAACCGCGTTTGGTACGAAGCTAACCGGATCGGGCACCTCGCCCAGAGTGAAGAGTCTCTTGATAAGTTCTTGGCTGAGCTTGGGTGGCGCGAATTTTCGTACTCGTTGCTCTACTACAACCCGACTTTACCAAGAGCTAATTTAAGCGCGAAGTTCGATAAGTTCCCGTGGCAAGATAAGCACAGCGATGCCTTCAAACGGTGGCAAACTGGCCAAACCGGTATACCGATAATCGACGCCGGTATGCGCGAGCTATGGCAGACGGGCACGATGCATAACCGCGTGCGTATGGTGGTCGCCTCGTTTTTGGTGAAGAACTTACTGATCGATTGGCGCCACGGAGCTGAATGGTTTTGGGACTGCCTCACCGATGCGGATTTGGCGAGCAACTCAGCCAGTTGGCAGTGGGTTGCTGGCTGCGGTGCTGATGCAGCGCCCTACTTCCGAATTTTTAATCCCGTGACGCAAGGCCAAAAGTTCGACAAGGAGGGGCACTACGTTCGCAAATTTGTTCCAGAACTCGCAAACGTACCGGAGAAATATCTCCATTCGCCTTGGGAAGCACCCAGCGCCGTGTTAGACCAGGCTGGCGTCGTGCTGGGCAAAGACTATCCCAAACCGATAGTCGACCTTAAGGCATCGCGCCAGCGTGCTCTCGACGCTTTAGACCAAACAAAATAGCCACACCCCGCAGGGCGTGCTGTCATCAATACAGGAATAACGCTATGACCAACGTTAGCTTAGCCACTATTACGATTACTAATTTACGCTTAAGAACCTATATCGGCTTCAACCCTGAAGAGACGACTAAGCTGCAGGATGTCGTGATCAATATTCGTATTCAGTATCCAGCGGAAAAGGCTGCCGCAACCGACAATGTGGAGAGCGCCCTGAACTACAAAACCATCACCAAAGAGATTATCCAGCACGTCGAAGAGGGGCGCTTTTTGCTGCTCGAAAAGCTGGTTGGCGATGTATTGGCCATCTGCACGACCCACCCGTGGGTTCGCTACGCATCCGTCACAGTCGATAAACCCCATGCCCTGCGCTTTGCCGACTCAGTATCGTTGACGCTGGAGGAGTACCGTGATGGGCAATAAAACAGTTCTCATCACTGGGGTCGGTAAGCGCATCGGTTTGGCATTGGCGCAGCATCTACTTGCTGAAGGTTATGACGTGATCGGTACTTACCGTACCCGTTATGACAGCATTGAAGCTCTCAAAGCCGCTGGCGCCGATCTTTATTGCGTCGACTTTTACGATGACACACAGCTAAGTGCCTTTATCGCAACCATACAAGCGACGTACCCATCGTTACGCGCTATCGTGCACAACGCATCTGACTGGCTACCAGAGGGGCAAGCAACGCCAGCCGAAACGCTTGCGAAAATGATGCAGATACACGTGGGAGTTCCCTATCAGATCAACCTTGCACTGCAAGCGCTCTTAACCGCTCACGATGGCACGGCCGATATCGTGCATTTGTCCGACTATGTGGCCGAGAAAGGCAGCAAGAAGCATATCGCCTACGCCGCGAGTAAAGCTGCCCTTAACAACCTAACGCTCTCTTTTGCTGCACAGCTGGCGCCAAAGGTCAAGGTCAATGCCGTCGCGCCTGCCATGATCATGTTCAACCCTGATGATGACGAGCAGTATCGCGCTAAAACTCTGAAAAAGTCGTTGATGGAGATAGAGCCCGGTGCACAAGAAGTCGTCGAGGCGATCACTTATCTTCTCAACAGTCAGTATGTAACCGGGCGCGTGTTGCCGGTCGATGGCGGACGCCACCTGAAATAGCTTAATCCAACACGACATGTCAGCGTGTTATGACGTTTTTAGTACACCTGCCCGACAAGACTCCAAATCACCACACACGGCTCCGTTTGTGAGCCGTTCATCACCCAGTGTGGTGATTCTCCGGTTAGCGAGAAGCTATCACCCGCGTGTAGTGTATGCACCTCATCACCAAAGCCTAGCAACAATGTACCGGTTTGAACTACGCCAGCCTCGGGACCTTTGCGCGCCCGCGGTTCTTTGCTACCAGCCCCAGGTTCGAAGGTCGTTACAACCATTTTTAGCTCATCACTGACCCTTGGCGATAGCAGCTCTTCTCGGATACCAGTGCCGGCGAAGTTCAAACATTTACGATTTTGCTGGCGCACAATGCAGTCCCGCTCGTTACTCGGCACGGGGCGCTCACCCTGAAAAAACCAGCTCATCGGTACATCGAGTCGTTCGCTAATCGCCTGTAGAACAGGAATCGGCAAATTGGACTGCCCACGCTCAACTTGGCTCGTATAACCCACCGAGCGTCCAATATGTGCAGCCATCTGCTGTAGCGTAATACCTCTGGCTTTACGCAGATCACGAATTTGGATACCAATCTGCAAATTATCGGTACGCGCTTTTACGTTAGATTTCATAGCAAGTTATAGCTTCCTTATCCCATCAAACTGATCACTCAGGGCACCTTTTCGCATCGCCCGTGCCAAAGAGAAGAGGATGTCTGCCAAGGATATGCGATAAAAAACACACCTTGCAGCGAGACCCAGCTAATATAATTAAGCAGGAAGTACTCCGACAAGCTTTCACTTGAACCAGTCGGACTAAAGATGGAACTATGTTTAGTTTTCAATATGTTATTGCTGGTTCTAAAGCCACGATAAAGTTGGCCCTAAACAACAAATCGTGACAGGTGAACTATTACATCATCGTCACATTCGATCTTCAGCAGCGAAAAAACAGGGTCTTGCGGCGCTTTTTGCTGAGGTCGAACGGGCGGTTCAAGGATGTGATGGCGAGCACAGCGGTGCCACCCAAACATGTCCCATATCCCGACTTGCTGCATAAAGAACAGCAGGCGGGAAAAACACAATTCAGGAGATACTTATGAAACACAAGAATAAGATCGTTAAAGTACTTTCCCTGACGGCCGGCATGCTCTTCTCTGCGAGCACACTGGCGGCTAGTTGGAATATCGCCGTTGGTGACGGTGGCGGTAGTGCACAGGAAGCTCTAGGACTGAAGTTCATTGAGTCCTTAGAAGAGAAAACCGGTGGTAAACATACTGCTAAGTTGTTCTTGAATGGCCAGTTAGGCTCCGAACAAGACACTGTTAACGAAGCTGCGATTGGTACCCTCGACTTTTCTATTCTTGCTAGTAACAACCTCGCACCTTTCTCTCCAACACTCGGTATTCTCTCCCTTCCCTACATTTTCGAAAACCTAGATCAAGCCCAACAAACCGTTGAAGGTCCCATTGGTGCTGAGCTGGTCGAAAATACTGTCCGTGACGCCGGTGTTCGTATCCTAGGTTGGACCTACTCAGGTTTCCGTGTACTCAGTAACTCCAAGCAACCAGTTCAAAAACTAGCGGATCTGGATGGCCTTGTGGTGCGTGTACCGAAAAATGAGATCATGATCGATACCTACAAGTCTTGGGGTATCAACCCAACACCAATGGCGTGGTCAGAAACATTCACGGCGCTGCAGCAAAAGGTTGTTGACGGACAAGACACGCCTTATACAACCATCCATGCAATGAAGTTTGGTGAAGTACAAAAGTACATCTCTGACCTACATTACCTGTTCTTGCTTGAGCCCCTCATCGTTTCTGAATCACTGTTTCAAGACCAAAACGAAGCCACTCAGCAAGCGATGCTAGCCGCAGGTAAAGAAGCGACAGCTTACAGCTTGCAATGGCTAAAAGAGCAAGAAGCGGCGATCAAAGAAGAGTTGGTCAGCAAGTACAACATGCAAATCGACACACTGGCTGATGAAGCTGAGTGGGCGAAGCGCGCGCAAGATGCTGTATGGCCAAAATTCTATGAGTCAGTTGGTGGCAAAGCGAAAGTAAACGAGCTGCTGCGCTCTCTGGGACGTGACGAAGTCAAATAACTGAGACCTTGTCGATCCACACGCGCGGTAACTGCCTAACGGCAGTTACCGCTGTATCCGGAGGCCTGACCATGGGCAGAAAATTCCTTCACTTTATCGATAATATCGAAAGCTACGTCTGCCGTACGCTACTGGCGATGTTCGTCACATTGCTATTCGCGCAGATCATCTCCCGCCAGTTTTTTAATCACTCCTTCTCATGGAGCGAAGAGCTGTCGGTTTACATGTTTGTTTGGTTCGTATTTTTTGGCGCCAGCTACGCTGCAAAGCTAGCCGCCCATAACCGAGTGACGTTTCAGTACAAGCTGATGCCGGGCAAGATGCCAATCGTGCTCGAGGCCATCTCTGACCTGATCTGGGTGGCATTCAACTGCTACTTTGTCTATCTCGCATATGACTTTGTATTCAACCGCATGAATCTTTTCTGGAAGTCGCAAACACTCGGCATCCCGATGAAATACATCTATATGATTTTGCCAATCGCCTTCACATTAATGACGATTCGCATCATTCAGGTTAACTATTACAAGTTTGTCAAAGGCATCGATATTCGTGACCCTGAATCTCAGGAGCTCGATAGTTTGATAGACGATGCGCACCAGCAAGACGATAACAACAATAAGAGCTCGGCTTGATACAGGAGCCTGACCTATGACAGAAACATCGATCGTATTAATTCTATTCGGGTCTTTTCTCGTATTGCTGGTAATGGGTGCACCCGTGACGGTTTCGTTGGGTGTTGCAGCGTTAGCTTCATTCCTCTACCTCGATCAGAACCCGATTAAGTTTGTTCAAATTGCTTTTACCTCCGTGGGCTCCTTCCCGTTGATGGCATTACCGGCATTTATTCTTGCCGGTGCCCTGATGGAAGCCTCGGGGATATCCAAGCGGCTTGTACACCTTGCCGAAAGTTTTGCCGGGCCAGTCACCGGAGGCATGTCGGCAGCCGCTGTATTGGCGTGTATGTTCTTTGGCGCGATCTCAGGATCAGGCCCAGCAACCACAGCGGCCGTTGGCATGTTGATGATCCCAGCGATGGTGAACCGTGGCTACGATAAAGGCTACGCCTCGGCTGTCACGGCCTCATCTGGTGGATTGGGTATTGTTATCCCGCCCTCGATCCCGATGGTTATCTTTGGTATTTCGGCCATCGGTATGCAAGTACCACCAGAAGCCATTGCACGCCACGGTGAGTTCCAGAGCGTCTCAATCACCAAGCTGTTTATCGCCGGTTTCTTACCGGGCATGGTACTCGCGGGTGCTCTGATGACACTCAACTACATTCGTTGTAAGCGTGCAGGCTACAAAGGTACGGCAGAAGGCTGGGATATGGGCCAAATCGGCCGTGCGTTTAAAGACGGATTCTGGTCCGTTCTGGCGCCACTCGTGATCTTGGGCGGTATCTACTCTGGTTTCTTCACACCAACAGAGTCAGCGATCGTGGCGATCTTCTACACGTTGTTCATCGGGCTATTCGTGCACCGTGAACTGGGTTGGAAAGATATTTCGCGCTCCCTCGAGACCACCACATGGCTATCAGGGCGGGTACTCCTGATTCTCTTCACCGCCACGGTGTTTGGCCGCTTACTGGTGGAGAACCAGATTCCTGCCATCGTTGCAGAATCGATGCTCAGCCTGACCGATAACGTCTACTTTATCTGGTTGTTGATCATCGCATTCTTGCTGTTTGTCGGCATGTTTATGGAGACGCTCGCAGCGATCATGATCCTGACGCCGGTACTGCTGCCTGTGACCTACAACCTCGGTATCGATCCTGTCCACTTCGGTATCGTGATGGTATGTAGCTTGTCGATTGGCTTTGCAACGCCACCACTGGGGGAGAACCTCTTCGTGGCTTCGGGCATCTCGGATACCTCACTTGAGGAGGTGACCGCCAAAGCGCTGCCATTTGCGTTGGTGTCCGCACTCGGTGTTGTCATCATCGCGTTTGTACCCGAAATCGCACTCTTCCTGCCGCGCTTATTCGGCTATTAACGGACCATAACAGGGGCCTGCGGGCCCCTTGTTTGGAAGACCTGAGGAGCTCCTATGCTACCGACTATCAAAACCATTCTATACAGCACCGATCTTTCCATCGGCTCTACTGCGGCCTTTGAGCACGCGGCTTACCTTGCGAAAACAACCGGCGCAAACATCCACGTACTCCATGTGGTAGAAAAGCTCTCACGTGAGGCAAAGATCACCCTGCAAACCTATGTGCTGGATGCACCCAGCCGAAAAGATATCTTCGAAGAGCGTGTGCACCGTGCACAGGCAAAACTTGAAGAGCGCCAAAACAACTTTTGGAATGCACTGCCTCCCGAGGAGCAAGCGCTGCGTCAACAGGTGCTAAGCGTCAGCGTCGTTGAGGGCTACCCAGCCGAAACCATTCTGCAGGAAGCTCAAAAACGCTCGGTGGATCTCATCGTCATGGGCACCCATGAAAAAGGCATGATTCAAACCTTTCTGGGCAGTGTGGCTAAAAACGTCCTTAGTCGTGCAAAAATACCCGTTATGACGGTGCCCCTACCGGAGCGGCGCAGCGATTAGATACACACAAGCCAGCATGATGCTGGCTTTTTTGTCACGTTTTCTTCATGTTAATTCGCTACGCTATTTGGTTGTCTAATGTAAAAATAACGAAGCCATCATGTCCGAAAACACCCAACAGCCCACGCCAGAAAACACACCGTTCCTGACAATATTTCTGATCTTTTTACGCTTAGGTCTCACCTCTTTCGGTGGTCCCATTGCGCATATTGGTTATTTTCGGCGCGAGTTCGTGGATCAACGCCACTGGCTTAGCGAGAGCACATTCACCCAGCTGCTCGCGATTTGCCAGTTCTTGCCCGGACCTGCTAGCTCGCAGCTCGGATTCGCCATTGGCATGCAGCGCGGTGGTTGGCTCGGCGGGCTAGCCGCGTTTAGCGCTTTTACGCTGCCATCAGCTGTTTTGTTGCTCCTCTTCGCGTTAGGTGTAAATGAGTTTGTGGGGCTTACGCCCCTGATTCAGGGGTTAAAGTTGGTCGCGGTGGCCGTCGTTGCTGATGCACTGCTCTCGATGGCGCGTAACCTATGCTCAGACCGCCAGCGTCAAGTGATCGCCTTAATGGCGATTAGCCTTATCGCATTAATAGATACCTCATGGAGCCAACTCATTGCAGTTGCAGGCGGCGCGATGCTCGGTTTTGCGCTATGCAAACAAGCCAGTCTTAGCCAAACGGAGATTCTGACGCCTAACTACCACCCACGCTCAGGCGTTATCGCCGGTGCTCTCTTTGCTGGGTTGCTTATGGTTTCGCTTATCAACCCGTTCCCCACAGGCACACATGGCAACCTATTCCTGAGTTTTTATGAAGCTGGCGCACTCGTCTTTGGCGGCGGCCACGTTGTGCTACCGTTGCTTGAATCTGCGGTTGTCGATACGGGGCTCGTCAGCAGCGAAGCTTACCTAGCAGGATATGGAGCAGCACAAGCCGTACCTGGGCCAATGTTTACATTTGCCAGCTACCTAGGTGCTGTGATCAATACCAGCAGCCCTATTCTTGGGGCAACCGTCGCGCTTATCGGCATTTTTCTACCGGGGTTCCTACTCCTTATTGCCGTGCTGCCGCTCTGGAAAAAGGCCGCAGAACACCGTGGCATGGCAGCCATGGTGTCGGGCGTTAATGCAGCCGTGGTAGGTTTACTGGCCTGTGCCTTCTACGACCCCGTTATCACCAGCGGTATCACCTCAATGATCGACTTTGCGATTGTTACCGTCGCATTCGTGGCGCTGCACCTTTGGCGCATGCCTGCTATGTGGGTGATTTTATTCTGCATCATGTGTGGAGTGTTGCTCGGACTTTGAGCTCAGCTGGCGCTAGTTGCTAGTGGTGACTGGTGCTTCCGCAGCCCTCTGGTAGCGATTAGATTGGCCATTTTGCCAGAGGGTCATCGCACATGAGCGCATATAATAAGATTCGACTCCCACAGTGGGCCGAGCCAAATACCACAATCGGTTCTGGCCATGACATTCGCACCAGCGAAAACGGTCTGTTAAACAGCTTTTATGGCAGCCTAGAACACGCCTCACGCTTTGCTTGGCTTAACGCCGGCCGCACACTGATTGATAAAACCTATATTAACCTCTTGTGGCAAGCCGTTGGCTTACATCTAGGGGGGCGCACCAGCGATGAACTTGCCCGAGAACTCGACAGCTTCATCCGCACGCATATTGCTCCGCGCTGGGATGATCTAGAGGAGTGGAATCCAGAGCAACAGCAGCAGCGGGTGGGTGAGCTCGTCGATATACTGGCTGGCGTCTTGGGCGGCCAAGATCCGCAGCGCGAGGCAAGTTGGCTGCTTTTTTACATGCTGCCACAGCTCCCTGTGTTTCCATTGTGGGCAAGCGATATCGGCACATACGCCGAGCACCATACCGCGTGTCGCGCTCACTTCTCACACCACCTGCCTACCTTCTATACGCCTGCACCAAAAGCAGCCGTTGGCACACCAGACGAGCGCTGTGTTATCGATCAAGCGGTGAAGATGGGCGATTGGTGGCAGCGCCGCTGCTTTATCGCACAAGCCATGCCAGTCACATTAGACTCACAGATACGTTAAGAGGACACCGCCAGCAATTACTAAGCTGGCGGTATGATCGGATTAAGCGCTCAAGCGATGCTCAAATGGGTCGTGTGGTGCTTTGATATCTCGCAGCGCGACAACCAGCTGCGTGCGATTCTCGATGCCAAGCTTGCGTAAAATATTAGAGATATGGGTCTTGATGGTGTGCTCGGTCAGACTCATTTCACACGCGATCTCTTTATTCCGCAGCCCCGAGCGTACCAACCCAAGTACACGGCTCTCACGATTGGACAAGCGGCATAGCGCATAACCTAAACGCGTGGCTTGGTTGGTCAGTGGCACCTCTGCGACATCATCGTAACGCCAGCAAGCTCCGCTCATCACCGCAACAATTGCATCCACCAGCTCCTCCATCGGAGCCGTCTTCGCAATAGCGCCCGACGCGCCACTAAATAGCACACGGCGCATCTGTACAAGATCTTTGGTATCCGTGAGTACCAGCGTTTTTACCCGCCCAACGCCCTCCAGTACTTTCAGCTCTTGGAGATCCTCACTGAGTTGTCGGCTATCGATAATCACCAGGTAGCTACTGTGCCTGCGTAAATCAGGTAGCACATCAATGAGGGCTTCAGCATGAGCAGAGCGCGCCATTACACCGGCACTCTTCAACGCAAGTTCAACGCCCAAGCGGTAAGCCGGGGAGCGATCCACAATAAAGACTTTCATCGATCACTCCTTGCTTAGCTCAGCGGCTAAACGGCTGCGCTCTTCGGGTGTGTACTGCACCACACCAACGGGGATATGGTCGTTAATTGCATCGCGAATTGATTGCGCATCTTCCGGCATAAACCCGCCACACAACTCAATCAGTTGAATGCCTTTGGTGATCATCTCCTGAGCAACTGCTTGCGCTTCCGTGACACTGCTGACACCCGCTATCGACATATCAAAGCCTTCACTTTGGATACGCGCATGGTGTTTAAACATCTCTAGGGATGGGCTTTTAACGATGTAACCGTAACGCTCTAAGGCCATGTGCAAGACTCCTTCAGGTCATTGTTTTTATTCTCGTACCTATTAAAGGAGCTGCGGGGAAAAGCGATTAGAACCAAAGACTATGTGACTTTAGTACCAGTACATACACGGTAATAAACAATCGAAGGAAATGGCCAAATCACTCCAACATGCAAAAATTTGCGTATAACGACTTAAAGACCGTCATTTTTGTGCAAATCTGGCTACACTATAAATGTACTGGAAATGAGAAGATTGCAGCACGTAGCAAGACCGCGTCAAACCTACTAATGATGTTAAGAGTAAGGCCATAATAAGTGATCCAGATTTCAGACGAACTCAATGAAGCGATTCTCTCTGTCGAAGAGCTTGACCATATTCTGCAACTCCAACATGCGCTATTTCCGCGCGTCTTAGATGATGCAGACCACATTGGGATTATCAATGACCTTTGCTTAGCAGCTGAGAAATTACTGCCTAACTCAGTGGCCTCAGTGATGCTGTTATCTGAGCAAAGTAGGCTGCTCAATGTCCTATCTGGACCCAGTATCCCCGACTCTGCAAAAGCATCATTAGCAAACTTGAAACCCGGACCTTTCGGTGGTTCCTGCGGTAATGCCGTTCATAGCAACCAACCAACCTTCGTAACCGACACATACACCGATAAGCGTTGGTCAGACCTTAGAAAAGTGGCGGTCGACTTCAATATTTGCGCCTGCTGGTCAATGCCGATACGCAATAAATCGGGTGACGCTATTGGATCTTTCGCACTCTCCTCTTTTGAGCATCGCGCACCATCGGAGTTTCATCGCCGCCTGCTCGTTGTTTGTGCATCGATCGCCTCCATTGTTTTGGAGCGGCAAACCAAAGAGCTCCTGCTCAAAAAGCGCAATCATCAGCTGCGTATTATGGGCAACGCCTTAAAACAAGCCCAAGAGCTGTTTCTGATTATTGATGCCGAGCGCAAAGTTATCGAGGCAAGTCAAGCGGTAGAGCCGTTATGCGGCTACTCTCCTCAGGAGATCATCGGAAAGCCCCTAAACGATGTACTGGCGCCGTGTTATTCCACCTACTTTATCGAGCGCATCTGGTCACAACTGGAAGCAACGGAGCGCTGGCAAGGCGAGGTCAAGATTCTCAACAGTGACTCCCAAGAGTTAGTTCAGTGGCTCAGTATTAGCCAAACAGAACAGTACGAAGATGATCAGCCAAGCTATGTTGCGGTTTTCACTGACCTCTCGGAGATAAAAAGAAGCCGTGAAGAGCTAGTCCAAGCACTGGAGTATGATCAGTTAACAGGGCTAGGTAATAAGGGCAAGCTGATGCTCGCGCTGGAGATAGCAGAGCCAGATGCAAGCTTACTCCTGTTGAACCTAAACGGCTTCAGTATCGTTAATACGGCGTACGGTATCGATTTTGGCGACCGCTTGCTGATCGCAATTGCTGCGCATCTACATCAGTTTGCGAGCGCGGACCGGCTTTATCGCATCAACGCCGACGAATTCGCGGTATTGCTTCCTAAACATGCTGACTTAGAGGGCCAGATCATATCGATTCGTGACTATTTTGCGAGTACTACGATCGATGTTGATACTCTGAATTTCAATGTTACCTTTACCTACGGCGGCGCTGCCAACACCAATGACCTACTGAGTAAGTCGTTGCAAGCACTGCGTAAAGCAAAACGCCGTGGTAAACACAACTACCATATCTATGACAGCGATCAGGACGCACCAGACCAGTCGCAGCGAATGAACCATATAGAATGGGGCCAAAAGCTACACGCAGCCATTGCTGAAGACCGCATCGTGCCCTATTTTCAAGGCATCCGAGATAATAAACTTGGCACGATCAACCACTACGAAGCACTCGTGCGTCTCGTTGATGATGAGCAAATACACAGCCCATTCCACTTTCTACCGGCAGCGCATATCGCAGGGCTACTCCCCACCATCACCCGTATTATGATCGATAAGAGCTTTGCGCATATTGCAGATATGTCGGTAACACTATCGCTGAATATTACGGAAGCCGATTTAAACGAGCACTACCTAGCCGACTATCTTGCCGAAAAGTCTGAAGCTTACGGCGTTTCCCCCGAACGTATTACCCTTGAGATCCTTGAAAGCGTGAGTGCGGATGGCAAGAAAAACCATATCAAGCAGCTGGGAGCGCTAAAGGCCTGCGGCTACCACCTCGCTATCGACGATTTCGGCACAGAATACTCCAATTTTGAGCGTATTTTGGAGCTGCAGGTGGAGCAGCTTAAGATCGATGCCAAGTATATTCGTAACATTACCAAAGACAGAACCGCACTTGAGATCGTGCGTGCTATGGTGTTTTTTGCCAAGAATACTGGCATTGTCACAGTTGCGGAATATGTTAGCGACGCCGACATTCAGGCCGTGGTCGAAAGCTTAGGTATTGAGCTCTCACAAGGGTATCTGTTCAGCGAACCCGCTCCCGCCATTACGCGCTAAATACCGCAAAACAACAGACCTATCGATACAGTAACACTCAGAGCGTGCTCTGTTGTTTGCGATATTCATCCGGCGTGGTGTTTAAAAGCCGGCGGAACATCGCGATAAATGCAGATGCGGTACTGTAGCCAAGGTCCAGCGCCACACTCTCGACGCTCATCCCCTCTTGCAGCAATACAATCGAGCGCATCACTTTCAGCCTTTGCCGCCACTCGCTCAGTGGCATGCCTAAATCTCTGCGGGCTTTGCGCGCCAGCGTTCTCTCCGTGGTACCGAAATACTCAGCAATCGCACTTAAAGGTTGGCTATTGGCGGGATCATCTTTTAGATAGTTCAGCACCTTAATCAACGTGCCATCACTGGAGTTTGGCAGGTAGCTGCCCGTTGCAGGGCTTGCCACGAGCTGATCTAACACAACATCGAGGAGTTTGCTCTCTTGCACAGTATAGGGACTTTGGGGCGGATGGTGGCGTAAGTGGTTCAAGATCGCCTGCAGCATCGGATTGATCAGCAATGCGCATGTCCTATCGGGCATACCGCGCTCATGGGCAAGAGCTGCGTCGATATATAGCGAGCAGTGCAGCGATGCATGGGTGTTTCCACCATGATGCTCACAACCCGGTGGGTGCCATAATCCAAAGTTCGGCGGCACTCGAAACTCCAAGCCCTCGGCTTTCATCTCCAAAACACCACTAAAGGAAAACACGAACTCCCCCCACTGGTGTTGATGGGGTAGATAAACGGTATTCGCGGGCATCTGGCGAACCTGATGAAAAATAGGCTCTGGCAAACGATCAAGTTGTAGCGGAGTATGTAAAAAACGATCTGCCGGCATGACCTGTCTGATCCTAACTATGGACTGTCTGATCCTCACTATATACAACAGTATCGACACTATAGGCTTTACAAAAATCCCCCTCAAGTAAAGAGTCTTACTATGGATACACGCAAAGAGATGGACAGCCTCGCAATCGGCTTGGTGACGCTTACCAGTTTTACTTGGGGCTTGCAGCAAGTTCTCTTAAAAGCGGTATCTGCGGATATGTCTCCGGTTTTACAGATCGCAATCAGGTCAGGGATCGCAGCAGCGCTGCTCGCTGCAGTGATGATGTATCGTCAGGAAAAACTTTTCAGCGGTGACACTTGGAAGCCAGGCCTAATGGCTGGCATGTTGTTCGCTCTGGAATTTTTTCTGGTTGGCGAAGGGCTACGCCACACCACGGCATCTCACATGATTGTGTTTCTTTACACCGCCCCAATCTTTGTGGCGCTGATACTGCACGTCAAAATCAAATCAGAGCGACTAACACCTATCCAGTGGCTCGGCATTCTCGTCGCCTTTACGGGTATCAGCATCGCCTTCCTTTGGCGGGATGTCCAAAGCTCCACACCCAGTGCACCCAATATGCTCTGGGGCGACCTGCTCGCGCTAACCGCTGCCCTTTTTTGGGCACTCACTACGGTACTTATTCGTAGCTCAAGCCTTGCCAAAGCACCCGCAACACAAACGCTGCTCTATCAGCTCGTTGTGTGTTTTATTATCGTCTCCTTCGCTGCCATCACGTTGGGGCAAACCCACTACACACTCACAACCGCGGTGGTCAGCAACTTGGCGTTCCAAGGGGTTGTGGTGACATTTGGCAGCCTGCTGCTCTGGTTCTGGCTGCTACGCCAATACTCAGCATCACAACTGGGCGTGTTCACCTTTATGACACCCCTTTTTGGCGTGTTATTAAGTGTTTGGCTGCTTGATGAGCCGTTTGAGGAGGGATTTCTCTATGGTGCTATCTTAGTGTTGCTAGGTATTTTTATGGTCAGCGGACACGCGAGAATCGGTGGCTATCTGGCGCTACTTCGCAATAGCGCCGCGCGTATTGATCGCTGAGGCTACCAGTGCTTTCGTGGCGTACCTCAGCGCTCTCACAGTGCCCGCTCGCTGACTAGCGTCGACGTGCCGCTGCAGCACCAAGCACACCCGCACCGAACAGCAACGCAGTGCTACTTAACGGCACGCTCGCAGATACGTCACGGACCAGCGCAACACCCAAGGTATTAACGCCAACGTCTGCTGTAAACGCATTATCGTCGGAAGATTTAAAGACAGTGCCCGCGTTATAACCCGTGAACAGGTCGGTAAAATCATCGTTTACGCCAGTAAAAGCATAGAAACCGTCACCATCTGTATCGTTTCCATAGAGTGCCATTGAACCACTGAAAGGGTCTAGCGGGCTAAATGGGAACCCACCGTTAAAGATCGTTTGTCCCATCAGCTCGATAAATGCGTTTGCAGCATCGTCTTCCGCTGTCGGGTTGGAGGCCAGTGTTACCTCCTGCTCGGTGTTTTCGTTTGCATCTAACGCGATGCCAAAACCAAAGTCCTGATAAAGCCCCGCAACCTCATCATGCAATGCTAGGCGCCAACCGTCGGCTGCAAAGATACCTAGCGCCTCATTGATCGACAGATCAAGCGTCGCATCCCAGCGCAACCACTCAAGGGTATCGCCTACAACGACGTTGCTAGAATCATCGTACTGATACCCTGCATAATTGATAATCGCGGCTGATGCAGGCATCGCAGCCAGGCATCCTACCAACCCCAAAGACGCCAACAAACTCGGCAGTTTCATCTGTTACTCCTTACGTTCTTCATCTGCGAATGACAGTGCTCAAATTATGAACAACTCTACAAGCGCAGCATAGCGGTAGCAGATGACGAAAATATGTCCAGTTCGGGTCAGTACTTTTTTGCCTACGCCGTTTCCTCCGTGGCGCGCTGCAAATATTCATGCGATTGCATCTCGGTCAGGCGGCTGCGGGTGCGGCGAAATTCAAACGTTAGCGCGCCACCGCAATACAGCTCAGCCAGCGGCACATCCGCTTGGAGATAAAGCGCTACATTTTGATCGTAGAACTCATCTACTAGACTGATGAAACGCCGAGCTGGGTCATCCATCCTCGCGTGCTGCACAACCCGCTCACCGGTTTCGGTAACCGAAAAACTCCCATCCTCAGTCCCACGCGCTTTGATACCGCTGCGCAGCTCTCCCCCTAGTATTGGAATGCCACTCACCAAGACCACTGACCAACGTTTGGCTATCTCGATATAGTCCAGCGCAGATCGCGGGCCTTCACACAGCGCGGTAAAATCAGCCCAAACAGCCTTTTTACTCACACCATAAACATCGATATCGCGCCCCAATATACAGATGCTACTAGGCCGAGCCATTTCATCTGCAACACGGGAATACAGCACAGCAAAATCCTGTTCGTGAGGTAAGTAGTAGGTCTTTTGCGGAGTCAAATGGCGCAGTCGGTGATCATGGACTCCACTGAGATGTAGCATCCGAAGGTGAGCTTCAAGCAATGCAATCGCAGGCAAGAAACGGGAGCGCTGTAAACCATCCCAGTAGAGCCGCTCGATCGGAATATTAGAGGTGGCTACGAGTGTTACGCCGCAAGCAAACAGCGCGTCAAAAAGGCGCCCCAGTAGCATCGCATCGGCGATATCAGAGACAAAAAACTCATCAAAGCAGATGACTCTATGCCCTTTTGCAAAGCGCTTAGCGATAACGGTGAGTGGCTCCGGCTGACCGGCTACCTCTTCAAGGGAGCGATGCACCCACGCCATAAAGTGGTGAAAGTGCATGCGCACTTTTTTATCCGGCGGCAGACTGTCGTAAAACAGATCCATGAGGAAGGTTTTTCCGCGACCAACATCCCCCCAAAGGTACAGCCCTTTGATCGGCTTTCGGCGCAGCGTAAAGCGCTTAATATCAGCGGACAGCTCTACAGAGAGAAGATCCAGCGCTACCACAGCCTCTTGCTGGGCTGCATCAACAGCGATCTCCCCTGCATCAACAAGTGCTTGGTACTGAGCAAGCATGAGCAATCCCCGAAAAAGGGAGCATGGTAACCGATCTATTGTTTAAACGGCAGTTAACTCAGTGCCTGCATCGGTGGGTAATGCAATAACCCAGCCCGCATCAAGCCAAGTAAACAGTTGTTCAACCAAGTGCGCAGCGATTACATCTGGAGCAAAGCTCGCGGCTAGCTGCTCTGCAACGCCAGCGAGGTTGTTGCCACTTAGGAAGCCATTCAACATCAGTTGCTCGAAATCACTTGCGGAGCGGAACTCAGTCAAGCGCTCGGCGTTTCGCCATAGCACCCACATGGCAGCTTGAGTGGTCAGATCAGGTGGGTGCTGCTCAGCTTTGATCGCCTGCCAAATCTCTACAACATTGTAGGGCGCTTGAAAGCGCTGCAGACTTGGATGAAAACGCAGCGTCATGTTAGGCCATTGCTCCTGTGGTATGGCCATCAGGTCGCTACGCGCTAAGCGCGGTCGGTCTGCTGCATCAAAGGAGTCCATCAGGGCACGCTCGAAACGAGCCAGATGCGCAAGCTGCGGGTAGTTTTTAAACGGTTCGGTCTCGGTTAAAAACTGCGGTATTTGATTACCGAAATCGCGTAGCGATGTGTACTGAGATGGGCACGTTTCGATATATCCCTCGATCATCGGGTCAAACAGCTCATCCCCCATGTAGCGCCCCAGAATATCGAAGTCGGTATCAAGCACATCACGCAGCGCACACAGGTAGTTGTTTCGGTATATTCCAAGCCGTGTTTGGGTATCCGCACCCTGCCCCTCTTTGAGTAGGCCATCGGTAGACGAAGGCTGCCCCATAATAAAGGCCATCATCTGCTCTTGCAGGTGCTTAAGGTCGCTCATGCAGGTATCCCTTCACGCAGTTCAGGTAGCACTGCACTGGCAAGTTGGCGCGCTTGATCTAACTCGGCTAACAGTTCAGGTAAAGGGGGAATATGATCATCACGCTCGATCATAGTACTTACCGGACCAAGTTTCGCGATGGTTGTTTGGTACAGTTCCCATACGGCGTCACACACTGGATGATCATGGGTATCTATCACATAGGTGCCATAGTCAGTGTGCCCTGCCAAATGGATCTGCCAGATGCTCTCCGGGTCAAAGGCGCCAATATAAGCATGTGGGTCGTAGTTGTGGTTGCGCGCACTCACATAGACGTTGTTCACATCCAAGAGCACTTTACAGCCAGAGCGGCGTACCATCTCGGCCATAAACTCCCATTCAGGAATACTGGAGTCGGTAAATTCAACGTAACTGGATGGATTTTCCATCAGAATAGGATGGCCCAAGAACTCTTGAACCTGATCTAGCCGCGAAACAATATGATTAAGAGCTTCTTCGGTGTAAGGAACGGGCAACAGATCGTGGCTATTCACTTTGTTCACGCCCGTCCAACAAAGGTGATCCGATACCCAAGCCGGCTCAAGCTCTTGAATTAAGCGCTTAAGGCGGGTGAGATAGTCACGGTTTAACGGGTCGGTGGAGCCGATTGAGAGCGAGACACCATGCATGACCATGGGATAGTGCTGGCGTATTTCATGTAGGTAGTATTTTGGTTTGCCACCTTCAATCATGAAGTTTTCTGAAATCACTTCAAACCAATCAACTGGTGGCCGCTCAGCTAATACATCGTGGAAGTGATCAGTACGCAGCCCTAATCCAAACCCTAAAAATTCTCGTTTCATCGTGTGCTCCGTGACAATGCGGGAGCATGGCACTCCCGCGTATTCAGCCGCGCTTAGACGTCGTTGTTACCGCCAATGTGGTCGCAAGACTGCGGTGTTGTCAGAACAAAGCCTGTGCCTTTGCAAGACGCATGGCCCGCGCAAGCGTTGTCTGCTGTTTTACAGTCGTTATGACCTTTACAGATGTTAACACCATAGCACTGGGTTAGGTCAGCTTTGCCGATCGCACCGCGCCAGTCATCTTTTACCGAACCACCTACGTCAGCACACGCTTTTGCAGGCATACCTACAAAGCCGGAGCCTTTGCAAGAGCCGTGGCCCGCACATGCGTTATCTTTACCACCACAGTCGTTGTGGCCTTTACACTGGTTCACACCGTAACAATGCACCATCTCTACTTGATCTGCAGCTGCAGACGCTTGAGAAGCGGTTTGTTGAGTCGCGCCACATGCTGCCAAGCCTGCCGCTGCTAATGCAATTGCTGCCCCATTTAGTGCCGGTTTTAGATAGTTATTCATGGCTAAGTCCTCGCTTGTCTGGTGCCATACTTATTGTTTTTGACACACAGCCGTTATGCTATATACAACGTTAGTTAGATGCTCGGCTAGCTCACACAACTCGTAGTTTGTGTTAACTGCTAAGCGCTTTTGTTTAGCGTGAACGAAAACGTGGTGCCTTCGTTCAAGCTACTTCTCACTGCAATAGTGGTTTGATGCAGATCGAGAATCTTCTTCGTAATAGCGAGCCCCAAACCGCCATGCGCGGTATTCTCACGCACACTATTCTGCGCCTTGAAATGGGGATCAAAAATATGGGGAATATCTTGGCTTGGTATGCCGATACCCGTATCCGTTACCTCAATCGAAACCATGCTGGAACGCTCAAAAAGATGGACGGTAATAGCACCTTTATCGGGCGTATGACGCAGCGCATTCTCAACTAAATTGGTAAAGACACGGTCGAGCTTTTCGATATCACCCCAAACACAGATCGCGCTGTTTTTTGGCATCACATCGAGTGACACACCCCGCTTGCCCGCTTGAATCTGGAATTTTTGCAGAACATC
Source organism: Neptunomonas marina (assembly GCF_004005935.1). Taxonomy (GTDB): domain Bacteria; phylum Pseudomonadota; class Gammaproteobacteria; order Pseudomonadales; family Balneatricaceae; genus Neptunomonas; species Neptunomonas marina. Next base: position 539,686 of record NZ_SACQ01000001.1, on the reverse strand, counting down.
TTGCACTAGCTCCGCGATAGGAAACTGCTCTTTTTGGACCTGAACATTGCCGCTATCCAGGTGCGCGAGTTCAAAAAGCTGCTCGATCAGCGTAGAGATGCGGTAAGCGCTTTTCTTCGCCGTCGTTATATATTGGCGGCTCTCTTCATCCGTCATTTTGCCCTGCTGCAGCTCCCATGTTTCGAGATACCCCATTAAAGACGCCAGCGGCGTTCTTAGGTCGTGGGAAACGTGGGATAGCAGCTCTTTACGCAGGTCATCAATCGTAACAACCTGCTGATATTGCTCGTTGAGTTTGTCCACCAACTGGCGAAACGCCACACCCAATTTATCAAGCTCATGTTCGCTTTCTGGGCACCAGCACTCTAACTTCTGCATCGCTTCCAGATTGGCACGCGGATCTTTGCTCAGACCTTTTTGTTGAATCGCATCCACTTGACGCGTCAGTCTGCGCAGCGGCTTGGTAATAACACCTGTAACGAACAGCGTTGCAAACAATGCAAAGGCCAGCCCGGCAAGCAAAATAATCAAGCCCCACTGAAACACTTTATTGTTCCAAACCCGTGCAGCAACGGCATCATAGACCTGGCTGCCGAGGATGACATATAGATACCCTTTGAGCTGTTCGTCCTGCTTGATCGGCGCCACACTGAACACTTTAGTGGCAGACTCTGAGCGCGGATCGTCACCATATACAGGGCGCTGCACTCGCGATTGGGCCAAATAGTTACGTAATGGAACCAAGTCCACCTGCGCTCGTTTTAATGCATTTGGGTCTTCGGCGGAAAATGCGAGCACCTTGCCGTTGGTATCAAGGACGTAAAACTCAAAGTTTTGCCCCAAAAACATCAACTGATGAAAGGTCTGCTTGGCTGCAGCAAGATCAATCGTATCACCCTCTTGCGCGAGATAATCCTTCACCACATGCTGCGCTAGCCCTTTGTGCATCTCTTGCATGGCTTGTTGCTGGAATACCTGAATGGAGCAAAACAGTGTCACAAGCGCCAGCAGGCCTACCGTCAAAAAGCTGATAAACAGGGTTAGCGACAAACGCCCCTGAAAACTGCCAAACGCCTTATTGCTCATTAAACTTATACCCCACACCCCAAACCGTCATCACATACTGAGGGCTTGAAGGGTCGACCTCTAACTTGCCACGCAAACGGTTAATATGGGAATTCACCGTATGCTCGTAACCGCTGTGCTGATAACCCCACACCGCATTCAGCAGCTGCTCGCGGCTGAACACCTGCCCAGGGTAGCTCGCTAGATACAACAGTAGATCAAACTCTTTCGCCGTTAAGCTGAGCGCCTCTCCCGCAATGGAGACAAGGCGTTTTAGCTTATTGATCCGCAACTGACCAAATACCAGCAGATCACCATCATCCATCGTTTGCTGTTGCTTGTTCAATGTCATACGGCGCAACAGCGCTTTTACACGAGCTTGCAACTCCAGCACACTAAAAGGCTTGGTGAGGTAGTCATCCGCGCCGACCTCTAGCCCGACAACACGGTCTGCCTCACTTTTCTTGGCTGTTAACATCAAGATAGGGGTATAGACCTCTTTCGCACGCAAGGTCTGACAAACCTGTAAACCATCCATCCCCGGCAACATAAGATCTAGCACAATCAAGTCGAAATTCTCATTAAGCGCACGTGCGAGCCCGTCTTGACCATTCATTTCGCGGGTAACGGTATAATTGATCGCCTCTAAATTCATAGCGATGAGTGCATTGATATCTTCTTGATCTTCAACAATGAGTATTCTTTCGTGCATCGTCTTTACCTTCTTACTGCAGCTTCCTGTTTAAGTTAGCAGCTATTGATACTCAGTCCAGATACAAGTGCCGGATAGATAGAAACAGCGCCAATCCTGCTAGAGCAGCGCGTACAGGAGTTAGATTAAGGAGGAGTGTTCAATTAGAGGTCACGTAATTGTAAAAAAAGTATCACGCGCTTTTTCCTAGACAACGACAAGGTAGAAAGCGCCGCTTTTTAAATGACAACAGCGCAAAACAAACACACCTTCAGATTACCTCGCCGGTAGGCGTAATTTTTGTCTGCGCAGAGTTACAACAGATCACCTTTAGAGCAGTAAATGGCTCTAGAGCAACGGAGCGATATATTAATTTTTAAAGAATATTTAAGGGACAATACTTTTATAAAAGACCTTAAAACTTAGTTAAACGTCACCTAATTGATACGCTAAAAAATAGAAATTTTTAACCTTTCATTCAGCATTAAATAATATAGAAAATAAAATATTAAAAAATAAACATTTATTTAAAACAGTTGTTTGATTATTTTTTCTGAATCTGTAGATTACCGTTGAGTGGTCCTCTCTATTATTGATATTTCTATCCTTTGTTTTATAGAAAAAAGAGCCCGATTTCTGTCAACCAGCGCCGCATAAACAGAAGCGTCGCCGGTTGACGGCTAAAAATCAGATCACTAATCGATGGCCCGTTATTTTGGTGCAATAACTATCTATCAATAAAATAAAACCATATAGGAGATTTTAAAGTGAAAAAGCCACTAGCGCTTTCCGCATTACTTCTTATGAGCAGCGTCGCTGATGCTGGCCTTATCCTCGAAATAACTGAAGGTAATGCTGTAGGAACAACTAAATGGACATTTTCTGGCTCGGCTACAGCTGGCGGCGCTGGTTATTTTGATTACTCAGGCAATCTAGGTTCTCCCGATGTATGGTCAAATATTGGTTCATACACTGAGGTTGGCGATTTCGAAAACACCTCGCTTACCGGTAACGCATTCTTGAGTGTGGGTGCCGACACTCGTGATATCAACATGGTTTACATCGATGACGACGGCGGTGTCGATAATGATGATATTGGCGTGGGCATCTCTGGCGATACACTGCTGTCGTTTGCTGGGGGTGACACTGTCAGCTGGGGTGGCGAGTTGTTCGTTACAGGGATTAGCCTTGCAGACCTTTCTGAGTCAGGTTTACCCTTCAGCTATACAGGCAGCACCTATGGCGGGCAGGACGGTACGCTTGAGTTAACAGTGAATATTGGTAGTGGCGCAACCAGCGTTCCTGCACCAGCAACAGCATTTTTGTTCTGCGCTTCACTGCTAGGTGTTGCGGCGTCTTCTCAGCGTAAGAAAAGTTAATTGGGTATCCGTGCTCATGTAAGCATAAAGGGGCTACTTTAGCCCCTTTTTCGTGGGCTTTGCTCGCTTAAATTAACTTCGCAGGCCTTCGTGCATGGCCACCTCTTGATAACGACTAGGAAACTGTTGGGCTAGCCAGTCAAGCAACAGCTTCACCCGTGCAAGCTGATAACGGCCAGGTGGACACACCAGTGAGATTGGCGTTACCTGGTGCCACTGCGGTAGTACCTCGACCAAGCGCCCATCTTCAAGCGCAGCCGCCACGTAGATATCAGCTAAGCGCGTGACGCCCAGCCCAGATAGTGCAGCATCACACATCACACGACCACTGGGCACTTGAAAACCACGCTGGGCTTTCACTGTAATGGTCTGACGTTGTTGCACAAACTGCCACTCACTCACACTACCGAAGATCAGTGTGTGGTTAGTCAGGTCATCAGGTTGCTCGATCGGTGAGGAGTCAGCCAAATAGTTTGGGCTAGCCACGTAGCGCGTATGCATACGATGAACACCGCGGGCGATTAAAGTCGAATCTTCTAACTGCCCCATTCTCAGCACGAGGTCATAGTCACTCGTAAGAAGATCGATGCGCTGACTAGAGAAATCCAACGATACGTCAATCTCTGGATAGCGCTCTTGAAATTCAATCAGTAGCGGCGCAATAACCGCCTCTCCGATCAAGCCACCTACGCTATTCATCTGGATATGACCTGCATGAACCCGCTGTACCTGTTGCACCCACTCGTTCACGTCCTTGAAAATCGCCAGCGCTTCGCGGCAACGCTGATAATAAACCTCTCCCACGTCTGTGGGCCGCAGTTGACGTGTCGTTCTATGGAGCAGTTGAACACCTAAAGACTTTTCTAATTGCGATACGTGCTGACTGAGATTGGCTTTGGATACGCCAGTGAGATCAGCAGCACGCGTGAAACTCCCATGCTCGACCACTGAAACGAACGCATATATGCCAGAAAACTGCTTACTGTTCATAAATACTTAATTGTATTTTCTAATTATATGGATTTATCAAAATAATAGCATAGTTAAAATGGCGACATCACGAAATCAGAGGAGACAAAAGATGAATAAGCCACTAATCGCTATTACCGGTGCAAGCTCAGGCATTGGCGCAGCCTTTGCTCGCCTGTTCAGTCAAGCTGGACATCCTCTACTACTCATGGCGCGCCGCGTAGACCAACTTGAGGCGCTCCAACTGCCTAACGCACTTTGCAAAGCGGTAGACGTAACAGATCTAGAAGCTCTGCAAAGCGCAGTGGCTGAGGCCGAAACGCAATATGGGCCTATTGACTGCCTTATCAACAACGCCGGTTGTATGCTACTGGGCCAACTTGATAAGCAAGACCCTGCCGAGTGGCGCCGTATGTATGACGTCAATGTTTTAGGCTTGCTCAACGGTGTCAACGCCGTTCTACCCGCTATGCGAGAACGCCAAGGCGGCACCATCATGAACGTGAGCTCTATTGCGGGACGTAAGACATTCCCGAATCACGCGGCATATTGCGGCACTAAGTTTGCCGTACATGCGATGGGAGAAAACTTACGCGAAGAAGTTGCAGCAGACAGTGTTCGAGTGATTACGATCGCACCCGGAGCCGTCGAAACTGAGTTACTCAGCCACACAACGGATGCTGAGATCATCGCCGGTTACGAAGCTTGGAAAGAGAGTATGGGTAGCGTGCTTGTACCAGAAGATATCGCACGCGCTGCGCTGTTTGCCTACCAGCAGCCTCAGCACGTGTGTATTCGTGAGCTGGTGATCGCTGCCACTAAGCAAGAGCCATAAAGCACCGCACACAACTACGTTGTGTTAAATCGTGCTAGTGGGTACGTACGCCGTGCTCCGCTAGCCGGTTTAAAATAAAATCGCAGCCGGATTTTCCTAGATCTCGTGTGGGGATCGATAGAAAACGCTTGTTAGAGAGCGGCAGCAGCCATACTTGATCATGGCGCCATAAATCGGGGATACGATCCCATTTTAACGAATCTTGCTCGCTGCCAGATTTGACCTTGATACCACGCTCATCCATCTCGAGGGTTACCGGAACCTGTGCCGTCCAGTTCAGGTAGTTGATGACGCGGCGCACATTTAAGATATAACTGACGAGCAATGCCAGCGCGCCTAACATCACCGCGCCCATCGCATAAACCAGCATGACGGCTGAATCGCTTTGTATAAAACGATAGACGATCAACGTAACCAAGCCTGCTGCCAGCACCACAATCACTGGGTTCAACTGTTTGAACCAAAAGACAGTCGCAGATTTCTTAGCAAGCTCTTCTGAATAGGTAAGCTCAATGGGTTCCATACCGCTTAACGACATCCCGTATACGCTTATAAAAGACGCCCATCCATCCTAGACTCGTCTCTTAGAGCTAAAGGCTTCCTGCCTTTAATATCCATAGTGCGCTAATGATCCGCGCTCTAAAAGCATAGCCGAAGATCAAAAATCTGCAGTTTGAAATAGAAGAAAAGCAACTGAATGCCTATTTCTAGTAGGCAAAGTGCCCGACTAAAACGATGTTAAGCCGTTAGTTGATAACGCCAGCGCGACGCAAAATATCATCAAGTTGTAACGCGGTAGGCATACGTGGATTCAATGAATGGCTCGCCCCCCATAACCAGTCACGCGACGCTTCAGGGCGCGAATTCAGCATACCGAACCAGTCGAGCGAGCCCAAGTACTGATTGACGCGCGTAAACTCCCGAGGAAAATGCACCGCTGCACCCACCGTAACAATATGCAGATTCGCGAGTGTAGCCAGTTGCTTATCGCACAGCTGTACAAGCGCCTGTAACGCATTCTCGATCACATAATTGCCCTTGCTGTGACCAACCAGCAGCCCTATATCACTGCGCAGATGATAAAGCAGGTAAACCAGCGCTGCGCCATCCGGGCTGCCATAGACCAAGCGCAGCGATTCCTCGCTGTTAAGCTCACTGTCGGTCAGTTGGCAGAGCCGTTTGTCGGGCGTCGGAGCAACGGCATCAAAGTAATCTCTGAAGCTGGCGTAGCTATTTCTCATCCCATGCACATACCACCCCCCGATCGCTTCAGACAGCATATCTGCGGCGCCGAAACCGGTAATAACCGCCATCACTGGCCCTTGCAGTTGATTCGCAACCGCACGCGCAAGCGCAGCACTACCAAGTGCTGAGCTACCAACGCCAGATAAAACAACCGCTGTGGGCCGCTGATCTTTGGGTAACAGTTTAAGCGCATGGACGCACGCTTGTGCGGAGCCACTAAAAATAGTGTGCTCACTTCCGTGGGGATAGACCACCAGAACATGGCCTTCAGGATTGCTTTCACTGCCCAGCTTTTCGATCTCAGCAGCCGTTAACAACTGCGTATCATAGAAGAAGCGATCAGCAGATTGATTCAATGCAGGGTTGGCTGGGGCCAATAATTTTTCGAAGTAATTCAATTCCGCCATACAAAACCCAACCCTTCCTTGACTGCACTAAGCGCTATTAATTTACATTGAGCCTATATATTAGCAGCCCATTGTGACGAACTAGTAGCTAAATAAGTAACGCAATGTATTACCTGCCTCGCGCTGTGGTAGCGCTAAAATCCGATCATAAAATCGGATAAACGTACGGCACGCTGCCGAATAGTCTTCGTGACCGCGCAAACGCTGGTTATGTAAGAAATGTGCACTCAACCCCAGTGATACGACTACATCCGTCACAATCGTTTGTGCATTCGCCACATCGAGCGCTCCCGCTTCGGTGGTGTAGCTATCCTCTATCACACGCTCAAATGCCACCATCATCGGCGTCATCTGTTGGATTGATAGGTGGCGGGTGATATCAAGCTCACCATACACGGTAGGAAAGATATTCTTCATGCAGAGTATCGGGTTAATCATGTGCAAGGTTGCTAACAGGTTGGCAGTCTCTTGCACAAATTGAGTAATGGCCACATCGCTGGTTCTTGGGAGTAGTGAGCCGGCCATCTCGGCAATAATCTTGCCAGCCACCTGCTTGATCTCGATAGGCGATGCACCTGCAATAAACATCTGGTTGAGCATATGCAACATCTGAAGATAAAGCTCAGGCTCATGGCGGTTGATGGCTCGCATAGCTGGCATCGACTGTAGCATCTCATCCACTTCAAATAACGTGGATGGCTGATATTGTGTCTCTTGCACACTCGATGGGCTGACAACCGCGTGTACAACCCCAGCATCGATCATCTCTTTAGTGGAGGGATACCAAAGATCATCAGAGTTAACGGCAAAAATACGTTGGATAAACTCCCCAGAGACACCCTGCTCTCGGTAGTAAACCAGATCACGCACTTGCTCTCTACGCAGCAGTGCAGCGTCATGTAGGCTAGGCGTTTCAGTGTAGTATTGATGGAAGGCTAAGTTCGCACCCGCAGCTAGATAACGCCGCTCGCCAGAGATAAATGCTGTGCCACAGGCCGAGTAGCAACCGGTTAGCGAATACGTATCTAAACCCGCGGTGGAGATCAAGGATGCCAGTTGGCGCCCCTCGTAAATGCGCCCCCCCTCGGCTATCTAGAATAATACCCTCGATATCCTCATGACGTTCAAGCACTTGTTCAACTGCATCCGTTACGCCAAACCCCAAACCACCTTGGAGGTGCAAAAGCTTGCCGTTATCGGTCAGTTGAACCGTGTAATCAGCAAAGGGGTCGGGCACAAAAGCGATGCGATACAGCTCTTTGTATGTTGTGGTCGCCTGCGATGCTAACGCCACCATAAAGCCTGCCGCAAGCGCGACACAAAACCGCGCCGCAACCGCCCAACCGCGGCGGTGCCCATGTAACAACGTGCCGTCTGCCGTACGCCAAAGACCCACGAGTTGCCAAACAAGAACAAGCGCTGTCACGACATAAAGCACCAGCAGCGCCCGTGCAGATAGAACAGGACTGTTGGTCATAGCCCCTGTTAAAATAGCGACTTCGATTAACTTTAAAAGCGCCAAACCGCCAATAAAGTTCACCCAAAACGCTACGGGAAGACTCAGCTTTCCTTGCCAATGTTTCTTGAGATATTGCATAAAGCCACCTCGCTAACACTGAGCATTTTTTATACAGCTGTAGGAAGTATGACTCAGAACTGCAACTTTGGTTTGATTATTTTATAAATAGATAGCTTCGCACGACATAAGGCTCACCATCGAAAAAGAAGCCTCCGTGCAAGATGTTCAAGCTCTCTTATAAAGGTCAGATGAGTTGAAAGGAAAAGCAGCGGATAGACAGTTTGAGAGATGAAAGCAACAGGTACAAGACATGTAAGCGTCTCGATATGGGACAGAAAGCGCCAACTTCTTTCAATAAAACAAGAAGCTAGCGCCTGATGGTTCTAAACTTGTTCGCTTGGGTGCCCCCACATTAAAGGCTCAGCGTATGGGCCTGTTATGCTAGACGAGGACTCTCCAACACCCTTGAGTGCGTGAGGAGTCAGCTCTCTGGCAAACCAACACTCGAGCGGCGCCTTAGTCAAAACAGGAGGCAATACCTTATGTGCCGAGTTATAGCGATTCGCATAGTGATGCGGCTCGCCCATGACAAATATCACATCTGCGTCAAGCTGCTCTTCTGCCTGCTCCATTAGCCGTGTCGCATATCCTTTGCCTTGGTAATCCGGCAGAACTGCGAGTGGAGCTAAAACATAGCATTTCAAGTGAGGGGCTTTATCGATAGTAATCGGGGTATAACACGCATGTGCAACGCCTTCGTAAAGTATAGAGAAGCTTCCATCCTCAATCATCGCTTCAGCTAAACCTGCATAAAGTGCAGCATGCCGCTCGTCATACAGGCCGCCCGCTGCGGCAAATGCTTCATACTGAATTTCGTATGGTGTTTTCATCAAAGGTTTTCCTTTTGATACAGTTGAAAAGTCGTTTGATCTACTAAGAAGTACCGCTCATCACCTCTGCATCATCTGTGACTGAACAGAAGTAGCGCCAAGTTTGGTAATTCGATACGGCTGGCTGTTTTTGGAGCGGATCAATTTTTTGTGCTTCAAACTCTGGAAAGTATCTACAGAACAACCTGAAAAAACATGACCTTCTCGTGTGTAACAGGTCACTTCTCTGACTTTACCGCTCTCTCTACGTTGATAACGAATCAAACCACCAAGTGCGAGAATATGAAGAACGCGCTGTTCTTGCTTTGATATATTCAATTGAATACCTCAATTTTCTAAATATTACGCATGTCGAAAGTTAGGCAGCAATCTGCCCATACTTCCTGCAAACAATGACCGACTAGTCGGTCAGCAAAATAGGTAAAATGATTCTAAACGCTCAAAAAAGCTGGGCCCTCGTAGCTATAAGTTCTATGTATATTTTTTAGTTAACTGGCTTTTGACTTCATCCAACGGAAAGTCGTCGTAGAAATATAGATAATTCAGTGCTATTCCATTGATCTCCGCAACAAATAGGTGCGTTAACACTGTGCTACTTTCCTCGGAAATGTCCTCGAAGATAGCTTTCGTCGAGTCAAATAACATGGCATTTCTCTGAGCAATAAGATCACTAAGAATGACTCTCGTTTGCGGTTGTAGCATGATGTTGAGATTCAAGCGATACAGCTTCCTGTGTTTCGCCATTGACGAAAAAATAGACTCAATTAATGCACAAAGCCTCTGCTTTGGTTCTGCAATTACTTCGTGTGGTTTGCCAATATCGCCAATAATCTCGGTCGAGCGAACGAAGATTTCTCGGAGTAGAACGTCCTTATTCTTGAAGTGATGAAACACCAAGCCCTTAGAAACACCAGCACGCTCGCAGACTGCCGAGATAGGTGTTTTCTCAAAACCATTCTCTGCGAACAGATCTATAGCAATGTCTAAAATATGTTCTTTTTTGCTCACAAACACCACCAAACAAACCGACTAACCGACTAACCGACTAACCGACTAACCGACTAACCGGTCAGTAAATTCTAATTTTTATCAAGCGTTGAAGTCAAGAAAAAATAGCGCCTAAAGCAGACTCTGATCGTGACGAGTCTAATAAGCGACATCGCTCCTCGAGAGAGTGATGTTATTGAGCACTATAAACGAAAAGTAAAAGCCAGCTTCGGGGCAGCCACACCGAGAGCGGCTTTAAACTAGACGAAACATCCTCAGGGAGAGGCTTCAAGCCCTCCCAGTACTAGATCTGTATCTTTGTGTTGATACCAAAAACCAGCCCACTACTTCAGCTAACCGGTTGAGATCCGTTTAGTCGCGCGGGATGCTACCAAACATCGATTTCGGCTCAAGGAACTCTTCCATACCGTAAATGCCCCACTCGCGGCCGGCTCCCGATTCTTTAAAACCACCAAACGGTGCTTTTGGATCCGCAGGCGCCCCATTGAGATGCACCATACCTGTGCGCATTTGGCTAGCAACGGCTTTCGCTCGTTCAAGATCGGCGGAGTAGACACCTCCTGATAAACCAAAGCAGCTATCATTGGCGATCGTAATCGCCTCCTCTTCGGTTTCGTAAGGGATAATGGTACAAACTGGCCCGAAGATCTCCTCCTGCGCTATCCGCATATGCGTATTAACATGGCTGAATACTGTTGGTTTGACGAAGTAGCCTTTCTCTACATTGTCAGGCAACCCTAAACCACCGGCAACGAGCTGTGCGCCTTCATCTAGTGCGCCTTGGATAATGCCTTGGATTTTGTCCCATTGTGGCTTTGATACCACTGGGCCAATCACCGTGTCGTCGGCCAGCGGGTCGCCTGCCACAATCGATTCTGCCGTGCGTTTCGCAATGGCAACAGACTCTTCTAGCTTACTGGCTGGCACAAGCAATCGGCTCTGAGCGTTACAAGATTGCCCGGAGTTACTCATCACACCTTTGATGCTGCGGCTAATGACTTTCTCAAAGTCGACATCATCCAATACGATATTCGCCGACTTGCCACCCAGCTCCAACGATACTTTTTTAAGGTTAACGGCTGCCGCCTGCGACACCAGCTTGCCCGCCTCAGTGGAGCCGGTGAATGAAATCATATCGATACGAGGATGCGCACTTAGCGAAGACCCCACACCAGCGCCATTACCATCCACTAAATTGAACACGCCAGCGGGTACGCCAGCATCATGGAGAATCTCAGTGAAGATATGTGCCGAGCGTGGCGCCACCTCACTCGGTTTTAGAATCATTGTGCAGCCCACCGCCAATGCAGGCGCGACCTTGCACGTAATCTGGTTGAGCGGCCAGTTCCACGGTGTAATCAGAGCGCACACACCGATCGGCTCTTTGGTGACCGTTGTGGTACCCATCACCTGCGTGAACTCTTCCTCTTTCAGGAGCTTCAACGCCACTTTGATATGGCCAAGACCCGCCGGCACCTGCATTTTTCGAGCAAAGCTGATCGGTGCTCCCATCTCTTCCGAGATCGCTTGCGCAAGCTCTTCCATACGTGCGGAATAGCCTTCGATAATGCGCTCAAGCAGCGCAATACGCTCCGCTTTGCTGGTTTTACTAAAGCTTGGAAACGCTGCTGTCGCCGCGGATACCGCAGCCTCTACATCATCGTTGTCACCTAAGCGAATGGTTGCGATGGGTGCTTCATTCGATGGATTCAGTACCTCGAGCACCTCAGAACCAGATGGCTCGACCCATTGGCCGTTAATATAGAACTTTTGTAAATCATGCATGTGCTCTGTCCTTTTTGAAGCCGAATAAACGAGGAGGCTAGATTTACCATTTGGTAGACCACCATGCAACAAAAACAAGGGTTTTTACTTATATAGCAGCGCACTATCCATTGGGTGTAGACCCTATAAAGTGGCGCAGATTTTCCCGATAGGCATCCGTATCAGAGATATTGACGTGATTCGTATTTGGGATAACCACCAGCGATGCAAGACCTGGGCTGAACGCTTGCAGCAGCCGCTTGGTACTTCCAAAGGGGACCACTCGATCATCCGATGCAGCCACCAATAGCGTCGGTGCGGTGATTTTGGGCGCACGTTTTGCCGAGTCAAAACGGTCGAGCAGCAGCCAATGAACCGGAAACATTGGATACCGAGCGGCAGCAAGCTGTTCAATACTGTCATAAGGGGTGATAAGAACAAGGCGATCGATCTGGTCATGTTTTGATGCCAAATAAGCAGAAACGCCGGTACCGAGGCTGCGGCCTGCGATCGATATACGGCTATGGCGCTTCACAACCTGCTCAAAAAGCACATCGGCTGCAGCAAACAGAGCCGCTTCGGTCGGTTCGCCTTCACTACCGCCAAAGCCCGGATAGTTCATCAGGTACACCGTATGCTGCGGCAGCATACCTTCCATCCATTGGGCGCTACGCAGTGCCGACTCGCCATTTCCGCCAAAGTAGATCAGCGCCTGCTCCTGCCCTTCGTTGAGCACAATGATCCTGACCTGCTCACCACCGCTAGCAACAACCTCGACAGGATAATCATGCGCTAGCACGGGTGTGGGATGGTAGAGAATATCGCGTTGGATAATAAAAAGTCCCAGCGCGGCGAGCAGATAAGCACCTGCTGCGCCGCCAAGGATATAGGCAGTGATTCTTGCCAATGTCGCTAACCTTCTGCTTTTTATTTGATGCGCTTAATTATAAAAGCTCATCGATCAATTCAGAAAGTTTACGAATGCCGGGCTCGATTCGATCAGTAGCGATGGAGGAGTAGCCAAGGCGGAAATAGTTTTTAGGCGGATTATCCGTCAGAAAGTGGATCGCTCCTGCCTCAATCAAGATACTCTCCTCCTGCGCCCGAGCACGCAGCGCTTCAGCATCAAGGCCTTCTGGCCCTTTTACCCAGTAACAAGACCCACCAAAGGTTGGCTGGGTATGGGAACGCGGCAGATGAACCGAGAGCGCTTCATGCATAGCACGCCATCTTGTTTGGTAGTTGCGGGTGATATTCATGATTAACGAGTCGTGATAACCACGCTCTAAAAACAACGCCACCGAACGCTGGTTATTGGCCGCAGGGTGACGCACCATCAAGCGCCGCAAGGCGCGCGCTTCGCGAATAAACTCCGGCGGACCCACGATATAGCCCATCCGCAAACCCGGCGCGAGCGTTTTTGATAAACTGCCCACATAGATCACGCGCCCCGAGCGGTCTAAACTCTTCAACGCTGGCACGGGATTCGAGTCAAAGCTGGTTTCACTCTCGTAGTCATCCTCAATGATCAATAGATCTTGCTCATCAGCCTTTTTCAATAACTCGTAGCGCCGCTCGATTGGCATGGTGACGGTCGTCGGGCACTGATGGCTTGGCGTCGTGTAGACAAGATCACACTCATCTAAACGCTCATCCACCACCATGCCCTGCTCATCAACAGGGATGCCTTTGATGTTAACGGGGTTCAAGCCGACGATATTGCGAACATCAACATAACCCGGATCTTCAAGCCCGATGGTACTGTTTCGGTCCATGAGCAGTTGCGCCAATATATAGAGCGCCTGCTGTGCACCAACAGTGACCAAAATTTGGTCTGGTGATGCCCACACGCCCCGTCTTGGCAACAGGCGGGTACTGATCTGCTCCACCAACAGCGGATCGTCGTTATCGAAACGGTCAGCCGCCCAATCGCTAATCGCCGCACCACTGACCGCATCACGGCAACACTCTCGCCAGTTCACGGTGGGGAATAGTGACGGGTCAAACTGTCCGTAGATAAAGGGATACTGGTAGTTCTGCCAATCGCGCGGTTTAACAATATTCGGTTGCTGAGTTGGGTTGAGCTTAAAACGCTGTTGCCAATCTGGCAGGTTAACGCTCTCATGCTCGGCAAGTGGGGCGCTGGCCACACGTACCTGGCCGTTTAAAATATCAGGGTTCACATAGTAGCCGCTGCGCTCACGCGCGATGAGATAGCCGTCGTCCAATAGGTGTTCATACGCCAGCACAACGGTGTTTCGCGCAACATGGAGCTGCTGAGATAGCTTACGGCTTGAGGGTAACGGCGTATCCAGCGGGATGTTGCCATTGAGAATAGCCGTTGCGATCTGTTCACGAAGCTGCTGCTGAAGACTGCCGCCCTTGCCTGGCGTCAGATGGAAAAGTTGAAACATATCTCTGCCTTATCATTATTGTTCTGTGTCAGACCTTGTCACCAAGATCTTAAATAGATGATTCCCTTCTTGTGAGCCATATCGCTCAACATCATCCATTTGTCTTCCTTGTCGCACTGCTCTTCTGTTTGGCGCTCAGGATACAATGTAGCAGCAAATGCAAAAAGCCCGCCAACATCACCAAGTTGGCAAATGTGGACGGGCTTTTTTTCTATGGCAGATGAAAGCCTAGTGGGTGTTAAGCCAGCTCAGCCAGCGCAGCATCAATCGCATCAACAATGCGGTCGATATCAGCTTGAGTTGCGATCAAAGCTGGGCTTAAGCAAATGGTGTTATTAAACTCTTCGAAAGAGCGGTTTGTGCGCCCAATAATCACGCCATTCTGCATACAATGTGCCGCAATCGCCATAGGTAGAGACTCGTCAACAGGCTCTTTAGTTTCACGATCTTTAACAAGCTCGAAGCCGGCGAAAAGGCCTTTGCCGCGCACATCACCGATAATATCGTACTTCTCTTGCAACTGATTGAGGCGGCCGCGCAGGTACTCACCTTGAATCTTAACGTTATCGAGTAGATTCTCGCGTTCGATGATCTCCATGTTGACCAAGGCCGCTGCAGGCCCTGCGGTACAGCCACCAAAGGTGGAAATATCGCGGAAATAACCCATACGCGCGTCATCGTCCTCTTTGAAAGCGCTGAACACCTCTTCGGTTGTAACCGTGCAAGAGATCGCAGCGTAACCCGACGCAACACCCTTCGCCATCGTGACAATATCAGGCTTAACGCCGTAGTGCTGGTAGCCAAACCACTCACCAGTACGTCCCAGACCGCACACCACTTCATCAATGTGTAGCAAGATGTCGTACTTTTTGCAGATCTCTTGCACGCGATCCCAGTAACCACGAGGTGGTTCAATCACGCCGCCACCCGCCGTGATGGGCTCTAAGCACAACGCACCAACAGTTTCTGGCCCTTCCGCTAGGATCACTTTTTCAATTTGGTCGGCAGCCCAAACACCATAGTTTTCGAGATCTGCATCGCTCTGCGGGCGGTATTCGCAGCAATGTGGCACTTCAACAAAGCCTGGAGTGAATGGGCCGTATTGGTTCTTACGCTCAAACTGCCCTGTCGCACTGAGTGCTGTGATCGTTGTACCGTGATAGTCGCGCTCGCGGAACAAAACTTTATATTTCTTACCGCCATACTTTTTCTGCGCAATTTGGCGCACAATTTTAAATGCTTTCTCGTTCGCTTCTGAGCCCGAGTTGGAGTAGTAAACGCGGCTCATGCCCGGCATTTTGCTCACCAGTTTCTCAGCAAACAGCGCTGCGGGTACGTTGCCTGCTGTTTGAGCAAAGTAGTTCATAGTGACCAACTGCTCACGTACTGCATCTGCAATTTCAGTGCGGCCGTAGCCTACGTTAACCGTCCAAACTGCGCCTGATACCGCATCTAGGTACTCATTGCCTTTTGCGTCCCAAACACGCATACCTTCGCCTTTCACGATCACCATCGGATCTGCGTTTTCAAATGGCTTGTGCTGGGTGATGTGATGCCAAACGTGGTCTCGATCGTTTCCAACTACTTCTTTTGCGTCAAATTCGTGGGCGTTATAAGTCATATCGCACTCCCCTGAGATTTAGATTTATTTTTTTACAGAGGCTGGAGTCTTCCCGGCATCCGTTACAACAGACCAGAGGTTTTGCACCATAAAGGGGCGCTCGATACTGGTCTTGTGATACCGAATAAGCTAACGAGACGCACCACTTAGCCGTTAGAACCAGTTTTATTTGCAATATGATGCCAGCGCTGGACTCACTTCCCGCCAGCATCTGGATCTTCGTCATATCCGCGTTTTTATCGACCATGACGCTAGCCCTATTCCGGCAATAATAAAAATGAGGAGGTCAGTGATATGATCCGTCTTACCGTAAATGGCGAACCTGTAAGGGTTCAGCAAGCCAACAATGTGGCTGAGCTTCTCAGCACACTGAACCTTCACGAAAAGCGCGTCGCCGTGGAGATCAATAGCGAAATCATCCCCCGCAGCGAACACCCGACAACGCGCGTCCGTGAAGGTGATCGCGTTGAAATTGTGCGTGCCATCGGAGGGGGCTAACCATGTCTAGTGATCGACTAAACGTTGGTACTTATAACTTCCAATCACGCTTGATGGTGGGTACGGGCAAATACCGCGACCTTGACGAAACGCGCTTAGCAATTGAAGCCAGCGGTGCGGAAATTGTCACGGTTGCGCTACGCCGCACCAATATTGGGCAGAACCCAAACGAGCCGAGCTTGTTGGATGTGATCTCCCCAGAGCGATACTGTATTCTGCCCAACACGGCGTTCTGCTATACCGCAGACGAGGCGGTGCGTACGTGTCGACTCGCGCGTGAGTTGCTAGACGGGCATGACTTAGTCAAACTTGAGGTGCTGGGTGACGATAAAACCCTCTATCCCAACGTAACAGAGACTCTTGCCGCAGCAGAAACGCTGATAAAAGACGGCTTTCAAGTGATGGTTTATACCAGTGATGACCCTTTGATCGCGAAGCGTTTAGAGGAGATGGGCTGCGTTGCCGTTATGCCGCTCGGCGCGCCTATCGGCTCTGGACTCGGCATCCGCAACCCTCATAATATCGCCTTAATCCTTGAAAACGCTAAGGTTCCAATCATCGTTGATGCAGGGGTCGGCACCCCTTCTGATGCCACTGTCGCGATGGAGCTTGGCTGTGATGGCGTTCTTATGAACAGTGCGATTGCCCATGCAGACCAACCTGTTTTGATGGCAGAAGCGATGAAACTCGCTGTGGAAGCGGGACGTGCTGGCTACCTCGCTGGTCGTATGCCGGCAGCCACCTATGGACGGGCATCATCACCGCGTAGCGGGCTGATCGACTGATCCCAACCTATGCGGCGCTCTGAAAAGGCGCCGCGCATCCACACTAAGACGATTGATAACGTCTTGCCACCTCAACCACTTCAACTTGATAGTGTTCATACCAGCGTTGCGCCCCTATCTTTTGTGCCTCGGCATGGAGCGGATCGTCGCGCCAACGCTTGATATCCTCAAGGCTAGACCAGTAGGAGATGGCAATCTCATTGTCGCCCTCTGTCAGCGCGGTGAAATCGAGGCAATGATAGGACTCAAAAGCGAGCGCTCTGAGCTTGGCGGCCATCTCACCATACTCGTCATCAAGATGGCGCAACTTGGCACGAAAAATAACAGCGTACATTTGAAGGGGCTCCTAGCCAGCAAACGGATGACTTCCATTATAAGCCAGCTAGCAGCATGATAGGTACCGAGGAAAAACGATACCTCTGCCGCCGACAAGTGGGCAGAGGTACCTAAAAAGGGCGGCACTATGCGCCCGGGGCGAGACTACGCTGGCTTGTCCACCGCGACATCAGATGCTTCATTTGGCAAGTGAGTCACTTGGATAGCCTTGTTTTCTTTTTCACACATGGCTAGTGCTTTGGGCGCTAGGTCTTGACCGAAATCTTGGTGAGCCCAACGCAACATCGAAGCGGCCATAATGATCAAGACAGGAATCATCGGTAGCGCGACAAGAATGGTAGACGTTTGCACAGCCTTCAGTCCGCCAACCGACAGCAGGCCTACCCCGACAAACGCTAGCAAGATCGTCCACATGATGCGGTTCCAACGCTCAGGTTCTTGATAACCTGTTATCTCCTTCGTACAGATCGCAGCAAGCATGTAAGCAGAAGAGTCAACGGTCGTTGCTAAGAACACAAAGCACAACAGTGTGAACACTGGGATAATAATACTCGCCGCTGGCAAGCTCTGGAGCACAGCAACGACTGTCGCTGGAATACCGCCTTCATTGAGCACGGCTTGTAGATCAACGCGCCCGGAGACATCGGTATCGATCGCATAGCCGCCCCAGATTGCGAAGAACGCCCAGCAGCCGATACTGCCCCAAACAACCCCATTGATAATCAGCTCTTTGATGGTACGGCCACGGGAGATACGTGCTACAAACAGACCCATCATCGGTGCGTAAGCGATCCACCATGCCCAGTAGAAGATCGTCCAACCTTCTGGGAAACCACCTTTATCTACCGGATCTGTCCAGAAGTTGATTCGGAAGAAGTTATCCATAAACAGACCAAAGCTGTTTGACCACAGGTTCAGTAGGAACACGGTAGAGCCTGCGAAAAGAACGAAAACCAACAAGATAAACGCCAGCATCGCATTGATGTTCGAGAGCGTCTGAATACCTTTGTTCAAACCGTTGTATACGCTCCACGCGATCATCAGTGTCCACGCCGCTAAGATCGCCATCTGGAGTAGGAACGAATCCTCTAACCCAAACATTGCTTGGAACAGCTCGGAAACCAGTGGCACAGAAAGGCCCAACGAAGTACCCACACCGCCAACAATAGAGAAGATCACGATGATATCGATCACTTTACCCACAGGGCCATCAACGAGGTCACCCAAGATGCCTCGGCATGCTTCACTCAAACGCAGTACGTGCACCTTGCGAACATACAACGCGTAACCGATAGGTAGCGCTGGCATCAAATATAGCGCCCAAGGTACAACACCCCAGTGGAACATTGGATACATCGCAGCCCATTCAGCAGCTGCCGGTGTATTCGGCTCTATACCCAATGGCGGGCCAGATAGGAAGTACAGTGGCTCAACGAATGCCCAGTTACAGATAGAGATACCGATACCTGCGCAAAACAGCATCGTAATCCAAGAGAATTTCTTGAATTCAGGCTGATCTTCAGGACCACCCAGCTTGATCTTTCCTAATGGTCCGAATGCGAGCCACACCATGAAGAAAAAACTGCCAATCCCAGTTAGCAAATAGAGCCAACCGAAGTTGCCAGTGAACCAGCTAAGCAGTCCGCTCACGACTGCCTTTCCGGCGACAGGGTTTAGCGCCAGTGGGATGCTCGCCGCCAATATTGCGAGTACCGCAGGCCACAGGATGGCGGGGTCTACCGCCATTTTCTTGTCTTCTTTAACCACACTCATTTGGATTACCTGTTTTTATATTTAAAAGTGGTTTGCTCTCAACACTGCTCGGCAGTTGGGCGTGAAAGCGGGTTGTGCAACACAGGCACAGCTACACCAGATGCCTCCTGCATCGCGTGGGCCGTTTTAATTGTTAAAGATCCCTCAAAGCTCAGCTGTTTAGCGAAAAGCCAACCTTTTGGTTAACAAATCACAAAAAACCAAGCACATATAAACCTGCGGTTTACAAAGATATTCTTCTCTATTGATCTCTGTCAACAAAAAATATCAACATATTTCAGCTACATACCCTAAAAATCCCGGAATTATGGGGCTGGTGCGCACGGCTACTCGCATATATAGCCATGTAAACAATGCTAAACATCAGTTTACTTTTTACTTGACCTCAGTCAAAGAGGTGCCTATCATCACGCAACAGTAAACCAAGAGTTTACATAATAAAAATATCTGTGGAGCCAATCATGACTGTTGAGCAAATTATCCGTATTGAAGACCACCAAGACATCGACAACGCATGGACTATTCCGGCGCGCTACTATACATCCGAAGAAGCCTACGAATTCGAAAAAGAGAAGATCTTTGCAAACTCTTGGGTATGCGTCGCTCACAGTAGCGAAGTGGCGGATAAGAACGCCTACATCACGCGTGAAATCATTGGTGAAAGCCTAATCATCGTGCGTGGCCGCGATAAGGTATTACGCGGGTTCTACAATGTTTGCCCACACCGTGGACACCAGCTAATGAGCGGCACCAGCGGCAAGGCAAAAAACGTTATTACTTGCCCTTACCACGCTTGGGCGTTCAAACTGGATGGCGAGCTTGCTCACGCAACAAACTGCGAAAACGTAAACAACTTCGAGCATGAGGCGCTAGGCTTAACACCGTTCCATGTCACAGAGCATGCTGGCTTCATCTACATCAACCTCACCGAAGGCGAGCCTCAACCGATTGAAGAGCAACTGCCAGGTCTTGCCGAGCATATGAACAGCCGTATGCCAAACATCAAAGACCTGAAGCTAGCGGCACGTTTCGTTAGCCATACACCGGCCAACTGGAAAGCGATCGTGGATAACTATATCGAGTGCTACCACTGCCCTACGAACCACGTTAGTTTCGCAAGCTCAGTCAACGTTGATGTCTACGAGCACGTTTTGAATGAAAATTGGACGGTTCAAATTGGCGAAGCCAAACCGTCAGATAGCTCATTCCAATTTGACGACTCTCTCGAGAATCCAAACTTCACAGGCTACTGGATCTGGCCTTGCACTATGTTCAACATGCCTCCTGGCGGCGACTTCATGACGGTGATCTACGAGTTCCCAGTCAGCGCGGGTGAAACCTTGCAGCACTACGAGATCTACTTCCTCAACGAAGAGCTGACGCAATACCAAAAAGATCTCGTGGAATGGTACCGTGACGTCTTCCGCCCAGAAGATTTACGTCTTGTCGAGAGCGTTCAGCGTGGTCTGCAATCGCGCGGTTACCGTGGCCAAGGCCGCATCATGACAGACCGTCAACGCAGCGGTATTAGCGAACACGGTGTTGCGCATTTCCACCACACACTTGCAAAGTGCCACGCGGGCTAATTACGCTGCGCGGATCATCAACTTAGGTTTGGGCAACACTGCCCAAACCCTATTTAGAGGTCATAATAAAATGGATCAATTGAAATCCCCCTCCCTCTTTCGTCAGTCTTGCTATATAAACGGCCAATGGGTCTCTGCCGAGGAGACCATCAATGTTGCCAATCCGGCAAATCAAGCCGTGTTAGGACAGATTCCGGCACTGCCGACAGATGCAGTTAATTTAGCCGTCGAACACGCTCACGATGCGATGGATGCATGGCGCGCACAAACCGGTAAGCAGCGTGCTGCCATACTGCGCCGCTGGTTTAACTTAATTGAAGAAAATGCCGATGATCTAGCGCTAATCATGACCCTAGAGCAAGGCAAGCCGCTACATGAAGCCAAAGGCGAGATCCTATATGCAGCGTCTTTCATCGAGTGGTTTGCTGAAGAAGGTAAGCGTATTTACGGTGATACTATCCCGCAAACGGTAGCAAGCACGCGGATCACAACGCTTAAACAGCCAATCGGTGTATGTAGTGCGATCACACCATGGAACTTCCCTGCGGCCATGATCACACGAAAAGCGGCACCGGCACTAGCAGCAGGCTGCACCATTGTGGTCAAACCTGCCACTGAAACGCCATTCACAGCACTCGCGCTGGCTGAGCTTGCCGATCAAGCGGGTATTCCTGCCGGTGTATTTAACGTGGTAACGGGTGATTCCCGTGCCATTGGTGGAGTACTAACCTCCCACCCGCTCATCAGCAAATTCTCATTCACAGGTTCCACACCCGTGGGACGTTTACTTGCCGAGCAGTGCGCTTCCACCATCAAGAAAACCTCGCTTGAGCTGGGCGGTAACGCACCTTTCATCGTCTTTGATGATGCTGATGTCGACAAGGCAGTTGCTAGCGGTATCGCAGCAAAGTTTCGTAACGGTGGCCAAACATGCGTATGCGTAAACCGCTTCTATATTCACAGCGATGTTTACGATGAGTTCTTAACAAAGTTCACTGCCAAAGTCGCGCAACTTAACGTTGGTAATGGTGCAGAAGCGGGCACCGATATTGGCCCGATGATCACATCAAAAGCGGTTCAGGATATGCAAGCGCTAGTCGATGACGCACTCGAGCGCGGCGCCAAGCAGATCCCCCTTGGTAACGAGATTGAGGAACACGGCAACTTCTTCAATCCCAAGGTGTTGGTTGACGTTGATCACTCGATGCGTATCGCAAACGAGGAGATCTTTGGCCCCGTAGCGACGCTGATCCGGTTCGATAGCGAAGAGGAAGTGCTCAAGATGGCTAACGACACGATCTACGGCTTGGCATCTTACTTCTTCTCGAACGATATTCGTCGCGTGACACGGGTTGCGGAACGTATTGAGAGCGGCATGGTGGGTATCAACACGGGCATCATCTCCAACGAGGTTGCACCCTTTGGTGGCGTCAAGCAATCAGGCCTTGGGAGAGAAGGCTCTAAATACGGTATCGAAGACTACCTAGAACTGAAGTATCTCTGTCTCGACGTAGACTGAGCGCAATAAAGAGGACACCTGCAATGTCACACAAAAAAGTGGCCGTCGAAGTTAGTCGCATCGAGCAACTTACCCCGACCATCAAGTTGTTTGAGTTCACGCCCATTGGCGCTGAGCCACTACCTCCGTTTAGTGCAGGTAGTCATATTACAGTGGATATGAGCGACGAGCTTAGCCGTTCATATTCACTGATCAATGCGCCCATGTCGCCTAAGACTTACGAGATCGCTGTGCTTCTTGATGTGCAGTCGAAAGGTGGCTCCGCTTATATGCATAGTGGGATCACCGTGGGAACACAGCTAACCGTCTCAGAGGCAGCTAACTTTTTCCCGCTAGCACAAGAGCAGGACAGCAAGCATATCCTGATCGCAGGCGGCATCGGTATCACACCATTCATGTCTTACCTCTATGAGTTGGAGTTGCTTGGTGCCGATTTCGAGCTGCATTACTGTTTTCGTGATGCAGCCAATGCAGCCTTCATTGATGAACTAAAAGCACGAATTGGCGATAAGCTCTTTACATACGAACAGTCGGCTGACCAACGTTTGGATGTTGCGGGCCTGATTGCTAAAAACGCTGGCAATAGCCACGTCTATGTGTGCGGCCCACAGCCATTGATCGATGATGTGGTTGCCAACGGCAATAATGTTCTGGGTGAAGAACGTACTCACTACGAGCTGTTTGGCGAAGCACAGAGTAGCGGCGGTGCTTTCGAAGTGCACTTCCAACGCTCCGGCTTTAGTTTGGACGTTGGCGAAAACATGTCGATACTGCAAGCGATTGAGGCGGACAGCCGCATCAAAGTCGAGTGCCTATGCCGCAATGGCGTCTGCGGCACTTGCGAGACAACCATCTTAGAAGGTGAAGCGGACCACCGTGATAGCTATCTCGATGACGAGGAGCAGGAGGCGCAAGAGACGATGATGGTTTGCGTATCTCGCGCCAAAGGCAAGCGTATTGTGCTTGATCTGTAGTTAATCGATTTCGAGCATAAGATAGGACTTTCCATCGTCATGCATATGGCGATGGATCGTCATCTCAATCCCTTCAAACGACAGCATCGCAGGCTGCTGCGCGGTTTCACCAAACAGATCGGGATACTGCATCACCGCTTTGTAGATCAGTGACTGTAGCTCTAAAAACGAGAACGTTTGGTGGCTATCTGCTAAGTTAGTCTCGATGATCTCTCCGGCTTGATCCGTGAATAGCACCAGCGAAGACATCCGCGACAACAGCAGCTTTAAGAAACCACGATCACGCTTGAGTGCTAATTCAGCGAGCTTACGCTCCGTATTGTCGATGCTAATACCCACAAGGCGAGTAATCTTTCCGTTCTCACCTTTTACGCCAGCAGCACGCGAGGTAATCCAGCGGCGTTGCCCACCCACTTGCAGCGCAAAGTCCATTTCATGAGCACCTCCCTCTTGAATGATCTTCTGGTATCCGGCGTTAAGCTTCTCTCTAGCTTGCTCGCCCATCAGTTGCCAATAGTCTTGGTTACTGTCGATGCGAATTCCGTATACGCGCTCAACATTATCGGAGTAAACCACACGATCAGTCAGTAGATCCCACTCCCAAAAAACGATCTCTGCCGAATCTTGAAGGTGCACTTCATTTATGCCTTCATGACTTGCTGAAAATACAGGAGTGTTACTCTCTTGCTGGCCATACTTTAGCCAGATCATATCCACGTCGAGAAACTCAGCCAGCCGCTCCAGATTGGTATCATCAATCATACCGCCCTTGGTCCACTTATTGACGGCTGTGCGCGATAACCCCAATTCGCTAGCAACACGTGTTTGGCTAATTTTTTTCTTTTTAATCAGTTTAAGCAGGCGATCACTAAAGCCTGTATCTTGCATATATCCTCCCTGGTTAGGAACGTTGACACGGTAGACGCTGCTGCAGGAACGTCGCTAAGCTCTCGATAATCAGCTTGAGTCCAGTATTGGCTCTCGCTTCATTGGCATACACCGCAAAAATATCAGCCGGCTGCGACCACTCTGGCATTACCTGCACCAGCTCACCCTGCTGGAGCTCCTCAAACACATTCCAAATAGAACGAAGCATGACCCCTTCACCACTGAGGCACCACTCTTTTGCAACGTAACCATGGTTAACAACGAGTTTACCGCTGGGCTCTACGGCAACTACCTCATCACCGCGGTGAAGCTCCCAAACCACACGGCTATGCTGGCGTTCACGAATCGCAATGCAGGTATGGGCAGCCTCAAGCTCTTTAGGTGACTGCGGCAAACCGTGCGAAGAGATATAACTCGGGGCCGCGCACAAAACTCGTGTGTTTACGCCAATCCGCCGCGCGATATGGTTATCCGGCAAAGGGCCACCGATGGCGATATCGAGATCGATGCCTTCAGTAACGATATCTATGGCCCGATCGATCAAGACCAGATCAATACTCAGATTGGGGTATTGTTCCCGCAGCGCTAGTACAAACTGGTTGAGATAAGTCATGCCGAATCCGCTGCTACAACTGATTCGATATCTACCCTCGGGTGCCACTTCATTCACCGCACCTTGCATAGCGAGCGCAGTATCGAGCAGCGCTTCGGCATGAACGACTGCAGCTCTCCCCTCTCGCGTTAGGCTTACAGCACGCGCTGCACGATGAAAAAGATGGCAGTCTAGCTGCTCTTCGAGCACCTTAATCCGCTTTGAGATATAAGCTGGGGACACTTCCAGTAGATCCGCCGCTTTTTTAAAGCTCAGTTGACGAGCACACACCGTAAACACACGTATGTCCTCAAGAGCAGGCAATCGATTCACGATTCGTAAACTCTGAGATTACACTTAGAGTCTCCATCATAACAGACGGATAATTAAACTAAAGCACATCACATAGTGGCATCGACAAAAGGATCAAAAATGCGCGAGTTCAATATTGCTGTGATACCGGGTGACGGTATTGGCAAAGAGGTTATCCCTGAGGGAATTAAAGCACTTGAAGCAGCCACCGCTGCCTTTGGTATCCAGCTAACCTTCACATGGTTCGACTGGTCTTGCGAAACCTATCACCAGACCGGCAAGATGATGCCAGACAATGGCTTGGAAATTCTCAAAACCTTCGATGCGATCTACTTAGGGGCAGTAGGTTTCCCCGGCGTTCCAGACCACATCTCGCTATGGGGACTACTCTTACCGATACGTCGCGAGTTTGATCAGTACGTTAATTTACGCCCCGTACGCTTATTCGAAGGTCTTGCATCGCCACTGGCCAATAAAGCGCCTGGAGATATCGACTTCTATGTTGTGCGCGAAAATGTTGAGGGAGAGTATTCCAATATTGGCGGCGTACAGTACCCGGGAAGCGACAATGAAGTTGTGGTTCAGCAGAGTGTTTTCACTCGTAAGGGGACTGACCGTATCATCAAGTACGCATTCGAGCTTGCCCAACAGCGTGATAAGCATTTGAGCTCCGCTACAAAATCGAATGGTTTGTATCACTCAATGCCTTACTGGGATAGCCGCGTGGAAGCCATCTCTGCCGACTACCCTGAGGTAAATGTTGATCATTTTCATATTGATATCTTTTGTGCCAACCTCGTACGTATGCCAGAGTTCTACGATGTCATTGTTGGCTCAAATCTGTTTGGGGATATCCTCTCTGACCTTGGGCCCGCGTGCACCGGAACCATCGCAATCGCGCCCTCGGCCAACATCAACCCAGATAAAACGTTCCCATCTATGTTCGAGCCGGTGCACGGTTCCGCGCCCGACATTGCAGGGCAAAATATCGCAAACCCAATCGGTACCGTTTGGGCTGGCGCAATGATGCTGCAACATCTCGGTTGCGATGATGTGCACGATGTAATGATGGCAGCCATCGAGGAAGTGATTCAGCGCCAAGAGTCTCTCACCAGAGACATGGGTGGCATAGCCTCTACGCAAGAGCTAGGTGACGCCATCGTAGCGGCCATCGGAAATCATCGCTAAGCCCAGGCAGATATCAAAAAAAACGCCCGATAACGGGCGTTTTTCTATTTTTTCAGCAGCGCTCGTAAACGCTCTAAATCCTCCGGAGTGTCCACTCCCGGCGGCGGCAATTCATCAGCCACAGCAACATGAATACGCTGACCGTTCCACATAGCGCGCAATTGCTCTAGTGACTCGGTGGTCTCAATGGGAGCGGGCTGCCAACGCACAAACTCGTTTAGCATTTTCACACGATATGCATAGATTCCGATGTGACGCTGCCAGTTAAAGCCATCCGGCATTTCGGTCTTAGACTGGGCAAACGCATCACGCGGCCACGGGATCGGCGCGCGACTAAAATAGAGCGCCATACCGCGCGCATCCGCGACGACTTTCACCACATTCGGATTCAACAGCGTATCAATATCTTCGATCGGCTCTGACAGCGTTGCTATCGATGCCTCGGGTTCAGCTTTCAAGTTGTGGGCAACTTGGTTAATAACCCGTGGCGGGATCAGTGGCTCATCGCCCTGCACATTCACTACAATATCATCAGCATAGTAGCCAAGCTTCGCGACCACCTCCTGAAGGCGGTCCGTACCAGAGGGGTGACCCTCTCGAGTCATGCACACTTCAGCGCCAAAACTATCGGCAACGTCTGCAATACGCTGATCATCGGTCGCGACAATCACCCTTTCCGCTTCGCTTTGGCACGCGCGATTATAAACGTGCTGAATCATAGGTTGACCGTTAATATCCGCGAGCGGCTTACCCGGAAAACGCGTGGACGCGAAACGTGCAGGAATAATGACACTGAAGCCCATATTAGCTTTCCTTATCTTCTTTTAAGCGCTCTTCCGTCGTTAAAGTACGCGCTTCAGACTCCAACATAACAGGGATATCATCACGAATGGGGTATGCCAGACCACTGGTGCGGCAAATCAACTCATTTGTCTGTGCATTATATTCCACTGGTGCTTTAGACACCGGGCAAGCCAGTATATCTAATAGCTTTTTATCCATGGTTTGCTCTCTCGCTTATCTTCTGTGTTAGCCGTTTAAGCAGATGCGCTTCAAAGCCGTTATCAAACTGCGCATCCACTGGCAAATAGTAGGTCGACTCGGGTAGTTTAAGCGCCCGACACTTGACCGCATCTTTTTCTGTCATGATAACAGGAAGTCCATCATTAAACGCTATATCTTCATCGCGGTAAGGGTGATGATCAGGGAAGCTATGGCGGATAACTTTCAACCCAAGCGCCTCAAGAGCCAAAAAAAAGCGCTCTGGATTACCGATCCCGGCAACGCCATGTACCGACTTTCCCGCCCACTCAGCAACACTAACAGGTAACAGCTCTGCTTGGAGCGGAGCGAGCTTTGAAGCCACGAGCACCATACGGGCAGCCTCAGGATAGTTAAAAGCTCCCTGTCCATTAATGATGATAAAGTCACACTCCGCTAACCGCTGTGCAGGCTCACGCAGTGGGCCAACGGGCAGACAGTGCTGATTACCAAGCCCGCGCTGGCTATCGACAACAGCAATCTCAATATCACGCTGCAACGCGTAATGCTGGAGTCCATCATCACTGATGATCACATCGCACTGAGCTGACTCTAACAGTGCGCGGCACGCAGCGGGACGATCAGGGTCGATAATAAGGGGAACATCGGTGCGCTGGACAATCATAGTAGGCTCATCGCCCCCGACTTGTGCTGTGCAATCGGCTGTGACCCGATAGGGGACATACGGAGGTTTCGCACCATAACCCCGGCTGACAACGCCAGGGTTATAACCGGCTTGGCGCAGCATTGTAATCAGCGCAACCACAACAGGGGTTTTGCCAGTACCGCCCACCGAAATGTTACCCACAACGATCACTGGAACAGGCGCTTGCCAAGCCTTAGCCTGCTTCTTAGCGCGCTGACGCTTGGCCAGCGTAACAAAGAGGTACTCAAGCGGAAGTAACACCCGCGGCCAGCATGCTCCGCTGTACCACGCGCGCTCTAAAACCCGCATCGCTTACTCGCTCGCTTGTGTCGTGGTGATACTGAGCTTTTCAAAACCAAGCTGGCCAGAAATATCCATTGCAGTCACCACTGACTGGTGAGGCGTTTTAGCATCCGCAGTAATAACAAGCGGTGGTAACTCACCCTCGGTGGTAATGAACTCTTTAATCGCCAGTCGTAGGGTCTCTGCTTGCGTATTCACTAACGGCTTTTCATTGACGCTGTAGTTACCATCGGCGCTAATGACCACCTCGATCGTCTGCGGCTCGACTTCTGTAGAGGGCTCTTCCGAGGATTCAGGCAGGTCTATCTCAAGATGGCTCTCTTTAGTAAAGGTGGTCGAAACCATAAAGAAGATCAGTAGCAAAAACACCACATCAATTAGGGGAGTGAGGTTAACACTAACCTCTTCGCGGCGCTGTCTTTGGAACTTCACAGGCGCTCTCCGCTACTTGCCATTATCAACTTCGCGCTCACCATGCACAGCTTCCACCAGCTTAACGGCTTGCTGCTCCATCTCAACCACAAGAGAGTCAACACGGCGAGAAAAGTGGCGGTGAAAAATCAGCGTTGGTATCGCGACAGCTAACCCGGAAGCGGTGGTAATCAACGCCTCTGAGATACCACCCGCTAAAACCGAAGCGTTACCGGTACCTTGGATCATGATTTCAGTAAAAACTTTAATCATCCCTATGACGGTTCCGAGCAAGCCAAGCAGCGGTGTAATCGCAGCAATCGTACCTAGGGCTGTTAGAAAGCGCTCCATTTCATGGATAACTTGAGTGGCGGCTTCTTGGATACTCTCTTTCATAACCTCGCGGCCATGGCGAGCGTTAGCAAGCCCTGCAGCGATAATGCGGCCGAGTGGGCTACCATCTTTGACTTCACGCAGCTTCTCAGGCGTCATGGCACCGCTCTTCAACAGCGTCCAAACTTCTTTGGTAAGGTGGGGCGGAGTAATATTCTTAGCCCGTAACTCCCATAGGCGCTCCATGCATATCGCTAACGACAAAACCGAACAGCCGATAATTGGAAACATCAGCCAGCCACCAGAGACAATCAACTCAAACACGTTCTAACCTCCCTTCAAGATGCGTAACTTTAGCACAGCAAGTGGAATAGTGAAGGAATTAGAATGAGATAGACCAATAACGTGGCCAGCTCTCACGCCAACTGCTGGCAAGACACCCATCAACACCGTTATCACGCAGAGTAATCATGCCGTGGTGATCCGTTCGCCATACCTGAATCTCACGCTGTGTCACTCGCTGCATCACCGATGGATGTGGATGATGATAGGGGTTCATATATCCCGCACTGACGATCGCTGCCACGGGCTTGAGCTGATCTAGTAACGCATTGCTCGTGGAGGTTTTACTGCCATGATGCCCGAGGAGCAACCAATCGGAGGGATAGAGCTCGTTTATCAATGAACGCTCGACCGCTTGACCCGCATCCCCGGTCAATAATAGCGAGCAGGTGTCACTGCGCACTTCCAAAATACAAGACCGATCATTGTTATTATCTAGCGAAGCACTAGACACCAGATAGCGAAACTGCACCCCATTCCATTGCCATGGTTGAACATGATGGCAAGACACAGCCGCCACACCAATATCGCCTGGCATACCACTCTCGATTTTCGCGACAGAGATACTATCGAGAACATGCTGCGCGCCACCGGCATGATCATTATCCGCATGACTAATAACCAACTTATCAAGTGATTGCGTGCCACCGGCTTGTAGCCCGGGTAATACCGCGCGCAAGAAGGCCGAACTGCCACTCTTGTAACTACGTCCGGTGTCATACAATAAAGCATGGTCTGATGTTGTGATGAGAACTGATGTGCCCTGCCCCACATCGAAGACCTTTGCTGTGAAGCGCTCAACGGGAGCAGGTTTGCTTGGCTGCAGTGCTAAAAACCAGAAGATCACACCGATAAACCGCGTCTGCGAGGCAAGCGGGAGCAGCAATAAGGCGGACCCAAACAGCGCTAATGCCACATCGAATTTAGACAGGTAAATCCCTTCAAACTGCAGTTTTTCGCCCTGTATTGCAGCCCAGTGAAGCGCTTGCCAAAACAATCCCAGCCCACTCGCTACAAAATCCAGAGGCGATGGAAAATCGGCAATTAGCGCTAAAAAGGTACTTAGAAAGAGAGCAGGGAGAAGCAGCATCATAAAAGGAATGGCCGCTAAGTTAACAATAGGGCTCAGTAACGTAAGAGCCCCAAATAGGTGCAGTAGAAACGGAGTGATCACAAGAAAAATAGCGACTTGACTTCTCCATGCCATCGCAAGCCATCGAGAACGACTTTCGTAACGCTGCTCGGATAGATAGATCAATATTGCGACAGCGGAAAACGATAGCCAAAAACCTGCTTCCCAAAAGGCTAACGGCTGTATCGAGAGCACCACCGCCATAGATGCCCAAAAACGCCGCCAAAGTGTCGAGCCCCAACTTAACAGCCATCCTCCTAGAAAAACGGCTGCCATTGCCCATGCCCTTATCGTTGGAATGCTGAAGCCTGCCAAAGCGACATAAAGGCCACTAACCAAAAGCGCTGTAACAGCCGGCAGTTTATAAAAGCGCCGCACCCCCAGCACAATAAGCAGACTCTGCACTGCTCGGCCCAACCACCACCCGACTGCAACACAGATCCCGATATGCAAACCACTCACGACAACGAGATGCACGGTGCCAGTTGCTCGCATCACTTGCCAAGTGGCCTCATTGAAATACTGTTTATCGCCAATGAGTAGGGCTATAACCGTTGCCGAGACCTGTGAAGCCTCTCCATAGCGCTGCTGCAGCAAACCGGTGATCGCTTGACGAATCCAGACCAAAGGCGCTGCTTGTTGTTCTATGACCGAATCGACATTGCGTAGATAGCCGACGCCATCAATACCGTTGACTAGCGCCCACCGCTCGAAATCAAACCCACCCGGATTTGCAAAGCCATGCGGCGGCTTGATGGACACTTCCCCTGCTATGATGTCGTTTTGAGTAATCGACCTATCTGGCTGATACCAGCTCAGCATCAATTTGCGGCTCGCTAAGCTAGGCGTGCTATGTGACCGCAAGACCTCTAGGTTAAAGCGAACCACACCGGCTTTATTCACCACAGGTGAAGACACCTTCCCCATCACGTGATGCTTACCCGCCTCTAACTCTGTAATACGGCTATCCAGCTGCGTATTTCCAAACCACACAGCAACCGCAATCCCCAGCAATAGCGGCAGGAGTTTAGGATAGTAGTTCCAGATAAGGTATGAGGCAGGCAGAAGTAAAAGAAGCGTCGCGGTCGGTACCAGAGTCGGCATTAACCCAACCAGAAAAATCCCTACAATATATGCGATCATCCTTGATCCTATGTTGGCTATCTAACTGGCGGTGTGCATAATACCCCTATTAATTTTTCCAAAGTATGGAATCATGCCCCGCAAGCTTATAAAAAAGTACCTGCCGGATGAGTCTTCTCTCCGTGAAAACAAGCATCTCAGCTGGTTAGGTTCTAGTCTGCACGACCCTAGCCTTTGGCATTTGACACGCAAGTCAGTTTCGCGCGCTTTTTTGGTGGGCATCTTTTGTGCGTTTCTACCCGTACCTTTCCAAATGATTATTGCTGCAGTCTTGGCACTGGTGATAAGGAGCAATATTCCGATCTCAGTCGGACTCGTGTGGCTAACAAATCCCCTAACAATGCCACCTATCTTTTACTTTACCTATTTGGTGGGCTCATATCTCCTGAATACCCCCCCCATGAATATCGACTTTGATTTGGAGAAGTTGCACCACATACTTGAGCAGATCTGGTGGCCACTTCTGACAGGTTCCGTGTTTTGTGGCGTCGTGTTTGGCGTTATCAGCTACTTTGTCACCAGCTATTTTTGGGTCTGGCATGTGCGGCGCACTTGGTCGCGCCGACGCCTGAAATAGCGTTATTGCGGCGAAAATAGCCCGCCATCTCGCAACTCTAATGTCTTATCCATCGTTTTAGCTAACTCTAAGTCATGCGTCACAATGATGAACGAGATGCCTCTCTCAGCATTCAGCTGTTTAATCAACGCTTGTATATCTTGAGCGGTATGGCGATCAAGGTTTCCTGTGGGCTCATCCATCAACACACAAGCAGGCTGTGTAACTAGTGCTCGTGCTATGGCCACACGCTGGCGCTCTCCGCCGCTAAGCTGTGCAGGCTTATGTTTTACCCGCTCGCTTAACCCAACGGCATTCAGGATTTCGCGCGCAGCGCCTTCTACATCAGTTAAGCCTGTCTGGCGCAGCAGCAAGGGCATGGCAACATTCTCAAGCGCTGTGAATTCAGGTAGCAGATGATGGAACTGATAAACGAATCCTAGCTGCCGATTACGAATACGGGCTCGCTCATGCTCATTCGTTGTGTAGAGGTCTTCGCCACCTACCGTAACGCGTCCTGTAGTGGGGGCTTCTAAACCACCCAAGATATTCAGAAAGGTACTCTTTCCCGCTCCTGAGCTACCGATAATAGCGATGCGCTGCCCTTTTTCGACCGAGAACTCGATATTCGCCAGAACTTCCAGTGAAGTACCGGCGTCATGATAGGTTTTACCCACCGCCGAACACGTTAAAACCGGTGAATTACTCATAACGTAGCGCCTCCGCAGGTTGAGTCTTTGAGGCTCGCCACGCAGGATAGAGCGTTGCCACGAAACTAATGATTAACGCCGCCGATGCGATCATACCCACATCCGGCCAGTTGAGCTGAGACGGCAGATAGTTGATGAAGTACACATCAGCCGACAGAAACTCGATGCCCAAAAGCTGTTCGACCCATGCAACTAAGTCACTCACGGTCAGTGCAAGCACCACACCCAATAGCGTACCGAGCAATGTGCCGATAAGACCTATCAAAATACCTTGCACCATAAAAATGCGCATAATCAAACCGGGTGTCGCGCCCAATGTGCGCAGAATAGCAATATCAGATTTCTTATCGGTCACCACCATCACCAACGTAGAAACGATATTAAAAGCGGCCACGAAGACGATCAAAAATAGCAGTAAGCCGATCATCTTCTTCTCCATCTGAATCGCTTGGAATAGGTTCCCATGGGTTCGAGTCCAGTCGGAGATCAGGTAGTAGCCATCAAGGTTTTGTGCAATCTCGCGCACCGCGTGGGGCGCATCGAATAGATTCTCAAAGGAGACGCGAATCCCCTCAACGCCCGCGGGAATTCTTTTCAAACGCGCCGCATCTTTGATGTTGATATAACCAATCGAAGCGTCGAGCTCAGCACCAACGGAGAAAAGCCCAACCACCGTAAAACGCTTTAAACGCGGGTTCACGCCCGCCACACTCACTGATGCTTCGGGCAAAACTAGGGTGACTTTATCTCCGACCTGTACGCCTAAAAAGCGAGCTAACAGATCCCCCATCACGATGCCAAAACGCTGCTCCCCTAGTGCCTCCCAGCTACCTACCACCATATTCTCGGCAACGATGGAGATGTTGGCCTCTGCTTGCGGGTCTACCCCCTGAACGAGCACACCACGCACCTGCCCCGCGTGCGTCAGCATCCCCTGTGCATGAATAAACGGCGCCGTACCGATGACTCGGCCATCTTGTTTGACGCGCTCAGAAGCGGTCTGCCAATCCTCTATCGGCTCGTTGTAGCCGGTAATGGTTGCATGAGGCACCATGCCGAGTATGCGGCCACGCAGTTCACGATCAAAACCATTCATCACTGAAAGCACCACGATTAAGGCGGCTACACCTAGCATCAAACCCAGTGTTGATACGAGAGAGATAAATGAGATGAAGTTGTTGCTTCGCTTGGCAGCGGTATAGCGTAAACCAACGAATAAAGAAAATGGTTTGAACATAATGTGAGGGCTTAAGTAGGCACCTGAGGTTCGCTCTATCAATTACCCCGAAACAACCTCGGAATTTCTCGGGCAACGTAAGTGGATCGCAGCTTAATGACAACCAGTATAACGTCTGCTGAACCAAACAGAAAACAACTCTGTAGAGATTAGCTTACCCATGGATTGAGTATTAAAAAGCGAAATGGTTCAATGAAGTCAATAGGATAGCGATCTTGGGCAAACTTCATGTATAGCGATGTTATTGAGTCTTGCGAGCGCATGACGAGCGACCTACAGCGCTTCGCAAGCGCATTTAACACTGAAAAACCTGTCACCAAACTGCTTTGGGAGCCCGTCGCACCTCCTAAAATCGCACTCACCGCCTATACCAACCTATGGCACGAGGCGCACGGCGATGGCAGAGCAACGGAGCGCCTATATGGTGTCGTTGGGTGCTCACCGGACTTACTAGCACTAGCAAAGCAGGTAAACATGTCCAAGACCTTGTTTCAGCAATCCGTCAAAGCCACACGAGAGCAACAACGCGCCGAAGTGCTCGGCCACTTGAGCGCCATCGAGAATCCCATTCGCACGGCGCTCAACTACAACGGGCTGGGACGCCTGCATTTAAAACAGTGCTATCGCTTGCTCCCTATTCTCGATGAGCGACCAGACTCCATTCGCTTTAGTTGGTACACGAGCGGGCGCAGCATCAAAAAGATCACCGCAACCCAATGCTTGGAGCTGCTGTGCCGCTTTGATCAGAGCCAACCACACATCCAACGGCAACTTGATCTGCTTAAAGCGCTCAGCGACAGTGACGACCTGGCACAAGTGCAGGAACAAAAGCCATTAGTGAGGGCAAACTTCGCATGGCGAGTGTCAGAAAACACGTGGCGCCGATCAGCACGCAATTGCCCTCTGCCTATTTTATTACCGCTAGACCACGGCCAGGCGCTCCCAGAGCTGAAAGAGCCAACGCCTGAACCACCCGAGAGAAGCCGCTCGGTCCGCTCTGACCGAATCATCGAGGATACTGCATTCCTGCCAAGTATACGCGTGCACCGCTATATCGGTTAGACTCTCTCCAGCACATACCTTGGAGAAACAACATGAAACATCAAAAACTCCTACACCATGTCGCCACGGGTGCAGGTTTCGCTTTTCTAATTGGCTGGTTTTACGTAGGCAAACTACTCGGCTTTTTAGACTGGTGCATAACGCTCGCACCCGCCGAGTATGAGGGCGCAGCTCTGATGGTAGGTATCTGTGCACTAATGGCACCGGGATTCTTTATTTGGAATGCATATACCCGTCTTATCGAACGCAAACTCGATATCAAAGGGCAGTATTACGAAGACGCATACTACAACTCAGACGAGAAGAAGTAGCTAGAGCGTAGAAGAGAGGCCGCTGTATTGATAACCAACGGCCTTATAATCCAGTGTTACAGATTAGAGATACGGTTTAATCCTGCAATAGCAGCAACACGATAAGCTTCAGCCATTGTCGGGTAGTTAAACGTTGTGTTCACAAAATACTCGATCGTATTTGCGCTACCCTCTTGGCGCATAATCGCCTGTCCAATGTGCACAATCTCAGATGCTTGGTCACCAAAGCAGTGGATGCCCAGAATCTGCAGAGTTTCACGATGGAACAGCAGCTTCAACATACCCACTGGCTGGCCAGAAATTTGCGCACGCGCCGTATCTTTGAAGAACGCCTGTCCTACTTCATAGGGCACACATTCCCGCGTTAGCTCCTCTTCCGTCTTACCGATAGAGCTAATCTCAGGGATCGTATAGATGCCTGTTGGTACCTCATTGATATAACGGAATGTAGGCGATTTCACTAAATCCGCTGCAGCGGAGCGGCCTTGATCGAGTGCCGCTGACGCCAAACTTGGCCATCCAATCACGTCACCTACCGCGTAGATATGGTCAACTTCGGTCTTGTACGTTTGATCGACTGCCAACTGGCCCCGTCCGTTTGGCGTAAGACCAGAGGCCTCAATATTCAAGTTATCCGTGTTACCGGTACGGCCATTACACCAAAGGAAAGCATCCGCGCGAATGCGCTTACCAGACTTCAGGTTCAGTACTACGCCGTGATCATCGCCCACGACACTTTCGTACTCTTCGTTGTGGCGAATCTTAACAGCGGTATTACGCAGGTGATAGCTCAATGCATCTGAGATTTCACCATCAAGGAAAGAGAGCAAACGGCTTTGCGTATCGATAAGATCAACTTTCACGCCAAGACCACTGAAGATCGAGCAGTACTCACTACCGATAACACCCGCCCCGTAAATAATGAGTGTTCGCGGGGTATGGTTAAGCTTCAGAATCGTATCTGAGTTGTAGATGCGAGGGTGAGAGAAATCGATATCAGCCGGACAGTATGGTCGGGAACCTGTTGCGACTACAATGTTTTCCGCACGCAGAACTTCCTCACCATTTGATGTACCTGATACCACAATCGTTTTCGGGTCCTGGAACTTTGCATTGCCGAAGTAAACATCAACGCGGTTGCGTGCATAGAAGTTCGTACGCAGCATCACCTGATTCGACATCACCTTTTCAGCACGTTTTAGTACTTTAGGGAAAGAGAACCAGCGCGGCTCGCCGATATCTCGGAACATCGGGTTCGTATTGAACTCAATAATCTGCTTGACCGAATGCCTCAGCGCCTTAGAGGGGATCGTGCCTTTATGAGTACAGTTACCGCCAACGGTATCTTGCTCTTCCACAACGGCGACTCGTTTCCCATGCTTCACCGCATTCATAGCGGCACCTTCTCCAGCTGGTCCAGAGCCTATTACAACGACATCATAGTCATAAACAGCCATTCATTTCCCCTTATGTGAGCACTAAATTTTTCTTATATCGTGTTACTGCAAACGCCTATTACTTCAGCTCGTAGCTGAGCTCGTCGGCTTTTTTTATCTCTTCAATACGACGCGCTTTCTCATCTTCATCGTCGCAAATAGTCTTATCACCGCCACAAATATCACAGGCTGTGTCCATTCCGAGCGATGCCATACCGCCGCATGAGCCAGCAATCGGCTTACGCCCCATCAAAACACCAACAGACATCGCGACAATAATCAGAAGTAGAAAAGCGAAAACTAGAACAAAGGTTTCCATAAATACCTCACTGTGCCAGACGCGCTTTGAAGCCTGGCGTCATTAACTCTTCAAAACCGGAGTCGGTTTTGGCAATAAAATATGCGTCTATATCATTAGCAAGAGCGAACGCGTAAGCGCGCTGCTCCCCCATCACCGAAAATGCAGTAGCTAAAGCATCCGCTTCTGCGCATGTTGGCCTCAGAACTGTGACCGATGCCAGCTTGTGGTTAATGGGCTTACCTGTCGCCGGATCAATAGTGTGAGAGTATCTCACACCCGCCTCTTCAAAGTAATTGCGGTAGTCCCCCGATGTGGCGATCGCTACATCGGTGGCCATCAAGATCTGCTGCACTTGGCGCGAACCCGCCGTAGGGCTTTCGACGGCAACTTTCCAAGGAACATTGTTCGGCTTCATACCTTTTGCACGAAGCTCTCCCCCTATCTCAACTAGATAGCTAGCAACGCCTTTTTTATCGAGCAACTCTGCTACTTTATCGACTGCATAACCTTTCGCAATTGCCGAAAGGTCAACATATAGGCCACTTTCCTTGCGAATAGCACCTTCTAATATCTGGAGCTTTTGGTAGCCTATATTCGCACGCAACGCTGATATTGCTTCATCAGATGGTGCAGAGATAACACGCCCGTCGGGGCCGAACCCCCAAAGATTAACCAACGGTCCAACGGTAACATCGAAAGCCCCATCCGTTCGTGAGCTAATATCCTGCGCCAGCTTAAGCACATCTAAAAGAGCATTGGATACCGGAACGGGCTCATCTTGCTCGAAACGGTTAAACCGCGATAACTCAGAGTCCGCAATGTAGGTAGACATCGCCTGATTAATATCGATGAGCAATTGATCCACTTCACTCTGTAGCTGAGCGGCTTGATTCGCATCATACGCTAACCACTTAACCGAGTATGTGGTGCCCATCGTCGGGCCTGCGATAGACTGAATAGATTCTTTTGTCTCGCTTGAGCAGCCAAACAGAAACAAAAAGGCCAGCAGCAAAGCTGCCGGCCGATTTGGGATACGCAAAAAAGCATCCATCAGCGATTAACCACCGAAGTCATCCAAGAAGATGTTTTCACGCTCAACACCAAGGTCGAGCAACATCTGGATTACCGCGGCGTTCATCATTGGCGGTCCACACATGTAATACTCACAATCTTCGGGCGCTTCGTGGTCCTTCAGATACTGCTCGTACAATACATTGTGGATAAAGCCTGTTAGACCATCCCAGTTATCTTCTGGTTGAGGGTCTGAAAGCGCTAAATGCCACTGGAAGTTATCATTCTCATCCGCCAACATATCGTACTCGTCATTGTAGAAGCACTCACGCAGGGAGCGGGCACCATACCAGAACGAGATCTTACGCTTAGACTTAAGACGCTTAAGCTGATCAAAGATGTGAGAACGCATTGGCGCCATACCAGCACCACCACCGATAAATACCATCTCATTATCCGTATCTTTAGCGAAGAACTCACCAAACGGACCGTAAACGGTAATCGTGTCGCCTGGTTTCAGGTTAAACACGTATGAAGACATTTGACCCGGAGGCAGGTCATCTTTACCTGGAGGCGGAGAAGCAATACGGATATTGAATTTAACAATACCCTTCTCTTCAGGGTAGTTTGCCATTGAGTATGCTCGGATAACCGGCTCATCAACTTTGGATACAAACTTCCAAAGATCGAACTTATCCCAGTCGCCACGGTACTCTTCTTCGATATCGAAGTCTTTATAGTTAACGACGTGCGCTGGGGCTTCTAGTTGAACATAACCACCTGCACGGAAGTCAACGTTCTCGCCTTCTGGCAAGCGTAGTGTCAGCTCTTTAATGAAAGTAGCAACGTTAGGGTTAGACTCAACCGTACATTCCCACTTCTTAACACCAAAGATCTCTTCTTCAAGCTCGATATTCATGTCCTGCTTTACAGCAACTTGACATGATAAACGCCAGCCTTCTTTCGCTTCACGCATTGTGAAGTGGGACTCTTCTGTTGGCAGCATTGAACCACCACCATCAAGTACCTGACACTTACACTGTGCACAAGTACCGCCACCACCACATGCAGAGGGTACGAAGATACCTGCGCCAGCCAGTGTCTGAAGCAACTTACCACCAGCAGGTACTGTGATCGCTTTCTCAGGATCATCATTAATGCTGATCGTCACCTCACCTGAGCTGACCAGCTTAGAACGAGCCGCCAAAATTACTGCTACCAGTGCAAGCACCACCACAGTAAACATGACAACTCCAAGAATGATCGTATTCATATTATCAATCCTTCCTTTAAACCATCATGTTTGGCTTACAGCTGTACGCCAGAGAATGACATGAAACCAAGAGACATCAGACCAACAGTAATGAAGGTAATGCCTAGGCCACGCAAACCCGCTGGCACATCGCTGTACTTGAGTTTTTCACGGATACCCGCCAACGCAGCAATTGCAAGCGCCCAACCGAATCCAGCACCCACGCCATATACGACGCTCTCGCCAAATGTGTAGTCACGCTCAACCATAAATAGTGCTGCCCCCATAATTGCACAGTTAACTGTGATCAAAGGCAGGAATACACCCAGTGCGTTGTAAAGTGCTGGAAAGAACTTATCCAAGACCATCTCTAGAATCTGCACAATCGCTGCGATTACACCGATATAAGAGATATAACCTAGGAAGCTCAGATCTGCTTCAGGGAAGCCAGCCCAAGCCAGTGCGCCTTCGCGCAACAAACCGTTATAGATCAGGTTGTTGACCGGTGTAGTGATCGCCAAAACGACAATAACAGCGATACCCAAACCGATAGCGGTTTGTACTTTTTTGGAGATTGCCAAAAATGTGCACATTCCCAAGAAGAATGCCAACGCCATGTTTTCGACAAAAATCGCCTTAATAGCAAGACTGATATACTGTTCCATTACACAGCCTCCTTCTTGGTATTTGGAGCCATTTCGAACTCAGGTGCTTCCACCTGCTTTTTATCGTAAGTACGGATAATCCAGATGAAGATACCGATCAAGAAGAACGCACTTGGCGGTAGCAACATCAGGCCGTTAGCAGGATACCAGCCGCCATCTGTAATCAGTGGCAGTATTTCGTAACCAAACAGTTTTCCAGAGCCGAAAAGTTCGCGGAAGAATCCAACAAAGATCAAAACCGCACCATAACCCAGACCATTACCAAGACCGTCCATGAAGGAGATACCTGGAGGGTTCTTCATCGCAAACGCTTCGGCACGGCCCATAACGATACAGTTAGTAATGATCAAACCTACGAATACAGAAAGCTGTTTCGAAACGTCATACGCTACCGCTTTCAATATCTGGTCAACAACAATTACCAACGACGCGATAATCGTCATCTGACAGATGATTCGAATGTTGTTTGGAATATGGTTGCGAATCAAAGATACGAACATGTTAGAAAACGCAGTAACGGCCATTACCGCAAGTGTCATAACAAGTGCTGTATTCAGGTTCGACGTAACCGCTAGCGCCGAGCAGACACCAAGGATCTGCAAGGCGATCGGGTTATTTTTTACAACCGGTGTGGTTAAAACTTCTTTAGCTGCAGACATGATTACACCCCTCCTGCCTTCAGATTAGCTAGGAACG
Organism: Neptunomonas marina; assembly: GCF_004005935.1. GTDB lineage: Bacteria > Pseudomonadota > Gammaproteobacteria > Pseudomonadales > Balneatricaceae > Neptunomonas > Neptunomonas marina. The sequence continues at coordinate 498,840 of NZ_SACQ01000001.1, read as the reverse complement.
GAGCATAGCCGTTCTCGCCCATCCAAAACTCGATCAGACGTGTAACACCATTACTCGTCAGCGTAGCGCCAGCTAGACCATCGATCTGATGCTCAGCGTTCGGCGAACTAGGATCAACCTTGCCTTTCACAAGACCAAGTACAGGCGCGGTAGAGCCTTCATCATAGACTTTCTTACCCGGCCACTGAGCCTTCCAGATAGGATTATCTACTTCACCACCTAGTCCCGGTGTTTCAGCATGTGAATAGAAGCCTAAACCAACAACTGTGTTCAAGTCGCCCTCTAGTGCTAGGAAGCCATAAAGCGTAGACCACAGACCGTAACCATGAACAGGAAGGATAACCTTCTCGATTTTCCCTTCTTTTTCAACAAGATAAACAGTTTGGTAGTTCGCTTGGCGCTTGATAGATGCGATATCTTTGTCACGTGGTAGTGCTTCAGATAGCTGCGGATCTTTTGCAGCTTTACGCGCATCATATGTTTGAGGATCAACAGCATCCGTGTACTTGCCTGTCTCGAGATCAACTACCTTGGTAGTGATCTGTTCGAAAGACTCATCAACAGACTTGCTCGGATCCAGCAGACCAGCCGCAGCCAAAATATTGGTGCGCTTGTCTAATAGTTTGTTCGCCTCTTGTTGTGGCTTTAACAGCACAGCAGCCGCAGATACGACAACGGAGCAGATCACACACAAAAGGACAGTAACGGTAATCGTTTTACCGATAGTATCGTTATTAGCCGACATTTCGTGCCATCCTCCGCTTGATATTTGCCTGTACGACAAAATTATCGATCAACGGTGCGAATAGGTTTGCGAACAGAATCGCTAGCATCATACCTTCAGGGAAGGCAGGGTTAACTACACGAATCAATACAACCATTACACCAATCAGCGCACCGAAGTACCACTTACCCTTGTTCGTCATCGAAGCTGACACAGGGTCAGTCGCCATGAAGAACATGCCGAATGCGAAACCACCAAGCACTAAGTGCCAGTAGAACGGCATTGCGAACATTGGGTTAGTATCAGAGCCGATAATATTGAACAGCACACTGGTTGCGACCATGCCTAAGAAGACACCTGCAACGATGCGCCAAGCAGCAATCTTAGCGATTAACAGCACTGCACCACCGATAGCGATAGCAAGGGTAGACACTTCACCAACGGAACCTTGGATCGTACCGACAAAGGCATCCATCCACGTCAAGTTCTGCGCGAGGATTGCATCGATACCGCCAGCAGCTGCCAGACCAAGTGGTGTCGCACCCGCGAAGCCATCCACCGCAGTCCAGATTGCGTCACCAGACATCTGCGCAGGGTAAGCGAAGAACAGGAACGCACGGCCAGTCAAAGCTGGGTTGAGGAAGTTCTTACCTGTACCACCGAATACCTCTTTACCAATAACAACACCGAAGCTGATACCTAGTGCTACCTGCCATAGAGGAATCGTTGGCGGAAGGATCAATGAAAACAGGATAGAGGTTACGAAGAAACCTTCGTTAACTTCGTGACCACGCTTCATCGCAAAAAGCACTTCCCAGAAGCCACCCACTACGAATGTTACTGCGTAGATAGGTAACCAGTAGGTCGCGCCATGGATGAAGTTATCCCAAATACTGGATGCATCATAACCTGCTAATGCAGTGATGATAGCACCACGCCAGCCTTCAGCTTCTGCCAAGCCCATCTGAGCCATAGCAGTATTTGCTTGAAAACCAACGTTATACAAACCCGCGAAAACAGCTGGGAACGTACACATCCACACCATGATCATCATGCGCTTGAGGTCGATACCGTCACGCACGTGTGCAGACGCTTTTGTCACGCTGCCAGGTGTATAGAAAATGGTATCAACCGCTTCGTAAAGCGCATACCAATTTTCGTACTTGCCGCCTTTGTGGAAATGCGGCTCCATCTTGTCAAGAATATTTCTGATGCTCATATGGCGCCTCTTAGGCCTCTTTTTCGATGCGCGTCAGATTGTCACGAAGGATCGGACCGTACTCGTACTTGCCTGGGCAAGCGAACGTGCAAAGTGCCAGATCTTCTTCATCCAACTCCAAACAACCCAGTTGCATCGCAGTGACGATATCGCCAGTAACTAGCGCGCGCAGCAATTGAGTTGGCAGAATGTCTAGCGGCATGACCTCTTCAAACTGACCCACCGGTACCATCGCACGCTCAGATCCGTTGGTTGTCGTTGTGAAGTTAAATGTCTTGCTAGATGACATAGACGACGTAAAGATATTGAGGATCGAGAACTTGTTGGCGCCAGGTGTCAACCAACCCATAAATTCGCGCTTATCACCCTCTTCCAACACAGACACCTGTGTTGAATAACGGCCTAGGTACGCTAATGCACCCGCCGCTTTACGACCATTCCAAACGGATCCGCTGATAACACGGTTGTTATCACCTTTCAATAAACCACTGGTAAGATCATCTAAACTCGCACCTAAACGAGTTTTTAAGATAGCTGGCTTATCTACTTGCGGGCCGGCAACAGCAACAAAGCGTTCAGTAAAGATACGACCTTCTGTGAACAGCTTGCCGAACGCTACAACATCTTGGTAACCAATTGTCCAAACAGTCTTAGCTTGAGACACTGGATCCAAGTAATGAATGTGCGTTCCAGCGTTACCTGCAGGGTGCTTACCCTCAAACTCCTCAACTGTCACACCTTCAACAGAAGGGATATCAGCATTTGGTGCTTTACACAGGTAAACAGCCTTATCTGTCAACTTAGTCAGTAACCGCAGACCATTCTTAAAGTCTTCAGAATACGCAGCAACAAATAGTGCTGGATCACCCGCTAGAGGGTTTGTATCAATAGCAGTTACAAAAATAGAAGACGGCGTGTTATCGGTAGCAGGCACTCTGCTAAAAGGACGCGTACGTAACGCTGCCCACAGGCCTGACTCGCTAAGTTGTGCTACAACCTGCTCGCGCTCTAAAGCGTCCAGCTGCGCTGCATCCACTTTAGCAAACTCAACAGCCTCTTCCTCTGCGTCCAGTTCAATAACAACGGACAGCAGACGACGACGTTCGCCACGATTAATTTCTTTGACAATACCAGCGCCCGGTGCCGTATAGTGAACACCTTCGGTTTTCTTGTCGGAAAAGATCACTTGACCGAGTTTTACTCGATCACCCACCTTAACGGCCATTGTCGGCTTACAGCCAACATAGTCTGGTCCGCATACGGCAACCGATCGAACTACCGAAGTTGCAGCAGAAACCGCTTGCTCCGGAGCACCCGTTATCGGTAGATCCAGACCTTTTTTGATCTTGATCATACACCTCACCCAATCACGATTAAACTTGTTCGAGATTTGGTTCTCACCACCACCAGATTATGGATCACAGGAACACTGTGCCTGCCACCCTTCTGATTTTGTTATTCGGAAAACCTTAAACCCCACCAAAAAACTTTGTAAGTATACCTGAGCCGCAAGCCTCGAATCCACTCAGTGTTACCTTAAAATTGTTGCGACATTGTGATTAGCGCGCTTTTTTTATTTTTTTGGGGAAGTATCAGCTTCGTACTTGATGAGAATATGACCAATAGCCTAGAGATAGCCCACAAAAAAGGGCTGCATTATGCAGCCCTTTTCTTTTAAAACAGCAAGTTAGCCATTCTTTTTCGCTTTCGGGAACGCCGGTAGAGTCACGTTCGCCATTTTTTGCGCCATGCGAATAACCTGGCAGCTATAACCGAACTCGTTATCGTACCAAACGTACAATACACAACGATTTCCGTTCACGATTGTTGCTAGCGCATCAACAACACCTGCTGCACGCGAACCAACGAAATCAGAAGAAACTGCTTCTGGAGAGTTGCTGTAGTCGATCTGCTTTTGCAATGGAGAGTGTAGGGCAACTTCGCGCAGGTACTCGTTTAGCTCTTCTTTGTTTGTCTCTTTTTCAAGATTCAGGTTAAGAATCGCCATAGAAACGTTTGGCGTTGGTACACGGATTGCGTTACCCGTCAGTTTACCTTCCATTGCTGGAAGTGCTTTAGAAACCGCCTTCGCAGCACCCGTTTCCGTCAGAACCATGTTCAAGCCAGCAGCACGACCACGGCGATCACCTTTATGGTAGTTATCGATCAAGTTCTGGTCGTTAGTGTATGCGTGAACGGTCTCAACGTGGCCGTTAGCCACACCAAAACGCTCATTGACTGCCTTAAGAACCGGCGTAATTGCGTTTGTTGTGCAAGAAGCGGCAGATAGCACGCGATCTTCATCATCGAAATCGTGATGGTTTACGCCCATAACGATATTCTTCATACCCTTACCAGGAGCTGTCAGCAATGCGCGCGCAACACCCTTAGATTTCAGGTGAAGAGACAAGCCTTCTTGGTCACGCCAGATACCCGTGTTATCGATGACGAGCGCGTTGGAGATACCGTATGCTTCGTAGTCAACCTGATCAGGACCATCAGAGAAGATAACCTGAATTGGGTTGCCGTTTACGATCAGCAAATTACGCTCTTCATCGACTTGGATAGTACCCTTGAAAGAACCGTGCACTGAATCACGACGCAGCAAGCTAGCACGCTTCTCAAGATCGTTCGCCGCTTTACCCTTACGTACTACGATAGCACGCAGACGCAATGACTGACCGCCACCTGTACGTTCGATCAACAAACGCGCCAGCAAGCGACCGATGCGACCGAAACCGTAAAGTACAACATCAGTACCTTCACGAGAGCCTGTACCAATAACTGGAGCCAACTCTTCAGCCAAAAACTCTTCCATTGAGCGGCCATTCGCCTCTTTGGAATATTTAACAGCTAATTTACCGATATCAACGTGAGCTGTGTTTACGTCTAGCTTCTGCAGCGCTTCAAGAACTGGGTAAGTATCTTTTACAGTCAGCTCTTGTGCTTCAACTTGACGCGCAAAGCGGTGTGCTTTTAGTACGTCAATAACAGAACGCTTAACGATGAGCCTACCGTAAACGGATGTCTCAATATTGCGGTCACGGTAAAGGCTGCCGATCATAGGAATCATTGCTTCAGCGGTTGCTTCGCGGTCTTTCCAATCAGCGAATACTTGGTCTTGGCTCACGGTTATCTCCAACATTTACGTCAGTATAAAAAACTGCGGCGTATTATCCTCTTTTCTGACTCTCCGGGCAAATCGGGGCCTTCTAGACTTTAGCAGTGTCAGAAATCAGCGACTTATATCTCTTTGACGCCACAACAGGTAACATACGCAGCCGCTGATAACTGTGATGAAAAGGAGTATGTCCGTGACGCAACTCAACTTTCCCTTACCGCAAAAAGCAGGGGATACGAAATGGGTCGGTCAAGTTCACGATAGCGCCATAGGCTTATTGGTCGCGCAAGCTACAAGCGAGCACGCCGCCCCGACGCTGGTAATCACACAAAATAGTGAATCAGCCGCGTTGCTAGAGGCCGAGATCCGCTTCTACGCTGGGGAATCGCTTGAAATTCTGCCCTTCCCCGACTGGGAAACGCTGCCATACGACACCTTCTCCCCACACCAAGACATCACATCGGCTCGCATTAGCACTCTGCATCGATTACAGCAGCTCAAGCAGGGCATAGTTATTGTCCCAGTGAGCACCCTGCTGCACCGCATCGCGCCCAGCGAGTTTCTGGCTGGCCACACACTCATGCTGGATACTGGCCAGCAACTAGACATAGAAGCACTACGAACTTCGTTAAGCAACGCCGGCTACCGCGCCGTAGAGACTGTTTTCGAGCACGGCGAATTCGCGATCCGCGGCTCGATCATCGACCTTTTCCCGATGGGTTCAGAGACGCCCTATCGTATCGACCTATTTGATGATGAGATCGATACACTGCGCACCTTCGACCCTGAATCGCAGCGCTCGATAGACAAGATAGACAACATCCGCTTACTGCCTGCGCGTGAGTTTCCGCTGACACCTGCCGCGATCTCTCGCTTTAAACAAGCTTGGCGCGAGGCGTTTGATGTGGATCATCGCCGCTGCCCAACATACAGCGATGTCAACAACGGCTTTGCTCCTCCGGGTATCGAATACTACCTGCCGCTTTTCTTCAGCAGCACTGCAACACTCTTCGACTATTTACCGAACAATAGTCTTGTGATTAGCGAAGGCAACTTAGAAACATCACTGAAGACATTTTGGGCGGATGCCGAGAGCCGATATGAAGACCGCCGTCACGATATCGAGCGCCCAATACTGGCACCACTGGAGATCTTCTTACCACAAGAGGAGTTTTTCAGTGCACTGAAGCAGTTTTTCCGCCTACAAACATTTCAAGACGCACAACCGGACACTGCCGGACACACCAACCTCGCCTGCAAGAAGTCGGAAGAGCTGTCAGTTAATGCACAATCCGCCACGCCACTGGCGGCATTGGAGGCAAACCTTAAGCACAATCAAGGCGAGAAAGTGATTTTCTGCGCCGAGTCCGCCGGGCGCCGGGAAGCGTTGCTTGAGCTACTCAAGCGCGCTGATATCACACCGACCGTGTGCGAGTCATGGCAAGCGTGCCAAGAGAGCGACCAATCGCCGCTTCTAACTGTTTTCCCTCTCAGCCGGGGGCTACACCTGCCGGGTATCGTGCAGGTGATTGTCGAACCCCAGCTATTCGGTCAGCAAGTCTTCCAAAGCCGCCGCCGAACCCGAGAAAAAGACCAATCAGATCTGGTTGTTCGTAACCTTGCCGAACTTGCAGTTGGCGCGCCGGTAGTCCACGTCGATCACGGTGTTGGGCGTTACATCGGCTTACAAACGATCGAGCTAGACGGCCAAGCTAACGAGTTTGTTGCACTCTCTTATGCGAATGATTCGAAACTTTATGTACCGGTTTCGTCACTACACCTTATCAGCCGCTACTCGGGCGCAACGGACGAGCTTGCACCGCTACACAAACTTGGCACTGAGCAATGGAGCAAAGCTCGCCAAAAAGCGGCTGAGAAGATTCGTGATACGGCAGCCGAACTGCTCGACATCTATGCTCGCCGAGCTGCGCGAAAGGGCTTCAGCTTTGCTGATCCAGACCAAAGTTATGCCCAGTTTGCGGCTGGCTTCCCGTTCGAAGAAACACCGGATCAAGACCTTGCCATTCAAGCCGTATTACGCGACATGACCTCTGCACAGCCGATGGATCGCCTTGTCTGTGGCGATGTCGGTTTCGGCAAAACCGAAGTGGCAATGCGTGCAGCGTTTATGGCGGCAGCCTCCAATAAACAAGTAGCTGTGCTTGTTCCAACAACACTGCTTGCCCAGCAACATTTCGAGAACTTCCGCGACCGCTTTGCTGATTGGCCCGTAAACGTTGAGCTTATTTCACGCTTTAGAACCGCTAAGCAGCAAGATGCCGTTATCCAAAAACTGCATGATGGTCAGATCGACATTATTGTGGGCACCCACAAGCTACTCCAATCGAGCGTCCAGTTTAAAAACCTGGGCTTAGTGATCATTGATGAGGAACACCGATTTGGTGTCCAACAGAAGGAGCGCTTAAAGTCGCTGCGCTCGGAGGTTGATATCCTCACAATGACCGCCACCCCTATCCCACGCACGCTAAACATGGCCATGTCTGGTATGCGCGATCTCTCGATTATCGCCACACCGCCTGCCCGACGCTTAGCCGTTAAGACGTTTGTCCGCGAGAGCGACCCCGCCATCGTGAAAGAAGCCATCTTGCGTGAACTGCTGCGCGGCGGGCAGGTTTACTACCTTCACAACGAGGTCAAATCGATCGAGAAAACCGCTGAAACCCTGCGTGAGCTTGTCCCCGAAGCGCGCATTGGCGTTGGTCACGGCCAGATGCGTGAGCGCGAGCTTGAACAAGTGATGTCAGACTTCTATCACAAGCGGCACAATATTTTATTGTGCACCACGATCATTGAAACCGGGATCGATGTCCCTAACGCCAACACCATTATCATTGATCGCGCCGACAAGTTTGGCTTAGCACAACTGCATCAGCTGCGCGGCCGCGTGGGGCGCTCCCACCACCAAGCCTATGCTTACATGCTGACACCACACCCGAAAAGTATCTCCAGCGATGCAAAAAAACGCCTTGAAGCGATCGCACAAGCAGAAGATCTCGGTGCAGGCTTCACACTGGCAACACATGACCTTGAGATCCGCGGCGCAGGCGAACTGCTTGGTGAAGAGCAAAGCGGCCAGATTCAAGGCATCGGCTTTACGCTTTACATGGAGATGCTAGAGGACGCCATCCAGTCGATCAAAGAGGGCAAAACACCCAATATGGATAAGCCTCTGCAGCATGGCTCAGAGGTTAATTTACAACTTCCGGCATTGATTCCCGACGATTATCTCCCGGATGTTCACAACCGCCTAATCATGTATAAACGGATCGCCAGCGCAGCAACCGATGCTGAGCTGAAAGAGCTACAGATCGAGATGATCGACCGCTTTGGAATGCTCCCTAATGCAACTAAGAACCTGTTCAGGCTAACTTCGTTAAAACTCTTGGCGGATGCATTGGGCATCATTAAACTGGAAGCTGGCTCAAAGAGCGGCAGAATCGAGTTCGACAGTGACCCCAAAGTGGATCCGTTCACGCTCGTCACTCTGGTGCAAAAACAACCACAAAAATATAAGCTCGAAGGCGCTAGCCAACTGCGCTTCTCGCTCGATATGGATGACTCAGAACAGCGCTTCGCAGCCGTTGAGTCGTTACTTAAGGAACTCGGCAAGGTAAACGGATGAGAACTCTAATTCACAGCATTACGGTTGCACTACTTCTCTTAGCTAGCGCAACCGCCAGCGCGGCAACATACTACGGCATTGAAGTGATCATTTTCAGCCGCGACAGTAGCATGACTGATGAGCTGTGGCCGGCACCACAGCAAACACCTGCGTCGGGATTTAGTCTTGCAGAGAGCGGCTACCGCGAGCGCTCACCTGCTAGCTTCTTTCTAAAATCCACCAGTCGACGTATCGAAAACGCTGCCGGGCATCGCATCCTGTACCACGGTTCATGGTCTCAACCGGTGCTTAAAAGCCGCAACTCCAAGCCGGTTGCCATTCGAGCAGGCTCGGTAATGCCAGATGGATTCTATGAAGTAGAAGGCGCTATCACTGTGGATCGCGGCCGCTATCTTCACTTCAAACCTAACCTTCAACTGCGTCGAAATGTTGTGATGGCAGATGGGTCAACACAAATGATCACGACCACGTTAGATCTTCCGCGTCGTATGCGCTCCAAAGAAGCCCACTATATCGATCACCCGTTATTTGGCATGGTTGTATACGCCGTACCGCTAAACTGAGTTGAACATCAGACACAAAAAAGCCAGCGAATTCGCTGGCTTTTTTATTACTGCTGGATATCAGCCCGCTCTAACGATAATGCCTGAGCCTGCGAAATCCCCTCAACATGTAGCGTTTGTGTTGGGAATGCAACTTCAGCGTCGTGCCCTTCAACAATCGCCATAATTTGTAACAGTACATCCTGCTTTACCTCGTGGTACTTCACCCAGTTTGTGGTTTTCGTGAACGTGTAAACGAAGAAGTCCAGTGATGAAGGGGAAAACTGATTGAGGTTGACGATCAGAGTCTGGCGCGTATCGATCTCGGGATGGTTCTGTAACATCGTCTTTACATCAGACACGATGGCCTGAATCCGCGTAACATCACAATAGCGCACGCCAACTGTCTCGTAGATGCGGCGGTTTTTCATTCGCGATGGGTTTTCCACAGAGATACTTGTGAAGGTAGCGTTAGGCACATAGAGCGGCCGCTGATCAAAGGTTCTGATTCGTGTGAGGCGCCAACCAATATCTTCAACGGTACCCTCGATATTTTGGTCGGGCGAACGCACCCAGTCTCCTACTTTGAATGGCCGATCGAGATAGATCATCAAACCGCCAAAGAAGTTTGCCAGCAGATCCTTTGCTGCAAAACCTACCGCCAAACCGCCAATACCACCAAATGCCAAGACGCCAGAAATACTATATCCGAAGCTCTGCAACACCACTAATGCGATTGTGACCACCAGCGCCAGGCGAATAAGCTTACCAATCGCGGAAACCGTGGTTTCATCCATCGAGGTATCGATACCCTGAGGGTCAATCAATGCAGTTTCTGCGCGCTTAACGAAACGCACCAAGAACCAGCCGATCAGTACGATAACCGCCACTTTACGTAGCGGGTCGATAATATCGAGCAGTACCGTACCCGTTTTAGCATCGATGATATCAATGGCCCAGCTACCGCCTAACACCCAGATCAACGTCACTGCAGGGCGGCGTGCAGCCTCCACTAGCAAGTCATCCCACACATTGCGGGTTCTCAGGAGTTGTTGGGCAAGCTTAAAGAAGAACTTTTTAACAAAGAGCGCGACAATCGCCGTGGTCAAAATGACGACAAACACACTCAAAACCCAACTATTTTCCTGTCCAAGCGCTAGGTTATCGACTAACCAAGTGGTCACAGTGTTCAGTATCGCTTTTGCATCAGCATCCATGTTTCACTCCTTTGCAAACAGAAAATCTCGCGATCAACCCAATAGGCTTGCCGCTATCGCCTTGGCGCGTCTATAACGGCTCTCATCTTTTACTGCCAACGCAGGCTGGTAACGCATACGAGCAATACGGCTGGCAGGGCTAGCGTCTGGGTTGTCCTGCAGGTAATCAAGCACCTCGACTGCAGCTTCCGGGTTGTTACATACCAATACCATGTCACAACCCGCCTCTAGTGCAGCTTTGGCACGGGATGGATAATCACCAGCAACGCGCGCGCCCTCCATTGTGAGATCATCGCTGAAGATCACACCATCAAAACCCATCTCACCCCTGAGCACCTCTTGCAGCCAAAACTGCGAGAATCCAGCAGTGTTCTGATCTACCTGCTCGTAGATCACATGAGCAGGCATGACAGCTTCCATACCTGCATCCACTAATGCACCAAACGGAATAAGATCGGCACCGCGCAACTGCTCGAGTGAGCGTTCATCGCGCGGGATATCTAAATGCGAGTCGGCCACAACCCAGCCATGTCCCGGGAAATGCTTGCCTGTAGAAGCCATACCCGCTTCCTTCATACCCGCTATAAACGCAGTAGTTAACGCAATGACCTGCTCAGGGTTATCACCAAACGCGCGATCACCAATAATTTCACTGCGCCCCCAATCCAGATCAAGCACTGGCGCAAAGCTGATATCGATATCAAGCTGGGTTAGTTCAATCGCCATCAGCCAAGCCAGCTCTTTTGCGGCGGCACACCCTGCCGCTTGATCTTGCTGCCATAAGCGCGCGATAGCAGCCATTGGCGGAATCCGCACAAATCCGTCGCGAAAACGCTGCACGCGCCCACCTTCATGGTCAACCGCGATCAATATATCGGGAGCAATGCTGCGGATGTCATCAACCAAAGCCTTAAGCTGCGCTTGGCTCGAATAGTTACGCGTAAACAGAATTAAGCCGCCGACTTCGGGGTGAGCTAAGAGCTCACGTTCGCGGGGTGCGATCTCTGTACCAACGAGATCCAACATTAAACGTCCGGCAGGCATAGTTACTCCTCAATAAAGACTTCAGTACCTACGGGCACCAAGTCAAAAAGTGTGATGATATCGGCGTTGCGCATCCTAATACAGCCATGAGATAGCGGCACACCCATCGGCTCGCTGTCTGGCGTGCCATGCAGGTATATGTAACGGCGCATCGTGTCGCAGTTTTGCAAACGGTTGAAGCCAACCTCGGTGCCACTTAGCCATAAAATCCGCGTTAGAATCCAATCTCGCTTTGGGAACTGCTCAGCCAGCGCGTCAGAATACACCTCTTCGGTAAAACGGCGACCTACGAAAACCGCTCCCTCTGGCATTTGCGCACCGATTTTAGCCCGAATAATGTGTGCGCCGCGCGGCGTGCAACCACTACCATTTTGCTCGCCTGCACCATTTAGGGCCGTCGAGACAGGAAACGTTAAAACCGAACGCTCATCTTGCACCAGCGTTAGCGTTTGGGTAGGGATCGAAATTCGGATATACATTAGATACGACTAACAAACGTGCTCTCTGGCCGCGCGAGGAATCCAGCCGTTAAGACAGGGATCATACGATGTAAGACGCGTTCAACTTCAATGTCTTCATCATCTTTTGAGCCACCGAGGCCGGCTAAAACTCGGTAGTTATTCAAAGTAAAGATCATGGAGCCTAATAAGAAGTGGATCCGCCAGAAGAACTCGTCATCATGCATCGGTGCGGCGTCTTGGCGAAGCAGTAGAATAAAGTCGTCCAAGCTCTCGCGGTACTTTGAGGTAAGAAACACTCGAAACTCATCCTGACCAGGCACATAGGAAAGGTCAAGCAGCCTAGAGAAGATAGCTAAGGCATGGCCGTTAGTTTGGTGCACTTTGAGCAGCGCACGCATGAGCATCTCGAGCAGCTCTTCAGTAGCAACCGTGGTGCCTTGGTGGGTGTAGCGCGTTGTGCAAACAGCGTCTTGCAAGTGACCCACAAACGGCGCCACGTATTTATCAGCCACCGACTCGATCAACCCCTGCTTTGAGCCAAAGTGGTAGTTCACAGCTGCCAAATTTACTTTCGCAGCTGTGGTGATCTGCCGCATTGTTGTTTCACTGAACCCCTGTTCGGCAAATAATGCTTCTGCGGCCTTCTGTATTTGCCGAGCCGTTTTCGATTGCTGCAACCCTCGCCTCCTTTCGAACGTGTTTGAAACATCACTATTAGAAAGGAATTAATCCAAGCAAGCAACTATTAATAGATTTCCTGTGAATTCAATAGCTAGCGAGAGATAAAACGACTGTTAGCAAGACGCGACAATGCTTTAGTAAAAAGACCGTCTGCTGTTTTAATCGTCATGTCACTGATGCGCTCTTGCAACGTCTTTTTGACCTCGTAACGTACACGGTATACATCAGATTCTTCGCACGCTTTCATCAGGTAATCGTCACTCGTTGTTAGCTCATCCACCAACTGCTCAGCCAGAGCACGCTTGCCAAACCACACTTCACCCGTGGCGACTTTTTCGATATCTAGTTGCGGACGGTACTGGCTTACAAACTCTTTAAACAGCGCGTGCGTATCTTCAAGCTCTTCGATGAACTTTTCTTTGCCCTTTTCGGTGTTTTCACCAAACATCGTGACTGTGCGCTTGTACTCACCTGCAGTGAACATCTCATAGTCAACATCATGTTTTTGTAATAGACGGTGGAAATTAGGTAGCTGCGCCACAACGCCAATCGAGCCGACAATGGCAAACGGAGCCGCCAGCAGCTTATCTGCCAAGCACGCCATCATATAGCCACCACTAGCTGCAACCTCATCAACACAAACAGTCAGTGGAATGTTACGCGCTTTAATGCGCTCTAACTGGGATGCAGCCAAGCCATAGGTGTGCACCAAGCCACCGCCACTTTCAAGGCGAATCACCACTTCATCTTCAGGGCGCGCAAACGTTAGCACCGCCGAAATCTCCTCACGCAGCGGATCCACTTCAGATGCTTTGATGTCACCATCAAAATCCAAAACATAAACACGCTTACGCTCCGCCGACTCAGGCATACTGCCTTGCTTCAGCGTCTTTTTACGTTTCTTGCTCTCTTCTTTATCCTTCTTTTTCTGCTCTTTGGCGAGCTGCTTGTAAGCCTCACGATCAAGCACGGCAGCTTCGATGGCGTCCTTCATATCATCAAACTGATCGTTCAATGATGTCAGCTCTACCTCACCTTCTGATGCATCGCGCTTATTACGACCACCCAGCACGCCAACACCTACAACGATCAGCAGAATAGTGATTAGAACAGTGATCGCCTTCGCTAAAAAAAGGCCATATTCAAAGAAAAAGTCGGACAAGTTATTTCTCCAGAAAGAGTTCTCAGCTTGAAGCGAGCTAATGTAACATAATACGCCTACTCAGCAACCGCCTAAGGACCCCAAGAGACCCCATGAGCGATATCACTGTAGATAAAGTCATCGAGAAGTTGCCGCATCGCTTTCAAGCCGATGCAGCTCAAGATCTAGAGACTGTTTTTCAATTTATGCTGGATGACAGCACCGACTTTTATATCGAGATAGGAGATGGTCAGTGCCGCACAGAAAAAGGCGAGCATCCTGACCCAAACGTTACCTTGATTACGGACGCAGACACTTTTATTCGCGTTGTAAACGGTGAGCAAGACGGTATGGGTGCCTTTTTGAAAGGCCAGCTTCGTGCCGAGGGCAATGTTATGTTAGCCACGAAGCTTGGCAAACTATTCCGGCGCTAGGCTACACCTCTCCTTTGATGAACCGCTCGATCAGTTTATACGAGATAGCGAATGAAGGAGGCAGGTCAGGTAGCGTTTCACGCGTGAACCAATGCGCCTCCTCAATTTCGACACCATCCGGCGCCAACTCACCTGAATCGTAGTCAGCGATAAAGCCGAGCATCAGTGAGTGTGGAAACGGCCAAGATTGGCTTTCCATGTAGCGGACATTCTTAACTTCAATCCCAACCTCTTCTCGCACTTCACGGTGTACCGCCGCTTCAGCCGATTCACCAGCTTCAATAAAACCTGCCAGTGTACTTAAACGCCCCGGCGGAAAGTGCGGAGAGCGGGCCAGCAAGCACCGCTCACCATCAACCACTAATACGATAATGCATGGCGAAATACGCGGGTAATGGACGAGTTTACAAACAGGGCAATGCTTCGCGAGATCCTTCACATGGTGCTCAGTCTTGGTGCCGCAGCGTCCACAGAATTGATGGTGACTATGCCAAGTGACTAACTGCACAGCCCTCGAGAGCAACATGTACTCTGTCTGATCCTGAGCTTGTGCTAATACTTGACGCATCTGAATGGGTTGATAAGCCTCAGGTAAAGGGTCGCTAACAATAGCGAGAGTGACCGCAACTCCATCGCGTCCACCAACCGGATAGCTCGCTTCAATTTGCTGATTGGCCAAGCCACTATCATCAAGATAAGGCCGGTTTTCAATACCGATAAGTGCACCACGATAACCAACCAGCACGAAATTTTTCACACAATTCCCCTACAAAAGATACTATAATAAGTTTTCAGAAATTAATGAAACTACCTACTTTAGAGCAAAAACTTAGTAAAATAGACCATACAAAGCACACAAATCATCACTTATTGTTTATTATGCTGCCGAAAACAACGCTTAATAATAAAATTTCGTTTTCCCGCATTTTGCATTATCCACTGCTGAGTACCCTGACCCCATAAGCGAGGGGAGGTCAGATAAAGGAATACAACCAATGACAATCTCTTTCCCGCAGGCAATTATGCAGAATTTCCTCGGAAATTCTCCTGTTTGGTATAAGCAGGCCATAATTGGCTTCCTCATCCTCAACCCTATCTTGCTGTTTGTTGCAGGCCCAGCTGTTACCGGCTGGATTCTCATTTTTGAGTTTATCTTCACCCTCGCTTTGGCACTCAAGTGCTACCCTCTGCAACCTGGTGGCCTACTCGCCATCGAGGCCGTAGCGATCGGCCTTGCATCACCTGAGTCGGTTTATCATGAAGTCAGCGGCAACCTCGAGGTTCTTCTGCTCCTGATGTTTATGGTAGCAGGCATCTACTTTATGAAGAGCATGCTGCTTTGGATTTTTACTAAGATCCTACTCAAAGTTCGCTCCAAGTCGTTACTATCTTTGCTCTTTTCACTATCTGCGGCGGTTTTATCAGCTTTCTTAGATGCGCTAACTGTGACCGCGGTTCTTATTAGTGTTTGCGTCGGTTTTTATGCGGTATACCACCGAGTAGCCTCAGGCAAAAAGAATAGCTCCGAACACGACCATGCGAATGACGATGGCGTCGAGGTTGATAAACGCAAAGACTTAGAGGACTTTCGCGCGTTCCTACGCAGCTTGCTGATGCACGGTGCTGTCGGTACTGCGTTGGGTGGTGTGTGTACACTCGTAGGAGAGCCACAGAACCTGTTGATCGCACAAAAAGCGGGCTGGGATTTCGTCGAGTTCTTTGTCTTGATGGCACCCATTACAATGCCTGTATTGGTGGCAGGCTTAGTGACGTGCTTTATGCTCGAGAAGCTGAAGCTTTTCGGCTACGGTTCTCAACTTCCTGATAGCGTGCGCTATATCCTCGAAGACTTCGCAGCAGAGGAAGATCGTAAGCGCAGTACGCGTGATAAGGCTCAGTTAGCTGTGCAAGTTGTCGTTGCGGTGTTTCTTGTTGTCGCGTTGGCGATGCACCTCGCGGCTGTTGGTTTGATCGGGCTTGTCATTATCGTGTTTTTAACGGCTTTCAACGGTATTGTTGAGGAGCATCAAATCGGTAAAGCCTTTGAAGAGGCCCTGCCTTTCACAGCGCTACTAGTTGTATTCTTCGCGGTGGTATCGGTGATCCACGAGCAGCACCTTTTCCAGCCTATTATTGCGGCGGTCTTAGCGATGGACGAAGCGTCTCAGCCAGGTCTCTTCTTCGTGGCAAATGGTGTGCTATCAGCCATCAGTGACAACGTATTCGTAGCAACGGTCTATATCAATGAGGTTGTTGATGCGCTAAACGCAGGCACAATCACGCGTGAACACTTTGACGCTCTTGCTATTGCGATCAATACAGGAACAAATATCCCAAGCGTCGCAACACCTAACGGGCAAGCGGCATTCTTGTTCTTGTTAACGTCGGCTCTGGCACCGCTTATTCGCCTCTCCTATGGGCGTATGGTCATTATGGCATTCCCATATACCATCGTGATGAGTCTAGTCGGCTACGTTTGCGTCAACTTAGCTTTAGGTGGCTAAAAAGTAGCGCTCAACAAAAAAACCTCGCCTAGGCGAGGTTTTTTATTATTAAAGCGGCAAGATAGCGCTTATCGGTCGCCATCAAGCATACGGCCAATCCCGCCTAATACCGAGCCTTCACCTTGGCTGCTACCACCTGCTGATGGTGCATGAGCCAAGATACGGTCCGCCATGCGTGAGAATGGCAAGCTTTGCAACCACACAGTACCTGTACCAGACAATGTCGCCAAGAAAAGGCCTTCACCACCGAACACCATTGACTTGAGGCTACCGGCACGCTCGATGTCATAATCAATTTGGCCGGAAAAGCCCACCAAACAGCCTGTATCTACACGCAATGTCTCGTTATTTAGCTCTTTACGAATCACGGTGCCGCCTGCTTGGATAAACGCCATGCCATCGCCTTCGAGCGTTTGCAAAATAAAGCCCTCACCACCAAATAGACCACTTCCCAAACGGCGGTTGAAAGTGATGTCTATCTTAGTCCCTAGCGCTGCGCACAAGAACGCATCTTTTTGGCAAGTGACACGGCCCCCGATCTGCGCCATATCGAGCGGCACAATGTTGCCGGGGTAGGGCGCAGAGAAGGATACCCGGCGCTTTCCTACACCATTATTGGTAAAGTGCGTCGTAAAGACAGATTCGCCTGTTACCATACGCTTACCCGCTGAAAACAGCTTACCCATTAAGCCTTGATCAGGCTCCGAGCCATCACCCATACGGGTTTCAAAACCAATGCCCTCTTCCATGTAAGTCATTGCCCCCGCTTCGGCAACAACCGTTTCACCCGGATCTAGTTCAACCTCAACCAGTTGCATCTCCGCACCAAGTATCTCGTAATCAACCTCATGACAACGCATGAAATCTTCTCCCTCTGTCTGACTGCTTAAACCTTAACAATACTAATATACAACACGGCTGACACTGCCGCGTTTTAGTATGCGGACGTTATCGCCCGAGCGGAAATAACCGCTCTCACCCACCTCTTGAACAACAGACACAACATCACCGCTACGCAAGCGTAACGTGATCTCTTGTCCTTGCTTGCGAGTCGCATCCTTCTGCACTTTTTCGCCGATGATACCACCTGCCACCGATCCAATAACCGTTGCCAAAGCTCGACCACTACCACCACCGACGGTGCTACCTGCAATACCACCCACAGCAGCACCCGTTAAAGTGCCTACTGCCCCCTCTTTACCTTCAATCACAACCGGCGTTACCGACATCACCGTAGCATAGCGTACCCGCTGCTCGCGCTGAGCTTCGCCATAGCTGTAGGTATCTCCTGTCAAACGTTGCGAGGAACAACCCGTTGCAACCACCAGCACCGAGACTGCGAGTAATACCGCTTTTATTTGCTTCATCTTCTTATCCACCCATCTAATACCTGCAGATTAAGACTACTAAACCACCGTTTAAATTCCCTGATGCTGACCATAAAGTCGCGCATAAAGACCATCCGAGTCGATCAACTCATCGTGCCCACCCTCTTCTGCGATGAGTCCGTCCTCAAACACATACACATGATCAGCCTGCTTCACGGCACTCAATCGATGGGCAACGATAATCGTGGTTCTACCGGCTAAAAATGCCTCTAGTGCTTTATGTAATGCACGCTCGGTTTCGGTATCAAGTGCCGATGTCGCCTCATCCAAGATCACGAGCTTTGGATCCGACAGCACCATACGAGCAATCGCCAAGCGCTGGCGCTGACCTCCGGACAGACGCACCCCTTGACGCCCAACTACCGCGTCCAGTCCGCCATCAAGCCCATCGATAAATTCAGCCAACTGCGCAACGGTTAGTGCCTCCCAAAGCTGGGTATCAGTGTAACTTTCACCCATGCACAGATTGCTGCGCACCGTACCGTTAAATAAGGCAGGGTGCTGCAAAACGGTGGCTACGTTATCGCGAATGAGCGGCAGACCAATCTCTTGCGTTGCGACACCATTAAATTGGATCTCACCACGAGTTGGCGTATACAGCCCCAACAACACTTGCACCAACGTCGACTTACCACCGCCACTTGCTCCCACCAACGCTATTTTCTGGCCCGCAGCGATGGAGAGGTTGATACCACGCAGTACTTCAGTGCCATCTCCATAGCTGAAGTGGACATCCCGCATGGAGACCCCAACAGTCGGCTGATCTGTGAACGGGTTGGTGGTTGCGGGGTAATCTGGCTCTTGACCAAGCTCGATTAAGCGGTTTAAACGCGTTAGCGCGGCTTTTGCACCATAGAAGGAATACTGAATCCCGAGTACCTCTTGGACGGGCCCCATCATAAACCATAGGTAGCCGAAGACCGCCATCATCTCGCCAACCGACAGGTCAGAGAAGACCACCATCAGCATCGATACCGCACGGAACAGATCAAATCCAACCAAGAAAACCAAGAAGCTAAAACGGCTCGCTGCATCGCTTTTCCACTCAAACGCACAGGAATCATCGCGCACTTGGCGTGCTTTACTCACCAGACCCGTTAGATAATGTCGCTCGCGATTACCGGCACGAATCTGCTGGATCGCATCCAATGTCTCGGTTAAAGCCCCCTGAAAAACCTCGTAAGCTTTGTTTTCATGCTTCTTGAGCTCTTTAACGCGCTTCCCGATCACCGTTGTAAAGTAGATAACTACCGGGTTCAAAAACATGATGAAGAGCGCTAGCTGCCAATGCATCCATAGCAAGATGATCGCGGTACCAAGAATAGATAAAGTGGCTACCAACAAGCGGCTAACCGAACTTCCGACAAAGCGGTCGACGGTATCCAAGTCAGTCACAAAATGGGAACTGACGGCACCACTGCCCAGCGTTTCGTACTCCGACATTGAGATACGGCCCAAACGCTTCAGCAAAGTGCTGCGCATACGGAAAATAATATCTTTCGAGATAATGGTGAACTGTCGCCCCTGCCATACGTTAAGCGCCAGTGCGATCACCCTTAGAACGACCGTGATAAAGAAGATGGCAAAGATATATAAAATCGGGCCGTGCCAACTTTCTGGGAACCATGGATTAATTGTGGCAATCAAGGTTCCGGGCGTATCAAGCAACACTTCATCAACAAGCAGAGGCATTAGCAACGGAAGTGGTACCGAAAAAATCGTCGCTAATATCGCAACAAGGTTGGCATAAGCCAGCTCACGCTTGTGTTGTTTTGCAATAGAAAAAATATACTGCCAACTGAACTTTGGGCTTTGCATAACACCTCATAAATCATAATGAGAAACATTCCCAAAAATACCATATATACGGCCCATTTGTCTGGACTGAAAACAAAAACACCCGCATTTAGCGGGTGTTTGATCTCGTGTATTTAAAGGCTATTTTGCGGCACGTAACATCGCGTAAAGCTGATCTTTCAAGTGCAAGCGTTTCACCTTGAGCTCTTCCTCTACCTTCGTTGCTACAGGCTCGATCTCCGCTTCCATTTTCTCAACCTGTTTAGTCACGACATGGTACTCGTCGAACAGCTTAGAGAAGTGAGCATCGCTCATTTTTAGTTGGTGAATCTCTTCGCGAAACTCAGGTAGCTCATGAACTAGATCGTGATGTTCGATAGACATATTGTGTTCCTTCTCGGTAACGGACTCTTAATTTCTTTAGTTTCAGTATCTACCTGAGTCCGATAAGAGACATTGATACTTATCAACTAATTAACCGGGAATCGTAAGAATCGATCAGACGTTCACACTCTGAATCAGCTCTTTTGATGTATCCGCCAACTCTTGGCTGGCAGCCCCGGCTTCTCTGGCCGCAGCCAACGCCACGTCAGCCGACGCCTTAGCCCGGTTGATCTCTGTATTTAACGACTCAGCAGAGCTACTTTGTTGCTCAAATACACCCGCGATCGACGTATTCAGCTCCGCTATATTTGACACACTGTGCGCAATTGCCTCTAGAGCGCTGCCCGCATTATGGGCCTGCTCCACACAAGCTTGCGCTTGCTCGCCACCCTGCTTCATTTTGCTGATGGCTTGCGAAGATTCGGACCCAAGGCGTTTGATCGCCGCATCGATATCACGGGTGGATTGCTGCGTGCGTTGTGCTAACGCTCTTACCTCGTCTGCTACCACTGCAAAGCCCCGGCCCTGCTCACCCGCACGCGCCGCTTCAATCGCCGCATTCAAAGCCAACAAGTTAGTTTGATCAGCAATATCGCTAATCACCTCAGTGGCGTTAGTGATATCTTGAGTGGCGGCTTGTAGGTTATCTAGCTGCTCAGATGCCGCCGACACCTGCTGCGCCATATCTCCAATCGCATCGATCGTATCCGCAACCGCTGCCTGCCCAAAACATGCTTTCTCTAACGCATCGTGGGTGTTCTCTGAAGCATTACGCGCAGAGCTTGCCGCTTCCTCGATTGAGCTAGACAACATACCCACACGCCCAACAATCGCATCGAGTTCAGCAACTTGCTCAGTAATCGCTTGCTCGGCAGAACGCGCGATTCCAATCGTATGGTGGCCTTTTTGCTCTAGGGTAGCGGCTGAATCGCCAACCCTAACGTTAGCCGAGCGTATACGTGCTTTGTTGGTGAGTGCGGCTAGATAAATCGCTCCGGCTTCAGAGCGCGAGTTTCCGTATACCTCTTCCAGTAGCTTACTTTTGATCACCTTATGGGAGCGCTGCTCAAGCATCTTGATCGGTTTAAAGCTGTAAGCGGCTAACCAGCTGAAAAACACCGCAGACACCAAAGCAGAAGCAATGATCCACGTTGCCGACCACCCAGTCACTGCGCCAATTAACAGAGGAACTATTGCGCTTAAAGCGGGTATCAACGCTGTTTTCTTGGCAATTTGGATATCGTGAAACGACATACGCTTTCGCCCATTATTGATGCGCGTAAATACATCTTCCGCGCGGGCAACCTGCGCTTTAGTTGGGCGCGTACGTACAGACTGATAACCAATCGTCGTACCGTTATCTAAGATTGGCGTGACATACGCATTCACCCAATAGTAGCCGCCATCTTTACAACGGTTTTTAACCACCCCAATCCACGGTTTGTTCGCTTTTAATTTTTCCCACATATCGCCGAACGCAGCTGCTGGCATGTCAGGGTGACGCACAAGGTTGTGAGGCTTGCCGATCAGCTCTTCTTGCGTAAAGCCAGAGATTTCGATAAATGCATCATTCACGGAAGTAATAATGCCTTTAAGGTCAGTCGTAGAAACTAACGGGGTGTTCTCGCTAAACGTTCGTTCAGTGTTGTTTACGGGCAGGTTCTTCTTCATTAAAACATCCGTCCCTACTGCAATTTATTATTGTCTTCAGCCCTAAGATTTGAGGTGTTTATTACGTTTTTAATAACCACTTAAACACTAAGTTTATAACAAGATTTAATCAGCGGATGTGAATATATAAAAAAGAGCAAAATTTAATCAAAAGGGATAGATTTTTCGCGGATAACTCGACCTGAGCAGCAACTCAGGCTACCTTATAGCCCCCGCATTCATAAGCTGATATTGAGTACGTAATTGATGGATAGTTTAACGCTGCAACCGATCCACTCTGTTGCTGGAGAAGTACAGATTCCAGGCTCCAAAAGCCTGTCAAATCGCATTCTACTGCTAGCTGCGCTGGCTGAAGGTACCACGACAATCACGAACCTTCTCGACAGTGATGACGTTCGCCATATGCTGGCGGCGCTCAGCAAGCTAGGAATCCGCTATGAACTATCCGACGACAAACGTACCTGCAAAGTCACTGGCGCAGCCGGCGCGTTAGGCACCAGCGATCTGCCGCTTTTCTTAGGCAATGCTGGCACCGCTATGCGCCCATTAACTGCGGCCCTATGTCTCGGCCAAGGCGAATACGAACTCACCGGTGAGCCGCGTATGTACGAACGCCCCATCGGCGACCTTGTCGATGCGCTGCGTGCGCTGGGTGCTGACATCGAATATCTCGGCGATGAGAACTACCCACCACTCAAGATACGCGCAAATGGCTTGGGCGGCGGTGCTGTGAAGATCAAGGGCAACATCTCAAGCCAGTTTCTGACAGCACTACTCATGGCAGCACCACTGGCAAAAGAAGACCTCACTATCACAGTGGATGGTGAGCTGGTCTCCAAGCCCTACATCGATATCACACTGCATGTGATGTCGCTATTTGGCGTTGATGTTAAAAATAATGATTACCAAAGCTTTGAGATCGCCGGACAACAAACCTACCAGAGCCCAGACAGCATTATGGTTGAGGGCGATGCTTCGTCAGCATCTTACTTCTTAGCATCCGCCGCGATTGCAGGAGGTACAGTCCGCGTTTATGGCGTTGGCGCAGATAGCGTACAAGGCGACAAGCGTTTTGCCGAAGTCTTGGAAAAAATGGGCGCGCAGGTAACCTATGGCCCCACCTATATTGAGGTCACCCGCGGCGAGCAACCCCTAAAAGCGGTGGATCTTGATCTTAACCATATCCCCGATGCTGCGATGACCATTGCCACAACCGCATTGTTCGCCGAAGGCACAACCGCGATCCGCAATATCTACAACTGGCGAGTAAAAGAGACCGACCGCCTAAGCGCGATGGCAACAGAGCTGCGCAAAGTGGGGGCCGATGTTGTTGAGGGCGAAGACTTTATCAAAGTCACGCCACCACAACAGCTGCAACACGCCGCAATCGATACCTATGATGACCACCGCATGGCAATGTGCTTCTCATTGGTAGCCCTGAGCGATACGCCCGTAACAATTAACGACCCGGGCTGTACGGCAAAAACGTTCCCCGAGTACTTTGATCTGTTCGCCACAATCGCGAAGTAACAGCCCTATAGACCCAAACCACAGCACCTCGTGGTTTGGGATGACTCTTGGTTTCACGCACAAAAAAAAGCGCCGACAGGCGCTTTTTTATTTCAGGTTGATTGAAGCGTTAGCCGCCAATCAGCCAAATATTCAAGAAGTAGCCACCGAAGATCAGCAGTATGAACAGAATCAGTGCAAGTAGGATTGGCTTAACACCGGCTTGTCGCATTGTCTTCCATTGGGTTTGCGTGCCTAAAGCTGCCATCGCGATGGCCAGTAGTAGCTGGCTTGCAAGTTGAAGGCCGGTCAGCGTAACCTCAGGAATCGCAATAACACTGTTGATCCCTGCCGCAGCCAAGAAGCCAAACACGAACCAAGGGATCGTAATTTTACCCTTCTCCGCATCACCCGTTGCTAAGCGCATCATTGCGGCACTCAAGATCACGATAAAGGGCGCCAGCATCATCACGCGGATAAGCTTCACCACAACAGCGTTCTCAAGAGCGGTAATGCCCGTGGTATCGCCTGAAGCTAACGCTTGCTGTGCCACGGTATCACCAGCAGCCACCGCTTGAGCCACCTCATGAACCGTACTACCGATATAGATACCGAAGGCTTCTGGTGACATGCTAGAAAGCTGGAAGATAAACGGGTAGCTGAACATCGCGATAGTGCCGAATAACACCACGGTACCCACGGCTATCGTGACGCTTTGCTGGCGTGCTTTTAGCGCTGATTCAGTTGCAAGTACGGCAGCTGCGCCACAAATCGCACTCCCTGCAGATGTCAGGATGGCCACTTCGCGGTCAAGCTTGAACACCTTGATACCTAAGTATGCGCCAACGCAGAACACCGTTGTGATAACAATCGCATCCAAGATTACCGCTTCCCAGCCGACTGCTAAAATCTGCTGAAAGCTTAAGCTAAAGCCAAAGAGGATGATCCCGCCGCGCAGCAACTTCTGCTGACAGAACTTAGTGAACTTCATCTCTTTGTCTGTCGCGGTGCGACGCGAGATATGTCCCCAAGTGATACCGATAATAATTGCTAGCGGCAGCGCGCTAAGGCCAACTTGAGCGATCTCTGGCACACGCGAAAGGAGCAGAGCCGAGATTGCGATAATAGGTAGTGCGATGATAAGAGACATGATTGCCCCCGAAGTTTCTTATTAGTTAATGAATGGGCCTATGATCTTCTCCTACCATTTGTTAGTAAAATGGATTATTTTTAAGTAAAACATAAGTAAAACCGAACAATAAAATGAGCTTAAATCTACGCCAGTTAAAACTCTTTGAAGCCACAGCGCGGCTTGGCCGCCTGACCCATGCAGCAGATGAGCAAGCGATCAGCCAATCTGCAGCTAGCCAAGCGATTAAGGAGCTTGAATCACACCTCGGTTACCCGCTCTTTCAGCGTGTAGGTCGCGAGCTGAATATGACGCCCGCCGCGCATGACGTATTGCCGCGTGTGATTCAGATCATCGAGTTAACAGATAGCCTCAAAGCACCCGAGGCCAAAAGCTTGTCAGGCATCCTGCGCATCGCAGCCAGTGTGACGATCGCCAACTACCTGCTGCCAGAGCTGGTTGCAGAGTTCCTAGCAGATCATCCGCTCGTGACGCCCGACATCGCCATTGCTAACACCTATGGCGTGATTGAAGCCGTAGAGCGCGGGCAAGCGCATCTGGGCTTAATTGAAGGCCCAGCGCTGCATCGTCAACTCGCCATTACCCATTGGCGTGATGACGCCTTACAGGTGTTTTGCACCCCTGATCACCCGCTGGCATCACAAGGCCGCATCGATGCCGATGAGGTGGCCACACAGCGCTGGATTCTGCGCGAAGACGGCTCGGGCACACGGTTGATTTTTGATGCTGCGGTACAGCAGATTAAACAACAGGTAAAAGTGGCTTTTGCACTCAACCGCCAAGAGGCGATTAAACGCTCGGTGCGCGCGGGCTTGGGAATTGGTTGTTTATCGCGGTTATCAATTGCCGAAGAGGTTGAGCGCGGTGAACTGGTAGTGATAGAAACGCCGCTTGAGCTATCACGGCGCCTCTCGATTGTCGCGCAGCCTAGCGCCTCGACTAACCCATTGGTGGAAACCTTCGAGGCGTTTATTCAGCGCAGCAGCTCAGATCTGTAAAAGCCTAGCTCTAGACAAGCTCAGTACGTTAAAAACGTAGATCTGTGCAAACGTAGCAAAAAGAGTTACTGGTCGGCTTTCGAGCCGCCCAAACAGTTAGGCGATGGCATCACTTCAGCATTGCGCGCTTGCCACTCCTCTGCGGTGTAAAGGTGCATCGCTAACGCGTGTACTGGCCCTGCCAACTCATCGGCAAGCACACGGTAGATAAGCTGATGGCGCTGCACCAACCGCTTGCCCGCAAAACCTTCTGACACCACCACCAATTTGAAGTGGCTGTCGGTTGCAGGGCCAGAGTGCATATGGCTTTCGTTCTCGAGTTGTAGATGCGCCACCGCCAACTCCGCACGCAATTTATTTTCGATTGTTTCCGCAATTGTCATTTTTTCTTCGCCTTATTACGCGCCATCTCGTCTGCTAAATCGGCGCTACGTTGCTCTTTCGCCAATGCGAGAAAGTGCTTATGGATCTTACGTGTTGCTAACCACACACCGGCGATCACCACCGGTACCGAGATGCCCACCGCAAGATTTTTATCAAATTCAACGCCCGCATCATACAGGGCTTCAAGGACAAGTTTAATCAGGCCAACACTGTAGTAACTGATCGCCGCGACTGAGAGGCCCTCCACAGTGTGCTGCATCATCAGTTGTATTTTCGAGCGCCGATCCATTGAGGCCAATAGCTGCTGGTTTTGCGCCTGAATCGACAGCTCTACCCGCGTACGCATCATATCCGAGACACGGTCGATACGCTTCGACATATCTTCCAAACGCTCACCCACCGACTGACAGGTTCGAACAGCCGGTGTTAAGCGGCGCGTAAGAAATTCGGTGAGGGTTAAGTGGCCTGAAACCTCATCTTCGCGCAGCTCTGCTAAGCGCTTCAATACAAGATCATGATAGGCGCGTGTGGCTGAAAATCGGAACGTGGTGTGCGCCCGATAGTCTTCAACACGAGCCGCCATATCGGTTAATTCTGCAAGGATCGCCGGCTCATCCAAGCCCCCGCCTTTAGAGAGGCGTGCAGTTAGGTCTGCCAGTTGCCCATCCATCTCGCTAAGCGCCGGTGCGCAGTGTTTCGCATCTGGTAGCGCGATCAGCGCCATTAAACGGTAGGTCTCGATCTCCATTAAACGCTGGCACAAGCGGCCAATCTGGCTATCACTCATGCGGCGATTACAGATCAGAAAACGTCCAAAGCCATCATCGTGCAGCTGGAATGAGGTCCAAACCCGTGCATCGCCCTGTTGCGGGCTACTGCCGACTAAACGCATCCCCTCGAAGTGGCGTTTAACTTCGGGGATCATAAGTTCATCGGATTCATCACTGCGCTTGACCGAGAGGTGGATCGCCGTAACGAGCTGCCCCGGCAAACCGCGTAGCCACCCATCTGGCAGCGGTGTGACTCCCGTGGTTGCAAACGGGTTTTCGTCGTCTGTTGCTGAAAAGTCGATGAAGGTATAGGTCGTAAACTCAAGGTGCTTTTCGCGGCGCACTCGAAAACTGCCAATGTCCTCTTGGATACAGACATCATCGATCACCGGCGGAGCCACGCCCAACGCCGTAAACAACTGCTGAAAATGATGGAACTGCTCATCGTGCCCGCCAGAGCTATTCAACACACTGATATGGCTGATACGAGCAGGGCTGGTGATCACCTGAAACGGCCGCGAGTGCATCTCTTGATAAAGTGCATCGCGTAACGGGTGGAAAGCTAACTGCGTCATGGATTACCTCAACACTTAAAGCGCATCCGACAGCGGTGCAACCAGCAATGTATCGTCGGCTAAATCGAATGCCATAAGCTGAGGCTTCACCTCAAACCACTCGGCAAACAGTTCGGCGCTTAGTGGGCTGGGCCAGGCATCACCAAATTCATCCCACGCCGCAAGCTCGTTCTCAAAGATCGTTTGCCAACGCTGACCAATCGCTGCTGTTAGGTCTGCTTCATCCTCAACTTCATCGATAAGATAAACATTACCCTCTGCGAGTAAGCTCTCTCGCGACACAGGGCCTAGTGGCGCGTCTTCATCTGCGGGCAGCTGGAGCACCCAGTCAGCGAAAGGCGCTTTGGCGTGAATGGCCAGCGCGGAACGATTCAAGAGTTTCATGATACGGGCTCAACCTTTATACTCGGGTGAAATTTACTTCATACTATAATGATGCATATTCCCGTTATAAATCAATTAGAAACACGTGAGGAATGGGTGCGTTTTCTGCGCCGAGAGCGCTCTTACGCGTATATTAGCGCGCCTTTGTGTCTAATAGATTTACAAACGACCTACCTACAGATCACCCTACTAGACGAAACCATGCTCGATGGCCGCCAAGCGATTAAGTACAGCTTGGGATCCAGTGAAACGCTAGAACCAGCATGGCAGCTGATCAAAGGGTGTGAATGGCGCTTATCGCGCATTATTGCAGGCCTTGAAACACTAGACTTCAACACAAACGCACGCGATAACGACTTCGCGAATCAACTAAGCGCCCTATCGGTGCGTAAGTTCTATGCCAAAGATAAACGCCTACTGGCCCCCTCTTTGATCGGCGGCTTAGCGCCACTCACCAAGGTACCTGAGCAGTGGAGTATTACCGCAGCTATTGCCTTGTTAAGTAATGAGCAGTTTGAGCAGCCCCACTACCTAGCTCGGCCCGATAAACGCGCCCCCACTGAGCAACTCCTGCTGCAGATGCTTGACTCGCCGGAAGGGTGGGATATCACCGCAAACGGCGAAACCATCACCCTGTTCTACCACCAAAGCCCGGTGTTTAGTTGCCGCATAAAGCTGGACAACTACACGCCAAGGTTAAAGCGCTAGTGGTTTGGTGTGTTTAGGCAATAGAAAAGCAGTCGCCAGACTCTTATTAGATGAATACAAACCATTGATACCAAAACCCGCTCTTAATCAGCACACTATTAGATCAGAGAAAGCTTTGACCTCGTGTATATAAATAGCGTCTAGCTCAGAACAAACTGGTGAAGCTACATCTAGCCTTTTACTGCTTGAAGGAAAACTAAGAATAGTTCTGAGATAGTCGTATTTGATGGCTTGTATGAAACAACTTTGCATAGAAAAGCAAAACCAGTTCCCATATTCTCTGTCACGTCAATTGAAGATCAAAACCAACAAGTGGTTTATGTTGTTATTTTCAGGGCAAGATGCTCTATTCACTGTCAAGGAGGCTACGTGCAAGACTTCAGGTCAATTATCTATCTAGATAAAGAGTTCATTTCAGAGCAGTATGCGTACTCAAAAGATGTTTTTCCACAAACTAAAATAACAAAATCAGAGAGTATAAACACAGGTATCAAAGCCTTATTCGTCAGTGCAGGTACAAGCTCAATAGAAAGTAAGACTTTTGAACACACTACGACCCAGATGTTACATGAGCTAAGTAATGAACTCGCCGATTATGACGCCTTTAACAGCAAATTACATCAAGTAGGTTCAAGCTCAAAGTATGCTTGGGTTGACGGAGGCATGTTTCCCAGCGTTGTAACCGTCACGCGCAAGAAAAGCACAATACTCGGTAAGGCTCCTGCACTAAACTCCGAAGATCAGGAAAAACTGATTGCAGAAGAACCATATTTCTCCATACACGATCAAAATAGTAATAAGTTTGCGCTTATCACTAGCAGTGACTATTTTTCTTCTGGTATCGAGCCGTTACTCACTCTGCGAGAGTCAGTTGTAGGCGAGGTTGAGCTTAAAGTTAGAGCTCTACTTCGAGTCCTGCCAGCTAAGAGCTCGTTTAATGAGTGGTTGGCTATACCTCTTGTGGTTCTAGAACAAAGCGACTAACAAGCAGCTCGCACTGCTCTAGATAAAAAAGCCCCGATCTCTCGATCAGGGCTTTTTAGCGGTCTTTATGTTATCACACAGTTACTTTACACCAGCGCTTCCATATCCGCTTCTTCAAGACCGGCTTCCGCCATTAGCTTGCGCGGGTTATCGGAGTTAAGCAGCTCTTTGCCCTTTTCTGTGGGGAACTCCACATCAATATCCACCACACGGCCGTCGCGGCATACGTTGATAATGGTGTCCATACAGGATGAGAGGAGCGAGTACTTCTCGTCCGGTGCAGCGATGATGGTTTGCAGGCCAAGATCGGTCATAAAACCGAGCGATGTCACGGTGTTTTCAGAATCCAGCTTGTTAAACGCCTCATCAAAGACTGACAAGCTCATTCCACCCACCGGTTTGCCATCGACGCCCTCTTTCAAGCGGTATGCCGCACCCATCGCTGCCGCCATAGCAACATAGAAAGGCACTTGGTGCTCACCACCAGAACCGGTCTTAATCCGCTGAGACAGCGTGGTTTTACGGTTGCCGTTTAGGTCTTTCACCACCAGCTCAAAGTTGTAGAAGTTACGGTAGTCCTGCAGCAGGCTGCTCTCGCCTTCATCTTTGAGTACATCGTGAATCTTCGCCAATGCGTCTTGGTGCGGACGGTTTTCGTCATACTTCATATCGAATAACGACCCCACATTCGCTTGGTCTAGGCGTGTGTAGGCTTCTACCAGTTCCAGAATATCTTTCAGCTCTGGGTTTGGCATCATCTCAAAGGCGTACATTTCCCGATGGAATGGACGATGTTTGAGGTGGTTGTTCAGCTCGCGAATAAGATCTTTGATCTTGTTGATCTGATCATTCAGGTGCGCGACAAAGTCCGAACGGAACGCGGTTTCCGCCTCTAAACGGGCGCGTTCAGCTTTCTGCGTGTACTCCGCAAGCTCTGAATCACGCAGTGCTTGGAGCGTCTCATGTACGTACTGTTCCAGCTGATCGTGGCTTGAGTCTGGGCCAATACGGTCTAGCTCTTGATGGCTCAAACCACCGCCGTGGAATTTCGCTTTGTAGTTGGCAACGGCATCACGCACGGAGTATTTCTTCTTCTCGTGTAGCGATAGCTCAGACTGCGCTTTTTTAGCCGCTTCAAAGATGATGCGCTCTAGCTCACCGGCGCAGCTTTCATCAAGATAGTCACGCTTCTCTTGAGCTGATTGAGCATCAAATACGGCGTTATCTTCGCACTTGGCACGCGCTTGAGCGTGCTCTGCCATCTCTTGCGTCAACACTTCTAGCGCTGCGTTATCTTTGATCATGTTGGTACGCGCGCGCTGTAGCTTATCCATCAAGACGCGGTTTTTCTCTTCAGCCGCTTTTTGCTGCTCGGCCAACTCAGCAATGCGCTGCTGAATACCTGTGTCGTCGTGGTTGCGTAGATCGGTGATCGCTTGGCGATAACCGTCAATCTCGGTATTTAGCTGTGTACGCTGGTGCGATAATTCAAAGACGCTCTCAGTCGCGCCCGCTAGGCTCGTGGTTAGGTTGATCAAGTTGTCGCGCAGCTTTTCGAGCGCTTCATGGCGTTTACCCAACTCGGTAAACTCAGCCATCATCTCGTCCACTTGCTTGCCTTTGCTGGCC
Source organism: Neptunomonas marina (assembly GCF_004005935.1). Lineage (GTDB taxonomy): Bacteria > Pseudomonadota > Gammaproteobacteria > Pseudomonadales > Balneatricaceae > Neptunomonas > Neptunomonas marina. The sequence goes on along the minus strand of NZ_SACQ01000001.1, from coordinate 467,778 downwards.
AACTGATCATCACGGCGGCGGATGCCCATAATCGGCGATTGTTCGTTAATCGCGGTGGTGGAGCCTTCCGATTGCAACATGCAGTCGTAAGTCAACGCACGCTCTTGGCGCAGTAGCTCGGCTTCAGTTTCCACGGCAATAACGCCGCCCAATGCACGGTTCATGTAACCTAGCGCATGGCGATCATCTGTTTCGATAAACTGCGCCAGTGAGTTGTGTTTCGCACGGTCGATCCAGTCACTGGTGCGCGCCGTGTTGACGATACGGCAGCCTTTCAGGTGGCGGCCTTTGCGGCGATACAGAGTGACCGCCTCTTTCACACGGTCTGGGTCAACAATCAATGCTTCACGGCGGGCGCCAAGGAAGGATTCAATCGCGATACGCCATTTGTCATCATTGATATCCACCAGCTCACAGATCGGTGTGGACTCGATGCCATAATCAGCAAGCAGCTCCATCAACTCACGAGTATTGTGGCGCACTGGCGCGCGGCCTTGCTTGAGCTGCTCCACCGCGCCTTTATGGCTCTGGATATTGGTGCGCAGCTCGTTGATACGAATCACCGACTCTTCAAACTTGCGGCCAATATCACGGCGTACAGAGTCCACACTCTCTTTAAGCTCATCCAGCGTGTTGTCTACCTCAACCGGCTCAGGCGGCCATACATCCGCCATCATATCTTCACCGGTACGCCATAGATCAACCGACTTTTTCACCAGCGGCACAAAGGTGTCTGGCAGTAGGTTTTCATAATGAGAAAAGCCCACGGTGGTGCGGAATAGGTTATAAACGTTTTGGATCTTATCTTTTACAACGCTCTCTTCATGCTGTTTGCCCGCAATCGAGTTTTCTAGCGCTTTGATTTGGTGAGCCGTATCGGAGTTATTCAACTGTGCCCGCGCATCGGCCAACGCTTGCATGACGCCGCTCATCTCAGTGGCGTGTGCTTCAATCGCGGTTTGTACCTCGTGCTCTTTTTCGCGGTTGGTTTCTAGGCGCTCTTGGGCATCTTCTTTCTTGAGGTCTGCGTTTTCAAAGCGTGTCTCGTGTACCACCCACTCATATTCGGCGGCGTTTTTCACATTACGATGGATCCCTTTACAGAGATCTTCAATACGCTCTAGCTCCTCAATACGATGCGAAACCTCCTGCATTTTGGTTTCCATCGCGCGGTATTCATCAAGCGATTTACGAAACGCACCCACGTGAACGATATTCTCGTCGAGTACAAAGTCACGTACGAACTTAGTTGGGCTATCAATGGGTACAAAACGCAGAGCATTCTTGAAGTTTTTAATAAACTTCTCATCGTCATTTGGCATTTGCGGGTCGTGGCTGAGCGTCGTCACAACCTCGCGCACAAAGCGTGCTGCCCGCTTTTCTAGCAGCATATCGGGGCACTGCTGCATCAGTTCAGCGCGCACCGTGTTCCAAGGCTTGGGTAGACGGCCATCGCCTTCACGTACCGAGAAGTCATCTAACCCAACGGAGAAATTAGGCAGAATAAAGCGCCCTAGCACCTCCTCATCAGGGGATGCTGTTGAGGCAGCAATCGCTACGCCAATACAGGTTTCCTGTGCTGTTTCGGTATCAAAGAAGCTCAAGGCCATATAGCTGATGCTATCTTCACGCGCCGTGGCTTTCTTCGCGCCATCATCCAAGTAACCTAAGCAGTAGGTACGCAACGAGCGCTCGCTCTTTTGCCCTGCCGAGGCATTGAAGCTCAAGTGGCGTTTGTGGCCACCCATTAATACGGTTTGGATGGCGTCCAATAACGATGATTTACCCGAGCCGTTCGGGCCTACAATGGCAACATTGCCCTTAATTGGCACCTCAACAGCGCCCAGTACGTACCAGTTAACCAGAACGATGCGGTTAAGCTGTTTCATTGTCTGTCTCCTGCTCCTCGGCTTGCTCTTCTGTTTCGTTCAGCGCATCTCGGCTATTTTCGGTATCACACAGCGCTTCTAGCTGGCCGATATAGTCCTCTACAACGACCTGACGGATCGTTGGCAAAATCGCGAACAGGATATTTTTCGGTTCCGTCTCATTTGGCTTCCCGCGCTCAATCACTCCGTGGCGGGCAAACAACGCCAAAATCTCTTTAAGACGCGTCTCGTTGGGAATCTCTTTGCCGGTTAGGTTCTCGTATAACGAGAGCAGCGCATTACTCGAGGTGAATGCACGGCCACTATCAACCTCAAAGTTTTCCAGCTTCTCTTCATATTGTTGGCGCAAACAGAGCAGCAACAAGGATTCGTCAAGGCGCAGTTTCAAGTTGCGCTCTTCACCTTGCGGCAAGATGCCAAGGTAGGCTTCATCAGGCTGATAGATCACCGACCAGCCAATCGCCTCAAAGAGGTTTTTGAAGTAATCGATATGCGATGCGATCAGAAAATAGCTATCGCGATGCGAAGGCCGATCTGCATGCAGGAACTGGTGAGTCAGCAGCAGGTTAGCCGCGTGTGTGAAATCACCAGCAGCGTATTTGTCACTGCGGCTTATAATTTTTTGCAGGTCCCCAAGCATTAGCTTTTCCTATAAATCACAAAGTCTCGACACTCAACCATTTCGGCGACTTGAGTGTACTCATCGTTAAACTGAATATTGAACTGCTGCGCCGTTTTTTTCGCTTGCTTACCCAGCGATGCCAAGTGGCGAATGTAACTAAAGCAGATGTAGTCCTCGATTGTTTCGATAGAGAACTCACTGGCTTTTACTTCGTCGCGGCCCTCAAAGTGACGATTTAAGTATGCATCGATCCGGTCAATTTTAACCTCACGACGCTCCTTAAACTCTTTGAATAGCTCGCGCATCTGGATAACACGCGGGTCGATCACTTGTTGGCGAATCACCTTCGGCTCTGCTTGAATACGGCGTCTGACCGGCGAACGAATACTCGATGGCGAGATAAAGCCCACCTCCTCAAGAGAGTCTGGTAGCGGCAAGTCATCACGCTGGGCCACCTCAGCGATCACCCGTGACAGGCGTGATGCCAGCCCCGGCGTGGTTTTATCCATGTAACGCACGGTATCGGCAACGCGCTTCTCAAGGCGATAACGGAAATCGTCGATAATATCTAAGCGCTGATCCACCGACTCAAAGATGCGGATAATACGGTTAATGTGGGTATGCACCATCGCTTCGGCATCTTCATAACTGCACTCAAACTGCTCTTGATAGTGCTTTATCAAGCTATCGAGCTTGACGGTGTCGAACTGAAGATCACGCAGCAAGCTGAGTATCTGGCGACGGAAACGGAACGGGTTATTTTTGGTTTTGAGCGTTTTGTAATCAGATACCAAGATATGCTCAACAAAACGATCAAAGAACCCTCTTACCACCTCTTGCGGGCTGCTCGACTTTGCCAAGCTGATCTTCAGCTCACGCAAGCCAAGCATCATATCGGTTAGGTGGGCACTGAATTCTGCCGCCGTCGTTGCAGCCTCCGATAGCGTAATGCCACGCCCCACAGGATCATTGACCGCCGACTCTAACGAGCTCAGCACGTTAAGCACCGCGCCACCGTAGGAGCGCTTCTCCAGATTCGAAATCGATACTAACGAGCGCAGCAGAAAGCTGATCGAAGGCGAGATCAACACGAAGGTTCGGTAGATCCGCTGCTCCTCTTCCAACCAGCCCGTCACGACTAAACGTCGATAGATACGGTTGGTATATTCAGCCGCTGAGCGCGGTGCATCTTCTTCGCCCTCCTCTTCGGGCTCCCAACGGCGTACACCTAAGCGCACCACCGCCTCTTCAATGGAAGAGCGCACCAAATCTTTAGGTACGAAAGGGTCGATAAGGTCTTCATCGAAGAAGAGATCTGCTAGTTTCAGCAGAACGGCTTGGTAGATATGGCGGTTCTTTCCCGATAGGGGTAAGAAGAGATCATCCGGTAGCTTATTGAAAAGCATTAAACACCCAGTCCTAGCCTGTGCCGCCCCGTCTCGTGCGGCGAGCAGTTAGTGAAGTAAACGATGAATTTTAGCCTAGCTAGACAGAGGGATAAAGGCAGGATGCAGCTAACTTGTATTTAGCGTGCAATTGTTTGTTTTTACAGCACGTTTAACGCAAAACGGGGAGTCTAGCTCCCCGTTGTTCGGTATGACTGGCGCGTTTAGTCGATAGACGTTGATTCGATTTTATGGATACTCAAATCAGCACCGTTAAACTCTTCCTCTTCATCGAGGCGAATACCACTAATGGCTCGGATACCACCATAAACAATACCCGCACCCACGACAGCAATCACAATACCCGCAACCGTGCCAATAAGCTGAGCCATGAACGATACGCCACCCAAGCCACCCAGCGCTTCAGAGCCGAAAATACCCGCAGCAAGACCGCCCCAAACACCACACAAACCGTGTAAAGGCCACACACCTAGCACATCATCGATACGCCATTTGTTTTGCGCCAACGTAAAGACGTAAACGAAGATGGCACCCGCAATACCGCCAATAAACAATGCACCGATCGGGTGCACCACATCAGAGCCTGCACAGATCGCAACTAAGCCTGCCAACGGGCCGTTATGGATAAAGCCTGGGTCATTTTTACCAAAAATAAGCGCGGTAATAATGCCGCCAACCATCGCCATCAAAGAGTTCACAGCCACCAGACCAGAGATGCCATCAAGTGTTTGCGCACTCATGACATTAAAACCGAACCAGCCGATACACAGAATCCACGCACCTAACGCCAGAAACGGAATGTTCGAAGGCGGGAAAGCCATCAAACGACCATTACGATAGCGACCTTTACGTACACCTAGCAGCAACACCGCAACCAAGCCGATCCAACCGCCCACGCCGTGCACAACAACAGAGCCCGCGAAATCGTGGAAGCCCGCACCAAACGTGGTCTCAAGCCAGCTCTGGAAACCAAAGTTACCATTCCAGATAATGCCCTCGAACAATGGATATACCAGCGCCACACACAAAGAGGATGCAACCAAAATGGGCCAAAACTTGGCGCGCTCGGCAATACCACCTGAAACAATCGCTGGGATTGCCGCAGCAAAGGTCATTAAGAAGAAGAACTTAACCAGCTCATAACCGTTGCCTTCGGCCAGCGTCGCCGCATCGCTAAAGAAGGTGATGTCGTACGCCACCCAGTACCCGATAAAGAAGTATGCCACGGCTGAAAAGCCAAAGTCGGTCATAATCTTAACCAGCGCATTCACTTGGTTTTTATGCCGTACGGTACCGACTTCGAGGAAGGCGAAGCCTGCATGCATAGCGAACACCATAATGGCGCCCATCAGAATAAAAAGGGTATTCGAGCTTTGAATCAGTGTTTCAACGGCACTGTTAACTGTATCCACGCAGTGGTCCTCCCCTGGTGCGACGCAAGATCGCACTTGTTTGGTGCATTTTTGTAGTTATTGGAACCAAGTCGGTGCGCAAAAAGCGCGGCACCGAAACAGTGCGAAGGCTATCTCATAGCAAAAATATCGTAAGCTATTGATATCAATGAAATAGTTTTTAGCACTCTTGGAAATACCTCGAATCGATCTATCAAAAAACCAATTCACTCACCAAAGAGAAGCACAGGACGTGCCAAAGTAGTGCCACGCACTACTTTGGTGTAACAGAGAGGAAAATTAAGGCCAGCGCACCTCAAATGCACTGTGGATTCGCGTGTTACGTTTAAAGTCTGGATCAATTGTCTGGGCGGAGATTTCGGTCACATCAAACATCGCCAGCGCCTCATAATCCATCTTGAAACGGCGATAGTTATTGGAAAAGATCAACTTACCTTCTGGGCGCAGCAGACGCATCGCTAACCGGATCAGCTCAACATGATCACGCTGAACATCGAGTACATCTTGCATACGTTTAGAGTTCGAGAAGGTCGGCGGATCCATAAAGATCAGATCGAACTGCGGCTTACGCTGCTTTTTCAACCAAACGAGACAGTCAGACTGAATAAAGTGCTGATGCTTATCACTAAAGCCATTGGCCGCCATATTCTTCATCGCCCACTGCAAATAGGTCGCCGACATATCCACGCTAGTGGTGGTTTTGGCTCCACCAACGGCTGCATGGACACTCGCGGTCGCGGTGTAACAGAACAGGTTGAGAAAATCCTTACCTGCCGCTTCCTGCTGGATCATGCGGCGAACAGGGCGGTGATCAAGGAAAACTCCGGTATCCAAGTAGTCGTGCAGATTGACGCGTAAACGACAGCCCGCCTCCCCTACTTCAAAAAACTTGCCCTTAGCACCCTGTTTCTCATACTGATTGGTGCCTGTTTGGCGCTTGCGCTGCTTCAAGACAACGCGGCTAAGGGGAACCTCCAGTACCTCAGGAATGGCCGCCATCACATCTTTAATGCGGTCAAATGCACGCACTTTGTCGACCGATTTTGGCGGTGCGTACTCCTGAACGTGCACCCAGTCCCCATAAAGATCAACCGCTACAGCGAACTCAGGAATATCGGCGTCGTATAGGCGATAGCAATCGATATCGTTCTGCTTCACCCATTTACGCATCGCCTTTAAGTTCTTCTTTAAACGGTTCGCGAACATCTGGGCTTGTTCCGATAGCTCTTGGCTCTCTGATTCTTCAGCTTGCGCCAACTGCTCAGCGCTTTTGCGGTACAGCGTATACAGGAACAGCTGGCTATCGATGGGGCCGTTCTTCAGCTTATAAACACGATCTGTTTTGAGGCCAACCGCTTGGCAAAGGTCGGGGTTACCGGTAAAAATTGCCGCACGCCAGCCGCCAAAGCGCGACTTGAGCGCATCACCGATGCCACGATAAAGAAACATCAGTGCCGACGATTCACCTAAACGTTCGCCGTATGGCGGGTTCGTAACCAATAAGCCACCTGCCTCGTTAGGCGGTGCCATATCCTTCACATCACGACGCTCAAAGGTAATGAACGCACTTAAACCCGCTCGCTCCGCGTTAGCACGAGCCATGTTCAATACTTTCGTGTCGATGTCCGAACCAAAAAACACCGGCTCTAACGAAGCTAATCCCGCCTCTCTGCGCTGCTGTGCATTATCGAGCAGAGTTTGCCAAAGCTGCGCATCATGTTGCTTCCAGCGCTCAAAACCGTGTTCAGACCGCAACAGCCCCGGTGCAACATCAGCCTTCATCAACGCAGCTTCTATCAAAATTGTGCCCGAGCCGCACATAGGGTCCAGTACCGAGGGGTATTCAGTTGCGCATTTGGGCCACTGAGCACGATACAACAGCGCCGCAGCTAGGTTCTCTTTAATCGGTGCCGCACCAGATTCAGTACGATAGTCACGTCGGTGCAGACTCTCGCCCGATAGATCAATAGACACCACCAAGCGACCACGATAGATATGCGCATGAACACGTAAGTCCGGCTGGTCACGGTCCACACTCGGGCGGCAGTTAAAACGATCACGGAACTGGTCAACAATCGCATCCTTAACTTTGAGCGACGCAAAATGTGTATGGTTGATCGATTTTGTCGAGCCGGTGAAGTTAACGCTGAGCGAGCCTGACTGATCCAGATGCTCTGACCAATCCACCTCTTGCACCGCCGCATATAGCTGCTCTGCCGTTTCTACTACTGCCTCAGTCACCGGCATCAGCACGCGGTTTGCCAAGCGCGACCACAAACAAGCGGCATATGCGCTTTCAAGCGAACCGCTAAACTCAGCGCCCGATGCGGTTTGCTTCACCTCTTCTGCACCAAGTGCCGTTAACTCATCGACTAGGAGAGGTTCAAGCCCTTTTGGGCAGGTCGCAAGAAATTTCATTGAGAGTCCACATTAAATTAGCTGTTATAAGGTGAGAGCATAGCCGACTCACCGTTCGATAGCGAAACTGCACTTCTTTACCATTCTATGAAATTATTTCACACAGCCTTTTCACTTGAAGAAGCAAGGATAACTACATGAAAAATTCATCTTTTTGCATCCGCTAACAATTAAAAGTTAAAGTTTGATTACTTTTTTAAATTACAAACTCTATTTTTTTTTCGATATGAATGGGGTCTGTGATGAGCCACAAGGACGAGTCACAGCATTCTTGGAGAATATCCGGTCTCAGATATTCACTCACGTCTTTAAACCAACGTACGAGAGGCGATTTTTTTATGAAGAGACAGAAACGAGATAAAGCTTCAACTCTTTTCAATCGCGGATTCCAAGCAGGTATCGATGGCAAATCGCGCGACACATGCCCAGTTACCGTCACGGAGCTGCGCAGCCACTGGATGAGTGGCTGGCGCCAAGGACGAGAAGCCCATTGGGGCGGTATGACCGGCGTGTCTGCGATTCAGGCTCATCCGGCATTACACTAGAACGTGTTCCCCTTTTTACAACAATCCATGCTCCCCACTTCGTGGGGAGTTTTTTATTTTGGCAGTGCCTGAATCGCGCGAACTGAATCAGTTACCAGCGATGGGCCGCGGTAGATGAAACCCGAATAAACTTGTACCAAGCTTGCACCCGCCTCGATTTTCTCAGCGGCGTCAAAGCCCTCGGTAATCCCGCCTACACCGATAATAGGTAGCGCGCCATCCAAGGCTTGCGAAAGGGTGCGAATCACTTTAGTTGACTTATTACGCACCGGCGCACCGCTTAAGCCACCCGCTTCATCTTTGAGAGGAGAGCTCTCTACCCCTTCACGAGACAGCGTTGTATTCGTTGCGATCACACCATCCATCTCGTAAGTTTTGAGAGCATTGGCAACCATATAGGTCTCTTCTTCGTTCATATCTGGCGCGATCTTCACCGCGATAGGTACGTAACGGTCGTGCAGATGAACCTGCTTAGCCTGCTCATTTTTGAGCGCCTCTAGCAAGGTATTGAGAGATTCACCGAACTGCAATGTCCGTAGCCCTGGCGTGTTTGGTGACGATACATTCACCGTGATGTAGCTCGCACGTGAGTAAACTTTACGCAGGCAGTAGATGTAGTCATCATTCGCTTGCTCGTTCGGCGTATCTTTGTTCTTACCAATATTGATACCCAAAACACCGTTGAAACGCGCTTTATCAACATTGGCTAGCAAGGCGTCTACACCCGCATTATTGAAACCCATACGGTTGATAATAGCGTTGTGCTCAGGGATACGGAAAAGACGCGGTTTCGGGTTACCCGCTTGCGGGCGTGGTGTTACGGTGCCGACTTCGATAAAGCCAAAGCCCATCGCCGCCAAACCGTCGATAGCTGAGCCATTTTTATCAAGGCCAGCCGCCAAACCCACACGGTTGGGGAAACGAATCCCCATCACCTCGACCGGATCTTCTAGTGTTTGCGCCCCCATCAAGCTCGGCAAGCCCAACGCGGCCGCTGCATTCATGCCACCTAATGCAAGATTGTGAGAACGCTCTGCGTCCATTTGAAACATCAAAGATCGAGCGAGATTGTAAAACATAGGTGGCTCCTGCTAAAAAGTTGCGGGCATTATATCCACCTGCTCACTTTTTTACAGCCAGTATCTGCACCGCTCCTGTCTATACAACGCGCCGAATGCCGGAAAACTTACCCGCAGCATCAAACTCAATACAAAAGGTGCCACGAATACCACTATGTAACAGAAAGGGTTTGAGGATATTGGCAGGAAACTGCACCCGGCGACCATCTCGCGCACGCGTGTTCACCACACAACCGGGACGTTGGTATTGGCGAACGTACTGATCAGGAGAGATATTTAAGTCAATTAGGATTTTGTTCATTCTTAACACACTGTAAAAACCACCACTGCCGCACCCGACCACACCGAAAACACATGCATCAGCAGCGCTTACTAAAACTCATGCGCCTTGCTCGACAAGTCGTTGATATCAATAGTAGCTTGCTCAATAATGTGCTGACTAGTCTGTCCCTTTACAGGAAATGGAATGCGCTCCTATTTGTTCTTGCTGATTAGCCTATTGGCGCCACTTTGCCACGCAGAGGTAAACACTTACCTAAGCCGGTACACCATTGCACAGCAAGAAACAGTCCGCCTCACCATTGAAGTTACGCATCAAGAAGCGATCTCTCGTCCGGACCTAAGCGGTCTTGGCAATGATTTTGTCGTGGTGGGTAGTAAGAAAGTCACTATCTCCAACCGCCTGCGCAGCGGCAGCCAAGCCACAACTCGCTGGCAAATTCTCTTGCGACCACGTAAAAGCGGCGAGATCACCATCGCTCCAATCGCCGTGCACGGAGAGTCATCTCTGCCGCTCACACTCAAGGTGATTGGCCCAAGAGTTAGTATTCGCCGTAACAGCTCGCTGCCTGCACCCGAACCTGAGCAAACTGCACCTGCGGCACTGATGCAAACCGAGGTGGAGCACCGCCAAGGGTATGAGGGCAGCGAGTTTCATTATATCGCCAAGTTTTTGCATCAAGCGCCTCTTTCAAACGATCAACTGCTGCGCGCGCCCTATCTCGATAAGGCTCTCATCCTCGAAAATGGTACACCGCAAGAGGAGCAGGTGATCTACCGTGGCCAGCCCTACTACCAAACTCTCTATCGCTATCTGATCTACCCAGATAGCGCAGAGGAGAACCGTATTGAGCCTCCGCGCTTCACCGGAACGTCCACCGACGGTACATTTTACGATGCCCGTGGCGAGACCATTAAGTTAGATGTGCTACCACGGCCACAGAACAACTCCCGTGGTTACTGGTTGCCCGCAGATCGCTTAGAGCTATCCGATTCGTTTCAGCAACCCGAACGCTTAGAGCCGGGCAGCACGCTTATTCGCACACTCACCTTGCAAGCCTTTGGCCTTCCCGCGGAGCGGCTGCCTTCACTGGCACCGTTGCAAAACGAACTTGCCGAACTCACTCTGTTGGATACCGACCTATCAGAGACATTTACGCCAGAGGGGCTTATCAGCACCCGTGTCGAACGCGTACAAATTACGGTGAAAGAGCGCGGTGAAGTCACACTTCCGCCCATCGATATCTACTGGTGGGATACGTATGAAGACCGTGGAAAAGTTGCCTCACTGGCGCCTGTAATTCTGCGTGTAGCGCCATCCTCAGGTGACGCACCGCCACAGGTCTCGTCTACGTTGACCAATACGAACTCGGAAGCAATAGCGACCGGTACATCAAGTACAACTGCTCCTCAAAGCGCACCAGCGCCCGAGAGCGCTGATACAGAGGCCAACACAAGCGAAGATCGTTCCAGCTTAATGCCGTTGGTCAGTATTTTGGTATTGATCAGTATTATCTCCTCTTTAGGCTGGCTCTATACCTTCAACCGCCTTAAAAATCGCGCACCTAAGACAGATGACGAGCACTCACCGCGCCCTGCGCCTGAAGAAACCCGCCGCCGCTCGCTCAAGCTCGCTGAGCACAATGCCTATAGCGCTCTGGCGCAAGCGTGCCAAAACAACCAAGTGGACTTAGCTAAAATCCGCTTGATCGACTGGGCCCAACGTTTTTGGCCAGAAGCTCAGATCAATAATTGCGAAGGCATTAGCAAAGCAGCTAAGAACCAAACGCTGGACTTTCTTATCATCGACCTTGAGCAACACTTTTACCGTGATGATAAAACCCAGTGGCAAGGTGACCTGCTGTTGCAAGCGATCGAAACGCTAAGACGCCGACGCAAGCGCCAAATGGATACGGGCGAGGAGCGCGTATGACAAGTCCAGCCATAGACAGGCACTCCGCGTTTTTAAGCCGCATCGGCTTGGGTGGGGTGGCCGATGACGAGAACAAGCGAGCCAAAAAGTGTGCGCGCCTGCTGGAAGTGCCCATGATACTGGTGGCGCTGTGGATCATCATCGACTGGTATCTTGAGGCAAAGGGCTACCCGGTTGACGCGCTTGAAGGTCTCACCGATTGGATCACGTGGCTCAGTTTTACCGCCGAGGCGGCGCTACTGCTTACCCTCGTTGATGACCGTTGGCGCTATATCAAGCAGAACTGGCTCAACTTGATGATCGTAGCGATGGGGCTACCGATCATTTGGGGCGTTGAAGTGTTCTATGCCGCGGGCCTGCGTACGCTACGCATGTTCATTATGCTGAGCATTTTCGTCCGACTCTCAACCGATGTGCGGCGCGTATTATCCAAGCACCACCTCGGCCTTACCTTGTTTATCTGCTTCTGGATCATGGTCTTTTCAGGGCTGCTTATCTCCGGTATCGACCCGGCTTTCGAGAGCGCCTCTGATGGTATTTGGTGGGCGTGGGTAACGGTCACTACCGTAGGTTATGGGGATCTTGTTCCCAGTACACCGGAGGGCCGCATCTTTGGCGCGCTGCTTATCTTGATGGGTATCGGCCTGTTCTCAATGCTCACAGCAAGCTTCTCGGTGCTGTTTATCACTCAAGATGAGAAAAAACTACACAAAGAGCAGCTGAATAGCATCCGCCGCGTTGCCGATATCGAAAAGCGTCTCGAACGCATCGAACAAAAACTTGAACAGACACTCGATAGGCTCGACAGAGGGCCCTAGCTCAGTTTATCAACTAAACCGATGCAGCCAGCGCCTCTTTGAGCTCAGGGTATTTAAAGGTAAAGCCCGCTTCCAACAAACGGGCCGGGAAGACTCGTTGTCCTTGGGTTAACAGCTCACTGGCTTCACCCAGCATTAACTCCATCACTACCGCGGGCATCCGCAGTTTGGCAGGACGATTCACGGCGCGCCCCAGTGCGTGACTGAAGGTCTCATTGGTCACCGCACCCGGTGCGGTCAGATTGAATGGCCCTTGCAGCGTGTCATGCGCCACCAAGAACTGAATGGCAGCCACCTCGTCGTCAAGATGAACCCACGACATCCATTGCAAGCCATGCCCTATTGGGCCACCCAGCCCAAGCTTAAAAGGCGTTATCATTTTCTTGAGTGCACCGCCATTAGGCCCGACAACAACACCCGTTCTGAGCGTACACACTCGGCTGCCCAGTTTGGTCTGCGCGTTTTGCGCAGCATTTTCCCAGTCACGACACAAGTCATGAGTAAACCCCGGTGCAACCGAGCCCTGTTCATCCAAGGGCGAGCCGCCCGAGTGGCTGCCGTAGAAACCGATTGCCGAGCCACTAATAAAACAGTTTGGCTGTGCACCAATCGATTCTAAATCGTTGATAAGCTGCTCTGTAAAGGCGATTCGGCTATCACGCAACAGCGCTTTGCGGTGCTCACTCCAGCGCTTGTCAACGATCGGAGCCCCGGCCAAATTAACAACAACATCGATGTTTGCATCGAGCTCTTTGATATCGTCTGGGCTAACAGCGTGTACCTGCTGGCCCAGCAGCTTAGCCACCTTGTGAGGTTGTCGAGAAACAACGGTCACAGTGTTCCCTGATTTAATCAGCTCTTTAACAAGCTGCTGTCCAATAAACCCTGTTCCACCGGTCACCAGATAGTTCATCTTCACTCCTCGAGATGTGAGTATTTTTTCGTTTTATACGTTATCCTTTGCGCTTCAGATTTAAAGCGTTGGAGATAGAAAGACTGCCTATGTTTACAGGTATAGTGCAAGGTAAGGCGGAAGTCACTGCAATTGAGCACCGCGAGCAGTTTATGACGTTGCAAGTTAAACTCCCGATGGAGGCAGCGAACAACCTCCAGACCGGTGCGAGTATCGCTATTAACGGCACCTGCCTGACAATCACGGCGTTCAAAGACACGTTAGTCTCGTTTGATGTGATCTCAGAGACCCTTAGAGTCACCAACCTTGGCAAGCTGCAACTCAATGACGTGGTGAACTTTGAGCGCGCTGCGAAATTCGGTGACGAGATTGGTGGACATCTTCTGTCTGGACATGTCTCTGACCAAGCGGAGATCACAGCGATCGATCGGGATGACAATAACTGTATTCTGTGGCTAAAACCTGCCGCGGCTATGTTGCCTTATATATTGCCTAAAGGGTTTGTTGCTTTGAACGGCTGTAGCCTGACCATTGGCGAGGTTCGTGATCAGCAGTTCAATATCTATCTCATCCCTGAAACGCTGGCCGTTACAACGTTTGGAGAGGTAAAAGTTGGTGATAGGATCAACCTAGAGGTTGATCCCCAGACCCAAGCCGTTGTCGATACGGTTAATCGCTACCTTGAAGCCAATCCAATAGGATCCAAATAAAGGGACTCTCTCGATACTATGTCAGCGCTAAATACCCTTGACCTGCTCAAACAAACGTTCTTTTTCTTCCGCCGTAACCTAGCGGCGATAGCGGCGATCCAGTTGCCATTTTTGATCGCTTTGAACCTGCTCGCCTCTTGGATCGAGAGCAATGCGGGTGAATCAACCGACCTCAGCCAACAAATGGCCTATCTTGCCCTGCTGCGGCTAACACTTTTACCGATCTTCTGGGGCGCCACTATTCTCTACATTCAGTCTAAGGTCGATGGTAATGATTACTCGCCATCGCAAGCCGTGTTCGCAAGCTTGCGATTCTGGCGCAGCTTATTGCTCGTGTTCCTTCTCTCTGGCATGGCTATTTTTACTGGCTTGATGTTCTTCATCATCCCTGGCATCTACATCGGCGTGCGCCTAGCGTTTGCTGACTTCATCTGCGTCGTAGAGAGAAAACCCGTATTTGAGAGCCTAAAACAGAGCTGGGAAGACACCAAAGATTACTTTTGGCTGCTGCTACAAGGTTTACTTATTCTGTATCCGGGTTTGCAAATCGCCGAACTGTACTTTGCGCAAACCTTTGCTGGCGATGGCGGCTCCAATTGGCTGCTGGAACTGGTCATCTTTGTGACATTAGACCTATTGAGTGTGCTAGCGCTTATTTACGGTTTCCGGGTTTACTGCGTCATGCGTGATGAACAGCGGCCAGAAGACCGTATCAGCAACCCTGATAATGACTCAAATCAGTAACAGTTAGCATTGCCCGGCGCCATCAAAACATTTTATAGTGCGCGCACTATAATGTAAGCAGTACCCAATTTTCGGGAATATTGATGTCGAAAATAGCCTCACTTGGTAGCCGGGCCACAAAGATGATCCTGTTTGATCCTGAATCAGCACAGGTAAACTGGCCGCAAATGATCACCCGTGTCGGTAAAGCATGGGAGATCTCGCGCATCGACCATGTTGATCTGTTAATTGAACAGGTTGCGCACTCACAGGTCGATGCAGTGTTTGTATGTAAGTCTTTGAAGGGGTTGATCGAGATTGACCTTTTTCGCCGCCTTCAGGAGATCAGCCCGACCACTCTGAGATTCCAGCTGGGTACATCAATCGAGTCGCCGCGCTCACTCGCGCAAAAGCTTGAGTTGACTCACCGAATCTTTGAGCGTCCAGACGACGTGAGCCAAGTGGTCGGCACTGTCAACTATCTGCTCAAAATCAGCCGCTTAACAAGCCGCAGCAAGCTACGCCAGTTTCTGAGCAAAGAAAATGATATCGCATCGGCTCCCAAGGTATACCACGACCTGAATATTGAGCTGAACGCGGAGGCTACACATGCATCGCGTATCGCTGCGATTATCGAACAAGACCCCGCGCTAACTGCCAAAATTATCAAGGTCGCCAACTCGCCTTTCTTTGGATTGCCGCGCCCTATTAGCCAGATTCCCGAGGCGATCTCCATCATTGGTATTCGCAAGCTAAGAGCGTTAGTGGTTTCGAGCTATATCTATGGGCACTTTCCACCGCACCCAAAATGGGGCCACTTCTCGTTCGAGGATATGAACGCTCGCGCAATACTCGTTGCACGCTTAGCGATGGATATTGCCAAAGAAGCCCGAGCGCCAAAAATCATCGCCGAGCAAGCGTATCTGGCAGGGTTGCTGCACAATATTGGTATTATCATCATGGCTTCTCAAGCACCTGGGCTGTACCAGAAAGCCTTGCAGTTAGCGGCCCACGAAAACATGCCCTTACATGCTGCCGAACGCAAAGTTGCGGGGTTCTATCATGGTGAGATTGGCGCGACATTGATGGCTATGTGGAATATTCCACCACGTGCGGTTGAAGCGATATTGTTACATTCAATACCAAAGCTATCTGAGGAGCGCGGCTTCCAACCGCTCACTGCAGTACATGTCGCTGATGCGCTTATTCCCGCTAAAATGGGCAACACCAACCTGCCCATCAACTCCCAACTGTCAGAGGCGTATTTAGAACAAGCAGGTGTTAGACAAGATCTACACAGGTGGCGCCTGATGGCTGCTGACTACCGGCAAAAGATCCATACAGCAACCAGTGATCAGACCAACAGATAAACAGGGGCCCAATGGCCCCTGTTTTATGGACGGCTAATTAAATCGGTTGCTGAAAAGTATCGCAGGCAGCCATGTTGCCCTTCTCGAAACCACGCTTGAACCATTTAACGCGCTGCGCCGATGAGCCATGCGTGAAAGAGTCTGGGGTCACATAACCACGTGACTGTTTTTGTAATGTGTCGTCGCCAATAGCGCTTGCCGCTCTCAGGCCCTCTTCAAGGTCGCCAGGCTCAAGCATCTTACGCTCATGGTGAGCTTTGTTCGCCCACACACCGGCTAAGCAGTCTGCTTGTAGCTCTTGGCGCACAGAGAGCTGGTTAGCACGTGCTTTGTCGACACCGCGTTTCGCTTCATGAACCTTCGCTGAGATCCCTAGCAGCGTTTGAATATGATGGCCCACCTCATGCGCTAACACGTATGCTTGCGCAAAGTCACCTGGTGCTTTGAAGCGCTGGCTCAGCTCGGTATAAAAGCCAAGGTCGATATAGATCTGTTGATCGGCGGGGCAATAGAAAGGCCCGACGGCTGACTGCGCCGTACCGCAAGCCGACTTCACTGCATTGCGAAATAGTACTAAGCGCGGCTCTTTGTATTGCCGCCCACTCGCGGTAAAAATCTGCCCCCACGTATCTTCAGTATCCGCCAAAATAACCGATATAAACTCCGCGAGCTCTTGCTCCTGAGCAGTCTGCTGAACCGACTGAGGAGCGCTTTGCTGAGGCATCGGTTGCCCAGTCAAAACCGATAAAATCGTGCCAAGGTTGCCCGTCATCAAGCCATAGCCGCCAACAACAACAGCTAAAACAAGCGTCCCCTTAACACCTAAAAATTTAATAAGCATCGGTAGCAGCCTTAACGCGCCACCACCGCCAACCCCCATAGAGGGTGGTTGATCCCCTCGTCTATCCTCAACGTTTTCACTTGATCGATTGCCACGCCAGCGCATCACAGTGTCCTTTTTATCGGTTAGAGATAGTTAGCATACGCCTAACGCGCCAAATATTAACTGAATTATCACCACGCGCCACACCGCGCCCCAACCGACTTGATACGTCACAAAAGCGTCATCATTTGGTCAACTAGTGGTCATGTGATCGCCATACTCTGAAGTCTTATCTGTTTGTGAGTAGGTAATATTCGTGATCAACGTCGAAAAAGTGATAACCAGTAAATACCCTTCTTTCACCGCAAAGCCCACACCGGTCAAAAAATCAGCACTCTACTTCCTGCGCAAGCTTGTTCATGAAGATGAGATCAACAGCTTTTTGGAAAAGCATGATGGTGTATCAGGTTTTGAGTTTGTTGATCGCGTCCTCGAGTATTTCAATTTCAGCTACAGCCTCAGCCATAACGATCGGATGAACATTCCATCGTCTGGACGCGTTGTGATGGTCGCTAATCATCCTCTCGGTGCGCTCGATGGTCTCGCACTGCTCAAAATGGTGGGAGAGGTACGCCGCGATGTAAAAATCATCGCTAACGACGTGCTGAGCCATTTTGATCAGTTAGAGGGGCTCTTCCTGCCTGTCGACAACCTCGGTAAAAGTACGCGCAAGCGCGATATCGCCCGCATTGTTTCTGCACTCCAGAATGAAGCAGCCATTATCGTATTCCCCGCCGGTGAGGTCTCCCGCGCGGGCATGACCGGCATTAAAGACGGCAAGTGGAACTCAGGCTTTTTGCGCTTTGCAAAAAAAGCAAACGCTCCCATTTTGCCCATTTACGTCGGCGGTAAGAACTCATCGCTGTTTTATGGGTTGTCCTACCTGAATAAATCAGCTTCGGCGTTATTGCTTCCGCGCGAAATGTTTAATAAGCACTCTATCACATTGCCGATACGGGTAGGCGAAGCGATCCCTTTCAGCCATATCGATAACCTCCCTATCTCCACCGCAGAGAAAACCAAGCTGCTGCGCAAACACCTGTACCGAATCGCTAAACGCAAAAGTCCGCTCTTCGTTACCGAAAAAACCATCGCGCACCCGCAAGATCGCCGCGACCTCAAACAAGAGCTAAAAGCGGCTGAGTTACTTGGCGAAACAGGCGATGGTAAGAAAATCTATCTCTTCGATGCTAGTCCAAATTCGGCTGTGATGCAGGAGGTTGGGCGCCTGCGCGAAGTTTCGTTTCGTTGCGTCGGTGAGGGCACCGGTGAGAAGAAAGATCTCGATAAATATGACCAGTATTATCGTCATCTCATTCTTTGGGATGATGAGGATCTAGAGATCGCTGGCGCTTACCGACTAGCGGAAGTCCATAAGTTAATTCATGACCCCGATAGCCCTATCTACAGCAGTACACTATTTCAATTTTCAGCCAATATGCAAAGTTACTTCGCGCAAAGTATCGAACTCGGGCGAAGCTTCGTGCAGCCGCGCTATTGGGGTAAGCGCAGCCTCGATTACCTTTGGTATGGTATCGGCGCTTACTTACGTAAACACCCGGAAGTACGCTACATGTTCGGCCCCGTCAGCTTAAGCAATACCTACCCAGCACCTGCGAAAGATATGCTGGTTTGGTTCTACTCACACTATTTCAAAGATGAGCAAGCCAGAGCTGTCGCCAATGCTCCTTATAAGATATCTGTACAAAGCGAGTCACACCTGCGCCAAATATTCAGCGGCGACGACTACAAAGGCGACTTCCGCATCTTGAAAGAGCAGTTAGATTACATGGGCGTTTCCGTACCGACACTCTATAAGCAGTACAGCGAGCTTTGCCACCCTGGCGGTGTGCAGTTCCTAGACTTCGGCGTCGATGCTGATTTTAACTACTGTGTCGATGGGCTCGTTGTGGTAGACCTTGACTATGTAAAAGAGAAAAAATACCAACGCTACATGGGCATCGAAAAGCCGTTACGAGCAGCAGCGCCACTTAATAGTTAACCCCTTGGGGGGTTTTTGGGTACACTAGAACGCTGAAACGATTGTTTTCTGGAGTGCTATGAGCCCTTTTCTTCTTATCGTATTGGGTGCGTTGGTCATCGCCGGTTTTCTATGGTTCAACTCACAGCCTGCGGCGCGCAAAGGCGCCGCAGCCTTCAAACTGATCTTTCTCGCCGTTGTGGTCACACTCGTCGTCTTGACCGTTTCTGGACGTATCCATTGGTTAGGCGGCGCATTTGCCGCGCTGCTTATCCTGTTTAAAAAATATGGGTTTCTGATGCGCTTCGTGCCGGTGCTTAATCGTCTGTTTAAGGCTCGCAAAAGCCCACCAAGCAATACCACAGAGATGTCTCGCACCCAAGCGTTAGACATTCTTGGGCTTAAAGAACCCTGCAGTCGTGATGATATTATTCAGGCGCATCGCAAGCTGATGCAGCGTTTACATCCTGACCAAGGTGGAAATACTTACCTCGCTGCACAACTCAACGCCGCACGCGACTGCCTGTTAGAGGATCAAAGCTAGCTGCCCCTATTCAGAGCGGCTTAAACGCAGACTATCCCGGCCAAAGATGTCAGAGTAACCCGCCTGTACAAACTGCCCGCTGCGCCCGCGCTTAAGAATCAGAATCGCTTGCTCTGGCTGCTGATCGCGTTCTGAAAAGAATAGGTGCAAACGTCCATTGCCTTTTAGCTCCCAGCGGCCTTTCATCACACTAAGTGGTTCTCCGTTACGGTAATCCAGTAGCATTTGTACACGGCTGTCAGGCAACAAATCCATAACCACAAAGGTCATCGCATCGTCCAACTCATTTGAATAGCGGCCCTGTAAAGCCCGCTGCGACACATCACCTGCTCGTGCGCAGCCAGAAAACACTTCACCATCCAATGTCATTGTTGCACGCCACGGCGACCAAATGCCTTGCTCATCCGTACACCCCTGTGAGAGCAAGCTCAGTTGCAGGGAATGGCTTGCATCTGCGCCAGCCATGCGGCTATCCCACTCAAGCTGGATGCCATCCAACTGATCGATTGGAAACTTTAGAGTTTTTCGCTCTTTGGGGTAGCTCACCGTTATCTGCTCTTCACCAATATCTGCCAACCAGCGCGGCGACCACCCTTGCGCGCGATAGTGCACATGACGCAGGGCACGATCACAGGCATTGACGGTATCGCCAGCCAGCATAACTTTGGAGACTTGCCAGCTTAAATCAGACTGCGGTGCTCCCATAAGCTCCATATAGATAGGCAAACCGGGGGCGGGAGTATGCTCAAGATAACGAGCCTTTAGCGCGGAACTTGATCGCAGTTCACGCTGCTCTTTGCTAAAACAAGGCACCAGATAAAAGCGATCACCTTCACTGCGCACCGTGCCACGCATAAACTCCTCAGCTCCCGCATTCTCGCGCTGAACCGGCATACATCCAGCTATGAGAAAAGTCACTAGAAGCGTAACAAAACCTGACTTGAAACAGTGCCGCATAGTTGACGGAAAACCTCTTATGTACCATAACTAATTGATAAATAATGGCAGTGTCAGAGAGAGGATACAAGCATGGCCCGTCCTGCAGAATTTGACCGAAACGATGTACTAGACAAAGCCATGGCAGTCTTTTGGCGTACCGGATACTCCGCGACTTCCGTGACCGACTTAGTACGCGCAACCAACCTAAAACCGGGGTCTCTTTACGGTGCTTTCAATAGTAAGCGCGGACTCTTTATGGAGGTTATAGATACCTACGCGGAGCGTAGCTTAGCGCGCATTAACGATTGCATCGCAGAGGCGGAGTCACCACTTGAAGCGGTACATCGTTTTGTTTGGCGAATCGCCACCGAGGTGGGTAAGGATGAGATAGGCAAAGGTTGCTTAATGGTTAACACCCTGCTTGAGCTTGCCACAGAAGATGAAGAGATCCGTATCGTGGTGACCAGTTATCTGGCCAAAATCGAGGAGCGGTTGCGGCAGACGATCTGCCTAGCTCAAGAGAACGGTGAACTATGCGATGACGCCGATAGTGCAGCGCTCGCAAAACTTCTGATGACCGGTATCTGGGGACTGCGCGTAATGAGCACCACACGCCCAGACCCTGCCATCTATCCAAGTATTGTCACTCATATGCTTAGCGCCCTGCCGCAAACGTCGCAAAAAACATACACTCTAGGTCATTGATTTTATTTGTTTTGTACGTTTTCTAAAGACTCTTGTCCCCATTCAGTCTCACTTTGCTGACATGGGGACACTGAGTAAGATTCACGACTCAACAAAAAAACCATAACTACTTTATTTTTATATAAATTTTAAAAAATGAAACACTTTTTGCTCTAAGTACTCCCTCTGACATATGGAATGCTTTATGGCAACGCTAACTCAAAACCTCATCACGCTTTCAATCCTTACACCACTGACTCTCAGCGCAGCAACCGAGCTACCCGAACACTGGCATAGCCGGATGCCCGAGATCGTACTCGCCGCTCTAGATAAAAATGAAGACCAACTGATTAGCTTTTCTGAAGCGCTCAAACACCCTAGGCTCTCCGGGCGCTTTCTCGAGATCGATACAGATGGTGATGGATTTATCGCTCCAGATGAGCTCCATAAAGCGAAGTTATCTAATCCCGCTTTGCTACAAAATCTAATGTCTTTAGCACAGCTAAAATCAATCTAAGGTTTACCCGCTCACACAACTTGGGCCAGAATGAACTATCCAAAAGTATGAGAATCAACGTCCCGTGATGGCTACTCGCATCGGCTCCCTCAAGCAGCTTGTCTTCATTGCCTTCCTGCTCATCATCTCACCTATTGGTTTTCTGCTTTATAAAACCAGCGCCGTGCTAGATGAGCAGCTAAAACGCAGTTACGAGCAGACACAAACGGCCATCGAACTTGGCCAGCAGAACAACATTCTTGAGCGAATGGCAGAGGATATTGTGCGTACCGCTCAGCAGTATCGTATTGTCCAAAACTCGGCCATTTTAGAGCGGCTGCAAGATAACATTAACACCTACCGAAACCGTCTTGCGGTACATAAGTTCTTGGCCGAAACCAAACCGGACCATAACGTTATCAATGACTTGCTAACCATTATTGAGCGTGACCCAAAGGGTGCCGAGCTTTCGCCTCTACCCTTGCTAACCTACCAACTCACAAACCGCAGCCACGCTCAAATGCTCGCCGCTCTGGAAGAGCTGCAAAAAGAGGCTCGCGCCACCCGTACAGCACTATGGCAACAAGCGGCGTTGTTAATTGTTGCCACAGCCGTTTTAATGCTGCTGATGACCACACTCATATCACGCCCCATCGGACAGTTAGTGCGTCGTATTCGCAGTGTGGGTAAACGTGAGCCACTCTCTCATAAACCGCTGCGCGGCCCGCGAGAAATTGTGCAACTTCAGGATCAGATTATCTGGTTAGATGAGCACTTAAGTGAACTGGAGTCAGTGAAGGCTGAATTCTTTCGCCATATCTCACACGAGCTGAAAACACCACTCACCACACTACGAGAGGGAGCCGACCTGCTTGCAGAAGAGGTGCCGGGTCCGCTCAATGATCGCCAACACCACGTCGTTTCATTGATTCAAAACGGCAGCATCAGCCTGCAAAAATTGATCGAGCAGCTACTCGATTACAACCGCGTACAACAAGTACATCTGCTCTCTCTTGAGCCCGTTAATCTGGATGCCATTATCAGCGAAACCACTCATACGCACCAACTTCAGATCATTGAAAAATCACTCGAGATAACAACACCGAAAGAAAGCATGTCTGTAAAAACAGACATTGAAATGTTGAAGCGGGTGTTAAACAACCTGATCTCAAATGCCGTCTGCTACAGCGATACAGGAGGCGCCATTACGATAACAACAAAACGTACTAACCAGATGATGACAATCGACGTTAGCAATACTGGCTCAGCGATACCGGAGAACGAAGTCGGTAAAATATTCGAGCCTTTCTTCCAAGGTACGCGCAAACGTCATGGCCCGCTCAAAGGGTCGGGTATTGGCCTCAGTATTGCTCTTGAAGCCGCGTTGGCGCTCAATGGAAACCTCTGTATAGCCGAGAACATACAGGATAAAATAACGTTCCGCTTTATTATTCCCTTGGATCCATCATGAAAAAAATAGCAGGTATTATTGCTCTCGCCCTCTTCACATACGGCTGCCAACCCATGACGAAGCCTTCAATCGAGGTCGAACCTCTACCTCAGGATGAGCCTGCTTGTTTTCTAGACAACGATCTCTTACATCAACTCATGGCCGACGAGCACCTTTTCATCACGCTCAGTGAGGCAGATCAAAAGTTGATGCTTGAGAGAGTTCAAGAACCCACTCGACTTGCAAATTTACTCAGCATTTCAGGCAGTGATAAGGCAGCATTAAGCAAGGCCAAAGAGCTCTTTACTCAGCTATCACTCTTCCCTGAATCGCGCTGTCCGAGCGATCAATATCTTTATCTAAGGTTCAGACATGCTCAGGCAAACTTGGCGGCACTTAACAAGTTGGGATCAACCCAACAGGCAGTTCAAGAGCGCGACAGAACCATCGAAACTTTGCGGCAGCAGATTGAGGCGCTCACTCAAATTGAGCCTGCTATTACCCGTCAAAGAGAGGAACAGTAGACCATGACGCAGTACCCCCGAATTCTTCTAGTCGACGATGACGATAGCGTTTTGTCGTTGCTTTCGATGCGACTCGAGGCGTCCGGATACGAAGTGGTGACGGCATCCAGCGGACCGGAAGCGTTGAACGTTCTAAATAGCAACACAACGGACTTGGTGCTCACAGACCTGTGTATGGACGAAATGGACGGCATGGCGCTTTTTAAGCAGATTCAGCAAAGCTGGCCAGGCCTTCCCGTTGTTATTATCACGGCACACGGCACCATCCCAGAAGCCGTTGCAGCTACTCAACAAGGTGTATTTGGTTTCCTAACCAAACCAATCGACAAGGTACAGCTACTCGATACCGTAAGAGCAGCATTGGTTTCAGCTGAGCGTCGCCAAGATTCTGCATGGCGCGACGATATTATTACCAGCAGCCCGATTATGCAGCAGATGCTTGATCAAGCACACCGAGTAGCGGCATCCGATGTTAGTGTACTTATCACAGGCCCTAGCGGCAGTGGTAAAGAGCTGATGGCTAAGGCTATTCACCGTGCGAGCCGCCGTGCCGACAAGAAGTTCGTTGCGATAAACTGCGGCGCATTGCCAGAGCAGTTGCTCGAGTCAGAACTGTTTGGGCATATCAAAGGGTCGTTCACGGGCGCTACAGCCAACCACCAAGGCCTTTTCCAAGCAGCCGATGGCGGCACACTCTTCCTTGATGAGATAGGCGATATGCCGATGACTCTACAAGTGAAGCTGTTACGCGTCCTGCAAGAAAAAGTTGTACGCCCAGTGGGCTCAGTGGAAAGCAAGCCTGTTGATGTGCGTGTTATTTCAGCGACGCACCGCAACCTTGATCAAGCGATGCTCAGCGAAGAGTTCCGTGAAGATCTTTACTACCGATTAAACGTAGTAAACTTCGAACTTCCAGCACTGCGCGAACGAGCAGAGGATATACCACTGCTGGCACGCCACTTCCTAACTTCGGCCTCAAGACAACATAATCGCAAGGTGCGAAATATTTCGCCAGGAGCCCTGCACCTGCTTGCTCAAGCCGCATGGCCTGGCAATGTGCGCCAGTTACAAAACGTCATTGAGAAGGTGGTAGCACTGAGTACAAGCCCCGTAATTTCAGAGGGTTTGGTAGCGAATGCGTTATCTAATCAAGAGCTAGTCATTCCTTCGTTTAGCAATGCTCGTGCAGATTTCGAGAAACGCTATCTCATTAAGCTTATGCAGGTAACAGAAGGAAATGTGACTCATGCAGCCCGTATTGCTCAACGTAACCGCACTGACTTCTATAAGCTACTTAACAAACATGGCTTAGAGGCGTCTGAATATAAAGCACGCAAAGGCAGCGGCAAACTCAAGTCAGCATAATACTAAAATGACATAAGGGGCTTTAAGCCCCTTTTTATTGGATTACCCCGTTAATAACGCGCGATATTCGCGACTTTTGCCGCAGTTAGCGCAACTAAGTCTGCCGGGGTTAACTCGATCTCAAGACCTCTTCGCCCAGCACTTACAAACAGTGTTTCGTAGCTTTGAGCCGAATCACTCAGCACGGTGGGCAGACGCTTTTTTTGCCCCAAAGGGCTAATACCCCCTAATACATACCCGGTGATACGTTGCGCCGCATCCGCTTGCGCCATAGCAACTTTCTTGACACTTAGGGCCGCAGCTAGTGCTTTAAGGTCAAGCTGTGCATCAACGGGCACAACCGCAACAGCTAAACGCTTCTGATCTCCTTCTTGAGCAACCAGCAACGTTTTAAAAACGCGTCCCATAGGCAGACCTAGGGCCTCAGCCGCTTCCTCCCCATAGGATTGCGCACTTGGATCATGCTCATACTCATGCAAATTGAAGGTGATCTTTGCTTTTTTAGCGACATTAACAGCCGGAGTCATGACTAACGCTGCTCCCTTTTTAGCGGCCTTACAAGATCCTCTAGTCCATTCAGCTTAATCTCGTAAAGCACCTCTAACAGCACACCCAACGAGCCCTTCGGAAAGCCTTTACGGGCAAACCAGCATACATAAGGTTCAGGAAGATCAATTAGCAAGCAATTAGTATACTTTCCATACGGCATTCGAGTTGTTGCCAGTTGCTGCAGTAGTTCCGGTTTAAACGCATCCATGAGGCTTGCCTTATTAGTTAGGACAATTAAACTGCGCCATTTTACTGTGTAAAAGCCCAAGATATGAAGACTCATGACGCGTTAGTAGCAAAAGCCACTGCACTTTTTCAGCAAGGAAAAAGCGCGCTGGCGGCCGCCGTATGTAAAAAAATTTTACAGACCCGCCCAGAAAACTACCAAGCTAATATTATGTTAGGTGCTATAACGCTACACAGCGCTCCTGAGGAGGCTATTCCATCTCTAGAGCAGGCAAGCTTAAGTGCGACAACACCTGCACTGAAAGCACAAGCTCTGAGCAACCTTTCACTGGCATTTGGGCTGCTCTCTCGACATGAAGAGGCGCTCAATGCAATCAATCAGGCTGTTGACTGCGCTCCCCAACACCCTCTATTTCTGTGTAACCGCGCCAATACGCTTGAGCAACTGCGAAAGTGGTCACTGATGGAGCAAGACCTCCAAAAAGCGCTGCAAATTGATCCATCACTTCAAGATGCTCGCCTCAGCCTAGCAGTATCGCTTCGACATCAAACACGATGGCCTGAGGCACTCGCGCAGCTCGATCAGATCGATCGCAATGACTGGGCTGTATGCGCCGAAAAAGCTATCGTGTTATGGCTAAATGGCGAGCCAAATGCAGCGCTCAAACAGGCAGACACGCTACCTCTAGCATCACTTAGCAGCGCTGCAGACTATGCAGCAGAGCAAGGGGTCACCGAGCTAGCGATAGCATTATTTACGGATTATGTTGCTCAGTGCCCTAGCGATACTAGCAGCCAGTTCCAGCTTAACGCACTACAAGGTACCGCGATTGAGCAACCACCAGCGGATTACATTGAGAGCGTCTTTGATAGCTGCGCTGATAAGTTTGAGTCGCATCTTGTGAATACACTTTCCTACAGCGCTCATCAGCATGTTGCATCACTGACGACGCAGTTCTTATCATTACCACCTGTCGAGTTATTGGATTTAGGCTGCGGCACCGGTCTGGTAGGTAAAGAACTTCGTAAAGCCCTGCCAACATGCGCATTAGCCGGCGTTGATCTATCGGCGAACATGTTAACGCTGGCTGCGGAGCAAAGCATCTATAACAGGCTCATTCAGAGCGATATCGATAGCCTACTCAACGACACGCCGCCATTTAGCGGGATCACAGCAGCTGATACCGTCATCTACTTCGGTGCACTTGGACCGTTATTCGCTGGCATCAGTCGATCTCTGCTAGCGAAAGGCATATTCGTATTCAATACAGAAAAATTATCGGAAGAAGCCGCTAAATCTTGGCAGTTAACACCCTCAGGCCGTTATCAACACCATACGGCCTATATTAAAAACCTCGCAGCTAAGCACGACATGCAATTGCAGTTTAATGAAGATCGGATTATTCGGCACGAGAACGACCAAGCGGTCGTCGGCACTATATTTGTTCTTCAGAAACAATGAGTGGATACAAGTTTTTGGCTGCATTGCGCATTTGTGCAACAAAATCGCGTTTACCTCGCAGGCCAAATTTCTGAATTATCTGCTGCGACGTTTGTCGATTAGCACAGGCTTCGAGTAGCTGCCGAGTGCGCTCACTCAGCTGGATCAGTTGATCTGCGTTTCGGTCCACTAGCAACTTTATCGATGCAGCCACCGATTCATAGGTGCGATGATGAAAGCAAAACCCTTCAATATCGTTGTTACACCAACTAAGGTCAGGCTGCATAGCTTTAGGCAATAACGCAGTATCTATATACGCGGCTATGTTTTGCATCCATGTAGCTTGCCCATAAGCTAACTGAAACCCGACATGCCCCTCCCAACGAGCAGCCTCACTGTTGGCGTGTTCGTTAAGTGGCTTCAGCACTAGTAGCGCAAAGCTACCACTTGCGGTGTCCAGAGCTGTCCCTAACCGGGCACAGCGAAACGCTTGCGTTTGCCAGAAGCGTTGGAGCTGCGGACTGGCACCAAATGAAGCGGCAACAAAGTCGACATGACCCTTAACGGCTTGAGCTTCGATATGTTGCAACAACCCCGCTGCAATGCCCTGTCGGCGCATACTGTCTTGCACGGCAATACGTACAACACGCCAGTAACGATAGCGCCCAGCCTGCTGATGTCCGGCTTGTGCGATCAAAAGCTGCGGCGCAAGATGACCACGGGGACGGCGCCGACCGCGCCAAATATCCATAGCAAGCGGTTCAGGTAGCTCCCCCTCCTCTGCGATCAAACAAGCAGCGACAACATCATCTCCCACCCTGGCAAGCCAGATACTCATGTTGGGGCTATCAAGGAGAATCCTGAGATCGCCCGGTGTTGTTCGGTAATGGGCATCGATAAGCAGCCCAAACAGCTGTATTAAGGTGCTCTCATCGCAGCCCAGTGCTTGACGCGAAATACGCTGGTATGACACCGGACTCGGGGAGGTCAACTTAGTTTGTTGGCGCCGTGCTGATGCATCTAAAAGCAGTAGCTGATTAAAAAAATCCTCTAAAGGGTCACCTTCGGCCCACCGAATCGGCGCTGAGAGTGATAGCTGTGTGACTGACTCATGCTTATCACGCAACCACTGCATAAATCTTAGAGCAAAACCCTGCCCTGTTCCCTCATACCCTTGCGTTGTCGTCGCCAAGATTACATGGGGCGCGTGATCAACTAGCTGATGCAGGTAATAACTGGGAATTGCAGCGGCTTCATCGATCAAGAGAAGATCACACCTGGGCGCAGCCAGCATCTCGTGAGGAGGAAGGTAGACACCCTCATGCGAAATACCTGCAAACTTCAATACGCTGGTTACTGATCCGCGGTCCGGTGCTGTCAGCATCACAGACCGCCCGGCTTCCAGTGCCCGCTGAGCCACCAACCCCAGCGCTGCAGACTTTCCCCTACCTCGCTCAGCCGTCAGCGTAGCGATGCCCGGCTCGCGGTTAATACGTTGCCATAACGTTTCTACCACGCAACTCTGAGCCTTTAAGCCGCGCTCGTTAGGCCCGTTATTGCCGGTAGCAAAGCAGGTCTGGGAGACGACACCATCAGTTTGATCAATGCGCGATACCGCAGTATGCGTTTGCATAACATGCGCCATTCGCTGCAAAAAGCGATCTCCGACATCATTTTCGGTGTAGGGCTCAACGGTGAGTTTGGACTTTTCTGGATCTGCAAAAAATGCGGAGTTTTCTGGAGGCGAAGATAGCAAGATAAATCCGCCGCCACCTCGCACCATACCCGATAGCTGCCCTAGCGCGTCCGGATTAATGCCACAATTAGCATCATACAAAACTACGTCAAACTCCTGACCTAATAGCCGTTTTAACTGATTAGGACTCGCCACCACGGTGTGGTGCTGATGCTCAGTGTGAGCAATGGGAGAGATCGTGAGTGTATTGAGAGGGGCAAACACATTCTGCCTGATCTCATTCAGGCAGAATGTTAGAAAGGCGCGCTCACCTGTCAACCAGAGTGCAAAGCGCTGATTTCGAGACTGTGCTAAACGCCGTAAGCGGTCTAGCTCGCGCGTCAGTAAAGTACGCCCTTCAGGCATTACTAGTGGGTATAGATAACAGACGGGTCAACTTGTTTCTCTGCCGTTGCGTTAACACGATCGCCGCCTTCAGTTTGAGCTTGCTCTAGTAAGCCACCAACACGGCTAATCGCTTTCGCTGCGGTCAGCCCTGCTGCAGGCTGGAACGTACAGAGGCCAATCGAGATTATTTCGTCATTGTCTAACTTACGCAGGTCCTTAAGGCAGCGCTCTGCAAGTTCAACAGCACGCTCGTTTGTTGCTGGTAAGATCAACGCAAAACGTGTTTCGCTAATGCGAGATACCATATCGCCGGGGCGATAGACTGCTCGGATAAGCGTCTCTGCGATGTGAATAGCCGGCGTGCCAGCTAGCCTCTCGGACGATACACCCACCAGCATCACCGAAATTGGCGTAAATTCACGCAAACTACGGCGGCACTCCACGTCTAGACGTGCTAGGAACTCACTCTCATCTGGCAGGCCTGTCACAATATCTTTGCCTTTTTGAGCCAGTGCGAGGCGCTCTTGTAAGGCACTGTTTTGGTTCACATAGCGAACGATGTTACCAAACACTAATAGAGACATTAGCCCGCTGGCGAGCAGCAATATCATAACGGTTTGATACGGCACTTCGGCAAGCACCATCAACAGCACCGTGCCCAAAAGTACACAGGGCGCCGCTGCCGCCATTAAAACCGTAATTTTCTTCTCAAAGCCAGCACGCAATGAACCATCCTCCAGCGATAAAAGCAGTTAGTATAGCGCAGTTTATTAGCTCAAAGCTTAACCCAGCCTAAGGGAGAGGAAATTAGTCAACTTCCTTACCCTACTGTCCCCAGCCTTTCTGACCTTGATGAAGATAAGCCAGCTCTTTTTCTGTCGACTCTCTATTAAGCGCTTGATTCCGGTGAGGAAACCGACCGAACTGCTCGATCACGTCGCGGTGCTCTTTGGCGAAATTTACCGCATTAACGACTTTGTCCCGATTAGCATCATCCACACAGGTATAGAGTGCTTCCATCTTACTGACACATAGGTTTTGGTCCGCCATCGATTCTGAGTGCTCAAGGGGCATGTAAAAAAAGAGGCGCTCGCTCACCTCTAAGGCAAGATCATAGTCACGTTCGAGACTGCGCTTCACCAACGCACAAGCCTGCTCGTCACCGCTAAAAGCCTCGGCACTGCCGCGGTAGATATTACGTGTGAACTGATCAAGCAATATAACCAGCGCTAAGCGCCCTCGCGGCGTCTCTTCCCAGTCGGCTAAGCCACCCGCCAGCGCACGACGAACTTGCGGCCCAAACAGCGCCTCAACCTGTTGGTCAAGCGCTTCGCCGCCGCCCCACCAAAGTGCGCTACGGTCGGCAACAGGAAAGCCATCCTGTAGATCGCCAAACCAAAATTGAAGTACTTCGTCTATCTGCTCACGCATATGCAACACCTACTTACTCAGACCAATGCCATCGCGACTAACGCCTTTTTTGGTGGCGTTCTAGATTATCACGTCGCGCTTCGTCGCTTTTACGTAGCAACACATACACGCCCGCCCTTCCACCGTGCTGCGGTTTAGCCGTGTGAAACGCCATAACTTCGGGCAACTGGGGTAACCAAAGATTAAGATAACTTTTCAATTGGTTCCCTTTAGAGCGCACGGTATCGCCTTTACCTATATTGATCATGATAGTTCGGATACCGTAATTCATACACTCTTTCACAAAACTAAGCAGCTCAGACAGCGCCGCCGGGGCACTACTGCCCCGCAGATCAAGGCGTGCATCAACGTTGTACTTACCGAGACGAAGGTTACGATAAACACCAGCTTGAACACCATCATGGCACCACTCGATTGGGTCTAGAGGGTTTAGCCAGTTAAGAGGCCCCGTTGTGAGGCCCTCATCTTGTCCGGCCACAGCAGCCATTCGTCTGGCTTCTAGTGCTTGTTCATCTGCAGTACCGGAGCTCTTCACAGGTTTCTTCTCTTGGCTAAGCGGTACAACACCCTCCGCTGACATCAGTTGTGAAAAGTCTGCATCATGGTTATCCATCGGAACGGCTCCTTACTTATAATTCGTTGGTGCGCAGTGCTTTATTCGCAGAAGAAACTCCTTTAGAGTCAAGAGGTATTGGATAGGCAGACAAGGAGCTCTACTGATGTTAAGAACACTCGTACTCGTCGCAATTTTGATCGCGATTGGTGTGCTCTATTTTGCTATTCCTGACCCTTCAGATAGCGAAACACCGCCTACGTCCTCTGCTCTACCCTCTAACCCTGAGACACAACCGCCTGTCGAAAGTGCCCCGCAGTTAAAAACTGAGCTCACTCAACAGGCCGAAGCGCACATTGCCAAACTGACCGAAACACCTTCCACGGCAATTGATGCCAGAAAAGCGCGCCACTTCGTTACCGAATCGCAGCTTATTAACTTGCCCGAGCTGAAGGCTCAGCAGCACTCGGCAGTGCTTGAGCAAGTATCTGCTGATGGCTCAAGCAACGTGGCAGTGGATGACAGTAGCGCTCAATCATTTGGGGTGGCTGTCTCCACTTTCAACCCCTCATCCGCTAATGGGGCACAGCCATCTGTACAAACCACACTCTCCGCAGAGAACGTGCGCGCTCTTAGCCTCGCTAATCAAGTGCAATTAAAAGAGCTGATCGACCAGTCTGACAGCGCCGAAAAGCGGATCTTCTATATTCACGCAGTGAACCCTGATGATGAACAAGGGCTATGGGGTATTCTGCAATCGGGGCTCACCGAAACATTTGCAGCCGGTATCAAAGTTTCAAGCAACGCCGAGACACTAAAAGCCTATATCCCAGACGAAGCCGACGAAGTCCTCAACAACAGAAGCAGCTCATATCTGGGTAAGTTACTTCATGATAAGGCACAAACAACCTATATCTACAACTACGAGCAAGGCTTAATAGGGCAGAACCCCAATCTCATTAAACCTGGCCAGCAGCTCATTATCGTTACCTTTACGGAGCAAGAGCTGATGCAGATTTACGAGCACTTCCAAACCCAACGAGACTAACATGATTGACCTCTACACCTGGGCAACACCAAATGGCTGGAAAGTCTCTATCATGCTGGAAGCTGTTGGTGCTGAATATCGCGTGATTCCCGTTGATATCACTCAACAGGCCCAGTTCCAAAGCCACTTTTTAGCCATCAGCCCAAACAACAAAATTCCTGCCATCGTCGACCATGATTACGCAGATGGCACGCCGATATCACTGTTTGAAACTGGTGCGATTCTGATCTATCTCGCTGAGAAATACGGTAAATTTATGCCATCTTCTCCGCGTAAACGTTATGAAGTGCATGAATGGTTGATGTGGCAGATGGGTGGTTTCGGCCCGTTTTTAGGCCAAGCGCACCATTTCAACCGCTTTGCTCCTGAGGTCGTACCCTATGCCGTATCGCGATACAATAAAGAGGCACAGCGCCTCTGGGGAGTGCTGGATACACGTTTATCTGAACGCAGCTTTGTTGTAGATGAACTATCGATTGCCGATTTTGCCATCTACCCATGGGCCAAGCGCCACGCGTATCAAAAGATCGAGCCTGAGGACTTTGCCAACGTCTGGCGCTGGATGCAGCAAATGGAGACACTACCGGCGGTTCAGTCAGGTATGCTCGTACCATCAATTTAGGACACACTTCATGCAAATTTGGGTTGATGCAGATGCTTGCCCTCGCGTCATAAAAGAGATTATTTTTAAAGCCGCAACGCGTACCAAAACGCAGGTAACGCTAGTCGCTAACCAACTGATTAGTACGCCACCGTCGCCTTTTATCAAAAGTATTAGAGTTCCAGCAGGCTTCGATGTCGCTGACAACTATATCGTGCAACACTTGTGTGCGAACGATTTAGTTATTACAGCTGATATCCCTTTAGCAGCGGAGACGATCGATAACCATGCGTTAGCGCTGAACCCTCGCGGCGAACTCTATACAAAAGAGAATATCAGGCAGCGCTTATCAATGCGGGACTTTATGGAGACACTACGTAGCAGCGGCGTCGCCACCGATGGACCTAAACCGCTCTCCCAGCAAGACCGCCAGAGTTTTGCGAACCAATTAGACCGCCTATTAGCTCAAGTTAAGCGCTAGTACCCAATGAAAAAGTAGCGTCGCCACTATGCACTACAAAAGCAGGCTGGCCTTCAAATAGCATTTCACTCGCCTGCTCCACCAGCTGATAAAACACGTTACGGCTGATCAGAGCCTCCATACCAAAACGAATCATGATGTACGGGGACGGCTCACCGGTTTCTGGATCAGACACCACTCTGATGGGGTGCTTATCACCTGCGATAACCACATCTTCCGTTGTCGTGACGAACTGCAAGTAGGGCTTTCCATCTCTCGTGATCACATCTAAATGGTTAACGTGAAACGGGGCATCTTCCACTTGGATACCAATCTTCTCAACCGGCGTTTTCAGAAAGTAGTGCTCGCCCTCGCGCCAGAGCACACTCGAGAAAAGCTTAACCATCGCATGGCGACCAATCGGCGTGCCACAGTAAAACCAGCGCCCATCGCGTTTAATTTGCATATCAATATCGCCACAAAAATTAGGATTCCATCGATCAACCGGCGGTGTACCCGTCTCTGTGGCATCGCCAATCTGGCGGCTAATCTCTGCAAAATCAAACGTGACTTGAGGTGATGGCATAGGGTTTCTCCTTATCGCTAGTTAACGTTGTATCGCCTTCATTAAATAAACTCAACTTAAGTTCGAAAACTTTCATTTTTATAACTAATTACTTGAAAATATTTCACTGTTAGAATTATTCCATCTTAAACAACTAGACGCAGACCCTAATCATGAGCACGTTATTAAAAGACCGTTTCGCAGACCCATCACGTGGTGTCTACTTTGTTGGTACGACTCCACCAAAGGACAGCACGGATATGGAGCAGGTTAGCGAGATCGCCAATAAACTGCTCGAACGCTTAAGCGCCATCGACTACGACGGTCTGATCGTCTATGACATCCAAGACGAGAGCAGCCGTATCTCGGCTCCGCGCCCTTTCCCATTCATGCAGACGCACGACCCGAGAGCGTATTCGAAATTACTCTCTGAGAAGTCAAAACACCCAGTGATCACTTACAAAAGCGTTTCACAACGAGGCAAAGCAGAGTTTGACGAGTGGCTCACACAAGCACAG
Source organism: Neptunomonas marina (assembly GCF_004005935.1). Classification (GTDB taxonomy): domain Bacteria; phylum Pseudomonadota; class Gammaproteobacteria; order Pseudomonadales; family Balneatricaceae; genus Neptunomonas; species Neptunomonas marina. The sequence goes on along the minus strand of NZ_SACQ01000001.1, from coordinate 433,360 downwards.
GACGTATATGGCGTGAAGGATATCGTGCTTGTCGGTAGCCCCTCTTCAGCAAAAGATGTGGCGTTACCCTTAGCTAAAGCTTACGACGCGTTGGCAGAACATCCGCGGGATTTTCACCTTGGCGGCGTCACGATTGCTGAGCGTCATGCTAAAAAAGCAGATGAGCACCAGCGGCTCATGCAGAAAACAGCGCAAGGCTGCTCTTACTTTATTTCGCAAGCGGTTTATAACCCCCAAGCGACCATCGACCTTATCAGCCGATACGCACGGGAGTGCCGCACTCAAGGCATCAAGCCAAAACGTATTATTCTCACCTTTGCTCCATGCGGTAGCGCGAAAACACTTGAGTTTATGGAGTGGTTGGGGATTTCTGTTCCAGAAGCTACCCGCTATCGCATTCTGGACGCAAGCAGCCCACTAGGTGAATCGATTCGAGTTTGCCGCAACAGCTTAGAGCAAATTCTCGATGCATGTATTCATCTTGGTGTGCCTCTTGGCCTTAATATCGAAAGCCTGACCAACCGGAAAGAGGAGATTGACGCCGCAGTACGTTTGTTCAAACTGCTCAAAGCAACAATGGATCTGCGACTTGCCGAAGAAGCGGTTGAGGCCATCTAAGGTAAACCAGATTGGCGCAGGCAATAAAAAAGTGAGCTAAAGCTCACTTTTTTATGTCTGAATTTTGCTACTCGTCTGACTGTCCCGCTGCAGCCTGCGGAGCCTCATCCGGTTCAGTTTTCTTTTTCAACTGCTCTTTCAAAGACTTGTGCTCTTTAGGATTCCAGATTAGTAAGCTGCGCTCTTTATCAATTTCGTAGGTTACGCGCTGCAAAAAATCCATCCCGAGCAAGCCATCATAGGAGACGTAGTTCTTATCCTCCATGATAACGGCATCAGCGCCTTTGATGGTATAAGGGCCAACTTTAACCGTATCCAGTGATGCGATTTGTGTTTTTACCACACCGCCGCCGGCGACTTGAGAAGCCCCCGAAGCTTTGGGCTGATAAGCAAGACCAGCGAGAGCCGATGTGTAGTAAACCGAGCGCGACGCCCCTGTATCTAGAATCATGCGCAGCGTTTTGCGGCCGCCGTTGTGCATCACCTCAACGGGTACAACGATCTGATTGTTCGCCAACTCGACACGCGTTTCTAGCTTACTAATCTGCGAACGCAAACGCGTGAGACCGTACTCCTCTCGGATACGGTTCGCGGCTTTCTCGTTAGACGATGAAAACGACGAGACATTACTCACCTCACCCGATGGCGTTCTCGCCACTGCACGATCACGGTACTTCTGTGGTACTTGACCTAAGTTACCCACAAAGACTTTCTTGCCACGATCATCAATATAGGTATAAACCTCCGCCCGCGACTGCCCCATCATGGTGAGAAGCAACACTGCCACCATCGTCACAAAAATAGCAACAACACGAATGCGCTGACACATCGCACATTTCTTAGCCATAAGGTTGTCTAGCCTCCTGCTAACTTGACTTGAAACCCTTTTGCTTCAAGTACATCTTTGATTTTAGCACGGTGATCTCCCTGTATTTCAATCACCCCATCCTTTAGTGCTCCGCCAGTGCCACACTGCTGTTTGAGCTGCTTGGCCAGTGTTTTTAGCTCCGCCGCTGTAACAGGGACACCACTGACCGTTGTGACGCCTTTGCCCTTGCGGCCAGAGACCTCGCGACGAATTCTCACGACACCATCTAATGCGCTTAAACGAGCTTGATCTTCAAGTTCTGCGCACTCACATGCATCCTTTGCTCGGCGACAACCTGGGCATTGGTCACCCGACTCCGTTGAATAAACAAGTTTGCTAAGTTGGTCTTGTAGTGATGCCATTTAATGTGTCCGATACTCAAATGAGAGTCCACTGATCTGTCTTGCAAGATAAGTGGCGTAGTTATCTGTCATTCCGCTAATGAAGTCTAATGCCCTCATATAGGCTTGGTAAAGCGGCCAGCTAGCATCTGGGGCATGAATTCCCATTAAACTGATGATTTTCTCACTGCGATAGCTCATTTCTCGGCACGCTGTCGCGCTTTGGTGCTCATAAACCGCTTGGCAAAACGCTTCCAGCAAAGTACCCAAACAACTATAAGCCCCCACTTCTAGCTCTGTTTTGCGAGTATCAGGGAAGACTTGATCCTTAGCCAGCTGTTTTGCTGCACAAATCCCGCGTGCGACATCGCTATCGCCATCTTGTAGCAGCTCCCCTTGATACTGACCTGCCATGATCGATGCATAGTGCTGCTTGAACGTATCGAATGCAGCACTCACCATGCTCTCAATCGCACGTCCTCTAAGTGCCGATATCTTGCGTCGCGCAGATGCAGCCGAATTCAATATCTGTTCCTCGTCCTGAGTATCGCCACCAATGCGCAACAAAATGGGTTTGATATCATCGAAGGTCAAAATATTTAGCTCAATCGCATCCTCAAGATCTAAGATCGCATAGCAAATGTCATCTGCAGCTTCTACAAGGTAAGCCAAAGGATGTCGGCACCAGCGGCCATCACTCTGCTTTATCAAACCGAGCTCCCCCCCCAAACGATCTAACATATCGCGCTCGGTTTGATAGCAACTAAACTTACCCTTTGCGGTTGCATGTTCAGCTGTCCATGGGTATTTCAGCAAGCTACCCAGCGTTGGATAGGTCAATCTAAGTCCACCGTCATAAAGATTATTCTCGATGCAGGTAACCACCCGAAAGCCTTGAGCATTACCCTCAAAGGTCTCTAAATCTAGCCGCTCTTGTGCTGTCAGCGGCTCCAAGAAATACCTATTAGCCGGTTGCTTAAACCAATCTCGAATTGCATATTCACCTGCGTGCCCAAACGGTGGGTTCCCAATATCATGAGCGAGACAGGCCGCTTGCACGATCATGCCGATGTCTCCGGGTGTAACCCACTGCGGCAATTCATCTTGCAGCCACTCTCCCACGCGGATACCCAAGCTCCTCCCCACGGAGCCCACTTCGATGGAGTGAGTTAAGCGTGTGTGGATATGGTCATTCAGCGCAAGCGGGTGCACTTGCGTTTTGCGCCCAAGTCGTCGAAACGCGCTAGAGAAAACAATACGATCATGATCCTTGTGAAAGTGGCTACGGCCAGATGTGCGCGTTTGCATCTCATCGTGACCATGTCGTTTGGGGGATAACAAAGTGTCCCACTGCATATCCATCAAAGCACTACCTTGTGAGTTTGGAGGTCTCTACAGACTGGCAAAAAAAAGCCGGTACTGTAAAGAGCACCGGCTAGGTTTGTTTTGAGCAAACTTATACTCTGAACTGCTTAACTAACGCCATCAAACGAGATTCAAGCGACGACATACCCTCAGTCGTTGCGGATAAGCCATCTGCGTTACGCGATGCACTTTCAGCAATCTCTGCCACTTGGTGCACGCTCTTACTTATCTCTTCAGCAACAAAGGTCTGCTCTTCTGCTGCACTTGCAATTGAGGTATTCATCTCGGAAATCGTGCCCACCGCTTGCGTGATTCGGCTTAACGATTCGCTCGCTTGTCCGGTTCTAGCAACCGCTTCCGAGCCTTGCACTCGGCTGGCTTCCATAACACCTACCGCTTCGCGTGCTCCGTTTTGTAGACGCAGAATCATATTCTGAATCTCTTCCGTGCTATGTTGCGTACGATTCGCCAACGTGCGCACCTCATCAGCAACAACCGCAAACCCCCGGCCATACTCACCGGCACGCGCAGCCTCAATCGCGGCGTTTAACGCAAGGAGGTTTGTCTGCTCCGCAATGTCTTTGATGACATTGATAACAGAGCCTATCTTATCTGCGTCACTATCAAGCGCTGCGATCACATCAGATGCTCGATTGACCTCATTTGATAAACCTTCAATTGCGACGATTGTCTCTTCAACAACCTTCTGCCCAGACTTAGACTCAACGTCCGCTTCACGCGCCGCGCTCGCAGCGCCTGCAGCGCTTCTTGATACCTCTTGGGCAGCTGCGGCCATCTGCTGAATCGCAGCAGCCGCCTGCTCCGTTTCTTGGCGCTGTTGCTGCACGTCGCTGTGTGTTTCAGATACAACACGGGTCATTTGACCGGTTGATGTCGACAAATCTTCGACACCGGTCTTAAGCTCCATAACAAGGCGCTGGATCTTGTCGGCAAAGTCATTAAAACCACGCGATACTTGGCCCACTTCATCGCTCGACTCAACACTCAAACGGCGGGTTAAATCACCATCACCTTGGCTGATATCAGTCAGCGCAACGGCTGTGTTGGCCAATGGACGCGTCACACGGGAAGTCACCAACGATGCGATGGTGGCACAGATAGCGATTAAAATCAGACCTGCGCCAGCAATCGATAGCTGCGTTTCCGTCAGTTGCTCGGCTACTCGCTGTTCAGCAGCTGCCACAGCATCATCAATATCGTCGATGTAAAAACCGGTACCAATCATCCAGCCATATTTAGGAATGGCGAGCGCGTAGCTGAGCTTATCCACTTCAGCATCTTTTGACGGCTTATTCCAACGATACTGAACATAACCACCACCACGCTTAGCCTCCGCAATCAGGTCGGCGATGATACGAACACCATTGGAGTCTTGCAGGCCAGCCATATTTTTGCCCTCAAGGCTAGGCTTCGGGCGCATGGCAACCGCAGTGCCGCTGTAGTCATACACGAACACATAGCCATCGCCTTTTTCGCCATATTTGACGGAGCGCAGTAGATCTGCCACGCGCGCCACCCCTGCAGCATCGTCAGCCGCGGTTTGTTCTACAACCGGCTGTACCGTTGTGAGTACCATCTGCATGTAGTTTTTTAATGTTTCCTGCTTAGCACGAAACATCTGATCTCGTGTGTTATCGAGCTCCGCTTGCCCCAATGCTTCTAGGCGGCTGTTCACAATAAGCATGATAATGGCCGTTGCCACCAGCAACGGGGTGATTGTTAGCAGAAGAATCTTATTCTTCAGAGATAGCTTAGACATAGTTATTGCACCGCCTCCACGGTCTACAGGCTTACAAAAGTTCGCGGATAAATGTCTTCAATGAGCCTTGTATGCGCTTTCCAAGGCATATAAAAGCGTCTGCTCTCAATGTGCCGCCGCCAGTGTCATTGCTTTGATTTGCAAAGGTTTCCAACGCCGAACATTTGATAGAGAAACACCTAGGTCTCGTCCCAAAGTCTAGTCTAGGTTTTTATAAACGCACGGAGGGTAACTAAAATTAGTGACAATTTTCGCCTAAAGGCTAATCAAGGAAGGTGTAGTTAATTAAACACAGTATTTAATGCGTCTTAAATTCAGTATTTAAGGCGTATGCGTTGAAAAGAGATAAACAATCAATTATTCGAAGACCAAAGAAGAAGCCCATAAAGCGACTAACAAAAACCATCACTAAATAAGCTTCCACGCATCTACCCACTCCTCTTCACTCGGGGAAAGGTATGCTATTTCTAGGAGTTCCTGCGCCCAGCTCTCCGTCTGCTCCAATTGCTTTAGTAGCACAATGGCGGTCACTTTCGCAGCCTCCACTTCACTCCACATGGTTTGATTTAAGCAGCGCCAATGGTCAGCATTTAGGCGTTTTGGTTTCTCGATTTGCCCCTTACATTCAGCGCAAATCATAAGACAATGTGAAAAATCAGGATCTGCAGGAACCGGCGGCACTTCAAAGATCTCGAGCGGCCTACCACTGCTATTGCAAAGCTCACAATGTGCAGCACAACGGCGTACTAAATCCTTCCCATAAAGCGATAGCCCGTGATGCCTCTCTTGATGCTTATCTCTACCTTTTGCCATATCTCTCACCCGGTAAGCTGAGCGCGCGCGGATAGTTTCGACACGCCTTATGCTTAATTGTAGCCTGTAATGGATCAAAAGGGAGACTTATCAAAGTTGAACCGGAGAGGCCCTAGGGCCTCTCCGAGAGGGCCGAAATGATTTCGGCTAAGATCCCATGATGGGAAACGGAGATACTCTAACCGTGATAACACTGCGGTGACATCAACCAGTAATTTGTGCGCTCTTGTCTGAGTATAGATCAAAAAAAACACAGCGGGTGCTGCGTTTTTTATGGGAACACGATATATGCGTGAATTATTTTAATAGCGTTAACAGGCTTCGTACGCGAGTTGATAGGCACTCTCTGACAAACTCTGATGCTCTCGCAAAACATCACGAGCCGTTCTTGTGCACTTACCACAACAGTTACCAACACCTAACTCGCGGTGTAGATCTCGTACACTTGTAGCACCCTCCGATAGCGCTTGACGAATATCACCATCAGTAATGCCATTACAGATACATACAAACATATTAAAAGACCTAGTTAAGATATTTGATGCTAATGATAACAGTTATCATAAAGATTATCTACAATTGCTATATCCTTGTTTCAAATGCCTTTTTTTCAACTCGATAAAACTATGCTTAAATACAGCATCTCAAGTATCGCTATGAACTCGTTAACTAAGGGGACCTTCACATGCAAGGGGAAAAGCAAGTTATAGTTGCGCTGAATAAAGTGCTAACAGCTGAGTTAACATCGATTAACCAGTTCTTTTTGCACGCGCGAATGTATAAAAACTGGGGCCTCAACAAGCTCAATGAAAAAGCCTATAAAAAGTCGATCAAAGACATGAAGCAGGCGGATGCACTTATCGAGCGTGTGCTTTTCCTAGAAGGGCTACCTAACCTCCAACACCTAGACCGCCTGCGTATCGGTGAGCACACTGAAGAGATGCTGCAAAGCGATCTAGATTTCGAACTTGCTGAACTACCTGTGTTGCGTGATGCTATCGCCACCTGCGAAAACGTAGGTGACTACGTCAGCCGCGATATTCTTGTCGATATTCTTGAGTATGAAGAAGAGTATGTGGACTGGATTGAAGCACAGCAGTACTTGATTGAGCAGACCAGCATCGAAAATTACCTACAGTCACAAATGTAAAAGGGAGATTGAACATGAAAGGCAATCAACGCGTTATCGAAGGTCTAAACTCCCTTCTTGCGCTCGAGCTCACAGCAATGGACCAGTACTTTATCCACTCTCGCATGTATGACGATTGGGGCTTCAGCAAGCTGTTTGAACGCATCGATCATGAATTTGACGATGAAAAAGGTCATGCAGCCGCCCTAATCGAGCGCATTCTGTTCTTGGAAGGCACTCCAGATATGGTCACACGAGAAGGGCTTAATATCGGTAAAGATGTGCCAGAGATGCTACAAAGCGACCTAGATATCGAGTACACCGTAGGCAAGCGTTTGAAAGAAGTCATTGCCATCTGCGAAGAGGAGCAGGATTACCAATCACGCGCTATCTTGCAGCAGCTTCTAGAAGACACAGAAGTCGATCATGCTCACTGGTTGGAGCAACAACTGGGGCTAATCAAAAAGATTGGCTTGCAGAACTACCAGCAATCGCAAATGTAATTCGATCGCTAGAAAAAAGGCTCTGTTTTCACAGAGCCTTTTTTGTTTTAGCTAGCTAGTTTCCAGTGCACGACATGCCCAGCATGGAATGGCACAATTGGGCGGCCATCTGGCAAGATAATCTCATCCGGAATCGTCCACTCTTCACGCACTAACGTAATCGTATCTTTATTACGCGCAAGCCCATAGAAGTCAGGTCCGTGAGTACTCGCAAAACCCTCTAATTTGTCCAGTGCATCGAGTTCTTCAAACACCTGTGCATACAACTCAATCGCTCCCCACGCGCTGTAACATCCAGCACAGCCGCAGGCATTCTCTTTTGCTTCTTTTGCATGAGGTGCAGAATCAGTACCTAAGAAAAACTTGGGCGAGCCACTTTTAACGGCTTGGCGCAGTGCCTCTTGGTGGGTGTTACGCTTCAGCACCGGCAAGCAGAAGTTATGTGGCCGCACGCCCCCAACTAGCAGATCATTTCGGTTAAGCATGAGGTGCTGCGGCGTGATCGTAGCAGCAACATTGTCCGATGCTTCAGCCACAAACGCGGCAGCATCGCCGGTAGTGATATGTTCAAACACGACTTTCAGTTCCGGGAAGCGGGACACAATAGCCGTAAGTTTTTGATCAATGAAAACTTTTTCGCGATCAAAAATATCGACATGGTGGTCGGTGACTTCACCATGTACCAATAACAGCATCCCCTCCTGAGCCATCTTTTCAAAGACGGGATACATCGCTTCCAACTCTTTTACCGCAGCAGAGGAGTTTGTAGTCGCACCTGCAGGGTAAAGCTTGGCAGCAGGAATACCCGCAGCTTTGGCGTCCACTATATCCTGCTCTGTTGTGTCGTTAGTAAGGTATAAGGTCATCAGTGGATCAAAAGAGTGCCCAGCAGGTACTGCATCAAGAATACGACCTTTGTACTCCAACGCCATCTTGGCGTTAACGACAGGAGGCACCAAATTTGGCATCACGATAGCGCGTTCAAAACAACGAGCCGTTGCTGGAACTGTCTCCCTCAGCATGTCACCGTCGCGAAAGTGCAGGTGCCAATCATCAGGTTTTATAATCGTGATACTCGTCATAGGTTGCTCCACCGTCCAGCGTTCTTGTCGTGTTTTTTAACGCGGCGATTATAACCCAATCAGGATTTTTTTACGTGCTAGATACTTTAATCTTATGAAAATGGGGATAAGATCAAGGTATTGTTCATCTTGTTTCGCAACAAAAGCGCAGCATGGTCAAAAATGATAGAGTCGCCGCGCCATTTCTAACTGCTGGTTAATGGAACAACACCACTAGGCTATTATGAAATCGATCGCGATCATCAGCTCTGAGTTTCCACAGGTTCAACCACTTACGGATATTCTCAGCCACGACTACTTGATTAAACACAGCCAACTCGAGCGCTTTCATGCCGACTCACACCTGCGCGCAATACTGATTGATGCAGTAATCGCTGCCAATGCTCCAACCCAACTTGCACAGCTTCAACGCACTAACCTGCCGATCATTGTTCTGTGCCAACATGAAGCCCAATACCCAACCGTCGCGGACATTGCCACAGACTACCTAGTTCAGCCTTGGCACACCTCGACTGTCATGGCGAAGATCAATACCCACGTACATATTGCGGAAATTGTTCAAGGCTCTTTCAATAGTGATATTGAAAACACACCCCGGTTATCAGACCGCGAACAACTCAATGCCGCCCAAGAGGCCGCTATTTTATGCCTAGCATCCGTGGCCCGTATTCGTGATCACGCCACCGGTAACCATATTTTGCGTACCCAACATTATGTGAAAGCACTCGCCGAATACCTACGTTACCACCCTGACTACCAAGCAGACCTCGACAACAATGCGACGATCGAACTGTTTTACAAAACAGCGTCTCTTCACGATATCGGCAAAGTCGCGATACCTGATGCCATTCTGCAGAAAGAGGGAGAGCTAACGCCAGATGAATACGAGATTATGAAGAAGCACACCTGCCTCGGCTTCGACGCCATTCATTCGGCCCAGAAATTACTTCCTCATGAGGCACGCAATAGCGCTGGCAGCTTCCTGCGCTATGCACAGCAAGTGACGTTAAGTCATCACGAACGCTGGGATGGCTCCGGCTACCCGCAAGGTATCGCAGGTGATGAGATCCCGGTGGTTGCTAGACTCATGGCGGTTGCCGATGTTTACGATGCCATCATCTCGAGGCGCCCCTATAAACATGCCATGTCACATGAAGCGGCGGCCAACATCATACTGCAAGGAAGCGGTTCGCTATTTGATCCGCGTGTGGTCGCCGCATTCTGCGACCTGCAGGAGACGTTCCGTAAAGTCTCAATCATTTTGGAAGAGTATTTTCCCTCGCTTGCTGACCCCAACGAGAGCTTTTACTGCGAATTACCTTAATTCAACAGAATTCCATCAGCTTTACACCAACCAGCATTGTAGATTTTTTACAAAATGTTGCGCTTATTAGCCATAAGTGGATAGGTCAAACGTATAACCTCAGACACGATTCAGCTATAATCTCGTCCGCATTACATACTGAAAGGGCTTGATATCGTGGAGTTAGGCAGCTAAAAGCCGCTTAAAATCAAGTCTTTGGCGACACAGCTAAAAATTTTCGGGGATGAAAAATGACTACAAAACAAACGATTTACTACACGCTAACAGATGAAGCGCCATCTCTAGCGACCTGTTCTTTACTACCTATCGTACGTGCGTTCACATCGGCTGCGGATATCGATATCAAAATCACTGATATCTCTTTGGCTGGACGTATCCTTGCCAGCTTCCCCGATAACCTAAACGATGACCAGAAAGTTGAAGACGGTCTAGCGTTCCTTGGCAACCTCACTCAGGATCCAGATGCGAACATCATCAAACTGCCAAACATCAGTGCATCTGTACCGCAGTTGAAGGCTTGTATCGCAGAATTGCAATCTCAAGGTTACGACATCCCTGACTTCCCAGAAGATCCTCAAAGCGAAGCAGACAAAGAGATCCAAGCGCGCTACTCCAAGATCTTAGGTTCTGCAGTAAACCCAGTTCTACGTGAAGGTAACTCTGACCGCCGTGCACCGGGTGCTGTAAAAGCATACGCTCGCAAGTTCCCACACTCGATGGGCAAGTGGAGCCAAGCATCGCAAACGCACGCTGATTACATGCGTAACGGCGACTTCTTCTCTAGCGAGCAATCAATCACCATGAGCGATGCAGGCTCTGTTCGCATTGAGTACGTTGACCCACAAGGCAACGTTGAAGTGAAGAAAGAACTGCCGCTTGAGAAAGGTGAAGTACTAGACAGCATGCGCATGAGCTGCAAAGAGCTGCGTGATTTCTTCGAAGCCTCTATGCAAGATGCAAAAGATACGGGTGTTATGTGGTCCCTACACGTGAAAGCGACCATGATGAAGGTCTCTCACCCGATCGTATTTGGTCACGCTGTGACTGTTTTCTACAAAGAGCTGTTCGAAAAACACGGCGAACTCTTTGAAGAACTGGGTGTGAACCCGAACAATGGTATCGGTAGCGTATACGACAAAATCGCATCATTACCACGCTCTAAGCGTGAAGAGATCGAAGAGGATATCCACGCGTGCTACGAGCACCGTCCAAAGCTTGCAATGGTAGATTCTGCGAAAGGTATCACTAACTTGCACGTACCTTCTGACGTGATCGTCGATGCTTCTATGCCAGCGATGATTCGTAACGGCGGTAAGATGTGGGATGCTAATGGCCAAACAGCAGATACCAAAGCTGTTATGCCTGAATCAACTTACGCTCGCATCTACCAAGAGATGATTAACTTCTGCAAAACAAATGGCGCATTCGACCCAACAACGATGGGTACTGTACCAAACGTTGGTTTGATGGCGAAAAAAGCAGAAGAGTACGGTTCACACGACAAAACGTACGAGTGCAAAGCAGGCACAATGCGCGTTGTAGCTCAGGACGGTACAGTTCTGATGTCTCACGAAGTGGCTGATGGCGATATCTGGCGTGCTTGCCAAACGAAAGATGAGCCTGTCCGTGACTGGGTGAAACTTGCCGTGACTCGTTCGCGCCTATCTAATACGCCAGCTATTTTCTGGTTAGATTCAGAGCGTGCGCATGATATGGAACTGAAAAAGAAAGTCGAGGCGTGCTTGCAAGAACACGATACTGACGGTCTTGATATCCACATCATGTCATACAATGAAGCGATCCGTTTCTCTATGGAACGCCAGATCCGTGGCCTAGATACAATTTCTGTTACCGGTAACGTTCTGCGTGACTACCTGACTGACCTGTTCCCAATTATGGAACTAGGTACATCAGCGAAAATGCTATCTATCGTGCCTATGCTGAAAGGCGGCGGTATGTACGAAACTGGCGCAGGCGGTTCTGCTCCGAAGCACGTACAGCAGGTAGAAGAGGAAAACCACCTGCGTTGGGATTCTTTAGGTGAATTCCTAGCTCTGGCGGTATCTCTTGAAGATGTAGGCATCAAAAAAGACAACCAGAAGGCCGCAATCCTGGCGAAGACTTTGGATGCAGCAACAGGCAAATTGCTGGAAAACAACAAGTCTCCTTCTCGCAAAACGGGTGAACTAGACAACCGTGGTAGCCACTTCTACCTAGGTCTGTACTGGGCACAAGAAGTTGCAGCTCAAACAGAAGACGAAGAACTTGCTGCACACTTTGCAACCCTTGCGAAGACTCTGGCTGACAACGAAGAGAAGATCGTTGCTGAACTAGCGGACTGCCAAGGCAAGCCTGCTGAGCTAGACGGCTACTATCATGCTAATCGTGAAACAGTGAAGCGTGTAATGCGTCCATCCGCGACATTGAATGCAGCACTGGCGGCTATCGCCTAAGGCGTCTCATATAAACGGCAGCACATGTGTGCTGCCAAATAAAAAGCCCAAGCCATATAGCTTGGGCTTTTTTGTACCCACAACATATCAACTCAGCGTGATAGCAACTGATCTATCAGCGCAACCCAGTAACTGGCGCCTAACGCCAGCACATCATCATTAAAATCATAATAGGGGTTATGTAAGCCTCGAAAGCCCTCCTGATCGCCGTTGCCAATCCATATGTATGCCCCCGGACGCTCTTGCAGCATAAACGCGAAGTCTTCCGCCCCCATACTCGGTGGCATATCAGTCAAAACCTGATCTGGCGAAACAAGGCTTAAGCACGCGGTCTCAGCCACGGTCGCCTCTTGTGCTGTGTTCACCGTCGCGGGGTAACCGGCCCGATATGTCACCGTTGCTTTAGCACCAAACGCTTCGCAAATATGATGTGCCTGCTTCTGAATTAGTCTCTCTAACTGATGCTTTACTTCAGGGCAGAACGAGCGACAGGTGCCCGTCAACGTGACAGATTCAGGAATGACGTTATACGCTTCACCGCCGCGCATTGTCGTTACACTTAATACCGCCGACTTCAGTGGATCGGTTTGTCGGGACACCGCCGTTTGAAGCGCAATGATAACTTGAGCGGCAACCACCACTGGATCAACCCCCAAGTGCGGCATCGCCGCATGTCCGCCCTGCCCCTCAATAACAATATCAAACGAGTCGGTTGATGCCATCACAGCGCCACTGTGCACCGCGAAAGCACCTGCTGCCAAACCAGGCCAGTTATGCATACCAAACACTTGGGTGGCTGGAAAGCGCTCAAAGAGCCCATCGCGTATCATGGCACGGGCACCAGCCTTGCCCTCTTCAGCAGGTTGAAAAATAAAACAGACCTTACCCGTAAATGTGGGATTTTCAGCGAGGTGCTTTGCGGCACCTAAGAGCATCGCGGTATGGCCGTCATGACCACAAGCATGCATCTTTCCGTCACGACAAGAGCGATGCTCAAACTCATTTAGCTCACATAAATCCAGTGCATCCATATCGGCACGCAACGCTATCATCTCATCACCACCGCGCTCACCTTGAAGCACAGCAACAACGCCAGTCCGACCCAAACCACAGGTAACATCGAGCCCAAAACTGGTTAATAGTTGAGCAATACGCTCACTGGTTCTCACCTCTTCATAAGCTGTTTCTGGGTGTCGATGAATATCTCGCCGCCACGAGATCATCTCTTGGTGCAGCGCAGAACCTTGCTTGATCGCCCATGATTGCTGAGTATCCATAACCACTCCTACTTAGGGCGCGCAACCGATAGCGTGTTGCCAAAGATTTGATATTCAGAGCCACCCAAGCGGCCCAGCGGTTTAAGTTGGTCAGCCATGACCTTCATCCGGCCTTGTGCGTCTTCTGCAAGAACGTGATCATCAATCCAGATCGACTCAATCTGACCAAAAATTAAGTTCTGATCCAACGCCCCCATCGTCTGTGTGTTATGTAGTTTGCAAGCCATGGCGATTTTTGGACCGACGAGACGCGGCAAAGCAAAACCCGCTTCGCTCACTGTTTGTAAGCCACATAAGTCAACCTCTGATTGGTCCCGCGGTAACGTTTTTGAGCTAAGCGTAACCGCTTCAGCAAGCTGCTCATCAGCGATATGAATCACAAACTGCTTCTGTTCGATAATGTTCAGAAATGTATCCTTCTCTTCACCCGACGGTTTTTTACCAACCGAGATCATTATCAGCGGTGGATCACTGCAAACAGCTGTAAAGTATGAGAAAGGCGCAAGGTTCAAAGCGCCTTGGACTGACTCAGATAGCACCCACGCAATCGGCCTTGGCACGAGCGTTTGCGTCATCGTGTGATAGACCGAGGCTTTATCCATCTCGTTAAGGTCAAGAATCACGTGTACATCTCCTTGGTGGTTCGTTGAGGTACCATCCTAGCGAATTCGCACCATAAAAAAAGCCCGGCAAAGCCGGGCTACAAGCAAGAAAATGGTGCATCACACACCAAAGGCAAAAGCCATGTTTTAATCGATCATTCCGATTAAAGCTGTTTCTCCAACTCAGGGAGAACATCAAACAGATCAGCAACCAAGCCGTAATCAGCAACTTGGAAGATTGGTGCTTCTTCATCCTTGTTGATAGCAACAATGATCTTTGAATCTTTCATACCCGCAAGGTGCTGGATAGCGCCCGAGATACCTACCGCAACATACAGTTCTGGTGCAACGATCTTACCAGTTTGACCTACTTGCATATCGTTCGGTACAAAGCCTGCATCAACCGCTGCACGCGAGGCACCTACTGCAGCACCAAGCTTGTCTGCAACCGCGTCAATAAGAGCGAAGTTTTCACCGCTACCCATACCACGGCCACCAGAGACAACGACTTTAGCAGCGGTCAGCTCTGGGCGATCAGATACAGCCATCTCTTCGCCTACAAAGCTAGAAACACCCGCATCGTGCGTAGAACCAACAGCCTCAACCGCAGCGCTACCACCTTCTGCAGCAGCGGCATCAAAGCCAGTCGTACGTACTGTGATAACTTTGATCGCGTCTAAAGATTGAACAGTTGCAATAGCGTTGCCCGCATAAATTGGACGATCAAACGTATCTGCAGATTCAACACGCGTAATATCAGACACTTGAGCTACATCTAGCAGTGCAGCAACACGTGGCATGAAGTTCTTACCCGACGTTGTTGCAGGTGCAACCACATGGCTGTAGTCCTTACCCAATTCAGCAACAAGCAAAGAAACGTTCTCAGCTAATTGGTGTGCATACGCTGCGCTGTCTGCAACCAATACTTTGTCAACGCCTGCGACTTTTGCAGCTTGATCCGCTGCTGCTTGGCAACCTTCACCTGCAACTAAGACGTGGATATCGCCACCCATCTGTGTCGCCGCTGTAACAGTATTTAACGTTGCACCTTTCAGTGATGCATTGTCATGTTCTGCAATTACTAAGATAGCCATTAGATCACCTTCGCTTCGTTCTTCAGTTTGTCGACCAGCTCTTCAACAGACGCTACTTTGATACCCGCTTGGCGCTCAGCCGGCGGTGTTACTTTCAGTACTTTCGTGTGGGAAGTAACTTCAACGCCTAGATCCGCTGGTGTCTTAACATCCAATGGTTTCTTCTTCGCTTTCATGATGTTAGGCAGTGATGCATAACGCGGCTCATTCAAGCGTAAATCTGTTGTTACAATCGCTGGCAGTGCCAGTTCAACTGTCTGCAAACCGCCATCAACTTCACGTGTTACCTGCGCTTTGCCACCTTCCACTTTCACTTCTGAAGCGAAAGTACCTTGGCCGTAACCTGTTAATGCAGCAAGCATCTGGCCAGTCTGGTTATTATCTGTATCGATCGCCTGCTTACCCATCACGATGAGGTCAGGCTGCTCTTCTTCAACTACCTTTTTAAGCAGCTTAGCCACGGTGAGTGACTCAAGTACTTCGTCAGATTCCACGTGGATCGCACGATCGGCACCGAGTGCTAATGCTGTGCGGAGCTGCTCTTGGCAGTTCTTTGCTCCGAGAGACACAGCAACCACTTCCGTTGCCACGCCAGCTTCTTTTAGGCGAACCGCTTCTTCTACCGCGATCTCACAGAACGGGTTCATCGCCATTTTAACGTTGCTCAAATCAACGTCGCTGTTATCGGACTTCACACGCACTTTTACGTTGTAGTCGATGACGCGTTTGACTGTTACCAGCACTTTCATTGCGTTTACCTTTCTTTCTTATTCGGCGTTATTTTGGAATCCTGCGCGAGCACAGAAATAAGTAATTTCCCTTATATTACGTATTCAGCTTCGATATTCAAGCATTTAGCGCTATCCGAAAGTTGTATTTTGACTCAGACCCATTTCAATAAATAAGGGAATTCACTTATAATCAAATCCAAGTCATTGATCGAATAACAAAAAGTCACAGCTTTTCCTATCGCACTAGTGACGATATCAAAGCAACAGACAAGAGCAAGGGGAGATTGATTGTGGAACGTGAATCGATGGAGTTTGATGTTGTCATCGTCGGTGCAGGGCCTGCGGGCCTCTCGGCAGCTTGCCGACTCATGCAACAAGCTAATGCAGCTGAACAAGAGCTGACCGTTTGTGTCGTAGAAAAAGGCTCAGAAGTGGGCGCACATATCTTATCGGGTGCGGTGATTGAATCACGCGCCCTAGATGAACTCTTCCCCGATTGGAAAGAGCGCGGTGCCCCTCTAAATACCCCGGTCACCGAAGATGAACTCTACCTGCTAAAAGACGGGGAAAGCGCAAAGAAACTGCCCAATGCACTGATTCCCAAAACCATGCACAACGAAGGTAACTATATTGTTAGCTTAGGGAATGTGACACGCTGGTTGGGTGAGCAGGCTGAATCCCTCGGTGTTGAGATCTTCCCAGGCTTTGCCGCATCGGAAGTGCTATACCACGACGATGGCAGCGTTAAGGGGATCGCGACCGGTGATATGGGCATTGGTGCGGATGGCAGCGAGAAAGACAGCTACATGCCCGGCATGGAGCTGCATGCCAAGTACACCTTGTTTGCTGAGGGCTGTCGTGGCCACTTGGGTAAACAGCTCTACAGCCAATTCGAATTGGATAAAGACGCCGATGCACAACACTATGGCATCGGTATTAAAGAACTATGGGATATCGATCCTGCTAAGCACAAGCCGGGTTTAGTCGTGCACGGCTCTGGCTGGCCGTTATCAGGGGGCACCAGCGGTGGTTTCTTCCTCTATCATACGGATGATAACCAAGTGGTGGTGGGGCTGATTGTGGATCTGAACTATGCCAACCCATACATCAGTCCGTTTGATGAGTTCCAGCGCCTTAAGCATCACCCGGTACTAAAGCAACACCTTGAGGGCGGCAAGCGCGTCTCTTACGGTGCGCGTGCAATCGCGAAAGGCGGTTTCAATGCGTTACCTGAGATGGTCTTCCCCGGCGGTCTGCTGATCGGTTGTAATGCCGGTACGCTGAACTTTGCCAAGATCAAAGGGACGCACACCGCGATGAAGTCTGGCATGTTAGCCGCCGAGAGCGTCTTTGCCGCGCTGCAAGCCGGTTGCACCGGTGGTAAGAAACTCGACAGCTTCAACACGGCATTCAAAGACTCGTGGTTGTATGAAGAGCTATACCGCACACGTAACTTTGGACCGGCGATGCATAAGTTTGGGCCGTTCTTGGGCGGTGCGTTCAACTTTATCGACCAAAATATCTTTGGCGGCAAGCTACCGATCACTTTGCGTGATAACCACGAAGACTACGCGCAGATGCGCCCGGCATCGGAATTTACACCCATCGCGTACCCCAAACCGGATGGCGTCTTGAGCTTTGATAAGCTCAGCTCGGTTTTCCTCTCCAACACGAACCATGAAGAGGACCAACCGTGCCACTTGACACTAAAAGACCCGAGCGTTCCGTTGGCGAAAAATCTGCCAACTTACGCGGAACCGGCACAACGTTACTGCCCAGCGGGTGTGTATGAAGTGGTAGAGGATGACGCCGGCCAACCGAGCTTCCAGATCAATGCTCAGAACTGCGTCCACTGCAAAACCTGTGACATCAAAGACCCAGCACAGAATATTGTTTGGGTGACCCCTGAGGGCACAGGCGGACCTAACTATCCGAATATGTAACCTCTATTAAGGCCCCTCTGGGGCCTTTTTTATTTATACCGATTTATTGATCCAAATAACTAAGCGTTACTACACACACTTCACGTCAATCTCATGTATATTGGTATCAGTAGCAGCCAGCATACTTACATTTACACAATGACTGAGCCAACACGCCAAGAAGCGATTTACACTGCCATTGCCCATATCCCAGAGGGCAAAGTAGCCACTTATGGACAGATAGCTAAGCTTGCTGGTTTTCCCAGAGGCGCAAGATTGGTTGGTCAAGCGTTAAGGCAGCTCCCGGCCAAAAGCACGATTCCATGGCACCGCGTGATCAATGCACAGGGACAACTATCCTTTCCTAAAGCATCGGCGAAGTATCACGAGCAATATGCTCGCCTTCAAGCAGAAGATGTTGCCTTCAACGGAGGGAAGATCAATTTGACCCAGTTTCAATGGGATATCTAGTAGATGATCACAAAACCAGATGACCGTTGCGCCAGCCGACTAGGTAAACATGATGGATAGGAAGCTACTCGAATTAGAGAATGCTGAGCTCAAACGCCAGCGACGCATTGACCTGATCCAAGCAGAGCAAAACGAGACACTGCTCAATCAGTTTTTTGAGGTTGAGCTCGAGCTACTGGCCTGCAACCGCCTCTGTGAGCTAGTCGATATCCTGCTCAATAAGTTTCGTGACACCTTCCGGCTATCGTCCGTTACGCTGTTTCTCTTCGATCCAGAGCATATCGCGGCAGACCTACTCAGCGAGCTAGGGCATCAAGAGCGAAAGCGGGTGTACTTTCAGCCCGACCTGCGTTTATTGCGCCAACTTCATCCACATGAACAATTAGCCTTCGGCGAAGTCGACAACGATATTCGTAAAATCGTTTTTCCTGACCACCCTTACATTCTTAGTGCAGCTCGCATGCCGCTGGTACGGCAGAACTGCTTGATCGGCTGCTTGAACCTTGGCTCACAGGATATTGCTAGGTACACAGCAGATATTCGCTACACGTACCTGTCTCACCTGATGTCGGTTATCGCGGTGTGTATCGAAAACTGCATGACACGCGAGCACCTGCATCGTATCAGCATCATCGATATGCTCACTAGCGTGCACAATCGCAGAGCCTTTGATAAGGAAATCTTGCGAGAAGTTGCCCGCGCCAACCGAGTTGGCGAGCCACTTAGTTGTTTATTTATCGATATTGATCATTTTAAGAAGATCAACGACGTATATGGCCATCAAACCGGTGACAGAGTCCTGCGTACACTAGGGAAGCTGTTAAAAGGAACGCTACGAAAAACAGATTTCGTTGCACGCTATGGTGGCGAAGAGTTTTCCATCTTGCTTCCCAGCTGTGCTGAAGAGCAAGCGATGATGGTGGCAGAAAACCTGCGTACGCAACTTGCCAAGGAGATCCTGCGCAGCGTAGAGGGCGCGCCATTTCGTATTACCGCCTCAATCGGGTGCGCCAGCTACCAGCCGCTCATGACACTAAGCCAAAAAGACCACCAGCAACACGCGCATGTTTTGCTGCGTACTGCTGATGAAGCCTTATATCAAGCGAAGCATGCGGGCCGAAACCGCACACAAAGCAAACCCCTGCCTGCTGCAAATTAAGCGCTTTGCTCAATGTCATCCAGCAACTGCTGATAGAGATCTCGATACTCGTCCGCTAACCGTGCGCCGAATAGCGGGTCATTAACCGCAGGTGCGAGCGCACTCGCGTGCTCCCAATCAGGATCTGTGGCCACATCGCGTATCAGCGGAAATACCGCAATCTCTTCCATACGCATGTGGGACTTTTCGTTTTCAACAAATAACTCCAAGTGGGCAATAAATTCATCCATCGGAATCACAGCGTCGTTTAAAATATCATCAATAACACTGAGCAGTTTCTCAGCATTACCTCTTAACTCAACATGCTGAGCCTCGCACTCTAACAAAGCTTGATCAAGTTGCTCGTCCCGGCCTTTGAAGTGCGCGTAAATCTTGTCTTCTCGTGGATGGTGGTGTTCTTCTGCGTAGTTTGCGATGTAGTCAATCACATCAGCCATCAGGTTGAAGTTAGGATGATGACCACTTTTGAGCTTGATGATCTTGCGATCCAATATCTCTAGTAAGCGCCCCAGATTGACGTGGTCCCGCTGTAGCTCGTCGATAACTGTCATATCGATGCCTCCGCACTGTTTTAAGACCTTTGGTAGGTGCCTATTCACCTACCCTGCTAATGCAGACTTACGCTGGGCCCCATTCACCGTAAGCTTCACAACAGCTTACACACTCAGCGACAACTCATGGAGTGACCTAAATCTATAATCTGTCACTTTAGGCCAGTTTCGGCTGGTATCTGCATCAACGTGAATCGTTCTACATTCGGCTGCTCGCCCAGCGTTAAGATCATGGATAAAATCACCAACCATGAGCACATCCCCAGCGCCAACTCGCCACGCTTGTAATATCTTTTGAATGCCTTCTGGACTGGGTTTTGGCGCAGCCTCATTACGTCCTAAGACCATTTCTGGCGCAAAGAGATCCCCAATACCGATAGAATCTAGCGACATCAACGCAAAGTCACGCGTATTACGGGTGAGTATCGCAAACATACAATCACGCTCCGCTAGCCGTGAAAATAGCGCTTCTAGCCCCTCGGCCGGTGCCGCTTGCAGCGCATAAAAGTGCTCTAACTCATCTAGTCGCTTGGACTTTTCGATCCGCTCTGCCGACGGTAACCCGTCGATATAATCCAAAATATCTTCGCTCTCAGGTATCGCTAACTCACGACGAATATGGTCAAAATCATGGACAGCTTTTGTCAGCGTGCCATCAAGATCAAAGATCCAATGGCTACAGCGACGTAAAAAATCAGGTTGGCTCATTCAGCATTCTCGCGAATTATCGTTAACAACTGGTCGACTTTATGCTCAAGACTTATGAGGCGCTCGTCACGCTGATGTGTAAACGAGTCCTCTAAAAGAAAGCGTTCAAGCTTATCGAGACTGTCTTGGCTATCTTTTAGGGTTTGCAGCAGATTGCGTGAGCGCTTTTTGGTGCTATCCGTTAGGCCCTGCAATCTTCCTAGAGTACGCTGGAGCTGATCATCCAGATCATGTATGTGATCTGCGACTGCCATAATATCGCCGCTCAGGGACTGGTTGATTCCGCCCACTTGCGCCTCCAACTCTGCGACAGCATGCCGAAAACGCGATAGAAATTTGTCGCCCTCTCGATCCATAAAGATCAGCAGCAACTCTTCAGGAAATAGCGCCCGATTACGGCCGTCAGCTCTAATCGAATACATACCTCGTGGCGAGGCATAGGGTTTTAAACGCCCGGAAGGGACTTCAACACGGAAGATAGGCTTTGCCTTGAGGTTCTCGATATAGATTTGGACATCGATATTAGGGGAGCAATCGGTGGCTTTGTTGATTAGCATTAAGCGGGCATTATCATCGACCGAACACCCCACTACCTTACCACGCTGCAAACCATCTTTTGATGTGTACTCATCGACACCAATAAGAATCGTTCCGCCATGCTCGGCGTTCGCAAATGCCACCAGATCGATACTCTTAACACCAGATGCGTCGCGCTTAAAGTCGAGATTATCCGCCTCAGCCGTCGCAAGCATCATACGCGTGCGTTTAGTGAGACCTTGGTACTCTTTTTTTATCGGCACAAATACGTCCTCCTACCTGACGTGAGACGCACGTAGACATTCATAGTACCAATATCAAAGAAGCAAACAAACGGAGCGAGCTTTCGCCCTAGAAAGAAAGAGCCAGCATATTAGCTGGCTCAGGAGACATACTTATTTGTATACCGCGTCATCGAACGGGTCGATTGGGTTATCTAGCATCTGATCATCGCGGAAATAGAGCACGCGCCCCTCAAGCTTGAGACCTTTTGTGGCAAACCAGCGCTGCGTATCCTCTTTGCCCTCTTCAGCGTTACCAAACTTCATAGACGCCGAAACGATACGATAAAAATATAAACCAAATAGCGCTGCTGCAGCGCCCAAGAAGAAGTCAGACGCAAGCGCAAAAAATAGCGCGATAACGCCAACGATCCAAACACGGCTCGACTTAGCAGCTTTTACTACCTCATTCGTACCATCATACTGATCTTGAAACTTAAGATAGCGACGAAAATTTTGCTGGATATTAAACTTGTCTTCAGATGAAAGCTTACGGTCCATCAGCACACCTTTAATTAACATTATTATTGATCAAACACTTATAGCGATCTGTAAGACTAACAGATCGCTGTTAAAGTTCTAACTTACTAAATACTCTTACTCACTACTTCATATACATCGCGCGAGAGTTCCGCGCTATCCATAATTCGTTGTAGCTGGTCACGCATCAGCTGCTGGCGTGTCTCATCATAACGCTTCCACTTGGTCAGTGGGGCCACTAAGCGAGACGCAATTTGCGGATTAAGTTCATTCAATGCGACCACTTGATCGGCCAAGAAGCGATACCCACTGCCATCTTTCGCATGAAAATTAACCGGGTTCTGTCCACAAAAAGCCCCAATCAGACTGCGTACTTTGTTGGGGTTTTTCATGTTGAAAGCTTCATGCTGCATCAATGCTTCAACTTGGCTAAGCGCACCCGGACACGGATTGCTTGCCTGTACTGCCAGCCAGCTGTTTACCACTAAAGATTCTTGGCTCCAACGGCTGTAAAATTGGCTTAACATCGCTGGCGCAGCGTCTTGATAGTTAGAATGAACAACGAGCGCCAACGCCGCCTGCTCGTCCGTCATATTATCAGCATCTGAGAACTGCTGCTGAGCCAGCGCCAAATATTCTGGTTTTCCAGCCCTTAGCAGGTAGCTCAGGCATAGATTTTTCAGCATCCGTTGCGCAACTTGCTCAGCACTCGGTTGGTAAGCGACATCAATCAGACAGCGCTTATACGCTTGGCTAAACTCCGCTTCTAGTGCGCAGGCCAGTGCATTCATAGCGAACTCACGCGCCGCATGAATAGCATCCACGTCGATCTGCGTAGAGAGCTCACCAAGATAAGCTTGCGATGGCAAAGTTAACACTTTGGCAACCATCGCCGGATCAAGCGTAGTATCGTTCAATACCGCGCGGTAAGCCCCAACTAATGCGTCAGATAGGATGAGCTCTCTTCCTGCCTGATAGTCAGCAATTAGCGCCTGTAAGATGATAACCCCAAGCTTTTGTGCCGCTTCCCAACGGTTAAAGCCATCGCTATCGTGCTGCATTAAAAACACAAGCTCCGCTTGGCTGTATGCGTAATTGAGTTTTACGGGCGCCGAAAAACCTCGCAACAGAGACGGCACTGGCTTTTGGGGAATACCTGTAAAGGTGAAAGTCTGCTCAGACTCCGTAAGCTCAAGCGTCACGGTCGTTGCACCGTTTTCAAGCGGCATATCCGTGCCTTCGGGAGACAATAACCCCACTTGCAGCGGGATATGGAAAGGAGCCTTCTCGCTTGCTTCTGGCGTTGGAGGGCAAGACTGCTTAACACGCAAACGGTAAACAGATTCGCTTGGATCGTACTCATCAGTGATATCAAGAACCGGTGTGCCAGCTTGGCTATACCAGCGCTTGAACTGCGTGAGATCCCGCCCAGACGCCGCTTCCATCGCCGCTACAAAATCGTCCGTTGTCACCGCTTGACCGTCATGACGCTCAAAATACAGATCACTGCCCGCTCGGAACTGATCAGGGCCCAGCAGGGTATGTATCATCCGCACAACTTCAGCGCCCTTCTCGTAAACCGTCATGGTGTAGAAGTTGGAGATCTCGATAAACGAAGCGGGCCTTACGGGATGGGCCATTGGGCCAGCATCTTCCGAAAACTGTGCAGTACGCAGTAGCTGAACATCTTCGACGCGCTTAACCGTGCGCGAGTTCATATCAGCTGAGAACTCCGCATCGCGAAAAACGGTAAAGCCCTCTTTCAAACTGAGCTGAAACCAATCGCGGCAAGTGACGCGGTTACCTGACCAGTTATGGAAGTACTCATGCGCAACCACGGCTTCAACACGTTGAAAGCCCGCATCGGTCGTTGTTTTCTGACTCGCTAGAACACAGGAGGTGTTAAAAACATTCAACCCCTTGTTTTCCATCGCCCCCATGTTGAAGAAGTCGACCGCAACGATCATATAGATCTCAAGGTCGTATTCACGGCCATACACCTGCTCATCCCAGCGCATTGACGCTTTCAGCGATGTCATCGCATGGTCGAGCTTGTCTAAGTCCTTCTCTTCAGCAAACAGGCGCAACGCTACTTGTTTGCCGCTGGCCGTCGTGAAAGTATCTTCAATGTGCTTGAGATCACCCGCGACGAGGGCAAACAGATACGCAGGCTTGGGAAATGGATCCTCCCACGTAACCCAATGGCGGCCGTCTGAATCATCTCCTTCAGCGACAGGGTTGCCGTTAGAGAGCAATACCGGAAAGCGTGCTTTATCCGCCACAACGGTTGTTGTAAAAACAGACATAACGTCTGGGCGGTCTAAATAATAGGTAATACGGCGAAAGCCCTCTGCTTCGCATTGCGTACAGTAGACGCCATCCGATAGGTACAGCCCTTCTAACGCAGTGTTTTTTGCTGGGTCAATTTCAACAACCGACTCCAAGATAAACTGATCAGGAACTTCCGCAATCGTCAACGTGCCAGCGTCGATGCTGTAATCTTTTGCCGTTAAAACTTGCCCATCAACTGCAAGACGACAAAGTCGCAGGGACTCATCACCGTGCATCAACAAACCACGCGGTTTGACTTGGCACTCGGGGTTACGCGTCAGGCGCAACTCAGCTTTTACGAGTGTGCGATCATCTTCTAGCTCGAAACGTAGTTGTGTCGACTCAATTAAAAAAGGTGGTACTTGATAGTCTTTTAGATAGATAACAGATGGAGTGGTAGACATGAAAAGCGACCCTTAATCTGCGCTCAGCTCAACGTGATAGGCGGTGAATTTACGAATATTGATAACACCGGTATCGAGAATAAGATACTGCCCCTTGATACCTAATAATGTGCCCTCAGCGACTGGCGTTTTGTCTAAATTATGCGTTACGACTTTAGTAGGATACTGAACCACCGGGTAAGTAATGTCCAGTACTTCACCATCCTTAAGTGGTTGAACTTGATCCTCCCCCGACTCACTACGCACCGCTTGCAGTGCATCAGCGGCAGCATCAAACAGCTGGTCACGCACCTCGGTTAGCGAAACAGGCTCAACGGCGCCCTTGAGCATATTGCGCCAATTGGTACGGTCAGTGATGTGCTCACGCAAAGCCGCCTCGATCAACCCAGACTGACGGCGCGTTGCCACATGGAAGATGGGTAGTGCTTGAATCGCACCTTGATCAATCCAACGCGTGGGTACCTGCGTGCCGCGTGTAATGCCAACTTTGGCACCGGAAGAGTTGGACAGATAAACAACATGGGGCACAAAGCAGTGCTGCTCTCCCCATCCTGAGTCACGACACGTTCCTGCTGCAAAATGGCACTTTTCAGGGCTCATGATACAGACATCACATTGCGGGAGTTTTTTAAAGCAGGGGTAGCAGAAACCCTGGCTGAAGCTCTTCTTTGTCTTGCGACCGCAGTGAGTGCAGTTGATCTCACCGAGATAGCTTAACTTGATACGCTTATCTAGCAGCGTGTTCATATCAATAATCGCGCCACCCAGCTCCAACTGGTAACGCACGGGCGTATCAAGCTGGGTGCGCATTTTACTCAGCGCACCCTGTCCAAGTATTGGCATGACCTGCCCTTAGTTGTCAGTGATGATTTTTAAAACGTCCGGCTCGAGAGGATCTCGGCCATGCTGGGTACCATCCGGACGAGTACGATCGATGTAACCGGTACGCTCGGCTTCTGGAAGGTTTTGCTGATCATAAGCGATAACAGCACGTAAGCAGATACCACGCTGCTCTTCGCTCAGTTTTTCGCCATTGGGCCACTTACCGAGTTCCACTGCTGTGCGTAACGCTCGATGCATCTCAGGCGTCATCGCTTTTAACATCTCTTCGTAAGTCAAAGCTATGCTCCTCAATTAAACTGGACGCTCATTCTAACAGAATAATCTAGCGCCACTTAGCAAAACGGCGCACCACCGGCACCGCGAGCAAACCTGCAACTAAGCCCACCAGATGAGCGGTATTCGCGATCGAACCAAAGCCAATTGCCGAAAGCAGCCCCGTGTAACCTAGCACTAACCAAAACGCCATAAAAATCATGATCGCAGGAGGAAAGCCAAAATACCGTTCTCCGGCGAGCTTGTCCCACAACCATGTGTAGGCAAATACCGCGAATACAACCCCCGACATCCCGCCAAACATCGGCCCAGATACCCAAAATTGGGCAATGTTCGAGATGATGCTAGCAAACAGGAAGATGAACCCAAGTGCCCAAGGGCCTTGGAGCCGCTCGATGCGCCTGCCAACAACCCATATCCATAATGAGTTAAACAAAATATGAGGCAGGTTAAAGTGCATGAAAGCAGGGGTAACAAGCCGCCACCACTCCAAGCTAAACAGCGTTTCGGACAACGGGGCAAATAAGATGGCGGTTCTCGTGATTTGGAACTCTGTAATTGTGAGCCAGTGCATTAACGCATAGCGCTGGCCAAAGTCGATACCCAGTGTGATCAGAGCGCTTAGGGCGATCAAGCTGATACTGAGCGGGTAGTCGAGTAGGTTAATACGGTGCCTTAACGGCTGGCGTACCTTGACCTCAGACAGATCAACTCCACGACGCCACTGCTCGAATATATAACGCACCTGCTCAACTTGGCTGGCATTAGGGACCCAGAGCACCTGTCGCTCACCATCATAAGTGATTCGGTGTGGGATTTCGTTATCCCATAAAAATGCTGCAAAGTCAGTCAGATCAATCGCGCCTGACGCTTCAAAAACTCGTATCACAAATACATCCTATGGAGCCTAGATTGGGCTGCGCACTTCCGCACTCACATCAACCCAGATAAATTTATCTGCGCTCAACTGCGCTTCAAAGTCATAACGATAGGCGACGAGCTTGCCGTATTTAACAGCGCTGTAGTCGAGACAAGCGATATTTGGCGTAAGTGGCTTAGGTTCACCCTCGCACCAATAGTGGCCAATAAATAACGTCTTTTCACCGCGTCCATAATAGATCAGATCACGTTTGTTTTGTTCCGTGAGCGGCATACGAGCAACATGCTCAGGCAGTGGATCGGGCTGGAAAACAACATCAATATAACGCGACGGCTGATTAGCCCAAAATTTTGTGCGGAAAAACTTACGCTTAAAGCCATCGCGGCTAATCATGACCTCATCGTTGGGCAAGCGCAGGTGTGTACCGCGCAAAATCCGATCCATAAACACCCACTCAAAGGAGTCTGGCACGGCGGCGCGGTGCAGAATTTCATCATTCATTCGGTTGTCATCGTAGCGCGCTTTAAACTCGTCAATTAGCTCTTGATGCCAACACGCATGGACCACTCGAAATTGCTCAAACTCAAGAAATAGCGGCATCTGCTTGATCCAATCAAGGTATGCGCTTTTATCGGCTGGATAAGGATCGAGCTGTTGTAGCGATTCTTGCAAGATTCGGCGATGGCGCTGTGTATGCGCCCGCAGGTAAGACTTACCATCGCTAATGTTACGGCTCGGTGTACAGTAGCTAAGCAAGTTAAACTCATGATTTCCCATAACAATATGAGCGTATCCCGCTTGAACCATATCATGAGCTATCTCTAATACTTCGCGCACATAGGGCCCGCGATCAACGAGATCACCAATAAAGATAACCTTCCTGCGTGGGTGTTGATAAACACCGTTACGCTTACTGTAGCCCAACCGAGAGAGCAGCATACGCAGACTAACACCGCAGCCATGCACATCGCCTATCAGATCGTAACCCTCTACCGACTCTCTAACAATCACACTACTCTCCTAGCTTTGTACCCCAGCCTAATTTCTCTCGACAAGTGCTGTAAAAGTCATAATCAAGAGGGTGGAGAAGTTTCAGCTTATGCGGTTTCTTGTGGATCGTGATCACATCGCCAGGGGCTAAGCTAAAATCGATCTGACCATCGCAAGAGACGGTTGGGTAGGTCTTGTTATCCTCTGATATCACCAACTTAAGCTCACTATTCCCATCTACCACGATCGGTCGACTTGTCAGCGTATGAGGAAACATTGGTACCAGAACAATAGCATCTAGCTTAGGATGCATAATCGGGCCACCACCTGACAGCGCATATGCGGTCGAACCCGTTGGTGTTGATACGATCAAACCATCTGACTTTTGTTTGTATACGAACTGGCCTTCAATATAGAGCTCAAACTGAATCATACGAGTCGCTTTACCGGGGTGAAGCACGCAATCATTTAAGGCAGTTCCCTCACCGAGTGGCTCGCCACCACGGCGCACCGTAAGATCCAGCAGAAAGCGAGTTTCCACCATATACTTGCCTTCTAGCACCTCAGCCACACGCGTTTCAATTTCGTGTGGTGCGATGTCGGTTAAGAAACCTAGGTTACCGCGGTTAACACCCAGCACAGGCACATGATTTTTCGCCAGTGAGCGCGCAGCACCCAGCAAGCTACCATCTCCACCCACAACGATAACCAGATCACACATTTCACCCATCGACTTTTGGCGGCAAACTTGCTGCCCATGACCCGGCATCAGCTCGGCGATGCTTTCATCGAGAATCGTATGAATGTCTCGATCATGCAGAAAGCGGATGAGAGTTTTCAAAGTGTCGATAACCGCCTTACTGCCCAAGCGACCAATAAGTCCAACATTGCGAAAATGATCCATGATCTGTCCTGTCTTTATTCTTTAATGCCGAGAGACTACATCATTGCATGATAATGAAACTTTTCAAGGACTTAGCTCAAATGAGCGTGCCCCTTGTAAGCCACCCGTGTGCAACAACAAAATTTTTGACTGCGGGAGGTAACACCCCGCTTCGACTCTTTCCAGAAAGCGACGCAGCATTTTCGAGGTATAGATCGGATCTAATGGAGTGGCAAAGCGCTCCTCCAACTCCCGCCACAAAGCCAAGTGCTCCGACGAGACTTTTCCGTAGCCTCCATAATGCGCTTCTAAATCCAACTCCCAGCTTGATAAGCCTGAGATACTGGGTAATAGCCGTTTGATATCATCCCGAAGAAAGCTGGCACCCTTCAAAACAGGATAACCCTCTACGCGTACTGAAGGTCCTGCCCCAGCAATAACACCAGCGATAGTTCCTCCGGTGCCTGTGGCCACACAGATTACATCGGGAGACTGCCTATCCATGGTTAATGTCGGCACAACCTCTGCAACACCTTGAACAGCGAGCGTATTCGAGCCACCCTCTGGAATGACCGTCGCTCCAAACCGCTCTGATAACCGCTGACAATACTCAGCCGAATAACGCTCTCGATACTCTTTTCGGTTAACGAACACCAACTGCATGCCCCACTTGGCAGCATCGGACAGGGTATGGTTACTCACCGGCTCACCACGGATAACACCTACGGTCTCGATACCCAGCTGCCTTCCCGTCCAAGCCAGTGCATGAATGTGGTTTGAAAACGGCCCACCAAAGCTGACTACTCGGTTAACGCCATGCCGCTGAGCGTGAATTAGATTGTACTTCAGTTTAAACCACTTATTGCCACTCACCTCGGGGTGCACTAGATCTAAACGTGCCATTCTGACATCGAGACAATGCTTGCGGAATAAAGAGTCCTGTAGAGGAGTGATGGGTATTTCGGGTGTGGACGTAGCAAACAAAGGCAGATCTCCGGCAACATTTCACCATCGTAGCAGACAAAACAATCTGAAGAGTAAGTGGATAGTGTGGAGATAGTATTTTAGGAGAGGCATTGTGGTGGGCGTGGAGAGGTTCGAACTCCCGACATTCGCCTTGTAAGGGCGACGCTCTCCCAACTGAGCTACACGCCCACAATGCAGTGGCTTATTTTTTATCCTG
>NZ_SACQ01000001.1:0-403389 GCF_004005935.1 Neptunomonas marina | reverse complement strand
TCCTGATACAACTCAGCACTTTGAGTTAACCAGCCTCAACCGAAGTTAAGTGGCGGAATGGACGGGACTCGAACCCGCGACCCCCTGCGTGACAGGCAGGTATTCTAACCAACTGAACTACCACTCCGCATTGTGGTGGGCGTGGAGAGGTTCGAACTCCCGACATTCGCCTTGTAAGGGCGACGCTCTCCCAACTGAGCTACACGCCCACAATGCAGTGGCTTATTTTTTATCCTGATACAACTCAGCACTTTGAGTTAACCAGCCTCAACCGAAGTTAAGTGGCGGAATGGACGGGACTCGAACCCGCGACCCCCTGCGTGACAGGCAGGTATTCTAACCAACTGAACTACCACTCCGTATTACGGTTCTGACATCATCGCCGTAACGAGGTGCGCATTTTAAATACTTTCCCTGTGTTGTCAAACATTTGCGTTAAAAAAATGGCTCTTTTTTTGATTTGATTAACACTTGATCAACTCTGCTTAATATTCAACCAGCGCTAAGGCATTGATCCTTTAACTGTTATCGGCCAGCGCTGATATTGGGAATATTCAAACAGCTATTCGCAAACGTTCGCAGCCTCGCTACACTGCCTCTAAACCACGCAACTTTAATGAAATGCCCGTTATGAATGATCACATGTTATCCCCTTTTATAGAGCAATGGATAGCGACCAACGACCCGCTGCCTACGATTCAGTATCAAAATGAGTGGCCCTCTCCTTGCGTTAAAGCTGATAGCCCGCAAGAAAACGATATCGTCAGCTGGCAGCCAGTCCCTCAATCAACACAAACTGACATGTTTGATCGGCTAAGCGATGCGCTTGAAATCGAAGTCCATCCGGCGATTGTGGAATTTTACTCGGGTTATTGGTCGGATCCGCTCGCCGCACAATCACAAGAGGGAGAACTCGTGCTGCTACAAGCATGGAGCCCTGAAGATATGGAGCGCCTGCGCAGTAACTTAATTGGCCATGCATTAGCAAAGCGAAAAATGAAGCACCCTTTGACCTTCTTCTTTGCTTGCACCGAACCTGATGACGGTATTCTGAGTATTGCGAACGACGATGGCAGCGTTTGGCTTGAATACCCTGGCAAACGCCCAACTCGTCAAATAGAGGAGAGTTTGCCAGCCTTCATCCAGCGTTTATCACCACGTCCATCAGCGTAGTGCTTACCACCCGACACAAAACGATAGCAGGCGGCTGATCTGGCAATATGGCCGCCCATTGGACTGCTCATGCCATGTGTTGAACGCTGATTGCACTTTAGCTAAATCACGTTTTGATGTTGGTGGCTTGTCGATAATATCTTGGGCTTTCAATGCAGCGATGACATCGTCTGTCAGAATAAATGCATCCTTACCCACCATCCTCAAAAAGTAAGCCCCTGACTTCCCACCAAGTTGTGCGCCGTGCTTTTTGAGGTGCGCCCAAAGCCCCACCAAATCATCTTCTGGCCACTGAGCAATCCAGTTAGCAAAGCTTCCATGCGTTGCTTGTATCTCGGTAATGAAGTAGGCATTAGCACGCGTTGCTTTGATCTTGCCCCAGTGCCTAATGATTTGATCGTTTTGCATCAACCGCTCGAGCTGCTCGTCACTCATTAGCGCAACTTTTTGCGGATCGAACCCCCAAAAAGCTTTTTCAAAAGCAGGCCATTTCTGATCGACAACAGAATGCTTCAGCCCCGCTCGAAAGATCCGCAAGGACATTGCCGAAAACATTGTGCTATCAGGGATCTGGCTCAACTCATCTCGCTCAAGACAATTCGGCAACAGCGACTCTATCACTGGGCCTTTGTGCGCTGCCGCGTGTTCATAGATCCATTGAAAGGACTTCACACATCCTCCGCTTCAAAATTAAGTGACGCCGAATTCACGCAATAACGTAAACCCGTTGGCGCGGGGCCATCTGTAAAAACATGCCCTAAATGCGCGTCGCAATGGCTGCATGTAATCTCTGTGCGAGCCATACCGAAACTACGATCAAACTTCTCGTTGATATGCTGTTTACTGTGAGGCGCATAGAAACTTGGCCAGCCGCTGCCAGAATCATATTTCGTTGCCGAGTCAAAGAGTGGCGTGCCGCAGCACGTGCAGCGATAAACACCAGCCTCTTTGTGATGATAATACTCACCAGTAAAAGGGCGTTCTGTGCCACCCTCGCGGCATATCGCGTACTGCTCCGGTGACAGCTCTTCGCGCCACTGCGCTTCACTTTTAGTGACTTTCGATTCGTTTGCCATCTTTATCTACCTCTGCGCTATGTGCTTGTTTTTGTGACCACAAGAACGCCGAAACGACTCCCATTAAGTAGAGTTCTCATCAAATCCTAAACGGCGTATGATAGGTTCCCTTTTTAAAAATGCTACCGTGGTGTCAATTACTCGGCACACGGATTACGGGATAAAACGCATGTCTGTTTTTCGCAAGTCCAATAAGCTGATCAACGTCTGTTACGATATTCGCGGCCCCGTTCTTCAAGAAGCCAAACGCCTTGAAGAGGAAGGCAACCGCATTCTCAAACTTAACATTGGTAATCCCGCCCCATGGGGCCTAGAGGCCCCGGAAGAGATTGTCCAAGACGTTATTCGCAACCTACCCGCCTCACAGGGTTATTGCGATTCGAAAGGCTTATTTTCGGCCCGTAAAGCAGTGATGCAAGAGTCGCAAAAAAGCGGAATTCGCAACGTAACGGTTGAAGATGTCTACATCGGCAACGGCTCTTCTGAGCTCATCGTGATGGCGATGCAGGGTCTCCTGAACGACAACGATGAGGTGCTCATTCCATCTCCAGACTACCCACTCTGGACAGCCGCTGTCAGCCTGGCTGGCGGTAACCCAGTGCATTACGTATGCGACGAAGAATCGGATTGGATGCCCGATATCGAGGATATGCGCAGCAAAATCACTGAGCATACGCGCGGTATCGTGGTGATCAACCCGAATAACCCCACAGGCGCGGTCTATTCGGAAGCGGTACTCAAGCAAATTGTTGAGCTTGCGCTCGAGCATGATCTGATCATATTTGCTGATGAGATCTACGACAAAATTCTATACGACCAAGCACAGCACATATCACTCGCATCGCTATCAGATGAAGTGCTCTGTTTAACGTTTAATGGCCTTGCTAAAGCCTATCGTGCCGCAGGCTTTCGTGCTGGCTGGATGATCGTCAGTGGACCTAAGCACCGGGCTCGCGACTACATTGAAGGGCTCGATATGCTAAGCAGTATGCGCTTGTGCTCAAACGTCCCCTCACAACACGCCATACAAACAGCACTTGGTGGTTACCAGAGTATTAACGAGCTTATCGTTCCAGAGGGCCGGTTGTATGAGCAACGGGAACTTGCATGGCGTTTGCTAACGCAGATACCTGGTGTTTCTTGCGTGAAGCCGAAGGGCGCGATGTATCTATTCCCGAAACTCGACCCAACGGTCTACCCAATCAAGAACGATGAAAAGATGGCCTTAGACCTGCTTCAACAGCAAAAGGTACTTATCGTACAAGGCAGTGGATTCAACATGCCGGATACTCAGCATTTCCGCATTGTTTTCCTACCACGCGTCGACGAATTGGAAGACGCGGTGCAACGTATCGCCGACTTCTTAAAAACCTACCAACAATAGCCACCTCGGGAGCAACAACCCTGTTGCTCCTAATCCTCGCCTTTTTGTCAAAAAGTTGTCATATTTATGCAATAAAGTACGCCTCACCGACAACGTAGTGGACACAGCAATGTTTATTAAGATCAAGAAAAACTGCGGTATTTACATGGAGCACAACGGCCTAGAGAAGCAACATCTCGTGCCGGTTACCTCTAACTTTCTTATCAACCTAGATCAGGTCGCAGAGATCTCTTTCTACACCATCAAAGAGAAGAAAAAGCGCTACGACCTAGAGGGTCACGAGTTTGACGTTCAGCCGCACACTCGCGTCATTCATTTGCAGATGTCCTACACCTATGCGATGACTAAAGAGAGCATCAATGGGACTAAAGGTCGCTTGATAGAGCGCAGCTACTACAAGTTGTACTTTATGCCAGAAGAGATGGGTCAATATGCCGAGTTACGCCAAAAAATTGAGGACCGTGTATTAAACCTGTGATCTGAGTAATTATGTCGTACAACAAAAGGGCTGATAACAACCCTTTTGTTTGCGATTTCACAAACCTGCTCTACGCTGATTAATAAACCTATCGAATATCGGTGTATTGTAGGAGATCACATGGAAATTAAGGACTTACTCGCGCAAACCAGTAAACTGCCTAACGTCCCCGAAGTCGTTCGTGAGCTTATTCAAGCGCTCAACCAACCTAATGCCGACTACTCCGAAATAGCACAGAAAGTCAGCAAAGATCAGACGCTATCACTCAAAATTTTACGCCTTGTCAACTCTGCCCACTTTGGCCTCTCAAGAAAAGTCTCTTCTATTGATGAAGCAACCGTCATGCTCGGAATGGAAAAGCTAAAAACATTGGTTATTGCCTCTGGCTTTGCGAACTCAACGGGTGATGTTGAAGGTTTAGATATCAAGAGCTTTTGGTCCGAGTCGTTCCGTGTTGCAACACTCGCAAAATGGCTCGCCGAGCAAACAGATAAGGTTGAGGCAGACAAAGCTTTCACCGCTGGCGTCATTCATAATATCGGCCGCTTACTCCTACACTTGGCTCAGCCAAACCGCGCTCAAGCTATCCAAACTCTGATCGAAGAGTCCGGCGTTAGCCGCTCCGAGGCAGAACGCGAGCGCCTAGGCTTCGCGACTCAAGATGCGGGTAAAGAGCTACTTGATATGTGGAAGTTCCCTGAAGAGCTCGGTATCGCGGTACAGCAACACAAAAAGCCGCTCACCTTCCAAGAAACGCAAGCACTGAGTTGTGTAGTCAACATCGCCTGCTACTTGAACGCCGCTATCCGCGACCAGAAAGATGAGGAGGCCGTCATCGAAGGCTTCCCTACTGAAGTTGCGATCCATGCAGGTTTGCCAGCAGATATCGTCGACAAGCTACCAGAAGCCCTAACGATCGAATCGGGCTTAGACAGCCTAGCCGCTTAAACTAAGTGTGACTTAGGCACTGTTTCATAGACGCCATCAGTGCGTAGGCATCATCCAAAGCTCGATGCTTACGCACTTCCGCCTTTGCCACAATGCGATAGTAGATCAATTGTTCTGGGCGCAGAACAGCATCTAACCCCGCCAACTTAAAAGCAGGGTTCATCCGTGCTGCATCAAATAGCCGTCTCATCCAGAAATAATCAAACTCAAGTGCATCGCAAATAACTGTGCACCCCGCCAGCCGCGCATTCAGCCGTGAACACGCTTCACGCACGGATAAACCAGACACTAACGACTCTCGCGGAATATTGTGAATAGACTGGGCTTTTTCGTCCCAATCGCTCCACTGCTCGACCTCGTTAGGATTAATCAAGAAGGTATCATGCTCATCAGAGCCGCTGTCTGCCCAGGCTATCTCAATTGGGTAGGAGCGCGGCCCCAAACCACTTGCCTCAATATCCAAGCAAATAAACGTATCTTTACTCACTACTGCGGTACACCATAGCCTTTACGCCTTTACCGGCTTGTTTTTCAGGGAAATCGACTTGCTCAGGAAGCGACTCTACATACGAGAAAGTTGGGCATTCACTGGCCATAATTTGGCGCAGAAACGTCTCATCATGGGATGGGTCATTATGACAAAGCAATACATCTCCCCCTTTGGCACACAGTCGATCGAGGCGTTGAACAAGACGACGATAGTCTTTCTCTGCAATAAAGCTTCCCGGCTGGAAACTGGGCGGATCTATAATCACGAGATCATACGGCCCGGAGCGGCCGATCTTTCCCCATGATTTGAATATATTGTAGGGTAAAAATGCAACTTTCGAGGTATCCAAACCATTCATCCGATGATTCGTTCGACCACGTGTCAACGCACCCTTACTCATATCCACATTCACCACATGCTCCGCATGGTTGGCAATTGCCACCACGGAGAACGCACACGTATAAGAAAATAGATTAAGTACTCGTTTGCCCTCTGCATGCGCAGCGACCCACTCACGGCCTTTACGCATATCCAAAAAGAGCCCAGAGTTTTGTGTTTGCGTCACATCCAGTGAGTACGCAAGCCCCAGCTCTTTCGCGTGGAGCGTAGCGGGCAGCTCACCATACAGGACTACGTTTTGTAGCGTGTTACCCACTCCTCTCCTCTGCAGCACGATACAATCCACCTCAGGCAGACGCTCTAAAGACTCGGCTAGGCTGCGCAGACTTTCGTCTGGGAACAGGTCATAGAGGCGAATCACCGCCACCGGAGCGAACCAGTCAACCACCAGCGATTCAAAACCTACAAAGCACCCACCTCTGCCGTGAAACAGCCGGCGCGACTCACCTTGAGCAAGTGCGAGTTGGGACGTAATTGAATCCAGAACCTGTTGCACCGAGCACCCTCTCAAAAAAAGCCACACATTATAGAGAGCTAAAGATGCGCCGACTAGTTCCTCAATCAGCTAACTCTGTACCGTCGTGGGTAGCGCATGATAACTGCTGAAAAAAGCTAGACGGCTAGACTCAAACGGGCCAAATATTTTTACCTTTTACTTGAAACTTTTGACCTGAATCTATATCTAGGCCATTAGATATTAATAACTATGGAACCAAGAACCATGCGAATCCTTCTGTTTCTCGCGACTAACCTTGCGGTTATCCTCGTCGCGTCCCTTGTACTTAACCTTCTGGGTGTGGGCAGTTATGTCTCATCTGCTGGTTTGAACATGACATCGCTGCTGATTTTCTGTGCTGTGTTTGGCTTTGTCGGATCATTTATTTCGCTATTTATGTCGAAATGGATGGCCAAACGCTCCACCGGTACTCAGATCATCACAGAGCCCCGTACCGCAGAAGAGAAGTGGCTGGTCGATACCGTTGCCGAGTTATCTCAGCAAGCAGGTATCAAAATGCCAGAAGTTGGGATCTTCCCATCCCACCAGTCCAACGCTTTCGCAACCGGCTGGAATAAAAACGACGCATTGGTCGCTGTCAGCTCAGGCTTGCTCGAGCGTTTTCGTCCAGAAGAAGCCCGCGCGGTCATGGCCCACGAAATCGGCCACGTTGCAAATGGCGACATGGTAACACTAGCCTTGATTCAAGGTGTCGTGAATACCTTTGTCATGTTCTTCGCGCGCATCGCAGCCTATGCCGTGGATAGTTTCCTCAAAAATGATGAGGATGACAGCGCCGCAGGCGAAGGCATTGGTTATTACATCACCGTATTCGTGTTTGAGATGCTGTTCGGTATCATCGCGTCTATGATCGTCGCTTGGTTCTCGCGCCGCCGCGAATACCGGGCGGATGAAGCGGGTGCCATGTTTGCCAGCACACCTGGCATGATTGGCGCATTGCAGCGTTTGAAAGCCGAGCAAGGGATGCCTGATGAGCTACAGGGCCAACTGCAAGCGTTCGGCATTAGCAGCCACATCAAGCAGGGTTTTATGGAGCTGTTCTCCTCTCACCCACCCCTTGATGATCGCATCGCGGCGTTGCAAAACCGCGCACAATAAGCTTCACGTGAAAAGGCGCCTAAGGCGCCTTTTTTTCTGTCTCATCTAAAATGGCGAATGAGATACAAGAGGCGAAAATGACGATAATAATGGCAACAGGTAAGCTTGCAACTAGCCCAATCGTAATGAGCGCGATAAACCAGAGAAGTGATACAAAGCGATAACGCCGCTTGTATGCCGCAGTGAACTGTCGACGATAAAAATGATAGGGATCAGGAGAGCGGTCGTGTGCCCAATCGGGCAACCAAGTACGCCACAACAACATTAGGAACAGCTTCATAAATACCCCACCTCCCTCTTCAGGTTAGGCGGGGCGACGTTTAAATGCAATGCTGCCTGATTACTGTTTAACAGGCTCGCGCATAGTAACAAACTCTTCAGCTGCCGTTGGATGGATGCCGATAGTTGAGTCAAATACCGCCTTGGTAGCGCCCGCTTTAAGCGCTATACCAATACCCTGAATGATCTCACCGGCGTCAGGCCCCACCATGTGCACGCCCAGCACCTTGTCTGTGGTTTTATCCACGATCATCTTCATCAGCGTCCGCTCTTCACTGCCTGAGATGGTATGCTTCATCGCTCGGAACTCACTACGATAGATATCGATATCGTGGTTTTGCGCGCGCGCTTGCTCTTCTGTCAGTCCAACTGTGCCGATATTTGGTTGGCAGAATACCGCTGTTGGTATCAGGTTGTAGTCGACGTTGATGTCTTGGCCTTGATACAGATGCTTCACCAACGCCATACCTTCTGCAAGCGCAACTGGCGTTAGCTGCACACGATCGATCACATCACCAACCGCATAAACGGACGGCACATTCGTCTGGAAGGTGTCATTTACAATGATTGCGCCATTGGCTTGCTGCTCGATGCCTAGATTCTCCAAGCCCAGCCCTTCAACGCGAGGCACACGCCCTGTCGCATACATAACGCAGTCTGCATCAATTGTGGAGCCATCAGTGAGTGATACTCGCAGAGAACCATCAGCCAGCTTCTCAACCGCCTCAACGTTAACACTGAACTTTAGATCCACACCCTTTTTTGCCACTTCCGCGGCTGTAAACTCACGCACGTCATTATCAAAGCCACGCAGGAACATATCACCGCGGTAGATCAACGACGTTTGAGCACCTAAGCCTGCAAAGATCCCAGCAAACTCGACGGCGATATAGCCACCACCGACCACAACAGCGCGCTTGGGAAACTCATCCAAGTAGAACACTTCGTTAGAGGAGATAATATGCTCTTTGCCTGGGATATCCGGGACAAACGGCCAACCTCCTACAGCCACAAGAATGCGTTCAGCGGTATAGGTACTATCACCCACCTTAACGGTGTGCTCATCAACTAATGAGCCATGGCCTTCGATCAACGTGCAACCCGAATTCACTAACAGGTTGCGATAGATACCGTTTAAGCGCTGAATCTCTGCGTTCTTGTTGTCACGCAGCGTTGGCCAATCGAAGGACGTACCCTCTACATTCCAACCAAAACCTTTTGCATCGTGAAAATCTTCACCGTAGTGAGAGGCATATACGAAGAGCTTTTTAGGTACACAGCCCACGTTGACGCACGTACCACCTAGATATTTATCTTCAGTGATACCGACCTTTACGCCCATAGCCGCTGCCATTCGCGCAGCACGAACACCACCGGAACCTGCACCAATTACAAAGAGATCAAAATCGTATGCTGACACCTGTCTCACTCCATTATCCAATAATAATGGATGAACTGTAGCGCCTTGGCGCACAACTTACCAATCAAACGTTTTTAACAACGCCATAGAAAATGACTATCGGCTTCACGATAAACTTGAGGTAACTTTTTGATACACTCAGCAGTCATTAGAAACAGCATAGTGGTCGGTAGAAAAATGAAAGTTATCTCTTTTAACATTAACGGCTTACGCGCACGACCTCATCAGTTGGCCGCGTTGATCGAAAAGCATCAACCTGATGTTATCGGTTTACAAGAAACCAAAGTAGACGATCCACAGTTCCCCCTAGAGATGGTGGAAGCGCTCGGTTACCACGTTGAGTTCCATGGACAGAAAAGCCACTACGGCGTTGCGTTGCTGTCGAAACAGCCGCCGTTGAGCATTCAAAAGGGGTTTACGACAGATGACGAAGACGCTCAACGCCGCCTGATTATTGGCGAATACCAATCACCTGCAGGAAACCGCATCACGGTGATTAACGGCTACTTCCCCCAAGGCGAGAACATCGCGCACGAAACCAAATTTCCAGCAAAAGAGAAGTTCTACGCCGATCTACAAAGTCACCTTGAGCATAACCATCAACCTGATGATCTACTCATCGTGATGGGTGATATCAATATCTCACCTGAAGATATCGACATCGGTATTGGTGAGCCAAATAGAAAGCGCTGGTTAAAAACCGGTAAAACGAGCTTCCAACCTATCGAAAGAGAGTGGCTAGGGCGCTTGAAAGGCTGGGGGCTAGAAGATAGCTATCGCCATTTACACCCGACCGTAGATGATCGCTTTAGCTGGTTCGACTACCGCAGCCGAGGCTTCGAAGCTGAACCAAAACGCGGCCTACGTATTGACGTTATCTTAGCGACTGCACCGTTAATCAGCCACTGCAGCGATGCGGGCATTGACTACGAACTGCGTGGTATGGAAAAGCCGTCAGATCACGCCCCAATCTGGGCACAGTTTCAGGCGTGATTAGATAAACAAGAAGAGCGGCAATTTAGTTGTCGCTCTCTTGCGGCTGAGACTCCGGCACAATCAGTAAATCCGCCGTTATTTGATCGATCACACGCTCAATTGAACTGCCAGTCAGCAAACGATCGAAAAAGTCGTGATCGACCGCTCCCATGACGACAACGTCGATATGCTCGTTTGCCACCACCTCCGGCAGCTTGGTATGCACATCGCCCTCTTCCAAATGAATGACCGCAGAGTTGACTCGCTCTTCATCAACAAGCTGCTGAAGCGCTTCGGTATGCTGCTCCCGCACCTTCAAGCGTAAGCCATCGTAGTCAGTTGTCAGGTGCTCATCAAAAATCGCTGATTGGGGAATCGCATTAAAGCTGTGGATGACGTGCAGCTCACCAATCAATAGGTCAACCATACTTTTCGCAGCGCCAAGGATCAGGTGATCAAGCTGAGCTGGCGAGTTACACTCTAAAAACGGCTCCACCGCAGCGGCAACCCGTGGATGCGCACTCCATGACTCGGCCCCCACTAGCATCAAGGGTACAGAGGTGTTCGATATCAGGCGCCAATCACCCTGATTGAGTAGATATTCACCTAGATAGTGATTGCTCTTTGGGGCAAGAATAAGGTCAGCCGCATGGTGCTCGGCCTGCTTGACAACGCGATCGGCCAGCTCAGAATCCCAACACAAATCATAGGAGACAGATGCACCTGTTTCCCCTAGCTGTTTCGCAAACTTTGCTAGGTCGTTTTCGCGCTTTTTCATATAGCTGGCAATGGCGGCTTGCTCAGCGTCTTTATCCAGTAAATAGCTATTTCTCAGTGGCCGCGAGTAGCAACAGGCGAACAACGCGATCTCAACGCCCGCAGAGGCGAGCAGCAACAATTTAGCTGTAAAACTATCTGAAATATCCTCGGGATCTAGATGGACCAGAACTTTACGAATCTGCATAACGACCTCCAGCCACTGATTTATAGCAACACGACCTTGCCTAGATATCTATAGCTAGCCATTTGAGTTCGTCTTAAGTCAAGAGGGAATCTTTACTTTAGAAATATCTTATATATTATATTAGAAAAATCTTAAATGGAGTCTATTTATGTCCCTCAATGCTGCTCTTCGCTTGATGGCCGGCACGGTTATCGTTGCTAGCCTTGCACTTGCCGTTTATGTGAACTTTAACTGGTTGCTCTTAACTGCGTTTGTTGGCTTCAATTTACTGCAGTCCGCATTTACTGGCTGGTGCCCAGCGATCACCGCTTTCCAAAAAATGGGGTTAAAGCAAGAGCCAAAGCCTGACCAAGGTATGAGCGTTAACCAGGGTGTACATATCATTGCCGGCGCAATCATATTGGCAACTTCAGGTGCCGTATTTCTCGAGTTTGCACCTTTTCAGCTACTTATCGTGACAGGAATCGTGGGCTTAAGTTTGGTTCAGTCAGCGTTCTCAGGCTGGTGCCCAGCGATCACAATCGCGCGATTAATGGGTTTTAAGCCTGCCAATTAAGAGGCTATTGTTTAAGTTATAAACTTATTCCAATTTTCCCTCATAATTGGGGAGGTTCGCGCCAATTGAGAACAAAAAGCAGATCTCGTAAAATAAGTTACAATTTGTAATGATAGATAACAAACTATAAAACTAAAGCGTTAGGAGATCGAATTGGCAGACGCAAATGACCCCAAACTGAGTGCTGAAACTTTAGAGATGATGAAGGAAAATGCTTCTCAGGCAGCCAAACTTATGAAGGCGTTAGGGAATGAAAGCCGTTTGCTCATATTGTGTTATCTAGATGGCAAAGAGCTATCTGTAACACAACTCAACAGCTGTCTGGATCTGAGCCAATCTGCACTCTCGCAGCATTTGGCGGTTCTACGGAAAGATGGACTCGTGCAGACTCGTCGAGAATCGCAAACAATTTACTACTCCCTAGCGGGAGATACCGCGAAGCGTATCATCCATACGCTGCACGAGCTTTATTGTCCTTCGATGTAAAGCATCCAGAAAAAGGCGCCGTTCAGGCGCCTTTTTTATTACTCACTAGCTAAACAGGTTTAACTCTGTAAACGCGTAATCTGCCAGTCCTCGGTCGGCTCATTCAGTAGCATCTTCATCTCCACGACCTCCTCTTCCATGTTAAAGCTGTTTTTAAAGCCAAGCTTTTGCGCCAGCCCCTGCATACCTTTATTCGATGGAAGAGTTGACCCTTCAATCATCAGCGTTCCGCGAGCTTTACAGTAGGCGATCACTTTGCTCATCAAGATCACACCTAACCCCTCTCCCTGCAAGTCATCCCGAATCACCACCGAAAACTCGCTGCGGATATTGTCTGGATCCGTGACTGCGCGCACAACACCCAGCGTTTCGGGACCTTTACCGTCTAACCTCGGTGCCGACACGATAAAAGCCATCTCACGGTCATAATCGATTTGGGTCCAACTCGCGAGCTCTTGGTGAGTGGGCACTCCGCGGCTATAGAAGTAGCGCATCCGGATCGACTCCGGGCTCAGTTGATTGTAAAAAGCCAAGTGGTTCGGCTCATCTTCACCGCGAATAGGTCGTATTACTGCAGGCCTTCCAGAACGTTTTAGCGTGATGTTTTCAGCCAAGTCGCCGGGATAGGGCGATATCGCCAAGCGCGAAGGTTCAGGAGATATCGAAACCGCCGCGTCAACGGCGAGAATCCCCTGTTTGTTCAGCAGCAGCGGGTTAATTTCCAAAGACTCAAGGTGCGGCAGATCAACGATCATCTCCGACAACTTAACGATTACCTCGGAAAGCTGATCAACGTCGCGCTCGAGTTGGTAGCTATGCTCCATCAAGATTCGGTAGATACGTGAACCTTTTACCATCTCGCGCGCAAGCGCCATATTGATAGGCGGTAGCATCAATTTTCGGTCTGCCAAAACATCAACAGTGTAGCCACCAGCACCGAATACGAGCAACGGTCCAAACGTACGGTCTCGAGTAAAACCGACATTCACCTGCATCGATTGAAAGCCGCGCTTCATCTGCTGAATACAGAACCCCATGCTGGCATCGTCGCCAAAGCGTTCAC
Source organism: Neptunomonas marina (assembly GCF_004005935.1). Taxonomy (GTDB): domain Bacteria; phylum Pseudomonadota; class Gammaproteobacteria; order Pseudomonadales; family Balneatricaceae; genus Neptunomonas; species Neptunomonas marina. Next base: position 390,083 of record NZ_SACQ01000001.1, on the reverse strand, counting down.
TTACTCGGTACGCTAATCGGGTGGCTGCGTGGCGCACCTCATCACGCGAAAAGATATCTAGTGCCAAATCATGCCAGCGCTGCCCAGACTTCTCATCATAGTTGAAGGGCTGCGCGTTCTCTTGATGGAGAGCTTTAATCGCAACAGCTTCACCGATATCGTCAGCGCATTGCACAACCGAGTCGATGTCAGCGGCATAACGTGTCGGCTGTACTGGAATATCGTATTGGTCCAGTAGGTCGAAAGCCTCGCGATGCGTTAAGTAATTGCGTTTATCATCTAACGCTTGTGTCACGATCTGTCGAGAGCTGAGATGGTTTGGAGTATTCTGCTCGATATACGTCGCAGGGGTCTGGCGCATGACCTCTTGGTTTTTCCGGTAGTCCACCATATGTAAAAAGGCATCGACCGCCTCTTCAGGGGTGATAAATGTCGCGATATTCGCATTATTACAATGGTTTCGTGCGTCAATCGCCGTTGCGCGCCCCATCCAGCAGGTTAAGAAATTACGTGGTGACTTACGCGCGACGGCAACCAACGCATCAGCTGTTTCGACTGAAGGAGCTAAACGCGTGGGCGCATGGATCGATAGCACCGCATCAACCGCCTTATCTTTAATCAGAATCGCCGCAGCTTGCGCGAAACGCTCTGGCGTGGCATCTGCATTCAGATCAACTGGGTTCAAGCCATTCCAGTTACTGTTTGGCATGATCTCACGTAACGCCTCAACCGTTGCCTCACTGAGCGGCGCCAACTGACCACCTTGGCGAATTAAACGATCCGTCGCCAGTGCATTTGGCCCGGAGCCGTTGCACAACAAAGCGATGCGTTCACCGCGCAGTGGCTTCATACGAGATAACGTTTCAAGAGCATGAAATAGCTCATCGGATGTTGTAACACGTACCACACCGGCACGCCGCAGTGCAGCGTTATATACCGTGTTTTCATCAGGAATACCCGGTGCAGGGGCGGGCTTAGCAACGGTAACATCATCCGACTTTAACACCAGCACCAGCTTATTTCGCGATGCTGCACGCAGCGCTGAGATAAAGTTTCTCGATGACCCTGTAACATGGTCTATCTGCAACAGAATCGAATGTGTATATGGATCTTGAGCTACATAATCGATCACCGAAGGCAGATCGACGTCACCGCCCTCGCCTAACGTTAAGAAGTGGGAAAACCCGATCCCTTGTCCTGCAGCCCAGTCGATCATCGCGGTACCCAGAAGCCCAGATTGGCCTATGTAAGCCACTTTCCCTTTCGTGATATTGATATGTGAGTAACTGGCATTCATATTTGAACCCGGTACCAGCATACCCATGCAATCTGGCCCCATGATACGAATGCCGTAAGGACGTGCAGCCTCTTTCACCTCTTCCGCCAGAGCCTCTGCGCTGCGACTGCCGGCCAGCGATAGGCCTCCCGTCAAAATCAAAGCGGCTTTGACTAAGTTAGCACCGAGTTTTCTGACAATATCCGCCACCGCCTCAGGAGGGGCGCAGATAATTGCTAGGTCAGGCATTTCTGGAAGTTCAGTAATCCCACGGTAACAACTTACACCATAAACGGCATCATACCCTTCAGGATTGACTGCCATTAAAGTCCCGGGGAAATTTGAATCGATCAGATTCTGGATTACGATCCCCCCCATGCTCTCGGCTTTTTCCGATGCACCAAACACAGCAATTGAACGAGGTTTGAAAAAGCGCTTAAGGTATTTCGTTGACACGGAAACCACCTAAATACAATTGAAGAGTTAAAGGGAAAAGACACGTGCTGCGGTATACATAGTAGCCAAATCGATACTTACAGCTCAGAAGAAAGATAGCACCGTTATCAATATATTGCACTGCAACAAAGCAAGCCAAATGACCCAGAGCAAAAGAGTTATACGACCAAATACCAACACATTCAGTATTTTCAATAAAAACTGAAACATGTATAGTATGTCGCGAACTGAGTACATCGCTTTACCGACAGGCGCAGCACCCACGCGCCTGACGTTATCACCCATTCTATTCGGGCTCTTCGGAGCCCATTTTTATTTTTTTCATATCTACCTCCCATTTCTTAAATTCTTTTCAATTTACAGGGCGCACAAGCCTTGCTAAATCTCTACCTGCGTAATCGCTGTTTATCCTTGGCACAGTGGATTGCCGCCCCGGAATTAGAATTGGCATATACAGCCTGCGGAGAGCAATTATGAGTAACGATTTCGACCTCGGCGACGAAGCGATGGACGACTTTGATCTTGCCAGTACAGACACATTTGAAGACCTTGGATTTATTAGTAACGCTCAGGATAAGCGTCGTAATGTCAGACGTAACATTGAGGAGATGCTAGAAGCCAAAGCACTGAGGGACAACATACGAGAGATCTTCGATGATGACGAGTAGTCGGTTTTTAAGCACCCGCCTACGACGAGCACACCACAATTGTTGAATCTTTACTTTAAAACCACCGCCGGTTGTGGTTATCCTAGTTAAGCGGTCGTCCTTGGTCGGCGATTCTCCAGCGAGCGCTGACCGAGTGACTTCCGTTTTCTGCGCTAATAGACCGATATTTCGCTCCCTCTGTGCTATAGTTCGCGCGCGAATTTAGAGTGTTTAATCGGTACGAAATTATGTCTAAATCCCTCCAAGATCAGCTTCTTAAAGCAGGGCTTGCAAGCAAGAAGCAAGCGAACAAAGCTAAAGCAGACAAGCGCAAGGCGAAGAAAAAAGCAGCGCCTCAAGCAAATGACCAAGCCGCACAAGAGCAAGCGCGAATAGAAAAGCAGCAGCGTGATAAAGCGCTTAATCAGCAGCGCAATGAAGAGCGCGCCAAAAAAGACCTTGAATCCCAAGCCAAGCAGATCATCGAAACCAGTCTTCTATCGCTCCCAAAAGATGCGGAGGTGCGCTACAACTTCGTGCACGACAAGCAGGTAAAGAGCATCTACGTCACCGCAGATATCCAGTACAAGCTGTCACGGTCACTGCTAGCGATTGCGATACTCGAAGAACGCTATGTGGTGATTCCAAACGACGCAGCAGAGAAAGTACTAGAGCGTAAGCCAGAGTGGGTGATCTTAATCCAAAAAGAGGAGAAGCACTCAGAAGACGATGATTACTACGCACAGTTCGAGGTACCCGACGACCTGATGTGGTAAGCACACATTGTGCCTTGCGCATTATTAACTACACTCATTAGGTGTAGGGACGCTAAATCTGCTGAGTAGGGATGCGACACCTAAACAAGTGAGGGCCAGTTCTGGGCCCCACTTTGAAGCGTTTGCAACCAAGGCGGTAAGAAGTTTGTTCGATCGTTCCAGTAGTTCTATAAAAACAGCATTTTTTATTCGCGTGCTACCGCTGTTCTTCCTGACTTCGGTCTGCTTTCTGATTGCGCTTGCTAACTATGAGCTGGAACGCGCAAAAAAAGATCACCGTAATGATCTACAAAAAACCACACATCATATTGCTGAACTTCTCAGAGAACCGTTGTGGCAACTCTCTGAACGTTTATATACCGAGATTTTATCAGCCGCGCTCAATCGCTCCGAAATCGTTTGTGTCCGCCTGATACAGGAAGCTAGTGTCAGCCCTCCCGTAGAGCGTGGGGAGTGTCAGAACCAGTACCACGACCAAGAGTCATTTAGCACCGAAATTTACTACGACCTGGGCGGTAAAAAAGCGTTTTTAGGGAGCCTTATCATTCAAGCACGCGTGAGCGACGGTTGGGCCACCATCAAGCGCCAGCTCTATATTTTAGCTTCCCTTTCTGTCGTGCTGTTTATACTGTTAGCCGGTGCAACACTCGCGGCCTTTAACTCCGCCATTCTGCCACCACTGCGGCATATTTCGGCATCTTTAAAGCAGCTCCAAGATACAGGGCAGCGCCAGCCGGTCAACTGGAGTTCACCGGATGAACTGGGCGACTTGATTCGCGTCTACAATGGCGCCCTGAGGCACCAAACAATTATTGAAGACAAGCTAGAAGCCGCGCGCGAGGAAGCTGAGCAAGCGTTAGAGAACCTACAGCATGCACAAGAGTCGCTTATCCAAGCCGAGAAGATGGCTTCACTCGGCAGCTTAGTGGCCGGTGTCGCGCATGAGATCAATACACCACTGGGCAATAGCCTAACCATCACCACCACAATCGGTAGCAGCGCAGAGCGCATCTCAACAAAAGTGGCGAACCAAGCCCTGACGCGGCACGACCTAAACATCTTTATTAGCGATATTAGCGAAGCCAGTGCCATTTTAGAGCGTAATCTGCAAAATGCTGCCACGCTGGTTCGTTCCTTCAAACAAGCGGCGGTTGACCAAACCAGCGAGAAGCAACGTAACTTCAACTTAAAGCGCTTAGTCGAAGATGTTTTGTATACGTTGCAGCCGCAAGTAAAGCGCACCGGATTTACCTTTCAGGTTGAGATCGATGATGACCTCTGGCTAACAAGCTACCCAGGAGCGATCGGGCAAATTATCACAAACTGCGTTTACAACTCGCTGCGCCATGGTTTTCAGGACCGTGATCACGGCATCATTCGCTTTGCCACCATCGATGCAGATACTCGCCACGTGGTCTTTACGATCTCCGATGATGGCTGTGGAATGAGCCCTGATGTTCTGCACCATGCGTTTGATCCGTTTTTTACCACTAAATTTGGTCAAGGTGGCTCTGGTCTTGGGTTAAACCTTGTCTATAATTTAACTACGACGGTACTTGGAGGTACTGTGAAAATTTGGAGCGAAGAGAATAACGGAGTCACTCTCAGCTTCACGTTTCCTTACACACCTCACGCTGAGGCTAAAGGGTAAACAACTGGATGCTACCAAAAGAAGAAGAACTCTTTACCTTTGCCAACGAAATGCCGGCACCCAAGCAGCCTGACTTGCCCGCGTGGCGCATCCTTATTGTGGATGATGAACCCGATGTTCATGAAGCCACCCGCTTCGCACTCAAAGAGCAACGCATTCTGGGGCGTCCACTTGAGCTTTGCAGTGCATACTCAGCGCAAGAGGCTAAGCGTATTTTGGCAGATGAGGCGGAGTTCGCTTGCATCTTGCTAGACGTGGTGATGGAAACAAGCAGCTCTGGGCTTGAACTCATCAGCTACATACGTGAAACCTTACAGCAGACTTCAACACGGATCGTTTTACGTACCGGCCAGCCCGGATACGCCCCTGAAGTTGCCGTGATCGAGAAATATGACGTTAATGATTATAAAAGCAAAGATGAGCTAACACGCACGCGCTTAATCACCACACTCACTGCCTCGCTGCGCAGCTATGAGCAAATTCGCAGCATTCTTAGCCATGATGAAAGCCTCAACCAATTCATCGCTAGCTCACGCGAGCTTTTCTGTGAGCATGACGTTGATAACTATGCCGCTGAGCTGATCAAACAACTCAGCAACATCTTGGGTGTTGAAAGCAGCGGAGCGGTCTGTACCTATGATCGCGACCGAGACCAGTTTGAGCTATTAGCCGCCACCGGCCGCTATCATCAAACCTCTATGGAGATCGGTCACTCGCTCCCAGAATCTGTTTGCCAGCAGCTTAAAGCGGCGACACAGACCCAAACACATGCACTCGATGAGGATTTTATCCTCTTGTCTTTGCAGCCACCGCACTCCCACGAGTTGTATATCTATCTGGATTTCGGGCGCAAAGCCTCACCCTTGGATCTACACCTCATTGATCTGTTTTGCTCAAGCGCCCCGGTAGGTTACGACAACGCTTGGCTATTTGAGCAGATGGCGGAGCAAGCATACTGCGATCCTTTAACCAAACTTCCCAACCGTGCAGGCTTTCAAAAAGAGCTCGCGCGCGCCGTGAAGTTGGGCAACCCTTTCTTTCTGATTCACACCGATATCGATAACTTTCAGGAAGTGAATGATGGCTTGGGCTACCCGTTGGGTAACGAAGCGTTGGTGACCATCGCGCACCATCTACAAGAGATTTTTGGTGAGCAGGCTCTATACGGAAGAAACTCATCAGACACTTTTTGTGTCGCGATTTTTCAGCCGCACCAAAGCACCATGAGTTTGTACATGCGCCACCTTGAAGCCTCGCTGGAATCGACCTTTAATGTGATGGGGTATGAACTGCCGCTTAGCTTAACGTCTGGCATTGTTCGCTTCCCAGACCATGGAAAAGACGCGGATACATTGCTGCAAAACGTTGGTATCGCGCTCAAACATGCGAAAAAGCACCAACGTGCCGGTTACACCGAATTTGGCCAAGAGTTTGAACAGCAACTACAGCGGAGGCTGCAAGTTGCGTCGGAATTGCGCCACTGCGTTGAACGCAATGAGCTGCAACTCTACTACCAGCCGCAGATCTGCCTGAAGGACCAAAAAGTGATCGGTGCCGAGGCACTGGTGCGCTGGATCAAAGATGGCAAAATGATCCCTCCCGGTGAGTTTATCAGCACAGCGGAAACATCTGGCTTTATCGTACCCATGGGCTACTGGATTTTAGAAGAAGCCTGTAACGAGCAGATACGCTGGCACACTGAACTTGGTTTGCAGTTGAAAGTAGCGGTCAATGTGTCGGTTAGACAGCTCAAAGACCCATCATTCATTGGCCGTCTCGATGATATCTTGAGACGCACCGGTATCGACGCTAAATGCTTAGAGTTAGAGGTGACAGAGTCGATGATGATGGAGAATAGCCGCGACCTGCGTAAAATCTTACAACTCATCCGCCAGCGCGGACTCTCCATCGCACTCGATGATTTTGGCACCGGCTACTCCTCCCTCAGTCACCTTCAAGAGTTGCCTATCAATCTACTTAAAATTGATCGCTCATTTATTAGTAAAGTAACTAAAAGCGAGGAAGACAGAGCGATTACTTCGTTGATGATCAAAACTGGAGAGCTCTTAAAACTGCGAGTTATCGCCGAGGGGATTGAGGAAGCTTACCAACATGAGGAGCTTATTAAGCTCGGCTGCCATGAAGCACAGGGCTACCACTATAGCCGCCCGCTAAGTAAAGCGGACTTTATGGCGCTGCTACAGGAGTATCCGGAGCTTGAATCATCTTAACCACCCGCCTTTTGGTAACGCTTGTAGAGAATTCCAACGCGCTTAACATAGGCTTGTGTCTCGGCATAAGGCGGTACACCGTCATATTTAGCAACGGCACCGGGGCCAGCATTGTAAGCCGCCGTCGCGCGAGTGATATCACCCTTGTAACTTGTTAGCAGCTCGCTCAGGTACTTGGTACCGCCACGAATATTCTCTGCAGGGTCAAAAGCGTTACCTACGCCTAGCTCGGCTGCTGTTGCAGGCATTAACTGCATCAGCCCTTGCGCACCCTGCGATGACACCGCACCTTTCTTGAAGTGAGACTCTGCATGCATCACCGCACGAATCAGCGCCGGGTCCACCGCAAACTCTTTAGCCGACGCACTCACATGATCACGGTAGGCTTCGGTATTCAAAGCGGTTTTGTACCAATCCACTGACGTCTTTGGACGACACGCATAACAGCTGAACTTAGCGTAACGTCTTGTCACAAAGGCTTTTTTGCCCTTGGGCTTCTGGTTGGTAAAAGTGATCACGCCATCATCTGAGCGGTACTTGTAAATCGACTCGTATGTTACTTTGCCCTTCTCCCCGGACTTGGGTGGGCGGGTGACGTAAGTGACGCCATCATCTGAAACATTGGTGTATTCAACACGGCCATCTTCACGTATCACTTTACGGATCGACTGCGCAAGCGCCCACTCACCGTGCAATAGGCCAAGTAACAGTCCAAACGAAACAACTCTGAGCATAGGGTTAATCACCTGCAAAATCTCTGCGCACAGTATAGCTAAGCCCCGGTGTTATACCACCAAGCTGGTATCATGTTTGATCTCGCGTAGTGCAAAGTTCGAGTGTACTTGGGCTATCCCTTCCAGCGGAAAGACCTTGTCATTGAGAAACTGGTCATAGGCTTTGATATCAGAGACCATCACCCGCAGCATAAAATCAGCGTTCCCTGTCACTGCGTAGCACTGTTGTACCTCTGCGCACTCGCGCATCGCAGCTTCAAATGCCACCGTGTGATCAACGGAGTGGCGCAATAAAGAGACCATCGCGATGACACACAACCCCTGACCCACTGCATCGGCATCTAGCAGCGCGGTATAGCGCCGAATAACCCCGCGCTCTTCAAGCGCTTTCACACGCCGCCAACATGCAGCGGAAGATAAACCCACCGCATCAGCTAACTGTTGGTTACTCATACGCCCATCGCTCTGTAACAGGCGCAAAATATGTTTATCAAAGCTGTCCAAATTTCACTCCCAACCAAAAATTGAAATTATTTTTCACCTATTTATAAAAAATGTAAATAGTCTTTCTTTTGAGCAGCCATTTAGTCATCAATTAGGAAGCACTTTTCACACAAAAACACTTACGCTGTGACTAACTTATAAGAATATGTGTGATAAAAATGACAAGAGCAACTTACGCACCAGCTGCTGGCAGCACAGCACCACTAGACACCTACGAATTGGACGAACGTTATACCCGCACAGAGGGCCGCGTGTTCCTCACCGGCACCCAAGCCTTGGTTCGTCTTCCCCTAGTTCAAGCGCGGCTGGACCAACAAAACGGCTTAAACACAGCAGGCTTTATCAGTGGCTATCGCGGCTCACCATTGGGCGGCTACGACCAAGCGCTGTGGAGTGCAAAAAAGCACCTCGAGTCACACAATGTAGAGTTCGTTCCCGCAATCAACGAAGACCTTGCTGCAACACTGGTGCTTGGTAGCCAGCAGGTCGAAACCGATCCCGACAAGCAAGTCGATGGCGTTTTCTCTATCTGGTACGGCAAAGGCCCCGGTGTTGATCGTGCTGGCGATGCACTAAAGCACGGCAACACCTATGGCAGCTCCCCCAATGGCGGCGTCCTTGTGGTGGCCGGAGATGACCATGGCTGCGTATCATCTTCTATGCCCCATCAGTCCGATGTGGCATTTATGGCGTGGTTTATGCCGACGATTAACCCTGCTAGCATCGCCGAGTATGAAGCTTTTGGCCTGTGGGGCTACGCATTGTCGCGCTTTTCAGGCACTTGGGTTGGCTTTAAGGCGATCTCAGAAACCGTAGAGAGCGCCGCAAGCGTTGAGTTAAAACCACTCCCGAATTTTGTAACGCCCACCGATTTCACACCACCCGACTCAGGGCTACACTATCGCTGGCCCGACCTCCCTGGCCCACAGCTTGAAACTCGTATCGAACACAAACTAGCCGCGGTGCAAGCTTTTGCGCGGGCCAACCCGATCGATACTAAAGTGTTGAGCTGCGACAACCCTACCCTAGGAATTATCACCACAGGTAAAGCACACCTCGATCTGATGGAGGCGCTAGACCTACTAGGACTTGATGGGCAAACCCTTCAAACACTCGGTGTCGAGATCTACAAGATCGGCTTAGTCTGGCCAATTGAGCGTCACGGTGTGCTGGATTTTGTTCATGGTAAACGGGAGATCCTTGTCGTTGAGGAGAAGCGCGGCATCATCGAGAGCCAGATCAAAGAAGCGATGTCAGAACCCGACCACCCCGGTGAAGTCCTCATTACCGGTAAGCAAGACGAGGCAGGCGAGCCACTCATCCCCTACGTGGGCGAGCTAAGCCCGTCGCTACTAGCGCGTTTTATCGTGGCACGCTTTACACGATTGTTTGACATCGACCTCACCGAACCTCTGAGTGCGATCACCGAATCGGGGGTTGCTGTCAAAGACCCGGGTGGCGTGCGCCGGTTGCCCTACTTCTGTTCCGGCTGCCCACACAACAGCTCCACCAAAGTGCCGGAGGGCAGCAAAGCCTTAGCGGGGATCGGCTGTCACTTTATGGCATCATGGATGGGACGAGACACTGAATCGCTTATCCAGATGGGTGGTGAAGGCGTTAACTGGGCCAGTAAGTCGATCTTCACAGGCAAAGGCCACATATTCCAAAACCTGGGCGAAGGTACCTATTTCCACTCAGGCTCAATGGCGATTCGCCAATCGATCGCTGCTGGTGCCAATATCACCTACAAGATTCTTTTCAATGATGCGGTTGCCATGACCGGCGGCCAGCCTGTTGATGGCCAAATCACGGTGCCTGCTATCGCTCAACAGGTGAGCGCGGAAGGCGTTAAAAAAGTTGTCGTTATCAGCGATGAACCTGAGAAGTATCGCGGCCACGAATCGCAGTTCCCAAGTGATGTTACATTCCACCACCGCGATGAACTAGACGATATTCAACGGATGCTCCGCGATATACCGGGAGTGACCGTGCTCATCTATGATCAGACATGCGCGGCTGAAAAACGCCGTCGCCGCAAGCGCGGTCAATTCCCTGATCCGGCTAAGCGGGTTATGATCAATCACCATGTCTGCGAGGCCTGTGGCGACTGCTCTGTGCAGTCAAACTGCCTATCCATTGTACCTCGCAAGACTGAGCTAGGTGTTAAGCGCCAAGTAGACCAGTCATCCTGTAACAAAGATTACAGCTGTGTAAATGGCTTCTGCCCAAGCTTTGTCACCATTGAGGGCGGCGAACTTCGCAAACCAGAAGCTAAGGGTACAGCCCAGCTCGATGCAAAACTTGAGCACCTATCAACACCCGAATTTAAACCACTCGCTAACGGCTATGATTTGCTAGTCAGCGGCGTAGGTGGCACCGGCGTTGTTACCGTCGGTGCACTGATCACTATGGCAGCGCATCTTGAGGGCAAGGGAGCCTCTGTGCTTGATTTCATGGGCTTCGCACAAAAAGGTGGCGCCGTGTTGAGCTACATCCGCTTATCCGAGCAGCCGAGCGCATTGAATCAGGTACGTATTGACCATGGCCGCGCCGATGCATTGATCGCTTGCGATATGGTGGTTGCCTCATCAGCCAAAGCGCTGGATGTGCTGCGCCACAACCATACGCAAGCGGTGATCAACGAAGCCGAAATGGCAACCGCTGATCATGTGCTGTATCGCGATGCTGATATCGAAAGTGGTAAGCGAATTGACCTGATCACCGAAGCGGTTGGCAGTGCTCAATGTGACCACTTCAACGCCAATGAGCTGGCGCTATCACTACTGGGTGATACGGTATTCTCCAACGTCATGATGCTCGGCTACGCATGGCAAAAAGGCTTAGTACCCGTCTCGCTGGCTGCGCTAGAACGCGCGATTGAACTCAACCGTGTGGCAGTAGAGAAGAACTTGAACGCGTTCAAGTGGGGACGCTTACTAGCGGAAGACCCAAAAGCCGCACAATTCGCGTTAACACCATCAGAGCCGGTGAAGCTAATTGCAACCCTTGATCAGCAGATTGATCGCTTTGCCGACTACCTCATCCAATATCAAGATGCAGCTTACGCAGACCAATACCGCGCGCTCGTGGCAAGCGTCCGTGCGAAGGAGCAACAACTGACCCCAGCGAGCGACACGCTCAGCCGCACTGTGGCCAAACAGCTCTTTCGCTTAATGGCCTACAAAGATGAATATGAAGTGGCGCGCCTGTACACCGAAACCGACTTCCTTAAAGAGGTCGAAGCCACCTTTACAGGTGACTACCAGATACATTTCAACTTAGCACCGCCGCTACTAAACAAGACGCAGCGCAATGGACGGCCTAAAAAGCGCCAATTTGGCCCTTGGATGTTGAAATCCCTGCGAATGCTGGCGAAAATGCGAAAAGTCCGGCACACCGTGCTCGACCCGTTCCGTTTTTCAGCTGATCGCCGCCTTGATCGGCAACTGCTTGAAAACTACAAGCGCGACATCACAACCTGGGTTGCTGAGCTCAATAGCCACAACCTTACGACAGCGATTGAGATAGCACGCCTACCTGAAGAGGTACGAGGCTTCGGTCCTGTCCGTGATGCCGCAGCAGAGCAAGCGGAGCAGCAAAGAGAAATACTCTTCGTACAGTTTAAACAAGCCAAGTAGGCCCAGGAGACGAACATGTTTGAGCATCTGCAACCTTTACCAGCAGATCCTATCCTTAACTTGATGGTTCAGTACCGCCAAGATACCAACCCAAACAAAGTGGATTTAGGGGTTGGTGTCTATAAAGATGAAGCGGGCAACACGCCGATTATGGCGGCTGTAACGGAAGCCGAGAAGATTATTCTCGCGACCGAAACCACCAAGTCATACATTGGTCCCGCGGGTGCAGAAGGCTTTAACCACCATGTTAGCCGCCTACTTTTAGGCAACCAACATAGTGTACTAAGTGATCAACGCTTAGCGATCGCCCAAACACCTGGCGGCTGTGGCGCACTGCGTATGGCGGCAGAGTTTGTTGCTAAATGTCGTAGTGATGTAACAGTGTGGGTGAGCACACCCACATGGGCGAACCATATTCCTCTACTGCAAGGTGCAGGACTGACCATCGCAGAATACCCATACTTCGATAAAGACACGAAAGGTGTCCAGTTCGATGCGATGATGGACATGCTGTCCAAGCAGACAAAAGCGGGCGATATCGTGTTGCTACACGGCTGCTGCCATAACCCAAGCGGCGCAGATCTATCCCGCGAGCAATGGGACGCTGTTGCAGCACTGTGTGTTGAGAAAGGCCTGATGCCATTTGTCGATATTGCTTACCAAGGCCTTGGCGATGGTTTAGGGGAAGATGCATATGGCTTACGCAAGCTAGCAGACACCGTACCAGAGATGCTGATCGCAAGCTCTTGCTCGAAGAACTTCGGCCTGTATCGTGAGCGTACCGGCGCTGTTATGGTTTTGGCGGCATCTGCTGAGCAAGCTAAGATCTCTGGCAGTCTACTTTTCAGTACCATTCGCGGCCACTACTCAATGCCTCCCGCGCACGGTGCCGCGATCGTTGAGACGATTCTCAGCAATGAGAAGCTCACTCAAATGTGGGATACCGAACTCACAGAGATGCGCCAACGCATTTTGCAACTGCGTCATGCCTTGGCCGATCAGATCGCAGCAGCGGGTTGCGAACAAAGCTTTGCTTTTATTCCCGAGCAAAAAGGAATGTTCTCTTTCCTCGGCATTAGCAAAGAGCAGGTCGCTCGCTTACGTGATGAATACTCTATCTATATGGTGGATTCGAGCCGCGTCAACATTGCTGGCCTTAACAGCAGCAACCTCGATTATGTTGCTCAATCGCTGACCAACGTGTTGAAAGGCTGATTATTACCCCGCAGCCATGATGATGGTCGCGGGGTTTCTCTTTGCAGGGCCGCTTACAGCGGATGTCGAAAACGGTCGTGACACTGTTTACATGTTCTTGCTACACGCCCTAGCGGCTTTCTCAGCTCATTTTTATCAGCTGTAACCGGCAACTTTGCAAGCTCCGAGGACGCCTCTTGCAGCTCCTTAACGAGCCCATCGAAACGATTTTTCTGATACCACATTTCATCTTTTAGCGCCGTTTCAGCATCCGCGTCTTGTGTGTTTGGGGTAAAGCCCTCGGCGACCATTTGCGTGAGTGCATGAACCAACTTAGCGCGACGCTGAAAGTCTTCAGCATCATATTCAGCGCGCCCCTGCACCATCTTGCCCATCGCTTTGAAGTGCCAACCCATCATCTTAAAAACACTTTGGCGATAGATGACCGTTTTATTCGCTTCACTACCACCATGGTCATGCCCGTTGTGCGCGGCAGAGCCCACAGAAACGCTCAGCAACAAAACGGTTAGCATCAGCTTGGACATCATCTGATTCATCTCCATTCTTATTTATAGCCAGCCCTGATTATCGATGATGATCCCAGCCCACACCGCGCCGGTCACCATAAGCCCCAGCATGACAGCGGCAGAGCCAAGATCCTTCGCTCGACCGGCAAGCTCGTTAAATTCGGTACCAGCGCGATCAACAACCGCCTCAATAGCGGAGTTAATCAGCTCCAAAATTAGCACCAGCAGCGCGCTACCCACTAACAGTGCCCACTGTGTAGCAGTTTGCGCCACCCAGAAAGCGAGGGGGAACAATACTGCAAACGCGATAACCTCATACTGAAATGCTGGCTCATGCTTAAACGCCGCTTTTAAGCCTTTAATCGAGTAACAGGTCGCATAATAGAACCGCGCCACTCCTCTCACTTTTAGTTTCATGCGTGCTGTTGCTCATCATCAAAATTTGCGCATTACTTTACCGGCTTTTACCCTGCCCCACCAGCGCAGTTACGTGACATTAACTAGCCTGGTAGCGAAGCTTGGCAGTCTTTAATCAATGCAGCAAGATCAGCTGTCGTGGTCAGTTTTGTGCGCTGTTTAATCAAACTAGCGGCCAAGGTCAGTGACAGCATTTCAGCCAAAGTTTTACGCTCATCATCTTCGATCTCATCAAGATCAGCGACGTGCGCAATACCGATCGTGCGTCGCGTCATCTCAATACCCGCAAAACCCATTGCAGATTCGCGCACACCTGCTAAAAAGAGCGTATCGAAACCTTGCTGCTGCAGCACTGGATCGTTAATTTTCGCTTGGAGTAATGCGTCGAACTCACCGAAATAACTGTTCACTAATTGCTCAATTTGATCGATTAAGTAAGCTTGGGTTTCGTCACGCTGAGCCACATGACTTTTACCCACTTGGCTGGCATAACTGAGCAACAGGTTTGCAAGCAATACCCCTAGGTCAAACCCAGCGGGCCCATAAAAGGCGAACTCGGGATCAATCACTTTAAACGCTGATTGCGTCACAAAAACAGAGCCGGTATGCAGGTCGCCGTGCAACAGCACTTGCGCATCGTTCATGAACTGATAACGCAACTGCGTCACGCCCAGCTTCAACTCGTCATCTTGCCAAAGCGCCTGCGCCATACTGCGCACACCTTGGCTCACATTGTTGCGTTCGTGATCACAGAAAGGATCAAGGAAGTAAACCTCCTCCGAGATACTGCACAGCTGCGGGTTCAGATAGCTGGCAACCATGCATTTTTTCGCAATAGAGTCGAGCAGAAAATCAGAAGAGGTGTAGTGCAGCATCGCTAAAAACTGCCCCAATTGGCTGCCAATCGACGTGGGCTTATCACCGCGTATCAGCACATGACGCAGGTTATGGTAATCGCCAATATCTTCCATCAAGATCACATGCTGACTGCGTTCAAAATGAAGCACCTCTGGACTGCTGTTGGGGCTGCACATATTAAAGAAACCCAGCGCTTGAGCCTCAATACGGATACGATCAACTGGCAACGGCCAGCCCTCACCAATGATGCGGATATAAGGTAGCGCCTGCTTCAAAATAACACTGTTTTGACCATCGCTGACACGGTAAACAAAGTTAATATTCCCGTCACTAATCTCTTCTACCTGTAGCATTTGCTGATCCTGAAAAACATCAGTGTGACGACAAACAAAGGCTCGAATCTCTTGGTCATTCAGCGGTTGTGGCGCAGTCATAGTATGGCAGGTTTCCTTATCAGTACGCGCAAGCTAGTTATTAGAGTAAGGGTAGGTCCGTCTCGGCCAGCACCACTTGGTTTCGGCCATCAGCTTTAGCTTGGTAAAGGGCTCTGTCTGCCGCAGCAAGCAGATCATCTAAACGCAGGCTATCGTCACCCGAGAGGCTGGCTATGCCCGCGCTGACAGTTACATTAACGGTTTGGTCGGCCAAGCAGAAGGGTATTTCCGCAATTTTGGTACGAAGCTCCTCCATCAGTCGAGCCGCACCGTCTGGGTCACTATCGATCGCAACAAGAAACTCTTCACCGCCAAAGCGGCCCAACGAGTCATCTGCTGAGAGACACGTTTGCATGGTTTCCGCGACTCGGATGAGCACCTCGTCACCCATCGGGTGTCCATAGCTATCATTGATGCGCTTAAAGTGGTCGATATCGACTAGGGCAACCGACATACAAGAGTGCTCACTCATGCTTTTGCTCACCAAAGCCTGCAGCGCTTTCAAAACCGCGCGACGGTTAAGTAGATGGGTGAGAGCGTCGTGCGTGGCCTCGTATGCCAGTTGTTGTTGCGCATCGATCAGTTTACGTTGCATCTCTAGCATCCGACGCCCGACCGAAAGCCGCGCTTGCAGCTCAGCTTTATCAAAAGGCTTACCAATAAAGTCATGCGCTCCTGATGCCAACCCCTCGACAATGCGGTCGGTTTCCGCGTGTGACGTTAAGAGAATAATATACGGTGGGTTTTCATCCGCTTGTTCGGCGAGCTTTTTACACAGCTCTAAACCACTGAAGCCCGGCATCTCCCAATCGAGCAACAGTAATTTCGGAGCATCAGGCTGCTGCAAAACCTCCCATGCCTCGCGCCCATCTGAGGTGACAACAGGCCGATAGCCCCAGGCTGTCACGAGCGTTTGGAGAATCACTTGTGTGGTAAGATCGTCCTCTGCTATCAGTACATCCATAGACGCTCCTCTCCTTAACAAACCAACTCGATTAACGTGATATCGTCTTGTTGCTGCTCGCAGCTGAACTCGTCGATAATCGACTTGAGCTGGTCAATATCTTGATTTTTTCGAATGATATCAGTGAGCACCTGCTCTAACCGCTGGTTACCGAACTCCTCACCCGACGCGTTCTGAGCTTCAGTCACACCATCAGAGTACGCGATAACCCGATCACATGATCTAACCGGAACGCTCTCAACGGGTTCGACGGTATCGGCCAAGATTCCCAGCGCAACAAAGCTCGATTCTAACCGCTGCACAACATCACCCCAGCGAAACACCAGCACAGGCTCCATACCGCAGTTCCAAACCCGTAGCTCTTGCCGCGAGGGGCTGAGTTCAATAAATATCGCCGCCAAAAACATATCGATAGGTAACTTACGACGCAGTTGACGATTCGTTTCTTGGGCGATCTCCAACAATGGAAGCCCCTTGGCCGTCATGCTGTAAAAAATATCGGACACCAGAGGCCCTGCGATCGCCGCCGTTAGCCCGTGCCCGGTAAAATCGCCCAGCAGAATATGCTGTCCGCCATCGGGGCGAGACGCTGAGAACAAAATATCGCCAGAGGTTTTCTCAACCGGTTCCTGCAAACTGCGCACATGGGCCGTTTCGAACAATGAAGGGTCGCGCATCTCTCCAATAATGTTTTCGATGAGTTCGCGCTCCGTTGAAAGCATATCTCGCGCCTGATTTAGCTCAGACTGGAGCTTTAATACCCGCGCACCCACCATGACACGGGCTTTCAGCTCTGAGAACGCAAATGGCTTGGTGACAAAATCATTTGCGCCCGCGTTCAACCCCTGCACAATATCTTCTGTACGCGTACGCACGGTAATAAAGATGATATACACCGGATCCGTTGTATACACCTGCCTGATTCGTTCACAAAGCTGCACCCCGAGAAGTTTTGGCATCTCCCAATCAAGCAACACTAAACGAGGTGCGTCTGGCGCGGTCAATAAATCCCAAGCATCTTCCCCGTTGTTGGCCGGCACGGGCTCAAAACCCCAGTCAGCCACTAACTCACAGAGCATTGTTTGCGAGGTAATGTCGTCTTCTGCAATCAGAACTTTCATAGAACTGTCGCCTCCATTCGATCCTTCAACTGGTCAAATACCTCACCCAACTCCTGCACCATCCGCTCAACCTCGTACCAATCTTCTCGGTTGGCTGCCAACTCAATTAAGTTCGCGTGATGGCTTAGCGCCACGCCTCCAACGTTCGCTGCGGCTCCCTTAATACGGTGAGCCACAGCTGCGACCGCAGTGTTATCTTCCTCGCAAGCTTGCTGAATCGCCGAAATTTGGCGCGGCATATCATCTAAAAAGGTCAGTAAAACCTTCGCTATCAGATTATTATCTCCCATTAAGCGCTGGCTCATCGCTTCTTCGTCAAAAACCACGCTAACACTCTGCGCGTCATCCTCAGCCAAAATTTCCTCCGCCGGTTCATCACCTGATTTTTGTCCCACCCAGCGGACAACCGCTTTGCGGAGTTTCTCAGTATCAACCGGTTTAGCGATATAGTCGTCCATCCCAACATCAAGGCATTTACGGCGATCCTCCTGCATCGCGTTGGCAGTCATAGCGATAATGGGAGTATCGTGATGGAGAACATTGGAGTGAGGGCTACGGATCATGCGCGTCGCTTCGTAGCCATCCATCACCGGCATCTGGCAATCCATCAAAATTGCATCGTAGCGCTCTCGTTCGAGGAGCTGCACGCATTCAAGACCATTCGATACCATGTCCACATGCACACCAATTTGTTCTAGTAGCCCCTTCGCAACTAACTGGTTAGTTGCGTTATCCTCAACCAGCAAGACTCGTCCGGAGACACGAGTGGTCGTTCGCACGGTGAACCGCGTAATGAGACTGTCATCAGACTCATCTTTTCCTGCCACTAACAGCAAGGCTTGATACATCTCATTTTGATTAATCGGTTTTGATAAGTAACCGAAGAATCCTTTTTTGAGCATGCGCTTGGCATCTCCACGCCGTCCTTGAGAGGTTAAAAGAACTAACTTTGTGGCACTGAGCTTGGGATTAGCTTTGATGCACTGTCCCAACATCTCGCCATCCATAATTGGCATCTGCATATCGAGCAGACCTATCGTGTAGGGTTGACCATCATCAGCGGCGTCCTGCATCAACCCCAGCGCTTCTTTGGCATCTGCTGCAATCGTATGTGGCACGCCCCACTGCTCGAAGATCTCTTTGAGAAGAATACGGTTAGATGTATTGTCATCAACCGCAACAATACGTTCGTCATGCAGACTCTCTTTGGAGGGTAACTCTCTCTCCGCGTCGGCACAGCTGAGGCATACGGTAAACCAAAACGTCGAGCCCACACCAATCTGGCTATCAACGCCTATTTCACCCTCCATCATATCGACCAACTGACTGCAAATTGCGAGTCCAAGACCCGTCCCACCAAAACGACGTGTTGTTGATGTATCAGCTTGCGTAAAACGCTCGAATAGCGATACCGTTTGCTCAAGGGTAAGCCCGATGCCGGTGTCTTGTACCTCAAAGCGCAGTAGGACATGCTGAGAGGTTTTCTCAACGCAGGCGTAACGCACTAGCACCTCGCCTGCGTCGGTAAACTTAATTGCATTGCTGACTAGGTTATTTAAGATCTGCCTTAAACGTCCTGGGTCGCCCTTGACCCAGAGGTTCTGAACGGGATTCGCAGGGCAGATAAACTCAACCCCTTTCTCCTCAGCACGCACGGCATGCACAATGGCAAAGTCTTCCATCATGCTATCCAGGTCAAACTCGATCGTCTCTAGCGCCATCTTGCCAGCTTCGATCTTAGAGAAGTCTAGAATATCGTTGATGATCGCTAGCAACGATTCAGCACTGCGCTTCGCAATAATCGCCCTCTGGTGCTGCTCTTTCTCAAGCGGCCCCTCCAGCAGGAGGTTTAACATGCCCAATACACCGTTCATCGGCGTTCGAATCTCGTGACTCATGTTCGCTAGAAAATCGCTCTTGGCATGGTTGGCACTTTGAGCTTCATCTTTGGCGACCAATAAGTCATCGTGGCTCTTCTTGAGGGCTCGTTCATTGGCTTCCCGCACTCGGACCATCTGGTTGAAGGCATCAGCAAGATCTCTCAGCTCGTTATTCGTCGTTACTTCGACGTGCTGCGCAGCATCACCTGCGGAGATATCGCGTGCCGTTTTTGCGAGCTTAACGATAGGAAAGGTTAAGTGTCGGGCTTGATAGGCTGCGAATAAGGCCGCAAGGACGCTTGTCACGGCAACAATGCCAAGTATGACCGCACCCAACCAATTCGCCTGCTCAACGGCTTCTTCTTGGTTCACTTCGCTAACTAAAACCCAATCGACCCCGGCGAGATCAAGATGGTGATGAACCCCGATCACCTTATGACCAAAGGGTCCGAGGTATATCTGGGCATCTAACGACTCTCCGCCGGAGTGCATGCTGTGAGTAGAACTCTTGAACTGAAAGCGCTCTATCGGGACTGCAAAGCGCAGTACCTGCTCCTCCTTGCCATTGATCGCACTGCGCAAATACCCATCCTGGCCAACGACATAGTGCAAAACCGAGGAGTTCATTCCGGCCACATCCGCTATCTTCAGGAAAATATCGTCAAGCCGAAGCTGCAGTACGAAAGCCCCAATACGCTTACCCTCGTTATCAACCATTGGCGCCGTTAAAAAACCGGCCAACTTGTTGTCAGATGGGCCATACCTTTCGATATCCGAAAATACGCTTTCCTCTGAAGCCAGCGTATTACGGACTGTTTGGGCAAAGCGTGTTTTTGATAAGCTTCCCGAGAACACATTTCTCCCTAGGTCTCGTTCTCGGCCCACCGTGAACAGTACATTGCCATCGTGATCGATCAGCAAGAGGTCGTACACATCGTCATCGCGCTTTTGATAGGCCTCCATATCACTCGCATATCGCGCCACTATTTCCGCCCATTCAGGTCCCTGCACAAACTCATAGGCGGGCACCTGCGCCCGCTCAAGTGCACCCCGTAGTTGTTCTAAAAAAGAGAGGTTATTACGTGACTGCGACATGATGGTCAGATCACCCACACGACTATCGAACCAGTCGTGCAAATAGATCATTTTGGCACGTGCCGCTGAGCTGAGCTGATCTTTAGCCGCTTGCGTAAGGCTTTTATTTGCTTGATGGTACGCGATACCCGCCACCAGACTCATGGGAACCAACGCTAGAACGAGGAACCAGATAAGCAGTGTCCGGCTAATAGGAACGATCTTTCTATCAGACATGGGCCGCCCCCTCGGTTACGCCGCTAAACCGACGGCAGCTTGCGCTTAACCGTCGCTCCAAGGCTGCGTCTGAGACACCCTGGTGCAGTTGCTCGCTGTCGGCGACATGCGCGAACTTGTTCCATGCAGATGTAGCGCGCAGGGGTGCACTTTTTGTTTGCTCCGTTATGCGACACCACGCTTCTGCCCACATCCCATTGGGCATGATGAATCTCCCTTGATCGGGTAAAGTTGGAGCCCGACTTATACGGGTATTGCTCCCAGTATAGACAACCTATGGCAAACTGAGGCACTAATGGACTACTTCACGAATACACCCTTGGTCGAAGGGCGCCTGATCAAACGCTATAAGCGTTTTCTGGCGGACATTGAGTTAAGGGACGGCAGTACGATGACTGCTCACTGCCCCAATACAGGCTCCATGAAGCACTGTGCGCAAGCAGGGGCACGCGTCTGGTTTTTCGATGCCAACAACCCAAAGCGTAAACTAGCGCACACTTGGGAGCTGGTTGAAGTCGATAATAAGTATCTCGCCTGTATTAACACCCACCGCGCAAACCACTTGGCACGTGAGGCCATTGAGAGCGGTTTAATAGCCTCGTTAGCAGGTTACGATAAGATTCAAACCGAGTGCCGTTACGGCAATGAAAATAGTCGTATCGACCTACTCTTATCCCAAGGAGAGGCTCCAGATTGCTACGTAGAGGTCAAAAGTGTCACGCTGCTGGAGCAGGATGGCTTAGGCATCTTCCCTGATGCGGTTACCACCCGTGGACAGAAGCACCTGCGTGAACTGATGGAGATGGTGTCTCAAGGATATCGGGCGGTGCTGTTTTTCAGTGTCGCCCACACCGGTATCCAAGCGGTTCAGCCCGCTTGGGAGATTGATCCTACCTACGCCCGCACCTTGAAAGAGGCGATCCATCACGGCGTGGAAGTGATCGCAGTCGGGGCTGAAATATCAACGCAATCCATCCGGCTATCGCGTGTTCTACCCTTTCATATTGGCGGTTAATCTCGCAAAATGGCCGCTAAAGAGGCCAATGCATAGTGGCGCTTAGTGCTCAATGGTTGCGCGAAACTGATACGCAGGTAGTTGTTGAAGCGCGTGGTTGTGGAGAAAAGCGCACCGGGAGTGATAACGATGCCCTCGGCAAGCGCGCGGTTATATGCGGTTAGCGTATCGACACTTTCGGGTAAGCTCACCCACAGCGCCATGCCGCCTTCAGGCAAGGTGTAAGATACATCGTCTTGCCACACCTCGCTGATCGCCTGCGCCCACTGGTCACGCTGAGTTAACAGTTGCAGGCGCTGTCGCCGCAAGAAGCGTTCGTATTCACCTTCGCGGATAAAGTCCGCCACCCCTTGCTGGGTATACTGGCTACTGGCCAAGACTGTTATCAACTTGAGGTGCGCAATGCGCTCACGCCAACGGGCGCCTTCAACCCAGCCAAGACGCAGATCGCGGGAGAGACTTTTCGACAAGGAACTGCACAGCATAATTCGTTCCTGCGTATCGAGGGCTTTTAACGGCTCAGGGCGCTCGCGAAACCCTAGATCGCCGTAGATATCATCCTCAATCAGCGCAAAATCATACCGGTTTGCCAGCTCAACCAACGCAACACGTGACGCCGCAGGCATCACCGCGCCTGTTGGCGTCGCAAAATTTGGGGTAACCACACACGCCTTGACCGGCCAACGCGCTAATTGCTCCTCGAGGATATTCACATCAATGCCGTTGGCAGGATCCGCCGGTATTTCAAGCACCTGTAGCTTCAACTGCGATAGCAACTGCAACGAGCCGTAAAAGCCCGGCGATTCAACCGCAACAACGTCTCCGGGCTCGCAACAAGCCATCAACGCTAAAAAAAGACCATGCTGGCAACCCTGTGTCACCAGCAGATCAGCCGAGCTGATAGCCACGCCTAAACGCTGGTAACGTAACGCTAACTGCTCACGGAGCAGCTCATTGCCTTCAGGAGCATCGTAATAGTGATGAGCGGCTTGGCGATGCTGACGCAGCGCTCGCCCAACGGCGCGGTTCAATGCTAAAAGTCCTGAATCAGCATCCGGCCCTTGCAGGTCCGGCAGCAAGTCAAAGGCTGCGCCACGGCGCATGATATCGTCGACGACGGCACTGGTGTTGACGGGCACCGGCCGCAGTGCCTGACCGTTCAGCGCTTTGCGATGCAGAGGTGCAGAGTCACGCTTACTCGGGCTGGCCGCCACAAAGTAGCCCGATTTAGGTACCGCTTTAATCAGCCCTTGCGCTTCCAAACGCTGATATGCGTGCTGTACGGTTGCCTTCGATAGTTGTTTGGTGGAGCACAACTCCCGAACCGATGGCAACTTATCGCCGGCACGCCACCGGCGCTGCACAATACCCTCCCGCAGCCACGACTCTAATTGTTGATAGCGATAGGATTCCGCCATGCTCCCTCCTCGGCAAACCGCTAGATTACGGTATTCTAATGCAATCTGTACCTATAAAATATAATTTTTTTATACCTGTACCTATCTAGTGACCCGCATTACACTGCCCGCAAACTGACAAGAGCAAGAGCTAGAGGCACAACAATGCAGAAGATTCCGGTTCAACAGGTTGATCCTGTCGCACTCACCGCTGCAGATAAAATTCACGTTCGCCTAACGGAGGGGCGCTTTCAAAACCTACGTCGTTTCATTAGCTGGCCGTTGATGTTCGCTTACTTTGCGCTGGTATGGGTGCAGTTCGACGGGCGCCCATGGCTACTATTTGATTTCGCAGAGCGCCACATTTTGTTGTTTGGCAACACGCTTTCATGGCACGACCTGCCAGCACTCGCCGGTATTATGATCGCTGGTGCCTGCTTGCTCTTTTTCTTAGCGGTTGGCTGGGGGCGCGTATGGTGCGGCTTTGCTTGCCCACAAAGTATCTGGACTTGGGTGTTTATTCGTATCGAACGCTGGACTGAAGGGCGTGCAACAGAGCGGGCGAAAAACGAAAAACTTCCGCTACGTAGTACCCGCCTCGCCCGCCGTGTCGCCAAGCACCTGTTATGGATCGCATTTGCCACCCTAACGGCGATCACCTTTACCGGCTACTTTATCCCTGTGCGTGAATTAACCAGCAGCTTACTGACCGGTACGGCAAGCTTAAGTGTTATCGGCTGGCTGATCTGCATGGCGGCCCTGACCTACACCAACGCGGGCTTAGTGAGGGAGAAGATCTGCTTGCACGCCTGCCCTTACTCACGTTTCCAAGGGGTCATGTTCGATTTAGACACCCGTACGGTGATGTATGACGCGGCACGCGGCGAACCTCGACGTGGTGCAGAAAGCACACAGGGTGACTGCATCGATTGTGGCATTTGCGTTAAGGTGTGCCCAACCGGCATTGATATTCGAGATGGCCTACAAGCTGCTTGCATCGACTGCGGTGCTTGTATCGATGCCTGTGATGCGGTGATGGAGAAGATCAAAAAGCCATTGGGCCTGATCCGTTTTGCCTCTGAAAAGCAGCTTCAAAAAGCGCCGAGCCCGATCTATCGACCGCGCTTAGCAGGCTACTTCGCGGTGTTAACGCTGGCGGTGTCTGGGGTTGTTTACGGGTTACAGCAACCCACTGAGCTGCTCGTTGAGATTCGCCGTGACCGTGGCGCACTCTTTTATAGTCCACAGCAAGATGTGGTGTGTAACCGCTACTTGATTAAGATTGAGAATTTCGGTAACGAAGCACAATTTACCTTGTCACTGGAGAGCAATTTAGATGCTCGGCTCGAGGGCAAAACGGCAATCGCTACCCACGAAATGGGACAATGGCTACCGTACAGCGTTTGCGCCACAGAGCCGGAACAAGCGCGCCAAAAGATCGCTATCGCATTTACGGGGTTGGATGTTCACGTAACGAAAGAGACAACGTTCATTACTGCCGTGAGATAACGAGCTAATAAGCGGGGTATCAGGCCCCGCTTTTCTTAAAACTTCTCTACGACTATTTTTGACACGGTGCCATTATCAAAAACGATGGTCTTAGTCTCGGAGTACCCGCGGTAGGTCCATATCTCTTCGGAACCATAGAGTGTTTCATTGGTTTTCTGTTTATCGGGCTTACCTAATATCTGCAAGATCTTATCCTTGCGCATCCCCTTTCTTGGTTCCACTTTGCGGGTTGGACGTTGGGTATTGCGTCGATCGCGGGACACTTCTGCTTTATGTGCACGATAGGAGCGCTCGCCTTGTTTTACCAAACGCTTCGACGCCTGAATGCTCTCCTGCTTTTTATCCATCTCGATCTGTTCACGCCGCTCAGCCCACTCCTCTTCCGGTGTCGGCGCCGAGCTGGAGCCTCCTCCGAAAATTCGGTAGTACTTATCGCACGGTAACCCTACTTCAATCATCTTGCCATCAACTTCACACTGATAAGCGGACGCGTGGCCAGACAGCCCCAACAACAACGCAGCAACACATAGGTGCACTTTTCGGTTATCCATTACCCCAACCCAACAAAAAATCTTGATGACACCATTTTAAGCAGCAAAATGCTGGAATAAAAGGTTCGCTATCCCATGCTTGTGGGATTTGCTAAATTGGCCTCTTTGGAAACTGGGTATCACTTTGCAGCACCTTAACTTCAATTTACTGCGTTCGCTTTCTGTCCTGTTAGAAGAGCGCCACGTAACGCGCGCTGCCAATAAACTCTGCCTCACCCAGTCGGCTATGAGCCGCCAACTCGGCCAGTTGCGCCAGTATTTTGAAGACCCTCTCCTGTTGCGCGAAGGCAGCGGATACTTGCTAACCCCCAAAGCGCAAACGCTGATCCCCAAAGTGCAGCACATTCTTGTGGCGATTGAGGAGCTCAACGATACACCCGCCTTTAATCCTGCGGTCTGTGATCGCGAGTTTCGTTTTGCCAGTACCGACTATGTTGCGCAATTCATCTTTCCCGAGCTACTGCTGCATCTCCAAACACATGCACCAAACATTCGCGTCCATTTTGACGTGCTAAACGGTAGCTGGTTACCACAGCTCGGCGAGCTGCCGCTGGATATGGTCTCGACAATGGCCGCGACGCTACCCGACAACCTAGACAGTTACTTTCTTGGCCAAGATTCACCCGTTTGTTTGATGAGCCAAACACACCCGCTCAGTAACCAAACTTCTCTTGAGCTAGAAGATCTGGCCCAACATCCATTTGTGCGGATTAACAGCGGCGGCGATAAAGACTCTTTTTTGGATGATGCCCTGAGCGCAGCAGGCCTTAAACGCGAAATACGTTTTGAAGTGCCTTTTTTTAACGCAGGCTTCGCCGCCGTCACTCAAAACCAGCTACTGATGGTTGTGCCTGCCCATATTGCCCGTAACACCGCAGCGTGGCTGCCCGTCACATCGAGGCCATTCACCGTTACGGCGCCCTCTCATCGTTACTATTTATGCTGGCACCGGCAGCACCAAAATGATCCTGCGCACCACTGGATGCGTGAATCCTTGGCCGAAATTCTACAACGCTCTATGTACTCACCCAAAGATCATGATTTAATTTTCTGATTGGCATTCGAATAATGCATTTCCAACATGCTGACCATACCTCGTAAACTGCGCGTCTAGAACCTTTATGTTATTCGGAGCAGTATATGACGCTTGCCAGCTGGCTTTCCCTACTCGCAATCTGCGTATTGGGTGCTATGACACCCGGCCCAAGCCTTGCGGTTGTGCTGCGGCACACACTGACAAATGGCCGCCTTCATGGCGTTGTCTCTGGCGTTGCTCATGCTGCTGGCGTCGCAGGGTGGGCCATTTTAACGGTTTGGGGCTTAGCGCTACTTGTCACAACATCGCCACTTGTGTTCAACGCAATCACCTATGCTGGCGCGGGTTACTTAGCTTACTTGGGTGTAAAAGCGCTACGCGCACAACCCTCTTCCACCGAGGACGCACGGGTCATGCGCGTACCGCTTTATCAAGCCGCACTGGATGGGCTTATGATCAGCCTACTCAACCCGAAGCTAGCGATCTTTTTTCTGGCGCTTTTTTCCCAGTTTGTAACAACCGCCGTTTCGCTGGAATCTAAGAGTATTATGATTGCCACGGTCACCGCTGTTGATGGCGCTTGGTACACCTTGGTGGCAATTGTACTGTCTCATTCGCGTGTGCTCGGCAAACTGCAGTCCCGCACATTCTTAATTGAAAGAATCAGCGGCGGGATATTAATTGCACTGGCGCTGCGTGTTCTAACGCTTTAAGTATTTAACACAGCG
This sequence comes from Neptunomonas marina, assembly GCF_004005935.1. Classification (GTDB taxonomy): domain Bacteria; phylum Pseudomonadota; class Gammaproteobacteria; order Pseudomonadales; family Balneatricaceae; genus Neptunomonas; species Neptunomonas marina. Next base: position 363,228 of record NZ_SACQ01000001.1, on the reverse strand, counting down.
CTACCTGCACATTTAGCAACATGCTAAGCTGTTGCGTTTTGAGCGATACTCCATGCGCCATTCAGACTCGCAAACACTGAGTACCAGTATCCTATTAGCCGTACTCTCCGCCATTTTTATGGGCACGATTGGTATCGTGTCCAAAACAACCGGCCTGAGTGCCGATGTGGTCACTTTTTACCGGCTGTTTTTTGGCGCGGCTATTATGCTGGGGTATTTAGTCATCGCGCGTCGCGCCCATCTGCTATCGGCACGACCGCCATGGCAGGTTGTTGTAAACGGGATATTCCTAGCAAGCTTCATCGTCTTTTACGTCCAAGCGATGAACTATACCAGTATGGCCAACGCCATTATGTTGATCTATCTGGCCCCGATTACCGCCTCAATCATTGCCCACTTTTGGCTTAAAGAGCACCTCACTCCCCGTAGTATCGCCTTAATCGCCACCGCTCTATTCGGATTTGCCATGATGATGGAGTTCAAGTTCAGCTTTAACCAAGGTAGTCATGAAAGCTTGGGGCTCGGCTTTGGCGTCTTGTCGATGGCCGCTTATGCAGGTTTCATTTTAATCAACCGTATCATGCCCGCTAGCTACCCCGTGCTTGCTCGTACCTGGTATCAGCTGTTAATCGGCGCGCTGTGCATGTTGCCATTTTTGCTCATGGCGCCGGTTTGGCCAGAGCAATGGCAGTGGGGATGGCTACTCGCGGCAGGCTTAATACCGGGCTTCCTAGCGATTCTATTCGCGGTCAGTGCTTTGAATCACCTGCACTCAAGCTTATTTGGCACACTTGCCTACTTTGAGCCGGTGGCGGTAGTGACCTTTGGCTGGGTGCTTTTTGATGAAAGCCTCAACACGCTGCAACTTACAGGGTGTGGAGTGATTATGCTCAGCGGTATTATCCAAGCCATCAGCTCAAGCCGACAAAATAAAACCCTTCAGCAGGAGACTGCCCATGCTTAGCCTTGCTTGGGGCGCCACTTTTATCGGTGTCTTTATCTGGTCCGCCATCGAACCTTACGACACCTTTACTTGGTTTTTAGAGGTGGCTCCTGCCCTCATCGGGGCAGCACTCGTGGTCGCTACGCGTAAGCGTTTTCCTTTAACGCCACTGCTCTACAGCCTCATTTTGGCACACTGTATTGTTCTGATGATCGGTGGCCACTACACCTATGCAGAAGTGCCCTTTTTTGATGGCCTTTTTGGCGCTGAGCGCAATAACTACGATAAGGTCGGCCACTTCTTCCAAGGTTTTGTGCCCGCCATATTAGCCAGAGAGCTACTGATCCGTTTACAGGTTGTCTCCGGGCCGCACTGGCGCACACTGTTTGTGCTATCGGTCACGCTGGCCTTTAGTGCTTTTTACGAGCTAATTGAGTGGTGGGTTGCCTTACTGAGTGGTGAAGATGCCACCGCGTTCCTCGGCACACAAGGCTATGAGTGGGATACGCAATCCGATATGGGGTTTGCACTCTTCGGCGCTATTTGCGCACTGCTGCTACTTGCAAAGTGGCATGATAAACAGCTCGCAAAGTTGCGTTAATCAGGCCTATTTACTCGGCTTGATATAACTGAGCGGCACGGCGGTGGTTTCAACAATTTTACGCATCACAAACGCCGACTTCACGCCGGTTACGCCGCGAATTCGAGTAATTTTGCCCAGCAAAATATCGTGATACGCATCCATATCGGACACCGCGACTTTTAATTGGTAATCGGCATCGTGACCGGTGATTAAATAGCACTCCATCACCTCCGGTAGCTCGCTAATCGCTTGCTCAAACGCCTCGAAGCGCTCGGGGATATGCTTATCCATGCTGATATGCAGCATGGCGATCAGCGACACATTAACAGCACGTTCGTTGATCCTCACGACTCGGCGTGCAATCACGCCGCTCTCCTCCAACTGTTTGACGCGGCGTGAGCAGGGAGCAGCCGTTAGCCCAACCTGCTCCGCGAGTTCTTGGTTAGATAACGAGCCATCAGCTTGCAAAGCGTGCAAGATACGAATATCAAATCGATCTAATTCAACATCAAATTTCACGAAAAACTCCAGATGCGCAATAAAAATAAACACTGAAACCAATATAGTTAAATTATATTGCCGAAAAGATAAAAACAAGCGGGAAATAGATCAGCTATTGCGCAACAATCTCTCTAGACTACTCACTATTGAAACGACGGCCTTGTCGCCGGTTTCAATAGCCGTTAGGCAACCAGCTATTCACTCGTAGTTGGGGGTGTGACAGCCACAAGCTGATAAAGCCGATCTAACGCTAGGTTTATCGAACCGACCACCGCGCTAACCAAAAGTAACAGCGACCTATTTGCCCCGTGAGGCATGCTGCACGGGGCAGTATGACAACATACCCAACAACACTTACAACAAAGCAGGAATGCTCGCTCATGTTTGACCATCGTAAATATCGTCCATTTCCCGCTATCCAGTTGCAGGATCGTACCTGGCCGGATAAGCAGATCACAACAGCGCCCGACTGGTGCAGCGTTGACCTGCGCGACGGTAACCAAGCGCTTATCAACCCGATGTCGGTGGAGAAGAAAACAGGGCTATTTCAACTGCTAGTGAAACTGGGTTTTAAAGAGATTGAGGTGGGCTTTCCGGCGGCGTCGTTGCCTGATTATGAGTTCATGCGCAAGTTGATCGATGAAGCGCTGATCCCTGACGATGTTACCATTCAAGTGTTAGTACAAGCCCGCGAAGAGCTGATCAAGCGTACATTTGAATCGTTACGCGGTGCAAAGCGCGCTGTGGTACATGTTTATAATTCAACCTCTACAGTACAGCGTGAGCAGGTATTTGGCTTAGATTGCGATGGTATTACTGCTATTGCCGTTCAAGGTGCCAAATGGCTGAAAGAGTATGCTGCACAGCACCCAAACACCGAGTGGACTTTCCAGTACTCACCGGAGAGTTTCACAGGTACCGAGATTGATTACGCCATCGAAGTGTGTGATGCCGTCATCGACGTATGGCAGCCGCAAAATGGCCAGCAGGTGGTTATCAACTTACCTTCGACGGTTGAGATGTCGACACCCAACATTTTTGCCGATCAGGTTGAGTATTTCTGCCGCAACTTGAAAGGCCGCCAACACGTGCGCATCTGCTTGCACACCCACAATGACCGCGGCTGTGCTGTCGCTGCGGCAGAGCTGGGCGTGATGGCGGGGGCTGACCGTGTTGAGGGCACCTTGATGGGGAACGGCGAACGCACCGGTAATATGGATATCATCACCATGGGTATGAACCTCTACTCACAAGGTGTGGATCCTAAACTAGACTTCTCGAACATCCCAGAGATCATCGCGACCGTTGAGCACTGTAACGAGTTACCTGTACCGGCACGCCATCCTTGGGCAGGAGAGCTGGTTTATACTGCGTTTTCCGGTAGCCACCAAGATGCCATTCGTAAGTCGATGGCCTACCATGCCGACCGCCAACTACCGCACTGGGAAGTCGCGTATTTGCCGATCGATCCCATGGATATTGGCCGTGAATATGACGCAGTCGTGCGTATCAACAGCCAAAGCGGTAAAGGCGGCGTTGCATTAGTCCTTGAGCGCGACTACAACATCGAGCTACCCAAGTGGATGCACATCGAGTTAAGTAAAGTGGTGCAGAAAGCGACCGAGCAAACCGGACAAGAGATCACCCCAGCGGCCATTAAAACGCTGTACGATGAGTCTTTTGTCAACGTTGAACAGCCGTGGGTAGTCTCTGGCTACAACATCCACACCGATGCTGACCGTGTAACCGCTCTGGTACGTACAGCGGATGCCGCCTTCGAGGGTCAAGGTGCTGGAGCGATCGAAGCACTCTGCGCAGCACTATCGAAGGCTCACCAATGTGAGATCAAAGTACAGCACTTTGATGAGTACGCACTTGGCGAGGGAACGACGGCTCAAGCACGTGCATGTGTTGCGCTGGATGTTGATGGAGAGCACTGCTGCGCTGTTGCAGTCGCCAGTGATACGTCTGCTGCGCCATTGCAAGCGATTCTGAGTGCTTTTAGCCGCTCACAGATCAGCGCACAGGCCGCTGCTGCTTAAATCGAACAACAAGCCGCTTGCGCTTAACGTCGGGCGGCTTGTTAAAACTCCCAGAACAGCACCAGAAATAACAGTAAAGATGCGCCGAGATTCAGCCACTTTACCCCGCCAAACGTTGCGATCATATTCAGCGGTTGCAACCGTATTTGAGCTTTGGAGTGCGTCATCGCGTGATGCCTTGCAGGCTGTTAAAGTGCCTGCAGTGTAGGCCTGAGATATGACATTCCGGTTAATGACGAGTTTCGATCGCTAGCGCGCGTATCTCTTCAACCAGTTCAGGAAAGAAGCGTAAGAAACTGCGATTTAGCGCCTCATCCAGCGGCTCAAGCTCAGCGATAGCTCCGTGAAACTCATTCTTAAACCGAATACGACCGGCAATACGATCTAACGCAAAGCCGACACCTTCAAGAGTACGATAAGAGCTAAACCAATCCTGTGCCACGATACGCTGAGAAGTTTGATCCATCGCGCTAGGCATCAGGTGCCGACCTTGCATCAATTGTGCGTAATAAAACTGGCAGTCTTGATCAAAAGGCCGTGCGCTAAAACGATCCCAATGATTTATCAGGTAGTGATCGAAAGCCAAATCGATAATAACGCCCGCAAAACGGCGCCGCTTTGCTGAGATCCGTTTTTTCAGTGCCTGTACTTCAGGATGAGTATCGGTAAAGCGATCAACCGCGCGGTGGTTACGTACCCCCGCTGCCACCGCTGGTGCAAGCTCGGCGAGCCGCACACCACGCATGAAATCCCCCATCAGATTACCAACACGCGACTCCACGGTATTCTGTGCCAAAAAGAGATGAGCAAGATAGTTCAACCCGATAACTCCGCATGGCTGTGATCACTTTCAGCGCCTTGGGATTGGGTATGGACATGTAGGTGTACATGTTGATGCGCGTGCACAACAGCCGGTTTCAGTTGGCCATCTTCCAATGCGATAACACGGGCATCTAGTTGTTGAATCAACTGGGTATCATGGGTTACTAACAACAAGGCTTGAGGTAGGTTTTGCAGTACTTCTATCAAGCGGTGGCGAGCCTTCTGATCAAGCCCATTGGTGGGCTCGTCCAGCAACAGCAAATCGGGCTCCATCACGAGTACGGATGCCAACGCAACCAAACGCTTCTGCCCACCAGACAGTTTAAACGTTACTCGGTTTGCTATGGCCAACACGCCAAGACGGGTTAACATAGCCAGCGACTTCGCCTTTGCGGTTTCATGGCGCCAGCCGAGATTGAGTGGACCAAACATCACATCATCGAGTACGGTCGGGCAAAATAACTGATCGTCAGAATCTTGAAATACCAGCCCAACTCGCTTGCGCAGTTCACGAAAATCATGCGCAGCTTTGCAAGATTTACCAGTAAGTCGGATATCGCCAGCGTCAGCGTTGTGAAGCCCGACAATCAACTTGAGTAACGAGCTTTTGCCAACGCCATTATCACCCCAAACCACCAGCTTCTCGCCCTGCTGAATTTCTAAGTCGGCGTCTTTCAGCAGCGCGTTGCCATCGCGAGAAAACGTCAGCTTATCTAGCACTAACAGGGGTGAGCTCATCGGAACCTCTCTATTAAACTGATCAACATCACGGCACTACATACCAGCAACCACAGTGTATCGCGAAGATGCCAGCGCTCCGCCAGTTGGGTGGGGAAGTCGCCTTGAAAGGCTCGGCACTGCATCGCTTCAAAAACGTGCTGCGCCCGTACCATGCCGCGGACAAGCAGCATACCAATTAACCAGCCGAGAGTACGCCATGTATGCCATGAGCTGCGCACTTCAAACGCGCGTGCTTTCATCGCTTGGCGCAAGCGGCCATACTCCTGCTTAAACAGCTCGATGTAACGTAATGTCATAAGCAGCAAAGTGACTAGCTTACTCGGTACTTTTAGGGCATTCAGTGCAGCGCCAAGTTCACTGGGTTTGAGTGGACCTAACAAACCAAAAATGAGCAGTGCCGCTGCACTCACTTTTAAAAACACGCCTATTGCGCGCTCGACTCCCTGCACAGAAGCAGCAATACCAAACAATGAGAATAGCGTATCCCCCTCAACTGAAAAGGGAAGCAATAACACAATGAAGACAACGAATGCTTCAACACGCAGCAGGTGTATCAGCATCTCCCGCATGGAGCGGCCAAACATTAAGGCTATTAGCAGCGCAATGAGCGCACCAACCGACAGCAGGATCAGCGATTGCGATACAACTTGCGCAATGATCAGTAGTAAGCAGCTAACTAACCGAGCCCGCGCATCTAGCTCCCCTGCAAACTTGCTCATTGCCTTGAACGCCACCAGAGATAAACACCTGCCAGGCCGAAAATAATCCCAACGCCACCTAACAGATCGCTCAATTTGGCGCGATCTTGCTGTTGCTGCAAAGCGAGTTTTAACGGTGCGACCTCTTTCGCAACTGCATCGCGCACGATGCGTTCGAGCGCCTGCGCATCAGTGGTACCGGGCATAGCCTCAGCAGCAGGTTTAGCCGTTTCTACAGCTTGGAGCGGCCATTTCACGATGTGACCATCTTGCGAGTTCGCGATAACCCATGTCGCGCTGTTCGCCGACCTTGGTAGTTCAAAGCGCCCCTGCTGATCCGCAGAGACCTGCATAAGTACCTGCCCATCGTCATTATGCAGTGCCACGAGTGCCTGCTGAGCGGGGATTCCACCACTAAAATAAACATGACCACTGAGTCGATCATGACTCTCTTGAACAAACAGCTTTAAGCTGTGTGCCGCCGCGTAGGGCGCAAGGCAAAAAGCGCACAAAAGCGGGAGTATGTACCGGCTCAGTCTAACCATTCGGGTGCCACCTTCATCAGGAATCGGATAATAACAACGGCAATAACGGCTTCAAGCAACGCTAGGGGTAGGTATGTAGCCATCATGACAGCGGCAGCCGGCAGATATTCGCTCCCGGACAACAAGAGTGAGAAGAACACCAACGCTCCGGTTGAGATCACGGCCATGGCTGCTAACGGTGCGGCCAAAAGCGCACGCGCATTTTCAGATACTCTCCCTTTCAGCCAATAGAATGCACTACCTGCGAACAACGCCGGTACAGCAATATTGATTGTGTTTACACCCAACGCCAACAAGCCGCCTAAGCCAAAAAAGATACTCTGCAACAGCAGTGCGACGAACAGTGCCGGAATGACTGCGCTACCAAGCAAAATCCCCATCACACAACTCAGCATTAAGTGAACACTACTAGGGCCTACTGGAAAGCTGATAGTTGAACTGACAAAAAAAGCCGCACCGAGTACCGCTGCGTGCGGGACTTTTTCTGAGGCAAGGCGCCGCAAAGAGACCCACAGGGCCGCCCCGCAAGCCGCCGCTCCACCAGCCACCACCGGTAGCGATAAGATGCCATCAGGAATATGAGCCATCGTAGCAACCCTACTGCATAGGTTTAGCAAAAATCCAGATCAACGCGCCCTGCTCCACAGGGACATCAACCCCCTCTGGATTTCGCATCGGTTTGTCCGCAGTTATTAAAGCCGCAAAGCCCCACCAGCCGGATTTAGGCATCACATAACTAAACACACCATTGCCATCAGCCTTCACCACTTGCGTTACGTATGGGTCCTGCACTGATGAAATAGAACCATCATTGCGCCACTCCACTTCGACTTCAGCAAAAGGCACCGGCTGCCCATTTTTCTTAACGATCCCCTGAAAGAGATTACCCTGCCAGATGCCGTAGGGGCGTGTTAGCGGCTCAATCTCAACAGGTAAACCCACCAATTGGTCCCACGCAGGCTCGCCACCAAAAGCATCGACAACCACTTTCGTAAAGTGTTGGATCATGACGCCCTCTTCTGGCTCCCAGTAGGGTGCAGGTGTTAGGTAAAAGAGGTGGTCACCGGGTGACTTAATTTGATACTCCGCACTGAAGCGTCCACTCGGTTGCGCCTTTAATGCCGGCAGCAGGTCAGTTTGGCCACTGGCTGTGACCACCCCGAACGCTTCTGGAGGCTGCATGGTCATAACAGGGCCACGCGCCATCGGATGGGTAAATTGGATATCGAAGTTCAATGTTGCTTCAGCGGGAGAGTGCACAGCTTCCGATGAGGGTATCAGTTCTTGAAAGTGGCCATAAACCGATGACAGAGGTAATAGACTGAACAATAACGCTGCGATCACTTGCCCGCGCATAACTAACTCCTTAAAAGCTTTATCGTATTACGATTTCTTAATTCGTAATACCGACTATATCACTATTTGGAACGAACATCTTCCAAAGATAAAAGCACCAGAGTTCACCCCTAATATGAGTTAGCCAAATCTCAGCAAATACTATTAATAGTGATGTCGATAAAATTTACAAAATAGTTACCACAAAGAGACAAAAAACACACAAAACAAAATAAATGTATTAATTTTCATGCAGTTAACAAACATGGAACGGTACGTGCTTATAACTTCATCAATTAACTTGTACCTATACCAACGAATTAAGGAAGTGAGGACTTAGCATGCTTAAGAAAGCGATCGCAGGTTTAGCAATAATGGCAGCAGCCAGCAGCGCGAATGCGGCTCTGATGGATATTCAAGTTGACTTAGAGCTTCAGCTTCTTGCCGACGTTTCCGGCAGTGTTAGCTCGACCGAATACAGCCTGCAGCTGCAGGGCTATGAGCAAGCGTTCCGCTCAGCAAACGTACACGACGCAATCATGAACGGTAACATCGGCTCAATAGCCGTTCAGTATATCGAGTGGTCAAGCACCAGCCTTCAACAAGTACAGGTCAACTGGTTTGAGATCAACAGCGCCGCCAGCGCAAACGCCTTCGCCGACGCGCTTGCCGGTGTAACACGTGCTTTTAACAACAGCACGAGTATTTACGGAGCTATTGATTTCGGTGTAAATCAGTTCGTTGATAACGGCTTCGATAGCAACCGCCAAGTGATGGACATCTCAGGCGATGGTACATCAAGCGCCAGCCTAACCAGCACCGCGCGAGATAATGCGCTGGCAGCCGGCATCGATACCATTAACGGTATTACGATCGGCACCTCCACATCCTTACAAAACTTCTACGATGCTAACGTTATTGGTGGTGTTGGCGCTTTCCAGATCAACGCGTCAACGTTCGCTGACTTCACTTCGGGTATCGAGCGTAAACTCGTACGTGAGATTTCTGTGCCCAAAGATGTTCCAACCCCATCATCTCTTGCCCTATTGGCAATCGGCCTAATCGGTGCTGGTGCAGCGGCTCGTAAGCGTCGCGCGTAACAGCAAATGACGAAACCGCTAACTGATATTCATAGTTAGCGGTTTTATCGCTATTCACCCCTCGGGCAGCACGGTATATAGTTAACGGCCACGGATACAACTAGTCATGGATCGTTATTAGTATGCTACGTTTCGCCGGCATCTTTCTTACAGTACTTTTTGTGCTGTTTGGCATTGAGATGCTTAACCCAGTACAGAAGGCCGTTGTCCAGCCTTTCACCTTTTTCCTCGCTGAAGTGAGTTCCGCCATCATTGCCCCCTTTGATGACACAGCGATCTCCTTTGGCAAAATCATCCAAAATAAGGTTAACGGCTTTGCCGTCTCGATCGAATCAGGCTGCAATGGAGTGGAGGCGATCATTATGCTCGCCGCTGCGGTAATTGCGTTTCCTGCAACCGTCAAACAGAAAGTTGCCGCAATTATCCTCGGATCATTGGCGATTCAGGTGCTCAACATCGCGCGCATCATTAGTCTCTACTATTTAGGGCAATGGAGCTTTGCAGCGTTTGAGTGGGCACATTTATACATCTGGCCTGTATTGATCATGGTGGATGTTCTTATCGTGTTCCTTGTTTGGCTGAACTACTTAAACCGCCAATCACCGCAGACAAACGAGGCTGCCGCATGAGCCAGCAACCTCTCAATCTACGCCGTTTTGTATTGCTGCTTTTTCCAATGCTAGCGATCTGCTTTGCGCTTTGGTGGTCATTGAGCGGCTGGCTAGCCTCACCCGCTCTCTCTGCAAGTGAGTGGTTACTGGCATGGTGGCTGCCAGACTCTTTCCATCTCCTGCAACAAAAAGGCGCCACTGGACTGGTTTTTAGTACGCTAGGTGAGTTCAACGGACAACTGATGAGTGCTCAAGCGGCGAAGAACTATTTAGCATTTGAGTTCAATACTCAAATTCTCTCCTTTTCTCTGCCGTTTTTCTGTGCTTTGACCTTTGCAGCTCCTGGCAACTTCTCCCTAGAGCACCTTCTTGAGGGGATCGCTGCGCTTTACGCCGTATTTGTGATCAGTGTGGCGATACTGGCATTAAAAACGCTGATGGTCGGCTTAGGCCCTCAGAATGTTGTGGAGTCACAAGGCAGTCTCTTTCTGAACATAAATACCGTCGCGCTGCTCTACCAAGTCTGCACACTAATATTACCGATATTGATACCTGTGCTTATTTGGGTGGCACAAAAGCGTCATCTGCTAGCGCCACACTTCAACCGGATCTACAACCCATCCTAGAGCTTACTGAGTATTACGTCTGAGGCCGAATATGCGTATGTTCAGCACCATGCTGGTGCGCATCCGCGGCCATATCTACCGGGATGATGTTCAACTGTCCATGCCGCACACCAGGCTGAGACGTAATGCTATTCGCGAAGGCCTGCACCTGCTCAACTACGCCTTTCAGTACCACCGTCTCAAGACAGTTATCGTGATCAAGGTGAACATGGAGCGTGGATACCGAGAGGTCATGATGCGCATGCTGAGCGAGTGTTAAGCGCCGTGCTAATTCACGCTCCTCATGGTTATAAACGTAAGTCAACGTGCCGACACAATAGCTTTCAGCGCTATGCTCGGCCCGCTCCGCTTCCAGCTTTTCACGGATAAGATCACGTATCGCTTCTGAACGGTTCGAGTATCCCTTGGCTTGTAAAAACTGTTCGAACTGAGCCACCAACGACTCATCCAACGATACTGATATTCTCTCCACAACTCCCCCTTAGATCTTGTCTGGTTTCCGGTTTTAAAATATGCCGGGCCTCTTTATTGTAACCAAGCCACTATGCCGCTGACACGGCAAGCGCTTTGAGCATCAACACCTTATCAAAGGTAATCAGGCTTTATTCAATATAAAGCCTGACGCAAAGCCGAAATTTTGCCAAATTAAGCCCCAAACCTTTAAACATTTTAGCTAAACTCCTATCATGCACGACCTTTCAGACAGGCAAGAGAAGAGAAGTCCGATTTGGCAGCTACAGAGTTCATCACCGGCCAACGCTGGATCAGTAATACCGAAGCAGAACTAGGCCTAGGTATTGTGGTAGAAAACCTCAATCGCCGCGTCACTATGCAGTTTCCTGCAGCCGACGAAGAGCGCACCTACGCAATCGATAACGCCCCCGTCAGCAGAGTTGAGTACCCCATCGGCGAGCAAGCTCGCACGAAAGATGGCGTCTCCTTTGAGATAAAAGACCGGCACGAACAGAATGGTTGCTTGATCTACTTTGGCGTTGACCAAGACGACAATGAAGTGATCGTCCCTGAGGTAGAACTCGATAGTGCGGTTCAGTTCAGCCGCCCACAAGACCGCCTCTTCGCCGGTCAAATTGACAAGTCCAGCCGATACCGCTTGCGCTTAGACACCCTCCAGCACCACCATCGCCAGCAACAGTCGCCAACATATGGACTTGCCGGTGGACGTGTTCAACTGCTGCCGCACCAATACTATATCGCTCATGAGGTCGCTAACCGCTTCGCACCTCGTGTATTGCTGGCCGATGAGGTCGGACTGGGTAAAACAATTGAAGCAGGCCTGATACTGCACCACCAATTGATCACCGGACGAGCAAAACGCGTTCTGATCGCTGTACCAGACAGCCTGATCTACCAGTGGTTGATTGAGATGATGCGCCGTTTCAATTTGCAGTTCAGCATTATGGATGAGCTACGTTGCACGGCGATGGAGCTATCCGGTACTGACAACCCGTTTGAATCAGCACAGTTAATTCTCTGCGGCCAGAACTTCATCAACGACAACGCCAGCCGTATGGAGCAGATCCTCGCCTGTGATTGGGACATGCTGATTGTTGATGAGGCCCACCACTTGGTATGGAGTGAAGAGGCACCGAGTACGCTTTACCAGACCTTTGAAGCGCTCGCACAGCAGATTCCAAGCTTGCTCCTGCTCACGGCAACCCCTGAGCAACTGGGCCTTGAAAGCCACTTCGCACGTTTACGCCTGCTCGACCCTGATCGCTACAGCTCGCTTGAGCAGTTCCGTGAAGAACAGTCGCACTATGCAGAGGTCAACCAACTCGTGCAGCAGTTGATTGCCAGCGACGGCATCAAAGCACTGCAACAAAGCACCGACCTACAGCAGCAGCTGAACGACTATCTCGGTACAACGACGGCCGCAGACCTTATCGCTCAAGTCAATCAAGGTGATAACGAGGCACTTGCAAGCTGCGTTAATCACCTGCTGGATCGCCACGGTACGGGTCGCGTGTTGTTCCGTAACACACGTGATGCTGTAAAGGGCTTCCCAACACGGATTCTGAACCCCTACCTGCTGGAGAAACCGCCTTTATTGGAGGAGCTACCAGAAGATGCGCCGCTCAGCCACCTGCTGCATCCTGAAAAAGCCCTTGGCGAAGACTGGCTAGAGCAAGATTCACGGGTCGCTTGGTTGACCGAGTGGCTTAAGCAGCACCGTCTTGAAAAAGCGCTACTCATCTGTGCCAATGCTGACACTGCTCAACAGCTAGAAGAGTATTTGCGCCTGCGCCAAGGCGTACGCAGCGCCGTTTTCCACGAAAAAATGACGCTTATCAACCGCGACCGCGCAGCCGCTTACTTCGCCGATGACGAAGACTATGCTCAGCTACTTGTGTGTTCCGAGATCGGCAGTGAGGGCCGCAACTTCCAGTTTGCCCAACACCTGATCATGTTTGATCTCCCTCTCAATCCAGACCTTCTCGAACAGCGCATTGGCCGTTTGGACCGCATCGGGCAACAGCATGATGTGCAGATCCATGTACCCTTCTACAGCGATAGCGCACAAGCCGTTTTGCTACGTTGGTTTGACGAGGGTATCAACGCATTCCGCCATACCTGCCCTGCCGGACAACAGCTGTTCGAGCAGTTCTCTGAAAGCCTTGAGATGTTGATCCGTGACGGCGCTGACGAGGCAACATTCCAAACCTTGATAAACGACTCCCGCGCCGCGGCTGATGCCATTCAACAGGAGTTGCAAGATGGCCGCGACCGCCTGCTTGAGATGAGCTCTTGCCGCTATCCAGACGCGGACCACTATGTCGCGTCCGTGGCGGAGTATGAAGACCAAGCAGACCTCAAAGCCTATATGGAGTTTGTGTTCGATCAGTTCGGTGTCGATATGCAGGAAAACGGTGAGCACTCCGTGATTTTGCAACCAACCGACCAGATGATTCAGCATCGTTTCCCTGCCCTCGCGGATGAGGGCTGCAGCGCCACCTACTCCCGTGAAGAGGCGTTAAGCCGCGAAGATTTGCAGTTCCTCTCGTGGGAACACCCCATGGTCACCGGTGCCATGGAGATGATCACCGGCAGCGAGTTTGGCAACGTTGCTGTTACAACCCTCAAACTGCCGCCGCTACAGCCAGGCACTCTGCTAGTTGAAGCAATTTTTGTGCTCTACTGTGCGGCACCGCGCCACTTGAACGTACAGCGCTACCAGCCGCAAGCAACGGTACGGGTATTGTTCGACAGTAACGGCAACGATCTATCCGCCATTGTGACCGATGCCCATCTTAATAAACTAGGCGAGCGCGTGAAGCGCCGTGTAGCGCAGAACCTTATCCGCCATGCCCGCGCTGAGATCACTCAAGTGCTTGAAAATGTTGAGCGCACCGCAGCTAAACAGCAGCAAAGCTTAATCGACAGCGCCGTAGCAAAAGCAACGGCTGAACTGGACGATGAGCTTGAGCGCCTCGAAGCGCTACGTGCGGTGAACCCTTCTATTCGCGAGGAGGAGGTCATGCAGCTGAGTACCGCCCGCGATGATATTCTCAGCCACCTGCAAGGGGCCAAGCTGCGAATGGATGCCATTCGCGTCGCGGTGATAGACAAGTAACACCAGAGGAGTGTGGGCATGAGCCAAAAGGATTGGGGGCTCGCCCTCCTCGTTGTACTTGCATGGGGCGTTAACTTTGTTGTTATTCGCTGGGGCTTAGACCAGCTACCGCCGCTATTGCTGGGCGCACTGCGCTTTAGTTTAGTGGCACTCCCCGCCGTGTTCTTCGTAAAACGCCCCAAGCTACCGCTGCGTTGGCTGATCAGCTACGCGATGACCATTAGTTTTGGCCAATTCGCGTTGCTTTTTAGTGCTATGTACGTGGGTATGCCAGCCGGACTTGCCTCACTGGTCCTGCAGGCTCAGATGTTCTTTACGATCCTCTTTGCTGGCCTATTTTTAAACGAAGCATGGCGTGCGCATCACCTGCTATCGATGCTGATCGCCGCTTGCGGGTTAGGTTTGCTTGCTTCCCAAAGTGGCGATACCGCCATGACAGTAACAGGGCTTGCGCTAACATTGAGTGCCGCGGCTTGTTGGGGCGCGGGGAACATCATTAACCGCCGTATAAGCCAGCGCTATTCGGTACCGCTACTTAGCCTTGTTGTTTGGAGTGCGCTTATCCCACCACTCCCCTTCTTAGCCATGTCATGGATGCTGGAGGGGCCAACACTGATCGCCAGCAGCATCCTGGACAGCGGGCTACAAGCATGGGGAAGCCTTTTGTACCTTGCGGCGATTGCAACGCTGTTTGGCTACAGCGCATGGGGAGGATTGCTGACCCGTTATCCTGCAGCACAAGTGGCACCACTGACGCTTTTGGTGCCCGTTATCGGCTTATTTAGCGCGTGGATAATCCTTGGAGAGACCCTTAACTTCATTCAAGGCGCGGGTATTCTGCTGATATTAGCAGGGTTAATCATCGGTGTATTTGGGGCACGGCTGACACGAGCTAAGGCTTCAACTTAACGTACAGTTCACCCTCTTGTACCGCGATCTCCTCAACCCCTTGAGCAAAACCATGCCAAAAGCCTTGTTCATGGCGGTACTCCTGAACGAGGTCTTTATTTTTTAGCTCGCCAAGCCACGCATTCGGTAATGGCACTCCCCAAAGACTCACGCCTACAATTTTGACACTAGGGGCGCCATTCTGATAACGAATATCTAGCCCCGTATGCACATGCAGTGTCTTGCCACCGAGCAGCGGAAAATCGGGATCAAGCGGGATCGCTAAGCGGGCACTGGCAAGGTGATCACTCAGATCGATAGAGAGCTTACCTGCCCACTCTGGGCTTTCGGCGATCATCCCGTTGAGCTCGCGCTCAGTAAAAGTCACTGTGCGAACGGCTCCCTTTTCAGTGTAGGGTGCGGGCTCCAGCGTAGCTCCAGCATCAGCACTAGCAGAGTAACTAATACCGATCACGCGGAACTTGTCGCTCAACACTTGCTGCTCTTGGGGTGATAGCGGCTTGGTGTCATTCGCTGACATCACCCATTTGATCAGCAAAAATGCCACAAGCGTGCCACATAGCGCGGCAAAAAAGATAATCAGAAACAGTGATCGCTTACTCGTCGCGCCCACCGGCTCACCTGTGTGGACTCTTGAATGATCCAAAGGCTTTACTGCTCCTGTAATTGTGCTGTACTTAAAATCGCAGAGCGTAACTGCTCTGCTCGTTTGCGATTTGCACCTAAATCGCTGTAACCAACACGCGATGCTGAGCGCAGATGTATCACACGGCTATCATGGTCAACCAGCAGCTCCATATCATCAACGAATCCAAATAGCTTAGAACGATAAATAGCAGCCATGTAGCCCCCCTCCATCGTCTCGATTAACCCTCCGGTATCGGTGATCGCCTTGATAAGAAGGCTTTCAACCTCATCTTGGGTTAGCGTTTGCGGATAAAACACCGGTTTAATTAGTTTATCTGTTGGTGTACCGGGATAACTACTCACACAGTTGGGCTGTGCTCCGCACGGTGCCAGTTGCCCTTCACGCAAACCTGGGGCCTTACCACCTCGCGACTGAACAGCCATCCAGCTAAAAGCAGCTAGACCCAATCCGATGAGTAACAATACAGCGATCAGTAGCTTCATTTACCACTCCCTCTCTGCTTGGCATTTTACGCCAGTATAAGTAACTCAGCATACAAACACACCCCCATTCACTCATCTTGGCAGGAGCAGAATTGCGTATATGAACTAAGCTTGCAGCAATGGACTAAACAAAGAGTAAATAGCGACTACGGAGGGTCATATGCGTTTTTTTAATATGCAAATCAGTGCGTTAGACAAGCTTACATCACATGGCCTACGCATCACGCTAAAACCACCTCGGTATCCTGAGTTTCACTACGAACCCGGGCAGTTCGTGATTATCGAGACAAAGATCAAGGGCGAGGTATACCAACGAGCCTATTCACTCAGTAGCTCCCCCATTACCGATCGAGCACTACAGCTTATGGTTAAGCGCATCCCTGGCGGGGTCGTCTCCAATCACCTTCACAAACATATGAAAGTAGGTGAATACCTGCGCATCAGTGAACCTTGCGGCCTATTTGGGCAACCGTTAAAGCGCGATCCCGATAAAATATTCTGTTACGCCGCAGGCAGTGGCATAACCCCTCTGTGGTCTCTTATTAAAACGGTGTTGGTAAATCAACCCTGCTGTGAGGTCTACCTGCTATACGGCAATCGACGCGAGCAGGACATCATCTTCCAACACGAAATCGCACTGTATGAAAGAACCTATCGCGAGCGCTTTAAGGTAAAACACACGTTATCCCAGCCCGATAGCAAGAGCTGGTTCCAGATATTCTCGACGCAACCACCATGGCAAGGCGCTCGTGGTCGCATCACACATCAGGCCATATCTAACTGGATCACACCCGATGCAGCGGCTAGCGAGCACTTTATCTGTGGCCCCGATGGGATGATCAACACCACCGAGCGAGCGCTACACAGTGCTGGCGTCAGCGGTGATAAAATTCATATCGAAAGGTTTGGCTCCACATGGAGTAGCGCTGGCAGCGACCAACCCGTGAGCCTGATTATTGAAACGGCTGACCAAAAACAGACGCTCACAGCCCGAGGCAACCAAACGCTGCTTGATGCGCTATCACAGCATGGTATTTCAATACCCCACTCATGCCGCTCTGGGAGCTGCGGAGCTTGTATCGCACAAGTGACAGAAGGCGTCGTGACGATGAACCATCATGACGCGCTGAGTAAAGCGGAGATCGATGCAGGCTTAGTGTTAACTTGCCAAGCGCGCGCGCAAAGCCCATCAATAAGTCTTCGGGTCGCGCGGCAGGCAAGCAGCGAGCAGAAAGGCACTCAAGACATGCCTAAGCAGAAGAGCTTTAAACCCAATTAAGCCTTAGCAAGCGATGCAGAAAAATCCAGCATACGCTGCAACGGGCGGCGAGCATCTTCGATTAGGGCTTCATCAACCAGTACTTCACCTTCACCCGTTTCAAGTGCTGAGATGATGTTATCTAAGCCATTCATAGCCATCCAAGGGCAGTGAGCACAGCTACGGCACGTCGCGCCACTGCCGCCAGTTGGCGCTTCGATAAACTGTTTACCTGGTGCGGCTTGCTGCATTTTGTAGAAAATACCGCGATCTGTTGCCACGATCAGTTGTTCATTCGGTAGGTCGCTAGCTGCCTGAATAAGCTGCGTTGTGGAACCTACAGCATCAGCGATCTCGACTACAGAGTCTGGAGACTCAGGGTGCACCAGCACCGCAGCATCTGGGTAGACCTTCTTGAGATCTAAGATACCTTTGGCTTTGAACTCCTCGTGCACGATGCAAGCACCATCCCACATCAGCATCTCAATACCGGTTTGCTTTTGCACGTAACCGCCAAGATGCTTATCAGGCGCCCAGATAATTTTCTTACCTTGCTCTTCAAGATGCTCAGCAACCTTTAAAGCAATGCTGGACGTGACCACCCAATCAGCACGCGCTTTGACAGCGGCGGATGTATTGGCATAGACAACGACTTCGTGATCTGGATGAGCATCACAAAATGCAGAGAACTCTTCGATAGGGCAGCCAATATCGAGCGAACAGGTCGCTTCTAATGTCGGCATCAAGATGCGCTTTTCTGGGCTAAGAATCTTAGCGGTCTCACCCATAAAACGAACCCCAGCAACCACCAATGTTTGCTCTGGGCGTGTTGTGCCAAACCGGGCCATCTCCAGTGAGTCAGAGATACAGCCGCCTGTTTCTTCCGCAATCTCTTGAACAATCGCATCGGTGTAATAGTGCGCGACCAAGCAGGCATCTTTCTCTTTGAGAAGCTGTTTGATGCGTGCTTTGTACTGCTCAACCTGCTCTTGAGTCATCTCGCCTGGGAGGTGCTCTTTAGCAAAGTGTTCTTGCACGAGGATACGATCATTAATGTCTTGCTGGCTCAACATAACTCTGGACTTACGTAGTTCGAGGAAAGATAAGATTATACCATGACGCTCCAGCGGAGATCATGGTATTTGTGGCTAGGCGAAATAGCGAGTTGGATCAGGGACGCCGGCGTCTTCAAAGCCTTTAGCGCGCAATCGGCAGCTATCACATACACGGCATGCTTCGCCATTATCGTTAGCTTGATAACAAGAGACTGTATCCGCGTAATTAAGACCGAGGCGCTGCCCTTCACGGATAATATCCGACTTCGTCAAGCGCATCAGGGGCGTGTGAATCGCTACGCCTTGGCCTTCAACCCCTGCACGTGTGGCAAGGTTCGCCATCTTCTCGAACGCATCAATAAACTCAGGACGGCAGTCAGGGTAACCCGAATAGTCAACGGCATTCACACCGATGAAAATCGCACTGGCTTCTAACACTTCAGCCCAACCGAGCGCTAGGGACAAAAACACAGTGTTGCGCGCCGGAACGTAGGTAACGGGAATACCCTCTTCTTCCTGCTCAGGAACATCGATATCGTGATCGGTGAGTGCCGACCCTCCGAAGTCCTCCAAGTGTAAGCGTACAGTTCTATGCTCGCTTACACCGAGTTGTTCAACAACTTTACGCGCTGCATTTAGCTCAGTTAGTGAGCGTTGGCCGTAATCAAAGCTCAACACATAACAATCAAAGCCTTGGTCCTTTGCAATAGCCAAGGCGGTTGCCGAATCAAGGCCACCAGATAATAAAACGACAGCCTTAGGTGACGGCTTATTCATATAACACGATTTCCTAAAATTATTGACTCAATGCACTTTCGGCGAGTCGTGCAGCAGAGGTATCAGGATACATTTCTACGACCTTCGCCATATAGGCCGTGTATTTTTCTAGATTTCCCTGCTGTTTGTAAAGGATTCCGAGTTTATACATTGCATCGGGCGCTTTGCGAGAGTCGCCGAACTGTTCAACAACCTGCGTGAAAGCTTGTTCCGATGGCGCATGTTTACCCTGCGCTAGGTAGATCTCACCTAACCAATAGTGCGCATTGGGCAGACGCGGGCTGTCAGCATACGTGCTCAAGAACGACTCAAACTGCTGCGCAGCTTCGTTGAACTTACGCTCACGCACTAGCGCAAAGGCATCTTGATAAGCTTGTTTATCCGTTATCTGTGCAGCTTCGTTAGCCTCGCTCGCTTGGGGCTGCGAAGACGTAGGCGGCGTCGGCACTTCTGCTGCAACCGGTGCTGGCTGTTCAGTCTCAGGGGTTTGCAAAGGTGCTTGTACAGTATCATCAGATTCTGTTGGCGCTGCTGGCGCAAGCGTATCTAACTCGGCCTGCTGCTGTTTCATCTGTTCTTGTACAAGCAAACTGATACGCCGATCTAAATCGCGGTACCGTGTTTTTTGCTTGGCTTCCATTCGCTCCAGCTGATATTGCTGCGACTCCACTTGCCCTCGTAAACGGCGCACTTCATCTTGGAGCTGCTGAATCGTCCATAGAAGCTCGCTATTTTGCGAAGGAGCCCTGCCTTGAACAGCACTACCGTTACCCGTATTAACCTGAATAACAGGTACGTCCTGTGCAAATGCAGCCGCGGCGGGCAAGCCCACCGCTACGCAAACACAAGAGATTTTCTTTGCAATTGTTTTCATTAGCGTGAGGTATATTTGAGTTCAACGCGACGGTTTTGGCCCAAGGAGCCCTCATCGGAGCCCAACATAGCCGGCTTTTCTTCACCATAGCTGATCGTTTCAACGCGAGACATATCAACACCGTTAATCGCTAGAAAACGCTCTACAGCTTTCGCACGACGCTCACCCAGTGCCATATTGTACTCACGCGTGCCACGCTCATCAGCGTGACCTTCCAAGCGCACGACAGCCGCAGGGTTGGTCGCCAGATACTGCGCATGTGCTTCAAGATCAGCAAGACTATCGCTGCGGACACTGAACTGATCGAAGTCAAAGTAGAACACTGTCTGTAGGTTTGCCACATCGACAGAACCACCAATTCCCGAACCAGAAATGCCGCCGCCAGTGTTAGCTCCCGTGCTGTTCGCACCGCCCGCCCCTGCTCCTGCGCCGCTACCAGTGGCATCAGTTACGTCCGGCGTTGTGCTAGGTGAGCTACAACCTGCTAGCCAAGCGACAGCGCAGGCTAGAGAAACCGCTTTTACAGTATTCGTTACGCGCATAAAAACTCCTGAATCCTTTGGTTTTGATATCTATTATTATATTAATTAATTACTTAAACACTATTGCAAGTAAGGCGACCAAGCAGGCTCTCGCACATCGCCAGAGCTACTTGGCATCGTGAAGCGTACATTGCCGTCCAATGATACGCCCGCCAATACGCCGCGACCGCCTTTCTTCGTCGCGTACAAGATAATACTGCCGTTCGGCGCGATCGTTGGCGACTCATCAAGGCGGCTATTGGTCAAAATATCAAGGCGACCATCTTTCAAGTCTTGGACAGCGATATGGAAACCCTCACTGTCTTGGTGAACCATCGTTAAGAAGCGTCCATCTTGAGTCATTCGACCACGGCTGTTAGAAACACCTTCAAACGTGAGGCGCTTTAAGTCACGCGACTGCAAATTCAGCGAGTAGATTTGCGGCCTTCCACCGCGGTCTGATGTAAAGACAAGTGACTGGCCATCAGGCGACCATGTTGGCTCTGTATCGATACCGTAGTGACGCGTCACACGGTCCAACTGCCCAGTAGCCAACGTCAATACATAGATCTCGGGGTTACCATCTTTTGACAAAACAACGGCAAGCTTATCGCCACTAGGTGACCATGCCGGAGCACCGTTCAGCCCCTTAAATGATTGAATTCGCTGACGCTGCCCGGTTGCAAGGTGTTGAATATAGATGGATGGGCGACCACTCTCGAATGATACATAAGCAAGCTTAGAGGCATCTCGCGACCACGATGGCGACAAGATTGGCTCTTTCGACTCTAAAATAGTACGCGGACGCGCACCGTCAGAGTCCGCCATCTGTAGGCGATAGCGGAAGCTTCCAGCACCCAGCGAGTCAGCCGTGACATAAACAATTCGCGTTGAAAATGCGCCCTTGATACCCGTCAGCTCTTCAAAAATCTGATCGGCCAAATAATGCGCCACATCACGCATATTTGCAGGCGTTCCGTTAACAACCTGCCCCCAGACGCGGCGCTCTTGCAGCACGTCAAACAGCTCAGCAGTCACACGAACTTGCCCGTCAGGCTGAGGCTCTAAACGCCCAATCACGAGGTAGTCGTTGCCGGAAATACGCCAATCACGGTAGAAGACCTGATCCTGACGGTAGGGATTGCTCAGCATATTTGCCCGCGGCATGGTTTTAAAAAAGCCGCTTCGCCCTAGATCATTGGAGATAATCTGCGCAACATCTTCGATCTCCGAGCCACCGTTCCACTCAAAAGGAACCACCGCAACCGGCGTCGGCTCAGTAACCCCTTGCGTGACCTCGACAACCAGTTCAGCTCTGGCAACGATTGCCACCAGCAGAAGCCAAGCGCCTAAAACAACTCTACTTACCATGACTCTTACCACCTTGCATCTTCTGGACGAAACTCAATCTTAATTCGTCGCAGCTCCCTTTCAAAAAAGATCGGATCAACTTCCGCTATCTTCGGGAAGCGTCCCACATTAACCACAGCCTGACGCGCTGACTTATCGAAGCTCGCGTCGCCGCTGCTGGAGACCACTGTAACATTGTCAACCTCACCGGAGGGAAACAAGTGTACTTGTAGCACCGTTTTCATACCCTTTCGCGCACTCGGAGGCCGACGCCACTTGCGCTGCAATAACCCTTGCATATAAGCCACAATCGATGCACGCATCTCGGCCGCTTGTTTCGCCGCAGCCTCAGCACGGCGTTTAGCTGCGGCTTTACGCTCAGCTTCGGCTTTTGCCGCGGCTTCTTGCGCCAAGCGCTGCTTCTCGGCGGCGGCTTTTTCAGCTTCGGCCTTACGCTTGGCCTCTTCAGCTTTGCGCTTTTTCTCAGCCGCTTGTTTGCGCTTACGCTCTTCCTCAGCCTTGCGCTTTTTTTCAGCGTCGGCTTTACGCTTTGCAGCTTCTGCGGCTTTGCGTTTATCTTCTTCTGCTTTACGCTTTTTCTCAGCCTCTGCCTTCGCCTTTAGCTCAGCCTTGCGCTTATCTTCTGCTGCTTTTTTTCGCTTAGCTTCTGCCTCAGCTTTACGCTTCTCCTCTTGCTGCTGACGCACCTTTTCTTGTTCGCGTTTTTGCTCTGCCTCGCGTTCACGTTGCGCTTGCTGTTCCGCCTCTTTCTGCGCAGCTAAGCGCTCGGCCTCCTGGCGCTGCTTTTCCGCCTGTAAACGCTGCTCTTCGGCTCTCTTTTTCTCTGCAGCTTCGCGCTTAGCAGCTTCTTCAGCTTGTAGCTTCTCAGCCTTCTTATTTGTGATCGCATCAAGGTCGATCATTTCCGCTTTGATATGGCGCGGCACCTTTTTGTACGGGTCCTCTTGCTGAAACCAGTGTGGAATCAGCAGTAAAACGAGCGCGCCATGTAGCAAGGTTGCCAGCAGAATAGGTACAAAATAACTCACGCAGCCGCCCTACTCGGTTACCAAGCCTAAAGACTCAGCACCAGCCCCTTTCAGTAGCGACATGAGCTGAATAACTCGGTCATAACTGACCTCTTTGTCACCACGCACCAACAGCAACTGCTTTGGATTACCTGCCAGCACTTTCTGGATCCGCTGCTCAAGTTCAGATTCAGCCACCGGCTCAAGAGGATCATCAGAGCCGATATCAATGTAAAACAGCCCCTCTTTATCAACGGTGACAACGATGGGTTCTTGGTTTTCAGTATCAACAGGTTCCGCAGACGCTTTGGGCAACTTAACATCAACGCCCTGAGTTAACATGGGTGCAGTGATCATAAAGATGACCAGTAGCACCATCATGACATCGATATAAGGAACAACATTGATATCTGCGTTGAGCTTACGCTTCTTCTTTTGCCGACGAATCATCTGGACTAACCTGGCGAGTGAATACGGCGATGCAGAATACTAGAGAACTCATCCGCGAACGTTTCGTAGTTGTTCATCAACCACTCAGTGCGAGCTGAGAAACGGTTATAGGCGATAACAGCCGGAATCGCGGCAAACAGGCCGATCGCTGTTGCAATCAGTGCCTCAGATATGCCCGGCGCAACAGATGCAAGCGTGGCTTGATGGACATTCGCAAGACCACGGAAGGAGTTCATAATCCCCCAGACGGTGCCGAACAAACCGATATAGGGGCTCGTCGAACCTACGGTTGCCAGAAACGGCAGGTGAGTTTCTAGCTTCTCCTCTTCGCGCGCCAATGCAACACGCATACTACGTTGCACACCATCCATCACGGCATCTGGATCAACATTCTTTTGCTGTGTTAAGCGCGTAAACTCTTTGATCCCTGCCACAAAAATGCTCTCGGCGCCTGATAACGTTCGCCCAGAGTCGTTGATATCGCGGTAGAGCTGGCCTAAATCCACACCAGACCAAAAGGTCTCTTCGAAACTGCGCAAAGCACTGCGCGCTTTCCGGTATACAGCAAACCGCTGAAAGATCATTACCCAAGAGATGAAAGAAGCTAATACCAAGATCAGCATAACGGCTTGTACAACGATGCTGGCGTTAAGTACCAAGCTCCAGATAGATAGGTCTTCGCCCACTTGTGGTTCTCCGAGATCAATCAGTAAACCCGTCAATTTGTGGTTTACCTAAAAATTTGGACATGCGACAAAGCAGGGAATACATTTGACGCCATCGTGAGATAACTGACACTGCAAAAAGTTCAGATCATAGATAGCGTAAGACGTTGCTGCGCTCGCTAGAGCGAGCACAATAGCAGGGATCTAGCAGGATAAAAAGGGCCACTTCCGCGGTAACTACAGGTTTTTAAACACCTTCTCAATGTCGTTAGATGGCCTGTTTCGCTACAACGACGAGACCTTCGCAACAGGATAATCACTCTCCAATTGCGCTTGGCAAGATAAGCAACGGGGCGACACCGGATTAGCCGCTAAACGGTTGAGCTCTACCTCCTCACCGCAGTCAACACAGATGCCATAGGTACCGTTTTCAAGTCTGGACAATGCCGCTTGGCACTCCCGAACCTCTTTTAGGTGTCGCGAGACATGGGCAAGATTTATGCCGGTTTCAAGGTCGGCAGCGGCCTCCTCGCCGTGATCATGCACTGATTGCCCCCAGTGCGCTGTGCGGGCATCAACCAGCTCGCTGCCGATTTCATCACGCAAGCTAGATAGCAATGACAGAATTTCAGCCTTAACTGCTTGTTTCTTCTGCGGGGTAAGTTTAATCGACATGACCTGACACTCGTGGTTGTGTTTTGAGTCATGCTAGACCGCCAATGGTGGGAGGGCTATGACAAACATCAGCGTCTCCCATCAATTCAGCGAATAGATCAATGTTTATTGATCTTTATCAGGCGCTGGTAAGCCAAAGTGCGTATATGCATGGTCTGTTACCACTCGCCCACGAGGGGTGCGCATAATAAAGCCTTGCTGTATTAGATAAGGCTCCAATACATCTTCGATGGTATCCCGCTCCTCACTGATGGCCGCCGAAAGGTTATCGATGCCAACTGGGCCGCCTCCGAACTTCTCTATCATGGCCAGCAGTAAACGGCGGTCCATATGATCGAAGCCGCGCACATCCACATTCAACATGTTGAGCGCCTTATCAGCGACCTCTTCAGTGATGTTACCATCGCCTTTTACCTCAGCATAATCTCGAGCACGGCGCAGCAGCCGGTTGGCGATCCTTGGCGTGCCACGGCTACGCTTAGCCACTTCACGCGCGCCAGTAGGTTCAATACTAGTGCCAGATAAACGCGCGGAGCGGATGACGATATCGGTAAGATCATCCACATTGTAAAACTCTAACCGCTGCACAATACCGAAACGATCTCTCAGTGGTGAGGTGAGTGAGCCTGCGCGCGTTGTCGCACCCACCAGCGTAAACGGGGGAAGGTCGAGTTTGATTGATCGCGCGGCAGGGCCCTCACCGATCATAATATCGAGCTGATAATCCTCCATCGCTGGATACAGCACCTCCTCAACATTCGGGCTTAAGCGATGGATTTCGTCGATAAACAGGATATCGCCTGCTTCAAGATTCGTGAGCAGTGCGGCTAAATCACCTGCTTTCTCAAGGGTTGGGCCTGAGGTGGTTTTGATGTCGCCTTCCATCTCATTGGCGATGATATTGGCCAGTGTTGTCTTACCAAGACCGGGGGGACCAAAGATTAATGTGTGATCAAGCGCTTCTCGGCGCGCTCTAGCAGCATGGATAAAGATCTCCATCTGCTCTTTAACGCTATCTTGACCCGTGTAATCCGCTAACGTCTTAGGGCGAATGGCGCGGTCTTGTTGCTCTTCAACCGGAGACGCCGCTGGGGCCACAAAACGATCTTGCTCTATCATCTATCAACCTGCCAACATCGCTTTTAATGCTGCTCGAATCAGCGCTTCGCTATCGCGCGCATCACCTAACTCACGCTCGGCACTCGCCACCGCTTTGCTTGCCTGCGC
Source organism: Neptunomonas marina (assembly GCF_004005935.1). Taxonomy (GTDB): domain Bacteria; phylum Pseudomonadota; class Gammaproteobacteria; order Pseudomonadales; family Balneatricaceae; genus Neptunomonas; species Neptunomonas marina. The sequence continues at coordinate 337,169 of NZ_SACQ01000001.1, read as the reverse complement.
AGGTTTATAGCCCAGTGCAAGCAACGCGCTTTCTGCATCCTCACGCGCTTGCTTTTGATCATCTTGTGAAACAGGTAACGATTCACCAGAAAGCTGAAAATCTAGTGGATCTTCTGTCAACTCTTCCGCTGCTTGCAACTTGTCACGCAGCTCAACAATTAAGCGCTCCGCCGTTTTCTTGCCAACCCCCGGAATACGGGTCAGCGCGACGACGTCTTCTCTTTGCATACAGCTGGCCAGCTCCGAGGGCGTCATTCCAGAGAGGATCGCGAGCGCCATCTTCGGGCCAACGCCATTGACTTTAACTAGCAGGCGAAAAACAGAGCGCTCATATTTATCGGCAAAACCGTACAACAGCTGAGCGTCTTCACGAACGATAAATTGAGTGTAGATGGTGACTGGCGCACCTACGGGGGGTAGCTTGAAAAAGGTGCTCATGGAAACTTCGACTTCATAGCCCACCCCGTGAACGTCTACAACGAGTTGGGGTGGAGCTTTTTCTACAAGCTCCCCTTTTATGCGACTAATCAACAGACCACCTCATTCATGCTTAAGAAGATATGTATAAATATACAGCACAAATGAGGCGATACCTAATTAATTAGTCTCTTCATCGAACAGCGCCTCAACAAACTCCTGCGCTTGGAACGGCCGAAGGTCATCAACCTGCTCCCCCACGCCGATGAAGCGGATCGGCAAACCTAACTGTTTTGCGATAGCGAAGATGATGCCGCCTTTTGCTGTGCCGTCTAGCTTGGTTAGGGTGATCCCCGTGACGCCGACTGCATCGCCAAAAATCTTGGCCTGGCTCATCGCGTTCTGGCCCGTACCCGCGTCGAGTACCAGCATGACCTCGTGAGGCGCACTTGCGTCGATTTTACGCATCACGCGCACAACCTTCTCTAGTTCTTGCATCAGGTGGTCTTTGTTCTGCAAACGCCCCGCGGTATCTGCGATTAACACATCAACTTGCTTCGATTTAGCTGAGTTCAGTGCATCGAAAAGGACAGAGGCCGAGTCGGCACCGGTATGCTGGGCCACAACTGGCACGTTATTGCGTTCGCCCCAAACTTGCAGCTGCTCAACTGCTGCGGCACGGAACGTGTCACCTGCAGCCAGCATGACCGACTTACCTTCGCGCTGGAAACGCTTAGTTAATTTGCCAATCGTCGTGGTCTTACCAACACCATTAACACCCACCATCAAAATTACATATGGCGTGTGAGCCGTATCAATCTCAAGCGGCTGCTCCACGTTGTAAAGCAGCTCAGCTAATTCAGCCTTGAGCGCTTGGTGCAACGCTTGCGCATCAGCTAGCTGGTTGCGCTCAACTTTATCGGTTAAGCGCGAAACGATCTCGGTTGTTGCTTCAACACCCACGTCAGCGGTCAGCAACAAGGTTTCAATATCTTCGAGCAGTTCTTCATCAATCTCTTTCTTGCCTAAAAAGAGGTTACCCAACTGCTCTGTTAAATTGGCTTTAGTGCGCGTTAGACCCGCCTTTATACGCGCAAACATCCCCTTTTTGGGCGCTTCCGGCTCAGGCTCCGCAGTTGGTTGCGCAGGCGCTTCCACAACCTCGGGCTCTGCTGCAGGTTCTGACGATTCTAGCTCTTTGGCAACGCTAACCTCAGGGGCCGTGTCATCTTGAGCGGGGGCAGGCTCTGCTACAGGTTCTGCAACTGAGGCAGCTTGCTCAGCTTCTTGGGGAGCCTGTTCCGGTTGCGACACATCTTTTTGCGCATCATCGGAGGAGAAAATAGACTTGAGCTTCTTAAACATTCAGAACCCTAATACATTGTTTTGCATTATTTTATTAATGATCGCATGAAATAATATTCACGCCTATGCTTACAAACGCGATATCTTACCATAGTGTGTAACCCAACCAACCTGATGATGCCGAATCAATAATACAAATGGACTTTATCTGGATTTTATTTGCTTTCGTTTGTGGTTTGCTTGTTAAGCTGATCGCTCTACCACCATTAATAGGTTTCCTGATTGCAGGCTTCCTACTGCACTTTATTGGCGTAACGCCAGAAGCAAGCTTAGAAACCCTTGCTGACCTCGGCATTACTTTGATGCTCTTTACAATCGGCCTCAAGCTACATGTCAAAGACCTACTGAAAACCGAAGTCTGGGCCAGTACCCTATCTCATATGGGGCTTTGGACGCTGATATTTGGCTCAATTGCCATGATGGCGGCAACGCTCGCGGTGCCCTATTTCAGCGGCCTAGATCTGGTGACATCGGCTATTGTCGCGTTTGCACTGAGCTTTAGTAGCACCGTATGCATTATTAAACTGCTCGAAGAGAGCGGTGAGATGAAAACACGTCATGGGCAAATAGCGATCGGCGTGCTGGTGATGCAAGATATTGCGGCGGTTATTTTTCTCGCTTTCGCAACCGGAAAAGTCCCGTCCATCTGGGCGCTAGGTTTGTTTGGTCTGTTCCTCCTACGCCCATTCCTTGAAGCACTACTGAGCCGCACCGGCCACGGGGAGATGCTTCCTCTGTCCGGGTTCTTCCTAGCCCTTGGGGGTTATGAGCTGTTCTCTTTGGTGGGCGTAAAAGGCGATTTAGGCGCACTGATCTTTGGCGTATTACTCAGCAGCCACCCTAAAGCGACTGAGTTGAGTAAATCGCTAATGAGCTTTAAAGATATTTTCCTTATCGGCTTCTTTCTCTCCATCGGTTTCACCGCCCTGCCCACATGGTCGATGCTAGGCACAGCAGCACTTATTTGCGGCCTGATTCTGCTGAAGTTTGTTATGTTCTTCTTCATCTTTACACGGCTAAAACTGAGGGGGCGTACCGCCTTTCTCTCCTCGTTAGCTCTCAGTAATTTTAGCGAGTTTGGTCTCATTGTTGCCGCACTGAGTGTCGACTCCGGCTGGTTAGCGAAAGAGTGGCTAGTTATTCTGGCGCTCGCGGTATCCCTATCCTTTGTTTTAACGAGCGTGTTATACCGCTCGGCGCATACTCTTTACAAGTCAAATAGCCGCACAATTAAACGCTATGAACTACCAGTGCGCCTTAAGGAAGACATTTTTGTCCACCCCCCGAACGCAGATATTTTAGTTATCGGGCTAGGACGTGTGGGTAAGGGTGCCTTCAAAGCACTGCAAAACATGGTTGACCAGCGCGTTGCTGGCATGGATGCCAGCCGCCAACGCATTGTCGACTATCGCGCCAAAGGGATGAATGTATTTTTTGGCGATGGTGAAGATGCCGATCTTTGGGAAGCTCTCGACACCACTGATATCAAGCTTGTGCTATTAGCGCTACCGGCTATTGATGACTGCCGCAACATCACCCATCAGTTGCGGGACTCTGGCTATAACGGGCAAATTGCCGCAATCGCGCGCTACGCCGATGATCGCCAACGGCTACTCGATGCAGGTATCGATAATGTGTTTAACTTCTATGCTGAGGCAGGCCTTGGTTTTGCTGAGGAGAGTTTACTGCTCATCGGTGAAAAACCCCACTCACACGGATAAGCTCAGCATAAAAAACCCCGCCAGATGGCGGGGTGAAAAGAAGTAGCAATAGATTCTTCCTGATAGGTAGTTGAATCTACCACATCCCTACTTCGAACCTTCTAAGAGGGTAGACAGGTCGTTAAAATGTATCGCCGGGAATGCGAACATTACCTTCCATAATGACGCGCGCACTGCGGCTCATCACAGCTTTCTTAGCCGTCCAGTCGCCGTTAACTTCTTCAGCAGCAGCACCAACACGCAATGTGCCAGAAGGATGACCAAAGGTTACCGCTTCACGCTCACCACCACCGGCAGCTAGATTAACCAGCGTGCCAGGTACCGCAGCTGCCGTGGCGATGGCAACCGATGCAGTACCCATCATTGCATGGTGCAGTTTGCCCATAGACAATGCGCGCACACAGACATCGATATCGCCGGCCGAAATTTGCTTACCGCTAGACGCTTCGTAGTCAGTAGCAGGCGCAACAAACGCAATTTTTGGTGTGTGTTGGCGTGCTGCAGCTTCAGAGATATCGCTGATCAGCCCCATCTGAACGGCACCGTGCGCGCGCATCGTTTCGAAACGCGCTAACTCATCGGCATTCCCATTAATATCTTTCTGTAACTCAGTGCCTTTGTAGCCGATATCTTCAGCATTCACGAAGATCGTCGGGATGCCTGCATTGATGAATGTCGCTTTAAAGGTCCCAACGCCCGGTACTTCCAGATCATCAACGAGATTTCCTGTTGGGAACATGGAGCCTTCACCATCAGCAGGATCCATAAACTCAATGACCACTTCCGCCGCAGGGAAGGTCACGCCATCCAACTCAAAGTCACCGGTTTCCTGTACTTCACCGTTGGTGATTGGCACATGGGCAATGATGGTTTTCTTAATGTTTTTCTGCCAGATACGCACCGTGCAGATGCCGTTTTCTGGAATACGTGACGGGTCAACCAAACCACCGCTGATCGCAAAGGCACCAACCGCTGCTGTCAGGTTGCCGCAGTTACCGGACCAATCTACAAAAGCTTTATTAATCGCAACCTGACCGAACAGATAATCAACATCATGATCAGGCTCTGAGCTTTTATCTAAGATCACCGTTTTCGAAGTACTAGATGTTGCGCCACCCATACCGTCGATCTGTTGACCATAAGGATCTGGACTACCAATCACACGTAGTAAAATTTTATCGCGCGCCTCACCCGGCTGCTGCGCAGCTTCAGGTAGGTCTTGGCGACGAAAGAAAACCCCTTTACTGGTTCCACCACGAATGTAAGTTGCTGGAATTTTTATCTGTGGTACGTGTGACATTTTATTCACCCTGTATTGCTCGTGCAGTGCTTCGAAACCCTGCACACGATTCAGAACATACTTAACGAGAACCTCTTAGTGGTTATCCCAAAAGAGGTTCTGAGTAAGCATCTTCAATGCTTAAACTTAGCAGGCTCTGCGATTACGCAGCACCTTCTAAGAAATCTTTGGCGAAGCGCTGCAACACGCCACCTGCTTTGTACACATGTACTTCAGCAGCAGTATCAAGACGGCAAGTAACCGGTACTTCAACGCGCTCACCGTTGGCACGGTTGATGATCAATGTTAGATCTGCGCGCGGCGCCAGCTCACCCTCGATATCGAACGTTTCAGTGCCGTCGATACCGTAAGTGTGGCGGGTATCGCCCTCTTTAAACTGCACAGGCAGTACACCCATACCCACCAAGTTAGTGCGGTGGATACGCTCGAAGCCTTCCGCCACGATGGTCTCAACACCCGCCAGGCGAACACCTTTCGCCGCCCAGTCACGGGATGAGCCCTGACCGTAGTCAGCACCGGCAACGATGATCAGGTTCTGCTTACGCTCCATGTAGGTTTCAATCGCTTCCCACATGCGGCTTTCAGTACCTTCCGGCTCGATACGCGCCAGCGAGCCCTGCTTGATTTCACCGTTTTCATCACGGCACATTTCGTTCAACAGTTTCGGGTTAGCGAACGTTGCACGCTGTGCTGTCAGGTGGTCACCACGGTGTGTCGCGTAAGAGTTGAAGTCTTCTTCTGGAAGACCCATTTTCGCGCAGTATTCGCCGGCTGCAGAGCTTGCCTGAATCGCGTTAGATGGCGACAGGTGGTCTGTCGTGATGTTGTCACCCAGTACCGCCAGTGGGCGCATACCTTTCATGGTACGTTCACCCGCTAGAGCACCTTCCCAGTATGGAGGACGACGGATGTAGGTAGACATTGGACGCCAGTCGTACAGCGGGCTTTCAGCGCGCTCTACGTCACCCAGATCGAACATTGGGATGTAGATCTGGTTGAACTGCTCAGGCTTAACCGCCTTCGCTACGATTGCATCAATCTCTTCGTCCGATGGCCACAGGTCTTTCAGGGTGATCTCTTTACCATCAACAACCGCCAACACATCTTGCTCAATATCAAAACGCACCGTACCCGCAATCGCGTATGCAACAACGAGAGGTGGTGAAGCAAGAAATGCCTGTTTAGCATGCGGGTGAATACGGCCATCGAAGTTACGGTTACCAGACAGTACCGCAGTCGCGTACAGGTCACGCTCAACCACTTCTTTCTCGATCACAGGATCCAGCGCACCGGACATACCGTTACACGTCGTACATGCGTACGCAACGATACCGAAGCCTAGTTTTTCAAGTTCTGGCAGAAGACCTGCTTCTTCCAAGTACAGCTTCGCAACTTTAGAACCCGGCGCAAAAGACGTTTTAACCCAAGGCTTACGAACCAAGCCCAGCTCGTTGGCTTTCTTAGCTACAAGACCAGCCGCTACAACGTTACGTGGGTTAGATGTATTAGTACAAGACGTGATCGCAGCGATAATAACTGCGCCATCTGGCATCAGGCCTTGCTCTTCTTCAGCTTTCGCAGCAGCCAACATCTCATCGCTTGCAATACCACGCTCATTCAGCGCAGTCGTTGGCAAGCGACGGTGTGGGTTAGAAGGACCCGCCATGTTACGAACAACAGTAGATAGATCAAACTCAAGTACGCGCTCGTACTCGACGTTCTCCAGATCATCTGCCCAAAGACCGGTTAGTTTCGCGTACTGCTCAACTAGTTCAACTTGCTCTGGCTCACGGCCTGTCAGCTTCAGGTAATCGATTGTCTGTTCGTCGATGTAGAACATACCCGCTGATGCGCCGTATTCAGGCGTCATGTTGGATAGCGTCGCACGGTCACCGATAGAGAGGGTCGCAGCACCTGGGCCGAAGAACTCAAGGTAAGAAGAAACGACTTTCTCGTTACGTAGGAACTCAGTCATCGCCAAAGCGATATCGGTTGCAGTGATGCCAGGCTGGCGTTCGCCAACAATTTTCACACCTACAATATCAGGTAGGCGCATCATAGATGGCAAGCCAAGCATAACGGTTTCAGCTTCTAGGCCACCTACACCAATCGCGATAACACCGAGTGCATCAACGTGCGGAGTGTGGGAGTCAGTACCTACACAGGTGTCTGGGTACGCAACACCGTCACGCGCCTGAATCACTGGAGACATCTTCTCCAAGTTGATTTGGTGCATGATGCCGTTACCGGCCGGGATCACGTCAACATTATCAAATGCCGTTTTACACCAGTCGATGAAATGGAAGCGGTCATCGTTACGGCGATCTTCAATCGCACGGTTCTTCTCGAACGCGTCTGGATCAAAACCTGGCGCTTCTACAGCCAGAGAGTGGTCAACGATCAGCTGTGTAGGCACAACTGGGTTTACCTTGGATGGATCACCGCCTTGATCGGCAATTGCATCACGTAAACCTGCCAGGTCAACCAATGCCGTTTGGCCAAGGATATCATGACATACCACACGCGCAGGATACCAAGGGAAATCCAACGTGCGTTTTGTTTCGATCAATTGCTTTAGCGAATCTGTCAGCGCTTCAGGCTCACAGCGGCGTACAAGCTGCTCAGCGAGTACGCGTGAAGTGTACGGTAACTTGTCGTAGGAACCAGGCTGGATATCTTCGATCGCTTGACGCGTATCGTAATAGTCCAGCTGAGTACCTGGTAAAGGTTTGCGATAGTTAGTATTCATGCCACAACCTGTCCAGTTTTATAGTATTCAAAATCAAAACAGCGACTGGTTTGCAGTCGCTGTTGTAAACGTTTTATGCGCGATCTGCGATATCAACCCACTCAGCCGTTTCTGGGCCGGTGTAGTCTGCAGAAGGACGAATGATGCGGTTATTCGCACGCTGCTCCATGACGTGAGCGGTCCAGCCAGCTACGCGTGAACATACGAAGATTGGCGTAAACAACTTCGTTGGAATACCCATGAAGTTGTATGCCGATGCGTGGAAGAAGTCAGCGTTACAGAACAGTTTCTTCTCGCGCCACATAACGGCTTCAACACGCTCAGAAACGGCGTATAGGTGCTTATCACCTACCTGCTCAGACAGTTTTGCTGACCACTCTTTGATAATCGCGTTACGTGGGTCAGACTCACGGTAGATCGCATGACCAAAGCCCATGATCTTGTCTTTGCGTGCCAACATACCCATGATCGCTTCTTCAGCTTCATCCGCAGACTTCCACTGCTCAATCATGTCCATCGCCGCTTCGTTTGCACCACCGTGCAAAGGACCACGAAGAGAACCGATCGCGCCTGTTACACAGCTGTGGATATCAGACAACGTAGATGCACAAACACGCGCCGTGAATGTTGATGCGTTAAACTCGTGCTCAGCGTAAAGAATAAGAGACGCGTGCATTACTTGAACATGCAGAGGCTCTGGCTTTTTGTCATGCAGTGTCCATAAGAACTGCTCTGCGATAGAGTCAGCATCGGTTTCAACGTTGACACGAACACCCTTGTGGCTGAAGTTGTACCAGTAGTTGATCAAGCCTGGGAATACCGCCAACATGCGATCGATATGGTCGTTCTGCTCAGAGAAGTCTTGTTCAGTCTCAAGGTTACCTAGCATTGAGCAGCCGGTACGCATCACGTCCATTGGGTGCGCATCTGCTGGAATTTGTTCAAGAACGGTTTTCAGTGCCTCTGGCAGTGCACGCATACCTTTCAGCTTCGCTTTGTATGCATCCAACTCTGCTTGGTTAGGTAGTTTTCCGTAAAGCAGAAGGTACGCCACCTCTTCAAACTGCGCCTTATCAGCCAGCTCTTTGATGTCGTAACCGCGGTACGTAAGACCCGCGCCAGTTTTACCTACCGTACACAGCGCTGTTTCACCTGCTGATTGTCCGCGTAGACCTGCGCCACCTAGTTTCTTTGGCTCTGCCATACTGTTATCTCCTTCTTCTGCTGCAGAAGGCTTTCACCTCCTGCATTACTTATTATTTGACTAACGAGAAACGACTACTTGTTCTTACCTTCAGCAAACAATGCATCTAGCTTTTGCTCAAAGTCGTGGTAGTTAAGGAAGTCGTAAAGATCCATACGTGTTTGCATCGTATCGACAACAGCTTTCTGATCACCATCACGTAGAATCGCTTCAAATACATTCAACGCTGCTAGGTTAGCTGCACGGAAAGCAGACAGCGGGTACAGCACCATCGTTGCGCCGTTCTCTGCTAGCTCTTCTTTATTGAACAATGGCGTTGCACCGAACTCAGTAATGTTCGCCAATAGGTGTGCACCGTTGATACCGTTAGAGAACGCTTTGTAGTCATCTAACGTGTGAACCGCTTCAGCAAAGATGCCATCAGCACCCGCTTCAAGACACGCTTGCGCACGCTCAACTGCTGCGTTAAGACCTTCCATTTGGAATGCGTCGGTACGGGCGATAATGAAGAAATCATCATCTGTTTTCGCGTCAACGGCTGCTTTCACACGATCAACCATCTCTTCTAGCGTGACGATCTCTTTGTTTGGACGGTGACCACAACGCTTTTGTGCGACCTGATCTTCGATATGGCAGCCGGCTGCGCCGAACTTCGTCATCTCTTTAACGGTACGAGCGATGTTGAACGCACCACCCCAACCCGTATCGATATCAACGATAAGCGGCGTTTCAACAGCGCTTGTGATGCGAGCAACGTCAGCTAGCACGTCATTCATTGATGTCATGCCAAGATCCGGCAGACCGTAAGAGTGGTTTGCGACACCACCACCAGACAGGTAGATAGCCTTATGGCCAACACGCTCCGCCATCATGGCGTGATAAGCGTTCGTTGTACCAACGATTTGAAGTGGTTTTGTCTCTTCTAGCGCTTTGCGGAAACGACCGCCTGCAGTCAATTTAGCCATGTTTACCCTCTCTGTGTGGTGCTACGTCTAATTTCGCTTCAATGTTCTTTCTTGCAGCACTGATATGACGACGCATCAGCATCTCTGCTAGCTCAGGATCACGAGCTTCGATCGCATCCACAATCTGGCGATGCTCTTTAAGTGCGCGCTTGGGCCGAGAACTTGAAACACTAAATTGGTAACGGTACATGCGTACCAAGTGATAAAGGTCGCTGCCCAGTAGCTCAAGTAACTTCTCGTTCTTGCTGCCCTGAACAATACGGTAGTGAAAATCCAGATCGCCCTCTTTTTGGAAGTAGGAGCGGCCATCCAACTGTTCGACACTGCGCTCATGCTCGTCGAGCAAGGTGCGTAACGCATCGATCTCTTGCTCGGTCATAAACTCAGCAGCCATACGACACGCCATGCCTTCAAGTGCTTCACGCACTCGGTAGATCTCGATGAGTTCCTTGATACTAAGTTTGACGACACGCGCGCCCACATGGGGTTTGCGTTCAATCAACCGTAGTCCCTCTAGGCGGCGCATCGCTTCGCGAAGCGGCCCCCGGCTAATGCCGTAGGTACGTGCCAATTCGGGCTCGCTGATCTTTTGGCCGGGCGGAATATCACCAACGACGATGGCAGTGACAATTTGCTCACAAACCTTATCTGCAAGTGTTCGGCTTTCTATTGGACTTTCACTCATAACCTTAACGAACCTCTTTCAAGATTGTCGACAATCTTGAGTTAAACAAACCATACAGCTGATAAAATAGCGCGTCAACAAAGCAAAGGTATAAAGTTGTCTACACTATACAAAAGTTTAAGGGTATATACGGATCAGTTTTTGCTGGCCACCTCACGATACCGAAGCACCTCTTGGTCCATCACTTTTGCCACCTGTCGGGGCTTTTGAAATGGCAAAGAGTGATCCGTCCCCGGCACCAAAAAGTAGTGCCAATTGGGCAACCCTTCAGCTATATCACGATGATATTGGTGCATCGGCTCAACACTTAACCCACCAATAAAGCTACTGACATCTCCTTGAGCCGCGACTAGCGCTTCTCTGTTGATGTGGTGAATCGCTTGCGATACGCAATCAAGCGCGTTGGCGAAACCCTCAGGGCGCAGCGCTAAACGCGAGATAGCCAGCTCCTCAGCTTGCGCCGCCGTTTTGCGATTTGGAGAGATCGTATCAAGGAAGTTACGAATGCCCTCTCGGCTGCTCGGGGTACGCAACAGCTCCGCGGTTTGGGCATATCGTTGGCGTAGCGTGACCGTCTCTTGCCAGCTCGGTCTATCAAGCAGTGCAGGCTCGAGTAAAAACTGCTTCGCCACCCGGTCCGAGCGCTGTTGCTTGAATAGCATCGCAACCATCCCTCCCAACGAATAGCCGCCTAGATCAAACGACCACCAACTAAGATGATCGGCTAACGCTGATAGGTCAGCCACCAAAGTATCCGCCGTAAACGCCACCTCAGCGCCGTCTGGTGAAACCGTCTCACCCATCCCGCGCAGATCTGGCACAAGAATCTCTTGCCATTGATCTAAGCAGTTGATGAGCGCCCCCCACGTGTCGACACCCGCCACACCCGCACCATGCAGCAAAACCAAGCGCTGGCCGTTAGTTTGCGTTGGATGGCGGTAGAGATGATAGCTAATGACTTGATCAGGCAAGCGAAGCGTTCGCTTCTCTGCGGTGTAACGTGACCTCATGGATCGAAGTTCCTTATTAGATTGTCGACACATTATTATACGTTGATTCACGAGCAAAGGTCTGGACTCGCTTAACGCCGCAAGGATGCGTAAAATGCGCCTCTTTATAGATCAAAGGTCTTAGGTGACGTGCGCAAGTTTTCGATCGCTTACTCTGTAACGACTACCGAATATTTTGAGAGGCTTCGCCCCTTGGGTGGTGCCATCTTGCTCGATAGCGGCAAACCTTCTAGTGAGCGAGGCCGCTTTGATATCCTCGTTGCGGCCCCGATGGCTTCCCTAGTCTATTCACGCGGTAAGCTGCGTGGCGTGAACCTACCGGTCGACTGGAAACAGGATGAGCCACCTTTTCAACTGTTAGAGCGCTGCTATACAAAGCTACAGCAGACCTTGGATACGTTGGGTGAACTCCCCTTTGGCGCCGGATTTGTCGGCCATTTCAGTTATGACCTTGGCCGCACTGTTGAATCGTTGCCTAGCCACGCCTTAGACGACAACCTCCTTCCTGAGATGCAGATTGGGTTGTACGGCTGGTCTGTTGTGATTGACCATGAGGCGTCACAAGCATGGCTACTGGTTAGCGACCTTGTATCACCCAATGATGTGGCGATGCTAAAGCAGCAAGTGGCAACGGCAACGACAACCGAGCGGCACGCTTTTACTCTAACCCAGCCCTTTAAAAGCAATGTGTCTGAGGCCGAGTACCACCAGAAGCTTGCCGCAATTGACGAATACATCCGCGCGGGCGATTGTTATCAAGTTAACTTTGCTCAGCGCCATACTGCAAGTTTCGAGGGCGATCCTTGGGAGGCGTACAAAGCGCTGCGAGAAAAAGCACCAACCCACTACGCAGCATATTTTGATACGGAACACGGAGCAGTGCTTTCACTGTCACCTGAGCGCTTCTTGACCGTCAACAAACAGCAACAGGTTATCACTCAACCGATTAAGGGCACCCGGCCGCGCGATCCAGATCCACAGCAAGACCAAGCGATGATCGACGATCTCACCTCAGCCGAGAAAGACCGCGCAGAGAATGTCATGATTGTCGACCTACTACGCAACGACATCAGTAAAAGCTGCGCGCTGAATAGTGTCAAAGTGCCGAAGTTATTTGCCGTAGAGAGCTACCGTAATGTCCATCATCTTGTCAGTACCGTAACGGGCACGTTAGCTGAGGGAAAAACGCCTGTTGCCTTGCTCGAAGGCGCCTTTCCAGGCGGCTCGATTACAGGCGCGCCGAAAATTCGCGCCATGGAGATCATCGACGAGCTAGAGCCCCATCGCCGCGCCATCTATTGCGGCAGTATTGGCTATATCAGCTTGTCAGGAGAGATGGATACCAGTATCACGATCCGCACCTTGCTGGCCGAGAACAACACCATCCATTGCTGGGGCGGGGGCGGAATCGTTGCGGATTCCAACTCACACGCCGAGTATCAAGAGACGTACGATAAGGTCAATAATTTGCTCAAAACACTGGAAGGCCTAAGCGAGCGCTAGGCCTCTAACTGCTCAACCAAATAGTTGCGTAGTAACGTTAAATCTTTAATCACTTTGATCTCAGCAAACAGCGCCTCAGCCTCCTCACGCTGTGGGCGCATCATATTGATCCACTGTTTGATACGGCCGTGTACATAACGCGCTGGAAGCTTCGCCTCAACATGATCAAAGTAGCGCAGCAACAGCTTGAGTACTTCGTGCCACGCCGCAGCGGTGGCTTGTTCGCCAATGCGATCCGCTTTAATCATCAGTCCGAGTTCCGGTCTGGCGATAAGACCTCGACCAATCATGACATCCTCGCATCCGCTGATATCACGACAGCGCCGATAGTCATCGCAGGTCCACACTTCGCCATTTGCCACAATGGGCAAGTTCACCTGCTCTTTAATACGTGCAATCCACTCCCAGTGTGCCGGTGGCTTGTATCCTTCGACTTTTGTTCGCGCATGAATAGCTAACCCATTCGCACCGGCCTCTTCGATAGCTACCGCATTTTCAAAAGCCAGAGTTTTGTCTTTGTTACCTAAGCGCATCTTTGCAGTGACTGGCACCTTATCGGGCACCGCTGCGCGAACGGTTTTGACAATATCATGAATCAAGTTTGGCTCATCTAACAGTACGGCCCCACCGCGAGACTTGTTCACCGTTTTAGAAGGGCAGCCAAAATTGAGATCGACGCTAGGAGCACCCATCCGCGCAGCGCGAATCGCATTCATCGCAAGTGCCTCAGGATCGCTGCCGAGCAACTGCACAGCTACCGGAATCGCTGCGGATGTCCGCCCACCTTCGTAAAGCTCCGGCGCGTGCTTTAAAAACTCTTTTCGCGGCAACAACTGCTCTGTCACGCGGATAAATTCGGTCACGCACAGGTCAACGCCGCCAAGCTCAGTTACAAGCTTACGCATGGTGTAATCAACCACACCTTCCATCGGTGCCAGAATGATTTTACCTTGGTCCACGATTAACTCTCTTTACTGGATCTGTTCAGAGGGAAGCTGTGAAGACACTCGCATGGCCGCATTAGCCAACCATATAAGCGATCATGTCACGTACTTGTGCTAACCGAGTAGGGTTCGCCGCGTATACCGACTCAACCGATGCAACTGTCGTTGTATCCGCGACTTTATCCAAAAAGAAGATGCCATCTAAATGATCAATTTCATGCTGAGCGAGTGCGGCAGCATCGCCAGATAATCTGAGCTGCTGCGGGTGCCCTACCACATCGGTGTAATCCACCCATACCTGTGCAGCTCGCTCAACCACACCACGCAACTGATAGAAGCTGAAGCACTCCTCATAAGAGTCGATCGTGTCTTCAGACGCCCACGAGATAGCCGGGTTCACTAAAGTCACAAACTGCCCTTCAATGCGTAACACAATAAGGCGCTTACTCAATCCAACTTGAGGTGCTGCTATGGCGTTCCCATTTTCTGGCGAGATCGCTTGAATACCGTCGAGGATGTTTTGCATCTCGGTGATAGCGTCATTGATTTCGACTGACGATAACTCATCTTGGGTAACGGCAAGCGCCGTCTCCCGCAGAACAGATTCACCTAATTGTTTAACTCGCATAAATACAGAGACTCCCACTACTTATTGGAACGCCCAAAAACAAAGCGACCGGCTCATCTAAGATAAGCCGGCCAACTTGAGTTCGATAGTAAAACGTGGACTAAAGCGCCGCTAGCCCCAGCGCCATATCGGCTTGGATATCTTCAAGCGCTTCGATACCCACGGAAAGACGGATTAAATTGTCTTTAATGCCCGCTTGCGCACGTGCTTCAACCGACATACGCCCATGAGTTGTTGTCGCAGGATGCGTGATGGTTGTTTTAACATCGCCCAGATTGCCCGTGATCGACACCATTTTTGTCGCATCGATAAAGCGCCAAGCCGCCTCTTTCCCACCGGCAACTTCAAACGCTAGCACACCACCAAACCCTGATTGCTGACGCTTAGCAAGCGCGTGCTGCGGGTGGTCTGCCAAACCTGAATAGTGAACTTTTTCGATTCCAGGCTGCGCCTTTAACCAACTAGCCATCGCCAGCGCGTTGCTCGCGTGGGCTTCCATACGAATCTTGAGAGTTTCCAGACCCTTCTGGAATGTCCATGCGTTGAAGGGGCTCATACAAGCACCACCGGTGCGGATAAACCCAAACACCTCTTCCATCAACTTGTCGCTGCCGAGGCACACACCACCAACACAACGACCTTGGCCATCTAAATACTTGGTGGCTGAGTGGATTACGATATCAGCACCTAATGCCAGCGGCTGCTGGAAAATAGGCGTCAGAAAGCAGTTGTCCACTGCGAGCAACGCATCATGGTTGTGAGCAAGCTCGGCCACCGCTTCGATATCTGTCAGTTCAGCCAGCGGATTAGATGGTGTTTCTAAGAACAGTAAACGCGTATTTGGCTGGATTGCAGCCTTCCAAGCACTCAGGTCTTTGGGATCAACAAACGTTGTCGCGATACCCGCGCGACTAAGGTACTTCTCAAACAGAGAGACTGTTGAGCCGAAAACACTGCGTGAGCAAACAACATGATCGCCCTGCTGAAGCAACGACAAGCCAATGCTCAAGATGGCAGCCATACCAGACGATGTCGCAACGGCACGCTCAGCGCCTTCTAATGCTGCGATACGTCGCTCAAAAGCATTAACTGTCGGGTTAGTAAAACGCGAATAGATATTGCCCGGCTCATCACCGCCAAAACGCGCAGCCGCTTCGGCTGCACTTGAGTAGACAAAGCTCGAGGTCGGAAAAATTGGATCGCTATGCTCACCCTCTGTCGTGCGTAACTGCCCTGCACGCACAGCGAGGGTTGCTAGCTCCGCATCCTCGCTCGTGAACTGAATCCGCTCTTGATGTTCAAAATTAGGCTTTGTCATTAACCATGCCGCCTTACTGTATTTTGTTGTGGAGATCAGCGGGGGCGCCATCTTCCGTATCTGCTGAATCTGGCGTTAGCTTGGCTGCATCATTACGTTTCTGGTCTAGACGCGCCAAGTAATCCGCATCGATATCACCAGTTACGTAATACCCATCGAACACTGACGAGTCAAAGTCAGCAAAGCGGTGATTCACACAGCTATTCACCGTTTCTTTCAGGTCTTCAAGATCTTGATAGAGCATCCAATCCGCGCCAATCGCTTCACCAATCTCGTCTTCAGTACGATTATGAGCAATAAACTCTTCTGGCGATGGCATATCAATACCATATACATTCGGATAGCGCACTGGTGGCGCAGCAGACGCAAAGTACACTTTGCGCGCACCCGCATCACGCGCCATTTGGACGATCTGCTTAGATGTTGTGCCGCGCACGATAGAATCATCGACCAACATGACCACCTTATCTTTAAACTCCATCTCGATAGGATTGAGTTTGCGGCGCACGGATTTCTTACGCTGGGTCTGCCCCGGCATAATAAAAGTACGACCAATATAGCGATTCTTGATAAAGCCTTCACGGAACGTAACGTTCAGGTGTTTAGCCATCTCTAGCGCTGATGTACGGCTGGTATCTGGAATCGGAATGATCACATCGATATCGTGCTCAGGGCGCTCTTTCATGACTTTTTCCGCCAGCTTGATACCCATCTGCATGCGCGCTGTATGAACATTCACATCATCAATGATGGAGTCAGGGCGAGCCAAGTAGACATACTCGAACAAGCATGGCGCAAGCTTGGTGTTTTCAGCACACTGACGCGTGAACACGTTACCTTCCATATCGATGAAGATCGCTTCGCCCGGTTCAATGTCGCGTACTAGGCTAAAGCCGGAAATATCTAGCGCCACGCTTTCAGATGCCACCATGCACTCCTCGCCTGCTGGCGTAGAGCGTGTGCCATATACCAACGGGCGAATACCATTGGGATCTCGAAATGCGAGCACGCCATAGCCTGTGATCACAGCTACAACCGCGTAACCACCTTTAACACGTTTGTGTACAGCAGAAACAGCCGCAAAAATATCATCAGGCTCAGGCTTCAGTTTGCCCTGCGCTTGTAGCTCATGCGCGAAAACGTTGAGCAACACTTCAGAGTCAGATGTTGTATTAATGTGGCGCAGGTCAGCACGGAACATCTCATCTGCGAGATCTTCAGCATTCGTTAGGTTGCCGTTATGTGCTAGGGCAATACCATAAGGCGAGTTAACATAAAAAGGTTGCGCTTCCGCTGCACTGGAGCTGCCCGCGGTCGGATAACGCACATGACCGATACCCACGTTTCCGGTTAAGCGCTTCATATGACGCGTGCGAAACACTTCGTTAACTAAGCCGTTGTCCTTACGTAAGAAGAAACGATTCCCTTCACACGTCACCATACCAGCAGCGTCCTGCCCACGATGCTGAAGTACGGTCAACGCATCAAAAATAGTCTGGTTAACATAGGATTTGGCCACTAGGCCGACGATACCGCACATGTTGAACTACCTCGAAGGATCTTAAAAACGTTTAAACAACAAGAATATCTAACAACTGCTCAGCTAACGCCCAGCCTGCCAGATCATCTGGCCAATTTCTGTCGCAACTTGCCGGGTCCAACTTTCCATCAAAGCGAAGTGAGGGATAAGTTGGGAGTCCTGCCACCATTGATCACGCACCGCAGGTGTTTCACCGAGCAAGGCAACAATCACAACCACAATCAAACCACCTCGAATGACACCAAAACCCATTCCCAGCATACGATCAGTTCCACTTAGGCCGGTGGCTTCCACCAGCACGCCGATAAGGTTACTAATCAGGGCACCACAAATAAGGGTTAAGATAAATAATAGGCCGAAGGCCGCGACAATTCGGAACGAAGGGGTTTGGATATAGTCGGTCAATACGACTGCAAGTGAATTGGTAAATAAACGCGCAACAATAAAAGCAGCCACCCAGGTTACCAGAGACAATGCCTCTTTAACGAAGCCGCGCCGGATACTAAACAATCCCGAGATTAAGACTATTGCTAAGATTGCCCAATCGGCCCAGTTCATTGTTGCCATCTACTCTTCTCAAATTGCGCGCATTTTAACAAAGGGTTAACAATAACCCAATCATTGGGTTGTGAATCGGATGATAATTCCTTCCAAGCCAAAATCACTTTGTAGTCTTGCTTGCAGTTGGGTCAAGCGCTCTTTATTAAAGTCGGGCCCGACATAGACTTTGTAAAGATCTGCACCTTGACGGGTATACACTTTATGGCCGTTGCCAACCAACTGCTTGCGCAGCGCTTTCGCGTTCCCTTCATCTTTAAAGCTTGCAAGCTGTAGTGTCCAAGCAACCGGAACACCTTGTTCATCAAGTGCTGGGGCGGGCTCATCTACAGTTGGCTTTTTCACAGGGCGCTTATCAGCTTCTGCAACGGGCTTAGCAGGCACCGCAGGCGCAGGATCAACCACACTGACAACGACCTCCTCTTGTGGGGGTGGGTAATCGCTGGTATCCGGTAACTCTTCCGACTGCGGCTCCAAAATTGCGACTTGCGGCATTGCCGGTGTTGCTGGGATACGACTTTCTAGTTGGCGCTCCCGATAGCCATCACCTTGCAGAAACAGCGGTAATAGCACTGCGAGCGTGATAGCGATAAGCGCAAAGCCCAATAGCCGCTTTTTCATTGTGCTATCCATTTGCTTCCCCCTCAATCAGTCGGTAAGCATCCGCTACAGTGAAGAAGGAGCCTACAACGAGTAGCTGCTCCTTATCAGAGGCAAGCTGCTTAATAGCATCGCCAACAGAGGCGTGCTGATAGACGGCCTGATCGGTACTAGCGGGTAGCATCGTCGCCAGCGACTCCGCAGTCTGGCCACGGGGTACATCGAGCGTAACCAGATGCCACTGCGACACAATAGGTGCAAGCGCCGCCATCACCGCCGTGCAATCTTTGTCAGCTAACATGCCTAAGACCACTTTGAACTGCTTACCTTCTAACCGTTTCGCCAAATAGCTCGCTGCCTGTGGGTTGTGAGCCACATCTAGCAAAAGTGGGCAGCCTCTATACGTTTGCGCATCTAACCGGCCTCGCACACGTGCATGAGCAAAGCCTTGACTCAAAGCCTCGTGCGATACCTCTACCCCCAGCAACAGCAGCGCTTGCATGACCGTCGCGGCGTTTTGTAGCGGCAGCTGAGGGACTGGCAACGACTCAATAGCAACTTCTTGGTGCTGGCTATCCAGCCCCTTAAATGACCACTGGCCCCCATCTTCATGAAGTTGATAGGAGAAATCATTACTTGCCTGAAACAGCTTTGCTCCCACCTCGTTAGCATGATGCGCAATCGATAGTGGTGGTTCGAGGTCACCGCAAACTGCAGGCCGACCTTCACGAAAGATACCCGCTTTTTCCCAGCCGATAACTTCACGATCATCGCCAAGCCAATCAACATGATCGACCCCAACCGTTGCAATCACAGCAACATCGGCATCCATGAGATTCACGACATCTAAACGGCCACCTAGGCCAACCTCTAACAAAGCGACATCGGGTTGCTCTTGAGCAACAATCCAAAGTGCAGCTAGGGTGCCAATCTCAAAATAGGATAGTGAAATCCCTACCTGCTCACGTGCCGCATCGATCGCACAAAAGGCAGCTACCAGTTGCGCATCACTGCACATCTCACCATCAATAACCACGCGCTCGTTATAAACTTCAAGGTGAGGAGAGGTATAACAAAGCGTTCGATAACCCGCAGCACGCAACACAGCGTCAAACATAGCGACGCTGGAGCCTTTACCGTTTGTACCACCCACCGTGACGATTTTCGTGCTGCCAAAATCGAGCGCCATGGCATCGAATACCGTTTGGCAACGCGTGAGTCCCATATCAATCGCAGAGGTATGGGCCTGCTCCATCCAAGAGAGCCACTGCTGAAGAGTGAAGGATGCTTTGTTCATCTTGCTGTTATTCACTTCCGATAAAAAGGCCGGAAAACCGGCCTTAAAAGTAGTTACTGCTTCGCTTCTTGTTGCTCGGGGTCGGTGTCAGGGGCGATCGCCTCAGCAACATCAGCGTCAACCACGCCCTCTGCTGTACCTTCAGTACTCACCTCTGCCACAACCGGCGCGGCAAACTGATGCATGAAAATAGCCAGTGCAGAGTACAAACGGTCACGTAGCTCAAGACGCGGCACAATCATATCCACTTGACCATGCTCCAACAGAAACTCAGAGCGCTGGAAACCTTCAGGTAGTTTTTCACGTACCGTTTGCTCGATAACACGAGGACCGGCAAAGCCAATCAATGCGCGCGGCTCAGCAACGTTTAAATCACCCAGCATCGCCAAACTTGCCGAAACACCACCATAAACAGGGTCCGTTAACACGGAAACGTAAGGCAAACCCGCCTCGCGCATTTTCTGTAGTGCAGCACTGGTCTTTGCCATCTGCATCAGTGAGAACAGAGCTTCTTGCATCCGGGCACCGCCTGATGCTGAAAAGCAGATCATCGGTACTTTTGTCGCCAGCGCCTCGTTGACAGCACGTACAAATCGCTCACCAACTACTGCGCCCATCGAACCACCCATAAACTGAAAGTCGAAAGCCACTGCGACAACAGGCATACCTTTTAAAGTACCTTTCATCGCAATCAGAGCGTCTTTTTCGCCTGTCGATTTCTGTGCTGCTGATAGACGATCCTTGTACTTTTTAGAGTCTTTAAATTTCAGGCGATCAACAGGCTCTACCTCAGTTGCCAACTCAGTAAAGGAGTCTTTATCAAGAAACGTCTCTAAACGCATACGCGCTGTTAGGCGCATGTGGTGACCACACTTAGTACACACGTTTAGATTTTTCTCTAGCTCTGGGCGATAAAGTACTGACTCACACTTCACGCACTTATGCCAGAGACCCTCTGGAACACTTGATTTGCGTGTTTCGGAGCGAACAAGCGATGGGACAATTTTGTCTAACCAGTTACTCATCTTTTATCTAAATCCAGTTTTAAATTATAAATTCATGCATCCATCGCAGAGCGCATCTGCGTCAGGATTGCTGATACATTCGTTTTAATCGCGTCTGGGTTTTCGGCATGCTCAGCTATCTGATTAACGAGCACACTGCCAACAATAACACCATCTGCAACTTCACCAACTGCCGCTGCAGACGCGCCATCACGGATACCAAAACCAACACCTACCGGCATGTCCGTGTGACGGCGAACAACTTCCAACTTGCGCGAGACCTCATCAACATCGAGCGCCGCTGACCCTGTGACACCTTTAACCGAAACATAATACACATAGCCTGAACCGTAACGACATACCGCTTCGATGCGCGACTCTTCCGTCGTTGGAGCCAATAGATAAATGACATCAATGGCATTGGCTTTCATGGCTGCAACAAACGCTTCAGACTCTTCTGGTGGCAGATCCACCGTCAGTACGCCGTCGACGCCTGCACGCGCAGCCTGCTCAGCGAAAGCTTCATAGCCCATCATCTCAACTGGATTCAGGTACCCCATGAGTACGACTGGCGTTTCATTGTTTGTCTCCCGAAACTGAGCAACCATCGCTAGCACATCAACAAGCCGCGTATTGTGTGCTAATGCACGTTCACACGCGAGCTGAATCACTGGGCCATCCGCCATCGGATCAGAAAAAGGAACCCCTAGTTCGATGATATCAGCACCTGCCTCAACCATCGCGTGCATCAGACCAACAGTAACACCGGGTTGAGGGTCACCAGCAGTAACATAAGGAATCAACGCCTTACGATTTTGCGACTTTAAGGATGTAAAACAAGCTTCAATTCGGTTCATCTGATACCTCTAATTCCTTAAAGTTCGATACCATCAATACCCGCAACGGTATGAATATCTTTATCACCACGGCCGGATAGATTAACCACCACAATCTGATCCGGTGACATCTCTTTAGCAACTTTAACAGCATGCGCAATCGCATGGCTGGATTCGAGTGCCGGCATAATGCCTTCAACACGGGTCAGCATACGGAAAGCCGCGAGCGCTTCATCATCATTGACAGCCACATACTCAGCACGACCACAGTCTTTCAACCAAGAGTGCTCAGGGCCAACACCGGGGTAGTCTAAACCGGCTGATACCGAATGCGTACCTTGAATCTGACCCGCATCGTCCGCCATTAAATACGTACGATTACCGTGCAAAACACCTGGGCGACCCGCACATAAGGGTGCAGCGTGATCACCGGTTTCCACACCATAACCGCCCGCTTCTACGCCGATCATACGGACCGACTCATCTGCAATAAACGGGTGGAACAAACCGATGGCATTAGAACCGCCACCCACACAAGCCACCAAAGCATCTGGTAAGCGGCCCTCTTGCGTTAAACACTGCTCACGCGCTTCGCGCCCGATAATGCACTGAAAGTCACGTACTAGCTTGGGATACGGGTGCGGCCCTGCCGCTGTGCCGATGATGTAGAACGTTGAATCAACATTTGTAACCCAGTCGCGCATCGCTTCATTCATGGCATCTTTCAGCGTCCGCGTGCCGGATTCAACGGCTACCACCTCGGCACCGAGTAGCTTCATGCGATACACATTAAGTGCTTGGCGCTTAACATCATCGATGCCCATGTAAACTTTACACTCTAGCCCAAGGCGCGCAGCGACCGTCGCCGATGCCACACCATGCTGGCCAGCACCTGTTTCTGCGATAATACGTGGTTTGCCCATATACTTCGCAAGCAACGCCTGACCAATCGTGTTATTGACCTTGTGCGCACCGGTATGGTTTAAG
Organism: Neptunomonas marina; assembly: GCF_004005935.1. Taxonomy (GTDB): domain Bacteria; phylum Pseudomonadota; class Gammaproteobacteria; order Pseudomonadales; family Balneatricaceae; genus Neptunomonas; species Neptunomonas marina. The sequence continues at coordinate 314,538 of NZ_SACQ01000001.1, read as the reverse complement.
TCTTCGCGCTTTAAATAGATTTTAGCGCCGCCAACTTCGCGAGTAAGGCGCTCAGCAAAGTAAAGTGGTGAAGGCCTGCCAACGTAATGGGCAAGATCGCGATCAAACTCTTCCCGGAAGCTTGGATCATTTGCAACTTTTTCATACAGAGCTTCCAGTTCCTGAAGCGCCCCCATTAGTGTTTCAGAGACAAACCGGCCACCATACGGACCAAAATGGCCTCGCTCATCAGGGGCCTGCAACAAAGAGTCGATGTTATCTATTTTCGGCACGTGCTACCTCTTGGAAAAATCGCGCTAGTTTGTTGGGGTCTTTCACCCCTTTACTGGCTTCAACGCCGCCACTTACATCTACTGCGTAGGGCGCTACTTGTTTAATAGCCTGAGATATATTTTCAGGCGTCAGCCCACCGGCCAAAATAATGTTGTGGCGAAGCTCTAATGGAATCTCATCCCAATTGAAAGCCTCACCCGTGCCGCCTGGCACACCCGGCTTATAGGCATCTAATAGTAAGGCTCGCGCGCTTGAAAATGCTTCTGTCTCTGCAAGCAGATCCGCATTGGGGCGCATTCGAATAGCCTTGATATAAGGACGGTCAAAGGCGCCGCAAAACGCTGCCGATTCGTCGCCATGAAACTGCAACAGATCCACCTGCGTCTGCTCGGCTATCACCGCCACAGCGTCAGCTGATTCGTTAACAAAGAGTGCGGTAGTCGTGACGAAAGGCGGCAAACTCTCGATGATTTTCGCCGCTTGTGCAGGGGCAATGTAACGAGGACTCGGCTCATAAAACACAAAGCCTAACGCCGCCGCGCCCTCTCTCACTGCCACTTGAGCATCTTCTAAACGGGTGATACCACACACTTTGACCCGAACCGGCATACAGCAAGACCTACGTAACTATTAAAGTCAGAAATTCTATCAGATAAGCGGGCATCACGTTAGTGATCACCGGGTAAGAAATAGGGTCCTATCTCTGATGGCGGTAGCTGGTACTTTTCTGGGTACTTAACATCGACAAAGTAGAGCCCAAACGGTGGCGCCGTCACTCCTCCAGCACGCCGATCACGAGCCTCTAAGACGTCTTTAGCCCAAACCGGTTCAGCCTCACCCGCTCCTATTTTCATCAACACACCGGCAAAATTACGAATCATGTGATGTAGAAACGCGTTAGCGCGGACATCAATGACTATCAAACGGCCTTGCTGCGTAATGGTAAGCTCACGCACCTCACGTACCGGGCTTTTGGCTTGGCAGCCCACAGCTCGATAAGATGTAAAATCATGCTGACCAATTAAGTATTGAGCCGCCTCCTGCATCTTGCCGATATCAAGCGTTTTATAGGTCCAAGTAACACCACGACCAAGCACCGCCGGCATCACCTCTTGCGACAGTATCAGGTATCGATAGCGGCGCTCTAGCGCACCAAAGCGTGCGTGAAAGTCAGGCTCAACCTGCTTTGCCCACTTGATCGCAATATCCTCTGGCAAATTGGTGTTCGCACCCATCACCCAAGCCCGGTCCGGCCTTAGAACCGAAGCATCAAAATGGATAATCTGATAGGTCCCACTCACCCCAGCATCTGTCCGCCCGGCACATATCACCGAAACAGGTTCGTTCGCGATTTTAGAAAGTGCTGCTTCAACATGTTGCTGAATTGTGGGCACAGAGCCATCTTTCTGCGACTGCCAGCCTTTGTACTTGGCACCCGCGTATTCTACACATGCTGCATAACGATAAGGGGCGATCGAAATCGCCCCTTGTTGTTGTGCCGAGTCTGTATCAGATCTCGTCAACTCAAGCCCTCCATCAAGCTATTTGCTTCAGCCTTCTGTGCGTCGGATCCTTCATCGGCAATCTCTTTGAGTATTTCACGAGCACCATCCACGTCATCCATGTCAATGTAGGCACGCGCCAAGTCGAGTTTAGTCTCAACTTCATCCGCATTATCGAGGAAGCTAACAGCAGATACCGGATCTGAAACCTCTTCAGAGCTAACCTCTTCCAAAGCAATATCGTTATCGGTGCTATTAAGCAGCGCTTCTAGCTCGGCATCCAATTCCGCATCCAGATCATGCTCAATATTGGACGTTAACTCCTCAGTGACGGCTTCATCAGTCGGGGTATTCGGCAACAACTCTTCCGCATCAAGCTCAACGCCTGCCGTGTCCAAGTCCCCCATTGCAGCATCTGCCGGCGCCTCATCGTCCAGATCAACAGGATCACTCAACAGGTCCGCCACCTCTGGGTGCAAATCTGCCGTTGAATCAAAGTCCAACGCTTCTCCGCTATCCTCAGGGTCAGCAACCTCAGCTGCTTCAGGCTCAGCCAAATCCGCCATATCTAGGTCGTCGAGATTAAAATCAAGCCCATCATCAGCATCATCTGTTGCAGCTTCCGCTTGCGGCTCTGCCTCTAGAGAAGCTAAATCACCTTCGAGCTCAGCGTCCAAGCTATCCAGATCAAAGTCTAGATCGCCCATCTCATCAGACGCCTCAGTAGGTGTATCTGTCGAGAGGTCTTCACTTTCAGCGAGCAAGTTGTCTAGGTCAGCCGAGAGTTCACTATCCAAGCCGCTTTCAACGCCGTTGCTGTCACCAAGACCATCAACATCAAGGTCGAGATCTTCAAGATCCCCGCCTATCAAGTCATCAAGGTCATCTAGCGAGTCTTCCGTTTCAGCCTCAGAAGAATCTACTTCAGCAACGGTTTCATCTAAGTCTAAGCCTTCAAGCTCATCCTCAAGATCAATGCCTAACGACTCTAGTGTTTCGTCGTCATCATCCACATCAGCTAAAGGCTCGATCTTGTCTAGGCCCGAGTTTTGTAGCTCGTCATCCATGTCGTCCATACCGAGCAGCTCGTCAAGACCATCTTCACTTTCGTTTAGAAGGTCGTCGAGTGCGGTATCAACATCTTCAACATTATCTGAATCATCAAGTTCAGCAGCCGTATCCACCAGGGCGTCTGCCTCACTAAGCTCTTTCTCTAGATCGTCCAGACCCAGATCGAACTCGTCGTCTTGCACTGTCTCGTCAAGATCATCTGCCTCATCCAGAATATCGCCTAATAGATCTTCCTCTTCAGGATCCAACTGCGGCGCGGCTTCGGCCTCCTCTGACTCATCTAATGCTAGAGCATCAAGATCACTATCAAGAGACTCGTCAAGATCCAGGTCCATATCCAAATCTAGATCTTCTAGGTCATCTAAATCATCCAGATCGTCAAGGTCAGACAGGCCGTCAAGTTCCGCCTCTAAGTTGCCATCTGCATCACTAGCAGTTACTTCATCGAGTGCATCAGCTGGTGCATCGCCATCTGCAGCAGCTAATTCATCAGCTGCCGCTTCCAGAGCAGCCATCTCTTCAGCAGTTTCATCATCAAGCTCAACTTTTGGCGCCTGCCCTGAGTTGCTAATCGGCTCTAATTCGTCATCAGCATCATCAGATTTTTTCTTACGCAGGAAGAAGAACAATCCAGCGAACAGCGCTAGCAAACCACCCGCTATACCGGCTAAGTACTCTGGCGCAGCCATCAGTTTGTCTAGCAAACTTTCTTCAGGCGGCGGTGGTGGGGGCGCCTGTTTAGCTTTGGCTAACTCATTTTGTAACGTCGCAACTTGCTCGTCTTTTAATTCAACTAAACGCGTTAGAGAGTCTAACTGCTCTTGAATTTTGGACAGCGTCTCTTTTAACTCTGCGTTATCGCGCTCGAGCCGATCAATCGACTCCTGAGACACCGATAGTTGATCTTCTAACGCCTTGTTCTTCTGCTCGAGATCGCCTTCACTTGCTTCTTGTGAATCACTGAGTGCCGCATCCTTTTGGTCAGTCGCATCGCCAGGGGCTACGACTTTAAGCTGCCCTTTCTCTGGGCCAGAAGCAGTATCAGCTTCTTTTGCTTCACTCTTTACGTCCTTTTTTGTTGCATCCACAGGCGCTTTATTCGGCGCAGAGGATTTTGTTCCGCTCTTCCAAGCACTCGTTTGACGACGCACTTCGCTGGCAGCAGCCTTCGAAGACATCGCTCGCGCTTCAGCTTCAGTTGGTAAATCAATCACGACCCCTGCTTTGAGGTTGTTGATATTACCGTTTGGAAAAGCGTGCGGGTTCTTTTTGTAAAGCGCCATCATCATCTGATAAGAGGAGATATCAGGTGCCGCCCGGTGACGGATCGCGATTTCCCACAACGTATCTTTGACATCAACATATGCTTGTGAAGCCTTATCCATACGTGTACGGATATTCGACACATCCGCTTTGCGTGGCGACGGCTGCGCAACAACAGGGGCAACAGGTGCTGCTGCACTCGATATCGCAGGTGCGATTGGGCGTGGTGTAGGGGTTGGATCAAAAACAGGAGGATCAAGTAATACCGTATATTCTCTTATCAATCGGCCGCTTGGCCAGTTCACTTCAACTAAGAAGTTGAGAAACGGCTCACGAACCGGCTCATTAGAGGTCAGAAAAATGGTTCCGCTTCCATTGGGGTTTACACGCACTTGGAAACGAACATTAGACAAGATCCTTGGCTGACTTAACCCCGCAAGGTCAAACTCATCGGCCGTGGCCATTCGTGGCCTAATTTGCAGCGGATTCAAGTCTCTGACTTGATTGAGCTGAATTTCAGCATTGAGCGGTTCGTTCAGTGCTGATTTTATACGGATATCACCTAGCCCTAATGCGTTTGCCTGCGAAGATGCGATTACACCTGCAACAGCGAGACTCAAAGCAAGTTTGCGCAGCATTTTTTGTTTTCCTTAATTTACTCGCGGATATCGACGCCGATAGCCGACGAGTTGCCGGTCCGATACATGAATAAAGTATTATGAAAAACACCTACTGGGTCAAGAAACTAACTGATTAACCATTGATTTACAGTCAGTTTCCCGCCTTTTAGTGTTTTTTGTCATAGAAATTGGGTAGCAAGCTGCTCTGCCAGCAACACAGCATTCTTTGCTGTCGTTACCCGAATGTTATCAGCGGTCACCCAAAAGCTTAGCTTCTGATACCCTGCCGCATCTTCCCGAACACGGCTAACGAAGACGTTTTCGGAACCAACCGTATCCGTTACTGGGGTTGCATAATCCATCTGTGCAACAGCATCAACCAGCTCTACATCGGTACTTTGGCGCCAGATATCACACGCCTCTTCAGCACCGATATAGGCCTGTGTTTCAACGGTCACTTGTGCACTGTCGCCATGAAATACAGGAACAACAACGCAGCTTGGTGTGACGGCAACGCTGGTATCATCCAGCAAACGATGGGTTTCCCATAACAAACTCATCTCATCTTGGGTGAAGCCATTGTCAAGCAATGCGCCAGATTCTGGCAAGACATTGAAGGCGATCTGCTTGCGATACGTGTCTGAGGTGATTTGACGTGCATTCAAGAGCTGCGCCGTTTGCTTCGCTAGCTCGTCAACACCCGCCTTACCTTTACCCGATACGGATTGCAGTGCAGTGATGGTAACAGCTTCAATACCAACCGCTCGATGTATCGCCATGGCAGCAGACCAAACCATCGTCGATGTAGCACTCGGCAAGCTGATGATATTTCGAATCATATAATCAGCTAAACGGTCATCATTGATACCCGCAATAACCATGGGCACATCCGGCTCAAAGCGGAATGCTCCACAAACATCAATCACGATACAGCCTGCATCAGCAGCTAGTGGCACGTATTGCTCGGCCAGTTCTTTCGGGCCTGCAAAAAAGGCGATCTGTGCTTGGCTGAAGTCAAAAGCTTCTATCGCTTGCGGCGCAACAGACTTGTCTTTGAAGCGAACACTATCAACTTCACTCTCCCCGTGTTGTAGCACATACAGAGAGCCAACTGGAAAGTGCCGCTCCTCTAACAAATTCAGAACGCTTTCACCAACTAAGCCTTCTACCCCAACCACTGCAATATCTAATTCTCTTTCCACGCGTGTTCTCTTTACTACAAACTGATACAAAATAGCCCGGGCAAAGCCGGGCTATTCAAAAAGACCTAATCAATTATAGCGCGTCTCGCGCAAAGGGTTAGCCTTCGATCAAAATACGCAGCATTCTGCGCAGAGGCTCTGCAGCACCCCAAAGTAGCTGATCACCTACGCTGAACGCATTCAGGTACTGATTACCCAAGTTCATTTTACGCAAACGACCAACCGGCACACTCAATGTACCTGTTACTTTAGCTGGCGTTAGCTCTGCCGCAGTAACATCACGCTCATTCGGAATCACCTTAACCCATGGGTTAGCTTCAGCAATCATGGATTCGATCTCATCCATTGGCAGATTGTCTTTCAGCTTAATAGTGAAGGCTTGGCTATGGCAACGCATTGCACCAATGCGCACACACGTGCCGTCGATTGGGATTGGTGATTCACCACGCCCCAAGATTTTGTTGGTTTCAACAAAGCCTTTCCACTCTTCACGGCTCTGACCATTCTCTAGCGCAGAGTCGATCCATGGGATCAAGCTGCCTGCTAGCGGCACACCAAAGTTATCGACAGGCATATCAGACGAGCGAATAGTTTCGGCAACACGCTTATCAACTTCCAAAATGGCGCTAGAGGCATCCAGCTGATCCGCTACTGAGCCGTGAATAATCCCCATTTGAGAGATCAGTTCACGCATGTGGCGCGCACCGCCACCCGATGCCGCTTGGTAAGTCATTGACGTAAGCCACTCAATGTGACCACCTTTAAACAGGCCGCCAAGCCCCATCAGCATCAGCGACACTGTACAGTTACCGCCCACAAAGTTCTTCACGCCAGCCGACAAACCTTTGTCGATAACGTTGCGGTTGACTGGATCAAGAATGATGATGCTGTCATCGTCCATACGCAGCGTTGACGCCGCATCAATCCAATAGCCGTTCCAGCCAGACTCACGTAGTTTTGCGAATACCTCTTTCGTGTAGTCCCCACCTTGGCAAGAGATAATCGCGTCCATCGTTTTCAGCTCATCAATGTTGCGAGCGTCCTTCAATGGTGGAATCTCTTTGCCAATATCTGGGCCGGCTTCACCTACCTGAGAGGTAGTAAAGAAGACCGGTTCTTCGATGTAATCGAAATCGCGCTCTTCACGCATGCGTTGCATCAGCACAGAACCAACCATTCCGCGCCAACCGACAAAACCTACACGTTTCATTGGTATCCCCAATATTAAAAAATCAAATCAATGTATAAACAAAGCGGCCAGCACCTATTTCAGGAGCCAGCCACGGGATATTGTTGCGTATTTCTATAAAGGTGTTAATTAGCCTTTCAGGGCAGCAACAACAGCATCACCCATTTCAGAGGTACTCACCTCTTGCATACCCTCAGACATAATGTCTGCGGTACGCAAATTCTGATCAAGCACTTGGCTCACAGCCGCCTCAATTTTATCGGCGGCCTCACCTGCGTCCAATGAGTAACGTAGCATCATGGCAGCTGAAAGAATCGTTGCCAATGGGTTTGCTTTACCTTGCCCAGCGATATCTGGCGCAGAGCCATGGCATGGTTCATACATACCTTTACCATCAACATCGAGTGATGCAGATGGCAACATGCCGATGGATCCTGTCAACATTGCTGCTGCATCGGACAAAATATCACCAAACATGTTACCCGTTACCATAACATCAAACTGCTTCGGAGCGCGAACCAGCTGCATCGCTGCGTTATCCACATACATATGGCTGAGTTCTACGTCCGGATAGTCTTTGGCAAGCTCTTCCATGATTTCGCGCCACAGCACAGTCACTTCAAGAACGTTGGCTTTATCAACCGAGCAAAGCTTCTTGTTACGCGCACGAGCGGCTTCAAACGCAACACGACCGATACGGCGAATTTCGTTTTCGTCGTATACGTAGGTGTTGTAGCCCTCACGGATACCACACTCTTTTTCACGCACGCCGCGTGGCTGACCGAAGTAAATACCGCCCGTTAACTCACGTACAATCAGGATATCCAAACCGGATACCACTTCAGGCTTCAGCGTCGAAGCGTGCGCCAGTTGAGGGTACAAGATCGCAGGGCGTAAGTTACCGAATAGACCCAAGTTCGAACGGATGCCCAACAAACCCTTTTCAGGTCGGATTTGGAAATCTGGATTCGTGTCCCATTTTGGGCCACCAACCGCGCCTAACAAGATAGCATCCGCCGCTTTCGCCGCTTCTAGCGTTGCCTCAGGTAGCGGTACACCATCATTATCGATGGCTGCACCGCCCACCAGCGCTTCGTTGAATGTTAAATCCAACGAGAACTGATCGTTTACCAGAGTCAAAACACGCTTGGCTTGCGCTACGATTTCAGGGCCGATACCGTCACCCGGTAAGATAAGTACGTTCTTCGCCATGATCCTTAATTCCTTAAATATCTATTATCTGTTACTTGATCGCATCGAATAGCCAAGGCGCTTCTTGGCGGCGGCGAGTTTCATAAGCCTTAATATCGTCAGCCTGCTGAAGCGTTAAACCGATATCATCTAACCCGTTTAGCAAACAATGTTTACGGAATGCATCCACGTCAAACGCGAACTCAGTACCTGATGGCGTAACCACCACCTGACGCTCTAGATCCACCGTTAGCTGATACCCCTGCTCAGCTTCAACTTCCTTAAATAGCTGATCGACTTGCGCTTCGTCTAAGACGATCGGCAAAAGACCATTCTTAAAGCAGTTATTGTAGAAAATATCAGCAAAGCTTGGCGCGATAACACAACGGATACCAAAGTCATCCAACGCCCATGGCGCGTGCTCACGGCTTGAACCACAACCAAAGTTCTCGCGCGCCAACATAATGCTTGCACCTTGATAGCGTGCTTGGTTAAGCACGAAATCTGGGTTGAGAGGACGGCCAGAGCAATCTTGATCGGGCTGCCCTTCGTCCATGTAGCGCAGTTCATCAAACAAGTTGGGGCCAAACCCCGAACGCTTGATCGATTTCAAAAACTGCTTTGGAATAATCATATCCGTATCAACATTTGCGCGATCTAATGGCGCGGTGATACCTGTGTGACTCGTAAATTTTTTCATTTGACCGCTCCTTACTCTGCTACCAACTCACGCACATCCACGAAGTGCCCCGTCACGGCTGCCGCAGCCGCCATCGCGGGGCTCACAAGATGCGTACGCCCACCAAAGCCCTGACGGCCCTCGAAGTTACGGTTAGACGTTGAAGCACAGTGCTCACCATTACCCAACTTATCTGGGTTCATCGCCAAGCACATAGAACAGCCCGGCTCACGCCATTCAAGCCCCGCTTCGATGAAGATCTTATCAAGACCTTCCTCTTCCGCTTGCGCTTTCACCAAGCCCGAGCCCGGCACAACCAACGCTTGCTTAACGTTATCAGCCACTTTACGGCCTTTCACGACCGCAGCCGCCGCACGCATATCTTCGATACGTGAATTAGTGCATGAGCCAATAAATACACGATCTAACGCTATATCAGTAATCTTTTGATTCGCAGATAAGCCCATGTAGCTCAATGCTCGACGAATCCCGTCAGCTTTGACCGGATCTGCTTCTTTGTCTGGATCAGGCACGGTTGACTTCACATCAACCACCATCTCTGGTGACGTACCCCACGTCACTTGCGGGATGATATCTTCAGCTTTGATCTCAACCACTTTATCAAACTGGGCATCATCATCAGAAACCAGCTCACGCCAAGCAGCAACAGCAGCATCCCATTGCGCTTCAGATGGTGAGAACGGACGGCCTTTAAAATAGTCGATTGTTGCTTCATCCACCGCAACCAAACCAACGCGCGCGCCCGCTTCGATCGCCATGTTGCAGATCGTCATACGGCCTTCCATTGTGATGCTACGCATCGCAGAGCCGCCAAACTCGATGGCATAACCGGTACCACCTGCGGTACCAATGACACCGATAATATGCAGCACAACATCTTTTGCCGTTACACCTGCGCCCAACTCACCATCAACACGCACAAGCATGTTTTTCATCTTTTTGGCGATCAAACATTGAGTCGCCAAAACATGCTCCACCTCAGAGGTGCCAATACCATGCGCCAGCGCACCAAATGCACCGTGTGTTGAGGTGTGTGAATCACCACAAACTACTGTTGTACCCGGCAAAGTCATACCTTGCTCAGGCCCAACCACGTGCACGATACCTTGGCGTGTATCGTTCATTTTGAACTCAACAATATCGAAATCATCGCAGTTTTGGTCAAGCGTCTTAACCTGAATACGTGAAACAGGGTCGACAATTTCATCAACGCCGCCACTACGGGCCGTGGTCGGAACGTTATGGTCTGGCGTTGCCAAATTGGCATCGATCCGCCAAGGCTGGCGTCCGGCAAGGCGCAGGCCTTCGAAAGCTTGGGGCGAGGTCACCTCATGCAGGATCTGACGATCAATGTAAATTAATGAACTGCCATCTTCGTTCTGTCGAACAAGATGCTGATCCCACAACTTATCGTAAAGCGTCTTACCAGCCATCGGAGTGCTCCTTTCGTAATTGCTCTATTACGGCTCTAGTCTTTCTTGTCTTATACAGCTTATTAAGCTTTGTTAGACGCTATCCTATGCAACTCATTCAAATTATACAAATTCATAATTTTACTAATAGTCATTCCATAGAGGAATAAATAGCGGTGAGCGGTGAGCGGTGAGCGGTGAGCGGTGAGCGGTGAGCGGTGAGCGGTGAGCGGTGAGCGGTGAGCGGTGAGCGGTGAGCGGTGAGCGGTGAGCGGTGAGCGGTGAGCGGTGAGCGGTGAGCGGTGAATAGTCTAACGAATCCGCGCTTGCCAAGCACAAGCGCGGAATATAAGAAGGGCGTTAACCAGCGGAGTGTTGTTGATTCCAGTCTAAGCACTCCTCTAACGTCACGCCGTTGCCACCAAAAATATCTAACGCACTGCCAATCGTTAAATCAACGCGCCCGCTCGATAAGGCATCAACCTGTTTCAGATCCTCTAAAGATCGAGCACCACCGGCGTATGTCACAGGGATACTTGTATGCTCTCCCAAGAAGCTAACCAGCTCTTGATCGATACCGCCCTGCAGCCCCTCAACATCGGCCGCATGAATCAAAAACTCAGCACAGTGCTGTTCGAGTTGCGCCAGCGTTTGTTCTGTAATCGACAACTGAGTTACGGTTTGCCACCGGTTGGTTGCGATATTCCAACCATTCTCAGTACGTCGACAGCTGAGGTCCAGGACAAGCTTGTCGGCGCCGACGGCTGCTTTCATGCGCTCAAGCCGCTCAAAAGAGAAGGTATCGCCCTCGAAAAGATACGAAGTGACGATGACATGGGATGCACCTGCATCAAGATACTCCGCAGCGTTGTCTGGGTTAACACCGCCGCCAAACTGCAATCCGCCGGGCCATGCCGATAATGCTAACAACGCCTGCTCTTTATTCCCCGGGCCAAGTGCTATCACGTGTCCACCTGTGAGCTGATGCTGACGATAAAGGCCGGCGTAGAACGCAGCATCGTTGTCGCTAACGAAATTCGTTTTTGCACCATCGTCATTTAGGCTACCGCCTACAATCTGCTTAACTTTTCCTTGGTGTAGATCGATACAGGGGCGAAACAGTGTCACGGGGTGGCTCTCCTCATTAATAGGAGGCAAATAGTAGCGGATATTGACCTTGGATATAAGCCATCACAATGCGACCGGGCTCTCTTTGCGCCCTGTGCAGATATCAAATACGCGCTGCTGCGCCAGCAAACGACGAAACGCCTCTGGACTAACGGGAGGGCTGAAATAGTAGCCCTGAATCTCATCACAAGCGAGCTCGCGCAGCATATCCAACTGAACCTGAGTCTCTACCCCTTCGGCTACCACGCGAAGCCCTAGGTCGTGGGACATATGGATCACGTTTCTCACTAAATCATAGGTTTCTGAGCTACGCTCCAAATCGACGATAAAAGAGCGATCAATCTTCAACGTATCGATGGGTAAACGATGCAGATAGTTAAGCGAGGAATAGCCTGTTCCAAAGTCGTCAATGGCCAGCCGAACTCCCAAAGCTTTGATCTCTTCCAGTAGTATCAAGCTCTGGGAGATGTCCTGCATCAGAAACGTTTCGGTCACCTCTAGCTCTAACTGCTCTGGATCTAGTCCGGTGTTATCCAAGACAAAGCGCACGCGCTCCACCAAGCTTCCCATCTGGAGCTGACGCCCCGACAAATTGACCGATACCAGAAATGGCGGCAGTCCCTCTTCATGCCATGCGCGGCTCTGGCTGCTTGCCGACGCTAGCACCCACTCGCCAATCGACTCAATCAAACCGCTCGACTCCGCTAGGGGAATAAACTCGGCGGGAGAAACCGCTCCGTGCTCTTCATGCTGCCAACGCAATAGAGCTTCAGCACCGACGATATTGCCACTCTGAAGACATACTTTGGGCTGATAAACCACCGAGAACTGCTCGCACTCCAGCGCACGATAGAGATCGCTTTGCAAACGTACCAAATCTCGCCGACGTTCATTCATCGCTTGATGATAGCGCGGATAAAAGCTCCGCCCGCGTGACTTAGCATAAATGCAAGCGGCTTGCGCGTTTTGTAAGAGCACCTCAGAGTTAGCTCCATCCTCCGGTCCGATCGCAAACCCAGCATTGAAGCTGATATGCAGATCACGACCGTCAAAAGGGATCAAGCGTTCAAACGGTTGCAGTAGCTCACGGATTAGATTGATCCCCTGTTGCATATCCCCGATATCTGCGGCGAGCATCACAAACTCATCACCGCCCATACGACCGATGATGCTATGCAAGGGTTTATTCGCAACCAATAACTCAGCCACCCGAGATAAGATACGGTCAGCTTCACTGTAGCCAAGGTAGTCGTTAAAGTTTCTAAACCCACTCAAGTCGAGATAGGCCACCATAACCGAGGGCTGCTCGGCAGCCATCACTGAATCAAGGTGCGAGATCACCTCGGACCGGTCCAACAATTGCCGTACACCTAAAACGGCAGTGCGGTTGTGGGCTTCGATACTCAAAATCCAGCGCTGGTTACACGCAGGCTTACTGCGCAGATGGAGAGCACGCTCTTGGTCAAGATCAACCAGTTCAATATGACCACCACGTAAACTAAAGAGTAGGTCAAACTGCTCCTTTCTCATCAAGGGTAGGAACTGAATAACCGAGTGCCCCATCGCACTGCTCTGTTCAATACTAAGCTGCTGACACGCCGCAGGGTTGATTGCATAGATCATGCCATTATGATCTACCTCAACCAATGCGAGGCTTTCCGCCCCAAGGCGTGTCAGCCCTGCTCGCTTTTGCAAATCCTCCCAATGCAGATAAGCCTGTTCCACCTCTTCCACTAGCGCTGCATCGTCCCAAGGTTTCTCGAGGAACTTGTATACCGCGCCGCTATTGAGCGCGAGTAGTACAGACTGCAGGTCGGCATAGCCGCTTAGAATCATACAGACCGTATCCGGGAAACGAGCTTGCACCTCGGCAACAAGCTCACCACCGGTCATATGAGGCATCCGAAAATCTGTCATTACGACATGAAAGTCCTCATGCTCCATCAATGCCAGCGCTTCTTTACCAGACTCTGCTATTTGCACAGCGAAACCAGCTCGTTTAAAAAGCCGCCGTAACGCTTTGAGAATGGCTACTTCGTCATCAACCAGCAGTAGTTTCTTCTGCATGCTGTTGCTCCTCAGTAACATCAACGTGTGGTGGTTTTAGCGGTAGGCGCACAGTAAAGGTTGTGCCCTCACCCACTTGACTCTCGACTGAAATAACCCCTCCATGCTTCTCGACAATGCCATGACTGATCGATAGCCCAAGCCCGGTACCCTTGCCGGCAGGCTTTGTAGTAAAGAACGGATTAAACAGGCTCTTCTTGGTGCGCTCATCCATACCGCTACCGGTATCACGCACTTTGATCACAACGCAGCTATCTTCGGACTGGGTAGAAATAAAGATATCTCCAGAGCCTTGTATAGCTTGTGAAGCATTGACGATTAAATTCATGAAAACCTGATTCAATTGGCCAATGTTACAGATCACCTGCGGTAGCTGATCGTAACTCTCATGCACAGTGCAATGGTACTTCAGCTCGTTCCAAACAACCTTAAGCGTACTGCGCACACCTTCGTTGATATCAGCAGCCTCAAACGCCCCGGAGTCCACCCGCGCAAAGTCTTTTAGTCCGGCCACAATGCCAGAAACGCGCTGGATACCCTCCATCGATTCACTTAATAACGGCTCAATATCTTCAATGAGAAAATCGATATCGTGTTGCTCTTTCAACGCATTTAATTGATCTTTTAACGCAGCAATCTCGTTTGAATGCGCAACCGCACTGTCCACATCCCGAACATAAGCCTCGAGTGAGCCGGCATAATTTTGTAGTGAGCCCAAGTTACTTTTCACAAACCCAATAGGGTTGTTGATCTCGTGTGCAACACCGGCTGCCATCGTGCCAAGACCCGCCATTTTCTCTGACTGCACAAGATACTTTTGGCTTCGCTGCAGCTCATCATTCGCCTCAACTAAGCGATCATGACTGTGCTTTAACTCTTTCTCACGTTTTAAGAGCGTGTCATACATCTCATTGATACTGCGCGCCATCTGCGCGGTTTCGTACCAACTGTGATTCTCCTTGAGGCGCGAAATCTTGCCACTCCACAACAACTTAACGCCTTGGCTCAGTTCGCTAATCGGCTCAGCGAGCTGCTTCTTACTCCAGAAAAAAGCAATGCCAGTGATAATCAACGACATCAAAACGATGAGCACAACCAAGCTGGTAATAAGTGCGGCGCCCTCCTCTCTGACAACGCGATCGTCGACGACAAAAGAGAACTCCAAACCCGCTTTTGGCCACGGCACTCGAATCAGATCGCCTGTTACACGGCTCCCTAACTGAGCCACAGCAACGTTATTTTTCAGAATGTCCAACGCAATACCATCCCACACGGCAGCCCACTCTTTTGACTGACGAAGCTCGTCAAAGGGAATTTCAGTTATCAGCGCGCCGGCTGGTTTATCTAAGGAGAATACTGGCAGGGCGATACGCCAGTAGAGGTTTCCAGCAACCGCATTAAGCGATATATGAGCAGGCTGTTTAGCAGTAGGCTGACTGCCGGCAATAAACGTGGTTAACCAATCGGCACCCTTGTAGTGGATTGACGGGTGCTCCTGCGTCGTGGATATGGTTTTACCCAAAGGGTCTACAAGTGTTTCTTTATATTGCCGACCCAGCACTTGAAAGCCATACATGAAATCACTGACATAACCTGCCATTGAGTCTGGCTGGATAACACCATGCGCTAGTACAGAGAACTCGGCATGGTCACGCAAAATGGTTACTCGGTCATCAATAAAACGGTCAAAGCGCGCGACGATTAGAGCAATCTCTTTCTCAATCCGCTGCTGTTCAGACGCCTCCATGAAACTACCTACTCGGTATGCCACAAGTACCGCTAACAGGCTCCCAAGTAGTAGCGTGCTGATCGCGGTTAGCCTGACAATGCCTGTTGCTAGACGTGACCTATTCATGCCTTCACCATCGTTATGCACCCAATATCGTGGCGTTCGATCATCGTTACTACGCCTGCATTATTGATCGAACATCCCAACACTAAAAGCCGCAAGAAGACTGCGTCAAACACAATACAACAGCCTAAATATCAAACAGTAAAACAAGATTTCACGATTACATTCGCGTTCATAAAAATCTCGCTTACACTTAAAACATAGTCTTTTCTTGTAAAAGTGCGCAGTTTTCATGGGCAAAACAGTTAACTTCATCGGAGCCTATGAGTAACACTTAAGTTATTAATAATAATGAGGTTGTTTATGCCAGATACCACAGCCGGCATTGCGCAAAGCCCTGCTACTCCTGAAGCACCGCTCACGTGGAACATCCTATGCGTCGATGATGAAGAGAGCGTTGTTAAAGCACTTCGCCGCCTGCTGCGACAGGGTCCCTATAAAGTGTTTCCAGCATTAAGCGGAGCAGAAGGGCTCAAGATTATGGCCGAGCAAAACATCGATCTTGTTATCTCAGATATGCGTATGCCCGAGATGTCTGGCGCAGACTTTTTAACTGAGGTCGCAACGCAACACCCCAACTGCATTCGCATCCTGTTGACCGGCTATTCGGACATGGACTCGACGATCAAAGCGGTCAACGATGGACAGATCCATCGCTACATCCAAAAACCGTGGAACAATGAGGATCTGCTCTTGATACTTGAGCAGTCCTTAGAGCGCGTCAGATTAGAGCGAGAGAACAAGCGTTTGCTAGTGCAAGTGGAAGCACAAAACAAACAGCTGCAAGGCATGAATGAACAGCTCGAAGAGAAGGTAAATCAGCGCACCGAGCAGATTCGGATGGCACTGGCGAAGCTCGAGAAAGCCAACCTACAAGTTAGAGACAACCTCAACTCTACGATTCGTACATTCTACAACTTAATCAGCTTGAACCCCCATTTAGGCGGCAGCGCTGCAGTTAAAACGGGTGAGCTGTGTAAGCTGTTTTGCTTAAAGCTCGGTGTGGACAAAGCTAAAATCCGCGAAATTCAGCTCGCTGGGCTATTAGCGGAACTGGGACTCCTTGGCCAGCCTGCCGAGCTGTTAAGCAAACCTATCGAGTTGATGACACCGGAGGAGTTGACCAGGTTCAAATCTCACCCCATCTCTGCCCACGTCGCGCTGGCGCCTGCAACAGGACTGAGCGGTGTAGCCGAAATTATTCGCCATCAATACGAGCAGTTAGACGGTAGCGGCTTTCCCGACAAGCTCACTAAAGAGCAGATACCACTAGGCTCAAAAATTCTCGCGGTATCCAGAGACTACATCTACGCGGTTGAGGGCAAACTCAAAAAGACCCGAACCAGCTCACAAGGTGCTATAGAGCTACTCATCATGGGGGCTGGTAGAGCTTATGATGGCGAGCTGGTCGACCTGCTACCGGCTCTCGTTTCCCGTTTAACATCAGAGCAAGCACTTAGCGACAATGAGCATATTATTTCGCTAGAAAAGCTGGTCCCGGGCATGTTGCTCACACGCAGCTTACTGAATCAAAACGAGATCATGCTGCTTCCAGAAGGGCATGTTTTTACCGAAGAAACGATCAAACGTCTCAAAGCATTTGAGGAGACCGAACGCACACCGCTGGAGTTGTACGTCATTGACCGCTCCAAAGCGCCCTAGAACAAGGCTCACGCAACAAGGGAGTTGCAAGTGAGCCACAAATAAAAGCGAGGCCACCTATGAAAGGTATCGTATTCAATATACTCGAAGAGATGGTCATAGAAAAGTGTGGTATGGCCGCTTGGAATGAGCTGTTAGAAACCGCTTTACCCGATGAAGATGGCGCTTTCACCGCCGGCAAGAGCTATCCAGACGAGAACTTGTTCGCCCTCGTACACGCAGCTAGCGCCAAGCTCGAAACGCCAGCAGAGCAAATTATTAGTGGGTTAGGTGAATATATGTTTGGCGAACTTGCGAAGCGTTATCCTATTTTTATAGAGCAGGCACCAGACCTAAAGACTTTTCTTCTCAGTGTCGATCAAGTGATACACACCGAAGTCCGCAAACTATATGACGACCCTAACCTTCCCTCGTTCGAGTACACCCAGCTCGACAGTGGTGCGCTGCTCATGGAGTACCGCTCGCCGCGTAAACTCTGCATACTGGCCGAGGGATTAATTCGCGGCGCCGCTCACCACTACCAAACGCCTATCACACTCAGCCACCCAACGTGCATGCACACCGGTTCAGACCACTGCGACTTAATCGTGGAGTTTGGTGATGAGCAATGATGATAACCCCTATATCAAAGCTTATGAGCGGGAAAAGCGCGCTCGCCTAGAGGCCGAGCGCCAACTCGAAGATTCCAGCCGGATCATTTATAAGAAAAACCAAGCGCTTGAAGACAGTTACGAAAAGCTCAAGTCACAACAAGCGCTGATGCTAAAGCAGGAAAAGTTAGCAACGCTTGGCACACTATCCGCCGGTGTTGCACATGAAATTAACAACCCCTTGGCATTTGTCGCCAGCAATGTGTCCACGCTACAAAGCTACCTTCAGTTATACCAACACGTACAAACGCTTCTGGAAACTCATTACCCGAGGGAGACGATGGTGCCCGCTTTAAGGAGCTACCTTGAGGCTAATGATTTTGAATACATCAATGAAGATGCCGAGGAGTTACTCGAAGACACACTTGAAGGCTTAAAACGAGTTGCCAACATTGTGCAGAGCTTAAAAAACTTCGCCTATGACCAACCTGCCAAGCGACAAAGCGCTGATATTAACGAAGGAATAGAGAGCACACTCAAGTTGCTGAAACTGCCGCTTGAGCATATTGAAGTGGAAAAACACCTCGCACCGCTACCCAACATCGACTGTAATCCTAGCGAGCTCAATCAGGTCATTCTAAACCTACTGACGAATGCAGCTGATGCCCTCGATGGCCGTTCCCAACCGAAGATCAGCATCAAAACTTACCTCAACGGGAGTGAGATCCTCATTACTATTAGCGACAACGGCTGCGGTATGCCAGAAAGCGTGGTGAGTAATATTTTTGTTCCGTTTTTCACCACCAAAGACGTGGGCAAGGGAACAGGGATGGGTATGTCTATCTCTTACGGCATTGTCGAAAGCCACGGTGGCAGTATTGAAGTGATCAGCGAGGAGGATAAAGGGAGCGAATTTACGATCCGACTTCCCGTTACATAGCAAAAAGCTCCAGCATCTTAACGATACGGGAGCTTTGTTTGCTAAACGCGCTGAAATTTAGAGCATTTCAACAGCAACCGCCGTTGCCTCGCCCCCGCCGATGCATAGAGACGCAACGCCTTTTGACTTGCCCGCATTCTTAAGTGCATACAGCAGCGTAACCAAGATGCGCGAGCCACTTGAACCAATTGGATGACCCAACGCACAAGCGCCGCCGTTAACATTGACCTTATCGGCATCTAATCCTAGCTCAGAGATTGCCAACATGCTCACAACCGCGAATGCTTCGTTGATCTCATAAAGATCAACATCATCTTTGCTCCACCCTGCGCGAGCGAGGACTTTCTCAATCGCTCCAATCGGCGCAATCGTGAATTCAGCAGGGAGTTGTGCGTGAGTAGAGTGAGCAGCGATACGCGCTAGTGGCTGCAAACCACGCGCTTTTGCCTCAGACTCTTTCATCAATACCAATGCTGAACCACCATCGGAGATAGAGCTTGAGTTTGCCGCAGTAACCGTACCGTCCTTTTTAAAGGCAGGCTTTAGTTGACGAATCTTATCAATGCGCGCATTACCCGGCTGCTCATCGATAGCAACTTCAACGTCCCCTTTACGCGATTTCACAGTTACCGGCGTAATTTCGTCTTTGAATGCACCTGTCTCGATCGCTTTAAGTGCTTTCTCGAGTGAGCTGATGGCAAAATCATCCATCGCTTCACGAGTGACGGCATAATCGTCAGCTGACTTTTGTGCATATGTGCCCATCAAGCCGCCTTCGTAGGCGTCTTCAAGACCATCAAAAAACATATGGTCAATAACCTGGCCATGGCCCATTCGCATACCACCACGAGCCTTTGGCAAAATGTAAGGTGACTGACTCATGTTTTCCATACCGCCTGCAACCATAACATCCACCTGGCCAGCCATAATCTGATCATGCGCTAACATGACAGCTTTCATACCAGAGCCACACATTTTGTTAATTGTTGTCGCGCCCGCTGCATCAGGGATACCAGCTGCACGAGAAGCCTGACGTGCCGGTGCTTGGCCCAAACCTGCAGGCAGCACACATCCCATCACGACTTCATCAACATCAGAACCCTCGATACCCGCACGCTCAATCGCTGCCTTGATCGCCGTAGCACATAAATCTGGGGCACGCACATCGCTCAATGCTCCCATCATGCCACCCATTGGTGTGCGTGCGGCACTAACAATAACTACAGAATCCTGACTCATTACCTTATTCCTCAGTTTACGTAAACGTTAACTACAGCGTAACAAAAAAGCCCCTATAGCGACATAGGGGCTGGGGATGACTAATTAACTAAAGTTACGCTTAATAACTTTCTGAATTTCACCAACGATACCGCTACGGAACGCTAGTACACATACGATGAAGATAATACCCATGATGATATGGATATAGTTGCCAAGCTCACCACCCGATAGGAAGTTTTGGATGCTGACAATCGTTGCAGCGCCAACGAACGGGCCAAAAATTGTACCCATACCACCTAACAATGTCATAAGCACGACCTCGCCCGACATGTGCCAGTGAACATCCGTCAGTGATGCCAACTGGAAGACGAGCGTCTTGGTAGAACCTGCCATACCAGCTAACGCAGCCGAGATAACAAACGCAACCCATTTATAGTCGTTGACGTTGTAACCCAATGAAGTAGCACGCGCTTCGTTTTCGCGAATCGCCTTTAACACCTGCCCGAAAGGTGAATGCACCGTGCGGTTAATCAACCAAAAGCCCGCTAGGAAAATCGCGAATACGAAGTAGTACATATTCATGTTGTCAGACAGGTCGATGAAGCCAAACAGCTCTCCGCGTGGAACACCCTGTAGCCCATCTTCACCGCCGGTAAAAGGCGCCTGGAGGTAAACGAAGAACATCAGCTGCGCAAGCGCCAAGGTCACCATCGCAAAATAGATACCCTCGCGCTTTACCGCAAGCTTACCGTAAACCGCACCCAGAATAGCCGCAGCAGCCGTACCTGCCAAAATACCAAGTTCTGGCGTGATACCGGTGTTCATCATTAGGTAACCAGTAATGTAACCACCGGTACCTAAGAACACGGCGTGTCCGAAAGATAGCAAGCCAACAAAACCGAGCAGCAGGTTAAATGCGGAAGCAAATAGTGCAAAGCACAGTACTTTCATTAAGAAGACAGGGTACAGAACCAAAGGTGCAACCAGACCGAGCCCAACTAATGCGATATTAAACTTAGAGATCTTCATGCTGTACTCCTTACGCCTCTTTACCAAATAAACCAGCTGGCTTGAGCAGCAGCACAATAACCATTACGAAGAAAATAACCGTCGTAGACGCTTCTGGGTAGAAGTACTTAGTCAAGCCTTCAACCACACCCATCGCCAAGCCGGTTAAGATCGCGCCGCCAATCGAACCCATACCGCCGATAACTACGATTGCAAACACGACAATAAGGATATTAGATCCCATCTCTGGAGATACGGAATAAACAGGTGCGGCCATAACACCAGCAAAGCCGGCAAGCGCAACACCAAAGCCGAACGTCAGTGTCACCATTAGCGGAACGTTAATACCAAACGCCTGCATCAGCGCTGGGTTTTCAGTACCCGCACGCAAATATGCACCGAGTTTAGTTTTTTCGATCATCCACCAAGTGCCGACACAGACAATCAGTGACGCAACGATAATCCAAGCGCGATAGTTTGGCAGATACATGAATGGCAGACGTGTACCACCCTTGAGCTCATCTGGGATCGCGTAAGGGAGACCTGAAGAACCAAACCAATGAGTAAACAGCCCTTGCAAAACCAGCGCAAAACCAAATGTCAGCAAGAGTGAATATAGGTGATCTTCGTTTGCGATAGGGCGAATCAAGAAGCGCTCCATCAAGATGCCCACCGCCCCGACGGCTAATGGAACGAAGATTAATGCAAACCAGTAATTCATACCGAGGTATTGAAGCGCTAGGAACGCTGCAAACGCACCCAGCATGTACATCGCACCCTGAGCAAAGTTGATAATCTTAAGCAGACCAAAGATGATCGCCAAGCCCAAACTCAGTAATGCGTAGAAAGAACCATTGATTAAGCCAACCAGCAGCTGCCCAGATAGAGCAAATAGGTTGATCCCTAGAAACGTCGCCATAGTTTTACCCCAAAAATTCGCTCCCACCTAAGTAAGAGGCGAACAATGCCCGCCCTGAGCCACCTCTGCGGGCGGCTCAAGGGTCAGATACTCAGTAACTGAACGGGCTAGTTTTTATTATTTGAACTCACACTCAGGCAGCATTGGTGCGAATGCTTGGTCGCCTGGGATAACTTTTTCGATATTGAAAATATTATCGCTAGTCTTACGCTCAGACTCTTTTGTGATGTTCACTAGGTACATGTCGTGAACCATACGGCCATCGGCACGTAGGTAAGCGTTCTTAGCGAAGAAGTCATTTGGCTTGTTAGCCTTCATTACCTTCATTACAGCGTCAGAATCGTCAGTACCTGCTTCTTTTACAGAGTTCAGGTAGTGCATCGTTGCCGAGTAAGCACCAGCGTGAGGCATTGCTGGAATTTTACCGTGACGCTCTTTAAAGCGAGCACTCCATTCGCGCGCTTCCGCATCGCGATCCCAGTAGAAACCCGTTGTTGTTTTCATGCCACCAGCGATAGCTGGATCAAGCGCTTGAGCGTTTGGTGTAAACACGAGCAAGCCGGCAACATCCATCATCTCAGTAAGACCGAACTCAGCCGCAGTTTTCAGGGAGTTGACGAAATCAGCACCCGCATTTGCTAGGCCAACAACATCAGCACCAGATGCTTGCGCCTGTAGGATGTAAGAGGAGAAGTCAGTTGTACCTAACGGTGCTCGAACCGCACCTACCACTTCACCACCTTCAGATTTGATAACCTTAGATGCAACGCCCTCTAGTGCATGACCGAAAGCGTAATCAGCTGTGATAAAGAACCACTTTTTCTTACCTGATTGCACCATTGGCTTAACCGTACCGTTAGCCAATGCAACTACGTTGTAAGTCCAGTGAGCGTTGTATGGAGAACATGCTTTCGTCGTAAACGCGTTACTTGCAGATGCAGCAATTAGCGCGATCTTTTTGTTGTCGGTTGTAACTTTAGTTACAGCACCTGTCACTGACGACGCAACCAAACCTGTTACAACGTCAACGCCTTGGCTTTCAACCCACTCACGAACCTTAGCCGAACCAACATCTGGTTTGTTTTGGTCGTCGGCAGAAACGATCTCAATTGGCTTGCCTAGTACTTTGCCACCGAAATCTTCAACGGCCATTTCAACAGCTGTCACACAGCCTGGGCCACATACATCAGCGTAAACACCACCCATGTCCGCAAGGACACCAATTTTTACTTTGTCGTCAGATACATTTGCGTGCGCTACAGACGTAGTCATTGCAACAGCCATTGCAGCAGACAGCAGGGTTTTGTTCATAGATTTCATCGTCACTCTCCTGGATTCGAGATTTTTATTTTTATACTTCAAGGAAGACATCTGAACTGCTCAGACGCCCAGATAGGTATTCAGCAACTCTGTTTTCTCTTTGAGTTCATGTGCATGAACTTCTTCGACAATATGGCCGTGCTCCATCACATAATGTCGATCAGCAATTGGCGCCGCAAAACGGAAGTTCTGCTCCACCAGCAAAATGGTTAACCCACGCTCTTTGAGCTTCATGAGTACTTCGCCCAGTTTCTGGACGATAACGGGTGCCAAGCCTTCGGTAATTTCATCTAATAGCAAGATATTGGCACCCGTGCGAAGAATGCGCGCTAACGCAAGCATCTGCTGCTCACCGCCAGACAAACGAGTCCCCTGACTCATGCGGCGCTCGTACAAGTTTGGAAACATCTCATAGATCTCTTCCACGCTCATACCATCAGAACGAACCGATGGCGGCAGCATCAGGTTTTCCTCAACATTTAAGCTTGAGAAAATACCGCGCTCCTCCGGGCAGAAACCCATACCAAGATGAGCGATACGGTGTGCAGGCATATCAATCGTTTCATTACCGTTGATTACGATGGAACCTGTACGGCGCCCCACCATATTCATGATCGCCTTCAGCGTTGTAGAACGACCCGCACCGTTACGGCCCAGTAGCGTTACCAGCTCGCCTTGCTGGATGGTCATATCGATGCCATGCAAGATGTGCGATTCGCCGTAAAATGCATGTAGATCGCTGATGCGGACCTTTTCACCTGTTGAACTCATGCCGCTTCCTCCGACTCATCTGCAGCAACACCGAGATATGCCTCTTTAACACGTGGGTCAGCCGAAACTTTTTCGTATGTTCCCTCGGTCAAGATAGCGCCACGCTGCAACACGGTAATCTGGTCAGCTAACTTAGATACGACGTGCAAGTTGTGCTCTACCATCAAGATCGTGCGATCCTTGGATACCTTCTTGATAAGGTTCGCTACGACATCAACATCTTCGTGCCCCATACCCTGAGTCGGCTCGTCGAGAAGCATCAGTTCAGGCTCAAGTGCCAATGTTGTAGCAATCTCCAGAGCGCGCTTGCGCCCGTACGAAAGGTCAACCGTTGTCGCGTCTGCAAAATCAGCCAGACCAACTGAGTCAAGCAACTCCACCGCACGATCATTCAGGTTGTCTAATACACTTTCATGACGCCAGAAATGGAAGCTATTCCCTTCTTTACGCTGCAAAGCGACACGAACATTCTCCAAAACACTGAGGTGTGGAAACACAGCAGAGATCTGGAAAGAACGCACCACGCCTTTGCGGGCGATGGCAGCTGACTTCATCGACGTAATATCGTCGCCGTTATAGAGAATTCGGCCCGACGTAGGCGTCAAAAATTTGGTCAACAGGTTGAATACGGTGGTTTTGCCCGCGCCGTTTGGCCCAATAAGCGCATGGATATGACCACGCTGAACCTTCAGATTGACATCATCGACGGCGGTAAAACCCTTAAACTCTTTAATCAGGTTCTGGGTTTCCAGAACATAATCTGAACTATCTGCACTCATTGCGGATACTAAGCCTCTTTTGTTCTTATTGTGCAGTTGCACTGTTGTGTGCGTGGCTGCGTGGCTTCCTGCTTACGTTCGCGTAAGCCGTGATCCAAAATTAGCAATTTCCCTTACTGAAAGCCAAGTACTACTTTGGTATTACTACCCTGCATTAACCACCAACAACCCCAAAAAAACTGTTAAAAAACAGTGAGATGACAATAAAAAAACCTTTTATGGTAGACTTTAGACACACCCTTTTCTTGCTTTACGTTTACGTAAACTTCCGATACATTGTGAAATAAAAAATAAGTAAATAAATATGGAAAAACAGGCTACCTATTCAATCAGTGAGTTGGCGAGCGAGTTCGACGTAACAACGCGCAGTATCCGTTTTTATGAAGACCAAGGATTACTCTCACCACGCCGCCGCGGCCAGACGCGCATCTACAGCCGCCAAGACCGTGTGCGACTCAAACTGATCCTCCGTGGGAAGCGTTTAGGCTTCTCACTGGCAGAAACCCGTGAACTGTTCGACCTTTGGGACGAAACACTCTCGGGCAGTGAAAAGCAGTTAAAACTGCTACTGGACAAGATTCACCAGCGCCGCAGCGCGCTGGAGCAACAACTTAACGATATCGCGATGGTTCAACTGGAGCTGGATAGCGCTGAGGCGCGCTGTCAAGAAGCACTAGAAGAGCTGGCGAGCAAAAAACAACAAAAAGCAAACTCCGCCTGAGCTAATCAAGGCGCGAGAAAGATAACCAAGGGTAAGGGTGTCACTATGATCTCACAATACACTGAACTGAACTTCGGTCTGGGCGAAACTATCGACATGCTTCGTGAGCAGGTCAATAGCTTTGCGGCGCAGGAGATTGCGCCACGTGCAGAACAAATTGACCAAGAGAACGAGTTCCCGAACGACCTGTGGCGCAAGTTTGGCGACATGGGCCTGCTCGGTATTACAGTTGATGAAGCTTACGGTGGCGTTGGTATGGGCTACCTTGCTCATATCATCGCGATGGAAGAGATCAGCCGTGCGTCTGCCTCTGTTGGCCTATCATACGGTGCGCACTCCAACCTCTGCGTTAACCAGATTCACCGTAACGGCACCGAAGAGCAAAAGCAGAAATACCTGCCTAAGCTTGTCAGCGGTGAGCACATCGGTGCATTGGCGATGTCTGAGCCAAATGCAGGTTCGGACGTGGTATCTATGAAGCTAACGGCGCGCGATAACGGTGACCACTACCTACTCAATGGCAACAAGATGTGGATCACTAACGGTCCTGATGCCAACACCTATGTTATCTACGCTAAAACTGATATCACTGCTGGCCCACGTGGCATTACAGCTTTTATCGTTGAGCGTGACTTCCCAGGGTTCAGCCGCCACCAGAAACTCGACAAGCTGGGTATGCGCGGATCAAACACCTGTGAGCTAGTGTTCCAAGATTGCCCGGTTCCTAAAGAGAACATCCTGGGCGAACTCAACGGTGGCGTAAAAGTATTGATGAGCGGCCTGGACTACGAACGTTTAGTCTTATCCGGTGGCCCGCTAGGCATCATGCAAGCGGCAATGGATATCTGCGTACCCTATATCCGCGACCGCCAGCAGTTTGGCCAGCCAATTGGTGAATTCGAGCTGGTACAAGGCAAAATTGCCGATATGTACACGCTGATGAACGCATCAAAATCCTATGTTTACCTCAACGGTATGGCAGCAGAACGCGGCGAAACATCCCGTAAAGATGCTGCTGGCTGTATCCTCTACTCGGCCGAAATGGCAACTAAGATCGCTCTGGATGCGATTCAGTTATTGGGTGGTAACGGCTATATCAATGAGTTCCCAACAGGTCGTCTATTGCGCGATGCCAAGCTTTACGAGATTGGCGCAGGGACTTCTGAGATCCGCCGTATGTTGATCGGACGCGAGCTGTTCCTTAACAAGTAAGCTCCCCTTCGCAAAAACCTTCTAATTTTAGGACTGATACAGGTCTGACGGGTGCCCATCACCCCTCAGACCAGAGAGGAAAGGCTATGTCAGTAATCCAGAGCAAAGTGAACACACGCGCCGAAGACTACCTCGCTCGCCAAGAGTTGATGGAGCAAGCAGTAAAAGATCTGCGCGAAAAAGTCGGCGTTATTGAACAAGGCGGTGGCCCTTCATATCAAGAGCGCCACACCTCACGCGGCAAACTTCTCCCTCGTGACCGCATCAATACGTTGATCGACCCAGGCTCAGCATTTTTGGAGCTGTCGCAGATGGCAGCATATAAAGTCTACGAAGACGTTATTCCAGCTGCCGGTATTATCACCGGTATCGGCCGCGTGTCCGGCCAAGAGTGCATGATCATCGCGAATGATGCGACGGTAAAAGGCGGCACCTACTACCCGCTTACGGTTAAAAAGCACCTGCGTGCGCAAGAGATCGCTGAGCAAAACCACCTGCCATGTATCTACTTGGTGGACTCTGGCGGTGCCAACTTGCCACAGCAAGATGACGTTTTCCCAGATCGCGACCATTTCGGGCGCATCTTCTTTAACCAAGCGCGCATGTCATCGAAAGGTATTCCTCAGATCGCCGTTGTTATGGGCCTCTGTACAGCAGGTGGCGCCTATGTTCCAGCGATGGCTGATGAGTCAATCATCGTTCGTAACCAAGGCACTATCTTCTTGGCAGGCCCACCGCTGGTGAAAGCCGCAACCGGTGAAGTGGTATCCGCAGAGGACCTAGGGGGTGCCGATGTGCACTGTAAGGTCTCTGGTGTTGCTGACCATTACGCAGAGAACGATCAACACGCGCTGCAAATTGCGCGTACGGTTGTATCCAACCTAAACCGCAAAAAGCCACTTGATCTGGATGTCAAAGCACCGCAAGCGCCGCGATATCCAGCAGACGAGCTATACGGCATCGTGGGTACGGACTTGAAAAAGCCATTTGATGTTCGCGAAGTGATTGCGCGTATCGTTGATGACTCTCAGTTCGATGAGTTCAAAAAGAACTACGGCACAACACTGGTTACCGGCTTTGCGCATATCTACGGTTACCCGGTTGGCATCATTGCCAACAATGGCATCCTATTTAGCGAGTCTGCTCAAAAAGGCGCGCACTTTATCGAGTTATGCTGCCAACGCAAAATTCCATTACTGTTCCTGCAAAACATTACCGGTTTCATGGTAGGCCAGAAGTACGAATCTGAGGGGATAGCCAAGCACGGTGCCAAACTGGTGACAGCGGTTGCTTGTGCTGAAGTTCCAAAGCTTACCGTTCTGATTGGCGGCTCCTTTGGTGCGGGTAACTACGGCATGTGTGGCCGTGCTTACAGCCCTAACTTCTTGTGGATGTGGCCCAATGCGCGAATCTCAGTAATGGGCGGCGAGCAAGCAGCAGGCGTAATGGCAACGGTAACTCGGGACGGTAAAGAGCGTCGCGGCGAGAGCTGGAGCGAAGCAGAGGAAGCGGAGTTCAAACAGCCGATCATCGATACCTACGAGCATCAGGGCCACCCTTACTACGCATCGGCTCGCCTCTGGGATGATGGTGTTATTGATCCAGCCCAGACACGTGAAGTGATCGGTATGGGCTTATCAGCTGCACTGAACAAACCTGTTGGCGAAACACGCTTCGGCGTCTTCCGTATGTAAGGAGCACGAAAATGACTGATACAACTCGTGTTCTGTTAGAGGTCGATGATCAGGGGATTGCGCAGCTAACCCTGAATCGCCCTGAGGTACACAACGCCTTTGATGATGATGTTATCAACCAGTTGATCTCATGCTTAAAAGAGGTGTCTGACAGTACCACAGTGCGTGCCTTGATCTTACGCTCTAACGGCAAGAACTTCTCCGCAGGCGCCGACCTTGCTTGGATGAAGCGGATGGCACAAAACTCCCATCAAGAGAACCTCGAAGACGCAGGGCGCCTTGCTGAGCTGATGGAGCGTTTAAATAGCTTAAACAAACCAACCATTGGTCTTGTTCAAGGCGCCGCTTATGGCGGAGCGGTTGGGCTTGCTGCCTGCTGCGATATTGTGATCGCCTCAGCGGAGGCTCAATTCTGCTTGAGCGAGGTAAAAATTGGCCTAATTCCAGCGGTAATCAGCCCCTATGTCGTACGCGCGATAGGTGAGCGTCAATCACGCCGCTATTTCCTGACCGCAGAGCCTTTCTCTGCGGAGCAAGCATGTGACTTCGGTTTGGTACATGAGGTCGTGGCAACATCCGAACTGCTAAGCGATGCAGCAGCGCGCTTCACCAAGCAGCTGCGAAAAAACAGCCCGCAAGGGATGCACGCAGCCAAGGAGTTGATCTTTGCCGTCAGTAGCAAGGTGATCGACCCAGCAGTGATCGATGACACAGCCCAGCGTATTGCGGATATCCGCGTCAGTGCTGAAGGCCAAGAGGGCTTAAGCGCCTTTCTTGAGAAACGCAAACCGAACTGGATTCAGGAGTAAGTCACCATGTTCAGCAAGATTCTAATTGCAAACCGTGGCGAGATCGCTTGCCGCGTGATTCAAACAGCACATCGTATGGGTATTCGTTGTGTTGCCGTCTACTCCGAAGCCGATCGTAATGCCCGCCATGTGGCGATGGCTGACGAAGCCTTTCTTTTAGGCCCAGCACCGAGCAGCGAGAGCTACCTGCGCGCAGACCGTATTATCGAAATCTGCAAAGAGTCCGGTGCACAAGCCGTGCATCCAGGTTACGGCTTCTTATCAGAGAACACTGAGTTCGCTGAAGCGTTAGCCGCTAACGGCATCACGTTTATCGGCCCACCAGCATCCGCAATCGCAGCCATGGGCTCAAAGTCTGCGGCTAAAGCGATCATGGAGAAAGCTAACGTACCTTTGGTACCGGGTTATCACGGTGATGATCAATCGCCTGAGCTGCTCAAAGCTGAAGCTGAAAAGTGTGGTTTCCCGCTATTGCTCAAAGCGATCGCCGGTGGCGGTGGTAAGGGTATGCGTGTTGTTAACGGCCTCGATGAGTTTGATGCAGCGCTATCAGCTGCTCAGCGCGAAGCACAAAACGCGTTTGGTAACCCAGACATGTTGATCGAGCGCTACCTGACGAAACCACGTCATGTGGAGATCCAAGTATTCTGCGACTCACAGGGTAACGGCGTTTATCTTGCAGAGCGTGACTGCTCGGTACAGCGCCGCCACCAGAAAGTGATCGAAGAAGCACCCGCACCTGGTCTTTCAGAAGAGACGCGTGTTGCGATGGGTGAAGCAGCCGTTGCTGCCGCAAAAGCGATCGACTACGTGGGCGCAGGTACCGTTGAGTTTCTATATGACGAAGATGGCTCTTTCTACTTCATGGAGATGAATACTCGTCTTCAAGTAGAACACCCTGTCACTGAAATGATCACCGGCCAAGACCTCGTTGAGTGGCAGTTACGCATCGCTGACGGTGAAGCTTTGCCACTGCAACAAGCGCAGATCAAGATCCGCGGCCATGCCTTGGAAGCGCGTATTTACGCTGAAGATCCAGACAACGACTTCCTGCCTGTTACAGGCAACTTGCGCTACCTTCGCACACCAGACGAGAACGCTCACGTGCGTGTCGATACCGGTGTTATTGAGGGTGATGAGGTTAGTGTGTACTACGACCCAATGATCGCCAAACTGATCGTCTGGGACGAAAACCGCGAGCAAGCGCTAAACCGCTTAGTGCATGCCCTTGAGTCTTACCGTATTGGCGGCATGACCACAAACATTCGCTTCCTGCGTCAAGTCGCGGATAGCCAACCCTTCCGTCAGGAGGAGCTGGATACGGGCTTTATCGATAAGCACAGTGACCTGCTGTTCAAGCGCGGCAACGCGGATATTCAGAGCCAGCTCGCACTAGCAACCTGCTTTGCACTGGAAAACGAGCGCTCTGATAACCTAGTGAAAGGCGATCCTTACTCTCCTTTCAACAAACAAAACAGCTGGCGTCTAAATGCAACATACGCGCGCCCAATAACATGGGTGGTTGGCGATGAGACTCACCAAGTGAGCATCATCGAAGAGAATGATTGCTACGAGATCACCGTGGATGATGCCACGTTTAAGGTCTCGGCAACACTCAACGACGATCATCTACATGCCGTTGTTAACGGACACCGTATCAGCGTGCACGGTTTCATGAACGACACCGAGCTAACCCTGTTCCGCGAAGGCGATCAGTTCAAAGCAATGCAGTTCCGCCCAACCTTCGACGATAATGAAGGCGCCGCTGGCGGCTCGTTAACGGCTCCAATGAACGGCGCTATTGTTGCCGTGCTGGTTGAAAAAGGCCAAGCGGTGAAAGAAGGCGACGCTCTCGTGATCATGGAAGCGATGAAGATGGAGCACAGCATCAGCGCACCACATGACGGTGTCGTTGAAGATATCTTCTTTGCCGAAGGTGAGCAGGTTGCCGAAGGGGCAGCGCTGGTTGCTGTTAGCAACGAGGAGGACTAATCATGGCCCTGCCAAGTTCAGTACGCATTGTGGAGGTCGGCCCGCGGGATGGTCTCCAGAACGAAGCAGGTCCAGTCATCGCTACCGATATCAAGGTCGCGTTGATCAACCGCTTAGCGGCAGCTGGGGTATCCCATATTGAAGCTGCGAGCTTCGTATCACCAAAGTGGGTACCACAGATGGGTGATGCAGCGGCGGTTATGGCCGGTATTACTCGTCATGACGGGGTCGCTTATGCGGCCCTGACACCAAACCTGCGCGGTGTCGAAGGTGCGATTGAAAGCGGCGCCGATGAAGTGGCAATCTTTACCGCGGCCTCCGAGTCATTCACACGCAAGAATATCAACTGCTCGATCGCTGAATCACTGGAGCGCTTTGTTCCAGTGGTTGAAGCGGCTAAGCGTAACAATATCCGTATCCGTGGCTATGTTTCTACTGTTTTGGGTTGCCCCTATGAGGGGGATATCGATCCATCACAAGTAGCGGCTGTCTCCCGCGAGCTGCTCGATATGGGCTGCTATGAGATTTCACTGGGCGATACGATCGGTGTGGGTACGCCCGTGCGCGCACGCAAAATGCTAGCGCGGGTGGCGAACGAAGTGCCAATCAATCAGTTGGCAGCGCACTTTCATGATACCTATGGCCAAGCACTGGCTAACTTGTATGCGGTTTTGCAGGATGGCATCAGTGTCATAGACTCATCCGTAGCGGGCTTAGGCGGCTGTCCATATGCAAGTGGCGCATCCGGCAATGTTGCTAGTGAGGATGTCGTGTATATGCTAGAGGGCCTCGGTATCAAAACGGGGATCGACCTAAAAGAGCTGGCGGCTACCGGCAACTGGATTACCCAGCAGCTTGGCCGCAACAACGGTTCCAAAGTTGGCTTAGCCTTAGGGTGCTCAAGCTAATTAGGTAAACAACAACGCTCTCGCTGAACCAATAAAAATAAACGAAGGACAGCATCATGAGTCAAAACAATATCACCGCTCTGGATCTTCCAATTCCTGAGCAAAGCGACCTTAGCGACGCGCACCAGCGCTATTTTGCCAAGTGCGAAGAAGCTCTGGGCATGATTCCAAATGTGCTCGCAGCCTACAGCCAAAATGAAGCACAACTTGAGGTGTTTTCACGCTTTTACAATGAGTTGATGTTTGGCGAGAGCGAGCTAACCACTCTCGAAAGAGAGATGATCGCAGTGGTCGTTTCTAGCCACAACCACTGCTACTACTGCCTCACTGCACATGGCGCAGCGGTGCGTGAATACTCAGGCGATCCCGTGCTTGGCGAATTGATGGTGATGAACTATCGCGCGGCTGACCTCAGTGAGCGTCATCGCGCCATGCTGGACTTTGCTGCAAAGCTGACCGAAACACCCGACCGCATCCTAGAGAGCGATCGTCAAGCATTACGAGATGCAGGGTTCAGTGACCGCGGGATCTGGGATATCGCCAATATTGCAGGTTTCTACAATATGACCAACCGTGTTGCAGCGGCGGTAGAGATGCAACCAAACCCGTCATATCACGGCAGTAATCGATAACACCTTCTAATAAGAAAGACCTGATAACGAAAAATATTACAGGGATTTGATCATGACAGCTAAATTGCCAAGTTACACCAGTGGAGTATCAGAGAAGCCGTTGATCGGCATGACCATCGGCGACAAGTTTGACGAAATCGCAGCAGCCTACCCAGACAATGATGCACTGATTGTGCGTCACCAAGGGTTGCGCTACAGCTATAAAGAACTACAAACCGCAGTTGATAAAGCTGCGCGTGCCTTCCTTGCCATTGGCGTACAGCCTGGCGACCGTGTGGGTATGTGGTCACCTAACTGTGCCCAATGGACAATTACACAGTTCGCCACGGCTAAAGTAGGCGCCATTTTGGTGAACATCAACCCAGCATACCGTTTACACGAGCTTGAGTACGCGCTTAACCAATCTGAGGCAAAATTCCTCGTTACAGCAGATACCTTCAAAAGCTCCAAGTATACGGAAATGTTGTTCGAGCTTGCGCCGGAGCTAAAAGCTTCAAATGAGGGTGCGCTCAAAGCAATGAAGCTGCCGCACTTAAAAGGCATCGTAAACCTAGCCCAAGAGAAGCACTCGGGCATGTGGCGCTGGGATGACTTCTTTGAGATGGGCGCTGAAGTATCCGCCGAAACGCTTCAAGAGATACAGTCCAAGCTGCAGTTTGATGATGCTATCAACATCCAGTACACGTCTGGCACCACAGGCTTCCCGAAAGGCGCGACGCTGTCACACCACAATATCCTGAACAACGGATACTTCGTTGGTGAAAGCATGAACCTAACTGACCAAGACCGCATGGTTATTCCCGTGCCGCTGTATCACTGCTTTGGTATGGTGATGGGAAATCTCGGTTGTATGACCCACGGCGCAACCATGATCTATCCAGATGAAGGCTTCGATCCAACAACCGTGCTGGAAGCGGTCTCGGAAGAGAAAGCAACAGCGCTGTACGGCGTGCCAACGATGTTTATCGCGGAGCTAGATCATCCAGATTTCGAGAAGTTCGATGTTAGCTCATTACGCACCGGCATTATGGCTGGATCGATCTGCCCTGCTGAGGTGATGAAAGCGGTTAATTCACGTCTACACATGGAAGAGGTGCAGATCGCTTATGGCATGACCGAGACCAGCCCGGTATCAACGCAAACCGCAGCGAACGATCCGTTCGATAAGCGTGTCACCACTGTAGGTCGCACCCAACCGCACCTAGAAACGAAAATTGTTGATGCAGCTACCGGCGCAGTTGTCCCACGCGGCGAGATTGGTGAGCTTTGTACCCGCGGCTACAGCGTGATGCTGAAGTACTGGAATAACGAAGAAGCCACAACCAAGTCGATCGACTCCGCTGGCTGGATGCACACAGGTGACCTAGCCACGATGGATGAAGAGGGCTACATCCAGATCGTTGGCCGTATCAAGGATATGGTGATCCGTGGTGGCGAAAACGTCTACCCGAAAGAGATCGAAGAGTTCCTATACACTCACCCATCGATCTCAGATGTTCAAGTCACGGGCGTGCCTGATAAGAAATATGGCGAAGAGCTGATCGCTTGGATTCGCCTGCACCCTGATGCAGAGAACGTATCTGAAGAGCAACTTCGCGAGTTCTGTAAGGGTAAGATTACCCACTTCAAGATCCCACGCTACTTCAAGTTTGTTGACGAGTTCCCAATGACGGTCACAGGCAAAATCCAGAAGTTCAAAATGCGCGAGATTTCGATCGCAGAGCTGGGCTTAGACGACGTTTAACCGAAGATAAGGGCCTCACGATGAGGCCCTTTTTCGTTGCAGCTAATACGTTATCGTGACAGGTGGTTAGAGATAATCCCGCAAGATGGGATTGGCTTGTAGCAGCGGAGCAATCAGCTTCTTATGTTCGTTGATCACACCCATATCATGTCGATGCTTTAAGCGCTGATCCACTTGGACATTCGCAGGCAGTTGCCAACGCTGGCCCGCTACATTTTTGAGTGCCTTAGCTAACGCAGGAGAAATTAACAATGTAAAACCCCGGTAGGTTTCCTCGCTGTTTATCCGGCTATTGAGGTAAGGATAATCGGGACTCACCAATTGAAAGCCACTACCGAACTCAGGAATCAGAAAGTGCTCACTGCGCCAAGCAGGTGTTGCGTAAAAATCCCAATACTGCTTCGGCACCACAACGTAAACAGCATTACTCCAGTAGGGCTGCGACGGGACATTGGAGAGGTACTCAACGTACCAGTCGCGGCTGTGGTAGTAGATACCGCTGAACAGGTTATTGGGTTCACGGCGCTCAACTCGGCCCTGCTCCCAAGCTTGCCAAAGGGGTTCAATTTGGGTGAGCAATGCAGTGTTGTTGTAGACAGGAAACATCACATGATCGATGCTCAACACCTGCTCAGATAGAGCACTACGCGGCCACAAGGCGGCGAAAAGTAATACAAGCGTGAGTAATTGGGGTGAGAGAGAACGCATAGTAAACCTCCATTTCAAGCGCTAAACGACTCGTGTACTTACCAAGTGACGATGTCCGATCTGTTATCTCGCGAAATAAAAATAAAGAGAAAAACCATGAACTATCTTATTTTAGGGCTGATCGGGTTAGCATTTGTGCTAATCGTGCTGGAAGATGTGATCCATCTTAATAAAGCAAAATCAACGCTATTTATCGGCACGCTGGTGTGGATACTAGCGTTTATCTTTCCTCAAGGACATATCCACGAGATCAAAGAGGGGCTGAACGAACAGCTACTCGAGATCGCTACATTGTGGCTCTTCTTGATGGCAGCGATGACCTATGTGGCTTATCTAAACCAAAAGGGGCTCATTACGCAGCTCGTCTATCGACTGCTACCCAATCAATTGAAGCTAAGCCAACTCATGATGCTCATTGCACTGCTAGCCCTTGGGTTTTCATCGTTGGCCGACAACATCACCGCATCGCTCATTATGCTGTCACTGCTCGCTTCACTAAATCTTGATAAGCGTACAACGCTCAAGTTCGCGACGCTGATTGTTTTTGCAGTCAACTCAGGCGGGGTATCACTGATCACGGGTGACGTAACAACCTTGATGATCTTTCTAGCCGATAAAGTCACCGTCACCAACCTGTTTATTCTGATTCCACCAGCCGCCTTTGGTGTTGTTATTTTGGTACTTTGCCTGATGCGCGGCTGCAGCGAAGAGGTCACTCTTCCCAAGTTCAAACGCCCGATTGCTCGCTCTGATCAACTGATCGCAGTGCTCTTTCTCGCCACCATTATTAGCACGTTAACTTTTAGTATTCTCTGGCAAGTACCACCGGTACTCACCTTCTTATTTGGCTTATCCGTCATGTTTATCGTGCATCGTTTGATCCACAAAGATGAAGCCAAGCCCAACATCCTCGAATATGTGCGTGATATCGAGTTTGATACGCTCTTGTTCTTCCTCGGTGTTTTGCTGCTGGTGGGTATGCTGCGTGAGCTCTCGGTATTGGAGCTGCTGCCACAACTGTACACAGTGATGCCAGCGTACATCGCCAATTTTATCGTTGGCATTCTCTCCGCACTTGTCGATAACGTACCGCTCACCGCGGCCATCTTGCAGTCGGGCGTAGAGATGACGCTATCTGACTGGCTCGGTCTAACCTATGCCGTCGGCGTGGGAGGATCAATCCTGATCATCGGCTCTGCTGCTGGTGTCATTGCGCTGAGCAAGCTCGAAGTGCTCTCGTTTATCAGCTACCTGCGTTTCATCCACTGGCTGCTTGTCGCCTACAGCGCGGGATACCTCGCCGTATTGGCGATTTCACACACAGTCTACGGCTAACGATCAGTACCGCGCGGGGCTGTACACCCCGCGCGGAATAAGCGAAGAAGAAAAATCTGATATTTTTACAAAAAAGTTATTGATAATTATTTTCATTACCAATAATATTAACTCGCTCGCAAGTCATACAAAGCTTTGCAGTTGCAAACACAGTATGTGCTTCACCTCATCAGTTGATGGGCCCTTCTCTTCAACTGATATTA
This sequence comes from Neptunomonas marina, assembly GCF_004005935.1. Lineage (GTDB taxonomy): Bacteria > Pseudomonadota > Gammaproteobacteria > Pseudomonadales > Balneatricaceae > Neptunomonas > Neptunomonas marina. Next base: position 277,900 of record NZ_SACQ01000001.1, on the reverse strand, counting down.
TGGTTCTTGTCATTATAGGGGTTGGCTCTGCCGACCCCTCTTTTTTTATGGCTATTTTCCAACCAGCCATCTCGCCAAAGAAGAATCTCCTGTTTCACGATTTCCAAACAGAACTTTCTAAATTCCAACAGTATCGTTTCACGGTTTCACTCGCTTGACGGCCCTAAAAAACTGCCCTATCTTCGCTTTCAGCTTCACAAGAGCAACAGACGAACCTGCCAAGATAAGCAGGATAAAAATAACAAATTTCCAGTACATGACTGCGATCCAGTCCTGTCGAGGAGTCTAGTCAATGACAACAGCATACCCTATCGCCGACACCGGCCTCGCATCCATTCTTCCAACGTCAGAACTGCAATCAAGCCGCATTACGCCGCGCTGATTTAGTCACTTACGTTTAATCACCTTTAATTACCCGCCAACACCGGCGGTAACGGATCAGTCTATTCTGCACCCGCGTTTGTAGTCGCGCGCAAGACCGGTCTGTTCAAGGTTTTGGGAGAATTCCGATGAAAGACGTTACCTTGAATGACAAGTGGGAACTCAACTCTGGCCGTGTTTACCTAAACGGCAGCCAAGCCCTCGCTCGTCTACCTATGCTGCAAAGCCAACTTGATAAAAAGATGGGCCACAATACCGCTGGATTTATCTCAGGCTATCGCGGCTCACCACTGGGTGGCTTCGACAAAACCCTATGGCAAGCGCGTAAATACCTAGAGCAGCACAATATCTATTTCCAGCCCGGCATTAACGAAGACCTTGGCGCCACCGCCGTATGGGGGTCTCAGCAGGTCAACGTATTTGAAGGGGCTAAGTATGATGGTGTCTTTGGTCTCTGGTACGGCAAAGGGCCCGGCGTTGATCGCACCGGCGATGTTTTAAAGCACGCCAACGCGTTCGGGACTTCGCCTTTGGGCGGCGTACTCGCGGTTGCTGGCGATGATCATGCCTGCAAGTCGTCTACCTTACCGCACCAGAGTGACTACGCCTTTATGGATGCGATGATGCCAGTGCTCTACCCCTCTGGCATTCAAGAGATGCTCGACTTTGGCCTCTATGGCTGGGCGATGTCGCGCTTTACCGGCTGTTGGGTGGGTTTCAAGACACTCGCTGAACTACTCGACTCCTCCATCTCTGCCGACCTTGATCTGGAGCGTATCCAGATCAACCTGCCAGAGCACTTTGAGCTACCCAGCGATGGCGTTAATGCACGCTGGCCAGATAAGCCGATGCAGCAAGAAGCCCGCCTGCATACCTATAAGCTTAAAGCAGCAGAGGCGTTTTGCCGCGCCAACGAGATCGATAAAGTTATCATCAAAAGTGATCAGCCCCGCCTAGGTATCGTTACCACAGGTAAATCCTACCTAGACGTCTTACAAGCACTCGAAGATCTGGGGATCAGCCATCAGCGTGCCAGCGAGCTTGGAATCACCCTTTACAAAGTGGGCATGGTCTGGCCGCTAGAGCCTGAGGGTATTCGTGAGTTTGCGAAAGGTGTTCCTGAACTGCTCTTGGTCGAAGAGAAACGCGGAGTGATCGAAGATCAGATCCGCAGTTACCTTTACACGTGGCAAGATGATATTCGCCCGCGCGTCGTCGGCAAGCTTGATGAGCACGGCCAAGAGCTGCTAACCACACTCGGTGAGCTGACACCCGCAATGATTGCCCGCGCCATTGCTGCGCGCATGGCACCCTTCTATACCAGCGATCAGGTTTCACAACGTCTGGACTTTCTGACTCAAAAAGAAGCAGAGCTAACCCAACCGCGGCAGCTCGTGGAACGCACGCCACATTTCTGCTCTGGATGCCCGCATAACACCTCAACCACGGTGCCCGAAGGCAGTAAAGCACTCGGCGGAATCGGCTGTCACTACATGGCAACATGGATGGACCGCGGCACCGAAACCTTCACCCAGATGGGTGGCGAAGGCACAACATGGATTGGCCAAGCGCCATTCACCACCAACAACCATGTTTTCCAAAACCTAGGCGACGGCACCTACTTCCACTCTGGTTTGCTGGCGATTCGTGCAGCGGTTGCCGCCGGTACAAACATCACTTACAAAATTCTTTACAACGACGCCGTTGCGATGACAGGCGGCCAACCGGTTGATGGTCAGCTGACTGTACAGCAAATTACCCACCAGCTGTTTGGTGAGGGCGTCCGCCGTATCGCTGTGGTCAGCGACGAGCCCAACAAGTACCCAAGCCGAGCCGAGTTTGCTGATGGCGTCACATTCCACCACCGAGATGATTTGGATGCCCTGCAGCGCGAGCTGCGTGATACCGCAGGTTGCACAGCTCTAATCTTTGACCAAACCTGCGCTGCCGAAAAACGTCGCCGTCGTAAGCGCGGCCAAATGCCCGATCCCGATAAACGTGTTGTTATCAACAGCGATATCTGTGAAGGCTGCGGCGACTGCGGTATCCAGTCCAACTGTCTATCCGTGTTACCAAAAGAGACTCCACAGGGCCGAAAACGGGAGATCGATCAATCAGCCTGTAACAAAGACTTCAGCTGCGTCCGCGGCTTCTGCCCAAGTTTTGTCACGGTAAAAGGGGCCAAGCTCAAAAAAGCCCCGGGGTTGAACCTTGCACCACCCGCAGCACAACTACCGGAACCCAACGTGGTGCAATGCGACACACCGTACAACATTTTGCTCACAGGCGTCGGTGGCACAGGGGTTGTGACTGTCAGTGCTTTGCTGGGTATGGCAGCGCATATCGAAGAGAAAGGGGTCGGTGTGTTAGACCAGATTGGTCTTGCACAGAAGTTTGGCGCAGTGATGAGCCATATTCGCATCGCCCCTTCGCAGGATCAGATCCATACCGTGCGTATCCCCGCCGGTGAGACAGACTTGTTAGTGGGCTTTGACCTCATGGTCGGCGCCAGCGAAGAGGCTCTAGGTAAGCTCGACCGCCAACGCAGCGCTGCGATTATCAACAACCACGAGACGATGCCAGCCGCGTTCACGCGTAACCCTGACCTGCATGTACCTAATGCAGAGATGCAAGCGGTGATCGAAGCCACCGCGCGCTCAGAGGGCAGCTTCTGCTTTGATGCAACCCAACTGGCGACCGATCTAATGGGTGACGGTATGGCAGTTAACCTATTTACCATTGGCTATGCATGGCAGAAAGGCTTGATACCTCTGCAGCGCACCTCAATTGAGGAAGCCATTCGTCTCAACGGAGCATCGGTTGAGGCAAACTTAAAAGCCTTCCTGTGGGGGCGTTGCTATGCGCATGATGCCGCGGCTGTAGAGACAATTCTCGACCCGCAAGCGAAACCGCAGCCCCTTCGCATCATGCCCTCACTTGATGAGGTTATCAGCCGCGAATCGGCGCATTTAATCGCCTACCAAAATAGCCAACTGGCTGAGCGATACCGCCAACGCGTCGAAGCACTGCGCAACCATGAAAAATCAACAACAAATCGCAGCCAGATTGCTCAGGCAGTGGCCGAAAACTATGCCCGCGTCCTCGCTTACAAAGATGAGTACGAGGTAGCGCGCTTGCTCACCTCGGACGCTTTTAAAGCACAGCTGGAAAGTCAATTTGAAGGCGACTTTGAACTTGAGTTCAACCTTGCACCACCGCTGCTGTCACGCAGCAAGCAGGGTCAGCGCCCCAAGAAGATAACCTTTAGTGAACGCATCCTGCCGCTCTTTAGAGTACTCGCCAAGTGCAAAAGTGTCCGCGGCACGCCACTGGATATCTTTGGCTGGGGAGCTGATCGCCGTTTAGAGCGCCGCTTTATCAAAGAGTATGAAGCAGACCTTGCGCTGATCACCGAGCACCTTAACTCAGAGAACCACGCTTTGGCTCTACAACTGGCGCAACTGCCAAGCCAAGTGCGCGGCTTTGGCCCGGTGAAAGAGCAGAACTACGAGCAAGCTCAACAGCTGCGGAGCACATTACGTGAACAACTAACGAGCCCTGAAACACCTGAGATGTCATTGGGTTCTCCGGCAGTTTAGCCCGTGAAATGAACAGATTATTGAGGTAATACATGTCTATCTTTAGCCATCCAGAGTTTGACCAACACGAGCAGGTCAACTTTTTTCACGACAAGGAAACGGGCCTAAAAGCCATTATCGCTGTCCATAACTCAAATCGTGGTCCAGCGCTTGGTGGATGCCGCATGTGGCAATACGGCAGCGATGCCGAAGCGCTCACCGATGTGCTGCGCCTATCGAAAGGGATGACCTACAAGTCAGCTCTAGCCAACCTTGACCTTGGCGGCGGTAAATCCGTCATCATCGGTAACCCTCGCGAGCACAAGAGTGAAGCCCTCCTAGAGATGATGGGCCGCGCACTGGAAAGCCTGAGTGGGCGCTATATTGCCGCTGAAGATTCAGGCACGAGCGTACCTGATCTGCAGGTGATGGCGCGCCATACCCACTATGTGGCGGGTATTACAGAGCGCACCGGAATTGACGGTTTACCTTGCAATGGCGACCCCTCCCCCGCGACAGCCTACGGTACATTTGTTGGCCTTAAAGCCGCGGTGGCACATAAGTTTGGCACGCAAGATTTAACGGGTTTACGCGTGGCTATCCAAGGTGTGGGCAACGTTGGCTTCCGACTGGCAAAACACCTGCACGAAGCAGGTGCCGAGCTCATCGTATCCGACATTTACCCCGCTTTTGTCGAGCGAGCGGTTAATGGCTTGGGAGCTACAGCCGTTGCTGCCGACGCGATTTTGGCGCAAGAGGTTGATGTGGTTGCCCCCTGTGCACTCGGCGCCACGATAAACGATCAGAGCTTAGCGCTCATGAAAGCCAAAGTGATTGCTGGCGCGGCAAACAACCAGCTTGAGCATGCAGCACACGATCAACAAGTACGCGATGCTGGCATCCTGTATGCGCCAGATTTCGCCATCAACGCCGGCGGTATCATCGATATCTTTTACGAGCGCACCGGCCATACGCCCGATAAGGTGCGCACTCACATCGAGACCATTGGTGACACTCTTGCAGAGATCTTTAAGCGCAGTGACGCATCTGGCGAAGGCACCGGCGTTATTGCCAACCGCTTGGCAGAGGAGCGCTTTATCCGATAGCGCTGGTTGCGCCAGCGGGCTATAACGGCGCGCTGAAATCACCACGTTACTTGCAATAGTTAGTAGACCCTTTGGCGTGAGGGATCACGCCGTTTTTTTGCCATGGACGCTCGAGGCAACGCCTGCCTCTGCTGGGCGAATCTATCTTGAAAACACGATAAAAATAAATACGTGGAGAGAGAAATAGTGACAACGCAAACTCATCAAGCATCCGGTGATGCGATCGCCGATGCACGTGCAGACAACCCAATGTGGTCCTCACGTTTAGCCTTTATTCTTGCCGCTAGCGGCTCAGCTGTTGGCTTAGGCAATATCTGGAAGTTTCCCTATATCACCGGTGAGAACGGTGGCGGTGCTTTTGTTATCGTTTACCTGCTCTGTATCGCCATGATCGGTATCCCGATTATGATTGCCGAGGTGATGATCGGCCGCCGCGGTGGTCGCAGCCCTATCAATACGATGCGTATTTTGGCCAGCAGAGATGGCTTGAGCAAGCGCTGGGGTTGGCTGGGCTGGATGGGGATTATCGCCTCATTTATGATCTTATCTTTCTACTCAGTGATCGGCGGCTGGGCGATCTCCTATGTGGGCCATGCCGCCTCCTCCACTTTTAGTGGCGCCGATACCGAAACGATCGGCGCCCTGTTCGGCGGCCTATTAGGCGACCCATCCACGCTATTGCTCTGGCACTCGATCTTTATGGTGGCAGTGATCATGATCGTCGCTCGCGGTATTCGCTCGGGGCTTGAGAAAGCCGTGAACGTTTTAATGCCGCTACTGTTCTTACTGCTGCTGGTGATGGTTGGCTACGCGTTGGCAAGCGGTGATTTTGCGCAAGGCTTCGCGTTCCTGTTCCAGCCAGACTTCAGCAAGCTATCAACTGAAGGAGTGCTGACAGCGCTTGGCCACGCCTTTTTCACGCTAAGCTTAGGTATGGGCGTGATGATGGCGTACGGATCATTTCTGCCTAAAAAGGTATCGGTTGTTAAAACCGCGGTGACGGTTTCTATTGTTGATACGGTTGTCGCACTGCTCGCAGGCCTTGCTATTTTCCCACTGGTGTTCGCAAATGGATTAGAACCTGGCGCGGGCCCCGGTCTTATCTTCCAAACTCTGCCACTCGCTTTCGGCCAAATGACAGGCGGCGTACTGTTCGGCACTCTGTTCTTTGGTTTACTGGTGGTGGCTGCGCTCACCTCAGCAATCTCGCTACTCGAGCCTGTGGTCGAGTGGCTTGAAGAACAAAAAGGTATTAGCCGCACAGTCGGGGCACTTATCGGTGGGCTATCGATTTGGGTACTCGGCATCGCAACGGTGTTGTCTTTTAACGAGTGGGCAGACTTCCACCCTCTAGCCTTTATTCCCGTCTTCGAGGGCAAGACTGTTTTCGACCTACTCGATTACTTTACCGCTAACCTGATGATGCCGCTTGGCGGAATGCTGATAGCAATCTTCGCGGGCTGGTTTATGAACAAACAAGCCGTTGAGAACGAGCTAGATATAGGTAATGGCGCGCTGTTCAAAAGCTTTATGTTTGTACTGCGCTTTGTGACACCGGCCGGTGTGGCCGTCGTATTTGTCTACAATCTGCTTTAAAAGCACAAGGGCCGCTCAGCGGCCCTTTTTATAACGGCCTGTATTAGCGCTCACCAAGGACCTCAAACAGGTCGCTCTTTAAGCGTGCTTTGCCGTCTTCATCAACAACCCAATGTTCTGAATGAACCACACCAAACGCTTTGTTCATCTTCCACTTAGCCGATAACAGATAACCACCTTCATCAACCTTTGTCCAAGTCACATCGGTGTAAGCAACCTCTTTGAAGCCTTGATCAATAATATTCTGCCAAAACGCTTGTATCGCTTCACGCCCTTCAAACACCCCAAATGGACGTGCTTCCATAACCGTATTTTCTAGGTACTGAGCTGCACACCCTGCGGCGTCTTGCTCATTAAACGCAGCGCGCCACGCATCAATTCCCGCTTTACATAGCATAAGTTCAGTATCTTGCTGCATTGTTCTTCCTCGTTGGTTAACTGACAGAATCCATACTAGGAGGATCATTGACATCAAAAAACAGACATATAAAAATTCATTGTTTAATTTTTACGGACAATAGTTATGAACCGTTCCCGACAAATGTCCATTTTTACTCATATCGTTGAGCAAGGCTCTATCTCCGCGGCCGCTGATCATCTCGAGCTGTCTAAGTCTGTTGTCAGCCAACACCTAAAGACGTTGGAATCAGAACTCGGCGCCACTCTTCTTATCAGAACAACACGCAGGCAGCACTTAACAGATGTAGGCCAGCTGTTCTATCAACGCTGCCGCGAGATGAATGAGGTCATCGATTCCGCTTGGGATTTAGTCAGAAGTTATCAAGTAGAGCCGCAGGGGCGCGTCACCATTACCGCTCCCGATGCGTTGATGAATGCGTTAGTCGCCCCCGCAATAGCGGCGGCGATGTCTCGCTACCCAAAGCTGCGCGCCGAGCTGATCAGCTCCGATGAGCAGCTATCACTCAGTGCAGACACCATCGATCTCGCGATTCGGGTAGGCTCATCTGCTGCAAGCACCCTCAAGCAGCGCCGCATCGGTAGTTTTCGAGATCAGCTATGTGCTACCCCAGCGCTAGCAGCCGCGGGAATAAGTGAGAACACGCTCTATATTGCGAACCGTTGGCAAGGCGATAACATCGAACACCATTTGCAGCCCCAAGAGCAAAATGCAGCAGCGATCAACTTTAAGCCTCGTAACCTATGCCGCGTCAACTCACTCAATACCGCCGTAGCGATGATCAGTTCAGGAGGTAGTATCGGTTTGGTACCGGATTTTTTAGTACGCCAGCTAAACACGCTTGTACCGCTCTTCCCAGACCATCAACTGATCGAGAATCCGGTCTATGCACTGCACCCTTACAATAACCAAGTGCCTCGTTCTGTTGCAGCATGTCTAGCCGCGATTGAGGACTCATTGGAAGATACTTTTTCGCGCAGCGGTGGGTGATTAAATCACGAGTTACGAAAAACGAGCGACTTAAAATAAGCTACTTAAAAAAGCGCAGTACTTGGCGTAACTGAAGATTTGTAGAGGTGATCTTGGCGATGCGCGGGTCCGCTGCAGCCGAGGTAACAACCGGCTCTTCGACCACAGGCGATATATCAAGGCGAGCAAGTGAATCAACCACCTCCTGTATAGCCACGTGTGAATGCTCAGCGCAAAACAGACTATCTTGAAGCGCATGATCGCTTTCGCTTAGTGCAGTTCTGATCTGGCGTGCAGCTTGAGCAGCATCGTTAGCCAGTTCACGAACTTCCCTTGCCACAATACGGAACCCCGCACCACGCTCACCCGCCCGCTCAGCCTCGATCGACGCGTTAAGCGCCAACAGGTTGGTTTGAAATGCGATACCATCAACGACCTCTGACAGCCGCTGAATATCAGTATTAGAGGTCACTACGCCCTGCAATCGTAAAGCAAAACTATCGACTACTTCAGCGGCATGCACTGAGCTTGTACGTGCATCTAATAACGGGTTGATCGCATCATCCGAAGCCTTAGGAGCCGCCACGCTGGTATTATCCATTTCAAGGGGTTTAGCGGCGGCCTGCGCAATCTGATGATTTAATTGATAGAGCGATCGGACTGTTTGAATCAGGTGCTTGATCGCAATATTAGTTTGGTAGTTTAACTCACCAAAACGGCCGGGAGCGTGCTTACTCAGGCGCCCTTTCAAAGGTTTTAACTGCCCTTCGCTAATCGATTTGGAGACCTCTTCTAACTGCAAGAAGTAGGTATCTAACAGCCCCATAAGATGGTTCGCTTTATCGTTAACGCCGCCTTTGGGCAACCGCTGGCTAAAGTCTCCGTTAATCGCAGCCTCGAGTAACGTTTCGAGCGCACTTTCTTCTGCATCACCCACTGAGTCAAACTGCTGCACAAGTAACCACCCGCAGTCAGGCAACGAATGCACGTAAAAGCGGCCGACACGATCAATCACAACGTGTTGCTCTGCTAGCTGGCTCGGCTCAAAGCGCGTGGGTAGGTCATCATTTTGATAGTGTACAGCATCGCTCATACACTCCACATTGCCCTCGCGATCCAGCAGAATCAGAGGTAGGCTGATCGCTGGAACAACCTGCTTGAGTGCTGCAGTTAGACTCGGCTTTCGCAGAGTTTCTGGCTGTTTAGGTAAAGATGCGGGTGGATCGATAGCCGTATTTCGATAGCTAGATAAGCCAGTAAGGACAGGAGCGGGCTCATAAGCACTCACTGCACGTCGGGATCGGTACCATCCGATAAGCAGGGCAACTGCAGCACATACAATTCCCGCCGCCACTAGCAGCTGCGCAATACGCCATCGCTTGGTCTGTTCCATTAGCTTTGGCTGGAACGCCGCTTTGGACCATGCCCGCAGCGACAATATCTCGCTTACGAGCTGACTCTCTGTGAGAGCTAACGAGAACCAGTCCTGCTCTGCAGCAGCCAAGCGGCGCTGCGCTATGACTTTATTGTAGTAGCGGCTAAGCAGTGCTAAAGCACTATGTGTTGGAGCAGAGCCCTGTGGATGGCTCAATCGCAACAGAACCGTTCTGGCATAAAGGAGTGCATCCGCGGCTTGGTCGAGCGCGGGGTCATCCAATGATGTTTTCGCTGGCGCGTTTAGGGCCGCTGCCGAAATAGCCTCCAGAGCGGTTGTCACCGCATCAACATCAAGGTCGATCTGGTGGCTCTCGCTAAAGAGTGTATCTAGCTTGTGCGATTGGATATAAAGATTGACCACCGCAGCGATACATAGCAGCAGCGCAAAAATAATCAGCCAGCGCGGTTTAAATGCAGATTGCAAGCTCGCCATTAGACGACTCGAGTAACTTTATCAAACACAGTGGATGCGAGGATGGAATCAATAGCGCTGGCTAATCTCATAACTTGTGCGCAGATTCCCATAAGTTCGAATCCAGTAACCAGCGTCCTGTACCCCTTGAGGTAGCGTTTTTGCCATCTTTTTACTTGTACGGTTGTTCGGATAATCGCCATACAACAAAACATAGCGATAACGGCCATCTTGGCGTGCGTTAATAAAGAACGCCTTATCACCAAGATCGTATTTATCGATATATTCGATAACACCCTCAACGGTGCTCGCTTGGACTAGCTGAATCGCATAGCGCATTTTTGGCTGTGCATCGACCCACGCCTTATCTCGGAAGAAGCGCTCTGCATTGAGAGAGGTCGCCACTTTCTTCACTGCGGCTTTAGCAGGCTCGTTAGCTACCCGCGGCTTTACGGGTTCAGGTTTTGCTACGTCGGGCTGTGCCGCAGTTTGCACGGACTCGCGTGTTTGCTCAGCTGCGACCTCAGCTTCAGCGGCATCGACCAGTTGCTGCTCAAGATCTTCACTGATGGTTACGACAGGCTTTACGGCCACCGCTTCAACCGCTGCCGCCGGCGCTGCGACCGCAATACTCGTCTCTGGAACGTCTGGTGCAGGTGCAACGTCAGGTTCGTCTGCGACAACAGTTTTAACGCTACTCGCGGTGGACTCTGCAACCTCAACATCCTGCACAGGAGCGGTGGATGGTTTCGATAAAGCAGGGAAAACTGACAGGATCTTCTCTAGCACATTGCCTGTGCGCTGTGTCTGTTGCGGAGAAACCGCAACCGCAGGTGCTGCATCAGCGACCTCTGGCTCCTGAGCCGAAGAGGCCACTGGAGCAACAGCATCCTCAATGGTTGCAGGTTCGATTACGACCACGTCAGAACGACTATCGTTTTGTCGTACTCGGATTCTTGTTAGCAGGTCGCGGCTTTTATCAAAGCCCGCTGCAACACCAACCTCTAGTAACTCAGTTGCTTTAGCGTAATCTTGATTAACGCCAATTCCGTAGTAATACAGCTCTGCAAGGCGATGGTTAGCATAAAGATTGCCAGCCGCCGCAGAGCGCTTAAAAAGTACCGAACTACGCACGGGGTCAGAGTCCACGAGCAAAATGCCCAGCGCAAGCTCAGCATCATGATTGCCGTTGATGGCCGCTTGGTTTAGCCAAGACATACCTAATTGCACATCACGCTGAACACCTCGGCCCTCAAGCAGCATAAGAGCAGTGTTTAGCTGAGCCGTCGAATTGCGCTGCATCGCGCCGTTGCAAAACCAGCGATACGCTTGCTGCATATCTTGCTCAACACCTGCACCATTGAGGTAGTTTTCACCCAAGCTATTGCTAGCAAGACCACCTACCGAGGCGTTCACATCCTTCGACCCGTTAGCATGGCACGATAACGTCGTTCCCGCTTGCGGTGATGCTGAGAGGTACCCCGCTCCGGCGAGTAACGCTCCGACTACAACGAAAGTTAGTTTGAGAGTTGACTGCACTACGCTTAATCCATTTTATCGAATGCACGGATAATCATTGGCTCATCCTACCCTTTGTATGTGAACTTCGCTACTGCTTAACGCACGAACGTAATCGAGAAAGTAACTTAAATTCATAGATATAGGACAGGATTACTGTATGCAGATCAGCATAGCAGGGAAAGCGCAAACACCCCAAGATCAGGTGCGGATATCCCCCTGAGACAAAAAGAATCTCAGAGGGATGCTGATAGCCGTTAAGCGCGCTTACGTTTGCGGCCAACAAATAGGAGACCTAGGGCGAACGCCGACAGCGTTCCATTGATGGAGACAACCGCAGACTGAGGTGCTCCATAAAGATATTGCATACCTGCAATGTCATCAGGCTGTGGTCCATAAAAAGCTTCGCTGTAGTATGCCCCCATCAGCGAGTTCGGCACCTCTGTATGCGCTAACCCGAGCGCATGGCCAAGCTCATGCGTGAACACCTGAAATAGGCTAAATCCGGGCGCTACCAGTTCTAAGCTCCATAGGTCACCGGCATCAAAGTGGATATCCCCTGCCGCACCGCCGCCATTACGTGGCGGATAGTAGCCAAAGGCTAGCGTGCCGGCATTGCCATCAATATCTTTACCTGCGATGCGCAAATCAGCACTACCGTAGTGGCCGAACGGCTCGCCAGAGTCCTCTACCTGTACGAAAGTCAGGTCAGCTACGCTCGACCAAATATCGAAACCCGCCTCGATCACTGCTTCAAAACCCTCAGGCATGAAGGTCTCGAGTCCATGGCACGTTTGTCCGCCGCAATCGGAGCCATCTTTAGTAAAGCTCCACGTGATCGTAGCCCCTGTACCCAACTCTGGGTCTCCCCACTTACCTGGCGTTGTCGGACCTAATACGTAAGCGGAGGTGCTGGTAGAAAGCAGCAATGCGCCCACCGCCAAGCCGGTACCAATAGCGTGACGGGATTTTTTGTACGAGGCTGTTAAAAATTTCGAAACATACATAAGCTCAATCCATATCCTTCTGATAAGCGATAGCAACACAACAAAGCAATGTCGGCGGCACTTCCTACTGCCATCGCGCGTCCAAACTGCGTAACAAGCCGACAACAAACAACTACTTCTCTTTACGTCACACTCAATGTGGTAAAGACATCTTCTGTTTACGGCTAATACGCTGTATTCCTTAACGAAATAGGCCAATTTAACGAAATAAAAGTAGCGCACCCCAGGGTTTTCAAACGTACGTTTGTATCTGAGGCGGCGAAATAATAAAGGATTATTTTTTGAGCATCGAGTCTAAACCCGAAAAAAAAGTAAGGATTTATTGATTACTCCCAGGTCGCTTCCGAGTGATCGGCTTCAAATTCAAGGTCTCGGCCATCGGAGCATAACTGCACCATATGATTGGGGCGCCCCTCACCATCTAGTGTAAGCCATCCGATGCCCGAGGCATTGATAAGGCGCTCTCCGCGTTTTGCATCTTTAGGCTTACGTGGCACAACGCGCATACCACGGCGCTTAGTAAACCAATTCAAAGGTGACCATGGAGCATAGAGCCAACGGTTCACGCGATCGAAAATGTCGAGCAACGTATCGGGAAACTCGTTCTTAACACCACTACTGGTGATTTGCCAAATATCTGGCCCACCAACATGGTCACGCAACTCGATATCGTAAACAAAGGAGTAGTGAACATCACCGGACAAAATAACAAAGTTATCCGGTGTACGCGGGTGTCGAAATAAGTTCATCAAAGCATGTGCAGAGCCTGAGTGCGCCATCCAGTTCTCGGCATCCACCAGCAGTGGATAACCTAATGCTGTAACGATGCGTTGAATCGCTTCGATCAGTTTGACACCAAAAATCGGTGCAGGAGACACCATGACCACCGCGTTGTGCCCCAGCAAATGGCTTTGCAGATCAGTTATCGCCTCCCAATCCATGAGGCCAGATGGCTTATCAAAGCTCTTCTCTGAACGCCACCGATGGGTCCGCGTATCCAACACGATCAATACCGGTTCGGTATCCCAGCTATAGTGCCAATGGGGAAAGCGTATCAGCTCTTCAATAAGGTGTTTGTGTGTCTCACAGCCTGGTGCTGCCATTGCCTGCTGCGTCTGCGCCATTAACGCACTAGAAAACTGCTCTGGCGCATTACCCCAGCCTTGGCAAACTAAATAAGCCACCAGTGCATTACCGATAATCCGCTTTGAAAACGGGTTGCCATAGGCTGTTTGCTCCCAAGCTGCGGTCAAATTCCAATCATCGGTCACATCGTGATCATCAAAAATCATCGCGCACGGCAAATGCGCCATCACCCGCCGAGCATGATGCAGCTGTGAAACGAAACGCCCGATCACCTCAATCTCGTGGTCGTATTTGTCGCGGTGCTCCTCTGGGATGGTGCTTGGTGCTTCTAACGACAGGCCATGCCAAGCAGTCGGTGACCACGCCAACAGATACATAGCGAGCATCTCAGCCAAAGAGACTAAGTGATTGTGTGCGTTGTCTGAGGTAAAAATCGGCTTTTTAGCGCCACCGAAGAAAACCCGCGTTAGTTCACCCGACGCTTTATCATCAGGTAGTAGCTCAGCACGGCGATAGTAATAGGGCGCCGAATCGTGTAGCAGTTGCGTTGAGCTAATATCCGCGCCCTCCAGTGTTCCATGCGGGAGCTCCAATTGGGCGATTAAGCGGTGAATGGCCACCAGCATAGGCCCGGCGACATCATCAACATAGACTTGGTCGCCCGACATCATCAAAACGGATGGCCAATGTTCCGGCGTTTCAAGGTGCTTCTCGACTTGTTGGTCGGCACGCACTAAGCCATCATCGCTAGCATGGTGAGGCTTGCGGCACGACCCATGTAAAATACGGTCTAAACGATGACGGATGACAAAGCCCGGTGTCTCTTTGCCGCCGTAACACAGTTCTGCCCCCCACTGTTTGATACTTTGCCAAGGCTTTTCCGCCACGCCTAGCGACAGGTCATAACCTATCCAGCGATTCGTTGTCAGTGGCTGATCCAATGCGAGGTCGATAAGGTAAAAGTACAGATATTTACCTGCCGTCAACGTTTGCGTTGCCGAGGCAAGCGCGGACTCATCGTAACGCTGCTCGATACCATCAGCAGGCATGAGTTGCAGCTGTAGGCGCACGGGTTCGCGCGTAGCAAGCCACAACGTGATGCGTTTGGTAGTAATACGTCGCAGAATTGGCCCTGCTAACACAAGAGGTGGGACAGCATTTGTCATAGAACGAGTGATTTCCTTTCTTACAGCAATCGAGGTAGCGGGTACTATGCTGGTACGCTATCTCAAATAGATCGTTTTAATACGTTACACGGCCTTACTTGCAAACACTATGAGCCAAGCATCCGAGCATTCAACGGCGCTCACCGCTGCCGATATCAACAACCCATTTTACTATCAAGAGAACTTTATCACCGTCATAAAGTGGGTTACCGAGTTCCATGCACGCTTATTACTTAAAGCGGAGCTTGAGCTCATTGATCGCTTCCTTACGCTACCCCAGCAGCCCCAAGCACTGCTGATTAGACTACTACTGCGCAAAGGGCCGCTGTTTCGTGTCGCTAAACTATCCTACCCTGAAATCGATAGCATCACGGCTAGCATCTGCGCACTTGAAACAGACGGCTGGCTCACGACAGAAGCCTTATTGGGTCTGGAAAATTTAGCCAACCTATTTACTAAAGCCGAGTTAGCCGTGCTACTCGACGAGGATACGGCTCACAACTACAGCCTCGCCAAGCACAATAAAGCCACATTCATTGCAGCACTGAGCAAGCAAAGCGGCCAGTTTGCTGCACCGGAGCAGGTGGTTTCTCTTGGCCACCATGCCCTCTTTCAGCGCCTTCGGCTTATGTTCTTTGGTACGTTAAGACAAGATTTTTCGGCATTTGTTACCACAGAGCTCGGACATACCCGCTACGAGCAGGTAAAACTCACAACAGACACCTGCGCGTTTCAATGCCGCAGTGATGTTGATACCTACCTCTACTTAGATGAGCTAAGTCAAAACCCCGAACAAGCTTGCGCTGCTGATATGCTCGCAGCACTCAAGAGCCAAGCGGCACAATCAACAAGCCTATGGTTGACGCGAAAGCGTTCGCGATTGTTATTCGATCTTGGCGTAAAGAGTGCTCGTGAGCAGCAGTTCCTCGTCTCCAATGAAGCGTTTGAGCACTCTACCCACCCGGCAGCACGGCTGCGCTTAGCACGCTCACTCGAGCGTCAAGGTGCACTGGAAAACGCTTTCGAGCTTGCATGCGCAGACCCTTTGAACCTCGATGAAGAGGTTGGTTTCGAGCGATTAAAGGTACGTGTGGGTAAAAAGATCAGCCAAAACTATACCACGGTGGTAAAAGCCTTCTCACCACCTAGCTTTCAGTTAACGTTAGCGCCTCATGATAATAGCGTTGAGTGGGCCGCTCTCGAAGCGCTGCAACGCCTTGATGACACATCAAGCTATCACTACTGTGAAAACAAGCTGTTTTGCGCCCTGTTCGGCCTCACCTTTTGGCCGGCGATTTTTGCCCCCATTCAAGGGGCTTTCTTTCATCCCTTTCAACGCCAGCCCAACGACCTGTACGACGCGGATTTCTACTCACGTCGGCGGGAGATTATCGAGCAGCAATTTGAATTGTTAACCCAAGACCCCTTGCGACTATTGCAGCGCTGGGATGAGAAAATAGGTTTGAGCAACCCTTTTGTTGATTGGCGCAGCATTGACCGCGCACTGATAACACTCGCGCTCTCGTGCATTAACACCACTCAATTGATAGCGATCTTTCGACGGATGTTATCCTCACTCTATAACCTGCGCCGCGGTTTTCCCGATCTGATCGCCTTCAATCCAACGGCCAGCACTTTTCAACTTATTGAGGTAAAGAGCCCCACTGACAAGCTGCAAGACCACCAGCGCGCTTGGCTACAGTTCTTTGCTGAGCAAAAGATCAAAGCCAGCGTATGTCATATTCTTTATTCTGGATAACAAGGGGTCGATAGCGGCGATGTTAAAGAAAATAGCGGCCCGCCCAAAGTACACACATTCCGCCAAGAATCGGCCAAATGATGCTTTTGAAGCGTACAGCCAAAAGCAGAGTTACCAGCCCCGCCATCACCTGTAACCAGTCGACCGCAGCCGAATGACTATTCAGCACAATGGGCGGGATGCAGAGCGCGGCCAAGACAGCCGGTGGCAAGAGAGCAAGCACAGGCTGCACACGTTCCAAATGCTTAGCCAAATGTCCATGTAACTGCACGAACGACAGCCGAATACTAAACGTCAACAAGCCACATATCGCGAATAACAACCAAAGCGTCATATCACTCATAAAGATCTGCCCCTCTGCGGCGTAACTTCGAAGCCACATGACCAACACCCACACCAATCATCACCGCAGCGATAAAGCCCATGTTTAGCGGCAGCGGCCGTAACAACACTGCAAAAGCACCGGATGCCACAGCCACCAACAACAGCGTCCGATTCCTTACTGTGCCAACGAGCATCGCTAAGAAGGCTAACGGGATGGAAAACTCTAAGGACCATTCAGGCGGTATACTGGCCCCGACCGCCACACCCAGCAGCACGGCCATCACCCAAAAGCTGCACATGACAATAGCGCCGCCAAAGTAGTACCAGACACGCTCAGGCAAACCGGCCGATTGCCGCTCTGGTGAAGAGCACAGCCCATATGACTGGTCTGTCAGCATATATGCCAGTGGCCAACGATAACGCTTCTTAAGAGGGTGCAAGGTGGGTGCCATAGTCGCGCTATAGATCGCAAAACGCAGATTGATCACCACCGTTGTCAGCACAATCACAACAAAAGCCGCATTATCCTGTATCAACTGGTAAGCTGCTAACTGTGCCGACCCCGCAAAAAACAGCATCGTCATCCCAAAAACCTGCTCGGGAGACAAACCGAGCGCGATACCGTTTGCTCCCGTGATCAAGCCAAAGGGCAGCACGCCGGATAGCAACGGCAACATATCTTTAACCCCAAGCCAAAATGACTCGCGATATTCCTGAAACGACATGAAAAAGTCCCTTTGCTGGCAAATATGGCTGAGAAAGCCCTTCAGACTATCGACTTAATGGCGAGATGCCCAGTACGAATGGAGAGCAATTACTGCAACAGAGCGTTGCTATTGTGGGGGAACAGATCAAGGCTGTGCTGTGAGCAGCTCGAAGAGCGCAGCCTCTTGCATGGGTTTGTGGAAAAAGTAGCCTTGAGCCCGATCACAACCTAAATCGCGCAAAATCTGCATCTGCCCCTGAGTCTCCACCCCCTCTGCCACCGTTGTGAGGGCAAAGCGTTTGGCAATGTTGATAATCGATTCTACCAGCAGCATCGCGCTTTCATCAGTCTCAATGTCAGCAACAAATGAGCGGTCAATCTTTAAGACACTAAAAGGGTAACGATTGATATACGCTAAAGATGAGTAACCTGTACCAAAATCATCGATAGAGAGGCTAAAACCCACATCACTCAGTACCGACAGTTTTCTAAGCGCCGCTTCAGGGTCACTCAACATCAGCGACTCAGTAATCTCGATTTGCATATCCTGGGGCGTTAAACCGTAGCCGGACAAGTAGTTCGCCCAACGCTGCGGTGCATCCACCTGATCCAGCACTTCCGGAGGCGAGCGGTTTATAGAGACCGTTAGGTCTGCATTCGTGTTTTTGCGCACTTTAGCCAAGAACGCACAGGCGTGATGAAACATCACATCGCCTAAGTCTCGGACTAAACCTGTGCGCTCGCACACATCCACAAACTCCACCGGCGATACATGACCTAGAAGTGGATCATCCCATCGCGCTAGCGCTTCACATGCAACAATAGCCCCGCTCTTCAAAGAGACAATAGGCTGGTACACCGCGTATATTTTGCTCAGCCCGCCATCTTTAGACAGCTGATTATAGATCTGTTGGAAACGTTCGGTGCGCTTGCGAATCGCTGGCGTAAAGTTGGCGTGGGTGTTACGGCCATTCTGCTTTGCTTGACTCAAGGCCATCGTGGCCGCATTAATCAACCCCTGTACATCACTCGCATCCGTCGGGAAAATACTAGCACCCGATGAGATCGTGATAGAGCTGGTATAGCCCGCAACATTAATACCGCCTTTTAGGTAGGTTCGAAATGCATCGAGCGTGCTACGCCAGTTGCGCGTATCTGGTCCGGTAATAAAGAGCGCGAACTCATCAGCTCCCACCCGAGCAGCCATCGCGCCTCGCCCCATGATCGATCGAGCAGCCGAAGCAAAACGACGGATCACTCGATCTCCGATATCCTGCCCAAAGACATGGTTCACTGACTTAAAGTTATCGATATCCAACACGACGAAGACACCAATATCGCCACTGACCTTCAGGGCTTCTAGCTTCGCATTGACCTCGCGAATAAAGTGGGTCCGGTTCAGTAGCCGTGTGGACTCATCATACTTCGATTGAAAATCTAGCAACCGCTGGCTGTGAACACTGTCCGTCACATCGCGGCTAAATCTGACATAGTGTTGAACCCGATCACTGGCAGGATCTTTGATCGCGATAACCCAAGACTCAAACGACCGAACCCCCAAATTGGGAATGATTTGCTCTTCGGTAACCGGTATCTCACTGAGGTGCGCTAGTGGGATAGCAGAACCTATCACTCGCTCAGCGGGCTGTGCAAAAATCGCTTCGAACGCTTTGTTCACTTTTTGTACCACAGCATTGGCATCGGTGATGACAATAGCCTCGCGCGCAGAGGCGTAAATATGCTCAGCCAGCAACAGCTCATTATTCTGGCGCTGTAACAGCTCTACCCGCTCATTGAGCTCAGCTTGGTGTTGAAGGCGCTCGAGTTCGGCGCTTAGCCTAACGGCAAACAGTTCAAGTAAGCTCAGCGCCCAATCAGGTTCTAAAATTTGCCGCTCAAACAGCACATTAAGTAAGCCGATCTTCTCACCACGATTGCTGGTGAGCACGACACCCATATAGGCATCAACATCCATCTCAGCGAGCACAATATCGGCTGGAAACAGGGCTTGAATATCGCCATTGAAGACACAGACGCCATCCACGGTCAGCGAGTCACATGGCGTATCTTTGAGCGAGTAAACAAAGTGGCGGGCACGAGCACCGCGCTCCCACCCCGCAATCACTTCAGCTGAGTGAAGGTCGTCCGTTAGCCTGGCGATATAAACATATTGAGCGCCCAACAGTTCAGCTAAGCGCGTTGTCAGCTCATTTAGAAAATCAGTACCAGTAAACTGGCTCACTTCCCTGATCACCAGAGCTAACGCTCTATCCTGCTCAATATCGTGCAAAGAGTTCATACTGCTGCTATCGCGGCTCCATAACGAAAGTGCAAGGTGGATACCATGAAGTATGTGCAGTGAAGCGGCAACTGTCCACTTTTAGACACACGAAACCGATAGAAAGGAAGGAGGACGAGAATACCGCCATACGCTCGCATGGCGGTATAACAAACCGTGCAGGACGGTTTACTGATAGGCAGCGGTTACAGAGAACTCGACCAGTATTTCAGGGCGGGCCATACGTGCTTCAACACAGGCACGTGCCGGCTTGCCAATATTAGCCACCCAAGCATCCCACACGGCGTTCATGGCAGCAAAGTCCTTCATGTCACGAATGTAGATCGTTACAGACAACATCTCATCACGACTACTGCCGGCTTTCACCAGCAGGTCTTCGATCTTATCTAAACAGCGCTGCGTTTGTTCAGCGATATCCCACGCAGCATCGCCTGCTGTTTGACCGCACAGGTAAACAGTGCCTTGGTGTTTAACGATACGGCTCATACGCTCGGTGGATTCAATACGTTCAATAGACATTATTACTCTCCAAACTTACTTATAAACTTTATGCACGCGGCGTGTAATGCCGGTAAATAGTGTGTAGGGAATAGTGCCACAGCGGTCTGCGATCTCATTCGCGCTGATCTGCTCACCCCAGAGCTCGACGTGCGCGCCACACTCGATACCCTCTAGACCAGTTAAATCTACGGCTAGCATGTCCATAGATACCCGCCCAATAATGCGGCTTTTCTGGCCGTTCACCATGACCGGTGTACCGGT
Source organism: Neptunomonas marina (assembly GCF_004005935.1). Taxonomy (GTDB): domain Bacteria; phylum Pseudomonadota; class Gammaproteobacteria; order Pseudomonadales; family Balneatricaceae; genus Neptunomonas; species Neptunomonas marina. The sequence goes on along the minus strand of NZ_SACQ01000001.1, from coordinate 257,376 downwards.
ACCGGCATAGCGCGGGTAACCATCTGCATATCCCATAGCAACCGTGCCAATACGCATCGGCTCTTCGCAGGTAAATGTGCAGCTATAACCTACCGACTCACCCGGCTCCAGATCCCGAATAGCGATCACCTCGGATGTCAAAGACATCGCAGGCTTAAGCTGATCGGCAATCTCTTGCGGTGCAGCAAAGGGCGATGCGCCATAAAGCATAATGCCCGGACGCTGCCAACTACGGCGCGCCGTTGCATGGGCCATCGTCCCAGCGGAGTTAGCCATGCTGACTGGTGCTTCAATACCTTGGGTTGCAGCATCAAAGGTCGCCACTTGCTCTGCGGTAACCGGCAACTCCGGCTCATCCGCTGATGAGAAGTGAGTCATCAGGGTCACAGATGCGGCTTGCGGCAACGCGACGAGGCGGTCATACGCTTGGCGGTACTCTGATGGCAACACTCCCAAGCGATGCATACCGCTATCCATCTTGAGCCAGAAATGGATTGGGTTTGCTACGTCTGCTGCGGCAATTTGCTCGATCTGAGCAGGGCTGTGTACCGCACACCACAAGTTCTGTTCGCTGATATATGCGAGCTCATCGGGAGTAAAGAACCCCTCTAGCAACAAAATCGGCTTCGCAATGCCGGCCTCGCGCAGCTCAACAGCCTCCTCGATACATGCTACGCCGAAAGCAGCAGCCTCATCTTCGAGCGCCTTTGCCACTTCAATAGCGCCGTGTCCGTACGCATTGGCTTTAATAATCGCCATCGCTTGCTGCTCGGGAGCCATCGACTTGGCCAGCCGATAGTTGTGACGAATCGCGTCTAAGTGAATCGTTGCCGTTGCTGCTCTTGCCATAAATCCTCCATACATGCGCTCAAGCGGCTATCGCCAGAGACGCCAAGCCCGGACAACAGGTCCGGGCTCTTTTCTTAAATATTATTAAATGAACTATCGGTATCGGGAGACTGACATCCCTTCTGGATCAATATCTGTGGGGCGTTTTGAGATAATGTCCGCCACAAACTTCGCCGAACCCAAAGACATCGTCCACCCTAGGGTGCCGTGACCGGTGTTAAGGAATAGGTTGTCATAGCGGGTTTCGCCCAGGATAGGTGTTCCATCCGGCGTCATCGGGCGTAACCCAGTCCAAAATTCTGCCTGATCAATGTCGCCGCCGCCTGGAAAGAGATCACCAACAACGTATTCAACATTAGCACGACGCTTCTCCATCAACTCTTTGTTATAAGAGGCAATCTCTGCGGTCCCGCCAACACGGATACGATCATCGAAACGCGTTACCGCCACTTTGTAGGTTTCGTCCATGATGGTTGAGACAGGCGCGCGCGCAGCATCAATGATCGGCAGCGTCAGAGAGTAGCCCTTGATCGGATACACGGGCACTTTAACGTCGATCTGACTTAGCAGCGGCGTCGAGTAGCTCCCCATCGCGCAGAGGTAAGCATCCGCTGTTAAGCGGCCCGCAGACGTCGACACACTGCTAATTTTTCCGTTCTCAACATTGAGGCCGATCACCTCGGTTTTCATGCGAAACTTCACGCCTAGCTCTTTACATGCCTGTGCGAGTGCTGTTGTAAACTTGAAGCAATCGCCAGTTTCATCCCCCGGTAGGCGTAAGCCACCGACGATCTTATCTTGCACAAATCCTAACGCAGGCTCATGGCTTACACAGCCAGCACGATCCAAAACCTGATAGTCAACACCGCACTCTTCCAGCACCGCAATATCTTTCTTCGCCGCAGCGACCTGCTTTTCTGTCCGAAAAACCTGCAGTGTCCCGTTAGTGCGCTGATCATACGCAATCGCTTGCTCTTCACGAAGCGCCTTAAAGCAGTCGCGGCTGTATTCAGCTAAACGCATCATCCGTGCTTTATTGGTGTGGTAATCTGCTTCGTTGCAGTTGGAGATCATTTTAGACATCCAACTGAGTGTGTTCAGGTCGATCTCTTTACCCTTAATCATGAGGGGAGCGAGGTCTTGCATCATCCATTTGATCGCTTTCATAGGCACGCCTGGCGCTGCCCACGGTGCAGAATATCCGGGCGAAATTTGGCCCGCGTTGGCATAACTTGTTTCAAGTGCAACCGCGACTTGGCGGTCCACAACCGTCACCTCATGGCCAGCCTTTGCCAGATACCAAGCACTGGTTGTCCCAACCACGCCACCACCTAAAATAAGAACATGCATAGATAACCCCAATGATTATTTTTATGATCAGAGAAGTCGCCTATGATATATCCATTTAGTTTTATTTATTTTCTATATTTTAATAAAAAAGCAATACATTTTAATAAAAAACAAACAAAAAGCATAAAATTAACCTTCAAAAATAATCAAACTAAAAACCATATTGTCCGCGACCTCTGTAACGATCCATAAGATCGCTTTCAGCTACCAGCGAGCAGGTTAAGCACCACGTTGAAACGATGCAAAAAACACCTTGACCCTACGGTTTATAGGGGTTTCAAGCCTTATGCAAAGTAAAATAAAAATGAACTCTAAGAAGCCCCACTCGTCATTTACCTCTATAGTAACTACATAAAATACACGAGTTAGAAGTAGCACCTCGTGCTTAAGTGATAGGAATCTGAGAGCTATAAAGGACGTGTATTATGCTCATTTTTCGGCAGGCGATCCGGTACCGGCGGATCCTACTGCTCATTGTCATCATGGCATTGGTAACGAGTTTAGCCACATCCACAGCGCTGTGGGCGTTGTATACCTCGACCTTCAATAACAAAAAAGATGACTTAACTGCCATCGTGACGATGAAGGCCAACTTGATCAACGCTGTGGCACGCTTCGATGCCATTCACGCCAGCGCCTCATTTCCTGAGGATCCTTTTGCGGCAACGCTCAGTCAAGTGATTGATGCAAACCAGCGTTACCATGGGTTCAGCCAGACGGGTGAGTTCATTCTCGCGCGCCTCGAAACGGAACAGATCTACTATATCGTCCGTTCTCGGGCTGAAAATCCAGCGTTACAAAAGCGGGCAGTCATAGCCACTTCCGCAGCACTGCAAAAAGCTTTTGCGGGCGATACAGGTGTCATACTTGATCACGACTATCGAAACAGGCCTGTGTTAGCTGCCTATACGCCTCTGGAAAACCCTGAATATGCGCTAGTGGCTAAAATCGATCTGCAAGAGCTCCAAGCACCTTTTTTTCGCGCGGCCTCAGTCAGCCTGACAGTCGCACTTGCCTTGATCATGCTTGCAGTGTACCTAATTCATCACCTTGCAAGCCCTTTGATTTTCCGCCTTGAAGCGCTGGTTGCGGAGCGGACTCGCGCACTACACGATACAAACAAAGAGCTAGCCCTTCGCTCGCAGCAAGACCACTTAACAGAGGTGTGTAACCGAAGCCACTTTTTTAACGTATTGAGCGCAAGCCGACGCCAAAGTGACACGCAACGCGCCATTCTCTTCATCGATTTAGACAAGTTTAAACCGATCAATGATGAGCTTGGGCATCATGTGGGGGATCAACTGCTACGCCACGCGGCTCAACGCTTTGTCAAAGCCGTTCGCCAGCACGATACAGTAGCCAGAATTGGCGGCGACGAATTCGCTATTTTGCTCAACAACATTGAGACCATCCACCACGCCATTGAAATCGCAACAGATATCACCTCTTTGATCCAACAACCCTTTTCTATCCAAAACCACCGCAACCTGCGTATCGGCTGCAGCATAGGGATCGCTCTAGACGACAATCCAAAAGAAACGGAAGAAGCGCTCGTCAGCCGTGCAGATACCGCGATGTATCACGCAAAAAACTCTGACCACAGCAACATCGCCATCAGCTAACTCGCACCTCCAATGAGAAAACGGCTCACCTTTTTAGCCGCTTCAGGCCCTTTTTCACTCTTTTCTTGGCACAAGAGCCGCTTAGCTTAAGGAGCAAGGCCGCCAGGCTGCAAATAAATAACTTTGAAAACAAACACTTAAAAACCACATTTTTTATATGATACATTTTTACAAACTTTGTAAAAAATTTATGTATCATTTTATTTTTGTTCGATGTACATTAAGCCCATGGTATTACCAAGTATCAGGCCTAAAAGCTGGCAGCCTACGTACAAGCTAACAGCACGCCACACCATCAGACCTGATACATAAATGGTGCTATCGAAATAAAAATAAGTTTCATAGCGATAAAGAACCCGAGATCGGAGAGCAGAATATGACGCCCGAAGAACAAAATTTCATGCGCAAGATCGAGAACGAAGAGAAGATCGAGCCTAAGGACTGGATGCCTGAGGAGTACCGCAAGAACCTTATCCGTCAGATTTCACAGCACGCGCACTCTGAAGTTATCGGCATGCAGCCAGAAGGTAACTGGATCACCCGCGCTCCTTCTTTGCGCCGCAAAGCCGTTCTACTGTCCAAAGTACAGGATGAAGCAGGTCACGGCCTTTACCTATACAGCGCTTGCGAAACACTCGGCATCTCTCGTTCTGAGATGATCGAGCAGCTGCAAACGGGTAAAGCGAAATACTCCTCTATCTTTAACTACCCAACGCTGACTTGGGCGGATGTTGGTGCCATCGGCTGGCTAGTTGACGGCGCTGCTATCGTGAACCAAGTATCACTACAGCGTACCTCTTACGGCCCGTACTCCCGTGGCATGATCCGTATCTGTAAAGAAGAGTCTTTCCACCAGCGTCAAGGCTATGAAGCGATGCTAGCACTTGCGAAGGGTTCACCTGACCAAAAAGCGATGGCTCAAGATGCATTGAACCGCTTCTACTGGCCAGCGCTCATGATGTTCGGCCCTCACGACTCGGAATCTGCTCACTCTCAGAAGTCGATGGAGTGGAAGATCAAGCGTGAAACTAACGATGACCTGCGCCAGAAGTTTGTTGACCAAACCGTGAAGCAGATCGAAGTACTAGGACTTGAACACCCAGACAAGAACATCAAGTGGAATGAAGAGCGCGGTCACTACGACAGCTCTGACCTGAACTGGGATGAGTTCTGGAGCGTTATCGCAGGTAACGGCCACTGTAACCGCCAGCGCATCGAGCACCACGTTGCTGCTCATGACGAAGGTGAGTGGGTACGTGATGCCATTACTGCATACAACGAGAAAAAGCGCGTTAAAAAAGCGCAAAACGCGGCGTAAGGGGAGCCTGAAATGACAAAAGTAACTGAGAAACTAGAACTATTTGAAGTGTTTGTTCGCTCTAAGCGCGGCTTGGATCACAAGCACGTTGGCTCCCTACACGCAGAAGATCATGAGCAAGCGCTTGAGTACGCGCGCGACTGCTACACGCGCCGTAGCGAAGGCGTAAGCATCTGGGTTGTTAAGTCCAACGACATCTGCTCTTCTCAGGAAGATGATGCGGATTGCTTCTACGATCCAAGCGATGACAAGCCATACCGTCACGCGACTTACTACGTTCTGCCTGACCCAGTAAACAACATGTAATTGGCGGGGATAACAGAATGAGTGATATCAAAGCAGCAACGCTTGAATACGCAACCCGCCTAGGCGATGACTCGGTTGTTCTGGGTCACCGCATCTCTGAGTGGGTAAGCTATGGTCCTTTCCTCGAAGAAGACATCGCTTACGGCAACGTCTCTCTGGACTACATCGGTCGCGCGCGTATGTTCTACACATACGCAGCTGAACTGGCTGATGATGGCCGCGACGAAGATGATTTCGCATTTATGCGCAATGATCGCGAATACCGCAACCTACTGTTGATGGAGATGCCGAAAGGCGACTTCGCCTACTCTCAGGTGCGCCAACTGTTCGCAGATGTTTACTACACAGTTCTGCTACCAGAGCTGCTGCAATCAAAAGACGAAACATTGTCTGCGATTGCTGCAAAAGCGATCAAAGAAACGAAATACCACCTGCGCCGCAGCCGTGATTGGGTTTTGCGTTTGGGTGATGGCACAGAAGAGAGCCATAAGCGCACACAGAAAGCGGTTGACCAACTGTGGGGCTACACACACGAGCTGTTCGACATGGATGAAACTGAGCAGTTGCTAGCCGACGAAGGTATCGGTGTTGATGTGTCCAAGCTACGTGACGCTTGGTTCAAAATGGTTAGCGACATTCTGACCGAAGCTACCCTAACTGTCCCAGAAGACAGCTGGGCTGTGCGTGGTGGCCGTACCGGTTACCACACAGAGAACCTAGGTCACATGCTAACAGAGATGCAGATCGTGCATCGCTCACACCCTGGATGTAAGTGGTAGAGCGTTATGAATGAAATCTCACTGATGCCGGAAGAGCAGTACCAGCGCTTGCAGCAACGCAACGCTGAAGATGTAAAGGAGCTCTGGAATCTGCTTGATCAGGTAAAAGACCCAGAAGTCCCGGTACTGAGCATTTGGGATCTTGGGATTCTGCGCAATATCGAACGTGACGGCGAACGTATCGTCGTCACTATCACTCCAACGTACTCCGGTTGCCCTGCGATGGACAACATCAGCAGCGATGTAACCGAAGCACTAAACTCCGCAGGCTATAGCGATGTCTCCATCAAAACATCGCTCTCCCCTGCTTGGAGTTCCGAGTGGATGTCGGCTGAAGGACGCCGCAAGCTTCGCAACTATGGTATCGCTCCTCCAGAGGATGCAGAGCTTGATGAAGACGGACTAACGCCAGACGCTCATGCGCAGTGCCCCCATTGCCAATCCCGCAATACGCGCCGGGTAAGTGAGTTTGGTTCAACGGCTTGTAAAGCACTCTTCCAGTGCAATGACTGCAACGAGCCATTTGACTACTTCAAAAAAATCTAGGGTCAACCCGATTTAAAATAATAGGTGAAGCAATGTCTGACACCAATTTCTACACACTTAAGGTTGCTGAAGTACAGCAGGAGACTGATTCAGCAATCGCGGTTACATTTGCTGTACCGCAAGAGCTAAAAGAGAAGTTCACCTTTATCCAAGGTCAATTTTTGACACTCCGTGCGATGATCGATGGTGAAGAGGTACGCCGCTCTTATTCCATCTGTTCAGGTATTAACGATGGACACATGCGCGTTGGTATCAAGCGCGTTGATGGTGGTAAGTTCTCGAACTACGCGAACGATAACTTCAAGCCAGGTATGTCTGTTGATGTGATGCCGCCGCAAGGTAACTTCTACACGGAGCTGAATGCCGATAACGCGAAAAATTACATGTGCATCGCGGCAGGCTCAGGTATCACACCGATGATCTCTATCATGAAGTCGGTGCTAGACGTTGAGCCGAACAGCCGTGTTACGCTGATTTACGGCAACCTACGTAGCAACACCGTGATGTTCAAAGATGAGCTTAACTTCGTCAAAAACCGTTATATGGATCGCTTTCAGTGGATCAATATCATGGATTACGAAGATCAGGGCGCAGATCTCCTGAATGGTCGCATCGACAACAAAAAAGGTTATGCCCTTCAAAAGAGCGGCCTAATTAATATCAAGAACACCGATGAAGCGTTCATCTGTGGTCCTGAGGCGATGATGACTGAAGTATCCCGTGGCTTCCGCCTAGAGGGTCTAACGGACGATCAAATTCACTATGAGCTATTTGCAAGCTCCTCTGCTGATGCGAAAGCCACGCTTGAAAAAGCACAAGCGCGTGTTGCTCAGTACGGTGAAGAGAAAACTAGTAAAGTAACTGTTATGGCTGATGGCCGTTCGGTTATGTTTGACCTAGCAACGGTTGGCCAGAATATTCTGGATGCAGGTATGGAAGCAGGTATGGACCTGCCTTACTCCTGTAAAGGCGGCGTTTGCTCAACATGTAAATGTAAGCTGGTTGAAGGTGAAGTTGAGATGGATATTTCTCACGGCCTTGAACAGCACGAGATTGAAGCTGGCTATGTTTTAAGCTGCCAAGCTCACCCGCTGACAGACACCGTAGTTGTCGATTTTGACGCTCGTTAATTGTCTCTGATAGCAAAAAAGCCCAGCACTTGCTGGGCTTTTTCGTTGAGTTTGCACATTTTACGCAACCAGTGTTCCAGCTTCTGCTAAAGAGGGCTGACTCTCTAGCCAATCATACTCAAGCAGCACATTTTCACCAGATAAGCTCAGCACATGGCGCTGCCGCTCTCCAGCCCTCCCTTCAACCCAACGGGTAATCCAGATTTTACCTTCATCATCAATACGCTCTACAGTATGAACTTCATTCAGAAGGGAGGAGAGAAAGTTGATTTGTGACAAATTATCAAATCGGTAGCGCGCGATATCAATATTGACCACCCTGACTGCCATACCAGCAGAAACAGGAATACCCTGAATATCGAGTGCGCTGCGCAATAAGATATTATTTTTTCTTGCAAAGATAGAGTACTCCACGTATCACCACCTGCACCAAAACGACTCAAAAGAGAAACGAAAATTAAAAATTCACCTTCAATATCAGCTATTTAATCAGCTTTTTCAGCGGATAAATCTAGCTTAGTCGTAAATTTAAATTTTGCGAAAAATACTTCCGTTTTCCTTAACACTGAACAGCAAGCACCGAAAAGCCGAGGTTTACAGGAGCAAAAACTCACTCTCTCTTCATAATTTATATAACATTGAAATTAAACAAAAGTAGGGATAAAAAATCTGCGCAACAACACAAGCAAAGAAAGAAGAGGACAAGAAAAAACTGTCACAGCGAAATAATAGATTCTTATAAGCTATTAACTATAAAGATTTTTTAATTCGAACAATGAGTTCACTTTCTAGTGGAGATATTTCAAATAGCAACTATATTCAAAGGATAGTTTCAAACAAAATCTACTGGTATATCTATGACGGTCCGACATAAGCTACTCGCTCTCGTAGCCTTTATTGTGCTGAGTACAGCCGCTCTTTTCTTTCTCAACCTTTTTACCGTAGAGAAAGTACTCCAATTTGAGGATGCTCTGTTAAAGATTAACGAAGTCAAAGTGCGCAAACTCAAACTAATCGATAGTGAAAACAGATTTATCATTCACAAGTCTGATCAAACCCTATCTAAGTTTGATTCCGATTTAGTCACGTACAAACAAGCACTAACAGAGCTTCAAGACCGCATCCACCAAATAGGTTTACAACCTTCAATTTTAAGCGACCTAAACCGCACATCAGAGAGCTACGCAACGGCGTTCTCTGAACTTGCCGAGCAATATCACACCATAGGGTTCGATCAAAATAGCGGGCTTCGAGGTAAGCTACGAAGCGCCGTTAAGTCGGTAGAAACAGACCTTCGGGCAAGTAACAACTTAGAGATACTTGCTCAAGTTCTCCAGTTGCGCCGCGTAGAGAAGGACTTCATGCTTCGTTTCGATAAGAAATATGTGGATTCATTCGCTAAAGAGCACGATAAGATCAAAGAGATCATCGCAGCTCAACCGCTTAGCACAGCTGAAACCGACACAAAACTGCGTAAATTAGAAACGTATCGTCAGGGCTTTCTGCTCTTAACGCAAGGATACGAAAAAGCAGGCTTGAGTGAAAAGAGTGGACTGCGCGCAAACCTGATATCTCATGCACAAGCTTCAAACGAGCACCTGCAACGCGTCGCTGACAAGGTCGGTCGGTTCTCGGAAGAGGGCATCCAAGAACTCCAAACGTTAAGCGCAGCTATCGCGATCAGCTTAATTACCATTGCACTGGTAATATCTGCTCTTATTGCAAAGAGCATTATTGGGCCAATCACATTGCTTAACGTCACGATGAATACCGCAAGGAAAAACAAAGATTTGACGCTTACGTTTCAGCCAAGTACTCAGGACGAGTTCGCCACCATCGCCGAAAACTTTAACGGGATGATGGAAGAGTTCCGCCGAGTAATTGAGCATGTTTACACCGCGTCGAATGCTCTGAATCAATCTGCAGCGCAGGTATCCAACATTTCCCAACAAACCCACCAAGGATTCGCCGCTCAAAGGGATGAAGTTTTGCAAGTTTCGTCAGCGATTCGGGAAATGAATACCGCTATGAAAGACATTTCTACAAGCACTGAGATGTCCGCCAATACCGCTCAAAACGCTCAGTCAAACGCAGTCACAAGCCAAACAGCTATCCGAAAAACGATCGAAAATATGCGCCACATCGCCACGGATGCAGAGCAGTCTTCTAAAGCGATTATTGACCTCGAAAAAGAAAGTAACGCGATTTCCGCAGTACTTGATGTAATCAAAGGCATCGCTGAACAGACAAACTTGCTGGCTTTAAATGCTGCGATCGAAGCGGCCCGCGCCGGCGACAGCGGTCGAGGCTTCGCCGTGGTAGCGGATGAAGTCCGCGCCTTAGCAGCACGGACCCAAACATCGACCGTTGAGATTGAGGAGATGATAGCTTCACTGCAGAATCAGACGACAAACTTCTCGAACATGATCCGGAGTTTGACTGAATTAAGCCTAACGAGTGCTAACGATGCGCAAGGGTGTATTAAATCGATCGACAACATTATTGAAGGTGCCCATCATATTGTCGATATGACGACCCAAGTAGCTTCAGCCGTGGAGGAGCAGTCGGCAGTAGCTCATAACATCACGTCTAATACCGACAATATCAACGAGATCGTTGAGCACTCTAGCCTCAAAGTAAACGAGAATGCCTTGGCAAGCGATGATGTTTCAAAGCAAGCAACGCTACTCAAAGAGACAATAAGCCAATTTAAAGTCCGGTAGGGCTCGACAAGCGCCCCATAACAGGGGCGCGTTTTCGTCTGAATAAGAGATCGTTATAACGGCTACGACCGGATCGAATGAACTTTGAAGGCTGGCAACGCCAATTGTGCTTTAACGGCGATAACCCGCACAGAAAATACCAGCATAATACCCGCTAGCGTACTTTCCATTGAAGACCAACCTACCCATAGTAAAAAACAATAAATACTGCCTCCCATTGCACTGGCGATGGCGTAAATCTCACGCTGAAAGATAAGCGGAATCTCATTACAGATAACATCGCGAATCACGCCACCAGCAGCCCCTGTCATCATCCCCATCATGACTGCCACAGGTTCGGAAACACCGGCTTTTTCCAGAGCAACCTGAACACCAATCATTGTAAATACAGCCAGCCCCAATGCATCTGACAACAATAAAATACGCCGACTGCTAGCATTTACACCGGGCTGCCAGAGCATCGTTAACAGCACAGTGGCACTGATAATGAATAGATAATTTACATCGAACATCCAGCTAACAGGATGCACCCCTAATGCCATGTCACGCAGGGTTCCACCGCCCAGCGCTGTCACAAATGCAATCACCAATGCACCGAAGAGGTCCATATCACGACGTGCCGCTGCAAGCGCCCCGCTGATGGCAAACACAGCCACACCAAAGTAATCTAACGCAACTAACCATCCCATAAAGGCTCTTCCTTAAACCTATTCCGGTTCCACCACCGACTCAACTCCCAGCAGTTTGATTATCATATTAACCAAAGCTAGGAGCGCCCGTTCCTTTGTAATCTGCTCTCGGACCACCCGATTCCCAACCGCTTCTATCGCACCATGGATCGCGGCCAAGTATGTCGTTGCTTCCTCAACACTGCTTGGAAGGTAAGGTGTGAAGATCTGACGATAAGCGTCTATAAAGTAGTTACGAATGCGTTCTTGTATATCACTGTGCGCTGGGTAGCCTTGTAGTGCAGCAACGATGGCATCATAAACAGGGCCCACGCTTACCATGCAATCGATATAGGCACCACACACCACGTTAGCTCGCGCTGCTAACGTATGTGAGCCCTGACCTAGAGCTTGATTCATTGAGTGAATAAGCCGCTCATCGAGATCCTGGTATAACTGCTCCAAAAGTCCCTGACGATGCTCAAAGTGTCCATACGTGACCGGTTTAGTAACCCCAGCTTTTGCTGCCAAATGACCGAGCGTTAAAGCATCAGCCCCCTCTGAGCGAATAATCTCCAGTGCGACAGCAAACAACTGTTCACGCCGCTCTTGCTTCGATAGACGTTTTTTCATAGAAAGCCACAATAAGTTACCAATAGTAACTATACCATTAGTAACTTAACGTGCGATAGCCTTTTATGCAGTGTCTCGTCCGCAACACCGATCAACCAGATATACAATCGACTGGTAATCAATTCCGGCGTGTTCACTCAGGCCTATCTCACAGGTGCGGCTGGTGGAGTAGCCCGATTCACAGTGGCCCACCTGTTTCGCCAACGTGCTCAGCGCAGAAGCATTCAGCTCCGGAGTAGTGAAGCCCTTATCGCCAGCAAAACCACAGCAGGTAATCTGCTCAGGCACCACCACGTTATCGCTACAGGCCTGCATAATCGCTAGAGTTTTATCGGCCAAACCAAGTCGTCGCGCAGAGCAGGTAATATGCAATGCCACCGGCTCGGATTGCTTCTGCAGTGGCAGCTTATCCAGCAGGTAACTGTGGATAAACTCCACCGGTTCAAACAGTTTTACCTTGCTGTGCTGCTCGGCCATATGCTCTTTCAGGCGCATCACACAGGGGCTGGTGTCACAGTAGACCGGAATATCTCCTTGCTGCGTAGCGTCTTCCAGCATCGCCAGTGTCTGGGCAGCTTTCTGCTCAGCCTGATCAAACATGCCCTTACTTTTAAACGGCATACCACAACACTGGTCACCTAAACCTGCTGGGTAGATCACCTCGTAACCCGCTCGTTGCAATAGCTTTTCGGTAACCTGCTGTAGCGATTGCTGGAACTCTGCGCCACGCGCCGGGCCCATGGTGCGGCTGGCACAGCTGGGCAGGTAAACCACTTTCAGTTTCTGATCACCGTTATGTGGTGAGCTATCAGTTACAGCATCAGTGGTGATCAGTTGCTGAGGTTTGATTTTCGGAGCCGCTGTCGGCGTAGACGGACTCCAATGGCCTAAGCGTTCACCAGATAGCTTACGCGCACTACGGGTGACTGCTCCCATCGCCTTGCTACCCAGCAGGCGGTGGCCGCCATCGGCAATACCAAAGGCGGTGCGGGCAGCAGAGGCCAGGCTGCCAAAGTGATCCGCCGCCCACTGGGCCATATTGCTGTGGCTGGCGTTGCGTTCATGACGTAGATCGCGGATCAGATCGCCGGTGTTGATCTGTACCGGGCAGACGGTCGAACAAAGACCGCAGCCCGCGCAGGTATCGATACCCATATAATCGTATTGATCAGAGAACTGATCAGCGTCTTTGCCTTCCAGCCGCATCAGCTCGCGGCGGGTGATAATGCGCTGACGCGGACTCAAAGTTAGGTTACGCGATGGACACATCCTCTCGCAGAAACCACATTCGATGCACTGGTCAACCACATCGCTCACTTGTGCCAGCGGTTTAAGATTGCGGATATGCAACTGCGGATCATCGGTGATCATGACATCCGGGTTCAGAATCCCTTGCGGGTCAAACAGCTGCTTGATTGAGCGCATAATCTGATAGGCCTCATCACCCCACTCCGCCTGCACATAAGGCGCCATATTACGACCAGTGCCGTGCTCGGCTTTCAGAGAGCCGTCGTAGCGCTCTACCACCATCTTGCACACCACATCCATGAATTCATGGTAGCGCTGTACCTCGGCATCCGTTTGGAAGCCCTGAGAGAAGATAAAGTGCAGATTGCCATCTAGTGCGTGGCCATAGATCACACCATCATCATAGTTATACTGCTGCATCAGTTGCTGCAACTCGACCAGCGCATCAGCCAACGACTCAATCGGGAAGGCAACATCTTCAATAAGCGCAGTGGTGCCCGCTGGACGTGTGGCACCAACAGCCGGGAAGATCCCTTTGCGCACCTGCCAGTAGGCAGAGTACTCCTCTGGACGGTCGGTAAACTGTGCCGGAACTGCCAGCTCCAGATCAGCGATCATCGCTTCTACTTCCGCCACCTGTTGCCATAGCTGTTCTTTATTGTCGGACTCAACCTGCACCAACAGCGCGGTGGCACCAGTGGGAATATCCGCAAGATAACCCGGTACGCCGTCCATATGCTGTACCGCTTTCAATGCGTAGTAGTCGATCATCTCGGCGGCGCTGACTGGCGCTTTATCCAGCTTGAATCGAGTAACGGCGACGCCGGCATTGCGAATATCGTTAAACACCAAGAAAGCGGAAGCTTTATAGGGCTGCATCGCAATACTGCGATGAGTGATCTCGGAGATAAAGCCCAGCGTACCCTCGGAGCCGATCATCAGGTGGGCTAGCATATCGATCGGGTCGTCATACTCCAGCAGGCTGCGCAGACCGTAGCCGGTGGTATTTTTGATCTGATATTTACGCGTGACGCGCTCCGCTAACGCTGGGTTACTGCGCAGTTGATCAGCCAGCTGCTCAATACCCGCTAGCAATGGCCCCTGCACCTGACGAAAGGCCTTGCGACTAAGCGGATCAGCAGTATCCAGCACCGTGCCATCTAACAGCACCAACCGCATGCTCTCCATCATGGTGTAGGTATCGAGCGAGTTCATTCCTGCGGCGTTGTTAATCGCCATACCACCGACAGTTGCGGCATCAATAGAGGCAGGCATCAGCGCCAGCATCCGTTGGTGTGGTGCCAGCGCCCGGTTAGCTTCGCTGCCCAACACGCCACATTGCATCTTAATTCGCGCACCATCATCCAGCACCGTTAGGTCTTTCCAGTCAGAAGTCAGCGCTAACATGATCGAATCGGTAATCGACTGGCCAGATAAACTAGTACCAGAGCCACGGAAACAGATAGGTAAGGCTAGCTCAGCGGCCAAGCGCATCAGCGCTATCATCTCTGCTTCATCTTTTACCTGCACGAGTATTTTCGGCACCAAGCGATAAAAACTGGCATCGGTACCATAGGCCAAGGTGCGAAAGCGATCAGTAATCAGGCGCTCTTCGGGAATAAAACTTTTAGCCTGCTGGTAGAATTGCTGATAGTTGGCAGTAAGCATAGAGCGCTCCATGACGAGTTGGTGGAAGCTCTAGAGTATAAAAAGCCATTTATGCTAAATTAATAGAAACAATAGAATCTTATAGTTTCTTTTTCTTATGTAATTAGCAGGAGAGTTATTGCCAATGCGAGTGGATGATTTAATGCTGTTTGCTTTGGTTGTCAGACTTAAGTCATTTCGTGCCGCCGCGGAGCAACGTGGCGTAGCAAGCTCGGTGGTCAGCAAACATATCTCTCGCCTTGAAGCAGACCTTGGCACCCAACTTTTACGGCGCAGCACTCGCAAGTTAAGCCTCACTGAAGCCGGTGAGTTACTCTATCGCCACTGCCAAAAGCTCGAACACAGCGTAGAGCTTGCGAATGAGGAGCTCAGCGCCTACCAATCTGAACCTTCTGGCGTTTTACGGATCAGCGCACCGGGCGTCTCGGGGCAGCTATTTTTGCCTAAGGTTATTCGTCGTTACATGGCACTTTACCCCGACGTTGAGATTGATATGGTGATCCAAGACCGCTTTGATGACCTTATTGAGCAAGGTTATGATCTTGCTATTCGCACCGGCGATTTAGAAGACTCTAGCTTGATATGTAAACGCCTAGTAACTTCCTGCTGGCATGCATTTGCATCTCCTAGCTATCTTCAAACGCATGGCACGCCGACCTGTTTATCGGACCTCGCGGATCATGAGTGCCTACTCTTTAGTCATCAACAAACCGGCGATAGTGGCTGGCCCTACTTATCGCCCGAAGGCGAGGCTGCCGTCAGCGTTAGCGGCCGCTTTCGCGCTAACTCGCTGCTCGCTCTTTGTGAAGGCGCACTTGATGGTATCGGGATCGCTTTCTTACCTCTTTATATGGCAAGACACGAGCGTGCTGCGGGCACACTGGTACCTGTATTAGAGCACCAGCTGTATCGGCGCGTTGGCATCTATGCGCTTTACCCTCAAAGCCGCTACTTACCACCCAAGACACGCGCTTTCATTGAGCTATTAACGCAGATGTTCGCCGCAGAATCGGCGCTCTTTCACCATTAGCCCCCCAGAGTTACGACTAGCTTCTTATCGTACGCGCGGCGCGGCTAGTATATAATTTCGCTATTTCGCCCCATTTAGCACTCTGATCGACATCTATTGCCACCTAAAATGGTGAACAACGTAATAAGACTCATTGCGGCCATATTGGCTCAACGGTTACCACTCGCTAAATGTGACGCGAAACGACATAAACAACGGAAAACCAGCACTTGCAAAACACTGTAGAATCAAGCTCTAAGCCAATGAACACGCGGAATACACTGAACCGACGTTTCTGTATTGCACCTATGATGGACTGGACAGACAGACACTGCCGGGCCTTTCATCGCACCCTCTCTAAACATGCTGTTCTCTACACCGAGATGGTCACCACCGGCGCTATTATCTTTGGCGATCAAGAGCGGCACTTGGCCTTTAACGACACCGAACATCCAGTAGCACTTCAGCTAGGTGGCAGTAACCCAGAAGAGCTGGCCAAGAGCTGCCAAATCGCGGAGCGTTATGGTTATGACGAAATCAACCTAAATGTCGGCTGCCCGAGTGATCGTGTGCAGAACAACATGATAGGTGCTTGCTTGATGGCACATCCCGAGCTAGTGAAAGACTGCATGATTGCCATGCGTGAAGCCACCCAACTGCCCGTCACAATTAAGCACCGCCTCGGCATTGACGACTTAGATAACGATCAACACCTACACAACTTCGTGGCGACCGTAGCAGAATCAGGCTGCAAAACTTTTATTGTCCATGCCCGCAAAGCGATCCTGGCTGGGTTAAGCCCAAAAGAGAATCGCGATGTTCCACCTCTGCAGTACGACCGAGTCTATAAGCTAAAAGCGCTGTTTCCGGATCTCGAAATCATTATAAATGGCGGGATCAAAACGCTCTCTGATAGTGAAACACACTTGCAACATGTTGATGGCGTGATGCTTGGTCGAGAAGCCTATCATAATCCCTACTTAATGGCCGATGTCGACCACACGATTTACGGGGCCCCGTCGGCAGAGGTCAGCCGCAGCGACATACTACGAAACTATGTGCCGTACATTGAGCAACAACTGAGTTTAGGGGTACCGCTAAACCATATCTCCCGACACATATTAGGTCTGTTTCATGGCGTTCGGGGTGGTAAGCAGTTTCGTCGTCATATCAGCGAGCAGGCCCATAAACCCGGCGCTATGATCAATGTTATTTTAGATGCACTCGATAAAGTGCATGAAGAACCGAAAAAGGACTAGAACGTGGAAAACCAGTTAGCCCAACTCAAACAGATGACGGATGTGGTTGCCGACACCGGCGATATTGATGCGATTCAGCTTTACACGCCACTTGATGCAACAACAAACCCATCTTTGCTGCTAAAAGCCGCCGCATTACCTCGTTATCAGCCGCTACTCTCTGCCGCAAAAGTTTGGGCACAAAGCCAATCGGATGACTCGAGCGAGCAGCTCAACCTCATGGTCCAGAAACTCAACGTTCTCATCGGCACAGAGATTCTGCGTATCATCCCTGGGCGCATTTCTACGGAGGTGGACGCACGCTTATCCTTCGACCGCGACGCTACTATTGCTCAAGCCAAACGCTTGATTGCTCTCTATGAAGAAGCAGGAATTAGTCGGGAGCGCGTATTAATTAAGATCGCTTCTACATGGGAAGGGATTGAAGCTGCCAAAGCACTGGAAGCACAAGGCATCAACTGCAACCTTACGCTGCTTTTCAGCTTTGCGCAGGCCGCAGCATGTGCGGAAGCAGGTGTGTACCTTATTTCACCTTTTGTCGGTCGAATCTTGGATTGGTTTAAACAAAATAACAGCGACACCGTTTATACCGCTGAAAACGACCCAGGCGTTGAATCAGTTACCAAGATTTACAATTACTACAAGGCTAATGGCTACAAAACTATTGTCATGGGCGCAAGCTTTAGAAACATTGGTGAAATCCAGCAGCTGGCAGGCTGTGATAGATTGACTATCAGCCCGAACTTACTGGAAGAGCTTGCAAAAACAACAGCACCGCTTGAACAAAAGCTAACGCAAGCGAACGGCAAGTCGGAGCAACAAAAAGTGGTTTTAGATGAGAAAGGCTTCCGCTGGGCCATGAACCAAGATGCAATGGCCACAGAAAAACTAGCTGAAGGAATACGCAACTTTGCAGCGGATCAAGAAAAGCTAGAGAAGCTTCTTAGCGAGATATAGAAAAAACAAAGGGCTCTGTCGCATCCTGCTACGAGCCCTTCCCCTGCGATCCTTGCAGGTCACTACTAACATCCCGTTGTAGTTGTCCGAGGTTCATTCCATATTGAATCACCAAATCCTTCTGGCGTACATCCGTGTAACCTCACTGACAAGGCTTATGTTACGACCTTCACGGGGTTTAAAATATAGGAAAAGTTCTTAATTTCTCGATATCCCTATAATGCTTTAGTTCTAACTTTTCTCTAAAGTTTGCACCAAACTACTGAACGCTTCAAAGTTGTTCCTATTCATCGACATTAAAACACGATGAGCATTGATGATTCTTTGCTGCATATCTTCAGCAGCCTCTTGAACAAGATCTAACTTATCAGCGGCCAAATGCGAGCACTCCAAACACTCTGACATTACAAACACTTGATCAAAGCCCATGCACTTCAATGTATGATTAATGTCTCCGTTGGTAGAGATCAATACCGGCATTTGCAGGCCCTGTATCTGCGCCTTATTTGCTAACTTAGCGATCAAGCCTAACGTAGTGCTATCGAGACAGTCTGATTCAGTCAAATCCACAAGAATGTCGTCAAACTCTTGATGTGCAAATGCGTCTTCAATATGCAGATCTAATGACGTACATAACGTAAGCCTCACATCTCCAACAAATCGAAGAATGTAGTGTCCATCATGAATACCATGATAGATTGCTCCCTCAGTCATAACTTGCCTCGCGATACGTGCATAACGGTTAAATCGTCGGCGCGCTCGTTGCTATTCTCGTGTACTCGAATCAGTCGGTCAGATAATGACTCAAAATCATTCGCCATCGACTGAACCAAATTAGATAGGCGCTTTCGCTTCTTGTCTACGCTTTGCTCTGGTAGCAGATCAAACACACCATCTGAGCAAAGCACTAAAGTAAAGTCTGTCGGCAGCACCACACTAGCCTCAGAAAAGATAGGGTTAGGAAACAGACCTACCGCCATACTCTGACACTTGAGCTCCGTCACAGCATCACGGGTTATCAAAATAGGAGCAGGATGATGTCCCGCTACGGTATAGAGCAACGTCTGCAATTTCGCATCAAAAAGACAAATGACGATGGTCAGATGTTTATCTAAAGAGAGACTAACGAGTTCTTTGTTAATGCGCTCAGCAATATGCTTTGGTGATAATATGTCAAAACTGGATCGCCTGTGATAATTACGCACCAAACGACTCATTAAGTTTTTTAACAACACTGTAACCAGTGCAGACGATGCACCATGGCCGGAGACATCGGCAAGATAAAATATCGTTAAGCTATCATTGACACTAATCACATCAACAAAGTCACCGCTCACAATAAGCGACGGCATTAGGTAATACTGAAAAGTCAGACCATTGATCGACTCTAAGGCAGCAGGTAACAGCTTCTTCTGCACCTGATAGGCGGCTCGCTGGTCCTCTTCCAACTCTGCAATGCTGTTTTCAAGCTGCTCTTGATACGACGGCCCGCCCGCTGCAGCTTGGCAAAGTCTTAACGTTGTAGTCAACCATGCCTCGAAACAACTCAGGTCCTGATCTATTGCTGCAAGGCTGAAGGCATTGCTATAACCTGCGCGCAGCGCCAACAAAGCGAAATCTCCAGATAGCGCGTTGGGAACGATTGCAACTTTAAGTGCGTCAGATGGTAATGACTCTAGAATGAGATTCGCTTGTTCAGGCAGAGAAACAAAAACAACAAACAAACCAATATCAGATAGGGGCACTCGATCAGAGATATCAGGTACCAGATCGAATCCAGCACCTTTCAAGGAAGACTTTAAAGCATCAGTGCTTAGCTCATCGGGGAAACCAATAAGGGCCGCTTTAACATCTAAATAAAGCATCGCTCGCGCACTGCTCTGGTTTAAAAGTCACTCTCATCAAATTGCTGGTCAAAACGCCCATCCTGCACAAGAAACTCTCGTCTTTGCATATAAGCATCACGGACGAAAACGTATTCATCTCCGCTTACAAGTCGCTCTGCGGGGAAGAGCTGAACCCGACGATCCAATAGTCGCAATCCTGTACCCACATTTTTAGAGTCAGTTGGCTTAGCTTCCCTACCCCAAACATCCGTGTTGATATCAACGGCCAAACCAACGGTATCTCGTACATTTGAAGGACCGAGCAAAGGCAGAACGACGTAAGGCCCGGATGGTGCCCCCCAGTAGCCAAGCGTTTGACCAAAGTCTTCGGTCTGTTCTCGCAAACCCATGGGGGTCGCCACATCAAGAACACCACCCAAACCAAAGGTTGTATTAAACATAATACGCGATAACGATATAGCTGAAGCCTCACCTTTCAGCTGTAAGACGCTGTTTAGCAATGTTGTGACATCGCCAATATTCGAAAAGAAGTTATGTACTCCCTTCTCAACAAGATCTGGCGTAACGCTAGTATAAGCTTGAGCTAACGGTTTGTAGACGACACGATCTACGGCCTTGTTGAAGCTATAAACACTTCGGTTAAAGCCTTCTAAAGGGTCTACGTCACTATCAGCACTCGCAGGTTGGAGCGAGATCACACCAACCATTGCAACCGCCGAAAAAAAACGCTTATAAGTGAACGCAAACATAACAGAGCCCTAGATACGAAATAAAATGCAATTTTAAGTCATACAGAGATAAATAAAAACCTATAAGTTTTTAGCCAAGCTAAGCTAAGCATCAGATATACCATAAACGCAAAAAGACTCCCGAAGGAGTCTTTTTAAGAGCTATCTAATCTTAAGAGATTAGAAGTCTACACGCATACCTACAGAGATAGCGTCTTTCTTGCCCATGTCTTCTGCGTCATCGTTAACTTCGTAGATGTTAGCAAATACGCGAGACTGCTTGCCTAGTTTTTGCTGAACTTCTAGACCGAAACCGTTACCGTCGTTGTCGAAGTCGATGTAGTTAGCCAAAACTTTAGTGTCGCCGAAAGCGTAAGAACCAGCTAGTTCCCACTGCTTAACGTCAGCAGCTTCTTTGTCTTGGTACAAAGCAGCAACGTATAGAGGACCTGCAGCGTAAGCAGCAGATACCGCAGTCATGTCGTTGTCAGACGCTTCGTCTGTCAGCAAAGATGCACCAACTGTGAAACCAGCAACAGAGTACTTAGCTGCAACGTTGTACGCGTCAACGTCTTCGCCATTAGCGTTGTCATCAGCGATTGCAACCAAAGCGCCTTGGAAACCGCCCATTTCTGGAGAAACGTAAGCGATAGCGTTACCAGTACGGAAAACGTCTTGTGTTGGAGCAGTAGACTTACCGTCTAGGATATCAGTAGCGCCAGTTACGAACGTGTAGTAAGGAGTCCACTGTTGACCGATAGCAGCAGTACCGAAACCGCCAGTCAGGCCAACGTAAGCCAGACGACCTGCACCGAAGTCAGCGCCGTCAGCAGTGTTTACTTTCCACTCGCCACGGTAGATAGCTTTAACGCCGTCGATACCAGTGTCAACAGAACCTTTGATACCGATACGAGAAGAGTTATCAGCAACGTTTAGTTCGCTGTCTTCTTGGTCAACAACCATTACACGCAAAGAGCCGTACAGTGTAGCGTCAGCTTGCGCAACCATTGGAGCAGCCAGAGCGCCAGCAACAGCCAGAGCGATCAGTGACTTTTTCATCAACATTTCCCCTTCAATATTCAACATACTAGTAGTGAATTCTAGTTTTTCTTGATGCCTGCCCAAATAAATGAACACAGCTAACCAAGAAAATACTATACATTTCGAATATTTCAAACAAATGAAAGATATTTTTTTGGTTTCTTTCACTTGTTTATTCGTATTACTTTTTATTTAACCCGCCAAATTCCTTGGCACGTCGATTTAAATTAGGCGCATTACAGCACACGCATTGTATCAGTGCAACCCCCAAGGAACTCAAATCGTTAGCAAACCTTAACAGCATCTGATTCATTGATTCTAATCACTTTGTAGCTGATTCCAACGCTGCTTCACGCGCTTGTCAGACACGACTTCAGCCGTGCCTAACTGCTGTGCGAAAAGGTGTACGCGATACTCTTCCAAATACCATCTAAAGCTATCTAAACGCTCATCCCATTGCCCTAGTTTAAGCAAGCTTTCTGCACGTTGTTCATAACGACTCATGTAGCCTTGCAACTGTTCACTAAAGTGTCTTTGTTGAGTTAGCTCCCGAGGATATTTTTCTAAGCGGATTTCAACAGCTTTCATATATCTTGGGTACTCTTTGAGGTTTTGCCACGATATATGGGCAAGGTACCCTTTGTAGACCAGCCGTTGAACTTGCTGCTTGATATCGCCCAAAATGGTCACTGAATCAAATCCAACTTGTTTATTGAGCGCTTTTTGCACCTCATGGTAGGAGCGATGCACCTCAAAAGACAATGCCGCCACCTCTTTCACAGTATCGACAAGATCGCGCTTCACCGCTGCCAAGGCGGCATTAAAAGCCGACTGACTTCTCACCATCTGCTTATCTAAACAGGCAATACGCTTGATGGCTGCAATGACCAGATCATCCTCTAATTGCTTCTTAGTATAGACCTTACTTACGAAGAGCAGATTCTGGTTTAGAGCCTTGAGGCTGGATTTGGCGGCACGAACTTGGCTATTTGCAGCCAAAATCATCAGGCGACAGATACCTTGTACCGTCTTTTTTGCAGCAAGGTCGGGAGACATAGCTACGGTCAGTTCAACCGAGTCCCCTCTATCAACCAACATAGGCCAAGCATCAACGTACAATCCGCCTGCCTGTTTAATCTGTATCTTCTCTTCGAGATCTTCGAAGTCCCAACGGGTAAGCCCCTTCTTACCCCATTGGTCCCCCGGTGCGCTTTTGATCTCCTCATCAGCTAGATGCCCATACTCGGCGCACAACGCTTCCCAATCGCGACTTTGGGCAATCACCTTGCCCCTGGCATCCACAAGCTTTAAGTTGAAGAGATAATGACCATCCAATGCGACAACACGTAACGCATTCGGATCAATACGCACACCACCGATACGCAGTAATTGGTGGGCCATCGCTTCGAATAGATCGCCATCAGCAAAAACCATCGCTTCCGCCACCGCATTTGCGTAATCGGGTACAGGAACGAAGTTTTTACGCAGTTGTTTAGGCAACCCACGCAGCAACGCTTCACACTTATCCCGTAACATTCCTGGTACAAGCCAAGGTAAACGCATCATAGGCAGCTGCTTTAGCAAAGCGACCGGCACATGAACCGACACACCATCGTCTGGAGCTGCGGGGTCAAAATGGTAACTCAACTTTAATTGAACGCCTCTATGGGGCAATGTATCAGGATAGGCTCCTTTACTGACGTGAGTATCAGAGCGTTGCAAGATATCGCTCTTGGTCAGAAAAAGTGCCTTAGGGGCGTCGGTTTCAACTTTCTGTCGCCACTGTTCAAACCCTGCGCCATTCACAATATGGCTGCCATCAAGCTCTGCAAACTTCTGATGATAGAAACCAAATAAAGTCTCTTCATCAACCAGTAGGTCTCGACGGCGTGACTTCGCTTCAAGCAGCTCAACGTGCTCAAGTAGTTGACGATTGTGTTTGAAAAACGGGCCTCGTGTATGGAAGTCCCCCTCGACTAACGCACAGCGGATAAAAATTTCGTGGGCTACTGCTGGATCGATGCGGCCATAATTGATGTTGCGCTTGGGCACGATCAACAACCCAAACAGGGATACTTGCTCAGTCGCAACCACCTGCGCCCGCTTCTTGTTCCAGCGAGGCTCAATGTAAGATCGTTTAACCAAATGCTTTGCGAGCGGTTCAGCCCAAACGGGATCGATACGCGCCACCATGCGGGCATACAATTTAGAGGTCTCAACCAGTTCTGCAGCCATAACCCATTTGGGCGGCTTTTTGAACTGACTTGAAGCGGGAAAAATATGGAAGCGCCGGTTTCGTGCTCCCAAGAACTCTTTATTCTCTTGCTTAAAGCCCATATGGCTGAGCAATCCCGCCAATAAAGCAGTATGCACCGCTTGGTAAGTGGCTGGCTCTTTATTGTCGGCCATGCCTAGCTGCTTACAGCTGATATGCAACTGCCGATGAGTATCACGCCATTCACGCATGCGCATAAAAGAGAGGAAGTGTTTAGTACAGAACTTACGCAGCTGGTTTTGAGAAAGCTCCTGACGCTGCTCCTCGTAAAGGTTCCAAAGGTTAACCATCGTCATGAAGTCAGAGTCTTCGTGCTCATACTCTTTATGACGCTGATCGGCGGCTTGCTTTTTATCCGCCGGTCGCTCGCGCGGATCTTGCACACTCAGCGCACTGGCAATAATAAGCACCTCATGTAGCGCTCCTTGGTGCTCAGCTTCGACAATCATACGCGCAATACGAGGATCTACAGGCAGCTTACTGAGCTTTTTCCCTAAGCTGGTCATCTTACGCTGCGTGGTGACAGCGCCAAGCTCTTCGAGAAGCTTAAAACCATCGTTGATATAGCGGCGATCTGGCGGATCTATAAAAGGAAACTGAGCAATATCACCAAGGCGCAGATTTAGCATCTGCAAAATAACCGCCGCTAGATTGGTACGCCGAATCTCAGCATCAGTGAACTCGGGGCGCTGTTGGAAATCATCTTCGCTGTACAAACGAATACACGTACCGGGAGCAATACGTCCGCAGCGGCCAGCTCGCTGATTAGCGCTAGCTTGCGAGATCGGCTCAATCGGAAGACGCTGTACTTTCGAACGATAACTGTAGCGGGAGATACGCGCCACACCAGTGTCAATAACATAACGAATATTAGGCACCGTCACCGATGTTTCCGCCACGTTCGTTGCCAACACAACTCGTCGTCCGGCATCACGTTTACCCTGAAAGATACGATTCTGCTCCGCCACACTAAGCCTTGCATACAGTGGCATAATTTCCGTGTCTTTTAGTGCCGCTTTACGCAAACGCTCAGCGGTTTCGCGGATCTCACGCTCTCCACTCAGAAAAACCAAGATATCCCTTGGCCCTTGAGTTTTACCCTTATCTAGCTGAATAATCTCTTCTACTGCATCGAGGATACCCTCTTGCTGGGTACGATCTTGCTGCTCCTCTTGCGCATCTTCACTCAACAAAGGGCGATAGAGCACCTCAACCGGATAGGTGCGGCCGGACACTTCGATGACCGGCGCGTCGTTAAAGTGTTTTGAGAATCGCTCCAGATCAATGGTGGCCGAGGTAATAATGAGCTTTAAATCGGGGCGTTTGGGCAGAATACGCTTAAGGTAACCCAGCAGGAAATCGATGTTTAAGCTACGCTCATGAGCCTCATCAATAATGAGTGTTTGGTAACGCGAAAAGAGCGGATCGTGTTGGCTTTCTGCCAGCAGAATACCGTCGGTCATCAACTTGATTTGCGATGCATCACTGACTTGATCAGTAAAGCGTACTTGATAGCCGACCATTTGGCCCACTTCAGTTTTCAACTCATCGGCGATGCGTGTCGCCACCGTTCGCGCAGCAAGACGGCGCGGCTGGGTATGACCGATCAACCCGAAGCGCCCTAAACCCAACTCCATACAGATTTTGGGCAATTGGGTTGTTTTACCAGAACCTGTTTCACCCGCGATCACCACAACTTGATGCTTTTCGATCAAGGCGGCAATCTCGTCGCGCTTCTGCGAGATAGGGAGGTCCGGGTAATCGATTTTACCCACGGCTGCTGTTCGCTCTGTTACAAGCTGAGAACTCTTCTCGAACATGGCAACGAACTCTGCTTCAAGCTTATCGATCGGTTGGCTCTTAGCTTCGCGCTCAACGATTTTATCCAGCTTACGGCGTAACGCCGCACGATCTTTGATCAAACATTCATCAAACTTGGCTGAAACAGCAGCAATAGCATCTTTCAAACGGTGTTCCTTTAGACGTTTATCTGTCGAAATTATCTGGTGGGAAGGGTAACAGCGTACGCTGGCTAAATGCCAGCGGATCAGGTGTCAGTGTGACTGCAGGGCAGACGGTAGATAGCTGACCGGCTTACATCGTTAATAGATTAATCGGCCGCAACAGCATTGCTCGTCAGGTGGAGCTGATCAACACCATCGCGAAACAGCACTAGCTCGCCACTTTGCAAAGCGGTCCACTGTTCATTATCGGTGAGAGGTTCTGTTGCTATGACTGTCACGATATCGTTTGGAGTGGTCTCTTTACAAAAGTCGACGGTGAGTTCGTCATCCATCAACGTGGCTTCACCAAACGGAGCGCGGCGTGTAAGCCATGACAGTTTGCTCGAGCAATACGCATAGAGCAGAGAGGAGTCAGACAGCAACATATTGTAAACGCCTAACGCACGCAGCTGTTCGCAACACTGATGGATAAAGTCGCTCAGTGCCGCCAAATCTTCCGGCCGCTCAGGGAAGCGCTCGCGAATCTGCCCGAGTAACCAGCAAAATGCGTACTCGCTATCAGTACTACCGACTGGCTTATAGAAGTTCAGCGGCAAATCAAACAAGCCTTTATCGAGCTGGCCGTTGTGTGCGAATACCCACGTGTAACCCCAGAGCTCACGCATAAATGGGTGCGTGTTCTCTAAACAGACCGAGCCTACGTTGGCTTGGCGGATATGGCTGATCACCGACAGGCTTTTAATCGGATGCTCTTTGATGAGCTGAGCAATCCGCGACTGGCAGCTAGGCTCGGGGTCGTGAAATGAGCGAACACCCTTACCTTCGTAGAAGGCGATCCCCCAACCGTCTCGATGTGGCCCGGTGCCGCCACCGCGCTGCATCAAACCGCTAAAACTAAAGCAGATGTCCGTCGGGACATTTGCGCTCATACCTAATAGTTCACACATAATCGCAGAATTAAGAAGACTCGGAAGGCAGGGTTATCTTATCAGGGAGAGAATCGATCGCTTCAACTCCCGCTTTATACTCAGAGGCTTCCAGAGTCCGCCCAATACTTGTCTCAGGCTGGCGGCGCTCTCCTAAAAAGCAGCCTGCAGGATCAATTGCCATGGTCTTGCTAAGTACCGTTGCACGTACCTGGCCACCCTTTTCAATATGCAGCTCATCGCACACCACCTCACCTTCAAGAAGACCAGAAACCATGATCTGCTTAGCTTTGATGCTACCCGTCACATGGCCAGATTTTCCGATTGAGATATCATCCAACGAGCTGATGCTGCCATCAAACATACCGTCTATGTGCATCTTTCCGACGATACTCATGTCACCGGTAAACTTGTTGCCTTCAGCGATGATCGTTATGGCTGAGCGGATTGATTTAGCGGATACAGATTTTTTAAGGATGCCCATTTAACACTCTTTACGTTTGAAAAAATTGTATCGAAATTGGCGATATTCCAAGACACAAAATGCGCCGGATTCAGCGGTTTATAGAGATATCTTACCTCATAATGCAGATGCGGGCCTGTCGACTTACCCGTATTGCCACTTTCAGCGATCTTCTGCCCTTTGTGAACCAGCTCACCCCGCTTCACATTGGTGGAATTTAGGTGCGTATACACTGTTTTAAAGCCAAAGTTATGCAGTACAACCACCTGTTTACCGTAGCCGTCGCCTTTATTGCCTGCATACTCCACAACACCATCTGCCGTAACATAAACAGGGGTACCGATGTTAGCTTTGTAATCAATACCGTTATGCATAATACGCCGCTTCTTAATAGGGTGCATCCGCATACCAAACTTGTCGGTGATACGCAGCGGCTGAATCGGCAACCCGTTTGGAATGCTGTTCAGCATAAAGAGACGCTGGTTCGCCATCAATGTGAGCTGTTCTAAGCGTTCAGGCGTGACCTCTTCGGTGGTATCTAAGTTGAGCATCGCCTCCAAGCCGTTGAGGCTTGCACCCAATGTGGCATGCAGCTCTCCTACGCGAATGGTCTCCTCCTGCAGCTGATCGCCCATACGGATGTTCTCGGCTTGCAGCCGATCCCGCTCGAAGGCCACACGTGATAAAGATGCACTGAGCTGGTCTAACTCTGTTTTATATAGGCTTTGCGTACCCAGCATCAGCTCGTACTGATCTGTCAGTTGCTGATGATCCTCTTCAAGTACCGCTAGATCATCTTGCGTACGCACTAGCAACCAATTAGACACCGCAAAGCTCAGCATCGTGAGCACAATAAACAACGCGATCACATAGCGCGCTAACTGCCCGAGCGAATACTGCCTAGAACCCTTTACGGTGGTCAGTGTAACTATTAACTTGTTCTTCAAACCAAAACTCGTTCCCACTTTAAGCGCTGCTAAATATACCACCACGCCCTAAACGTCGCTAATGTCCGGTGCAACTGGATGATTCATTAGTCTAATTTTACGCCTATTTGCTTAGCTGCACCGATGACCTGTCGCAAACGTTTGTTTTAACATCAAGACACAGTGCAAACAGGAAAGGTGAATAAGAATGAGTCAGAACGAAGTTGTGATCCTTAGCGGTGTACGAACAGCGATCGGCGGTTTTGGTGGCAGTTTAAAAACAAAAACGCCATGCGAGCTTGCTGCAGCCGTCGTCGCTGAGGCAGTCAACCGCTCCAATGCAGACGCAGACGCCTTCGGGCATTGCGTCTTTGGCAATGTTATTCACACCGAGCGTCAGGATATGTATCTCAGTCGTGTCGCTGCAGTTAACGGTGGCTTAGCCAAAGAAACACCCGCTGTAACCGTCAATCGCCTCTGCGGCAGTGGTCTACAGGCCATTGTTACTGCGGCTCAACAAATTGAACTCGGCGAATGCGATGCTGCGGTTGCCGGTGGCGCAGAGGTTATGAGCCGCTCGCAGTACTGGATGCCAAGCGCACGTTTTGGACAACGCATGGGTGATGGCCAAATCGTTGATGCGATGGTCGGTGCACTGACCTGCCCGTTCGACGACACTCATATGGGCATCACTGCTGAAAATATCGCTGAAAAATGGCAAATCAGCCGCGCAGACCAAGATGCACTCGCAACGCAAAGCCACCACCGTGCCGAAACCGCGTCAACAGAAGGTCGTTTCAAATCACAGATCATGCCAGTTGAGCTTGTCAGCCGTAAGGGCACAACGGTGTTCGATACCGACGAGCATATCCGCTTAAACTGTGAAGTTGCAGATATGGAAAAGCTGCGTCCAGTCTTCAAAAAAGATGGCACTGTGACAGCAGGTAACGCATCAGGCCTGAACGACGCAGCTGCGGCAGTCACACTGATGAGCGCAGCCGAAGCTGAGAAGCGCGGCCTGAAGCCGATGGCTAAATTAAAAGGCTACGCATTTGCCGGTGTCGAACCCAAATATATGGGTATCGGCCCGGTTCCAGCGGTGAAAAAGCTGCTTGATAACGCAGGTCTATCGGTCGCTGATATCGACGTTTGGGAAGTGAACGAAGCGTTTGCCGCACAAGCACTCGCGGTTTGCCGTGACTTGGAGCTACCTAGCGATAAAGTTAACCCGAATGGTTCAGGCATTTCCTTAGGCCACCCTATCGGCGCAACGGGTGCCATTATCACCGTCAAAGCGCTGTACGAACTCGAGCGAGTTCAGGGTAAATATGCCGTTGTCACCATGTGTATTGGTGGCGGACAAGGTATCGCAGCACTGCTTGAGCGTCCGTAACAGCACCTCTGCTCCGTATAAGCGCACCCAGCAAAACGCTCGGTGCGCTTTTTTATTGCCTAATTAACGATGCGATAGCAGGGCACATACTCTTCGTGATTGATCTTCATACGATGCTGATTCACGAATGACTCCAACAGCTCATCTAGTGCATCCATAATGACCTTGTCACCAGTCAACTCGAACGGGCCGTGTTTCTCAATGGCAAGCACCCCAGGTTCTTTCACGTTGCCAGCCACAATACCAGAGAGCGCTCTGCGTAGTTGCGCGGCCAGAATATAATCAGGCTGCCCCTCTTTTAAGCACAGTTGCGCCATCGCCTCATGCGTCGGCTCAAATGGTTGCTGAAACTCTTCGGGGATATGTAACTGCCAATTAAAGTGAAATGATTCATCGGTCTGCTTACGGTACGCCAGTACCTGCTCCATCCCCTCTTTAATTGTCACAGCGACACCATGCGGGTCATCAACAATAATCTGGTACCGTTTCGTCGCCTCATCACCCAGTGTTGTGCGGATAAAACGATCTACCGTCTCAAAGTATGCCTCGCTTCCTTGTGGGCCGGTGAACACCAACGGATAAGGCACATCCGCGTTTTTCGGATGGAGCAAAATACCCAACATATAGAGGATCTCTTCTGCCGTTCCGGCACCACCTGGGAACACAATAATACCGTGCCCAAGGCGCACAAAAGCTTCTAGGCGCTTCTCGATATCGGGCAGTGTCACCAGCTCATTGACGATGGGGTTAGGCGATTCGGCCGCGATAATGCCAGGCTCAGTTAAACCGATATAACGCGGATTGGCTTTGCGCTGCTTAGCATGAGCAATCGCCGCGCCTTTCATCGGGCCTTTCATCGCCCCCGGGCCGCAACCGGTGCAGATATCAAAACTGCGCAGCCCTAGCTCATAGCCGACCTTCTTGGTGTACTCGTACTCGTGGCGCTTGATGGAGTGGCCACCCCAGCACACCACGAGGTTCGGTTTTATGTGTGGCCGCATCGCCGCCGCATGGCGCAGGATATGAAATACGGTGTTGGTTGTACGCCCGGTCTCGTCGAGACCATCACAGCATTGATCAAGCTCATCGCCGATATACAGCAGGTCTCGTAACACCGTGAAGAGGTGCTCACGGATACCCTGAATGATCTCGCCATCCACAAACGCGGACGCAGGCGCGTTGATCAGTTCCAACTGAACACCCTGATGTTTGTGAGCAATGCGGATATCAAAATCACGAAACTTATCGAGTACTTGGCTGGTACTGTCCATTTCGCTACCGGTGTTTAAGACGGCCAAGCAACATTGGCGAAACAAACGATAAAGACCGCCTTTACTGATATCCTGAAGCTTGGCGACCTCATGGGGGGATAACGTATCTAAGCTCGCCAACGGCGTCACTTTCGCGTTAATAAAATGTTCTTTAATCATACACAACCTCCAGAACGGGCCATGCAGCTAATAAATAAAGCGCTAACGATCAGCGGCATGCCTTTGATGACGCAGTGGTCTTTTCACCATAGTCCACTTTTATGACAGATTAAACCTTTGTATTACAGCAAGTTAATCTATCTTGATGCCAGCATTGACCTAAGCGCAGGTGAATAGATGACTTAGTGGCAGTTAAACTGATACGGCCTCTCTAGCCCTTACGATGACAACAAAGGGCGTGGCCACCTCGGGCTACGGCGCTCCATCATGCGCCGCTGTTTGCGTCGCTAGCCAGCTTGTGATCTGCGCTAACAAACGCTGCTGCTGTGCCGCCCGAGACTCATCCGCCGGTTCGTCACAGATAGGACTTCCCACCTTTGTTAGCATCGCTTTCCCCTCTTCGGTGCATACGCTAAATGCACTCATGGCGGCGATACTGGGCTCTGCTTGATAATCAATCGATAGCGCGGCGCGGGCCGCATCGTTAAACGCCAGCGCCTCCTGCCCTGATCGATTTAGCTCGAGAACGTTGGCTGGCACACCGATGCGGCTAAGACCAAATGCAGCACTAAACTCTGGGTTGATCGCTAGCACTCCCGCTATACGGCGGTCCTTTCTGGAACCTGCCAGCGGCTGTAACACCTGCGCGGTTAACTCAACGCCCTCTCGGGCTAACCAAGCGCAATCGACTGTGCTGTTAGCTCGGTTACAGGTCTGCATTAATCTGCCAATATCAAACTCCATTCCCGCTAGCGATAAAACTGCAGCGCCTCCAACGAAAAAGCCAACACCGAACACCTGCTCAAAGCGGCTATGCGCTGCCAAAAGATCATGTTGCTGGAGTGCTGTTAGCGCACTTGAAAGATCAGCGGAACGCAGCGCCAACTCATTAAATGCGGAACTTGCAGTGATCGCGCGCGGATCCGGTGGCACCGGTGTCGCCACAATGAAACCCTTGCGCGCCAGCGAACGGGCAACCCAGCTATAGTGGCTAAACGCGGCACGAATACCTCCGTGAGAGAGCACTATCACAGGAAAACGACCATCGACAGGTTGCGCGCCGTCCAGCACTTCGGGTACCGCAAAGACCCGTGTATTGCCAATCTGTTTTAGCTTCCCTTCGCTCACACTGGGGTACCAAAACACCACCTCTATGGGCGTTTCGCGGCTGCTACTGACGGCGTCTGCTGTCACAACAGCGACAGGGTAGTCACTGGCACAAGCGCCAATGCTAACGGCCCATAAAAAAGCAGCTAAGAGTTTTTTCAACACACTCAATCCTTTATTAGGTTGCAAATGCCAACATACTGCTGACAGATGACACTTTTGCTAACTATCTCTAGTCTACGTGGCGATGAATCACGCCGGCGACCTGCTCCGCGGTCAGTTCGGTATTGTCGATAACAAGGCCGTTCTCATGCTCTATGGCTGCAAACGGTTGTTTATCGAGCAGTGCTGCGACTTTTTTTGAGTCAGAGAGCTTGTGTGAAGGTTTTCGCTCATCGCTTATGGCACGCTCTAAGAGCGCGCTACGGCTTGGCTGTAGGTGTACAGGATACGTCTGTATCCCCTGCGATAGAAAGAAGGCGAGGTAATCTTCCATGATCTCTCGATCATGATCAGCACAGGCCATGTGGGTCATCACAAGATGAGAAACGCCAATCTCCTTCGCTTTAGCTAGCGCAAGTTGGCGGACCTGCTTGGTAAAACTGAGAAAGTCTTTCTCGCCAAACCGATCATAGATCGCAAGGCCAATATCAACGGCCAAATGATTGTGAAACAGCTTGTAGCCAAACTGCTCTTTTAAGCAGGTAGCGACTGTTAACTTCCCTGCAGCTGGCGGCCCGTAGATCCATACTAATTTCACGCCAAGCTCCCTAGCCAGATTCAACGCAACTAAAAATGTAACTACAAGAACTGTAACTACAAGCGTGACTCAAAAAACAACAGCACGACGTCCACGAAACTACTGGCGGCCAGCGGTTATTAGTGAGTTCACAAACTCAGGCACACACTCACTCGCCAAGCCGTAAATATGCTCTTTAAAGTGCGATTGCTTTTGGCTCGGCTCAAGGTTGATCTCAACCGTGTGTGCACCCGCTTCATTGGCGACCTCGACAAACCCCGCGGCGGGATAAACATGCCCCGATGTCCCGATCGATAGAAAAAGATCGCAATGACTCAATGCGGTGTAAATCTCGTCCATAAACATCGGCATCTCACCAAACCACACGATGTCTGGGCGCAAGGTGCCTTTCAAGCCGCAACAAACGCACGATTCGTTTTCAGAGCTATCGCCATGGTGATCAAAGGAGTACCCCGATTCATTACAACGCAAGCGCAATAACTCTCCGTGCATATGGCGCAGAGCATGGCTGCCAGCGCGCTCATGGAGGTTATCGACATTTTGAGTGACCAAGAGAAACTCTCCGGCAAAGTGCTGCTCTAACTCAGCCAAGGCTAAGTGTGCGGCATTGGGAACGACCGCCGTATCCTGCAGCTGCGCGCGGCGAGCATTGTAAAAGCGATGTACTAACGTTGGGTCTGCCGCAAAGCCTTCAGGTGTGGCAACCTCCTCAATGGGATGATTTTCCCATAAACCATCGCTCGCGCGGAACGTTCGAATACCTGATTCCGCAGAAATACCCGCGCCGGTCAGCACCACAATTGAACGATACTCCACATCTGACTCCTTAATGTCGCTTTTCCGTCATCTGTCATAGACTATCATGAAGAGGGCAAAGTCATATGATTTTGCACCGCTACCCATGGCTGCAAAGGATAACGCTCATGAGTGCTACAAAGCTGTACATTCTCGACACCAACGTACTACTCCATGATCCTCGCTGTCTCTACGAGTTTAAAGAGCAGGATGTCACCATCCCCATGACTGTTCTGGAGGAGCTCGACGATATCAAAGATCGCAAGAAGAATGTGGCCCAAGAGGCTCGCTTTGCCATCCGGGCGATCGACGAAATACTCTCCAAAGCTCACTCTCCGGCTCAGATAAAACGGGGCGTACCCATTTTTCTGCCAGGAGAAGACCAGACCCAAAGCCATAGCACGAAGCTAGGCAAGCTCAGCATCTTCCCAGACCACGAACTACAAGCCACCAAAGAGTCACTGCCCAACAACCGCAACAAAGATAATCTGATTATCAATTGCGCGTTACATCTGCAGTCGCTTGAAACAGATCGCCAAGTCATTCTGGTGACCAAAGATATCAATATGCGCCTCAAAGCACTGGGGGCTGGCCTTGAAAAGGTAGAGGACTATCGTACCGACCAGTTAGTGGCTGATATCGACCTGCTGCCGGCAGGCCATACCCATCTTGATGGCGTGTTTTGGGAGCAAGTGGACGATGTCGAGAGCTACCAAGAGGGCGGGCGCACCTTCCATAAAGTGGCGCATGACCTTCTACCCAACGCATATATTGGCCAGTATATCTACGACGACTCCAAAGACTTCGCGGCACGCGTTGCCGATATCGATGGCGAGACACTCATCCTGCGCGACCTTGGCTACGATAAACTTATGCAGCAATCGTGCTGGGGTATTCAGCCGATCAATATCTATCAGGCTTTCGCCATGCAGGCTCTGCTTGATCCAACACTGGACCTAGCCATTCTTAACGGCGCCGCAGGCTCTGGTAAAACACTAATAGCGTTAGCCTGTGCACTTGAACTCGTTATCGAAAAAGGGATCTTCAGTAAGATCATCGTGACCCGCTCGACACCACCGGTTGCAGAAGATATCGGCTTTCTGCCGGGCACCGAAGAGGAGAAGATGACGCCTTGGATGAGCGCAATACACGATAATCTTGAGGCGATGCATGAAAACGATGACCGCCCACAAAGCAGCGTGAAATATGCCATTGAGAAGGCCAACATTCAGTTTAAGTCCTTAAACTTCATTCGCGGTCGCAGCATCCAAGACGCTATTGTGATTATTGATGAGGCACAAAACCTAACGCCTTCGCAATTAAAAACGATCCTGACGCGTTCAGGTAAAGGAACAAAGATGATCTGCCTCGGTAACTTAGCGCAGATCGATTCCAATTACCTGACACCATTAACGTCGGGTTTGACCTATATCGTCGAACGCTTTAAGGGCTATGAAGGCGCCGTTAACGTGCACTTCGAAGGTATATTCCGGTCACGTCTTGCCGAGTATGCTGAACAGCATCTGTGATCGACTAAAAGGAAGCGAAACTCGCCTTGATACGGCCAAGGGCGAGTTTCTAAACACCTGTTTACATCGTATGATGTACGCACAGATTCAATGCCGTTAGGGAAATGTTATGGTTGATGAAACTCTCTCGTTAGATACGCTGCTTGAAGGCAGCCCTACTGCGGCTATTGCAGTCGATGCGCAGTACCATATTCACTACGCCAACGAGGCCGCCGTTCAGCTATTTCACACCCAACGTGATGACTTGCTCAATATGGCGCTGCGCCAACTCAATCAAAGCAGCGACGTGGTGGAAGCGCTAGAAGCCTTCACAGAGGATGCTCAACTGTCAGCAGAAGCCAGCACACACCGCTTAAGTTTGGTCAGCGGCGATGGTTTACACCACTACCGGGTTACCTTTTCACCTATCGACAGCCACATTGCCCTTTTCTTCCAAGATGTCTCCGACCTTGTCGAGATGGAGAAAAGCCTCAAAGACCAAGCCACCCACGACACGCTAACGGGCCTTTTTAATCGTCGCCAACTCTTCACGATGGGTTCGCAAGATGTTGCACGAGTGAAACGCTACCGCACGCCCTACTCAATCTTGATCGTTAGCATCGCCAACATTCGCGATATTAATCAAACGTACGGTTACGTCATGGGCGACCATGCGTTGATCTGTGTTGCGCGCACTCTGCAAGAGCAGCTGCGTGAATCTGATTATGTTGCGCGTTTAGATAACAAGAGCTTTGTGGTTTGCCTAATTGATGCGACGTTAGAGCAAACCAGTTTGGTAGAAAAGCGTATTCTTAACGCATTAGGCCAGCGCAAAGTGCGTATCGCAGACAGCACCATCCCAATCAAAATTGCCACTGGCGCCGCTGAGTTTCAAGCCGAGACAGATCAGCTCTTTGACGACCTTCTGCTACGTGCTGAGCACGAAGAATATGAGCGCGAACAAAAGATGCATGGTTCTTAACAGTGCTTGAGAAACTGATAAAGACACTACTAACAGGGCTCGTACGCGGCTACCAACTGCTCATTAGCCCTTTGCTTGGGAATAACTGTCGCTTCTACCCAAGCTGCTCGCACTATATGATTGAAGCGATTGAGACACACGGTATCTTTAAAGGCACTTGGCTCGGTCTCAAGCGAATTGGCCGGTGTCACCCTTGGAATGATGGTGGAATAGACCCTGTGCCACCAAAATGTGGCTGCGAACCATCGCCAAGCGAACAGGTTAAGAAGCACTAGCTCACAGATACAACGCGCACATCTCAGCTAGTGCAGACGAAGTGGAGTAAGGCGTATGTTCTCACCGCTTGTTGTTGTATCGACCATCCTGATCTACATGGCCTGCCTTTTTGGCATCGCGCAGCTGGTTGAGCGGCGCGTTGCCACAACCGGCGAGACTTTCAAAAGCCCTTGGATCTATGCCCTCTCGCTCGCTATCTATCATACCTCTTGGACATTTTACGGCAGTGTTGGCTTTGCCAGCACCTCTGGGCTGCTTTTTCTTGGCATCTACGTTGGCGCATTGATTGGTATAGCGCTCTGGTGGGTCATCTTGCGCAAGATGGTCATCGCTAAAGAGGTTTTTCGGATCACCAGTGTTGCTGATTTTCTCTCCACGCGATATCGGCGCTCACAAAAAATCGCAGGCCTCGTGACCCTGATTGCGCTCACCGGTTTGCTCCCCTATATCGCCTTGCAGCTAAAAGCATTCATTAGTTCGTTTGAGATAATTACCCAACAAAGCTCTGATCAGTGGTCCTACAGTGGGTTACTGGTCACCCTGCTGAT
This sequence comes from Neptunomonas marina, assembly GCF_004005935.1. Taxonomy (GTDB): domain Bacteria; phylum Pseudomonadota; class Gammaproteobacteria; order Pseudomonadales; family Balneatricaceae; genus Neptunomonas; species Neptunomonas marina. The sequence continues at coordinate 220,342 of NZ_SACQ01000001.1, read as the reverse complement.
GACCCTCTTTACGATTCTATTTGGGGCGAAGCGCCTCGATCCCACCGAGCGGCACCAAGGTATGGTAGTGGTCATGGTGGTGGAGAGTATGGTGAAGATTGTCGCGGTATTCTCTGTTGGGCTCTTTGTGCTGTATGGGCTGTATGACGGTATCGGTGATCTCAATGCCCGCATCGCAGAGGCAGAGCTTACTCACCTAACCAGTGCATCGGCAACAGAGCATAGCTTCTCCATGTGGGTTACGCTGATCATTCTGAGCTTCTCTGGTATCTACCTGCTACCACGTCAATTCCATATGAGCGTGGTCGAAAATACCGATCAACACCATATTAAAACGGCCATGTGGGTCTTCCCGCTGTATATGATAGCGATCAATCTGTTTGTGATACCTATCGCCGCCGCAGGTCTATTGGGCGACTTTTCCAACCACCAGGCAGACTACTTTGCGCTATTGCTGCCGCAGGAGGCAGGCCAGTCAGCGCTCACCATGCTGGTGTTTATCGGTGGCTTCTCCGCGTCAACAGCGATGATTATCGTGACAACGGTGACGCTAGCAACCATGGTATCTAACCACTGGGTGTTGCCTACGATAGAGCGGTTTAGCAAGGCACAAGGACTCCGTCCTTATCTGCTGCAGATGCGTTGGGCACTAGTTGCCCTGATACTGGCCAGTGCTTACTGGTTCGAGCATGAGTTCAGTGATTCCTATATTCTTGTCGCGATAGGACTTCTCTCATTCGTGGCGGTCTTGCAGTTTGCACCCGCGGTATTTGGTGGTCTTTTTTGGCCTAGGGGTAACAGCGCGGGAGCATTCGCAGGTTTGCTAGCGGGCTTCGGCATCTGGGTATACACCCTTGCGATCCCCACTTTTATCAAGAACGGTTGGCTAGATCCAAATATTTTGCTGGCTGGCCCATGGGGAATTGAGCTGCTGCGGCCAGAGGCACTTTTTGGTCTTGATGGATTCCACCCAATCGCTCATAGCGTGATCTGGAGCTTGAGCTTCAACTTGATATTTTATGTCGTCGGTTCGTTGATCTATCAGCCACACAAGGACGAGCGCACGTTCACCACCGAGTTTATGAGTGTGCTTACCCCCGTAAGGAAGCCTGCAAAAGCGCGCCCCACGGGCTTGGACTCCTACATTCCACTGAGCGCAAAACTCGAGGAATCCCAGCATCTGCTGGCGCAGTATCTGTCTGATGATAAGTCCCGTGATGCGATCTTCACGATTTGTGAAGATCTGCAAGTTGCTGGCAAAACTCACATCACTATTATCGAGCTGATGGAGTTTCACCGTATGGTCGAGCACATCTTGGCCGGTTCCATTGGCGCGGCGAGCGCACACCGCGCTATGGAGCAAAATATTCGCTACTCCACCCGCGAATCAAGCGATCTCAAAGCGCTTTATAGCCATATCGTTAGCGAGCTTAAGGGCGGCCCGAGCAGTACTGCGGGCAGTATGCTAACCACCGACACCAGCGCACTTGAACAGCACGGCTTAATCGGGGAGCTACAATCATCGATCGACAAGCTCGAACTTAAAAACCAAGAGCACTTAACCCGCCTTGCACGACTGGAAGAGAAACTTGAAAAGCGCGACCACGATATCTTTAAGTACCGGATGGAGGCACAACGCAAAGAGCGGGATAACAAAGATTTACGCTTAGAGCTTGAGGATATGAAGCAGAAACTGCTCGCCCAGCGAGAGGAGTAGCGCCACAGCCAGTGTTGCCATGGCGCTGGTGCGTAACTTAGTTACTTGGGGTTTCTGTTTTATGCAAGTGCACATCCATTTGTGGGAATGGAATACTGATGCCTGCCTCATCAAAACGCAGCTTCACTGTCTCGTTCATATCCCAAAGTACTTTCCAGTAATCTTCCGATTTGACCCAAGGGCGTACGATGAAGTTCACGCTGCTATCGGCGAGCTCTGAGACTGCGATAACAGGCTCAGGCTCTTTCAAGATTCGCTCATCTTCCTGAACAATGGTTTGCAAGATGCGCTTAGCCTCGCGTAAGTCTGAATCGTAACCGATGCCAAACACCAAATCGACACGACGTGTTTTACGCTTCGAATAGTTGGTTATAACCCCGGTGTAGATCGACCCATTCGGCACAATGACTTCGCGGTTGTCACCAGTACGCATCACGGTGTTAAAAACTGTGATGTTCTCAACAATTCCAGATACGCCGCCCGCTTCCACAAAATCACCTGCACGAAAGGGGCGAAAAACAATCAACATCACGCCTGCGGCAAAGTTCTTCAGTGAGTCTTGCAAGGACAAGCCAATCGCCAAACCAGCAGCACCCACAATAGCGATCAGCGATGAGGTATCAACTCCCAGCTGGTCAAGCGATGCCACGATGACAAATAGCAGTAACAACGCAGAGAGAATCGATGCAAGAAATTCAACTAGCATCTGATCCATACGCGTGCGCCCCAGTACACGCTTGAATAGCGCCATAATGACGCTAACCACCAGGCGACCGACGATAAAGACCAGCAACGCAGTTACAATATTAATGCCCCAAGGAATAATATATTCCTCTTGCAGGGACTGGATCATCGTAGGATCGAACCACTTCTCCATTCAGCTAAACTCCTTTTGTATTAAAAAAATTAACGAAAGCTTAAGCTGCTGAGACCAGTCGAAGCAAGCCCTCGATGAAAAAGCACAGGAACTTAACAGCCCGATGGCCATCAGAACCCTTTATCGGCCGCATTTCACTAGCCCTGCTAGCTAGAATCCGTAAAATGCTCCGTCAGATAGATAGAGGACTTCCCACAAGAATGAAAAAATTGATTTTAACGACTGCGCTTTTGATCGCATTCCAGCCCGCTTTTGCCGAAAAGGGCCATATCGCTGATGATGTATTTGTATTTATTCATGGCGGCCCAAGTAATAAATTTCGTATTACAGGGCGTGTACGTAGCGGCTCTCCGATCACCATCCTTAAAAAAAGCCCCGATGGTAAGTTTGTTCAGATCCGCACAGCATCAGGAAAAGTAGGCTGGGCTGACGGCAATAATGTTGCTAGCGGCGACAGTATGCAGATTAAAGTACCAAAGCTAGAAACGGCACTGCAAAAGAGCGAAGCGATGGTCACTGAGCAAGGCGAAGAGATTGAGCAACTCGCCGCTGAACTGGATACTTACAAAGCTGAAAACAGTACCTATACCGAACAACTCGATAAGCTAAACGCAGAGATAAAAGGCCTCAATCGCCAGATCGAAGGCATGGACGAAAGCAACCTTATGCGCTGGTTTACGCACGGCGGGCTTGTGGCACTCGGTGGCGTTATCCTTGGCTTGCTCATTCCGCTGCTGCCGAAAAAGAAGAAACGCCGAGACGACTGGTTCTAAATGATGTAATACTGATAGGTGGGTTACTCAGGTAGTCTCCCGCCTACCTTCCCATTGCCTTGAGCAGTTTCTCTCGTAATGCCGATCTGTTCACGTTAGCAAATCCAGCTGCCAACTCACTCAGCCTGGCATCGCCATGGAATTGTGTTACCCGCGTCAGTGTTGCGAGGTTACGCCATGCAGGCGGAAGCTTATCTTGGTGTGACGCCATTCCGCCGCTACTGTCAGGCGCAAGATAGATTACCCGCCCAATACCTGCTGAGATGATGCGGCAAAAGCACATCGGACACGGCTCCAGTGAAACCACTAAGGTCATCTGCTGTCGCGGACAAACAGGTGCCACTTCCTGATCTAACAATGCGAGCAACTGCATCTCTGCATGGGCAGCAGAGTTAAAGCTGGGGCTAAACACCGCATTGCTCGATTCTAGTAGTATGTTTTGATCCTCATCGAGGAGCACCGCACCTACGCCATAGTTGCCAGCCTCGAGCGCTGCTAACGCAAGCTCACAACAACGCAGCGCCCAACGCAATCCACTTGCAGCATGTTCCGTCTGAGCTATCGCGAGCTGCACCCGTAGATCATCAATGTCCATACTCATTCTCTCTTGTTTCGCTTCGCTATATATTTGCCACAAAAAAAAACCGCCCTGCAAGGGCGGTTTTTATCATGTCTTCAAAGGCTAAGCTTCATCAAGCTGCAGCGTCGAGAGCGTAAACTCACGCACCTCTTTGAGTAGCTCTGGATTATCCACCAGCGACTCACCGTATGAAGGAATCAGCTCTTTAAGCTTCTTATCCCAACCTTGGTTAGCCAACTCATCAGCAAAGCAATTTTCAACAATGCTGACCATCGTATTCACCGCTGTCGATGCACCCGGAGAAGCGCCTAACAACGCTGCTAGAGAACCATCTGAGCTGCGAATCACCTCAGTACCAAATTCTAGCTTACCGCCCTTCTCTTCATCTTTCTTGATGATCTGCACACGCTGGCCGGCGTAAGCCAGTTCCCAATCATCGTTTTGCGCATCTGGATAGAAGTTGCGGAGCGAATCAACACGCGCTTCGTGCGATTGCATCACTTCACTGATCAAGTAACGCGTCAGGTCCATATTGTTCATGCCGACAGAGAGCATAGACTTAAGGTTGTTGGCACGCACACTCTTCGGTAGGTCCATAACCGAACCCTGCTTAAGGAACTTCGTTGTAAAGCCAGCAAACGGACCAAACAGCAACGCCTTCTCACCATTAATGATACGCGTGTCCAAGTGAGGAACCGACATCGGCGGAGCACCAATTGGCGCTTGACCGTAGACCTTCGCCAAGTGCTTCTCAACGATCTCTTTCTTCTTACAAACTAGCCACTGGCCACTAACTGGGAAGCCGCCATAGCCGTCACCCTCTGGGATACCTGAGAGTTGCAGTAATGGCAGGGCACCGCCGCCAGCCCCCAAGAATACAAAGCGGGCGTTAACGGTTTCGTTTTCACCGGATTTGTCATTACAGACAACAACATCCCACGTGCCATCATCACGCTTTTGTAAGTCTTTAACCGTTGAGCTTAGCTTAAGCTCAAAGTTCTCCTGCTCGTTAAGATGCTCACACATGGAGCGAGCCAAAGAGCCGAAATCAACATCAGAGCCGTATCGAACGCGTGTACCCGCAACCTTCTGCATTGGGTCGCGGTTTTCCAGTATGAGTGGCATCCACTCACGTAGAACGTCAGGATCTTCGCTGTACTCCATATCAGCAAACTGCGCAGACTGGCTAAGTGTTTCGTAGCGTGTACGCAAAAACTCAACGTTCTCTTCACCCCAGACGAAGCTCATATGGGGTGTTGGGTTGATGAAAGCACGTGGCTCAGGAAGAACATCCTTTTTAACCAGTGACGACCAAAACTGTAAGCTCACCTCAAACGCAGCATTGATCGCATACGCCTTAGTTGCATTCACAGAACCATCGGCCTGTTTTGGCGTGTAGTTGAGCTCGCAATATGCGGCATGGCCCGTGCCAGCGTTATTCCACCCGTCGGTGCTTTCGCTTGCAACATGGTCCAAACGCTCAACCATCACAATGTTAATGGAGGGGTCTAACTGCTTGAGCAGCATACCCAGGGTGGTGCTCATTGCACCGGCCCCAACTAACAATACATCTGCCGTTTTTGCCGTCATCTCGTTACTCACCGTTTGATACGTGGTTGTGGGGTTCGAAAATCACCGCGGTCAGTCTAAAAGCCCTGCTTTTTTACAGGTTATTCCGCACTGCAACGAAACTTTTGGTTCCGCTTTTTACCGCTGATGTCGCCCAGCTATTTTCGTATTCTGTTTTTATGCACATGAATGTGACAGTACTGACATCCACGCGGGGCTTTTTGCGCAGAATTATACGGATTATTCTCCAAAAGTCTTGGCTAATTGGCTAGATGATCCTGAGCAATTCGTAGTATATCTCGCAAATGCAGCACGCTATTTTGTTCTCGGCAACCGCACTAAGTGGTTAAAATAGCTTAAATTTTCGTCGTTTTTACAAAACCTAGAGATAATGCCACTCACAGCGGTTTCAGCACGGATATCTACAAACTTATCCACACCTTCTGTGGATAGCTAACACGATAGTCAATTCCAATAACTCAGATAGCTACAACTGATTAGATTTCTTGTCGATTTTACGGTTTCATATAGGAAATAGATGAGGAGATACCCATGCAACGAGTTACAATTTTTGGCCGACCAGGTTGTGGATTTTGCACACGCGCAAAAGAGCTATGTGAGATTAAATCACTCGAGTACCGCTACATCGATATCTATGCGGAAGGCATCAGCAAAGCCGACCTAGAAAAAACGATCGGCCGCCCTGTTGAAACGGTTCCACAGATCTTTATTGGTCAGGAATACGTAGGAGGATTTACAGACTTTGAACAAAAAGTTGCTGAACAGGGTCTATAAAGACTAGAGTTAGTTTATAGCCAATAAAACAGGAGTCGCTTATGACGATACTGGCCGCACTTCTACTGATTGCCACCATCGCTTATTTGGGTAAAACCACACTTGAGCGGAGCAACAATCAGCTAAAACCGATCCGCATCAAAGTGGAAGATGAGAAGCGTCGCCGCTAGCGTCTCCCTGTGATGCTCCACCAACGGCTGTGAGGCTTCACCCCCACAGCCGTTCTGCTAGCCCGCTCATTCTCACCGTGGGCTGATCAACCGCCGCTAACATCACCGCTTTTTTGCCGTACAGATTACAATGCTGTTTTGCGCGTGTAATGCCCGTGTAGACAAGTTCCCGGCTCATCACCCGAGCGCTATCCGTTAGCACAAGCGTAATCTCCTTAAACTCTGAGCCTTGGCTTTTATGCACTGTCATCGCGAAAACCGTCTCGTGTTGAGGGACGCGGCTGGTTGAGTAAGATCGCATCTCTCCGCCTTGCTCAAAGTACACTCGCAGCTGTTGCTGCTCGGTGTCGAACAACGTGATCCCAATATCGCCGTTATACAGCTGCAACGCTGCATCGTTACGCGTAATAATTACAGGCCGCCCTTCATACCAGCGGTTATCAGCGGCTTTTAAGCCCCGCCGCTCTAGGTAGTTTTCGAAGGCTTCATTCAGTGCATCAACCCCAAAGACGCCTTTGCGCAATCCACACAGCAACTGGAACTTGGCAAACGCAGCATGCGCCTCGTCTGGGCTAATCGCTTGCTTAAAGCAGCTCAAGTAGTGGCTATACTTTTGGGCCATGTGCTGCACGAGATGTTGGTTATCTGCCGTTAGTGCCTCTATCCAGTTAAGGTCATCAAAACCACGACGTAACACCGCCTGCGTTTGCTTCACACTGCCTCTATTGACTGCACTGGCTAGCTCCCCGATACCACTATCTCCGGCGAAGCGGTAACTTTTGCGCAAAAACGCCACGCTATCAGCCAGTACACGCGTGTCTCCCTCAGTAACTGGTAGCCCACACGTTACACAGAGCAGCTCTTGCATCGCTTCTGTCGGCACGGCTGCACTTTGCATCGCGCACAAATCACCCAATACACTACCGGCTTCTACTGAGGCAAGCTGCTGCTTATCACCAATCAATACCAAACGAGCATGCTCTGGCAGCGCTTCAAGTAACGCGGCCATCAGTGGCAGATCGATCATGGAGGCCTCGTCTACCACCAGTAGGTCAACCTGAAGCGGGTTATCACGATTGTATCGATAACGCACACTTCGTGGCCTTGCTCCAAGTAAACGGTGCAAGGTTATCCCCTGCTCTGGGATAAGCTGTTTGATAGGTTCCGCCACTGGCAACTGGGCTTTAGCTCCGGCAATCGACTCCGATAACCGAGCAGCAGCTTTACCTGTTGGGGCGGCAAGCAGAATATGCGGGCGCGCTTGCCGGTCGGCGCTCAAGGTCTGTTGTAGGTACATCGCCAACATGCGGGTCACCGTTGTGGTTTTACCCGTTCCCGGCCCACCACTAATCACCGCTAAACGCCGCGCAACCGCCGTCACCACAGCGACCCGCTGCCAATCAGGTTGCTCGGTCGCACCTATAAATAGTTGATCAAGCGCAGCGCCAAAGCTTGGCAAGTCACAGGCGGCGTCGCGGGCTTGTGCGCGTGCCAATAGCGCCTCAGCAACCTGCTTTTCCGCGTGCCAAAGCCGGTAAAGATAAACACGATTACGCTCAAGCACCAACGGCGTTGGCTCTGTACCATAGCCAAGCAGAAGCTGATGAGTATCCAAGGCCGCATCAAGTTGCGCATACCACTGCTTGGCGTCGCTATGCAGCTCATCCGGCCAGCTCGCGATCAAGTTGGGGAGTTGTTGTAAGTGCAAGCAGGCGTGCCCCTCGCCCGATTGCTGGCTAACAACTGCCGCTAGGGTGAGTAGTGTATGAGAAGCCTCGAAGCGCTGGCCCAACCACCGAGCAAACTGTAGATCGATATCACGTAATAGATCCAGCTCATATAGACGTTGTAATAGCTGCATCACACACCCTCCTGCAGCAGATGGTCCAGCTGCTCGATAAGAGCGCGCTCGGGCTTGGTGTAGTAGATACCATGGTCACTGCCCGGCGCCATGCCGCGCAAGAAGAGGTAGTAAACACCGCCAATATCGCGGTCATAGTCGTAATCGGGCAAGCGCAGTTTGAGTAGGCGGTGAAGCGCCAGCGTGTAGAGCACATATTGAAAATCATAGCGGTGATCACACATCGCATCTGCCATAGCTGACTGGCTATAGTCTTCCACCGTATCGCCTAGGTGGTTGGATTTATAGTCCAGCACGTAGTAACGCCCACCAAAGCGAAAGGTCAGATCGATAAAGCCCTTCAACATACCGCGCACCTGTTCAAAACGCAGCTCGCCCGCACTTTTCGCGAGCGGATCGTACTGCTGCAACAGCCTATTAACCGGCGCTGCACTTAAAGATGCAAAGGGGATAAAGAACTCCATCTCCACACAACGCTCTGTAGGACCGATATCAGCCAGTGCACAACCTGCCTGCGATAGTTCGGTGCTGAGCACACGGCGCATAAAATCGATCAACACCGGCTGCCACTGTTCATCAAAACCTGCCAGCAAAAGCTGTTTTTCGATGACGTCGGCTAAAAGCGCGTCATCGGTGTTCTTGAAGTCGATCTCTTCAAATAGCGTGTGCAAAAAAGTCCCGGCGACGGCGCCGCGGGGGAAGTGCATAATATCGGGTATGTCATCATGCTGCGGTGTATCAGCCTCTTCAGCAACCTCCAGATCCAGCGCATCAACTAACACAGGTTCTGCGGTGATCGTTTGATGGCCACGGCTCAACGCAGAGTAGCTGGTGACGCGCCACTCCCGCTCAATCTCACCGACGAAGCCTCGTGCGCTTAATGGCGGCGCACTGCATGCGGCCAGCAGATCACCGGTTTCCATAGGCACGGCGCTATCAAACTCGATTGCAGCAAAATCCACGGCTGCTGTTTGCTCAACAAATGCATGTAAACGCTCGGCCAGCGTATCGCCATCGGCATCTAACAGATAGCCCAGCGCACTGCCGGAAACTCTGCTAATGCGCTTACTCCCCCAATCAGCCACCCCAAGATAGCAACCGTAAACGGCACGCGTGACCGCAACGTACAATAAACGCAAGTCTTCCGCGAGGCGCTCACGATCCGCTCTGGCGAGGGCTTCGTCATCAGCCGCCAGATTAAGCACCGTGTTACCGTGCTCATCGTGATATAGCGCTCGATCACTGGCGCGATAGAGCGTTGCGAAGGGCAGAAAAACAAGGTTGTACTCCAGGCCCTTCGATTTATGAATAGTGATCACCTGCACCCGAGAACGATCACTTTCTAGGCGTAACTGTTGCTCTTGTGCATTGTGGTTTGGCGATGTCAGGTGCTCCGATAACCACCGCAAAATACCGCTCAGCCCTTCCACTTGTTGGCTGGCTTGCTGCAGTAACTCACCTAGGTGTAGCAGATCGGTTAACCGGCGTTCGCCACTGGCCGATGCTAGAAAACCGCCGGTTAGCTCGCGTGTAACCAGTAGTTGGTGCAACATCGCCAGCACGCCAAGGCGCTGCCAGACCTGCTTCAGCTCACGAAACTCAAGCACCAGCGCCTCCCAAGCTAACTCATCCTGAAACAACGCTTCCAGCTGCCCTACCGAAAGCTGAAAGACTGATGTCGCAATCGCTGTACGCAATAAACGCTCATCGGTAGGCTCTGCCACCGCCTCTAAGATGTAGTAAAGCTCGCGTGCTTCCGGTGTGGTAAACACACTATTGCGGTTGGACATAAACACCGAAGCGACGCCCTGCTCATCCAGCGCTTGTTGCACCGCTGCCGCTTCGTTGCGATCTCTGACTAAAACCGCAATATCAGCAGGCTCAACTGCCCGCCCTTTCAGTTGAAAGCGCTGATCGGTGAGCAACGCCTTGATCTGCTGCGCCGTTAACTGTGAAAACTGCGCTAGGTATTCCGTCTTATTGAGCCGCTCTGGAGCCAACCAAAGCTGCAATGCCGGTTGCGGGGTGCTGTCAAACTGCAGCGTTTTAGCACCTGCATTGGGTGCCGACGCAACAGGGGAGAAAGGAATTTGCTCAGCGTAGATAAAGGCCTCAGGGTGATGGCTGAAGAGCGCATTGGCGGCTGCCACCATGCTTTCACCCGAGCGCCAGTTCGTCTCTAGTGTGTAGTGTGCATCCACCTCCTGTTTTGCCTGCATGTAGGTGAATATATCCGCGCCACGAAAAGCATAAATAGACTGCTTGGGATCACCGATCATCAGTAACGCGGGAGCCGTTTTATCTTGGCTGTCCGCACGATAGATGCAGCTAAAGATCTGATACTGCAACGGGTCGGTATCTTGGAACTCATCGATCAGCCCGATGGGGTATTGGTGGCGGATCGCGTCTGCCAGTTGGCTCCCCTGCGCTTTTTGCAGCGCTCCCGCTAATTGGGTCAGCAGATCGTCAAATGCGAGCAACTGCTGTTCCTGTTTAGCTCGGGCTAAACGTATACGCACTTGAGCGAGTGCTTTGGAGGTAATAGCCGCTTTGATCGGCACATCGGCTGCAAAATAGGCATCCACCAGCGCGAAGATCGCATGTTGTGGCACAGCACCTTTCGTGGTTTTCTCGTGCAGCATGGCGGTTGAGAAACGTGACAGCGGCTCACGCCCCTCTTTCATGCTGATCACGCCGGCCAGCATATCGCTTACTTTATCCACCCATTTGGGGACGTTACCTTTGCTGTAGGAGCGCTTGTTGATATCGGAGTCAGCAATGATCTGCGCCAGCTCACCGGCAGCACTTGGCCACGCTTCACGTAGCGCTTGCAGGGCGGAGTCTTGCGCCGCCCAAGCTGCGGCTAAGTCGAACTCAGCGTAATCAGGCGTTTGAGTTAGCAGTGGCAAACCCAGATAGCTGCGCACCTCACCTAATAACGCATCGGGCGATGCAAACTCAGCTAAAACCGCGTCAGCCAAGGACTTGGGTAACGGGTACACAGTGGTGCGCCAGAAATCCAGCAATGCCTGGCGCACGAGCGGCTCATCATCCGTGGTTAGGGTTTGGCTAAACATCGCGCCGCTCTCGAACGCGTGTTGGCGCAGCATTCGTTGACAAAAGCCATGGATTGTGAAGATCGCCGCTTGGTCCATCGCAGCGCCCGCTATCTCCAGTAGCTTAGCGCTTTGTGCATGATCGCTGTTGTCGGCCACCAAACGTTGCAGCAACGGGTCATCACTACTGCCTTCTAAAAAGGCTCGCCGAGCCTCTCGGATACGTACGCGGATACGGTCACGCAACTCTTGTGTGGCAGCTTCTGTGAAGGTTACCACCAGAATTTCTTCCACCCCGAGCGGGCGACGTTGCTGTTGGTCGTTGCCCATACCAAGCAACAGACGCAGATAGAGCGCCGCCAACGTGAAGGTTTTACCGGTGCCAGCACTGGCCTCGATTAAGCAGCGCCTCTGAATGGGCAAGCTAACCGGATCTAATAGCTGTGCGCTCATTTCTCATCCTCCTTGCGGTAACGCAACAAAGATCCAAACAGCGCCTCGGTCTGCTCAATCATAAGCGGCTCAATCACCTCCCAGCGATACGCTAAGCGGGTTAGATACGGGTCATATTCTTGTGCTTCAAGAAAGGCTTTTTCGCCACGCTTCCTCGCCTCTTCTGGGTCATGCTGATAGCCCGTGAGCAGCGGCCATGCAGCTTTTGGCTGCCAACTCGTCGCTTTGCCCCTATAACGGAGCATAAACTCAATCAGCTGGGCCAATGTCTGGTGTGCTTCAGATGGCGGTACCGGTTGATAAGCAAAACACTTATCGATACCTCGGTAGGTGGAATCGCGTTCAAGCCCCATGGCATTCATTGCCAAATGGCGAATCCATAGCCCAAAACGATGATGATCGCGGCTTTTGGAAGCGCGATATTCTAGGCGTGTCGTTGCGTAGATGTCGCGCAGCCAGCCTTGCAGTTGCACTTTCTGCCCAAAGCACTCAAAGCGCAGATCTATCGCTTGTTTTGAGGGCTCACCCACAAGAAAAGCTTGCATCTTGTCTTTCAGCACAGCCATCTGCTCCAACTCCCGTGTAAGGACTAACTCACCGGCAGGGCCAACCGGCAAGATCCCTTCAGCACGCAGTTGCTGGCTGATCCGCTCAGCAGGCTCGCCTTTGAGCGCATCGTCTAGCAAGCGCTCACGCAGAGCAAACAACGCTAGGTTCGAGACAGCAAACGGCTCCTCTTCTGGCAGCGCCTCCTCCTGCTCGGGAAAATACACTTGCAGGTGTTGCTCAAAGTAGTATTTTGCTGGGCTGCGGAAAAATCGCACCACACTCTCGATATCTAACATGATGGGCTCATCGCCCAACGGCTCGGATATCGGCTTAGCGTCTGCTACTAGCGGTTGTGCTGTTGGTAACCAGCGCCCGTTGTAGCTAAACAAGCGCGCATCTGAGCCATCAAAGTAACGCTCGCTGTAGGCGGTGAGTGGATGATCGACTTGCAACAAGGCCTGCAGGCTCTCGCCTTGCTCCGCTATACCGTAAGCTTGCTCACAATATTCAAGTAGTTCGCTCACCAATACTGAGGGGATGCGCGGCGTGTTATCCGCGATCGAACGTCCCACATAGCTTAAGTAAAGCGTCTCTTTGGCGGACAACAGGGCTTCTAAAAAGAGGTAGCGGTCATCGTCTCGTCTTGAGCGATCACCTTTGCGTGGATGGTTGGCCATTAAGTCAAAACCTAGCGGCGGTAAGCTGCGCGGATATGCGCCATCGTTCATACCAACGAGGCAGACGACACGGAACGGAATCGCCCGCATCGGCATCAAGGTACAAAAATTGATCTGCCCCGAAAGGAAACGCTGCGATGCACGCTGTGCGCTCAGTGATTCGGCTAGATGAGCGCGTAAAATATCCGCCGCCAGCGGTTGCTCAAAGGCCGCCTCCGCAAAGGTTGTTTGCAGGTTTTCTAGCGCCTGGTTGATCAACGCAAGCGCCTCATGGTCGTGATCATCTGGCTGATAAGCCGTTTGGGTCAGCTGCAGAATTTCACTGATCCATTGCGCTAAGCTGCGCTCGCCGGTGAACACCTGACGGTAGTGTTTTAGGTCGCTGATGAAGGCAGCAAGCTGACCAAGCGCCACCGACGATAAACCGCTGACACCCGCATAGGGTGCTGTATCCTGCCATAGATCTACATCCCCGAGTGCGTAACCACCAAAGAGCCGATCTAAACCAAATGCCCAGCTGTTTTCAGCAAAGGAGATATCGCAAACCTCGGCACGCATATCGGCATCTAATCCCCAGCTAATGCCCGATTCCGCCACCCAGTGGCGAATATCTTCAAAGCTCTCGGGCGAGATACCGTAAGCTCGCTGCGTCGCCGGTAACTCTAACAGCTCGATAATCTGCGGGGCGGTAAAGCGGCTCTTTTGCAAGTTCAACAGCTGTAAGAAGCTGTTGATCAGCGGGATCTCTTGATCAGCGGACCGGTCCGATATGGAGTAAGGCAGGAAGTGTTCAGGCTCTGCATTACCAAACACCGCATCAATATAGGGCGCATAGCTGGCAACATCCGGCATCATAACAATAATGTCGCGGGGTTTAAGTGCGGGATCTTCGGCAAACATCGCCAATAATTGGTCCTGCAGCACCTCAATTTCACGCAAAGGGCTATGGGTTGCATGCAGCTGGATGCTCTTGTCATCCGGACGATAGCGAAAGGCGCTGGTGGTGTCTGCCGCTGCACTATCTTGCAGGTCTAAAATATCAGACTGCACCGCATGGAGCAGGTTGTCGTAGCACGGCTCTGAAAACAGGCCAACTTCTGGCTTTTCGAGCTGCTGCACAATGTGGAGGTAATCACGGCCCAGTTTACCCATGGACGCGAGAATCGGATGCCCCACGTGGTGGTAACTCTGCGCTTCACCTTGATGTTTGGTAAGCCACTCTCGGTTTAGCCGAGCAAGATATTTGGGATCAACAATATCTCCCCAGTAGTGGCGGCAGGGGTTTGCAATCATTAGGTGCACATCCACCTTTTCACCCAGTCCGGCCAACGCCTCAACGTAGTTCTCCGGTAGTGCAGAGATACCAAAGACAAACACACGCGATGGCAAGCTGTTCAGTCGGTCAGCTTTGGTTAGCGCCTGAAAAAAGGTTTCATACATATTGGCACGATGCCAATGGGGTAAGCCACGCTCAGTAACATCGGCCACAATGCGACGCCATAGAATGGGTTGCCACGCGTGTTCTGTATTGGCTGCGGGGCTATTTTCTCCCGCTTCCCACGCTGCAATCCAATCGGGACGATAAACGAGATACTGGTCAAACAGGTCAGCGATACAGGCGCAGAGCTGATATAGGCGCAGCGGATCGCTGTCTTCGCTACAGTAACGGCGCAGCACAGCGAAGTGCGCTTGCTCGAGTAGTTCGGGAAGCTGGCGCATCAACACCCATGTCATGGCTGCTTTGTTATATACCGAGCGCTCAGGCACCTCATCCAGCACATCCACAAACACTTGCCATAAAAAGCTAGCCGGTAGTGGAAAGTCGATGTTGGCAGCGATGCCCATGCGCTCCGCTAGCTCCAGCTTGAGCCACTGAGCCATACCGGGGCTTTGAACCAAAATCTGCTCACTCGCGAATGGATCGCTGAGCGGCTCGCGATGTACCATTTCAACAAGTACATCGCGCAGTGTTTCGAGGGAGTTTGCGTAGTAGATGCGTAGCATTTAGGTGTCCCGAATCATCCTTGTTCTGGGGGTGGATCATCTTGTGGTGAATTGAGGTAAACAAAGCCACTTTGCTCTGTCCAGTAGTCCTTGCCCTGCTCCACGCGCACCACACCTTTAAAGCGGATATGTAGATAGTCCACTGCCTCTTCGAGGGTATCGAGATTGCAGAGTATCACGCCACCGCGGTCATTATCAGTTGTAAACAAAAAGCTCTTCACACATTACCCCTTGTTAGCATCAAACACATGTTTGAAGGCGTTTTTAACGCAGCACAACAGCCGTTGCTAATCAATTGTTTTATGTGCGATTATCAAGAATCGCTCAGCCTTCTCGATTATACAGGACCGGCCCGTATGCAACACTCATTAGCTAATCTGACCCCCTTGGTACAAGAGATATCTGATGCGGAAAATGCAGTCGCGGCCATGCAGACGATTGTGGCCAGACTCAGCGATCTGATGGAGGTGCCTGTTTGCAGTCTTTATCTAAAATCCCCCTCGCGTGCGCAACTGATTCTTGCCGCCACGCAAGGCCTATCTCAGTCGGCTGTGGGGAAGATTCGCCTTAATCCTGAGGAGGGTTTGGTTGGTACAGTTGCTGCCACAAAAAACTTGCTAAACCTTGAAGATGCCTCGCTGCATGAGAAGTTTCGTCTGTTCCCAGATGCAGAGGAAACCCCCTATCGCCAGTTTATGGCTGTTCCGCTGATTCACTTGCGCCAGTTAGTGGGCGTTATTGTTATTCAGGGTACTAAACGTGCGCCTTTCTCACCGGAGGCTGAAGCGTTTTTGGTGACCGTGGCTTCACAGCTTGCTGCAACGCTGAACGCGATTCAAAAGTCTGGCGACTGGATGCCAAGACGCCGACCCGGCAAGCTATATAAGCGTTATGACGGTATCTCTGGCTCGACAGGCGTTGCTGTTGGTCAGCTTACGCAGCTAAACAGCCAAGTGGACCTTAAGGCATCCCTGCCGAAAAAAGCCGATGATATTCAAGAGGAGCTGGAGCGCTTTCATCACGCACTCGAAGGTGCGATCGCCGAAGTAGAGCAAGGCGAGGCCCGTATTGAAAAAGACCTACCCGAAGATATCGCGTCGCTTTTCACCGTTTATCGCATGATGCTGGCGAGCCCAGAACTCTCCGCAAACGTCATCACCCTCATCGAGAAAGGCAACACAGCGATCTGGTCGGTGCGTAAAGCTGCGCTTGATCACGCGGCGGTGTTTGAAGCCTCAGAAGACCCTTACATGCAGGCGCGCGCTGAAGATGTGCGTAATATCGCCATTAAGCTGATCAATCAAATGCTCCGCAAGAAGCGATTGCGTGAGCCCCCTAAAGATACCGCCATCATCCTGGCGGGGGATTTGATCAGTATTACGGACCTATCTGATTTCGATAAAGATCAGCTTGTCGGCATTATTTGCCGCTCGGGCTCGGCATTATCCCATACGGCAATCGTTGCAAACGCCTTAGGTATTCCCGCAGTGATGGGCGTCACTGAGCTAGATATCGAACGTTACAGCGGCCAGACCGTCATCATCGACGGCAACAGTGGTTTTGTTATCGCGTCACCGCCTAAAGAGATGACACGCGAATACCGCCAGATCAAGCGTAATGAGGAGAAGTTCAACTCCCAACTGGCGCAGCTCAAAGATTTACCTGCAGAAACAGACGATGGCTTCCATGTCACGCTACTGACCAATACCGGCCTATTGGCTGACGTATCGCCGGGGCTTGTGAATGGTGCCGAGGGTGTGGGGCTGTATCGCTCTGAAATCCCGTTTATGGTCCACGATGGCTTCCCAACAGAAGATGAGCAGTACCGGGTTTATAAGCAGGTCATCGATGCCTACTACCCAAGACCCGTGTCGATGCGGACGCTAGATATTGGTGGCGATAAGCAACTCCCCTACTACGAGATCAAAGAGGAAAACCCCTATCTTGGCTGGCGAGGTATTCGCTTCACATTGGATAACACTGCGCTGCAAATTACGCAGCTACGCGCTATGGTCCGCGCTGGGCACGGCCGCGAGAACCTGCAGATCATTGTGCCAATGGTCAGCCGTATTGACGAGATCAAAGCGCTGCGTGCCCTGCTCGATCAAGTACTCAAAGATCTACACAATGAGGGCAAGCAAGCAACGGCGCCAAAGCTCGGTATTATGATCGAAGTACCCGCAGCTATCTTGTTGTTAGAGAAAGCCGCACCCTATATCGACTTTGTATCTGTCGGCACCAACGACTTAGCGCAGTACTTGCTCGCCGTTGATCGAAATAATCCGAAAGTCTCGCGTCTATTCGATCCGCTGCACCCTGCGGTGTTGTCAGCGCTTGAGATGATACAAGCGCGCTGTAAAACACTTAACCTACCCATTTCGCTGTGTGGAGAGATGGCTGCCGATCCTGCGGCCGTGCTGCTGCTAATCGCGATGGGCTTTGACCGGCTGAGTTTGAGTGCTCATCGTATTCCGATGATTAAATGGGTGATTCGCAATACGAGCCGCAAAGATCTCGAAAAGCTACTGATTAAAGCGCAAAAAGCGGAGGACGAGAGTGAGATCCGCCGTATGACCAAACGCAAGCTCAAAACGCTGGGGCTTTAACACTCCCCCAGCGTAGCAGGGCTATCGGAGCGCACGCGTTGGCGAATCAGGTCGTATGACCAGTTGAACACAAAGGCATACACCAAGAAGAAGACCACCATGCCAAGATCCAAAACCAATACCGACCAAAAATCCATCTTTAACACGTACATCAATACAGGTAGTGAAACCGCCATTAAACTTAGTTCAAACAACCCTGCATGAAGTAGCCGTAGCTTCAGCCCACGGACCGCACGATCAGCACCGGCCACGTGGTCGAATACCCAGTTATAGATAAAGTTAATCATCATCGCTAGCAAAGACATGCCGATACCCAGCCCCGCTAAGGTGGCAGAGTCACCTTGAGTCACTACGCCAGCTAAAAGAACAAACAGCAGCAGCGCAATGGCCTCAAATAACAGCGTGTGAAAAATACGCTCCATCACAGACATTGAAAAACCTCCAGTAAGAAACTGGCGTCGATTCTATCTAGATATACAATAGTATAAAGTTAGTTACTATCAGGTTATGTGATATGTTGAGCCTTGATCAAATCCATCTCTTTATTACCGTTGTTGAGACCGGCTCTTTCTCTGCTTGCGCCCGCAAACTGGGCAAAGCGCAATCAGCGATTAGCCAAGGCATCGCTAATCTAGAACTCGATCTCAACGTGACGTTATTTGATCGCTCCACTCGCATCCCCTCGCTTACCAGCGATGGTAAGCGTTTACTACCGCAAGCTCGTGCCATATTGATGCAAGCCGCTGAATTCGAATCAGCCGTGGTAGCGGTCAATAAAGCGGAAGAACCTCTCATTCGAGTGGCAGTGGACAGTGCACTGAGCTACCCACGATTATGGAGTACACTCAAGCGCTTCTCCGATACCTTTCCAAATACTGAGCTTGAGCTTTTAGAGTGCGCCAGCCCAGACATTCACGAGCTCCTGCAAAATGAGCGCCTTGATATAGGTTTAGTGTTTTCAGATGTGGCACTGAAAAGTGCGCTAAAGATCTATCTTATTGGTTATGTGCCATTTGTCGCCGTATGCGACCCGCAGCACCCGCTTGCCTTAGCATCCGACCTAGACTTATCTGACCTACTTTTACACCGCGAAGTTGTGATGCGCAGCCAGTCACAACAAGTGCTGCAGCTGTTACCTCCCATGTCACCAAAAACTTGGTGGGCAGATAGCTTTTACCAAATGCGAGAGCTCATTGCTGCAGGGGTTGGTTGGGGCTACCTGCCTCAACCGATCGCTGCGGAAGGTTTAGGCAACAACGAATTACACACCATTGATTTAGCCCTAGACTATAAAACGTGGGCTGCACCTGCCGACCTTGTTGTAACAAAATCACGAACATCCGGCCCTGCGATGCAGTGGCTTGTCGCAGAACTGAAAAATCTATTGGATCAGTAGATCAACTCAATCCACTGCCGCGACCATGATGTCTAGCAAAAGCCACGATCACTGATCTCACTTTAACTGAATAAACACAACGAGAACTGATAACTTTTCCGACTTTCTATGCTATTTCCCGTACAATCAGGCTAGGAGTGATCGCCAGCTAACGCTAATGCACACGCAGCTAGGTTAGAGTCGGCGCTAGGACTAAGCAGAGAGGGTAATTTGGCTGTATAGGCTTAAGTTCACTCTTTAGAAAGCAATTCTATGAGATGATCAAGATCGCGTTTTCTATCTCCATTTTGGCCAGCCCAAGAAGTAGGTAGGCTTAATGATAAGTAGTAACACAACGCAGCAACGCTTCTATGAAGCCATGAAAAAAGTGCCGTTTGGTTCGCTTAAACGACGACCTTTTTCGCGTGTGTTTGGTAGGTAAGCTTAATCTTTCTATGAATAGACAATTTTCTGTATATTTGGATTTAGTAAGGTTTTCAGCGGCAATCGCTGTTTTCATATCACATGTGCCTGCCTTTGCAGGCGGATGGCTTTGGCAATTATCGGGCTTTGGCCATGAAGCTGTCGTTATATTTTTTGTTTTATCTGGCTTCGTTATTTCTTATGTTGTATTTGATAGAAAAGAAAATGCCCAAAAATACACAATAAGTCGATTATCGCGAATATATTCTGTCGCCATCCCCGCCATTATTATTACTGCGGTGCTTTATTACGTAGGCCAATCACTAAATCCTGAGGCATTCTACTCGCTAGGCGAAGAAAAACCAAACCCATTATTAACGTTATTTTCAGCTTTAACGTTCACTAATCAAAGCTGGATTGCAACTCCAATACTTTCAAATCTTCCATATTGGTCATTAGGCTACGAAGTTCTTTATTACATATTTTTCGGTGTATTAGTTTATACAAAAGGAAAGTCTCGCATTGCCCTACTCGCGTTGATCACACTGGTTATGGGGCTAAGCATATTACTCTACCTTCCTATATGGCTGGCCGGTGTATTCTGCTTTAAAAAGCTCAACGCTTATTCACTCACTCTGCACCAATCGCTATCAATCTTTATTCTCTCTGTGGTAGGTATCGCATTATTCTCAACAGATAATGCGCAAGACCTAATCAATGGCTTCTCTCAAAGCATTATTGGACCGGGATTTTATCAACTTTTATTAGAACCTGCAGAAAAGTTTGCTTCTGATTATATTCTTGCTTTTTTTGTAACTGCACACATATTTAGTGGCTATCACCTCACTAAAAAATCCAATTTCTTTGCAATAAGCCAAAAAGCAGAGCAGCTTATAAAAGAAGCCTCATCCCATACTTTCTCACTATATCTTTACCATATGCCAATGCTTTACTTCATATCAGCTGTTTTCCCATACAGCTCAAACCCCGTTATGAGTATAGTTTTTTGCTGGATTATAGTGCCTACTTTAATCTTCATGATCAGTAACATCACAGAGAAACGAAAAGGTCTATATACGGTGTTTTTTAATAATTTATTGGCTAAGCACTTCAAACTCTCGTGAAGACTTTCTCAACGAAGCTCTCTGATATACCTATCTAACCGCGCGCTCTGTAGAATAGCTCTCTCGCCCAACAAGTACCTCACCGGCGGGAGAGCTAAGCAGGGCTCAGCTATGCAAAATACGTTGACTACACACTCCAATAACGATCACTAACTTACACATTCTGCGCGACTCGTCATCTTGCGCGAAAAAATAGCGATCACAAGCATCGCCCACGCTACAATAGGCACCATCATCCAGTTCATTGTTTGCCATCCCACCGTTGCTTCAAGCCAACCGGTCAACATGGCTGAGAGCGTGACCATACCAAAGACAAGAAACTCATTCGTCGCCTGCGTTTTTGCTCGTTCTGACTCACGATACGTACTGGTAACTAAACTCGTTGCGCTGATAAACATAAAGTTCCAACCCACACCCAAAGCGACTAGCGCACACCAAAAGTGCCATTCGGACTGGCCATTAAGATTGATCGCTGTGCATAAAAGCAGCAACGCGCCACCACATTGCATTAAGTTCACAGCACCAAAGCGCTGAATTAAGCGCCCTGTGAAAAAAGAGGGTAAGAACATCCCTAACACATGCCACTCGATCACCCACGTTGTCTGAGGGAACGAAAAGCCACACCTTGCCATCGCTAACGGGGTTGCCGTCATTAATAGGTTCATTACCGCATAACTGGTCATGCCCGCAACAACAGCAACCACGAATATAGGCTGTGAAACGATCTCTATCAGTGGCCGAGCGGTGGCTTGGCTCCTCACACTCACAGCGGGTTTCGGAATTTTTACGCCGGTCAGAAGCAGCAACGCCAAAATATAGAGCCCCATTAAACCCACAAACGAGCCAACAAAGTCATAGCCTTGCACCCAATCACGACTCTGAACAGCCAATGCAGGGCCGATCAGCGCCGCGAGCACTCCCCCTAACATGACAAGTGAGATAGCTCGGTTCTTTTGCGCCGGCTCGCACGCTTCAACAGCTGCAAAACGGTACAGAGTGCCAAAACCAATCCCTACACCTAGACATAAGGTTCCAACACAGAATAGGTAAAACTGCTCGCTCATTAGCGCCATCGAGGCAAGTACAGCACCACCAATACCGATACTATTCCCTAGATAAAAGCCGTTGCGGCGACCTATTTTTTGCATGATTAGCGACGCTGGAATGGTTGCCAGCATTAAGCCGACAAACTGCATGGCCACTGGCAAGGTGATCATAGAACTACTCGGCGCTAGGCTCTGCCCGATAAGCCCTGTTACAGCGACTAACAGAATATTTCCGGTTCCTAATAGCGCTTGGCACAGGGACAACAGAACAACACTGCGATTCATCGATAACTCCAAAACTGCATGACAGCTCAAACCACTTAGCTAAATTAGCGAACCATAATAGTGCTTACGCCTTTACATGGGCCAGTATTATTGCCACCGCGGTCAAAAAAATGGCCAGATTCCAGCAGATCTGGAGATCAGGTGTTAAACTGATTAACACATGTAAACGCTAAATGAGAGCATCCTTATGACGCTGGAAGATCTCTTTGTATTAGTGATCGAGCCATCCAATATGCAGCGCGGCATTATTGTTAATCGCTTGAAAGCACTGGGTATTGTTAACATCGACGAGTTTGAAGAGGGAGCCGCTGCCATCACAGCCATGCAGCAGCAAACGCCCGACCTTGTGCTATCCGCTATGCACCTTCCCGATATGACGGGCACAGAAGTCGTGACGCAAATGCGAGAGCAGGCAGAACTCTCTGATATCACCTTTCTACTGATCTCGTCGGAAACACACTATCGCTACCTAGAGCCCATTCGCCAGGCCGGGGCCATTGCAATTCTTCCCAAGCCGTTTGATGAGAACGATTTTCGCAAAGCGCTGCAAAGCACGCTGCACTATATCTGTGACAAAGATGAGATCACTGACCGCGATACATCGGAGTATGAGAACCTGCGCGTTTTGCTTGTGGATGATAGTAAGTTCGCGCGCAAGTACCTCAATCAGATTCTGACGAATATCGGGATCGAATCGATTGTTGAAGCAGAAGACGGCGCTCAAGGACTCGCTTTACTGGAGCAAGAGCGTTTCGACTTAATTGTCTCTGATTACAATATGCCCAATGTTGACGGCAAAGAGATGGTTGAACATATCCGCGCTAGCGATGATCAGCCAACCATTCCGATTATGATGGTGACATCAGAACAAAATGAGAGTCAACTGGCCGCGATACAAGCAGCAGGAGTCTCGGCGCTGATATCTAAACCGCTCTCCTACGACATGATGAAACAGCTGATCGAAAAGCTCGTTTTCGACTCGGACCTGTAACCGATCACTCCACAAAAAAGCCGGCACTCAATGCCGGCTTTTTTATATCAGCTATCGCAAGACTCGGGCTACTCCTCCAACAATGTTTCTGGGTTGAAGCCCATGATCAAAGCGCCCCAGTGTTTACCATCAACATAAATGGGGATCGATAAATCGTTCAACACTTCGCCCGTATCACGAATAAAAGTCTGAAGTAAAAACGGCGAGGTATTTTGAGCACGGCGGATCTCCGCACGGTTCCCCGCAAAGATCCGACGGTGACGACTCTTAAGATTGTCTACCGAAAAATCGCCGGTGATAGGGTTAGATACCTTCTGGTGGTGAGCAGGCGCATAGCCATTTTTATCCACCGCGATCGCATAAATAAACTCTGGGCGCTCAGAGATAAAGCGGTCAAACAGAGGCTGTAACGCCGCTTCGTAAGCATCGGTGTAGCTGAGGTCAAACTTTGCAGGCTCAACACCTTCATTAGTACGGCGATACTGCACATCAAACACATTCAAGCCCTGATGCGCCAACGCCTGAATAGCGTCACTTGTTTGTTTCGACCAGCTTCGTCCAGCCATAATCATCGACTCAAAACCACCAAAGCCTATGATAAAGCGAGATAGCAGTTCTTGAGTCTCTTCGGTTGCAACTTCTAGCTTGTCAGAGTGCTCAACAGACTCATCAACTTCATGTTTGATCTCGTGCGCAATACTGGCAATTTCAGAGACATTTTCGTGGGATTGCTTGTTGCTGTATGCCAACTCATCAATCGCCGCGCTAATGCCCGAAAGTTGGCTATTCACCTGCTCAAAATCGCCCACGAGTTTTACAAACTGCTGGTTGGTCGACTCGATAAAGCCCTCGGTGTTGTGAACATACTGCTGAATATCTTCAGCACTGCTGCGCGTGGTTTGTACCAGCGTGGCCATTTGTGAAATATTTTTATCAATCTCACTCGTCGCTGAGCTGACTTTCTGCGATAGCGAGCGGACCTCATCAGCCACCACCGCAAAACCGCGCCCCGCTTCACCTGCACGCGCAGCTTCGATCGATGCGTTCAAAGCCAGCAAATTGGTTTGGTCTGAAAAATCTTGCACCATCGATAGGATCTGCGTGACATTTGCCGAGTTCTCACTTAATTGAGAAACCGTTGATTGGAAATTATTCACCAGATTGCGTATTGAACGTACCTGCTCAAGGACTTTCATTAGCTCATCACCTGACGAGCGCACCTCTTCCATATTGGTATCGGTTTGAGTGCTAATCATCATGGTGCTGTTGGCCACCTCATCAATGGCGACCGTCGACTCCTGGCTCGCTTGGAACACCAACTGAGCTTTCTCTTCCTGCTGCGACACTTTGCCCGAGGCACCTACCAACGCTTTCTTCAAGCGTGTTGCACTGAGTGCAACGCTCACACTGCGGCGGCGGGACTCTGAGATCATCTTTTTCAAGCTATCAGAGAAACGGTTATAGCTGCTCGCCATCTCCGAGATTTCATCGTAGGTA
The DNA here is from genome assembly GCF_004005935.1 of Neptunomonas marina. Taxonomy (GTDB): domain Bacteria; phylum Pseudomonadota; class Gammaproteobacteria; order Pseudomonadales; family Balneatricaceae; genus Neptunomonas; species Neptunomonas marina. Next base: position 195,914 of record NZ_SACQ01000001.1, on the reverse strand, counting down.
TACTCAGGCAACGTCACCGAAATATCGCCATCCTTATCGCTAATTTGGCTTAAAACATCAGTGATGGCGCGCACTGGACGCAAGAAAAGATGACGCATAAAAAAGATGGTAAAGATACCCGAAAGAACCGCTACAACCACAGTAACGCTCGCAATAACCCACAATTCGCTCGATAACGTTAACAGCGCACTTTTTGCGCCCTCATCGAGCACACTTTCAGTGGCGATACTGACGATCTCGGCAGAGTAGTAGAAGCCTACTCCTAGGAGCACAAGGTGGGGGAGAAGAAGGAAAACGACGTTACCAACAATCTTTTTCGTTAACGAATTGAACAGCGCTTGCTCAACTGCCGTGTATAAACTCATTGCTACATCCCTACTACGTATAATTATTGTTTGTTGGCTTTAAGCAACTTTCCTTTCAGTATAGAAGCTCTCAGCGTAATAGCTTGATGTTAGGGTTCGAAAAGATAAAACTGAATCCAAAAAGAGACAAATCGACCAAGTTATTGATCTCTATCGCCATTGCAACCAAACACCACGCTCACGAAGAAACGCCCGGCTCTGGTCAACATGATGACAGTGGCGATGAACAAGTGCCCAAAAACGAGCAGAGTGGTTCATCTCTTCGAGATGCGCCAACTCATGAATCACCACATAATCGATCACCTCTGGCGGCGCCATCATCAGGTGCCAATTGAGCGCGATTCGCCCACGTGAGTTACACTGTCCCCAGCTCGATTTGAAGTTTGCGACTTTAAGCTCGCTAGGCTGCAGCTTCATGACTGCCGACCAGTAGTCCAACCGCTCACTAAGATAATCGTTTGCTTGCTCTTTTAACCATAGCTTAGTCAATTCATTCGTTAACTGCTCTGGCACTTTGGTACTGCGTCGTCCTAACGAGATCACGAGGTGCTCGTCGGTTAAGGTTGCTGATGATGCGCGAGCGCCAGCAACTACCTGAAGCGGCAGACTTTGGCCTAGATAAGGAAGGCATCGCGCTTCCCAAGGGTTAATAGTGTGCTCTGTAAGTAGAACTTGCTGCTGGGCAAGGTGTTCCCTTACCCACCCAGCACGCTGAGTAAGGAAGTGGATGAGCCAAGCTGCAGGGGTACGCAGCGGTACACGCGCTAGCGCTTCACCATGCCTTACTTCGATGGTTGCCGTTTTGCGCCTAGAGAAAATGACTTTAATCGAAAGCCCTTCAACAGTAACAAAGCATGTTTTAGGCTGAGGCACGCGCGGGTTTCCCTAACAAACGGGTGGGTTTCTTGACTGTTTTGATCATGTTTTTGAAGCTGGCATGGTAGCTTGCATCACCTTCGGGCTGCCCACGGGCAGGTGAGTAGCGTAACTGCTCTAGGTTATTTAGCCATTGCATTAAGCTCTCTTCCCAATAAGGTTGATGCTTCGCGAGGCGCCAACAATAGGTACGAACGGTTTCTCCTTGCTCACGCGCTAAGCTTGAGTCAGCTCGACTCACCAAGCGAGATAGATACTGCACATCGGCATCGACAGCGTGATAGCGCCTTGGGCGTGCACGCAGCAGCCACCAGATCAGCCCCCCTGTTACTAGCGAGCCCGGCACAAAGATCACTAAGAGCAGTTTTAAGGTGCTCAGACTACCCATCAGATCATGTAAAAAATCGACCTGCTGGTTGTGGTAGCCCAAGATCCAGCGGTGCCAACTATAGTTAACCGCCTCATAGCGCAAGCGCACCTCATTCAACCACTCTATATTTTTACCTAAGCGCAGCACCGACAGCGGCGACTCAGCAATAAAGTCATCACTGCTACCAAATAATTCATCGAATGGCAGTTGGATACGCTCAGGTGCCACTGCGGTCGTCGGGTCTAAACGACGCCATCCAGTGTTTTCATCCCATACCTCAACCCAGGCGTGGGCCTCGTACTGGCGCACCAGCATATACTTTTCGTACGGGTTCCACTCACCACCCTGGTACCCGCCCACGAGCCGGGTAGGATGCCCAGCTAGGCGCAGTAAGTAAGCGGTGCTACTGGCAAAGTGCTCACAAAAGCCCCGTTGGGTTTCAAAGAGAAATTGATCAACGCTGTTACGCCCCAAGCGGCCGGGCGATAGCGTGTATTCAAACGATTGATTAAAGCGCCGATAGAGTGCATCGATCTTCTCAGTTAAGGATAGCTGCTGCTCAACCCAAGAGGCGGCCAGCGCACGCGCTTGCGGATTTCCATATGGCGGCAGTCTAAGAAAACGTTCCCGGTCTTGCAGAGATAATTCTTGCGTTGCTTCACGCACAACGGAACGCCCAGAATAGGAGAAACGATCCAAAATAGGCTTACCCGCGGTCACGGTAAAGTCGTTTTTTAGAGTTAAAGTCCCTCTAGCCGCACGGACCGACTGGGGATAATCAAGCGCCACCAGCCATGGCCGTGCTGTCGGCTCCATGATGATTTCATAGTCATAGTAGGTATCTGTATCAATCGCGCTGGCCTCAAGCCCAACATTTTTACCCACATTGAGCCAACTGCGGCCATCGTAAAAATCATACGTAATCGCGCGCCAATAGCGTTGCGACCGCTCGGGTGGCGCGTCATCCGTGAAACTGGCACGGAATGCAACGCTATCATTGCGTGTTAAGTTAGCAACAGAGCCTGGGTCAACTTCGTTAGACAACCCTGTTTTTGCCACTGCACGCTCGGATTTAACACTCCATAGCGGCTCGATTCGCGGAAACACGAGAAATAGCACCACCATCACAGGGACAGACTGAGCTAGTATCGTTGCACTCCTTTTTAATGTGCCAAAGTTCACCTGCTTGGCCTGTACCTCGTTCAGAGAGATCAGAGCCGCGAATGTGATAGCCAGAGAGAAAAATCCGTATAGCGCCGCGACAATCGACTGATCAAACAGGAAGTTAACGGCTACCATGAACAGGGATACCAGCACTAAAACCCAGCCGTCACGACGCGTACGTAGCTCTAAAACTTTCAGGCCAGCGCCTGCAATCAGCAGCGTTGCCAGACCTGCTAGGCTCTCTAAGCCGGATGCCGAGACCAATACGCCCACTGACATCAGCGGGACCACAGACCATCGCACCCAGCGCGCCAACGGTTTGCGAACCTTCAGCGTGCTCGCAAAGCCCCATGCAAGCAAAGCGCCTACAACGATGGTAAGCCATAACGGAATTTCGCGTATCTGTGGCAAGCATACTGCGACCAACATCGTTAGCAGCCATAGCTTGCTAGAGCGGGCGAGCAACACCTCTGGTTTGTTGGTAGCCTCCGCTACTGTCGACTTTTTAAATTGAAACGTTGGAAGTTTCACAGCAACGCTCCCTCATCATAGAGTGCTAAGTGCTTGAGCACTTCGCGCAAATGATCATCCCCGACTGCTGGTTCCATCGTCACATTTGGCAATACTAAGCCAAAGGGCGTTTGGCGCTCATTCAATGTGACTGCCCAGTAGGTCAACCGCGATAGCTTTGCTTCGGTGTCCAGTTGCGGCCACAAGTGCCAGGAGAGCCAACGCTCTTGAGCCTCCTCCCCTTGGTAAGATTTCACATGCAGCCCATAGCCTTTTGCGTATACTTTCCATGCCACTCGGCTGAGCGGGGCTCCTGGCTGATAACTTTTCAGTTCTTGGAAGTCCTCTTCACCGACATGCCCCTCGGCACCGTCTCCGCCCACAGGGCGATTCAGTTGCCCCAGCTCGCCTCCAGCGACGGGTCTTGGGTAGATTAGCGCAGGCTCTTCGAAGCGCAGCCAAGTCCAGCAACGAAAAATACCCAGCGGGTAAACAGATGAGATGCGTAATAGCGCAGGGGCTTGCCACCCTCTCACCTCACTACTCGCAGGCACGTAAACCAACAGCGGCTTATCCCGCTCAAGATCATAGGTAACCTGCTCTTGGCCACGAAAGCCAAACTGTAGCTGTTTCAGGGAGCGGCTCGATAGCACTTCAAAACGATAACGGAGTTCATCGCCAACAAAAACCGGCGAGGGTGTTTGTATACGTATTCGTAACCCAGAGAGGTTGGCGTAGGTATGCATAATTGCCGTGATGAAAAGCGAAGTCAGTGTAAAACAGATCGCATAGGCTAAGTTGTTTTGGTAATTGATCGCGAGCATCAAGACAAGCAGTGCCACACAGATAAATGCAAGCCCTGCCAAGGTGGGGAAGATGTAGATGCGCTTATGGGTCAGCAACACCTCTGACTGAACAGGGTAGCGACTTACCAGCCAGTTTCTGAACTTATGATCGACCGTATCCCACATGCGTTTAGCTCAGTACATCCACGCTAGCAAGAATATTGGTTGTAATACTCTGCCCTAGCTGGGTGCCAGAACGAAGCATCAGACGGTGTGCAACCACCGGCTCAAATACAACTTGAACATCATCTGGGGTCACAAAATCGCGGCCTTCCATATAAGCCCACGCTTTGGAAGCTTGAATCAATGCCAGCGCACCACGCGGCGATAAACCAAGCTGGATCGTCTCAATGGCACGTGTTTGCTGGGCAAGACGCTGTACATAGTCAACCACGGCATCGCTCACCGTAACTTGATCGCACGCAAGCTGAATATTCATAAGCGTCTGGCGATCAATACTGACGGCCAAACGACCGATATCCTGTCGAGTATCGCCATGCTTTAATAGCGCGCGCTCAGTTTCCTCATCTGGATACCCCAACGAAAGCCGCATCAAAAAGCGGTCCAACTGAGATTCTGGCAGCGGGAACGTACCATACTGGCTTGCGGGGTTTTGTGTTGCTATCACAAAGAAAGGCTCTGGGAGCTGACGCGTTGCTCCCTCCGCAGAAACCTGCCCCTCCTCCATCGCCTCAAGCAGCGCACTTTGCGTTTTTGGCGTCGACCGGTTGATCTCATCCGCAAGTAGTAGCTGCGTAAAAACCGGCCCTGGATGAAACTGAAAACCACCTTCCTGTTGATTGAATACCGCACTGCCGATGATATCAGCCGGCAGCAGGTCGCTGGTAAACTGCACGCGACGATACTCAAGATCAAAAACATGAGCTAACGTGTGCGCCAGTGTCGTTTTACCCATCCCCGGTAAGTCTTCAATTAAGAGATGCCCGCGAGACAACATACATGCGACGGCGAGTTTTACCGTTTCCTCTTTACCCATCACAACCGATGATACCGCTTGCACTGCTGTTGCTAATCTATCCTGCATCTCCAACCCTTTTCCTATACAAACCAACCAGTTGAGCTTTCACACCACTATAGTCTAGACACAAAAAACGCAGCTAATGCTGCGTTTTTATAAAAAGAATTTAAGCGAGTGTATTAGTGGTGATGACCACCTTCACCATGGGCATGACCATGGCTAAGCTCATCTTCAGTGGCAGCACGCACTTCTGTCACTTCGATATCAAAGAACAACTCTTGGCCAGCCAGTGGATGGTTGCCATCCAATGTTACGCCGTCATCTTCAATTTTGATCACAGTTACTGGTTGCTCTCCCCATGGGGCCTGCGCCATAAATTGCATACCCACTTGCAACTCGTTAATGCCTTGGAAGTTTTCATGTGGCACTTTCTGCACCAACTCTTCACGCACGTCACCGTAACCCTCTTCAGGTTTGACAGTTACTTCTAGCTTATCGCCTGTCGCCTTGCCCACCAACGCATTCTCTAAACCCGGAACAATGTTGTTCGCACCGTGAAGATACGCCAAAGGCTCTTGGCCTTGTGACGAGTCAAGCACTTCACCTGCTGCGTTTTTGAGTGTGTAGTGCATTGTGACTACTGCGTTATCTGCGATTTGCATAACATTGCTCCTGATTATTGGCTTTGAAGACAGAACACCCACGCCTGAGCGCCCTCTTGGGCCATCCTAACCATTGCGATCCAAAACCGAAAGGCAAAACAGATATTAATGTTGAAAAAGCCACTCAGTGAGCGTCGCTATTCACTCGACACTTTTACCCTGCAAAATTAAAATGTCTGTTTTAAACTACGCTACAGACCCCATAATCTCTGGCTAAAAGTAAAAAATAGGAATTATTCCTATCGCTCTATGCGTCGCTCAGACTTATCATAGTGGTTAACAAAAATGGATTTTTCGTTGGAGTTTATCGTTATGGATAATATCTGTGTCCAGTGTCAAGAACTGGTCAGTTACCAAAGTGTGCGTCCTCATGCTCAGCTTAAACTCATGAGCAGCCTACCTAATAGCCAGCTGTATAAATGCTCTGACTGCGGGTCTTATCTACATGCGTTTGATCAAGACTGGGAAGTACTTATCGAAGGTGGTGAGCAACCAACCGACAGCCCTTCCCATATCGCGGCATACGCTTAAGTACCGCTAACAACTAGACAAGCTACCTTAAACAGCACGAGTAAGCTACGAGGCTCCGGTTAAAGAGTCCGGATGGAAAGACCTGATAATCTCTTGAAAGATCTCAGTGGGGCGATTTTGATGGGCGCGCTTCTTGATAACCGCTGCGATGCCAAGGGTATAACAGCGCTCAGCTCCGCCCACTTGCCTTAACTGCCCCTCTTCGACATAAAGCTTTGCATAATTTTCGGGTAAGAAGGCGATGAACTTACCCGATAATATCATCGCTAAACGCGTTTCATAAAAGTACGCTGTGCCCTTAAAGCTCATGCTTGATAGCTGTGCACTCGCCTCCTCGTGGGGCTTCAAGCCCGGTAAGATCGCCGTGAACTGATTAATTACTTCATCGGTGATCTCACTCTCCGGCAGATCAAACAACGGGTTTCCGCGCCCACAATAAAGGCGACACACATCACTATAAAGGTGATAGTACTCCAACCCATCCAGCTGTCGGTGATATGGGATCAAACCTACATCGACCTCGTCATTGAGCACCATGCGCTCAATCTCCGCCATATAGGAGACTTCGCTTTGTAGCTTGATCTCAGGTGCAAGCGTCGAGAAACGGCTGATCATCTCGGGGAACTTCGCTCGTGGATCAAGACTAGTGCCGTCTGATACGAGGATGCGCATAATCCCAGCCGGGTTCTGGCTCATATCGTTCACGACATCGCGGAACTCATCCAATGATTCCAATAGCTTATTTGTCATCTCGTAGACAACGGCGCCCTCTTTAGTCAGCGAGAAGCCGGCACGCCCGCGCTTGCACAAGGTAAGGTTGAGCCGAGACTCAAGGTTCGAGATGTGGATACTGATCGTCGAACGGCTGATATTTAGATCGGTTTCTGCCGCTGAGAAGCCCCCGTTATCAACGACCGACTTGAAAATTCTCAACTGCTTAATTTCGAAGTCACCGACTTGACCAAGCGAATAGTTTTTCAGACTCATGAGTTACTTTCTAAAACTGAACGTTAATAGATCTTCATCTGTTAACCGCAGAGCTATTGCTATATTGCGATCAATATTACGAAGAGAAAATCACACAACACCGATCCTTGCGTGTTTTCAGTTTAAGAAAGTTAGGGTGTAACAACAATGAAATTCAGCGAATTATTAAAAGAATCAGCTTATATCAATGGTCAGTGGGTCGACGCAAAGTGCGGCGGAAAAATGGAAGTTATCAATCCAGCCGATGGTAGCTACATTGCTTCTGTTCCTGATCTTGATGTTGACGATGCAAAGAACGCGATTGCAGCGGCTGAGGTGGCATTCCACTCATGGAAGAAAACCACAGCGAAAGCGCGTGCTGCTATTCTCCGTCGTTGGTTTGACCTAATCACTGAAAACGCTGACGTGCTGGCAGAGCTTTTGACAAAAGAGCAAGGCAAGCCATTGCGCGAAGCAAAAGGCGAAGTGCTCTCATGCGCATCCTTTTTTGAGTGGTTCGGCGAAGAAGCCAAGCGTACATACGGCGAAAACATCCCATCAAACATGGGCAGTACACGTCTACTAACGATCAAGCAACCGATTGGCGTTGTAACGGCAATTACGCCGTGGAACTTCCCCATTTCGATGATTGCACGTAAAGCAGCACCGGCTATCGCCGCAGGGTGTACGATCGTGATTAAACCTGCAGAGGATACGCCGCTATGCGCACTCGCATTAGCTGCACTGGCAGAAGAAGCGGGCGTTCCAGCAGGTGTTATTAACGTTGTAACGACCAAGCGCCCTATTGAAGTGGGCCGCGAACTTTGCACCAACCCGATTGTTAAGAAAGTCTCTTTCACAGGCTCAACGCCGGTTGGCAAAATCATCCTAGGGATGGCAGCTGAAACCGTTAAGAAAGCCTCGATGGAGCTGGGCGGCAACGCACCTTTCATTGTGTTTGATGACGCTGATCTTGAATCTGCTGTCGCTGGGGCAATCGCTTCTAAATACCGTAATGCAGGCCAAACTTGCATCTGTACAAACCGCTTCTATATCCAAGCGGGCATTTACGACGCATTCGCAACGCGCTTCAAAGAGGAAGTTGAGAAGCTAGCGTTAGGTTCTGGCTTTGATAGCAGCACAGATATTGGCCCACTTATTAATAATGCAGCGGTCGATAAAATCGATGGTCTGGTGCAACGCGCCGTTCAAGAAGGTGCTGAACTAAAAGTAGGTGGCCAACGCGACGCGGCTGGTGAGCGCTTTTACCAACCGACGCTGCTCGCCAACGTTACCGATGAGATGGAGATCTCCCAAGCAGAACTGTTTGGCCCCATTTCAACATTATTTAGCTTTGAAGACGAAGCTGAAGTTATCGAACGCGCGAACAACACACCGTTCGGTCTAGCTGCCTACGTATATACCCGCGATATTGGTCGCGTATGGCGCGTATCTGAAGACCTTGAATACGGTATGGTTGGCGTCAACGAAGGCTTAATCTCGAACGAACTCGCGCCATTTGGCGGTGTTAAAGAGTCAGGTGTCGGCCGTGAAGGCTCCAAGCACGGCATGGATGACTACATGGAACTGAAGTACATCTGTATGGGTGGTATCTAACCCGCCCGCTTTAACGATAAAGGTTATGGGAGTTAAACCTTTGTTTGGCTCTCATAAAAGTTTAAATCGAATAGCGGTGATTTTTCCTACCGCGCTCCCCCTTTATCGTACACACACAATTGCACATCTCTATTTAATGGTTGCAGATATATGAAAAACTATAAGAGTCTCGATGCTTTCTGGATGCCGTTCACACCCAACCGCGCATTCAAAGCAAACCCACGTATTGTTAGCCGCACTGAAGGTGTATTTTGCTACACCGACGACGGTCGTCAAATTCTTGATGCGACAGCAGGTCTGTGGTGCGTAAACGCAGGTCACGGCCGCAAGCAAATTGCCGAAGCGATTGGTAAACAAGCTCTTGAGCTGGACTACACATCGCCATTCAACTTCGGTCATGATATTGGCTTTGAGTTTGCGGAGCGTTTGATTCAGTACACGCCAGACCCATTGAATAAAGTTTTCTTCGCAAACTCCGGCTCAGAAGCCGTTGAGAGTGCGCTTAAAATTGCTCTGGCATACCAAAACGCGCGCGGCAAAGCGAACAAATTCAAGTTGATTGGCCGTGAAATGGCTTACCACGGTGTTAACTTCGGTGGTATTTCGGTGGGCGGCCTTACGCCTAACCGTAAGGCGTTTGGTCCATTGCTGCCAGTCGATCACTTGCCACACACGCTAGACCTTGAAAACAACGCCTTTAGCAAAGGCTTGACTGAGCACGGTTTAGATCGCGCGGATGCACTCGAAGAGCTGATCAAGTTCCACGATGCTAGCAGCATTGCAGCAGTGATCGTCGAACCAATCAGCGGCGCTGGTGGTGTTATTATCCCACCAAAAGGTTACTTGCAGCGCCTACGTGAAATCTGCACAAAGCATGACATCCTGCTGATCTTCGACGAAGTCATCACCGGCTGGGGTCGTCTAGGTGCACCTTTCGCGGCTGTTGAGTTCGATGTAGTACCTGACATGATCGTATCTGCGAAAGGTATCACCAACGGTATCGTTCCTCTGGGTGCAGTATTTGTAGCAGATCATATCCATGACACGATCATGGAAAATTCACCTGAAGGCGGTGTTGAGCTTTACCACGGCTACACGTACTCAGCGAGCCCTGTCGCGTGTGCAGCAGGTATGGCAGCGCTTGACGTATATGAAGAGGAAGGCTTGCTAACGCGTGCCTCCGGCGAAATTGGTAAATACTGGGAAGAAGCACTGCACAGCTTGAAAGATATCGAGCAGGTCGTCGACATCCGTAACTACGGCTTAATTGGTGCTGTGCAGTTTGCACAACCAGAAGGCAGCAGTGCACCAATCGGCGGGGCTTTCCAAGTGAAGTGTTACGAGAACGGCGTTATGATCCGCGCAATGGGCAACATCATCGCCTTCTCACCACCACTGACAATCGAACCTGAGCAGATTGATCAACTAGTAGCTGCCATTCGTAAAACAGCAAGCGAGCTGTTTTAACCCCTTTTAGGCAGTGACACCCCACTGCCTACTCATGCGTGAAGGTTCGCCCTTTTCAGCATTAGCTGCCCTGCTGCACTAGCAGGGCCGTCTCACCCTTCGCTTATGCTCCGCGTAAGCAACAAGCTCTAACGCAAGACCTTGGCCCGTCGATTCTAATCCACGGGTCTTTTTTATTCCCCTCTCATATAAATGTCATCAATATTTTGTAGGCTAAAAACCCTTTAAGCATACGACTTTTGCGTAATACCAACCTATTTACACCCCAAAAACCCTAATAAACTCATAGGTTTTTGCTAAAGTTTGACCTATGCAAAACTTTACGTTTTAAGAGCCTGATGTAATTCACCTACCCCCTTTGCTAACTTGGCTGTGTGTCATGCTGGTACCAAAAATCCGGCGTTATAAAACAATTAGAAAGAGAATGAAGACATGCGGAAAGTTCTTTGCAAATTTAAAAAACAGATTATTTCTAGCTCTTTGGCTGTCACTCTGGGTCTAGGTGCTGTTGCAGCGTCCACTGCACAAGCAGCTGAACACAACTGGCGTTTTGCAAACCTGTACACACGTGGTACAGCGTTTGGTGAAGTGTATGGAAATCTGGCAAAAAATATCGAAGAGATGTCTAACGGCCGCATCAAAGTTAAGATGATGTACGCTGGTGAAGGTGTCGACACGAAGGGCATTCTAGGTGCTGTGAAAAGTGGCCTGATCACAATGGGCGCGACATTCCAGCCGATGAACGCTGGCGAACTACCTGCGGGTATCGTTGAAGTTGGTCTACCTGGCGGTACTGCTGACGTTGGTGAACTGAGTGTTCTTTTCCACGAGAAAGGCTGGAACGAAGTCCTAACTAAAGCCTACGGCGAGCAAGGCCTAGTTTACCTAGACCCTTACATCCAGCCACCTGTTTACTTGCTGACAAAGAAAGAGATCAAATCTGTTGAAGACTTCAAAGGTTTGAAGCTTCGTGCACCCGGTGCATACGGTAAGTTCGTACGTAACTTGGGCGCTTCTCCAGTATCTCTAACGTGGAGCGAGATCTACACAGGTTTAGCAACAGGCGTTATCGATGGTTCTATCGGTTCTAACCTGATTGACCACCGTGACGGTAACCACGTTGAAGTGGCGAAATACATGTACCGCCTACCACTCGCAGGGGCACAAGTTCTGCCTGTATTCGTGAACCAGAAAGCTTGGAACAAGCTACCTGACGACCTGAAAGCGATTGTTAAAGCAGCAACAGCTGTTCACGCTCGCGAGCAGATGACTAAGTCACGTCTATGGGAATCTGAAGCGATTGCTGACATGGAAGCAAAAGGCATGAAGTGGAGCCCAGCACCATCTGCTGAAGATAAAGCAGCATGGACAAAAGCGGGCGAATCCCTATGGGATGAATACTCTGCTCAAGATAAGCACAGCAAAGCGCTTATCGACATCCTGAAAAAGCAGTAATCACCGCTTAACTCAGTACCGAAGAAGCTTCTGACTCTTGGGTCAGAAGCTTCTTTATTTCGCCCCTCTGGCAGTATACTGAGGCCTGCAAAAGGTAAAGGGAAGTTCCTTTAGATTCCTTTCATTTCAAGGCTGTATAACCATGTTCACATCAACCCTTAGACTCTATTGCACTGCAGTGCAAAGGCTTGTTGCCTTTATCGGCCGTGGTGTTTCTATCCTGATGCCGATGATTGCGCTTGTCATCGCGTTCGAAGTGTTTGCGCGCTACTTTCTAAACAAGCCAACGATATGGGCTTATGATCTATCGCTGTTTCTATCAGGTTATCTCGCAGCGCTTGGTGGTGCCTATGCTCAGCAGCGCAAAGCACACATCAATGTGGATATCTTGTACCTGTCTGTTTCTGCCAATGTGAAGCGTATCTTTCACCTTGTTTCCGGTGCGCTGGCCATCTTTTTCATGGCAGTGGTGGTATTGGTGTCTATTGACAAATTCAACGAAGCACTCAACTTCAATTATCGCCGTATGAGTGAATGGGCGCCGCCAATGCATCACTTTTGGATGATGCTGATCGTCGCGTGCTCTTTGCTGATACTTCAGATTATCAGCGACATTATTAACGATCTTTATCACCTTGTTACAGGGCGTGACTTGGTACCGGTATCTGACGAAGATGCGGAGGATGACAATGGAAATTGAATTACTTACTGGCGTCCTGTTGCTGTGTATTCTCGTTGCCTTCGCAATCGGAACTCCGGTTGGTTTAGCACTGGGCGGCATCGCCATGGCAATTGGCTACAGCACATGGGGTGAAGGCATTTTCAACATCGTGCCAAGCACGTTCGAATCAATCTTGTTTAGCTTCATTCTGTTGGCTATCCCGCTATATATCTATATGGGGCAGCTACTCACCCGCTCAGGCATCGGCGATGCGATGTTTAATGCCAGCCAGTTGGTTATCGGTAAGGTACGTGGGTCATTGGCAATTAGCGTTGTGGGCGTTTGTTCCATGATTGGTGCCATGGTAGGCATCATTGGTGCAGGCATCATGACATCCGGCAGTATCGCGCTAAAACCCATGCTAGAGCGCGGTTACGATAAGCGCCTTGCTTTAGGCGTTATTATGGCCGGTGGTGGTCTTGGTATTTTGATTCCGCCAAGCGTACCGATGATCATGTTTGCAGCGTCCACGCAAAACTCCGTGGGTAAAATGTTCATTGCCGCACTTGTACCTGCAGTGGTCACAATTGTTTTGCTGGTTACGTATATCGTTATCAGTTGCAAAATTAATCCAGAAAAAGCACCGCTAGGAACAGGCGCCGAAGCTAAGATGACGCCTGAGCAGAAGTTCCGCACGCTGCGCGATGGCTTACTATCGGTTCTGCTTATCGTGGCAGTGTTGGGAAGTATTATTAGTGGTATTGCAACGCCCACGGAGTCAGGAGCAATCGGCGTCGTGGGTGCGATTATACTAGCGTTCTTCTTTAAACGTTTCCGGTTTGGTCTGTTCAAGTCCGCAGGTTTAGAGACAGCTATGCTTGTGAGCGTAGCCATGTGGATCATTTTGGGTGCCACCCTATTCAGTAACTTCCATCTATTGATGGGTGTTCAGGATATGGTTGCGGGCTTCACCTCTGACCTTGGCCTCCCCCCGCTGGGCGTTGTTATCATGATGCAGCTCGTGATGCTGTTGCTCGGTTTCATCATCGATGAGTTCATCATCGTATTGATGTGTGCACCGCTGTTCACGCCGATCGTCGTTGATCTCGGTTTCGACCCAATTTGGTTCGGTATTTTGATGATTCTTAATATCGAGATTGCAGTACAAACACCACCTTACGGCTTCGCCCTCTTCTACTTGAAAGGTATCGCGCCGCCTGATGTCACTATGCTCGATATCTATAAATCGGTCACGCCGTTTATTCTTATCAAGTTACTGGTGCTCATACTGTGCTTGCTCTTCCCTGATGCCGTGATGTGGCTACCGAACAAGATCATGGGGTAACTTGTTATGTATAACAATATTCTGATTCCGATCGACCTAGAGCATGTCGAGATGTTTCCACGAGCGGTTGAAGTGGCAATTCAGCTGTTCGGAAACGAAAAAGGCAAGATACATAGCTTGTATGTGGATTCCACCAAGATCCACAGCATCTCATTCACGCAGGTAGACAACGAAGTTGCGAGCCAGATGCGTAAAGAGATGAAGAAGCGTGTACGCCGCGTCTTTGAAGAGCATGTTCCAGAGGAGATGCAAGGCAGCTGCCACATCCGCAACGGCGTTGTTTACGACGAGATCCTCGAGGAGGAAAGCCGCTTGCAGCCCGATGTCATTCTAGTGGCTGCAGGCAAACCTGGCGTTGCCAGCTACCTGTTGGGCTCTAATGCCGAAAAGGTCTTGCGTCACGCGCAAGGTAACGTCTTTGTTATCCGCGATAACAAACACTGGTAGAACAAAAAAGGGGAGCTTAGCTCCCCTTTCTCATGCATAGCACGCTACTAGTTTTCAGCGATCAACTCGCTAATGATGGACACCGGAGACATCAGGTGAGCATACATCAACGCACTTGCCCTCTCTGCGTTTTTGTCGAGCAGTGCATCGACCAATGCTTGGTGCTCCTCCCGCTTTGCCGCCAGCGCAGACTGCGAGAATACCGTCTGCTTAAGCCAAAGCTGCCGATAGCGTTCAGCTTGGTCAAATAAAGCGGCGCGCATCTCGAGCAACTTCGGCGAGCTACAGCCCTTCGCTATCGCCAAATGGAACGCTTTATGGCGCATATCCCAAATATTGAGCATATCTTCAGCCGAGTTGATCTCATCGACCCGCGCTAACGTGTGTGCTTTACCGATGACTTCCGCCTCCCACTGCTCATCACCTCGCTCCACGGCCAAACGAACAATCAAGGCCTCCAGATGAGCACGCGCATCATAGATATCTTCCATCTCTTCCTGAGTCATCTGCGCTACCCGAAAACCACGCTGGCTAATAGCTGTGACTAAACGCTCTGATACTAGTTGCGAGAGCGCCTCACGCATAGGCCCAGCCCCAATATCGTACTGGGTTTTCAGATGGCTCATTAGTAGCTTGTCGCCGGGCCGATGAGCGCCATTGATAATATCAGCCTTCAACAGGTCATAGGCGATTGCCGCCTGGCTTGTCTTCTCTTCACTCATGTCGTTTGTAATCGCCCTTTTAGCGTCAGCGCTTTTCAATAGATGGTGCGAATTATATCCCGCCGTACAAAAGTGACAACATGGATAAAAATCAATAAAACATAAAAATGTAGATATTTTTAAATTTTAGCGATATTATTAGCCCATCTTAAAGATTAGCCATCCAGGAATAAGAAAATGAACAGCATTGTTAACCTAGATACACAATTCACAGGTTTCTCCGTTAAACCAAGCGAACAATACCCAGAACGTCTGATTGAGTTGACGTTCCCAAAAGAAACACTCGATGCATTCTTCGCTGCAACTGAAGAGTGGCCTGTTCAAGCGTTGGAATATAAGTCTTTCCTACGTTTCCGTGTGGCGAAGATTTTAAACGATATCTGCGGTGGCCAGCTGCAACAATTCCTGATCGATACAATGGTTGATCGCGGTACAGGCGCAATCCTGTTCAAGCCTGAGGGCCTAGACGACGTATCTCGTGCAGAAGATATGGTTAAGCTAACAACAGCCGTTGCTCACAGCTATGGCCGTTCAAACTACGATGCAATGAGCGGTCAATACTACGCACGCTTTGTCGTACAAAACGTCGACAACTCTGACAGCTACCTGCGTCAGCCGCACCGTGTAATGGAGCTGCACAACGATGGTACATTCGTTGAACAAGACACTGACTACGTTCTGATGCTGAAAATTGATGAGCAGAACATGGAAGGTGGTAACTCCCTGCTGCTACATTTGGACGACTGGGAAGGCCTAGAGAAGTTCTCTAACGATCCTATGGCTTACCGCGAACTGCGCTGGTCTGCGCCACCAAGCAAAAAAGTATCGAAAGAGGTCTTCCACCCAGTATTTGATCTGGACGTGGAAGGTAAGCCGATCATGTCTTACATCGATCAGTTCGTTCAGCCTGCTAACTACGAAGAAGGTAACTGGTTGTGCGACCTATCTGAGTCAATCGAAAACAGCCCAGCTATTCACGGTATTCGTGTTGAAACAGGTAACTTCTTGCTGATCAACAACCACTTCTGGTTGCATGGCCGTGACAAGTTCACGCCACATGATGGTCTGCGCCGTGAGTTGATGCGCCAGCGTGGTTACTTCACGCACAAGAAGACGCTACGTAAACCAACACAGTAAGTGTCATAAAACATATAATACACAAAGCCACTGACCTCTCAGTGGCTTTGTCGTCTCAGCTTTACAGTTCTTAGCGAGGTCAGGGTGTACGATTTTATTATTGTTGGCGGCGGTATCGTCGGTATGTCAACTGCAATGCAGCTTCTGCAACAGATGCCAGACAAGAAGGTTCTGGTCCTAGAGAAGGAAAGCAGCGTTGCCCAGCATCAAACAGGCCACAACAGTGGTGTTATTCATGCCGGTGTTTATTACACACCGGGTAGCCTTAAAGCGAAGTTCTGTCTCGAAGGCAACCGCAACACTAAAGACTTCTGTGACGAGAACGGTATCCCATACGACGAGTGCGGTAAGCTTCTGGTAGCAACCAACGATCTTGAGATGGAGCGCATGAAGGCGCTGTGGGAACGCACCGAAGCGAATGGTCTAGAGCGTAGCTGGTTATCTGCTGGTGAGCTAAAAGAGCGCGAGCCAAATATCACGGGTGTGGGTGGCATCTTTGTTCCATCAAGCGGTATCGTCAGCTATAAACGCGTCACCGAAGTGATGGCGGAAAAATTCCAAGAGATGGGCGGCACGATCGAGTTCAACTGCATGGTGACCGGCGTTACGGAACGTGCAGGTGAGGTCAACGTATCCACATCAAAAGGGACTTTTAGCTCGCAATACATGATCTCCTGTTCTGGCTTAATGGCTGATCGCGTAGTGCGCATGCTGGGTATTGAGCCTCAATTTAAGATCTGCCCATTCCGCGGTGAATACTACCTGCTCAAGCCTGAGCTCAATCAGGTTGTAAACCACCTGATCTATCCGATCCCTGATCCAAACATGCCATTCCTAGGAGTTCACCTGACACGCATGATCGATGGCACGGTTACCGTTGGCCCTAACGCGGTGATGGCATGGAAGCGCGAAGGCTACAAGAAGACAGATATCTCCTTGAAAGACAGCCTTGAAGCACTAACTTACCCGGGTATTCTTAAGGTACTCAAAGATAACCTGAAGCCGGGTCTGATCGAGATGAAGAACTCATTGTTCAAGAGCGGTTATCTGAAAGAAGTGAATAAGTACTGCCCGATGATCGAGAAGGCAGACCTTAGTCCTTACCCTGCTGGTGTGCGTGCACAGGCGGTTTCTAAAGATGGTAAGCTCGTTGACGATTTCCTATTCGTAAACACTGATCGTACGATCAATGTCTGCAACGCACCATCACCAGCTGCCACATCCGCACTGCCAATTGGCCGCCACATCATCAATGCAGCCGCAGAGCAGTTTAATCTAAAAACGGTGAGTGACCTTAAGCAAACGGCTTAAGATTCCTACCCGGAAACAAAAAAACCCTGCCAAAGCAGGGTTTTTTATTACCTAGGATGTGCTCAATTAAGCAGCGTAGTTCTGCGCTACGAAGTCCCAGTTTACAAGCTTCCAGAACGCATCAATGTAGCTTGGGCGAGCGTTACGGTAGTCTACGTAGTATGCATGTTCCCATACATCACATGTCAGCAGCGGCGTGTCACCTGAGGTTAACGGTGTACCTGCACCTGTTGTGCTCGCCAGCGCTAGGGAACCGTCAGCTTTTTTGACCAACCAACCCCAACCAGAGCCGAATGTACCGATAGATGTTTTTGTAAACTCTTCTTTAAACGCGTCGAATGAGCCAAACGCTTCATTGATTGCGTCAGCCAAAGCACCTGTTGGCTCACCGCCGCCGTTCGGGCTCAAGCAGTTCCAGTAGAACGTGTGGTTCCAAACCTGTGCAGCATTGTTGAACAAACCACCAGTCGATGTCTGGATGATCTCTTCTAGGCTTTTGCCTTCATTCTCAGTGCCAGCGATAAGGTTGTTTAGGTTAACAACGTAAGTGTTGTGGTGCTTGCCGTGGTGAAACTCCAACGTCTCTGCTGAGATGTGAGGT
The DNA here is from genome assembly GCF_004005935.1 of Neptunomonas marina. GTDB lineage: Bacteria > Pseudomonadota > Gammaproteobacteria > Pseudomonadales > Balneatricaceae > Neptunomonas > Neptunomonas marina. Next base: position 177,883 of record NZ_SACQ01000001.1, on the reverse strand, counting down.
TCCAGTGCATTTTTCTCGTAAGGAAGTGCTGGTAATTCAAAAGCCATGGTTCTTCTCCATTCAATATAGTGTGAATCACTCGCCGAAGTAGGCATCAAACCTGCTTACTCCGTCACGGCACCTCTCGTAGGGGATGACTCCCGCTGGGTGCTTTCCGCTGTGCATTACAGAGGTTCAATCATACCACCTGCTAGCGGTGCTATCTACGCACCAATCATGTGGTCTTTGGAGGAGATAAAGTCTGTAAAGTTAACGACTTAACAGGTAATTGGCTTGCACATTATGTTGTTAAACCTAGGGGTTGATTCACTTAGGGCGCCAACGAAAATCCCCACAACAACCAAATTCAAAGCCACGCTAAAACGCTAAACCTCAATAATGAGTGATTTATAACCATTCGCACTAATCAAAGAGCATTTGGGCAAAACGTAACAAGACCGCGTGAGAACTCACATACTTTTGTGATGTTTCGGGATATTTGCTTGCTCAAATTGTTACCTAATTTGGACAACTCTTTAGCGGTCACCCCATACACTGAGCCCGGTTGCATATTCTCATCATTCCACTTCGCCAGTTAAAATGAGGTATTACATCATGGTACGGTTAACTAAACAGGTGAGTGCACTCGCATTTGCCATCAGCGTAGCTGCATCTACATCAGCCATCGCTTCAGAGGGCGGTTTCTATGTAGGTGGACAGCTACAAAGCTCTACCTTCGGACATACTATTCAGCGTGATACAGGCAGCGCAACTAACCCGAGCATCACCACCTTCACTGAAGAATCGGACGCAGCTTTTGGTATCCATGCAGGCTATAAGCATCACCTAACTAGCGACGTTTTCGTAGCTACAGAGGTGTTCTATAACGCCGAAGGAGCTGAAACACGCAATATCAACAACATGCTTCAAACCGAGCTAGAACTAAACTCTACTTATGGTATTAACTTCAAAGCCGGTGTTGATGTAACTGACAAGTTCTCTGTATACGGTATTGCCGGAGCCACAGTACTCGACTTTGATATCCACAACAGCTATCCCTTCGCACCACCTATGCGCAGCGGCAGTGCAGATGAAGTAGGCCTATCGTTAGGTGCCGGTTTCGAGTATCAAATTGATGATAGATGGTCCGTTCGTGGTGAATATATTCAAGTCCAAGACGTAGACTTCTCACCACTACCTGAAGTTGCTGTACCAGGTAAGATCAACCCAAATGACGTTGACTACAGCACACTGTCGTTCGGTGTAAGCTACCGTTTCTAAACGCCTAAACCTATCCAGCTCTCTTCCCCTCTGCTGGATAGGTTCACTGCAGACCACCCTGGAAAAGAAAATACCAGACCGCCTATATCTGCTATAGCTTTACTCTGGTTGATTACTCTGGATACCAGGCGATAACACCTGCTGAGACAGGCCACTACTCATATCAGAGCGCAGCTTACGGGCCTTTAATTACGATGAGTAAAAAGGTTTGGAGAACTATCTAAGAAGGGTGCGAAAGAAGCGTTTAAAGACTTTTAAAGCTATATAGTGAGCGATTGTATAGGAGAGATGTTATTTGGTCGGGACAGTAGGATTTGAACCTACGACCACCGCCACCCCATGACGGTGCGCTACCAGACTGCGCCATGCCCCGATATGCTCATTGAAGAGACGTGAATAGTAACCTAAGTTTTTGATTTTGTGAAGCTTTCATGAGCCTGTTTTAAGTGTCTTTAAAATCTCTTCAAGCTCTATGATTGTTTGTCGGATCACCTGACGATATCGCGCACTTTCATCACTGCCCTGCTCACTACTGAACCACTGCCGAGCACCATTAATGGTGTAGCCTTGATTATGCAGTAAATCCTTTATTTGCCGGATAATAACGATATCTTGCTGTTGGTAATAACGTCGGTTGTTACGCTTTACAGGCTTGATCTGTTCAAACTCTTGCTCCCAATACCTCAAGACATGTGCTTTAACATCGCATAGAGACGATACCTCACCAATGGTGAAGTATCGCTTACTCGGTATGGCCGGGAGATCAGGCTGAGTCGGATCGGCTGTCAGCATATGCATCTACTCGATCCTTGAGCTTCTGTCCCGGACGAAACGTCACAACCCGACGGGCAGAGATCGGCACCTCTTCACCCGTCTTCGGGTTTCTACCAGGGCGCTGGCGTTTGTCACGTAGATCAAAATTGCCAAACCCTGATAGCTTAACTTGTTCGTTGGTCGCTAAGCTCTCACGAATTTCATCAAAAAAGGATTCCACCATGTCCTTGGCTTCACGCTTGTTTAGGCCTAATTCCTCGTGCAAACGCTCAGCCATGTCAGCCTTAGTTAAAGAACTCATGAACCCACCTTTGCTTTGTCTAATCTCTTAATGTTGCCCCTACAGCAGACTGCAATCTGTTGATCACATTTTCTACAGCTGTATTGATCTCTTCTTCATTAAGAGTGCGCGATGGATGCTGCCAGGTCAAGCCTAGAGCAAGACTTTTTCTCCCAACTTCAATACCTTGGCCCTGGTATACGTCGAACAGCGTCACTTTTTTGAGGTACTCTCCGCCTTGCTCCATTGCCACAGCTTTGACTGCATCGTAAGCGACATTTTCCGCTACTACGACAGCTAGATCGCGGCGAGATTCAGGGAACTTAGAGAGGTCATCGAACTTAGATACCTTACCTTCCAACACCGAACCTAGCTCAATCTCGAACAGGTAAACAGGCCCAGTTACACCCAATGACTTCACGAGAGCAGGGTGCAATGCACCCACTCGGCCCACAACGTTACCATTACGATGTATCTCGGCACTTTGCCCTGGGTGCAGTGCAACATGGCTACCCGCGACAAATGTAAACTCATCCGCCACACCACCTAAGCCAAGCACGGCCTCAAGGTCACCTTTGATATCGTAGAAATCAACCGGTGACGACTTACCTGTCCAACGCTCAGGCTCGCGATTTCCGGATAATAGACCAGCTAGCATTTTCTCTTGCTTTAGCTCATCGCCCTGCTGAATAAAACACTGGCCAGTTTCGAACAGGCGTACTCGGCTTTGTTGACGGTTTTGGTTATGTTGCAGTGCTTTCACAAGTCCTGGCCAGATCGTTGTGCGCATAACAGCCATCTCCGCGGAGATCGGATTAGCTAGCGCTAACGCTTCGTGCTGATCATCAAACTGGCGCTGCAAGCCCGCTTCAATAAAGCTGTATGTGACGGCCTCTTGATAACCCAACGCAACCAGCGTGCGGCGCAAAGACTGCACGGTAACCTGAGACTCAGCACATGGTGTGAACGGCAGCTGTGCTGTCGGCACTTTCACCGGCAGATTGTTATAGCCGTATACGCGCGCCAGCTCTTCAATCAAATCGACTTCGATCGTAATATCGAAACGATAAGATGGGACTGCAACACGCCATTCACCTTCACCAGATGCCGTCACCTCCATACCTAAGCGCGTCAAAATCTCTTCGATCTCTGCGCTTGGCATATCAAAAGCTAGCATCGCATTCACTTTGCTATGACGCAGTGTAACCGTACTTGCGCTCGGTAAATGCTGCTCATCAGATGCCTCAGTCACGGGGCCTGCTTGACCGCCTGCAATCTCAAGCAACAACGCCGTTGCTCGCTCAATACCTTCACGTTGCAGCTGCCAGTCCACGCCACGCTCGTAGCGATGCGAGGAGTCCGTATGCAAACCATATGCGCGTGCACGGCCCGCGATCGCAATTTGATCAAAGAACGCACACTCAAGGAAGATATCTTGCGACGCTGCGGTAACGCCAGTCGCTTCACCGCCGAAAATACCTGCCATGGCTACTGGCTTGGACTCGTCGGCAATAACTAATGTATCGCTGTTTAGTTCAACTTCATTACCATCGAGCAAAGTCAGCTTCTCGCCCGCTTCCGGGTAGCGCACAACGATTCCACCATCCAACTTATTTAAGTCAAACGCGTGCAATGGCTGACCCAGTTCAAGCAGAACGTAGTTAGTCACATCAACAATGGGATCAATGGAGCGAATACCTGAGCGACGAAGCTTCTCAACCATCCAAAGTGGTGTTTTCGCTGTAACATCAACACCACGGATAACGCGGCCTAGGTAACGAGGGCAAGCATTCGGTGCTTCCAAGCGGATCGGCAATGTGTCGTCAATTGACGCAGGTACGGCTTCGATCGGTACGTAAGTTACTGGCGCCTTATTCAGAACGCCAACCTCACGCGCAAGACCCTTAATACTCAAGCAGTCGCCACGGTTTGGTGTGAGATCAACATCGATAATATGATCATCTAAACCAAGATACTCGCGGATACATGCTCCGACAGGTGCGTCTGCAGCAAGCTCCATAATGCCGCCATGATCATCGGAGATTCCTAGCTCATCTTCGGCACACAACATGCCAAACGATTCAACTTGACGCAGCTTAGCTTTCTTAATTTTAAACTCGCCGCCTTCAGGTGTTGGCAATACGGCGCCTACTTTCGCGTACGCTGTTTTTAAACCTGCACGAGCATTAGGCGCACCACATACCACTTGCAGCGTCTCAGTGCCATCTGACACAGTGCACACTTGAAGTTTATCTGCATTGGGGTGTTGCTCAGCGGTAAGAATTTCGCCAACAACAACATTTGAAAAAGCACGAGCTGCGGGAATAACCTCATCCACTTCAAGCCCGGCCATTGTCACTTGATCAACTAACGCTTGCGTACCGATATTTGGGTTGACCAGTTCGCGTAACCAATTTTCACTGAATTTCATTCTGCTTTCCTAAACGTTCTTAATCGTCAAAATCACTGGGTTCAAATGGCTACTTAAATTGGCCAAGGAAACGCAGATCGTTTTCAAAGAACAGACGCAGATCATTTACGCCGTAACGCAACATCGCTAAGCGCTCAACGCCCATACCGAATGCAAAGCCAGTGTACTCTTCTGGATCAATACCTGACATTTCGAACACCTTCGGATGCACCATGCCACAACCCAATACTTCCAACCATTTTCCGTCACCGCGATCGATATCGACCTCGATAGAAGGTTCAGTGAACGGGAAGTAGGAAGGACGGAAGCGGACTTTCACATCCTCTTCAAAGAATTCGCGCAAGAATTGCTCAAGCGTACCTTTAAGGTCAGCAAAGCTAATGTTCTTATCGACAAGCAGCCCTTCAACCTGATGGAACATTGGGCTGTGAGTTTGGTCGTAGTCACAACGGTATACGCGGCCTGGGCACACAATACGAATCGGCGGTTGCTGAGTTTCCATCGTGCGAACCTGCACACCAGATGTATGGGTACGCAACAATGTATTCGCATTAAAGTAGAACGTGTCATGCATCGCACGTGCCGGGTGGTGCGACGGAATGTTTAATGCTTCAAAGTTATGGTAATCGTCTTCGATCTCTGGGCCTTCAGCAACACTGTAACCAATGCCCGCAAAGAAGGATTCGATACGCTCAAGGGTTTTAGTCACAGGGTGCAAGCCACCTAGTTCTTGGCCTCGGCCTGGCAGCGTGACATCAACGGTTTCAGCAGCCAACTGGGCTTCCAATGCTGCGGACTCTAACGCCGACTTGCGTGCACCGATTTGCTCAGCAACTTGTTGCTTCGCTTCATTAATCTTCGCACCTGCTTGCGGGCGTTCCTCAGGAGAAAGCGCTCCTAAACCTTTCAGTAACGCTGTTAAATGACCCTTTTTACCGAGGTAGTCTACGCGTACCTGATCGAGTTCTTGGACGGTGGTAGCTGCTGCAACCGCCTTCGCTGCCTCCTCCAGGAGACTTACCATATTTTCCATTTCCAACTCCACGTGATGGGGGAAAGACAAGATAAAAACATCTCGTGTTTAACTGATAACTTAGCTCAATTGACTGCCTTAAACCGGGCAAACAACTCACCTAAGTCTCTACAAATTAGCTAACGACGAACGAAAAAATAGGGGAAGAGCTCACACCCTTCCCCTACTTCGACAATCTATGCTACCTCAATAAATGAGGTGGGTGCATTACGCCAGTGCAGCTTTAGCCTTCTCGACAACCACCGCAAATGCAGCCTGCTCGTATACAGCTAGGTCAGCAAGAACCTTACGGTCGATTTCGATGTTAGCTTTTTTCAAGCCAGCGATGAAACGGCTGTAAGACAAACCGTTGATACGCGCAGCAGCGTTGATACGTGCGATCCACAGAGCGCGGAACTGACGCTTACGCTGACGACGGTCACGGTATGCATATTGACCAGCTTTGATAACAGCCTGTTTGGCAACTCGGAATACACGGCTACGAGCACCGTAGTAACCTTTTGCCTGCTTCAAGACTTTCTTATGACGACGACGCGCCTGAACACCACGTTTTACACGAGCCATTCTTTACCTTCCTATACTAAATTCTGTTAAAAAAATGCGACTTAAATGTAAGGCAGCATGCGACGGATCAGTGCTTTATCAGCAGCGTGAACCTGAAGCATTGGACGAAGCTGGCGCTTACGCTTAGTGCTTTTCTTAGTCAGAATGTGGCTTTTGAAGGCTTGCTTGTGCTTGAAGCCATTAGCAGTTTTCTTGAAGCGCTTAGCCGCTCCACTGTTAGATTTAATCTTAGGCATTACAAATCTCCACGCATTCGTTAGTTTAGGTAACGGACAAACAAGAAACCCGCAGGTGCCAAGCAGCTACGGGTTAACTCGCTGATCACATTACTTTTTCTTCTTCGGAGCAATAACCATGATCATTTGACGACCTTCCATCTTTGGACGCTGCTCAACAGTTCCGATCTCGATCAGATCCTGCTCGATGCGTTGCATCAGTTGCATGCCCAAGTCTTGGTGAGCCATCTCACGACCGCGGTAACGAAGCGTTACCTTGGCTTTATCTCCTGCTTCAAGGAAACGTATCAGGTTGCGTAGTTTTACCTGATAATCCCCTTCATCCGTACCCGGACGGAATTTCATCTCTTTGATCTGAGTCTGATGCTGCTTCTTCTTAACTTCAGCCTGCTTCTTCTTCTGTTCGTACTGGAACTTACCATAGTCCATCAGCTTACAAACAATCGGATCAGAATCAGATATCTGGACCAGATCAAGTTCAGCCTCTTGGGCCATCCCAAGGGCCTCGTTAAGCGATACGATACCTACCTGCTCACCATCAGCACCGATTAGGCGTAGTTGTTGAGCTCTAATATTGTCGTTAATTGGCGCGCGATTCTCACGACGCGCGCCTCTTCTGTTATCGCGCTTAATGGTTATATCTCCCAATAATTATTCTTCGCGACTCTTGAGTTCCACGTCTTTTGATAGTAAATCAGTGAAAGCTTCGATTGGCATAGATCCTAGATCTTCACCGGAGCGGGTACGGACGGCAACACAGCCGTTTTCAACCTCTTTATCACCTACCACCAGAAGGTAAGGAACTTTCTGAAGAGTACGCTCGCGGATTTTAAAGCCGATCTTCTCGTTTCTCAAGTCCGAAGTCGCCCTAAACCCACAATTTTCCAATGTTTTTACTACATTATCGCAGTATTCAGCTTGTTTGTCGGTGATATTCATCACCACGGCCTGTACCGGCGCCAACCAAGTCGGTAGTGCACCCGCAAAGTTCTCGATCAAAATACCGATAAAGCGCTCGAAAGATCCGAGGATCGCACGGTGCAACATAACCGGTGTTTCACGATCACCATGCTCATTGATGAATTGCGCACCCAAACGCCCAGGCATCGAGAAATCAACTTGAACGGTGCCGCACTGCCACACACGATCCAAGCAGTCTTTCAACGAAAACTCAATTTTCGGGCCGTAGAATGCACCTTCACCTGGTAGCTCTTCCCAATCCAGACCTGCAGAGTCTAGCGCATCCGCTAGTGCTTTCTCAGCTTTATCCCAGATCTCGTCAGAGCCAACACGCTGCTCTGGGCGCGTTGATAGCTTGTAGATCACCTCTTTAAAGCCGAAGTCTGCATACACTTCATGGAGGAAGTCGATGAAAGAGGATACTTCACTCTGAATCGAGTTTTCAGCACAGAAGATGTGCGCATCGTCTTGCACGAATCCACGTACACGCATAATGCCATGTAGGGCACCTGACGGTTCATTACGGTGGCAGCAACCAAACTCAGCTAAGCGCAATGGCAGATCACGGTACGAACGCAAGCCTTGGTTAAATACCTGAACATGTCCAGGGCAGTTCATTGGCTTGATAGCGAAGTCACGGCTTTCAGAGTGTGTTGTGAACATCTCTTCGGAAAACTTATCCCAGTGACCGGACTTCTCCCAAAGGGCACGCTCAACAACCTGCGGAGTACGAATCTCTTGATAACCATGCTGGCGCTGCTTAGCACGCATGTAACTCTCAATCTGCTGATACAGTGTCCAGCCGCTTGGATGCCAAAACACCATTCCTGGTGCTTCTTCTTGCAAGTGGAACAAGTTTAGCTGCTTGCCTAGCTTACGGTGGTCACGCTTTTCCGCTTCTTCTAAGCGGTGTAGATACGCTTTAAGCTGCTTCTTATCACCCCATGCTGTGCCGTAAATACGTTGCAGCATCTCGTTGTTGGAGTCACCACGCCAGTAAGCGCCCGCCACTTTCATCAATTTGAAGGCTTTCAGGTGGCCAGTTGATGGTACGTGTGGGCCACGGCATAAGTCGATAAAGTCGCCCTGCGAGTAGAAAGAGAGGTCTTCTGAATCAGGAACCGCCTGCAACAACTCAACCTTGTAGGTCTCACCCATCTCTTGGAACATCGCTGTCGCTTCATCACGGCTCATTAGAGAGCGCGATACCGGCAAGTTTTGCTTCACCAGTTCAGCCATCTTTTTCTCGATCTTTTCAAGATCTTCGGGCGTGAATGGACGCTCGTAAGCGAAGTCGTAATAGAAGCCATTTTCGATAACAGGACCAATAGTTACCTGTGCACCAGGGAACAACTCTTGCACCGCCATCGCCATCAAGTGAGCTGTCGAGTGGCGAATCACCTCTAAGCCATCTTCATCACGCGCAGTGATGATCGCAAGCTCAGCATCCTTATCGATTACGTAAGAGGTATCTACAGCAGCGCCGTCGACTTTACCAGCCAGAGCCGCTTTCGCGAGACCCGCACCGATATCAGCAGCGACATCAAAAACAGTAACAGGGTTAGCAAACTCACGTTTGCTACCATCAGGGAGTGTAATAACAGGCATGTTCAGATTCCTAAAATTTAGCGCGTCACATCTGACCCCTACCAAAGGCCCGATGTCTGCAATACGTTTAAAGTGACATTCGTACAAACCAAGTACTAAATGCTGGCGCGAAGTCTACCTGATTCGCTGCTATAAAACTATGAAACTTGCCTTACAGTGCCCTTATTCCGCTGTCTCCAGCAAGCGACGGGTGTAATGGATATGCTCGGTTGCAATCCGCTTTGCCTTATCGGCATCGCGCTGCATGAGGGCTTGATAAATCTGAAAATGCTGAGCGGCTATTCCATCCGGGTAACGGCCATAGCGCTTCAGTGTATGATCTAATACTCCGTAGATCGCATTAAAGTAGCGGCTGTAAAAGAGCTGACTGAACGCCGTGATCAGCAGATGGTGGCTTGATTCAGCCACCAGCATATGGAACTTCAGATCGGCCTTAGCTTTTTCAAGTGTCGAAGCACCGCGACCACGACGCTGCATGCGTTGGTACTCGTTCTCAATCGCCGTCATCTGTTGGTCCGTTGCGCGTAATGCACAGAAATACGCTGCCTCCCCTTCGATAAAGGCGCGCGCCTCAAGTACGGCAATTTGCCAAGGTAGGCTATCGATCTGCCCAACCGGTAGCTCAACACGGGACGCCAGCAAATTAAGGCATTCGCTTCGTCCACCGGGCTTGGTTGCAATCATGCCCTCTAACTCAAGTTGCTGGACAACCTCACGCACAGTGGAGCGCGATAACTGCCGTTGCTCGGCTAACTGGCGCTGAGATGGCAAGCGCTCGCCCGGGATAAGCTCGCCCTGCGCTAATGCCTTAATAAGGTCATGGTACAAAGCCCGTTTTTTCTGGCTTTCGTTACTCATTGCTCTCCCCGGCCTCTTGGTCAGACCAGTTTAGCGTTAAACATTTCTTTTGCGTAGTGCTTTACCTATTCTTGGTTCATAAAAAGAACAACGTACACACCGCTACTCAGACAAAGACAAGAAATCAGGTATCTCTCATGCAAACATCAGCCAAACGACATCAGGTAGGGCTTTTTGTCACCTGCTTAGTCGATATGTTTCGCCCTAGCATTGGATTTGCGACGATCAAACTGCTCGAAAGTGCGGGCTGCGACGTCAATGTACCGAGCACGCAAACTTGCTGCGGACAGCCCGCTTTCAACTCGGGTGACAAAGCCACCTCTATCGATATTGCGAAGCAAACTATCGAGGCGTTCGATGGTTTTGAATATGTTGTAGGACCCTCGGGTTCATGCATCAGTATGCTGCATCACTACCCTGAGCTGTTTGCAGAGAGTGACCCATGGCATGCACGTGCGACCGCTCTCAAAGGTCGCGCTTACGAGATTACATCGTTCCTAACCGATGTTCTGAATTTTGATGACATTCTTGCCAGTTATGAAGGCGTTGCAACCTATCACGATTCCTGTTCAGGCCTGCGCGAGCTAGGCGTTAAGCAACAGCCACGCACCTTGCTAGCAAAAGTCGCGAATTTATCACTGAATGAGATGGAAGAATCCGAGACCTGCTGCGGCTTCGGCGGCACGTTCTGCGTGAAATACCCTGATATCTCAAACCGTATGGTAGAGAACAAGTCTGCCAATATCGATGCTTCTGGCGCAAATACGCTGCTCGGTGGCGACCTTGGCTGTTTATTAAATATGGCAGGCAAGCTGAAACGCCAAGGCCATGCCATTGAGGTTCGCCATATTGTGGAAGTGCTAGCGGGAATGACCGATGAGCCAGCTATTGGCGATGCAAACTACAACCTTGGCAAAGCTGTTTAGAGGAGGTCGCTATGCAAATTGAAAGCCCAGCGTTCAAAGAGAACGCACGTATCGCACTGCATGATGTTGACCTGCAAAAAGCCCTTGGCAACCTCAAGGCAGGTTTCCCGACGAAGCGAGCCGCAGCTATCGAACGTATGCCCGAGTTCGACTCGCTCCGCGATGAAGCGATGCAGCTTAAAAACCATATTATTGAGAACCTAGATCTCTATCTCGAGCAGTTTGAAGAGAATGTTACCAAGCAAGGCGGACATGTTCATTGGGCGCGAACGTCAGATGATGCTTGCAAAACGATTCTTGATATCTGCCGCCAAGTTGGTGCCAAAACCGTCACTAAAGGCAAATCGATGGTATCGGAAGAGGTCAACCTCAACGAATACCTCGAAGCCAACGGCGTAACGCCAGTTGAAACAGATCTAGGTGAGTACATTCTGCAACTGCGTGGCGATCATCCAAGCCATATTATCGCACCAGCCATCCACCTGAACTTGGAAGACGTGACCGAGGCTTTCCATGAGCATCACGGCCGCCCACGTTCTAGCGACCCTGCTGTTCTCATGCAAGAAGCCCGCGAGATGCTACGCGAGAAGTTTGTTGCAGCGGACGTCGGCATCACCGGCGCTAACTTCTGCGTTGCGGAAACGGGGTCAACGATTATCGTGACCAACGAGGGTAACGGCGATCTGACCCAAACGCTCCCAAAAACTCATATTGTCATCACCTCGATCGAAAAAGTGGTCCCAACACTCGAGGATATGACGCTATTTCAACGCCTGTTGGCGCGCTCCGCAACGGGCCAAGAGTTTACGGTTTACAACACACTCTCTACAGGCCCTCGTCGTGCCGATGATCAAGATGGTCCAGAAAACTTCCACGTTGTACTGGTTGATAATGGACGCAGCGAAATGGTCGGTAGCGAGTTTCAAGATATGCTGCGCTGCATCCGTTGCTCTGCCTGTATGAACCACTGCCCAGTTTATGGATCTGTCGGTGGCCATAGCTATGGCTGGGTATATCCGGGCCCGATGGGTTCAGTTTTAACGCCTAAAATGATTGGTATCGAAAAAGCAGGTCTACTGCCAAACGCCTCCACCTTTTGTGGTAAATGCGAGTCGGTTTGTCCTGTGCGCATTCCGCTACCTAAACTCATGCGCCATTGGCGTGAAGATGAGTTTAGCAAACACCTATCGCCCAAGGCGGCACGCTGGGGGCTTGGCGGTTGGGCGTTCTTCGCTAAGCGCCCTTCCTTGTACCGTTTACTGTCCAAGGGCGCAAACCGAGCACTGCGCTTAATGGCAGGCAAGAAAGGACGTGTGACTAAGCTGCCGCTTGCCGGCGGCTGGACAGACTGGCGTGACATGCCAGCACCCAGCGGCAAAACCTTTATGGAACAATACAAGCAACAGCAACGGTGATCACGATGAGTCGAGCAGAGATTTTTAGCAATATTCGTCGCGGCTTAGGGCGTGGTGAAGCCAGCGCAGAACAGAAAGCCGCCGTAAAAGCGCGCCTTGATCAACACAAAGCCAACTTGATCCCGATGCGCGCTCAGCTGCCGCACCACGAGCAGGTAGCATTATTTAAAGAGATGGCGCTTGAAGCCGCGGCCGAGATTATAGAGTTAACCGATATTCACGAGGTTCCAGCAGCCTGTGAGGCATGGCTCGCTAACCGAGAGATCAACGAACTCATCGCAGCTTCTGACTCGCAGATTACTGCACTGGACTGGCAAAGCACACCACGTATCCAGCTAAACCACCGTGTTGGTAAGGTCGGCGATATTGCCAGCTTGACCACCAGCTTTGCAGGCATTGCAGAGACGGGCACGCTGATGCTTTACTCACGCCAAGAGAGCCCCACCACACTGAACTTTCTACCCGATGTTCATATGGTGATTCTTCACGAAAAAGATATCGTCGGCCCCTACGAAGATGCGTGGCAGAAGCTGCGCAGCAGCACGGCGGGCACGATGCCACGTACTGTGAACATGATCACAGGACCATCGCGCAGCGCCGATATCGAACAGCGGTTGCAGATGGGAGCACACGGCCCTAAAGAGCTGGTTATCCTGCTTATTTCAGACAGCCAATAAAACAAAACCGCCCCTGAAATCACTATCAGGGGCGGTCTCTTCGCGCTGTAGCATCCGGCTACCGCACTAGCTGTTATCCTTCGCCGCTTTCTCAATCGCTTGACCGCCTTTGCGGATATCCTTACCCAAACCTTCTACGGTACTGCAGCCAGAAACAGCGACAACTAAAAGAAGCGCAACCACGGCGCTGATCTGCTTTTTCATTTAAAACCCTAATACTTTCAACTGACGTGAGTGCTTACTTTACTCACAGCGCAGCGAAGCATCAAGCTCGTCGACCAACTCTGACCAATCGCCGTCGCTCTCGCGACACTCGCGCAGAAACTGCACCTGAGCTTCACTCCAGAATGGCGCATCTTCTAAGCAGACATCATGATCAAGCTGATGGGAGCGAATGAAAGCCTCCACGGCAGCTGCATCTCCGTTAAGACCTAACTGCTGAAAAAGATGTGTGAAATCATGCTTTACTGTGTCCATTCCCTTACCCTCGTCATTATTTGGTTATTATAGTTACGGGCGATGCCGTATTTACCTGCCTTTGCTCCATAAAGGCAATTCAAGCATTTACAGAATAAAGCCTATCCGCTCAAAATAGCAGCTTTATTACAAGCGATGGATACATGAGTTTTGCCTCAACTGACCTACCTCAAACCTCAAGCGCCAGCAGAGATCGTTCTAGAGATCAAAAAGAGCCGCTTTATCGCCGCAGCGATACCGATCAGCCATGAGAGCGAAGCGAAAGCCTTCCTCCAAAAATGGCGCGAATCGGACCCCGGCGCTAACCACCACTGCAGTGCGTTTATTAGCCAACACCCCAGCGATCACCGCGGTTTCGGTTACAGTGACGATGGTGAGCCGAGCGGCACTGCCGGCAGGCCGATGTACAACGTTTTACATGGCGCTAACATTGGCGGTATCTGCGTGGTTGTGACTCGGTATTTTGGTGGGATTAAGCTGGGTACCGGCGGTTTAGTACGCGCATATTCGGCCAGCGTTAAAGAGCTACTGCCTGAACTCACATTAGCCGAGGTAAAGCCAAAAGCGGTGCTCAGTTTTAGCTATCCGTACTCGCTATCGAGTAATATAGAAAAGGTGCTACACAGTGCTAATGCCACGCTAATCGAAAGCCATTACGGTAGCGATGTAATGCAAGAGATTAGTATCGATGTAGACCAAGTAGAACCGCTCAAAGCCCTGTTGATAGAAAGCTGCCACGGCCAACTCACCATTCATCAAGATGAGTCTTAAGTGCCAACAAGCTACAATAGAGGTGTGACCAACCTGGGGGATACGAGATGAGTAATGTTGTCGACTTCAATGATAAAAAGGCAGCGGCCAAACATCGTAAGAAAGAGCAAGGGCTCGATGAGATGCGCCAACGCTTTGAAACCGTGCTGCCTGATAAGAAAAACACACCCAAAGAGCGCTTGCTTGATATCTTTCGCAAAGGCAAACCTAAAAAGCGCTAACGCAACCTAGTAAAGCGCTTCCCGCCCCAACCCATCGGGTGTTTCTCTGCATACCGGCACTTTTGGCATACAAGCTTTGCATAAAAGTGCACCGTCACCCCAGTGCCATCGCGCGCAATAACCTACCAAAACCGAAGCAGTAATTTGCAATATCTCGACCGCTTGGCCGCATACACTGCACCTATCTTACCCAAAGCGGAGACGTTCTGATGTTAAAGAAACTCATCATGCTGACCTTGAGCGCACTACCGTTGGTGGCAAGCGCAAGCGCAAGCGACAACCTAACAACAAGCGGAGAGACCACCATGCAAAAGATCACCTTAAATACGAGCGTTGGCGAACTAGCCGCCAACCTTTACTTGCCAGAGGGCATCGAAAAGCCGCCCGTCGTGATCGTGACAGGTGCTTGGACAACGGTAAAAGAGCAGATGCCCGCCGTTTATGCGCAAGCGCTTGCAGAGGAAGGTTACGCCGCCATTACTTTTGATTTCCGTGGCTGGGGTGAGTCCGCAGGCAAGGTTAAGTTTCTTGAAGACCCACAGCGCAAAACTGACGACATCCGTGCAGCGATTGCAGCCACCGCTGAGCTCAGCAGCATTGATAGTACCCGTATCGCGGGCTTAGGTATCTGTGCGTCATCAGGCTATATGCTTGATGCCGTAGCTCATAACCCTGCGATTAAAAGTGCCGCTGTTGTTGCACCATGGTTACACGATAAGCCAATGGCAACAGCTATCTACGGCGGTGAAGAGAGCGCAAAATCTCTGCTTGCTGCCGCAGCAAACGCGCGCCAGAGCACTGACCCTGTTTACATTGAAGCTGCGAGCTTAACGAACGAAAGCTCCCTCATGTACCAAGTGCCCTACTATACGGAAACCGATCGCGGCCTGATTCCAGCCTACGACAACCAGTTTAACGTGGCCTCTTGGGAAGGCTGGCTGAACTACGATGCGCAGCAAAGCGCTTTCAACCAAGATAAGCCAGTCATTATGGTGGCATCGGAAGCGATGGCGCTGCCGCTAGGAGCACACCAATATCTAGACAATGCCGGAGATAATGTGAGTGCTGTTTGGTTAGATCAGATCTCGCAGTTCGACTTTTATGACCAACCTGCCGCGGTCCAGCAAGCTGTCAGTGCGATCACACAGCATTTTGAAAAAAGCCTGTAAGTGAGGTGCCGCATGAAAACACTCATCTCTGTGCTCGTTTGGGGGCTGATATCGATGAACACCTTCGCAGCTGAAATCTCGCGCGATGAAGCGCAAATTCGTAGCAACTTATATGGCTTCTCTGCACTAGCAGACCACAATGCTTACGAATACCTAGGCCGTATACTAGCACCAACTGTGAAAGTTGATTACACCTCGCTGTTTGGCGGTGAAACTGAGCACGTTGCACGTGCAGAGCTGATGAAACGCTGGGCGGCATTCCTTCCAGGCTTCGATCTCACATTCCATCAACTGAACGCCATTAACGTGCAGGTGGATGACGATAGCGCCAGTGCGAGTGCTGATTTCATTGCCCGCCACTGGATCGGGGATGACAGTTTTTGGTCAGTCGCGGGAACGTACCTTTTTACATTCAAGCGCTCGGATGGCCAATGGCTGATCACCTCCATTGCGCTCACCAACCCGACCGAAGCGGGCAGCCGTGATGTGCTCGGCATCGCACCCGAACGCGCGGCAGAACTTCTGAGCAAACGCCTGTCTAATCGCCTCGACTATCAATAATGCTTGTGCGCGGGCACAGCTGACTCACTCAGTGTGCTCGCGCTCGCCTCAGGAGGCTCTCGTGAAAGCAACCCTAACCCCTGCTCGCACACTGATCGCGCTTACACTCAGTCTACAGGTGCTAACCGTCTCAGCGCAGACATCACCAGAAACGCCGGCGCCTCAGGCCCAAATCAACTCACTTAGCCCAAGCTACGATAAGGAAGCGCGTTTTCAGCTAAGCGAAAACGATGTAAAAAGCTTTATTTACCAATGGTTTGCTGCTTTCGACCACCAGCGAGAAGCGGGCTTTTTTCTGAATCGTTTAGCCTCACCTATTGATCTGACTTACCCCGGTACACCTCTGCGGTCTGAGACCGATTTTCTGCGCTGGTACGGTAATGTCACGCAGAACATCGCTTGGAACAGCCACAGTATAAAATCACTCACCGTAACCGGAGATCAACAGACAGGCTGGCAAGTGGCTCTGCAGGTTCGCTGGCAAGCCCGCGAACATACAGGGAAAAAGTATGACCTTGTGGTTGCGCAACAGCTGAAAGTTATCCGTGTGGGTGACCTACTGAAAATCGCTCAGCTTCAGTCTAAACTGGTGGAAGGTTAATCATCTTAATGACTGGGTAGGATTAAACGTGCGCTCACAGTTGCAATTTATCGACCATGCAACCGGTAAAGCCTCCGACTGCGGCAAGGTTCTTGAGATCGAGGTGGCTAGCCATGCACTCAACTGGCCCGGGGTGGTAGTTGAAAAGGGCCGATCACCCCATTTTTACCCCAACCATGTGAGCACACCCTACTTCTATTTCGCGCTGGGTCTTGAGCAAGCGTTACATTGGGAAGCTGAAACCGACGAGGGCATGTCGCACCTCACCACCATACCCGGCGAAATCTGGATCAACCCACCGGAAACGCCCTTCACGCATAAAATCGATGAACCCTGCTACTTCGTGATTGTAGCCATCGAAAAAGCCACTTTGTTTCAACACTGCCCCCTGTCGATTAAAGGCAAGCAGCTGAGTTTTCTGAAAAACTACAACGTTGATGATGAAGCCTTACGCGGGCTGATCAACCTATTTCTGCTCGAGGTACAGAGTGGCGGTAAAAACGGTAGCGCCTACCTAAATAGCCTCGTCTCCATGCTGTCTGTCCATTACTTAAACAACTACTCGGACCTCAACGACCTACCTGAGCGCTCAGTCTCCAAGTTTGGGGCTCGTGAACAGCAGACTATCGACGCGCTGATCGATAACCGTCTTGATCAACCCATCACTATCGAGGAGATGGCCGCTGCGTTGGGTTGTAGCAAATTCTACTTCCTCAGAGAGTTCAAGAAGCTCACCGGCCAAACCCCCTATCAGCACCTACTCGAAAAACGTCTAGAACGCGCTCAAACCATGCTCGCCCAAGGAGAGACGAACATCCTCACCACTGCGCTGGCGGTTGGCTTTAGTGATCAGTCACATTTCACGCGGGCATTTAAAAAGCGTTTTGGCACCACTCCCGGTAAGCTCAACCGTTGATTCTCTGCATTAGCCAAGCTCATGTGAGATTACGAAACCTCATTGGCAAAGCGCAGGATTGCTCGGTACTTTCGCTTGAATGTGATTTCATCGAGATATCAGCCAATGAGTTCCTATCAAGACTACCTGAAAGGCGTCGCTTTGGTTTTGCTAGCCACGGTGTGTTTCTCTTTTCAGCCAATTTTTGGGCACCTCGCCCACAGTGATGATGTGAGTGTTGTCACACTGATCTGGCTGCGGTTTTTAATTAGCGCAGTGCTTTTGCACCTCTTTCTATTTCGCCAAACGACACCCTATTGGTATCGCCCTTTCATTATTGGCGTCTTGTTTTCGTTTGGCTCAATCTGCTACTTCTCTGCCTTACGCAGCTTATCGGTCGGGTTAACAACCCTGCTGTTTTTCCTCTTTCCGGTCTATATCTTCCTACTCTCGGTGCTGCTAAAGCATGAGTCGATCTCGTGGCTTAAACTGCTTGCCGTCGGTATTGCAGCGATGGGCGTATGGACCAGTGTGGAAGTGGAAACGATAAGCTCATGGCCCGGTTTAATGATGGGGCTAGCGGCAGGTGCCAGCTACGGTATCTACATCATGCTGAGCAATCACTATCTTAAGCATAACTCCCCTTTTGATGCGCTGCGCTGGGTAACCACCGGTGCAGCTGCCAGCCTGTCTTGCATGATGCTCTGGACCGACGCCACCCTACCAAACAGCTGGTCTGGCGCAGGTGCTGCTGTAGGGCTGAGCTTAGTGTGCACCTTAATGTCGATGGTATTTCTACTCACCGGAACGCGTTTGATTCAGCGCTCCAGCGATGTCTCCGTCATCGCTTCCACCGAGATAGGGATGACGCTGTTCTTAGCCTGGTTGCTGCTCGATAGCCTGATCTCCAATAGTGAGTTAGTCGGTGCAGCCATGGTGTTTGCATCCGCTCTGCTCATTGTTGTGGCGAAAAAACAGGAGACACGCAAAGCGCTACAGGCACCGTAGCTGGTAGCGCTTAGTTTCCATTGGCAAGCCGATCTTTTTTAGGGGCAATCCCAAACTGGGATCGGTAGCAACGCGAGAAGTGCGCCAACGATGAAAAGCCACAACGCGTGGCCACTTGGGAGATGGGTAAAGGGGTCGCTAGCGTCAGATCCCGCGCAAGCAGCAGTCGCAGCTTAAGATAATAACGGCCCGGAGCCATGGCTGCGTGGCGATGGAAAATCCGTTCTAACTGGCGTAAAGAGATATGCACCGACGCTGCCAAGGCAGACACTTTGAGCGGCTTTTCTAGATTCTGACACATCAGTACCACCACTCTCTGCAGCCTGCTTGCATCTCGATTCTGTGCATGGAAAGCCCGGTGATAAAGCCCTAGTAAACGCAACGCTGGCAGGTGCTGCCCAAGCACACCACCATGGGAGGAGTCGCTTTGGGGACTATTGCACACCTGCTTGCAAAACCCTATATCGAGTTCTGCGGGCAACCCATTCGTCAGCCCTTCACCCAGTAGCTCTCTGACACAGCCGAGCGTTAGCTGCCGTATCAGCCAGTGTTGCCACTCAGCATCGCGATACTCAATGGCAACAGGGCCTGCACAAACAACAAGATTGTCTGGATCGTGGTGTTGATAATGCGTTGCGACAAGGCCGCCCACATCATTCGGTGTGGCATCGTCAACCGAGAGCAGCGCCCAGCGATAGAGCGGTTGCTCGGCAAGTGTATTCAGTTGATCTAAATAGAGGAGAGAGGCTTCCAGACAGCGCAGGTTAAAGCCTGGAAGCACTAGGAATGAGAGCCAGCAGCAGCCGTCTTGATCGCGTTTTAGCACAGCAGGCTCTTCTATTAGAAGTTATCTTTACGGCGACGAACCTCTGTAAATACAGTCTCGGAAGATTGGTCTGACATACCGATAGCCGCTTTAAAATGAGGTAAATCCGCTCTTAAGAAGGGGTTGGTTTGCAACTCCAAACTGAGCAGCGTAGGCACCGTTGGCAGATCGCGCTCACGCAGCAAGGCAACCTGCGCAACACGCGCTTGTAGCTCAGTATTATCCGGTTCAAGGCTGATCGCAAAACGGGCATTGGCCTGTGTGTATTCGTGACCGCAAAACACCTGGGTAGACGCTGGCAACGCCTTCAATGTTTGCATACTCTCCCACATCTGCTGCGCCGTACCCTCGAACAGCCGTCCACAGCCCATCGAGAAGAGTGTATCGCCGGTAAAAACCGCGGCTAAATCTGGGAAGTAGTACACCGTATGGCCCAGCGTGTGGCCCGGCGTTGCCAATACTTGGCAGGCTAACTCCCCCAACAGAAGGCTCTCGTTGTGCTCAACGGTCCGCTCCATCATAGGGATCTGACCTTGATTCGCTTTTGGGCCAATCACCTGGCAACCATAACGTTCAACGAGCGCCTCGTGGCCATCGATATGGTCCCAATGGTGGTGGGTGGTCAATATATAATCAAGTGACCAGCCGCGCTGCTCCAACTGCTGCTCAATGGCGCTAGCATCCGGCGTATCGATGACAATTGTCGTGCCGGTTGCTGCGTCATTGACTAAATAGCAGTAGTTATCTTTTAAGCAGGCAACTTGCACTATCTGTGCGGAAGTTGACGCCGCAGTATCTGGACTCTGCATCTTAGTTTCCATCATTCGTGAAACACTGCTCTAAATATCGAGCTTTAAACGTGGGCTTACAGCACGCGAGCAACAAACCATGAGGACGCTCTGCTCTGCTTTTTCCGCCTCATTGAGAACGCTATCGCGGTGGTCAGCCTCCCCTGATAGCAGGTCAACTTCGCAACTACCACATAGCCCCTCTTCACACATGGTTTCAACCGTGAAGCCTTCACCACGCAATACCTCCAGAATGGTTTGGTCAGGTGATACGGTTAACACTTTTCCTGAGCGTGCCAGCTCGATTTCAAATGAGGTGTTGTCACTGTTGTCCTGCTCAACCGCTGCAAAACGCTCAAAGTGAACAGTAAGGTTGGGGTGGGGCTCTGCCGCATCTAAGATTGCTTGCAACAAGTGCTCAGACCCGCAGGTATATATTTCCGTGACTTCGCTCTGCTGCGCAAACAGCTCTGCTATATTCAGCCGCTCATCCACTGCGTCGCTAAAGTAACAGTGCAACCGCTCACCAAATGTGTTGCGTAGCTGCTCGGCGAATGCCGCATGCTCGTGGGAACGTGCCAGATAATAGAAGCTGAAATTCTTACCAAGCGCCTGCAACCTCTGGGCCATCAACATAATTGGGGTGATGCCAATGCCTCCAGCAATCAGCAGGTAATGGTCAGCACTTTCATCCAGCTCAAAATGGTTCCGCGGTGGGTTGATCTGTATCTCGCTGGCCGTATGGATATTAGCGTGGATCCACGAAGAGCCACCTCGCCCCTGCTCCTCCAACTGCACTGCAATCTTGTACTCTTGCGTATTGGTTGGATCTCCGCATAACGAATACTGCCGCGTGAGCCCATTGTCTGTTAACACATCAATGTGGGCGCCAGCACCGAATGCTGGAAGGGTCTCACCGTCTTCTCGGGCTAAGGTGTAGGCGCGAATATTTTTAGCGACTGTCTCAGCTGTGACAACGCGTACGGGTATGCTTTGGGATGCCATCACTGACCTCCTATGCGTATCAAAAAAGGGGAACTAAAAAGAGAGGAGCGGCGCGCTACAGCCTGAATGCGGCCGCCCTAAGTGAGGTTATAAAACCCTAATTACATATCTTCTGGATCAATGCCCGGTACTTCGGTAATGCCCAGCTTTTGCTTCCAATCTACTGGGTAGACCGCATAGAAAATGATGCATTTTTCATCGCATTCGTACTTAACATCCATCCCTTTTGGCATGTAAAGCACATCACCTTCTGAACACTGATATGCAACACCATCTGCGATGAGACGGAAGTTACCCTCTTTAACAAACACGATCTCATCAACTTCCAAGTTCCAAGGCACTGAGATGTTGTTAAGAAAGTTAACACCACCGGCCATCGATTCGCTGACTTTGACGTTAACCCACGGCTTGATGAAGGTACCGCCCGGTTGTAGCTCTTGGTAACGGTGCTCGATATCGGAGAACTTAAATAATGTTGGAGTTGGCATAGTCTGGTTCCTTACTTTGTTAGATTTGTTGTTAGGTAGAACGGTTTTCTTAAGCTGGCTGGTTGATTGGCTCGTTTAGCTCGATGACATAGCCATCTGGATCTTCGATAAAGCCCAGCATGCGAGTGCCGTGGTTCATCTGCTTAGCTGGGCTGCGAATGGTGACACCTTCACTCTCAAGGAAGGCCATCGCATCAACCACACTCGCAACATTGAACGCTAGATGGCCGTATCCCTTGCCTTTGTCATAAGGCTCGGTTTGATCCCAGTTGTGCGTTAACTCAATGGTGGTGGTTTCGTTTTCTGGGCCGTAACCGATGAAAACGTTAGTGAAACGACCTCCCGGATATTCGTTGTGGCGCAGTACTTTCATGCCCATCAGGCGGGTATAGAAGTCGAGCGATTTTTCCAGATCCACCACGCGAATCATGGTGTGATCAAGACGGAATTTGATTGGATTCTCTGTAGACATAAGCTCACCCTTGTCAAAATAGTCTGTGAATCAGCCCCAACAGACACGTTAGGGCGCGCCGGTGTAGACACCGGCTTGTTATCGTTTTTTGGCTTAGTTTGAGGCGTTACTCGCTGACCGCAGCAACTACCTGCTCTTGGAAGTTGCGCACACTATCTTCCCAATGCGGAGACAACACACCACCGCTCTGTGCCACAACCGACTTGCGTCCCTCTTGCAGACGGATACACATTTCGTGATCCTCTTTATGCACGTCCACCCATAACTGTTTGAGTTTTTCTGCACTCTCTGCATCAAGCTCGGTGCCATCAGTCATGTATATAGCGCGGCGTTGCAGCGTTTTATTCGGGCCAAGTGGGATGTTTAGGTGCACTCCCATTTGGTCGGGGAAGTAGCGGCCGAAAACGAAGGTCGGGAACAGCGTTAAGTAGCGCGAACTCACCGCGAGCGTATCGCCACTGCCATCTCCCCCTTCATCGGTTTCATCCAGATCAACAGCGCTACCTTGGCAATGGCCATCGTTAACCGTGTAATGGTCAACTAGCGGCTGATCTGTGGTGCTGGAGTGCACAAATTGCACGTGATAAGGCTCGATAAAGTTCTCCATAAGGAACTTCCAGTTGGTATCGATCACCCCTAGGTCAATCACGCCCACCAGCTTAGCCTGATCAAAGTCCAACCCTTCAAGGCGGCTCTTTACCGGCTCAATGAAGGTTTCAAATGGCTGAGCATCGCCACTGACATTCACGAAGATCCAGTCGTACCAAACCGCACAGTTGACCTCTTTTAATCCATGCTCTTTGGGATCGAACCCTTCCGGCACAGATTGTGGATCCTCACCACCAAAATAAGGCGTCGTACGTAGCTCGCCGTCTAGGCCATATGCCCACGCGTGGTAGGGGCATTTCAGCATCCGGCCTACGTTCTGCGCTTTGTCCACCAGCTTCAGGCAGCGGTGACGACAGACATTGTGAAACGCTTTGATGGTGTTATCTCGGTTACGCACCAGCACAATCGGGTTATCGCCCACGTTAACGGGCATGGCATCGCCTGGCTTATCCATCTCATGGGCGAAACCAACCAGAACCCACGAGCTTGGAAACAGTTCGTTTTTTTCAGCTTCCCAAAACTGTTCCGAGGTATATGCAAATGGGGGCAGACCGCGTTTAACTGCACCTGACTCATTAAATGCGTCTAAGTTGCCGACTTTATCTGTAGCTATAAGGCTCATTATTTTTCTCCGAACCATTCGCGATAGCTTGTAAGGTTTGCTATCGCTTTACTTATTCTTGTTGGTGTTCGTCGCTTGCTGTTGCAGGCGTACTGTCAAATAACGATGTGTTCTTGTCGTACAACACCGTTTGCCGCAATGGCACGGCACGGAGTCGTAGTTGGCTGAGACGAAATCTAGCAATCGATAATGGCGCCCGACCAATTGAAAAATCACAAAGGTCATGAGCTGAGCTAATGAGGAATCGATCCACACAGCTCGCACACCACACAAAAAACCATATAAGCCATTGATTTAAAATGACTTATAAGATACTTAGATAACATTAACCAAAGTTATGTACCGCAGAGCTTCTCATAACGCGTTATGACTAAACCCCGATAAAATAGACGCCATGAGTTTTCCTAATGACGGTTGCGGTTTTTGAATTAGGCGAACGTTTTACGAGCGGTTAACTTAAACGCTCTGGTCGGATCGTAGTTGGCTTACGTGATCAGATAGAGACATCGGTTAGCAGTCGCTAAGCGGTGATCAACGTCTCTTTTCTCGATTAATCCAAAAATAAAAAGAGCGGTAATCAGAGAGATGACGTCCAGATGCGCAATTGCGAACAGCTCCGCACGAAAGCTCAAGCGTTGACTCGCAACTGGACTTATCTCACCTGAACCGGGAGAGATCATGAATAACAATAAAACCAATATAGCCAAAGCCGGAATCTTCTCCGGTATAAACCCCGCGATGGGA
The DNA here is from genome assembly GCF_004005935.1 of Neptunomonas marina. GTDB lineage: Bacteria > Pseudomonadota > Gammaproteobacteria > Pseudomonadales > Balneatricaceae > Neptunomonas > Neptunomonas marina. The sequence goes on along the minus strand of NZ_SACQ01000001.1, from coordinate 153,604 downwards.
TTGTTGGCAAAAGGTATGGTGGTCGCCTTTTTGGTGTTCACTATTATCAATGTCGACTTTGCCGGGGGTATCTATGCTGACATCAAGAACTGGATACAAACCACGCTAAACTGGTATTACGTCAGTCTTGTTTGTGGATTTTTCTTCCTCTGTACATGGTTAACATTCGGACGGCTAGGTAACTTGCGCCTAGGTGCCGACGAAGAGAAACCGGAGTTTAGCTTCTTCTCTTGGTTTGCCATGTTATTTGGCGCCGGCATGGGGATCGCGATGCTATTTTGGAGTATCGCTGAGCCCATCTACCACTTCCAAGGCAACCCCTTTATCACCATGGCGGGTGTTGAGGCGAAGTCTGCGGAAGCCGCGCAGGTTGCTATGCGTATCTCCTTCTTCCACTGGGGTTTCCATGGATGGGCTATCTATGCGGTCGCTGGCTTGGCAATGGCTTACTTTGCTTTCCGTAAGGGTTTGCCGTTAACCATACGTTCTGCTCTCTACCCACTACTTGGCGATCGCATTTACGGACCAACGGGCCATGCGGTTGACCTACTAGGTGTCTTTGCAACCATCTTTGGTGTCGCGACATCGTTAGGTTTGGGCGTAGCTCAAATGAACGCGGGTCTTAACTACCTATTCGGCCTGGAGATCTCTGTCATCAACCAAGTTGTTCTGATCTTGGTGATCTCAGTTGCGGCAACTTTCTCAGCTGTTTCCGGCGTTGCTAAGGGGATCCGGATCCTCAGTGAACTCAATATCAAACTAACAACAGTACTGTTTGCTTTCTTCCTATTTGCAGGGCCAACCGTGTACCTGCTTGGTTTCTACGTTACCAGCGTGGGCGACTACCTATGGAATATGATTCCAATGGGCTTCTGGACCGACCCGAACCCAGAGAGCCAATGGCAAGGATGGTGGACGGTATTCTATTGGGGTTGGTATATCTCATGGGCACCGTTTGTGGGCATGTTTATCGCCCGCATTTCGCGCGGACGTACCGTGCGCGAATTCCTGCTTGGCGTTATCTTAGTGCCTTGTTTGGTGAGCTTCCTTTGGCTATCGCTCTTTGGTGGCACTGCGCTACATATGGAGCTCTACGGCAACGGTGGCATCGTCGATGCTGTTAATAACGACCTGACAACAGCGCTTTATGTCACTCTTGAAGCACTGAATGTTGAGTGGGCAACATGGGCGATGGCAGCGCTAGCCACACTTATGATTCTGACCTGGTTTGTGACCTCGGCAGACTCAGGCACGCTCGTCATCTGTACGCTACTATCAATGGGTAATGAAAACCCACCAGCGCGTTTCCGTATCGTATGGGGCGTCGGTGTGGGTGCCGTTGCCGCTGTTCTGCTACTTGCGGGCGGCCTAAAAGCGTTACAAGCCGCTTCAATCGCCGCGGCACTCCCGTTCTCTATCGTTATGATTATGATGATTGTTGGCTTACTAAGCTCGATGATCTCGAACCCGGAGTATCAGTCGGCTCCCGTCGCAGATACCGATAGCCAAGATGAAGAGGGCCCTGCTAACGCAGAGGTGTCTGCTACCAGTTAAGTAAGCCCCCCTACAAAGAGGCGTTAACACGCCTCTTTTTTTGTTTTACCTCTCCCTTTACTACACAAAAAAAATCTTGCGGTTTGCCAGCCCAGCACCTCCCGAGAACCGGCCTTGCCACTCCCTGTTACTGCCCTCAGCAGCAGTTTTGGAATCACGGTGTATAAACATAAACGCCCTGACACAAGCATCGCTACCTGCATCAAGGCGCTAGAAGGAAACTGTTAAAAGCGTGCTATACCTGCTCTTTTAACCAGCTTACGAAGGTGCGCACTTTACTGATGTTCATCCGGTCATCCGGCACGATCAGATAGTAGCTATAGCTGGGAAGATTATGCCGAAATGGGCAGACTAAACGCCCTTTACGAATATCCTCCGCCACCAACTCAGGGCAAACCAATGCAAAGCCCAGCTTTTCAATAGCCGCTTGCTGGCGCACATTAGTATCGCTGTAATACTCGTTGCGCAGTGGCTGCAATTCAGAGTGTCCAACCATGGTTAACCACTCACGCCAGCTGGTGGCATCGGTCTCGTGGAGCAGCGCGAAACGTTCTAGCAGCGCAGGCGATTGGGTATCCTCGAGCCCCTCCAAAAGATCTGGATGGCAGGCTGGCGTTAAGCGCCCTTCAACCAGCAGATGTGCATTGCTAGGCACTTGGCTAACGTGCAGCCACTCAATCGATAAGTGGATATCCGAGTCGCTAAAGTCAGCAGCACTATTGCTATGGTAGAAGCGAAAATCAAAGCCAAATTGCGTCCCACTCAGGCGCGGCGATAACCACTTCATCGCAAAGTGTGGCCGTACAGAGATCCCGATTGGGCTGATAGCGGTTTTTGCTTTTACGCGTCCCACACCACGCCTGACTAGGCTCATCGCCTCGGAGAGGTCTTGATAAAGTATCTGCCCCTCTTCAGTCAAAGCGATCACAGGCCCCGAGCGATCAAGCAGCTTGATCGAAAAGAACTCTTCGAGATTTTTCACTTGATGGCTAATGGCAGATTGCGTGACGTTCAACTCTTCTGCCGCTTTGGTAAAGCTGCAATTCCTTGTTACAGCCTCAAACACTAATAGTGACTTAAAAGGTAACAACATATGTATCACCCCGGTTCATTGTCGTTGGGTACCTCAAGAGAGGTGCTTGTTATTATTTTCCCGCGTATTGGTTGAGGCAGCGCCGCACCAACACATCTATGAGCTCAACTAATATCACAGCTTGTGCTGGTTGAATACGGCATTTTTCTAAATCTAATTAAAATCGACACAATTCTCTTGCGAACGCCGCATTACGTCGCTTTTAGGCAAGTTTAGCCCGCCTAATGACCCATGAGATATTTGATTCGTGGCGCGAATTGCGCATCGTTACACTGGCCCTTTCTTCACGAATCAGGGTGGCAAACATGCACGAAAAAAATATAAAAAGTGACCTGATACTCTTAGTAGTAGCAGCAGTATGGGGCGCATCGTTGGTCGCTCAAAGTATGGGCTTAGAGTATCTCGGGCCACTGGGTTTCAATGCAGGGCGTTTTCTCCTGGGGGCACTCACACTGCTGCCGTTACTGTTACTAAGTCGCCGTATGCTGAGCATTTTTGATCGACCGCTGCTCTTAGCAAGCGGGGCGGCTGGCTTTATACTCTTCATGGGCGCATCACTGCAACAAGCGGGTTTGCAGTATACGACGGCCGGAAACGCCGGCTTTATCACCAGCATGTATATTGTGTTGGTCCCTATTTTCGGGCTGGCATTTGCGCAAAAGACCGGCAAAAACACTTGGATTGGTGCCGCATTCGCCGCAATTGGACTGTACCTTTTGAGCGTAGGCGATAGTTTCACCATCAACCCAGGCGATGCATTAGTGTTGGTCGGTGCCGGGTTTTGGGCAGGTCACGTTATTCTGATCGCAAAAATAGCTAAGCAGTTTGATAACCTAACACTCTCCCTTATGCAGTTTCTTTTCTGCGGTCTTCTATCGCTAGCAGGCGCACTGCTATTTGAGAGCGATGAACTCGCCATCAACAATATGATTGCCGCATGGCAACCACTCTTGTTTGCGGGTGTGCTTACGGTGGGTATCGGCCATACACTTCAGGTTATCGGGCAAAAATCAGCACCCGCATCGCATGCTGCAATTATCATGAGCCTTGAGGCTGTGTTCGCAGCCGCTGGTGGCTGGTTATGGTTGAATGAGCAGCTGAGTTCACGTGAACTGCTCGGCTGCTTGTTGATGTTAACGGGGGTTGTCGTATCGCAGCTTTCATTCTCTTGGCTAGGTGCCCGACGTGCTGCATCCAAAGCGCAGCAGCTTTGATAACGTTTCTTTAGTGCCAAGATAAACAAAAAAGCCGCTCAATGAGCGGCTTTTTAAATTGCTGGTTAACAACCAAATATTAGTCTTCTTGGTAAGCTTCGATGCCAGGGCAAGAGCAGATGAAGTTACGGTCACCGTACACGTTGTCTACGCGGTTTACGGTTGGCCAGAACTTGCTATCACGCGTTGCTGCCGTTGGGAATACTGCTTCCTCTACAGAGTAAGGGCGATCCCATGCATTGGTGATATCTGCCAGCGTATGCGGCGCATTGAACAGCGGGTTGTTGTCCGCTGGCCATTCGCCATTCTGCACACGCTCGACCTCAGCGCGGATCTTAACCATCGCTTCGATAAAGCGATCCAGCTCACCTTTTGACTCAGACTCAGTCGGCTCAATCATCAACGTGCCTGCCACTGGGAACGACATTGTCGGCGCGTGGAAACCGTAGTCCATCAGACGCTTAGCAATATCTTCTTCTGTGACGCCAGACGCTTCTTTCAGTGGACGAATATCAACGATACATTCGTGAGCCACTTTGTTGTTACGGCCGCGATACAGAATCGGGTAGTGCGCACTGAGTTTTTCAGTCAGGTAGTTAGCGCCCAAGATCGCATTTTGCGTCGATGCTTTCAGGCCAGACTTACCTAACATGCGGTTGTACATCCACGTGATCGGCAAGATAGAGGCGGAACCGAAAGGCGCTGCAGCAACTGCACCATTCTCTGGGTTCAAGCCATCAACTGGGCTGACCTTGTGGCTTGCCAAGAATGGCGCCAAGTGGCTTTTAACACCGATTGGACCCATACCAGGACCACCACCACCGTGTGGGATAGCGAACGTTTTGTGCAAGTTAAGGTGCGATACGTCAGAACCGATTAAGCCCGGTTTAGAGATACCAACCTGCGCGTTCATGTTGGCGCCGTCCATGTAGACTTGGCCACCGAACTTATGGATCACTTCGCAGATCTCAACGATATCTTCTTCGTAGACACCGTGAGTCGACGGATACGTGATCATCAAGCAAGACAGGTTCTCAGCGTGCTGCTCAGCTTTCTCCGCCAGATCAGCCAGATCTACGTTACCTTGCTCATCACACTTGGTTACGATGATCTTCATATCCATCATCGCAGCCGACGCTGGGTTAGTACCGTGCGCTGATGATGGGATCAAGCAGACATCACGGTGACCTTCACCAATCGACTCTTGGTACTTACGAATAGCCAATAGGCCTGCGTACTCACCAGAAGCACCTGAGTTAGGTTGTAGTGATACCTTATCGTAGCCTGTGATCTCTACCAGTTGCTCTTCAAGCTCTTCCAGCATCTGGTGGTAGCCTGCTACCTGATCCGCAGGTGCGAATGGGTGCATGTTGGCAAACTCAGGCCATGTTACTGGGATCATCTCTGCTGTCGCGTTCAGCTTCATCGTACATGAACCCAGTGGGATCATGCCGTGTGCCAGAGAGTAATCTTTGTTCTCTAGCTTCTTCATGTAGCGAAGCATGTCTGTTTCAGAGTGATAGCTGTTGAATACTGGGTGCGACAAGATAGCGTCATCACGGCGCACATCAGCAGATAAGCCAGTGGCTGCGCCTGCAGTAATGGCTGCATCGAGTGCTTGCAGATCAACACCGTGATCATCACCTAGGAAGACTGCGAACAGTTGTTCCACGTCCGCCGCTTGCGTCGTTTCATCCAACGCAACGCCTAGGCGGTTGTCGCCCACTTTACGCAGGTTGCAACCGGCATCTAAAGCGCGCTGATAGATCGTTTCTTGGTCTGCGCCAACGTTAACCGTGATGGTATCAAAGTAAGTGTCGTTAGAGCTTAAGCCCTTAGACGCCAAACCTTGAGCCAGAATCGCCGTGAGGCGGTGAACACGTTCAGCGATCGTTTTCAGACCTTCTGGGCCGTGATAAACCGCGTAGAAGCTCGACATGTTGGCTAGCAACGCTTGCGCTGTACAGATGTTTGACGTGGCTTTATCACGGCGGATATGTTGCTCACGTGTTTGCATCGCCATACGCAGAGCTTGGTTACCGCGAACATCTTTGGATACACCGATAATACGGCCCGGCACCGAGCGCTTCAGTTTATCGCTTGATGCGAAGAATGCCGCGTGTGGACCACCAAAGCCCATCGGTACACCGAAGCGCTGTGCGGAGCCAAGCACAACATCAGCGCCCAATGAACCTGGTGATTTCATTAGCACCAACGCCAGTGGGTCAGCCGCTACAGACACCATCGCTTTCTGCGCTTTGGCCTGGTCGATGATCGCTTTGATATCAGAGATATCACCGAATGTGCCTGGGTACTGCAGCTGAACACCGAATACGTCGTGCTGATCAAGCTCAGCAACAGGCGCGACGATGATTTCAAAACCGAAGTACTCAGCGCGTGTTTTGATCACGTCAATGGTTTGCGGGTGAACATCATCTGCGATAAAGAAGCTGTTGCTCTTCTTACGATTAGAACGCTTACACAGCGTCATCGCTTCGGCAGCAGCCGTTGCTTCATCTAGGAGAGAAGCGTTCGCCAGATCCATACCCGTCAGGTCCATCACAACCTGCTGGAAGTTTAGCAACGATTCCAAACGTCCCTGAGCGATCTCAGGTTGGTAAGGCGTATACGCCGTATACCAGCCTGGGTTTTCCATCACGTTGCGCAAAATTACGTTAGGGACCAGCGTGTTGTGGTAGCCCATGCCGATGTAAGACTTGTTTACGACGTTTTTAGCCGCTTTCTCTTTCAGCTCTGCTAATGCGTTAACTTCGGTTACCGAGTCAGCCATCTGCAATGCGTCATCCAAACGGATCGATGCAGGTACTGTGTCTTCGATTAGCGCTTCAAGAGAGCTCGCACCCAGCTCGTCCAACATAGCTTGTTGGTCTTCTGGCTGAATACCGATATGACGACGCGTAAAGTCGTGCGTTTGTTCCAGTTCACTCAGAGTACGTTTTTCCACGTTGGTGTTACCCCTTATTCTGCTACGTTGGCCTCGTACGCTGCTGCATCCAGCAGGTCTTCCAGTTCAGCTGCATCGCTAACTTTCAGCTTTGCAATCCAACCATCTTCGAAAGCGGATTCGTTGATTGTTTCTGGCGCATCTTCTAGTGCTTCATTCACCGCGATCACTTCACCGCTCAATGGTGAGTAGATATCGGATGCAGCTTTTACAGACTCAACCAAAGAGAACTCTTCGCCTTTCTCTACTGCACGGCCAACTTCAGGCAGTTCAACGAAAACCACATCACCCAACAACTCTTGTGCGTGCTCAGTGATACCAACGGTTACAGTGCCGTCACCGTTGTCCAGAACCCACTCGTGAGATGCTGCATATTTTAAGTTTGCTGGAACGTTGCTCATTGTTCTTTCCTACCCTTTCTGATTCGTAAGGTGTGTGGGCAATGACTGCCCACACCTGTGAATATGTTTATTGTCTAAAATTAGCGATACAGTGGGAAGCGCTTGCAAAGGCTCTCAACTTCCGCTTTAACGCGTGCTTCTACTTCCGCGTTACCTTCTGGTTGCTCCACCAGCCCATCAAGCACGTCATTGATCAGGTTACCGATCAAGCGGAACTCCTCTTCGCCAAAGCCACGCGTAGTGCCCGCGGGTGTACCCAGACGAATACCCGATGTCACCATGGGTTTCTCTGGATCAAATGGAATACCGTTTTTGTTGCAGGTAATACCCGCGCGCTCAAGAGCGTCTTCTACTTGGTTGCCTTTTAGGCCTTTCGGGCGCAGATCAACCAGCATCAGGTGCGTATCGGTGCCGCCAGTCACGATGGCACAACCGCGCTGCACCATCACCTCAGCCAACGCCTGAGCGTTTTTAACCACCTGCTTGATGTAATCAGTAAAGTTGGGTTGCAGCGCTTCGCCAAACGCAACCGCTTTACCCGCGATCACGTGCATTAGCGGGCCGCCTTGCAAACCTGGGAACACCGCAGAGTTAAACTTCTTACCCAGATCCAGATCGTTACTCAGGATCATACCGCCACGTGGACCACGCAGAGTTTTGTGGGTAGTGGTTGTCACTACATGAGCGTGTGGGAATGGACTCGCATGAACGCCAGTGGCCACAAGACCTGCAATATGCGCCATATCTACCATCAAGTACGCGCCCACTTTATCGGCTATCGCGCGAAATTTGGCGAAGTCTATCTCACGTGGGATCGCAGAGCCACCCGCAATGATCAACTTTGGCTTACACTCAAGGGCAATCGCTTCTACCGCGTCGTAGTCGATCTGATGATTTTCTTCAGATACGCCGTACTGTACAGCGTTGAACCACTTACCCGATTGCGCTGGACGCGCACCGTGTGTTAGGTGGCCGCCTGCGTCTAACGACATCCCTAAGATCGTGTCGCCCGGTTGCAGCAGTGCCATGAACACAGCACCGTTCGCCTGTGCACCTGAATGTGGCTGAACGTTGATGTACTCGCAGCCAAACAGCTGCTTCGCACGTTCGATCGCCAGTGTTTCTACTTTATCAACATGCTCGCAACCACCGTAGTAACGACGGCCAGAGTAACCCTCTGCATATTTGTTAGTTAGAACCGTACCCTGTGCCTGCATCACCGCTTTAGAAACAATGTTCTCAGATGCAATAAGCTCGATTTGGCTATCCTGGCGCTCAAACTCTTCTGTAATGGCATCTTGAACCGCGCTGTCACGCTGATCCAACGATTGGGTAAAAAAGTCCGCGTAAATAGAATCGCTATACTGATCACTCATACTCATTTCTTATTCTCTTTTGATTGATTAGCAGGCAACGACATTGACGGCTAACCCGCCCGTTGACGTCTCTTTGTATTTGTCTTGCATGTCCAAACCGGTTTGGTGCATGGTCTCGATCACGCTATCGAGCGACACATGGTGCTCTCCGCTACCGCGCAGTGATAGGCGCGCAGCGTTGATCGCTTTCACCGCTCCCATCGTGTTGCGTTCTATACACGGCACTTGTACCAAACCGCCAATGGGGTCACATGTCAGCCCTAAGTTATGCTCCATACCGATCTCGGCTGCGTTCTCGATCTGCAGATTTGTACCGCCCAACACCGCACACAGGGCACCCGCTGCCATCGAACATGCAACGCCAATTTCGCCCTGACAGCCCACTTCCGCTGCCGAGATAGACGCATTCTTTTTGTACAACATGCCAATAGCCGCCGCCGTCGCTAGGAAGGTCTTGATACCTTGCTCGCTACTGTTTGGAATAAAGCGCACGTAGTAAGCAAGCACGGCAGGGATAACACCAGCGGCACCGTTTGTCGGTGCAGTGACCACGCGGCCACCTGCTGCGTTCTCTTCATTCACCGCCATTGCATACAGGTTGATCCAGTCCATCACGGTGAGCTGATCTTTCAGGCCAGCCTCTGGCTTATCCACCAGCTCTCTACGAAGATCATGGGCACGGCGCTTAATCTTCAGCCCGCCCGGCAGTAGACCGGTTTGCTGACAGCCACGCTCGATGCAGCCGTTCATCACATCCCAAATGCGCAGGATGCCATCATGAATCTCCTGTTCGCTGTGCCATGCGCGCTCGTTGCGCATCACCACATCAGCAATCGTGATGCCATCTTGCTCAGCAAATTCGAGCAGCTCTACACCGTTTTCGAACGGGTATTGCAGTTGAACGGCCGGTGCAGCACCGGGTTTGCCTTGGTCATCCGCTTCAGCATCGCTCAACACAAAACCGCCACCTACTGAGTAGTAGATAGAGTCAAGCAAGATGACGCCAGCCGCATCGTATGCTTGGAAGCGCATACCATTAGGATGCTTTGGCAACAGTGCGCCAAAGTGGAAAGGAAGGTGTTCGTCTTTAATAAAGGGGATACGCTTACGACGGCCAAGCCACAGCTCGCCCGATGTTTCGATCTCTTCTATATAGGAGGCAACTTTATCTGGATCCACCAAATCTGGCTTCTCACCCAACAAGCCCACCATCGTTGCAACATCAGTTGCGTGGCCGTGGCCTGTCATCGCGAGCGAGCCATACAGGCCCACTTTTACAGTCGCTACCTGTTCAAACAGCGCTTTTTGATCGAGCTCTTCTAGAAAACGGTTAGATGCCACCATGGGGCCTACCGTGTGGGAAGATGATGGACCAATGCCTATCTTAAATAGGTCAAAAATACTTAACGCCATAGCGCCATCTCCAATCTTATTATTATGGCTTTTGCCTTCTTACTTATTTGCTAAACAGCAAGACAAAAACGTCTCTCTAGCCGGATTAGGGTCGCGTTACGATTAGCATGTTCGCGGTGAGGGACACCCTCCCCTCCCCGTATGAGCCGGTCTTAACCTCTTAACATTGGAACTTAGACTATCAACAAGGTTTCACAAAATCAAAGAAAATTTCTTATAGGAAACATGGTTATTTTTTAACCAGCCCTATCTTCCTGATTATGCAACTGTTTTAGCGATAACTGCTGCGCCTGCACAATACAGCCTCGATTCTCTTATCCACCAGAGCACCGCTCTTTTTTCTCAAAAGTGTTGAAACAAGTTAATTGATCATATAATTTGTTTCTCATTGGAAACTTATTCTACTTGATTACAAGCAGAGTAAACATACCAATAGTTAGATCTGCTGATCCATCAGCAAACAATAAAAATAAATACGAGAGGTTCACAATAATGGAAACGCTTTCCGCAATTATCGGCGAGATTAATGGGATCGTATGGGGCCCCATGATGCTCGTCTTAATTCTCGGTGTTGGTCTGTTCTTGATGCTCGGACTACGCCTAATGCCTATCCTCAAGCTTGGCAAAGGCTTTCAACTGCTATTTGAAGGTCGTAAGTCTAAGCAAGGTGAGGAGAACGAAGGTGAAATCTCGCCTTTCCAAGCCCTGATGACGGCCCTATCAGCAACGGTAGGTACGGGTAACATCGCAGGTGTTGCTACTGCCGTATTCCTAGGTGGCCCTGGTGCCCTTTTCTGGATGTGGTGTACAGCGCTCGTTGGTATGGCGACTAAGTTCTCCGAGGCTGTCCTCGCAGTGAAGTACCGCGAAGTTGATGAGCATGGCAACCACGTCGGTGGTCCTATGTACTACATCAAAAACGGTCTAGGCTCGAAATGGACGTGGTTGGGTACAGCATTCGCAATCTTTGGTGCTGTTGCGGCATTCGGTATCGGTAACACAGTACAGTCAAACTCTGTAGCTGATGTACTGCAAGCTAACTTCGGCCTAAACGTTTGGGTGACAGGCGGTATTCTGACCGTGCTGGTAGGTGCTGTATTGATCGGTGGTATCAAGCGTATTGGTAACGTAGCCGGTGCTTTAGTACCTTTGATGGCTATCGCCTACCTTAGCGCTGGTATTGTGGTACTGGCTATCAATGCTGACGCGATTCCAGCGGCACTGGATCTGGTTTTCACTCACGCATTCACACCTACAGCGGCTGAAGGTGGCTTCGCAGGCGCGGCTGTTTGGGCTGCTATCCGTTTCGGTGTAGCACGTGGTGTTTTCTCGAACGAAGCGGGTCTGGGTTCTGCGCCAATTGCTCACGCAGCGGCACAAACCAAAGATCCTGTTCGTCAGGGCCTTGTAGCGATGCTGGGTACGTTCATCGATACCATCATCATCTGCTCTATTACAGGCCTTGTTATTATCACATCAGGTGAATGGACATCGGGGGTTTCAGGTGCTGCACTGACATCTGCAGCCTTTGCAGAAGCACTCCCAGGTGTGGGTAACTACCTAGTAGCGATTGCTCTCGCAATCTTTGCTTTCACAACAATTATTGGTTGGTCTTTCTATGGTGAACGCTGCGTCGAGTTCCTATTCGGTGTGAAAGCGATCATCCCTTACCGTGTTCTTTGGATCGCTGCCGTACCAGTGGGTGCAGGTGTCAGCCTAGACTTCATCTGGTTGGTTGCGGACACACTAAACGCGATGATGGCCCTACCAAACTTGATCGCACTGGCACTTTTGAGCCCAGTTGTTTTCAAACTTACACGTGAGTACTTCAACCGCCAAGAGTCTGCACCTGAGCAGGTAACGCAAGAGAAGTAACTGACATCTATATGATCGGGGCGCTTGCGCCCCACCTTATCAACAAAACGTTGGAGAGAATAAATGGCTGAGAATCAAACAGAAAATTTGTTGAAAACCCCTCTGTTTGACCTGCATGTCGAGCTTGGCGCAAAAATGGTGCCATTCGCTGGCTACGAAATGCCGGTCCAGTACCCACTGGGCGTTAAAAAAGAGCACCTTCAAACACGAGATCAAGCTGGCCTCTTTGACGTTTCCCACATGGGTCAGATCAAGCTAACCGGTGCCAATGCTGCCGCTGCGCTTGAGAAACTGGTCCCTGTCGACATCATCGACCTGCCTGCAGGCAAACAGCGTTACGCTCTGTTCACTAACGAACAAGGCGGCATCATGGACGACCTTATGGTCACTAACTACGGCGACTGGATCTATGTTGTCGTGAACGCGGCTTGCAAAGAGCAGGATATCGCTCACATGCGTTCTAACTTAGGTGACGATGTTGCTCTTGAAGTATTGGATGATCGCGCACTGGTTGCCATTCAAGGCCCTACTGCCGCAGCAGCGGTGGCTCGTATTCAACCTGCAGTTAGCGACATGGTGTTCATGGATTCTCGCATTATGGAGATCGATGGCGTTGAGTGCTTCGTGTCCCGCTCAGGTTACACCGGCGAAGACGGTTTCGAAATCTCTATCCCAGCGGATCAAGCTGAGCGCCTGTGCCGCTTGTTCTTGGAACAACCAGAAATCGAAGCAATTGGCCTTGGCGCGCGTGACTCTTTACGTTTGGAATCAGGTCTTTGCTTATACGGCCACGACCTAAACCAAACAACGACACCGATCGAAGGTTCACTGATCTGGGCGATCTCAAAAGTACGCCGCGCAGATGGTGAACGCGCAGGTGGTTTCCCTGGCGCTGACAAGATTCTTGAGCAGATCGCAGAGAAAAACTGGGAGACCAAGCGTGTTGGCTTAGTGAGCTCTGGTAAAGCACCGGTCCGTGAAGGTACGGAACTGGTAGACGCTGACGGTAACAACATCGGTACCGTGACCAGCGGTACATTGGGCCCAAGCGCAGGCGTGCCTGTAGCCATGGGTTATGTCACTAAAGAGTTTGCTGCGCTAGACAGCGAAGTGTTTGCAGTGGTGCGTGGCAAGCAAGTACCGATGACGGTTTCTCGTATGCCATTCGTTGAGCAGCGCTACTATCGCGGTTAATTAGCGAGGAGAGTGAAGAATGCAAGAGAATGTAACCTCAAATACGGCCGACCCTATTGTCCATCTCGCTATCGGCAGTCGAGTTGATCAAAACAATCGTGTCCAACACATTGCGGTCAACGAGCATCCCTTTATCGGTGATCTACAGCTCGACTCTGAACCTGACAATCATGCTCTCTTGATTGCAGTTGGCGAAATGATGGGAGTCAAACGCCCACTAAGTGCTCGGCGCATTACCTGTTTGGGCAGACTGGCCATTTTATGGCTCGATAACGGCCGTTGGTTGGCGCTTCGTGCGCCTGGGGTGCAAGCTTCACTCTCCGAGCTCTTTTCTGAAATCTTTGGCGATAACATCGAAGTTTCAGAGATAGGCGAGGATATCAGCGTAACACTGAACGGTTTAGCGCAATCGCACCTGCTAGAGGCGGAACATACGATCACCTTTGGGCAGTTCAGCAGCGAGCTATCTTTAAATCAGCCGATTCTGGTTCACCCCATCGAGTCAGAGGAGTACAACGTACTCGTACGCCGCGCCTGCGCAGATTACCTGTCACGCTGGTTAGCACCCGCCTAACCGCTTTACTGTCACCTAGTGCCTATGCACTAGGTGAACAGATCCCGCTGTAGCGCTATCAGATCGCTAAACTGCTTACCTTCAAATACTAAGATCGTATCCACCACCGGCGTTAGCTGCTTCTCCAAGTAATGCTCATAATCGATAGCAGACACGCGATTTTCTATCGGCTCAGGGCCGTTCACAGTCATCACGTAACTCACATGCGATCCGGTCCGATACGGAGATTCACGGCCTTGCGTCTGCCAATATTGCTGCGCCTTGATAGCCGCTTGTACATGAGGCGGCCTAACTTTGTCATAGTCGGCCACCGGCTGGCGTAACCTGCGTCGGTAGATCAGCAGCTCATCGAGCTTTCCTGCCCGCAACTGCGCAACGGTGTCTTTCAGCCGATCAACATAAGAATCACCACGGAACACGGCTTCGTACAACCAGTTCTGCACATCACGCGCTAGCAAGGTCCAGTCGGAGCGAACATTTTCGAGGCCCTTGAACACCATCACTTGCCGCCCGTCGTCATGCTGTTGTAACCCTGCATAACGCTTTTTCGTCCCCTTTTCAGAGTGGCGCATTCGCGGCATCAGAAAGCGTACAAAGTGCGTCTCGTACTCCAGCTCTAGGTGGCTCTCAACCGCATAGCGTTGCGTGATCTCTTCACGCCACCAGCGATTAAGGTGCAGTGAGAGCTCGCGCCCCTTTTGGGCTGCGCTCTCGCTATCAACATCATCGCCCACATGGACAAAAACAGAGTCGGTATCGCCGTAGATAACGTTATAGCCGAAGGTTGCTTCAATCTCAGCCCGCGTTTGCTGCAGCACTTGGTGACCACGCAGGGTAATCGAGCCGGATAAACGCTGATCGAAGAAGCGGCAAACGTTAGAACCTAAAACCCCATAAAAAGAGTTCATAATGATCTTGATTGCCGTGGATAACGACTGGTTCCCTTTGCGTTTGGCCTCATCACGCGCGGCCCATAGCTCGGTAATGATCTGCGGCAAGATCGCACCTTGCTTGCGAAAAATAGCCCCATTAAAACCGGGGATAAGCTCATCTTCTGACAACTCGCCGCCCAGTGCATCGGCCATTCCCGCAGGATCTACGCAGAAGGTTTGGATAATACTCGGGTATAGGCTTTTAAAATCGAGCACCAACACATGACTGTAGAGCCCCGGTTGCGAATCCATCACATACCCACCCGGAGAGTCGAGTCCATGCGCACCCGACGCATATTGCGGGGCCACATAGCCATAGCGGTGCAGCCGCGGTAGGTATTGGAAATCAAATGCAGCCGCTGATCCGCCGACTTTATCCAGTGCTAGCCCCGTTAAACGAGCACGCTCAGTCAGATAATCCATCAGCTTCGTGTGCGCAAAAATATCGCTAACTAAGCGGCAATCTTCAAGGTTATAGCGTGCCAGTGCAGGTTTGTCCTCACGGAAAAGCCGCTGAATTTCGGCACCACGATCATTGGGCTGATGAATCAGTTTGCCACGCTGGAACAGCTGCTGGGCAACAAACTCGAGAGCGTAACTTTCAAAGTGATAGGTTGCGCCTTTGAGAGTATCGATGCCGTCGATCACCAAGCGCCCATCCAGTCTTATATACCACTTCCCCTGCTCAGACTGGTGCACCTGCAAAGGGTTGTGCGTGCGGCCTAGTGTTAAGGGCACCTGTAGCGCCTGCGCGCGTGCAGCTAACACCCGAAAATCAAAACCTATGACATTCCAACCAATAAAGATATCAGGGTCCCACGCTTGCACTTCACGCACCAGCGCACGCAACAGTGCCCTTTCGTCGGCAACGTATTGTACAAGGCCATTTGGCAACACCTCTTCAACTTGGCGTTGCCCTCGCGGACCTGCGTCACGCATCAGCACCTTCGCTATGCCGTGTTCACCAGCGCTGTGTAAGCCGATGGAGTGGATCACATCGCCCCGCATACTGGTTTCTATGTCAATCGATAACACGCGCAACGCAGGTGTGACCTCTGCGGGACGCAATAATAGGCCCTCCGGCCCTTTCAATACGGCCACCCCACCGAAAATAAAGCGCTCCATCAAGTATCGATCGACAGGGCGAATATCCTCCTCCAACAAAGCAATACCTTGCTGTGTCAGCCGCTGGATGATCTGCCGCTGCAACCGTAGCGAACTACTATAAAGCGCCACGACATCCTGATGATCTAGCGTTTTCAAGGAGAGGGGTTTTAGTTCCCAGCTTGCACTGGGGATATCAGCAAGGCAGTGCTGGACACGCTCAACGTCGTCCTGATGGAGAAAAAAGACAGCACGTTGTTCAGCAATATCGATCTTCTCGACACGCGGCCCAAGCTTTACCCAAAACGAAAACAGGATACCCCTTGGTGTATCCTGTTGTTGTCTTGAGATGATAAAGCCGTCATGTGCTTGCATAGCGTCTCAGTGTTTTAAGGCACTGCACTGAAGGGGCTCACCACCTCGATTTCGCCAAATGCAGTTAGCACATCGGCTTCATATTCGGCTTCGAAGAGCAGTTTCAGGTTTGGCCCTGCATCCATCGTAAAGTAGATAGGTATCCCCTGCTCACGCAACTGCCACACCTTTTGCATCGCAGCAAGGGAGTCTGGCTGCCAATAGACCAGCGGTGGCCATGAGGCGATCATCGTCGCGTGCATTGACAGCGCGTTGTGTTCAGCGGTTTCACCGAGCAGCTGAAAGTCTTTATCGGAGATAGCGCTATGCAACCGGCTGATATCACGCGCAGCTTGCGCCGGCCAAGCTTGATAGAGGCTGGCGGTTTCAAGCGTCCGGGTCATACCACTGCGTGAGTCGACTTTCTTTTCGCCCGTCGCCACTTTTACCAACCCTATGCGCAATGTATCCCAGCGTGCTACCAAGGGACGAGCAAAGCTATCCATGCCATCCTCTTGCTGTCCCATCTCCCACTCAACAAATCCCTGAAATAGCGAACGCGATGCACTGCCGCTCCCCATACGCGCAAAAGCGGAAAGCACATCATCCGACAAATCGAGCGCGAAAAACTGATTAATCGCTAAGCTCAGCGCGGCAAATCCTGAAGCAGAGGAGGCTAAACCGGCGGCCGTAGGGATATTGTTGCGTGTATCAACTTTTAATGTTACCGCTTGATCACGGCGAAACAGATCAATGAACGCTATCACTTTACGTGCGAAGGGCGTGTCATCCGTAAGCCGTTCACCGTTCAGCCAAACTTGATCAACCTCTGCAAGGCTGAGGGTCGTTTGTGTCCCCAGATGCCCCAAAGAGATGGATAAACTTGAGTTGACCGGCAAGTTAAGCTCTTTTTCGCGCTTACCCCAGTATTTACAGAGTGCGATGTTGCTCGGTGCAAAACAAGTAACCGGCTCCGACGACGCTGTTAGCAGGCTCGGTAGGTATCGTTCAACGACATCAGCTTTAGTTAACACGTACGGTTCCTTTAGCACTGATATTGACGGGAATAGACTCAAATGGCACATCTAGGTGGCTATCTTGGCCCAGCGCGATAACACAATCACCCAAGCCCGACCCCGAGATCTTCGCGCCATTAATCAAAGGTGTCGAGCGCAACTGATAAACAAGCTGCGCGAGGTTTGCATCGGTAACACCCAAGGCATCCATCAAGCCTTGATAGACATTCATCAGCCGCCCTAATGCTGGCCAGTCTTGCTGCTTGATGGCCGCTTCAGCCTCACAGCTGGTCTTATCCATCAACTGATAGATCTGCTCATACAAAGCGGGATGCTGCTCACTACGCTGCGCTACCACACTTAACACCTCTGGCGTCGTGGTCTTGTAGCCAACATAAAATAGCGAAATCGGTGGTAAGCCCGGTAGCGGACATACCTCACGAGGCTCCACCGTGTAAGCGATCAAACCGCCATAGATGCTGGCGGCCAAGTCAGTACCCGAGCCGCGCCCCTGCACCTTGTGCACAACGGCTAATGCCGCAGTAAAAATGGCCTCTGGGGTATCAGACTGACCGGAGTAAATCGCCAGTGCTTTCACAACTGCCGCAGTGACAGCAGCCGAGGATCCAAGACCGACCGTGTGCGAAAACCCAGCTGTAATTTTAAGCGTAAGCCCTGATGGTAATGCAGGCTGAAAATGCGCTATCGCAGCCAAAACAAAACGAATACGCTGATCATCATGCAAAGCGTTAAGCGAACCGCAATATTCAGCTAAAGCAGAATCAATGATCACTTGATCATCGTCCCGAGGGGTTAAATCGACATGTATATACTTGTCGACCGCACATGCGATGGCACGATGGCCAAAAAGCACTGCGTGCTCGCCCATCACCATGATGCTACCGGGGGCAGACACACTAATCGTTGAGGTATCGAGCGCCAAGTCTATCCTCCTCTAAGGGGCCCCATGAATACTGTGGGAACGGCACCAACGCCGACTCAATATCACCCTCTGGCATATATGCGATCACCAAGCCGCCAAAGCTCCCACGGTGAGCACCCGCGCCACTAATCTTAGCTGCACCACCGGCGGCTTCAAGCGCTTCAATAAGGGCAACTGCACTATCAGGGACAACTTGAATGTGTTTCAGGAGCTGGTGATTCTCTTTTACAAGCTCCAGTACGCTGTGGTGATGGCTTATCTCATCAGCCAGCGCTGCAGTAACCCTAGAAAACTGATCCCACAGGGTATGATCGGTCGCGAAGTGCTGTCTAACAAACTGCACACACTCCCCCGTGGACACCGACGGCTGACCGGTAAAGATCCAGTACCAGCCCGGCCCGATATTCGTATCCAGCCGTTTTACACGCTCCTGTTGAACTTGCACCATGCCACCATAAGTGACAGCCGCCGCATCAATTGCACTGCCTTTGCCGTGTTGCAAACGCTCACAAAAACGCACGAGCTCAAAACGCTGCTCCGCACTTAGGGGCTTATCTAGGAGGTTTTCAAAAAGAACAAGAGTGGCAGCAATAGCGGATGCAGATGATCCCATACCCGCACCAAGCGGCAGCTCTGATTCGCTGGATAAGCGGCCCGGCACTGGCAGGTAACTACTACGGGAGCGTCTTCCGGGAACAACCGGCAGATGGTGCACCAGTGCTGATAGCGTATACATCAGCAGGTCGTCCGGTTGCGAAAGAATCTTTTGTATCGGTAGATCGCCTTGTACAAAGGCATCAAAGCGGGTGTCTAGCTTGCTCTTCAACGCACTCAGCGCGTGTAACGGGTAGTGAAAGCCAGAAGAGATACCCGAGAACAAAGTACTAATTGAGTTGCTCTCGGTTATCGGGGAAAAACTTACGTAGGTATGCTTACGTATCGCAATCGCAATCGCCTGTGCACCATAGACTACGGCGTGCTCCCCACTGAGAATCACTTTTCCTGGAGCACAGGCTTTCATTAGGCAACAACGTATTCGCGTTTATGATTGTCGATCTTCGCTAAACGGAATCGACCTGTTGTCGCCGCGGGTATTTCAACACACTCACCCTCTTGCGGGTCGGGTGCTGCATAAAGCTTGAGATATTGGTCATAATCGACCTCCTCGCGCGCGTCTAGCATCGCGAGATGGGCATCTTTAAAGAGGTGCTGTTGATATCCAGCCACAACCTGACCGGCAAAGAACTCTGCCACACAGCCGGATCCATAACTAAACAACCCAATTCGCTGATCAGCCATATCTTGCGCGCTATTTTCAAGCAGCGAGGCTAGGCCAATGTACATGGATGCGGTATAGCTGTTACCTATCGTTTTGTTGTAACGCAAGGTATCAGCAATCTGCGCCTCTAACTGCTCTGCAGATAGCTCACTTTTGTTGACCTTAGCAAGGTGCTGATGCGCTTTCTGCGCCATACGGCTGAAGGGCAAGTGGTAGCAGAAGTGGGAAAAATCAGCAAATGTCAAAGAGCTCACCGACGTATAATTTTCCCACGCTTTTTTGAGGGCGCGCAGATATATCTTGGTCGAGTACTTACCATCCACTAACGCAGTCTTGCGGTAGTTAGGGCGCCAGAAATCCATCACATCTTCCGTGTAGTTACCCACCTCAGGATCGATGGAGAGAACGCGTGGATTGGCCGTCACAAGCATCGCCACAGCACCGCAGCCTTGGGTTGCTTCACCCGGCGTATTTAGCTCATAACGTGCAATATCAGAGGCGATCACTAGCACCTTTTTTTCAGGCTGACGTGCAACGAGTGCACACGCCATCTGCAGAGCCGCCGTGGCGCTATAACATGCCTGCTTAAGCTCAACGGCACGGCAGTTATCAGAAAGCCCCAGTAAGCGGTGAACATAGACCGCTGCAGCTTTCGACTGATCAATACCGGTCTCGGTCGCAAACATTAACGTACTGATCTCTTGTGCCACGTCCCCTTGCACCAGCGGGTATGCTGCATTCGCAGCCATCGTTACCACATCCTCATCATGCGCGGCCATACCCATTTTCTCCTGACCGATACCCTGATAATACTTATCCGGATCGGTGTCTTGGACTTGGGCCAACGTTCTTAGATCGAAGAAGAAGTTCGATGTATAAAAGCTAATTTGATCAATACCAACAGATGACATACTTAGATATGTTCCCCAGACGCCTTCAGAATTAACGATTCATTTCCAAAAAGCGTTGCCACATCGGGCATTCCTAACAAAAACATCGCTGTCGTAAACTCTCGACGGAAACGCTCGATAACAGCGACTACAGCGTCCGCGGAATCCATCGCGGGCGCTAAAAATGGTGCTGCAACCCCGCAAAGAGAAGCGCCCATAATAACAGATTTCGCCATATCAATCCCATCTCTTATACCGCCACTTGCAACAAAGCTGGCTTGAGATCGATAGGGCTTTGCTATCTGCAAAGCCAGCGGAGTAGGGATACCCCAGTCTTGGAAAACCAGACCAAGATCTTCACCTTTATCACCTCTACGATGATGCTCAATCCGGCTCCAAGAGGTACCGCCTGTACCGGCCAGATCGAAAAAACTCACCCCGGCGCGCAAACCGGCTTCGATATCAGGAGCAGATAAACCCGAACCAACCTCTTTTAGCAGCAAAGGCACACTCAAAGAACCGGCAACCTCTGTGATCAGGTTTTCCAGATTTGAGAAGTCGGTATCGCCTTCTGGCTGAACGGCTTCCTGTAACGGATTAAGGTGCAGGTACAACCCATCCCCTCCCAAAAGATCAACAGCCGCTTGGCATTGTTCTAATGAGAAACCGTAATTCAATTGCACCGCACCAACGTTTCCGATCAACAGAGCATCCGGTGCATACTCGCGCAGGTCAAAACTAGCTCGTGCCGCCTCATCGGTGAACATCACCCGTTGCGAACCAACAGCCATCGCAACACCTGTACGTTGAGCCGCTTCTGCTAAGTTACGGTTGATTGTCCGAATTAGTTCATGATCGCCACCGGTCATGGAAGAGATCAATAACGGAAAGCTCAAACGCTTGCCGAGAAACGTGCAGCCAGTATCAACCTGATCAAACGCTAAATTAGGTAACGCTCGATGCGTTAAGCGAATACGATCAAAATGGCGTGCGTCGCGCTCGATAGCAGGATCAATATCAAATGCTCGGATATGTTCCAGCTTACGATCATTTGTCGTGTCAGAAGACATTAACGCTCCAGCTTAAGATGCGCTTCCATCAGCTCACCCGGATTTGTTTGGGCTGCCATCAATGATAGCTCTCCGCACAAAACGGTTGCCGCACAAATGGCCGCTAAACGACGAGCGTTGTCACCTGGCTCGCGGTCTGCTCGGCATCCTAACTTCTCGAGGTTCTCGGTTACGAAATCGATACCTTTGCCGTTGCCGACACTGCCGACGATCAAGTTCGGTAAGGTACACGAGAAATAGAGGTCGCCATCACGAACTTCAGCGTGAACAACACCTTGCGAGCCCTCTATGATATTCGCCGCATCCTGACCTGTAGCTAAATAAAATGCGAGCAACATATTAGCGTAGTGCGCGTTTGCACTGCGTAAACCGCCTGCGATCATGGTTCCGATCAAGTTTTTCTTGATATTAAGATCCACGACTTTTTCTGGCGTCGTGTGCAGACGGCGCTCGCATAGCTCACGTGGAATCGTAATTTCAGCCACGACATATTTACCGCGACCTAGAATACCATTGACGGCCGTGGCTTTTTTGTCGGAGCAGTAGTTACCCGAGATAGAGGAGTAACGCAGTTGTGGATACTCAGATAAGATCCATGGAATCAGCTTATCCGCTGCATTGGTCACCATGTTGTGCCCAGATGCATCACCTGTCGTAAACTCTAAGCGCAGGTAGATCAGGTTCGCCACAACTTGACTGTTGATTTCAATCAAGTTAGCAAACCGGCTAGACGTAGCCACCACATCATTTAGATCTGCTCGGCGAGCCTTAATCGACTCAACCGCCAGCATCGCAGCTGTCGCATCGTCCGCCTCAAGCAGAATCGAGCGCGTCATACGCTCATCCAGTACCGTTGTACGAATACCCGCTTCAGTAAGCGCAGAGATACGAGCGCCGCGCCCCACAGAGGGCCACAAAGGCGTTTCATAAGTGGCGAGGGGAACAGATAGTTTCTCTTCCAAAACCGGCCCCGATATCTTAACAGGGCCGACCCAACGCATCGGAATAGGTGCTTCTAAAATTTTATGTGATTTCATATCAACCAAAAATAGAAAGGGCCGCCTAGCAGCAGCCCTTCTTGTGACTATAGGCCCGCGAATTTTATATTGCGCAGCCTTTAAATTGCAAACGAGACCTTTTGGTCACTGCGGCATTTTACATCGAGTCAGCGATCTTCACGCCCATAACATCAAGTATTTCACCCATACCGTTAAGCAGTCGATACTGAGCGATCAGGTAGTCATACTTGCCACTAATAAAAGCGTTTTTCGCAGCGAAGACTTCGTTTTCCGTATCCAATAAGTCCAGCAACGAACGCTGGCCGATATTGAACTGCTTCTCGTAAGAGGTACGTGTCGCCGCGCTAGACTCAACGTGTTGCTCCAAAAACGGCAACTGCTTACCTAGAATTTCATATGCGTTCCAAGATAGCTCGACGGCTTCAACCGTCTGGCGGTGAGCATTGCTCTGGATCTCAACGGCTTGATCGATCTCCTGCAACGTCTGCTGGATACGTGCTTTATCACTACCACCATTGAACAGGTTATAGCGCATCCGCACCATCGCTGTTAGATCTTCGTTATGACCGTCTACACCATCAATATCGTGGTTCCAAGTGCGATCAACCTCAAAGGTTACCGTTGGGAGCATTGCACTCTTGGCCGCACGATACTGCGCTTGCGCTTCTTCGATATCACGCTGCGCGACACGCAGCGTCGGATGATTGTCTAAGGCAATCTTTACCGCCTCTTCTGAAGAGCCAGGCAGCCCCGAAATATTCTCTGGCGCTTCTGGTGATGTCGGCGGCATAGAGCCCGCAACTTTCAGATAAGTCGCTTTTGCATCCTGAAGATTGTTTTCAGCAGCCAGCAAATTCACCTCAGATAGCGCTAAACGGCCTTGAGCCTGATCAACTGCAGATCTAGCCCCTAAGCCTGATTCAGAGCGACGACGAATCTGATCAAACACTTTGACATGGCTGTAGTAAGATTCATTCGCTTGCTTGTAAAGCTCTTCGCGCTTCAGCACTTCTAGGTAGGCTCGCGCAATCTCGAGCGCTTTCTCTTCAGCAACTTCCTTGACGCGGTAATTCAAGGCATTTGTCTTTGCCGTAAAACGCGCTACTTCGCTTTTTGTGCGGGAGCCATCAAACAACATTTGACGAATGCTCAACGCCGCTTCACGACGCGTTGTATCGGCGTCACCATCTCCACGGCTATCGGTCGTTGGGTTACGAGTCCACTCGTAACCAATACCCGCCGCGATATCAACGGAAGGTAAATAACCGCCTTTAGCTTGCGCAATCTCTTGCTCAGCAGCTTGCTTTGCATAAAGCGCCGCCTTAACTTCTGGGTGAGCAATAACGGCCTCAGCGACAACTTCAGCCAGAGAACCGGCGCTCACCTGTTGCGCTGCGGCTACCGTAATAGCGAGTGCTAACAATTTGCGTTTTAACATCACTGACATCCCCTTCAGTGCAGACAAGCCGCCTTAAACTGCCTGCTTATTAAGCTTCAAAATAAGAGTTAAACGATCTTTCGTTTCTGTTTTTTTTAAGATCGAAGTGACATGTGACTTCACTGTCCGTTCTGTTATGTTCAGCTCTCTCGCAATTTCCTTATTGGAGCATCCAACCAGCAGCAAATCTAATACACCAGACTCACGCTCAGTTAGCTGATAATTTTCTTGCGGTGGCTCCACTTCATCAATACCACCACTTTGTTGCTGCAGAAACTGCTTTAGCAGCTTTTGCGTTAGCGCGGGGCCAGCCCAAATATCATTTCGTGCAACGACTGCCAAAACTTCTGCAAAAACGGAAGCAGTCGGATATGCATTCAAGTAGCCACGAAAGCCCTGCCCCAACAAGGATAACCCTTCGCGGTCATTAGGTACATCAGATAACGCTATCCACTTCAAAGCCGGTAAGCGCTGACACAATCCATCAATTTCCGCAGGTGCTACCGAAGAGATGTGAACCAAGCCAATCGCTTCGGTCGGTTCAGCAAGCTCAAGTTTTTTTGCAACCTCAGCTCCCACACTCTCGGCAAAACGGCACCAACGGGCCTCTACTTCATTGTTGTGCACAAGAAAAAATAACTTCATCGCTTACCTTATGCGCCGGGTTAACTTGCTCGTCCCTGTTCTCGCTTGCCCAGCTCAAGCCGACAGACGCTATACAACTGTTGATTAACGTTCCGTTAATGCTGCACTTCTGGCCTTCAATATAGGCTTCAGTAGATAGTCTAGTACGGTTTTTTCACCGGTCAGAATATCAACACTCACGGTCATCCCCGTCATAAGCGGTAACTGCTTCGACTTACCATCAACATAAGGTTTTTCAGCCTCTAATCTAACAATATAGTGCGGCTCACCCTCCTCGTCTAACACGGTACTTGGCGAGACAAACACCACGCGCGCGTCGACGCCGCCATAGATGCTAAAGTCATAGGCAGACACTTTAACAACCGCTGGCAACCCGACGGTGACGTTCGCTATGTCTGACGGTTTAAGCTCAGCTTCAATGAGTAAGCGATCTTCCCAAGGAACGATATTCAAGAGCTCATCCCCAGGCTGTACCACGCCCTCTATTGTATTAACCAACAGCTGCTTCACCGTACCTTTGACCGGCGCTTTTACCTCCGTACGGGTGATCCTATCTTGCATACCACCCAGTGCCTCCTGAAGGCGCGCTATCTCGGATGTGGTTTCATTTAGCTCTTGGCGAGCCAAACTCTCGAAACGGAAGGTCGCCTCATCCAGCTTCTTTTGCGTCTCTGCAATCGTTGACTCGATACGCGGCATACTGAGACGAATGTCACGCAGCTCACCCGACAAGTCATTGACCTGACGGCGCAAGCGCAGATATTCAACTTCCGATATCACCCCCTCTTTGAACAGCGGTTCGGTGATCTTTAACTCTTTACGCAGCAAGCTGTAGCTACCCGATAGCTGCGAACGCTTCGACTTAGCTTGGCGCAGCTCCTGCTTCTTTTGCTCAACTTGTTGACCTAACACGTCAAGATTGGCACGCAGCTCGCTTTTTCTAGCTCTGTATAGTGTTTTCTCCTGATCGAGAATCGAACGATACTCTGCAGGAAAATCATCAGGCGCCGCAAACTCTTTGCCCTCTGCTTCAGCTGTTAAACGCGCAGCTTTTGCTACCAGCTCAAACTCTCGCACCTTGTTTTCATTAAACGAGCTGGCAAACCGGGTAGCATCGATTCGTAGCAAGACCTGCCCTTTTTCAACTAAGTCGCCCTCCGCGACCAAGATATCGGAGATGATCCCGCCTTCTAGGTTCTGCACCACTTGTAATTGGCGCGAAGGGACCACTTCACCCGGCCCGCGACTGATCTCATCCAACGGTGCGTTCGCAGCCCATGCTATCGCGATTGCGACAAATAGCACCATCACCCAAAGAAGTAATCGCGCCGCGGCGGGAGTTTGCTCCAGCATCGCCTCGCTCACGCTCGACATATACTTTAAATCCGCTTTATCCACCTGCTTATCCATACCGCTCTCACTTCTTAATATGTAAGCGCCCTTGCTTCAGTGCGTCTAGCACCGCAGCCTTTGGACCATCTGCAACGACATTGCCTGCATCTATAACGATAATGCGATCCACCAGCGAAAGTAGTGACATTTTATGCGTCACCAGAACTAGCGTTTTATCTTTCGCATAATTCGCAAACTGAGCACGTAAAAACTCTTCAGATGAGTTATCCATTGAGTTAGTTGGCTCATCTAAGATGAGGATATTCGGTGAATGGATCAGCGCCCGAGCGATCGCAATCGCCTGTTTTTGCCCGCCAGAAAGTGCACTTCCGCGCTCGCCAACCGGCATATCAAAACCGCGCGGGTGGCGATTTACAAAATGATCAACACCTGCCAACTCGGCGGCACGCAGCAATACATCATCACTAACCTCCGCAGCCCCCATAACGATATTTTCACGTACAGAGCCATCAAACAGCATGATATCTTGCGGCACATAACCGATGCTGCGCCGCAGGTCCACAGGATCGATCTGGTTGATATCGATACCGTCTAAACGAATACTTCCCTCTGTCGGCCGATAAAGCCCCAGCATCAGCTTCTCGATGGTCGTTTTACCCGACCCGATGCGGCCTATCAGTGCCACTTTCTCACCGGCATTAATGTTGAAGCTCACTTTCTCTAGCGAAACATTATCCGCACTGGGGTAAGCAAACTGAACATTACGAAAAGCGATATTGCCATCCAGTGTGGGGCGGTGAACGTACTGCTGGTCGCTTTCACGCTCACTCGGCAGCTGCATGATTTGATCAAGCGCCTCAAGCGCCGTGCGAGATTGATGATAGCTAGCAATCAAGCTTGCTACTTGGGCCATCGGTTGCAGAACTCGCCCAGATAGAATGACACATGCTATCAATGCGCCCATCGATAGCTCCCGCTCAGCAATCAAGTAGACGCCCGTAATCACCAGCGCAACTGAAGATACTTGAGTGACCCAACCGGCAAACGAGGTCACCGATGTTGAGATCATCTTCGCCTGCATACTCCACTTTGCGATGTAGCCGACCGCCTGTTCCCACTGGAGCTGCAAAGTAGACGACGCGCGCTGCGTCTTGACGGTCTCCATCGCGGTTAAAGCTTCAACCAAAATCGCATTCTTTTTCGCTGAAGAGGTGAAAGTACGCTCAATAGCCGCGCGCAAGCGCCCCTTAACCACAAGAGAATAGAGAATGATCAACGGCACCCCGGCAAGCGGCACAAACACAAGCGGCCCTCCGATCATCCAGATCACCAAGAGGAACAGCACGGCGAAGGGAATATCGATCAGAACGCTATTCGTCGAGGAACTCAGGAATGTCTTGATCGCATCAAATTCCCGCAAGTTATTCGCAAATGCGCCAACAGAGCGTGGCATCGCGCCATACTGCAGCGACATGACCTTCTCGAACAGCAATGATGAAAGCAAGATATCTGTTTTCTTACCCGCAAGCTCAATAAAGTGAGCTCGCAGCATTTTCAAGCCAAAATCAAAAAGAAACACAATGAATACCCCAATGGCGAGTACCCAGAGCGTCTCGATTGCGGCGTTTGGCACCACTCGGTCGTAGACGTTCATCACGAAGAGCGGGTTAGCAAGAACAAAAAGGTTAATTAAAAACGAGGCGATCAAAACATCGCGATAGATACCCGCCGAACGCCGTATTGTGCCCCAGAACCAGTGTCCCTCCTGCTGATCTAGCACTTTGGAGACACGCTCAGTGAAGCGATACTCCAGACGAACAAAAATAGCGTAGCCTGTGTAAGCACGCTCTAGCTCTTCAATCGCCAGTCGATGAGCACCACCACTCTCGGGTTGATAGACTGTCGCTTCACCGCTTGCTAGGTCGAGTTCTTGCAGCACACAGGCGTTGTCACCTTCGAGTAACAGCACAGCAGGCAAGGTCAATGGCGAGATTTTTTGTAAAGGGCGTTGGGTAATACGTGAAGAAAATCCCGCGCGCTTAGCGGCACGGATGAATAGTTTTGGAGTGAGTGCGCCGTTTTCAAGCGGCAAACCATCGCGTAAAACATCACCCGTCATGGGGCGGTGGTTCTGATGGGTT
Organism: Neptunomonas marina; assembly: GCF_004005935.1. Lineage (GTDB taxonomy): Bacteria > Pseudomonadota > Gammaproteobacteria > Pseudomonadales > Balneatricaceae > Neptunomonas > Neptunomonas marina. The sequence goes on along the minus strand of NZ_SACQ01000001.1, from coordinate 125,761 downwards.
AAGTGCACAAGGCACCCTAACAGCGGATCTTGTACTTCTTCCATTTTCTTGACCAAATCCTAATAGAGCCTAACATACTAGCATCCGTTGTTACCGAGGAGAGCGCTTCAGATGCTTTACGCTATACGCAATGACGAGGGCCGCATTACAGGCCTTACAGAAACAGCCCAAGATGGCGCCGAGCCTATTGCACTAAAAAGTCCCGAGGTGCTGGACTTCCTCTCTGGCGGTAATGCTGATTTCCAACCGGATGACTACTTAAATAAGTCAGATAATTCCGTTTCGCGTATTTTAGAAGATCTTATCGACCTACTTATCACCAAAGACGTGATTATGTTCACTGAGTTACCTGATGTAGCTCAGCAAAAACTACTCAATCGTAAATTGGCGCGCCGTATTCTTAATGATGATGACGCCCCCGAGATTGAGCCAACGTCAATACTCTCAGACGACTCACCTGTGATCTAATTATTCAGTATTATCGGCAGCGTGGCGCACACCTGAATAGGCTTGATAAAGCTTTTGATACCGCTCGCGCTGTTTATCCGAGCATAGGGCAAAGCTCGTTTTAGCCATTTGATGTAAACACTCAACCGAATCCGGTTCGGAGAAGATCGCGCTATCGTGCTTACCACGGTCAATTAGCAACTGAACGGCATCTAGCCGGGCACGCACACTTGCTTCAGGTTGCTTGGCCGCTGAGACCATATTATTAAGTGCCACCTCGTACTTGCCTTCTGAATAGGCGGCGCGCCCCTCATTATGGTATTTTGCCCAGCTCACCTCTTGGGCTTTGCGGGCTAGAAACTTGCGATAGTTCAGCATTTTCGGCTCATGCTCAGTGCCGGACACGCGATCTAATAGTGGCTCGATCCAGAACCACTGTGCCTCAATGGTCATCCGTTCAAACGCATCCACCGCCAGCTGTAACTCTGATGCAACCAGCGCACTATTCCCGGCCTGTTCACGAAAATCAGCCAACACCAGGTGAGAGCGAAATTGCACCTCAACCGCCTCATCAAAGTCGCGGACAGTGGCCTCCATGGTACGAATCACTTCAAGCTCTAACACATCTGAAAGCGGCTTACCCTCGTTCGCTGCCAACGTCGACACAACAAACGCACACGAGTCATCTGGGTTTTGATAGATCGAGTGACGGCCATACTCCATTGCCTTACGAAACGCCTCCAAAGAGATCACCCACTCACTATTCCACGCGGCGAGATTGCCTAATTCAGAGTGCAATTGAGGCACGGTAGGCTGGAGCATAACGGCCTTACGCATCAGACTTACCGCTTGACCCGCATCACCGCCCATCCACAAACTACGTGCTAACCAAGAGAATGCTTCAACTGAAATATGCTGCTGATCAATGACACCTTGCAACACCTCTGTCGCCGCTGCATGATCACCGAGCCGATAGAGCGCGATACCAAAACCCACCTGCGCCCAGACAACTTTTCTCACTGCAGACAGCGCTGCAAATAGATCACATGCTTCACGGTACTGGCCGGACTCAAGTAGACAAACACCCAGTAAACGCTCTAGATACACTTTGAGCGCAGGATAGGTCTCAATCAGATTGTGACAGTGGCTAACCGCCTCTTCCCAACGCCCTTCATCCATCGCCTGATCGAGCCTTGCTGTGGCCTTCTTAACCCGTAGCAACTTATCAAGTGTCGCGGCAATTTTTGAACGGCTAAACGGCTTTGAGATATAAGCATTGGGCGCGGTTTCAAGTGATCCCACCAAGATATCCGCTTCGCGGGCATCAACAACGAGCACGAACAACGTACCGAACAAGCGCAAACGTTCAGCATGAGACTCTTGCAACACCTGAAGACCGTTTTTCTCGCCCTTGCCCAGATCATAGCAAGCTAGAACAACATCGAAAGACTGCTCCCGAAGCGCCGACATGGCCATGTTAACCGACGAGGCAACCTCAACTGTTTGAAAACCCAGCTGCAACAGGATCTCCCGCAGCGCGGCTAGCTCCTCCAGCCGGTAATCAACGATCAGCGCACTCTTTCTGGCAGATTGATTCGACATATGCTTTTTCTTAGTTACAGCAGTCTCTTACAAATCAGACTATTAGATATTTGGAGTTTATACAAAAAAACCCGCACTAGGCGGGTTTTTCTTTACTTAGATCAAGACTTAATCTTCTAGCAAGTCGCGGCCTTTACTAGCAGCGATACGCATACGCAGGGCATTCAGTTTAATGAAACCTGCTGCATCTTTCTGATCATAAGAACCCGCATCATCCTCAAATGTTGCGATGCTCTCATCAAACAAGCTATCTGCAGAACGACGTCCCACTACATCAACTGAGCCTTTGTACAGCTTAACGCGCACTTCACCATTCACATTGCGCTGCGAGTAATCGATCAGTTGTTGCATCATTTTACGCTCTTCAGACCACCAGAAGCCGTTATAAATGACCTTCGCATAACGCGGCATCAGCTCATCTTTCAAGTGGGCAGCTTCGCGATCCAGCGTGATCGATTCGATAGCACGATGCGCTTTCAGCATGATCGTACCACCCGGTGTTTCGTAACAGCCACGAGACTTCATACCAACAAAGCGGTTTTCAACAATATCAAGACGGCCAACACCGTTTGCACCGCCAACTTTATTCAGGTACTCAAGAACCGTCGCAGGGCTCATCGCTTCACCGTTAATAGCAACGATGTCACCCTTCTCGTAAGTTAGCTCAAGGTAAGTCGCTTCATCTGGTGCTTGCTCAGGAGAAACTGACCAACGCCACATATCTTCTTCAGCTTCTGCCCATGGATCTTCCAAAATGCCACCCTCGTAAGAGATGTGCAGCAAGTTCGCATCCATAGAGTAAGGCGACTTCTTCTTGTTCTTCGCGAAGTCCACTTCGATATTGTGGTCTTCACAGTATTGCATCAGTTTTTCACGGGAGTTGAGGTCCCATTCACGCCATGGCGCAATCACGTGAACACCCGGCATTAAAGCGTAAGCGCCAAGTTCGAAACGCACTTGGTCGTTACCCTTACCTGTTGCGCCGTGAGAAATAGCATCGGCGCCTGTCTCTTGAGCAATCTCAACTAAACGCTTAGCGATCAGTGGACGCGCAATAGAGGTACCCAGCAGGTACTCACCTTCATAGATTGTGTTAGCGCGGAACATTGGGAAAACGAAATCACGCACAAACTCTTCGCGCAGATCTTCGATGTAGATCTCTTTAACACCTAGTGCTTCGGCTTTTGCACGCGCCGGCTCAACTTCTTCACCCTGACCCAAGTCAGCAGTAAAGGTTACAACTTCAGCGTTGTATTCATCTTGTAACCAACGAACGATTACCGATGTGTCCAAGCCGCCGGAATAGGCCAACACGACCTTCTTGATTTCGGACATTCTCAAGCTCCAACTTGCGATAACAGCGCGGCTGCACAATCAGTGCAACCAACAGTTTAAAAAATAAGCGCGAAATTATAACAGAATCGACGTAAAAAACAGAGGCTCTGTTATAGGTTTAGATTACGCATAGTCAAACAATAGTGGCATGGCCGCCCAGCTAATCACGCTCCAGACGCACAGTTACACGGCGATTACGTGCTCGATTAGCTTTTGAATTGTTCGCCACAACCGGATAGCGCTCGCCATGGTAGCGCGTGGTGAGCATATCTTCGTCAATACCTTGCGTCACAAGGTAGCGCGTTACCTCTTCGGCCCGCTGTTTAGACAGATCACGGTTCAACAAGCGGCGCCCTGCATTATCTGAATGGCCATCGACATAGATACTGGTCACTTGCTTGTCTGTCTTCACATACTGCGCAATGGTATCAAGACGCTCCTTCGTAGCATCAGACAAGCGCCATTGCGCTGGCGGGAATAGCACTGCAGTACGGGCTACCTGCCGGTAGTTAACCGGTAGCAGGTTATCAACACATGTGATGTAGTCTTTATATGTTCGCTGGAAATTTGCAGACGAGAGCGCAACACGCACATCTTGGCCCGTACCGAGCCAGTTCAACATCGTAAAGGTTGGCGACATCCCCTTATACAGAGACGCTAACATCTGGCTGGCGTAATCAGGTTTGGCTAGAATTTTTCCCGACTGAGCATCCACATCAACTTGGCCAATGACAGCAGGTGCTGTACCCGGCTGCCATGGCGATGCCTCTGCAACCAGTTTTACCCGCCCCTTGTATGCCCCTTTGTGGGTTGGTGAAAGTTCAAAATAAGCACGTTCTCCCGCCTCATGAACAAAAGAGGCTAAGCCAAAGGAGGGCACCACTTGGCGCAACCGACAAAAAAACGGCGACGATTCAAGATCCCACTGAGACTGCTCGATGCTGGCACGAAACGTCACCGCATTCGTATATTGTGCAGCGAGACTCAAAACCAACACATGGCATACCGTTAAAACCCTTATACCCATTCAGATTTAGCCTTCATTCCCTATCTAGTGCTTAACCAAGACATTCGGCAGCGAGATGTTTGTTTATACCGGAAGATGACTGTTAGAATGTCGCTTATATGCACTTATTTCAAGCGGTCATTACTAAGGATTCCCTTTGAGCAATCATCAAATTTCTCAGCTCATGGCTGAGCGCTTCCGCGGTTACTTACCAGTCGTTATTGACGTCGAAACAGCGGGTTTTAATGCACGCACCGATGCCCTTCTCGAAATTGCTGCCGTCACATTGACGATGGATGAAGAGGGATACTTGATGATCGACGAAAGCTTTGAAGCCGAGGTGATGCCTTTTGAAGGCGCTAACTTGGAAGCATCAGCACTCGACTTTACAGGCATTGATCCCTACTCCCCCGACCGCAATGCAATGATCGAGAAAGAGGCGCTTGAGCTGATATTCAAGCCCATTCGCCGCGCGGTAAAGTCCCATGGTTGTAAGCGCGCTATTTTAGTAGGTCACAACGCATCCTTCGATCAGGGTTTTGTTAACGCTGCGGTTGAGCGCTGCGACATCAAACGCAATCCGTTCCACCCTTTTTCAAGCTTCGACACCGCTACTTTAGCAGGACTTGCTTACGGCCAAACAGTCTTAGCTAAAGCGTGCGAAGTGGCAGGCATTCCTTTTGACGGCAAAAAAGCGCACTCAGCACTATATGACACAGAGAAAACCGCCGAGTTGTTCTGTGGCATTGTGAATCGCTGGAAAGACCTAGGCGGCTGGGACATGGTACTCGCTCTGCACGATCAAGAGGGTTAACAGCCTCGTTTTGCAGGTACAAAAAAAAGCCGCGCATAAGCGCGGCTTTTTTATGAGCAGGACAAACTTACAGGTTGTCTGCTTCTTCAGATAGGTACTTAGCAACACCTTCAGGGGATGCAACCATACCTTTGTCACCTTCCTGCCAGCCAGCTGGGCACACTTCACCGTGTTCTTGGTGGAATGCTAGTGCATCAACCATACGCAGCATTTCGTCAACGTTACGGCCTAGTGGCAGATCGTTAACAACTTGGTGGCGAACCAGACCATCTTCGTCGATCAAGAAAGAACCACGGAATGCAACACCGCCTTCAGACTCAACATCGTAGCCTTGGCAGATTGCGTGTGTCATATCAGCAACCAGCGTGTACTTAACTGGACCGATACCGCCTGCGTCTACAGGCGTGTTACGCCATGCATTGTGAGAGAAGTGAGAATCGATAGAAACACCGATAACTTCTACGTTGCGCTTTTTGAACTCTTCGATACGGTGATCGAAAGCCAATAGCTCAGAAGGACATACAAACGTGAAGTCCAGTGGGTAGAAGAATACAACCGCCTTTTTCCCTTTAATTGCTTCAGACAGTGTGAACGTGTCAACGATTTCGCCGTTCGCCAATACTGCTGGTGCTGTAAAATCAGGAGCCTGTTTACCAACTAGAACGCCCATTTATCTTCTCCGATATCTTCCGTTGTTTTAAGTAGCGTGTCGCCTAAATATTAAACGACACAAAGATCAAATTTGTATTACGCGTCGTCTGCATCTTGCGGCGCAGCAGCTTTTACCATCTGCTCCAGTTCGCCCGTCTCTGCTAGTTCACAGATGATGTCGCAGCCACCAACCAATTCACCCTTAATCCAAAGCTGAGGAAACGTTGGCCAGTTTGCGTACTTTGGTAGCTCAGCGCGGATATCCTGATTCTCAAGAATATTCACAAATGCGAAGCGTTCACCACAGTTCATCAACGCTTGTACAGCACGTGAAGAGAAGCCGCACTGCGGAAAACGCGGTGTGCCCTTCATATAAAGAAGGATCTCGTTGTTATCGATTTGTTCTTTAATAGTGTCAACTACGCTGCTCATCTATCTACCTTCTTGTCTCGCTGCTTCACCTAAAAGTTAATGCTGTGGACTCTAACACATAACCAAGTAAATTACTCGGGTACATTTAAAAATCCACGGTAAGAATCAGGTGCATCAAAAATGTTATACAACTTTTTATGGTGTTTACCTCATCATATTTCAAGGCCATCATTCACAGACAATGCGGAAAGTTGCGAAACCGCATAGCTCACAATAGAATGCTAATACTAGGATGGCAGCTCAAGCTGCCTTTTTGCGTTGTAGGGAGTAAGAAAAAAGATGTCTCAACAGCCACTTATGAACACATACAACCGCCTCTCCGTTAGTTTTGAACGAGGCGAAGGGTCGTGGTTATACGATACCAACGGCAACAAATATCTAGATGCTTTGTCTGGTATCGCAGTGTGCGGTTTAGGGCATGCTCACCCAGCAGTAACGCAAGCCATCTCAGAGCAAGCGGGTAAACTGGTCCATACTTCAAACCTTTACTCGATCCCGTTGCAAGAGCAACTCGGCGCCCGTTTAACCGAGCTCTCCGGCTTAGATAAGGTGTTTTTTGCCAACTCAGGGGCCGAAGCTAACGAAGCAGCTATCAAAATCGCACGCAAGTTTGGCCATGCCAAAGGCGTCGAGAACCCAGCAATTATCGTTATGGAAGGAGCCTTTCACGGCCGCACCATGGCAACGCTGAGCGCCACAGGCAACAGAGCAGCCCAAGCGGGCTTCGAGCCTCTCGTGGCGGGGTTTATCCGCGCCCCGTTTAATGATGTCGAAGCCGTTAAATCGATTGCTGCAAACAACAAGAATGTTGTGGCGATCTTTGTTGAGCCAATTCAGGGTGAGAGCGGTATCCAGATCCCAGACGCTAACTATCTAGCAGATCTGCGCGATATCTGCGATGAGCAAGACTGGCTTCTAATGCTGGACGAAGTACAAACAGGTAATGGCCGCACCGGGCGTTACTTTGCTTATCAACACACAGTTGTTGTGCCAGATGTGGTCACTACAGCCAAAGGCTTGGGTAACGGCTTCCCGATTGGCGCTTGCATCGCCAAAGGCCGCGCAGCAGAAACTTTTGCGCCTGGCTCCCACGGTTCCACATTTGGCGGCACACCGCTGGCTTGTGCAGCCGCATTAGCTGTGACGGAAACGATCGAGAAAGAGAATCTTTGCGCCCGCGCGGAAGCACTCGGCCAACACCTACTAGAAGGTTTCAAAGACCAGCTTGAGGGCATGGATTACATCAAAGAGATTCGCGGCAAAGGCTTAATGCTTGCTATCGAGTTAACTGAGGCAGGCACCGAGCTTGCTGTCCTCGCGAAAGTGAAAGGCATTTTGCTTAACGTGACCGGCGGTGGCCGAGTCATCCGTTTGCTGCCACCTTTGACCATGACGGATACAGAAGCCGACCTTCTGATCAATACGCTAACTAAGCTGATAAAGATTTACGCAGCTGACGAGCGTTCTAAACCTAGAAAATAGCACACCATGCTACACGGAGCCGCCCGTCCGGGCGGCGTAGATAGGATTATGAAAACTAGACATTTTTTGACACTCCAGGATTTAACACCTGAAGAGTTTAGGCAGATTATTTCTCGCGCTAGCGAGCTCAAAAAGATGCAACACGAAGGTACGCCTCACAAACTGCTCGAAGGCAAAGTGATGGCGATGATCTTTGAAAAGTCATCCACTCGTACTCGGGTTTCATTTGAAGCAGGTATGGCGCAGCTTGGCGGCCACGCTATGTTTTTGTCCTCAAATGATACTCAGCTAGGCCGCGGCGAGCCGATTGAAGATTCAGCGCGCGTTATCTCAAGCATGGTCGACATCATCATGATCCGTACTTTTGGGCATGATATCGTCGAGAAGTTTGCAGAATACTCAAAAGTACCTGTTATCAACGCTCTCACAGATGAGTATCACCCCTGCCAACTACTGGCTGACATGCAGACCTTTTTTGAGCATCGCGGCGATATCCAAGGGAAAACTGTGACTTGGATTGGCGATGGCAATAACATGTGTAACTCGTATATTAACGCTGCCGCGCTGCTGGACTTCACCCTCAACGTGGCATGCCCACAAGGCTATGAGCCAGACAGCGAGTTACTTGCTAAGCACCAAGGCCGTGTCAACGTGATGCGCGACCCCAAAGATGCCGTAGCAGGTTCGCACTTAGTGGTGACCGATGTATTCGCATCGATGGGCCAAGAAGATGAGCAAGAAGCACGTTTGAAGCTCTTTGCCGACTACCAAGTCAACCCTGCACTGATGAGCCTTGCAGACAAAGACGCCTTGTTTATGCACTGTCTGCCAGCCCACCGCGGTGAGGAGATCAGTGAAGAGATGCTAGATACTGAGTGGTCTGTTGTGTTTGATGAAGCGGAGAATCGCCTACATGCACAAAAGGCACTGATGGAGTTTCTGGCGAGCTAAGCTTGCTAAAAAGACTCGCGAAGAACCGCCTTTTCCGTCTACACTGAGAATTAACTCAGACGTAGGCGGACAGGTTTAGGATAGAGGCATGATTGAACTCAGACACCTTAAAACGCTCGCTGCTCTCAGGGATGCAGGCAGTTTGGTTGAAGCTGCAGACAGGGTACACCTGACTCAGTCAGCCCTCTCTCATCAGATCAAGGACCTGGAAGACCGGTTAAACTGTTCACTGTTTATCCGTAAAACCAAACCTATTTGCTTTACCTCAGCAGGCCAACGCTTGCTGACACTAGCAGATGAAGTACTGCCCATGATCCGCAACACCGAGCGTGATATCGCAAGATTAGCGGGCGGTGAGGCTGGGCGTCTGAATATCAGCATTGATTGCCACAGTTGCTTCGACTGGCTAATGCCGACCATTGATCACTTTCGCCAGAACTGGCCTGAAGTGGAGATGGACCTGGCCAGCGGTTTCACCTTTCAACCGCTGCCAGCGCTCGCGCGCGGCGACCTAGACTTGGTGATAACCTCCGATCCAGAAAAGCGCACCGGCATCGCTTACATACCGTTATTTAGTTACGAATCTCTGTTGGCAGTGGGCAAACGTCACCCTTTGGCCACGAAACGCTATATCCAGCCTCAAGATCTAGCAGAAGAGACGGTTATCACCTATCCCGTTGAACAGAATCGTCTTGATCTATTTACGCGCTTTTTAGATCCTGCAGCGGTGGAACCGGAGTCCATTCGCACCGCAGAGCTGACACTTATGATCCTTCAGTTGGTCGCCAGTGGCCGTGGTGTGGCGGCGCTACCAAACTGGGCACTACATGAGTTCCTACAACGGGATTACGTTACTGCCAAACCGCTAGGCGAGAAAGGCGTATGGTGTACGCTCTATGCCGCCATTCGCGAAGACCAGCGTAACGCCGAATTTATGGTCGACTTCTTAAGCACCGCGAAAGAGGTCTCATTCAGTACGCTCGCTGGCATTAAATCAGCGTAGAAATCAGGGCGCAGCTAGGCGCCTTGATCTGCCTCCCACGCTTCAATCACCTCTTTCGCCGCACGGAACGCCTCTTGAGCCGCTGGCGCACCGCAGTAAACAAAAGAGTGTAATAGTACTTCTTGAATCTCTTGCGGCGTGCAACCGTTACGCAATGCGCCGCGCACATGGCCTTTTAGTTCGGCTGGCGCTTTAAGCGCTGCTAACATTGCTATCGTCACCAAGCTACGCGTACTGCGTGGCAACCCATCACGCTGCCACGTTGACCCCCATGCATGCTCATTTATCCAAGATTGCACGGGCTCTGTGAGTGGTGTTGTTTGCTCCATGGCGCGGCTAACAAACTCCTCACCCATGACTTCTGTGCGAACACGAAGGCCGTTTTCATAATCTTGCTGTGACATAGTCCCTCTCTTATCAACGAGTACATAAAAACAACGGTGCTTTTCCATTAACAGCTCTTGTTTATCAGTACCGATTCCTTACACTGGTCTCTCATTTAAACCTAAAGACGTAAGATGAGCACCATGACAACCTGGACACCAAGCAGCTGGAGAAGCAAACCCATTGTACAACAACCGGCCTATACCGATCTTGAAAAGGTTCGTGCGGTTGAACAGGAGATGGCTGCACTGCCTCCATTGGTGTTTGCAGGCGAGATTCGTTCTTTACATGACAAACTAGCTCAGGTTTCTCAGGGCGAGGCGTTTTTGCTGCAAGGCGGTGACTGCGCCGAGACGTTTAGCGAGTTTAACGCCAACAAAATCCGCGACACCTTTAAGGTTCTGCTGCAGATGGCCATCGTTATGACTTTCGCAGGCCAAAGCCCAGTGGTGAAAGTTGGCCGCATGGCGGGCCAATTCGCGAAGCCACGCTCATCAGATACTGAAACCAAAGATGGTATTGCGCTGCCAAGCTACCGCGGTGATATCATTAACGACATCGCGTTCACCGCGGATGCCCGCACTCCAGATCCAGAGCGCCTGCTCAAGGCCTACCATCAAGCGGCGTCGACACTCAACCTACTGCGCGCTTTTGCACAAGGTGGTTTCGCGGATCTTCATCAGGTACATCGCTGGAACCTTGGCTTTGTTGAGAAAAGTCCACTGGGCGAAAAGTACCAGCACCTATCTGACCAGATCAGCCAAACGCTTGAGTTTATGAAAGCATGCGGTATTTCATCGGATAATACGCCGCAAATTTCTGAAACCACGTTATATACCTCTCACGAAGCCTTGCTGCTTGGCTATGAAGAAGCATTGACACGCCAAGACAGCATTTCAAATGACTGGTATGACTGCTCTGCTCACATGCTGTGGATTGGTGACCGTACTCGCCAACCCGACCATGCACACGTTGAGTTCCTGCGGGGCGTGAAAAACCCTATTGGTATCAAAGTGGGCCCAACAACTCGCCCAGAAGACCTTATTCAATTGCTTGATACCCTAAATCCAAACAACTTGCCGGGCCGCATCACACTCATCGTACGTATGGGTGCTCAGAAAATTGCCGACCACTTCCCTGCTCTGCTGCGCGCAGTTCAAGCAGAGGGGCGCAACGTTGTGTGGAGTTCAGACCCGATGCACGGCAACACCATCACAGCGTCAAGTGGCTATAAAACACGTAGCGTCGAAGCGATCTTGGCTGAGATTCGTGCCTTCTTTGAGATTCATCAGGCTGAGGGTACCCACGCTGGTGGTGTACACCTAGAGATGACTGGCCACAACGTAACTGAGTGCATTGGTGGTGCATTTAAGATCACCGAAGAGGGGCTAGCGGACCAGTACGATACATTCTGCGATCCACGCCTAAACGGTGAACAAGCACTTGAGCTTGCATTCCTGATCGCTGAAACGATGAAAGCTGCAAAAGGTAAAGCATGAGTCACCACGACCAACTAAGCGGCGTACTCAGCCAAATAAAAGCGGAGATGCAAGCTAAGAAGCTGTGGCAAGCGACTCCGCCATCTGCTGAAGCGATGGCTAGCCAGCAGCCTTTCTGCGTAGACACGTTGACGTTTTGTGAGTGGGTGCAGTGGATTATGCTGCCGCGCTTTGAACAGATGCTCGCCGCAGGTATGCCATTACCGAGCAACAGCGATATCTACTCAATGGCAGAAGAGGCGCTGAAGCTTGAACCGGTTGAAACCAGCCGTTTGGCGAAACTTTTTTTAGATCTCGATAACTGTCTACGCACGCCCCACTAGACCGTATCAACCTAAAAGGCCGCGTTAAATATGCGGCCTTTTTTATTCTGGCAATTCAAGCAGCACCGCTGCTTGCTGGCTCATCGAGTGTAATGCGGCTCGCCCGTCGCGCCAGCTTTGCACGACGAATCGCATCGTAGCTAAACACCACAAAGCCGATCCATACCAAAACAAAGGTTGTGAGCCGCTCCTGATCGATAACCTCACCAAATACGAAGACAGCCAACATAAAGTAAAGTGTGGGCTCGATATACTGCAAGATGGCAATCGTTGAGAGGTTCTTCAGCCGGGCAACGCCAAAGGCAAACAACCCGAGCGGCAGTATCGTCATCGGAGCCGTTAACATCAGTAAAATCTGTGTATCAAGCTCGCTCTGCTCCCAATGCGTCTGACCGGCGTTGCCGATAAGATAGAACACCGCAAACGGCACCATGAGCAAGGACTCAGCCGCAAGCCCATTAAGTGTATCGATACGGACCTGTTTTTTGATGATGCCATAACCACCAAAAGCCACTGCGATACCGACCGTTAACCAAGGGAAGCTCGCAAGGTTCAAACAGGCGTAGAGAAAACCACCTGCACAGAACAATAAAGCCACTAGCTGCAGCCGTGTTAGTGTTTCTTTCAGGTAGAAAACACCCACTAAGATACTCACCAGCGGGGTAAGAAAGAACGCCAAGCTCACCATCAAAACTTGGCCATTAGTGGCACCCCATGTGTTCAAATACCAACTGGTCGATATACAGGCAGTCGATACAAACAACCATGCGAAGGAGCGTGGCTCCATTAGCAGCCGAAAAACACGCAGCGGTGTTGATGTTATCCACAGCAGCAGCGCCATCAGCGGTACCGACCACAACACGCGAAATGCGAAGATCTCCATCGCATCAACGCCTTTCAAATGCTGGTAGAACAGTGGGATCAAGCCCCAAACAACATAAGCGCACGTTGTCCAAGCCAATCCACCTTGGAGAAGATGGGATAGATTCATGAGCGAAAACTAGGAAAATGGTCGTAGTTAAAACAGGAACGCGCATTATCCCGATCGCCTAGAGCAGGTCAATTCAGTTTATCTAAAATAGATATAAGAACAGATTATATTGTCGAATGAGATGCTTTCACCGAAGAGGTCAAAGAGGGAGGAATTGGCAGGCGAGTACGCTTACCCACCTGCCAGAGGAGCATTACTGTAAGCCCGCTAGTACAATCTCATTGTAGCTAACAACACCCACCACTTGGCCCTGCTCGATAACCGGCGCAGTCGATAAGCCGAAGTTATCAAACAGACGCGCGCAGTAACGCACATCCATGCGCGGCTCGACGCTGATCACCGGTTTCGCCATCACCTCATACACGTTCACACGCTCTGGTGAACGGTCTTTAGCGAGCACATCTTTCGCAATATCGGATAACAAAACTAAACCAAACTCGTCATCTGCATCTCGCTTTTTCACGATTAACAAAGAGGCCTTCTCCTCCTTGAAGATACGCAACGCATCTTTTACCGACATCAGCCCATCAACCATGGCGTAGTCTTGCATCATGACATCCGCAACACGCACCAGATTACGCTCTGTACTCATATTTCGTCCTCCACAAAGGCCGTCAGTTTTTCTATTTGATGCCCAACACCTACCGCATCTTCGACATCGATCTGTATTGCCACGCCTTGCCCTGGTTCTTCATCAAACTTGGCTGCGGCGCTAATCGTCTCGAGGATCTTGCGGCTTAAATGCTCCTCAACAATAAATAGCAGCACATCACGCTGTGTCTCTAGCGAAAGACCAAAAAACGTCTTGGCTCGATTCACACCCTCACCGCGAGCGTTATTGATTATCGTCGCCCCTGTCGCACCCGCGTCCCGTGCCGCCTTCATGACAAGATCTGTCTTGCTATCTTCTACAAATACAACCAGTAGCTTAAAGTGCATTATTCACTCCCTCGTTTTCAGCCAACACGCGTTTCTGTTTTTCGCGGGCAGCTAGGTATTCTGTAATCTGCGCGTATCCCATCACCGATATCATGGGGAATAAGCTTGCAAAGGCGATAAGGCCAAAACCGTCAATTAACGCACTGCGCCCCGGTACTGTCTCCGCTAGGCCAAGACCTAACGCAGCCACTAATGGAACGGTAACCGTGGAGGTGGTCACGCCACCTGAATCATATGCCAACGGCACGATGAGCTTAGGCGCAAACGTAGTTTGGATCACCACAACGATATAACCGGCGATAATGAACCAATGGATGGGGTAACCCGTCACAATGCGCCATGTTCCTAACGCAATACCAACAGCCACACCCAGTGCTACGGCTAATCGCAGCCCCCAGACACCGATCGCACCACCTGATACCTCATTTGCCTTAATCGCCACCGCAATTAACGAAGGCTCTGCAATGGTCGTACTCGCACCAATCGCAAAGGCGAATAAAAAGACCCAGTAATAATCACTCCAATGCAGTGCAGTAGATTGATCTAAACTCCCGGACCACTCACGAATAAACTCTGGATTGGTCAACTGCTCAGCCATCAAGCGCCCTATCGGAAATAGTGCTTTTTCAAGCCCAAGTAGAAAGAGCGTTAGGCCTATCAACACATAAACAAAACCAATTAGGACTTTGCTAAACCTTGGAATCTGTCGGCGAATAACAAGCAGCTGGAAACCAAAGATGATCACAACAATCGGCAAAACATCCTGAATCGTAGCTAAGAAGACGCTAAAAAAGTCACTCAGTAGCTGGTTCATGAAATCACCATTCCATAGCCCATCACAAAGATCATCGGCGTCAATGACGCAAATGCTATCAGCCCAAATCCATCCACCATGGGGTTACGCCCTTTAATAGAGGAAGCCAGCCCAACACCCAGCGCAGTTACCAAGGGCACAGTAATCGTTGAGGTTGTAACACCGCCTGAGTCATATGCGATACCGATAATTTCGCGTGGCGCTAACGTCGTCATCAATACCACTAATACGTAACCACCAATAATCATGTACTGGATAGACCAACCTTTGAGAATCCGTAACACACCTAGCACGATGGCTAAGCCTACAGAAACGGCTACGGTTAACCGCAGACCCGTCGCATAATCCGCTTGCGCCTGCTCGGTGGTTTCAATCATGCCACCCTGCGCCGCGATACGTGCAGCTTCAGCAGCCACGGCGATGAGCGCAGGCTCTGCTACGGTCGTGCCAAAGCCTAGAGCAAACGCAAATGTCAGCAACCAAAAGACACTCCCTTTGCGCGCAAAAGCCTGCGCCATGGATTCTCCAATGGGAAAAAGCCCGAGCTCTAGGCCATAGATGAAAAAGGTTAACCCGAGTGTGACACAAGCAAGGCCTACAATGAGATTGGCGAAGTCGGGAATAGGTTGTTGCAGGACCGCAATCTGAAAGAAACCGATCACCACAACAATGGGAGCCAAGTCACGTAAGCTACCTAAAAGTGAGTGAAAAAGCGCTATCATTCGTCTCCGTTGAAATATATCTAAGCAATTGATTCTTCAATAAGTTTAGTTCACATTGCAACGATACACTCAGCTTCGTAGTGCTACTTCACACCGGCTTGATCCAAGTCACATTCCACCTGTCATGTTTTTGCAATAAACCCGACTCAAGAAGCACTGAAGCAACCTGCTAATACTGGTAAACTTAGCGTCTTTGTCTGGTTTAACTTTCTTGCTGAGGTATCGATGACGCAACTTTCCAGTATCAGTAAACTGCTCCAACAAAGTGGTGCTCAATTTCGAATCTTTGATATGGGACGACGTATCAGCAAGCTGACCACTGACCAGTTCGATAAGTTCGAGCAAGGCCTTATCCCCTACCCAACACCCTACTTACACCATGCTTGGCTCGCACTCATGTTGTGGAACCCAAAGCATAAGCAGCAAAATGTGGTTTGGTTTCTGAAGTTCCCACTGGATGAACAGGGCTTTCTTGTACAAGCGGTACGTGATGATTTCTTGGGTCGTTTAATGCAAAACATCCAGCAAATGCTGGATAACAACGCGATCTCCGAAGCTAACGACGCACTCAAGGACAACCCCTTCTCCTTCACACCCGATCAAGAGAAGATGGCGATGTTTCATGCCATCGCTGCACACATTACACAGCAGCCTGCGAGCCAGTTTTTAGCGGGTGCAAAAGCGTACTTCAGTGGTGATTTGGGCTGGGATCAGTGGTCAGGCGTGGGTTACCAGGGCATTGCCGATCTGGTCGCTGACCTAGAATCACAGCAGCAGTATCTGCTTAACGCAATACCAAACATACCTAGCGAACCCTTGGTTGCGCTAGCCACCTGTTTGGAGCACTCCAAGCCTGATCATAAGATCGCTGAAGCGCTGCTCGCCCGGCTTAAAAAAGCAATCGCTGAACCCGAGCAAGCAAGCTTAGTCGCGGCGCTACTCAGGGGGCTATCCAACACTCATAGCGATACGCTACGCTCACAAGCCCTGCAGCTGACTTTAAACTCCCAATATCAAGGAAGTGCAGAGGTGATGGCCGCTATCGCAACACGCTGCAACGAGTCACTACAGCACCCCGAACTACTGCATCTATTTCTTGAGCGGCTCGCCGTTTCGGAAGCAGGACAAGCAGGATTTTCGCGCATTCTCGCTGATCTGATGTTTATTCCGGTCATGCGTATTTTGGTACTGCAACAGTTCCGTAATGAAAACCGCAGCGAAGCACTTAGCAAGGCGGTTGGCGCCATGTTCGGAAAGAAATTCAGCTAACACGACTTAAAAGCAAAAAGGCACCGTGTCACGGTGCCCCTTTTTTACGCTTACCACTCTAATCGGGCAGCTTAACACTTAACCCTAACTCGTCTGCCTTTTGCTGTGATTTATGACGGTAATTTGCCCGCGATCTTGAGCCTTCGGGCTTCGTGAGATAGTAAAGCAGCGACGCCGCTACCTCTTGCGAGATATTGTTGCTATCACCAAATGCTTTAACGACATCACATACCGTTAGCTCGCGCTTATCTTCTAGTGCACGCGCGGAGGGTTCTTCAAGCGGCTCACCACTGTGAAAACGGCGCTTAACCATGTCGTAATGGTAGCGGAACACCGGAAACACCTCGCGCTCTTCCTGCGTACGCAATCGAAACCACTCGGTTTCTTTGCCGGCATGGTAGACCACAGGGTGCGACCAGTTCGCTGTCGTGGGCTGGCCCGCATATCGGCATGCCTCAACATAGGCGTCCCAAACCGTTGGCACACCATCGCCACCATCCAACTGGTCAATAATGGCCAGAAATTCTGAGATCGACGGCATCCACGCCAAGGTTTCTTTACAGCGGTCAACCGCAGCAACGAGCTGCGCTTCGCTAAACCCTGATAACGAGAGAGCCCATTCTCGTTTGGCTATCCGAATCTCATCTTCTGTTTCAAAGCAGCTCTTAAACTTGTGGCCGTAGATCGCCATAAATCTAGCGAAGATCATGTTGACCATCGCCTTGGTTTCAACACCAATTTGGCGCCCCGAGCCAGATGGTTGGCCCGAGTTACCAGTCGGTGTCTTTGATATCCATGATGGCTGCTGTAACCCGTTTGCGTTTCTCGCGAGTATCTCTGCGGGGGTTTTCATGCTTATTACCTGAATATCCTGAGTTATCTTTTTGCTGCTCGCGAGCATCACGGCTCTGCTTCTGAACCCACTCGCGCTTCACCCATGCTAAGAACTTCTGATCCCAGTTGCTCTCACGCCGGTCTTTATCGATATAGTAAAGGGTGAACTCGTCGATACAACCCTCAACAAACTCTGCAGGAATTTGGTGACGAGGTAACATCGAAAAAAACATCTCCGATGGCCGCCAATTTAGCTCCATCTTATGTAGCTGCTGGTTACGCTCCTCGTGGCGATCAAAAAGCTGCTGTAACTCGTCTTTTTGTCGATTCCAACCTAGGCTACCACCAAATGCTGGCGCAGGTCCCCGTTCACGCATATTGTTCCGGGAAGGCAAGGGCCTAGGCGGTGGTGGCGGGGGCACATCCACAACAGGAAGTGTATCGAGCGCTTCACGAGGAGGCTCGTTAGGCTCAGCAGGGGGGACTGACTCAGAAAAATCCGCTAGCGTCACCGAACCATTACTGTGCAATGTAATGCTCAAAGCGCGTTTATCAACCAACAGCGCGACCAATTCATGAACACGCTGAGGCTCCCAGTAAGCAGTGAGCTGCTGCCACTGAGTGGCGGGTAAAACCTGTACACGAGCGCCTAAACGGTCTGAGCGCTTAGTACTCAGCGCCTCGTAACAAAGACTGAACAGTAAAGCCCCTTCAACACCTAATAATTGAATATGCGAGGGGTAGAGCAAGTGGGGCTTTTCTGGAATAACTATCGACATACACCTACCAAAAGGCCATTAACAACAGCGGCCTCTCCCTAGCTGCTGCCTAAGCATCAGATATGTTGAGCAAACTCTTCAACAGCACGCAGCACATCGCGACGGCTGATCTGCCCAACTAACTTACCATCATTAATCACCGGTATCCTGCGACGGCCTTTATCAATGAATAGTTTTGCGACTTCAACGATATTGGCATCATGCGCCACCGTTTCAACGTCAGTTGTCATACAATCTTTAACCTGACCACCAACCTCTTCTTCATGATAGGTGAGCGTCAGAATAGCACGCAGGCAGTCAACTTCAGACAACAAGCCAACCAGCACACCGTGCTGATCGGTTACTGGCGCTCCTGAGATACGATGCTCCAGCAACAGATTGATCGCTTCAAATAGATCTGTTTCTGGGCGAAAAGTTACCAGACCTGTCGCCATATAATCTTGAACTTTTACGGACTTAAGCATGAATACTCTCCATCTTAGCGGGTGGAGTGATCACACTACGATGCGATCAGTAGCCCCACCTTTTCCATATTAGATCAATATTATTTTCGCTGATACCGGATCTTAGTTAAAGACCACTGTTTTATTGCCGTGCACGAGAATACGGTCTTCTAGGTGCCAACGCAGACCACGTGACAACACATTTTTCTCGACATCACGGCCGAGGCGAACCATCTCTTCTGGGAGATCTCGGTGGCTGATACGAATCACATCCTGATCGATAATCGGCCCGGCATCGAGATCTTCTGTCACATAGTGGCAGGTTGCTCCGATAAGCTTCACGCCCCGCTCGTGTGCCTGATGGTAAGGCTTGGCGCCCGCAAAAGATGGCAAGAAGCTATGGTGGATGTTAATCACACGGCGTGCATAAGTTTCACACACATCTGCAGGTAAAATCTGCATGTAACGAGCCAATACGATCACATCCGCTTGATAGTTCTCGATCAACTCACTGACCTTATCAAAATGCGGTTGCTTATTCTCTTTGTCCACCGGAACATGGTGGTAAGGAATGTCATGCCACTCCACCATTTTGCGCAGGTCATCATGGTTAGAGATGACACATACGATCTCACAATCGAGTTCTTTGTCGTGGTAGCGGTGCAAAAGATCCGCCAAACAATGGGATTCTTTACTCGCCATCAGAACAACGCGGCGCGGTTGCGCTGAGTCTGAGATATGCCAGTCCATGTTAAATGACTGCGCTATCGGATCGAACGCTTCGCGCAGAGCATCGATATCAAACGGTAACGATGCTGCGCCAATTTCCACACGCATGAAAAACCAACCCGTCGTTGGATCAGAGTGCTGGTTGGCATCCTTAATTGAGCCGCCGTGACTGGAAATAAAGTTACTAACCATTGCGACAATACCCACACGATCCGGGCACGATAACACCAGTCGAAAGCGACGTTCCATTTTCTTATCCACTCTTAGTCAAACTTGGACGTTTTGCTATGCGATCAGCAAAACTCAAAGCGCAACATCATAACAGCAAAAACCCTTATAACACAGGCTTTAAGCGTCGCGGCCATCAGTGACACAACCTTCCGAAGCCGCATGATATGATGGCAATATGGAAAAACCTGAACTGATCTGCGGCCCTGACCTTTCGCTCTATTTATGGCGTGACTTTTTAAACGCCGATGAGCAACAGAATCTCTTACATAGCTTACGCCATGACATTGAGTGGCGTATTGATAAGATCAAACTGTTTGGCAAAGAGCACTTTATTCCCAGACGCCAAGCCTTCATTGGCGACCATGGTCTTAGCTATCGCTACTCAAAGCTAACGCTCACTGCTGACGCATGGCCGACCCCTCTAGATAGGCTGCGTAATACCGTCAGTCGGCAATGCGACACACCTTTCAACTGTGCACTGCTCAATCACTATCGCGATGGCCAAGATAAGATGGGATGGCACAGTGATGACGAGCCCGAACTCGGCCAAAACCCTGCGGTTGCATCAATCAGCCTCGGCGAGGCTCGGCGCTTTGTTTTACGCCACAAAACGATGAAGAGCTGCGAAAAAGTGGACCTAACCCTGACCAGCGGTTCACTGCTATTGATGGCAGGAACAACGCAGCACTTTTGGCAACACTCTGTTCCCGCCTCAAAAAGAGTGCACCAAGAGCGCTACAATTTAACATTTCGCTACATTCGATAAAGGAATTGCAATGAACGCCACCATCGACCTACTCAATGCTCACCGTTCTATTCGCGCTTTTACTGATCAACCGATCGAAACATCCGACCTGCACACACTCATCCAGGCAGGCCAAGCAGCCGCGACATCGAGCTTTATCCAGGCGTGTACGGTTATCAATGTCACTGATGCTGAAAAACGCCAAGCATTAGCACAGTTCGCCGGTAACCAAGCCTATGTGGCTGCAGCTCCTGTATTTTTGGTGTTCTGCGCGGATATGAAGCGCCATCAACTGGCTTGTCAGATGCATGATGCTCCGATGCAAAGCGGCTTTACCGAGCAGTTCATCACCGCCACAACAGACTGTGCACTCTTCGCACAAAACGTTATCGTTGCTGCCGAATCACTTGAGATGGGCGGTGTTTACATCGGCGGCCTGCGCAACAATATCGCTGCGGTCAGTGAGCTATTGGAGCTTCCTGAGCTAGTTTATCCGGTATTTGGTATGTGCTTGGGTTACCCCGATCAGAACCCAGAGGTTAAGCCTCGTCTCCCCCTCCCTGTCGTGCTCAAAACAGACCGTTACACCGATACTGACGATCAAGCTCACTTAGCTGAGTATGACGAGGTGATTCGGGAGTACTACAAAACCCGAACCGGTGGCCAAAAAGATATGAGTTGGACAGAGCAAATCTCAGGCATGCTTGTAAAAGAGGCTCGCCCGCATATGCTGCCGTTCCTGAAAGAGAAGGGGTATCTTCTTAAGTAGCCTTTGCTCGGCCATAAAATGTCTATACTCTAACTTAGTAACCACAAATTTTATGGGACAACATGGAAGTAACCGAGGATCAGGTGCCATCATGGCTACCGGAACCGTCGCGCAGTAGCGATAGTCAACCCAATGTGCAGGAGCTCAATAGGCTCCTGCAACTGCAGCGCGACCAATTGGGAAATATCACCCAAAACTTGCCCATAAAAACGATACTTCACAGTATCTGTCAGGATATCGAAGCATTGATCGCTGGGAGCTACTGTTATGTGATGCTGCTACACCCGCTTACAGGCCAACTGAACCTGAAGTGTGCGCCGAGCATAGACAGCTCACATCGAGAGCTTTTTCGAGGAGTCATACCGGGGCCTAAGTCGCGAGCTTGTGGCACCGCCGTCTTCGCCGATCAACCAGTGTTTTGTTCGCACCTTAGAACGGATCCTAGATGGAAAGACTCATTAGCTATTGCTGATATCCTGGCCGTCGAATCCGCTTGGGCGTACCCACTTCATGATGCGAATCAGCACCCCTCTGGCGCGATTGGAATACTCTTTGAGACGTCAAAACAACCGTCACCGATAGAAGCGCGTACGCTAGAAACAGCCGCATATCTGTGCAGCATCGCACTGAACCAGCATATTAGTTCCCGAGACCTGAAAGCATCAGAACAACGCTTTTCTCATGTTGCGGCATCGATACCGGGAGTTGTCTTGCAAGCGGAGTTTACCCCCAAAGGTTTGCCCTACTTCTCATTTGTTAGCTCGGGAATAGAGGCGTTATGCGGCGTGACCTCAGATGAAGCCTACCGCAACTTTAATAGTGTCTGGAAACGTGTTCCCCAAGAGGATCAGCAGCGTATCTTCAAGCACTTGGAGAACCCAGCATCTGCACCTTGGTCTGTGGAGTGCCGTGTTACCGATGGGAATGACCAACTTAAATGGGTCCACCTTGCTGCAACACCCGAGTGGCGCCAAAACGGTAAGTTACACTCCCTCAATTGCATCCTGCTAGATATCTCTAGAGAGAAAGAAGCACATGCTCAGCTCGAACTTGCTGGGATCGCCTTCCAGTCCACAACTGAAGGGATCGTGGTTACAGATCATCTATGTCAAATCGTAGATGCCAATCGTGCCTTTTGCGAAATGACAGGGTACAGCCGTGCCGAGCTATTAAGAGAAACACCACACCTGCTAAGCAGTAACACCGCCTCAAAGCAGCAAATCGATGCTATCTTCAAGCACGCACGCAGCGTCGGCCATTGGCAGGGAGAGGTCTGGCATCGCCGCAAAAATGGCGCTAGTTACCCCCAGTGGATGAACATCAACGCAGTCTATAACGCGCAACAAGCAGTAACGCACTTTGTTATTGTTGCGGCGGATGTAACAGATATCAAAGAATCGGAGGCGAAACTCCGACACCTCACACACCATGACGCATTAACCGACCTCCCTAACCGCAAACTCTTTAAAAAACTCGTCGATCACGTAATTGATACGGCATCTGATGCGCAGCACTGCGCTGTATTGATGATTGATCTTGACCGCTTTAAACATGTCAACGAGACAATGGGACACCAAGAGGGCGACCAACTGCTGATCCAAGTCGCGAGGCGGCTGCAAGAAACGCTCGATGATACAGCCATTCTCGCCCGCATTGGCGGCGATGAGTTTGCGATATTTGTAGAGCAGTGCGCTCACTTCGGTGCCGCCGAAAAGATCGCAATGCAAGTCGTTGATGCGATGGAGTATACGTTTGAGCTTGGCGGGCGTAGCTTCTTTACGACGGCAAGCCTCGGTATATCCCTCTTCCCCGAGCATGGTTTTGATAGCGAAACACTGATAAAGAATGCCGATACCGCTCTACATCAGGCCAAATCCGGGGGGCGTAACAAATACGCATGCTACCAACCAGAGCAAACTGAGCGCATAGAGCAATGGGTTCGGCTAGAACCTGCGCTGCGTAACGCTCTTGAGAGTGAACAGTTCGAGGTGTACTACCAGCCGCAAATCGATGCATTAACCGGCAAGATATCAGGCGCTGAAGCGCTATTGCGCTGGAATCACCCCACAGAGGGACTGATTTCTCCGGGCCAGTTTATTCCTATCCTAGAGGAGATAGGACTTATGACACGTGTGGGAAACTGGGTGCTCGAGCAAGCTGTTAAGCAGGCGCTTGTATGGCGTCAGTCGGGATTTCCTAACTTCCGTATCGCGGTTAATATCGCAGGGCCTCAAATCTTGAGCGGCGGTTTGGTAGAACTCGTCGAGAGACTTCTAAAAGATTCACACCTAACCCGCGACCTTCTCGAATTAGAGATTGTCGAGACCATGGTGATGCAACATGCTAACGCAGCCCAACCTGTTCTGCAGAGGCTCCGTGAACTTGGCGTGCGGATAGCCCTTGATGACTTTGGCACTGGTTACTCCTCACTGAGCTACCTGAAAATGCTACCTGTGCAAAAGGTTAAAATTGATCAGTCTCTCGTTAGAGATATACCCGAAGACCCAAATGATGAAGC
Source organism: Neptunomonas marina (assembly GCF_004005935.1). GTDB lineage: Bacteria > Pseudomonadota > Gammaproteobacteria > Pseudomonadales > Balneatricaceae > Neptunomonas > Neptunomonas marina. The sequence continues at coordinate 102,049 of NZ_SACQ01000001.1, read as the reverse complement.
AATTGCTCGCGCAGTCATCGCACTGAGTCACAGCCTCAACCTCAGTGTATGTGCTGAAGGGGTTGAGACCTACGAGCAACAAGCGTTTTTACGCCGGGAAAACTGCGATCAGTTACAAGGCTATTTAATCAGCCGCCCTATGTCAGTGGCTCAAATGAATCTGTGGCTACAGCAGCAAATCAGCATCGCGTTATAGCGTATCGAGCAGGCTATTAACCCAAGGGATGATGAGTTCTTCTGGATCAGAGACCTCGGCAGCGTCGATCACCAAACGTTCAATGGCCGGCTTCATCTGCATGTCATGGAGTAACTCCTCAAGTTGTAGCGGAGCTTCGATAAAGGTCTCATACGAGCTATCTCCAAATGCAACCATCGCATAGCGCTGCCCTTCGCACTGGGGCAGCGTATCTTTCAGCTCGCAAAACAGGGGCATTAAGTTGCTGGGTATTTCGCCCATGCCGATCGTGGCACACGTAACCACCAAGCAATCAACTGCCGAATCGGTTACCGACTCGGCAGTTGGACTATGCAAACACTTAGCATCATGCCCAAGCGCGGTAAGCTCGTCGCAAATATCTAAAGCAGCCGTTTTCGCACTGCCATACGTTGACCCGTAAATCACTGTAAAAGTGGCCATTTCATTCTTCCTCAATAGCTGAGTTGCCGTTATAGCAAGAGAGCCTTAGTTGCGAAACCCTTGATGCAATCTAAACTGAAGCTAGTGCTGGATTAACATAGGATCAGACTTATGGCACATACACCTCTCGCAAAACTGCTCGAGCAATGGGAACAACAAGCCGCCACTAAAGAGGACCAACAAGCATTAACATGTACCATTAATACCGCCGATCATATTCGCTTGAAGGCGCTCGCAAGCACCTACAACTTATCTCTCGATGAAGTTATTACCGCTCTGCTCCACACCTCACTCAACGAAATAGAACAACAAATGCCTTATGTGCCTGGCACCCATGTTATTAGAGTGGAAGATGGAGAGAATATTTATGAGGATATTGGCCCAATGCCGCGTTACTTAGCCGCGCAAAAATCACTCAACAATAAATAACAAACCGTATCCTTTTAGGAACAAATAAACATTAAGTCGAGCTCACTGACGCTTACCCCTTAAGCAAATTAAAACATTCGTTTAAATTTGCTTAAGGAACACGACCCGTGGCCGTAAAGCCTACTAACTTAGACATCACCAAAGCCGCCTTTAAATAGCGTAGCTACCCGAGTTCTGGCTGTCGCAATAATGCGTAATTACCGCTAGAATGATCCAAATTTGTTTTGTAACGGACGCAAAAACACTATGAGTTCTTTTTTTAGGACAGTTAACCGCAAAGCCCTCTCCTACTCACTCACTACCGCTCTTTTAGCAGCAATGAGCACCCCGCTCCACGCAGAGCAGGAGTTTTGGGAGTATGAGATGCAACCTGGCGATAACGTCTGGAAGATTGCTCATGAAATGTTAACGGATTGGCGCGCTTGGAAAGAGATCACGCAGTTAAACAATGTAAGTAACGACCGTTTAATGGCCGCTGGTACAACACTGCGCATTCCACGCTCTTTAGTGAAAACGCGCAACGCAGAAGTCGACTTACTCACAGTTTCCGGTGAGGTCCAGATACAGCGCAATGGAAGTAGCACGCGTGAAGCTCTAACGGATTCACTCGCACTGGCCGAGGGCGATCGCCTGTTAACGAGTGCAAACTCCAGCGCACTCATTGAGTTTGAGGACAAGTCCAAAGTTTTGTTGACGCCAGATAGCGAGCTGGTGATCAAGCGCTCTTCCGTTATTGGCGCGCAACGCAAAGTTATCGATATTAATGTTGAGCTGGCAGAGGGCGAAGCAGAGATTAGAGCAAACCCGAACAAAACAGACAACTCTCGTTTTATTATCGAAACACCATCCGCTTTCGCTACCACGCGAGGTACCGTGTATCGAGTACGTGCCGCCGGTGACGAAACCGCAGCTGAGGTTACCCAAGGAAAGATCGAAGTCGGTAACGCCGTTGGTTCGCGTTATATTCCTCAGTCGTATGGTGTGATCACCCAAAAAGACGCCCCGATTCAACCGCCGAAAAAGCTTCTCGACGCGCCTCAATTACCGGCGCTGGGTACGGTTCGTTATCTGCCCGCAAAACTGCAGTGGGATAAAATCAACGGAGCTGTTGCTTACCGTTCGCAAGTATCTGAGGGCGAAACGTTTAACAGCCTAGTACTGGATTCTATTGGACCTGCAAACAAGGCTAACCTGCCTGTCGCGCTAGCAGACGGCGTATACTGGCTGCGCGTAAGAGGTGCAGACTCTGAAGGATTGCAAGGCAACGAGAGAATCGCGCAATTTACTATTGATGCGCGCCCATTTCCGCCAGTGATCCAAAAACCCCGCACGAAGGATAAGCTTTATTCTGGCCCAGTAGATTTTATCTGGACGGAGCCTGAAGGTGCTGACAACTATCGCTTCGAGTTAGCAGCCGATGAAGCCTTTACAAAGATCGTCACAACCACAACGGTTTCTGATACTTCACTGACACTTGAGCAAGTTCAAGAAGGCAATTACTTCTGGCGCGTTACCAGCATTACCGATGAGGGTAAAGTAGGCCCGGCGGGCTATAGCACAGCGATCAATGTAAAACCTGTACCAAAAACGCCCGAGCTAGCGGAGCCATCGATTGGCGAAGATCAGATCAGCCTAGCGTGGCAACCAGACCCAAATACGCAGTACTTCCAGTTGCAAATAGCCTCTGACAAAGCGTTCGAAAATATCATTGTTGATACACGCTCTGACAGTGCCGATGCCGAGATACAGAAGCCAGAACCTGGTAGCTATTACATGCGTGTTCGTGGCTTTGACAATGACAACTATGCGGGCGCTTGGACAAGCCCACAAAAGATTGATGTCCCTATCGAAAACTTCTTACCAATGATTCTGTGGGGAATCTTCTCTGTAGCCATCTTCCTCTAGGATGTACCTATACGCATGGATTTGTTGCGACATAAAGATATAGGATTCTTACTCTGTTTAGCGGTGGTTCTATTGGTGGCGTTCAGCCCCATAGGACACCGCTTAGACAACACACTGTTTGATCTATGGCCATTTGAGCAAGCCGAAAGTAACAGCGACATCATCGTCGTTGAAATCGATAATAAGAGCCTCTCCGCACTCGGGCGCTGGCCTTGGGAGCGGCACCTACATGCTGAAATGATCCACCTACTCGACCAAGCCGAAGCCAACCAAATCGGCTATAACGTCGCTTTCGTAGAGCCGGATACATCACCTAACTCGGAAGACCACCTGCTTCTTACCGCCATACGGAATAGCGGAAATGTCGTTCTCCCCGTCTTTGCTGAGGACGGCAAGACAATCATCCCATTTCGTAATAATACTGTTCCGGAAGGCGCGAGGCTTGGGCACGTGGATGTTGAGGTCGATAGCGATGGCTATGTGCGGCGGGCGTTTTTATATGCTGGCATCGATAAAGCGCGCTGGCCAAGCTTCGGTTTAGCAACCGCCGGGAGCTTGGAAACACTTGGGCAAGAGGGCCGCTTACCTGGAACACGTTCACCCGAAGCCCATATGGGCACCAAGCGTAAATGGACGCGTGATCACGAGGTATTAATGCCTGCGTTTACCGGGCCTATTGGTATTCAGCGCTATAGTTTTATTGACGTGTTAGAGTCACATATTGATCATGAGATCTTTCGAGGTAAAGATGTCTTCGTAGGTATTCAGGCCACTGGATTAGAGCCCAAGTTTTTAACACCCGGTACGCAATACCCTGAAATGTACTCTGGCACTAGCTTAGCGGCCGGGCTGCATATGTCGTTAAAATCTCGGCATATTCTGACGCCAATTTTACCCATTTGGGGCCTAACTTATGCACTAGTGATCTTAATATTAGGCTATGCCGCGATATTTCTAACAGGGTACCCTCTACTGATCCGTGCACCTATTGTTCTTACGTTAATCGGCACATTAAGTGTCCCTGCATTCGCTATTCACTTTGGCTACTGGCTCCCAACAGGCCCTGCGGCGGCAGCGATCATAGCGATGGTGACTCTTTATTTCCTAAAAACACTGTTCTTCAACGATACCCGTAAGCGCAGCGATGCGATCACAGACCTATCAAACGCGAAGATGTTCAAGGAAACATTAGAGATTGAATGGGAACAGTGCCTAATCAAACGCATTCCAGTATCGGTGATCCTTATCGAAGTCGATTACTTTAAACGCTTTGTCGATACATTTGGCGAAGAACGCGGCAACTGGGTACTGGCACGCATTGGTCCAATTTTGCAATCACATAAACGCAAGACGCGCGATTTAGTAGCACGTTACGAACATGAGAAATTTGCCGTACTGCTGCCGATCACACCCAATAATGTGGCGCTCTCGATTGCTGAAAAGATGCGCGCCGAGGTAGAGCAACTCGACATTGAGCACAGCGGTTCAGAAAGCTCAGACGTGATCACACTGAGTGTCGGTGTTGCCACCAGTACTCGGACGATGGAAAGCAAAGAGGACCTTATCGAACAAGCAAAAGCGGCTCTCGCACACGCCAAACAATCGGGCGGAAACAATGTCGTGCAAGCAGAACCCGAAACTGCCTAAACTGCTATGGCTAACGTATAGCATCGAACAGCTATAAAAAAAGCGGCATAAGCCGCTTTTTTTAGGGGAGGATGTGATTAGAGCTTCGTAGCAATAATTTCTTTCCACTTAGCCGGGCCTGTTGTGTGTACAGACTCACCGTTCGTGTCGACTGCTACGGTTACCGGCATATCTTTCACTTCAAACTCGTAGATCGCTTCCATACCCAGTTCAGGGAACGCCAACACCTCGGCGTTCGTGATCGCTTTAGATACCAAGTATGCAGCGCCACCCACAGCCATTAGGTAAACTGCCTTGTTGTCACGAATCGCATCGATCGCAATCGGACCACGCTCAGACTTACCAATCATTCCCATCAAGCCAGTGCTCTCGATCACTTGACGAGTGAACTTATCCATACGCGTGGCGGTCGTAGGTCCTGCTGGGCCTACAACTTCATCACCAACCGGATCAACAGGTCCGACGTAGTAGATAAAGCGGCCTTTGAGATCAACCGGTAACTCTTCACCGTTGTTTAGCATCTCAACCATCTTCTTGTGAGCTGCATCACGACCAGTCAGCATTTTACCGTTGAGCAATACTGTCTCGCCCGGCTGCCAGCTCTCAATCTCTTCTTGCGTCACGGTGTTTAGGTCAACACGGCGTGTTGTTTCACCCACTTCAAACGTCACTTCTGGCCATTCATCTAGGCTTGGTGGCGTCAATACTGCTGGGCCGGAGCCGTTAAGCGTAAAGTGAGCATGACGAGTTGCCGCGCAGTTTGGAATCATGCAGATTGGCAAAGATGCCGCATGTGTTGGGTAATCCTTAATCTTAATATCAAGAACTGTCGTCAGGCCACCTAGGCCTTGTGCGCCGATACCTAGCTCATTGACCGCATCCATGATCTCTAAACGCAGTTCTTCCACACGGTTCTGTGGGCCGCGTTCACGCAACTCATGAATATCGATAGGATCCATCAAGGACTCTTTAGCCATGACAGCCGCTTTCTCGGCTGTACCGCCGATACCAATACCCAGCATGCCAGGCGGACACCAACCCGCACCCATTGTTGGTACAGTCTTCTTGACCCACTCAACAATGCTATCTGAAGGATTCAGCATCACCATCTTCGACTTGTTCTCTGAGCCGCCACCTTTGGCTGCTACATGTACCTCAACTTCGTCACCCTCTACGATTTCGTAATGGATAACCGCTGGTGTGTTGTCTTTGGTATTTTGGCGCTTACCTGCAGGATCAGCCAAGATAGAAGCACGCAGAACGTTATCTGGGTGTGTGTATGCTTGTCGCACGCCTTCGTTGATCATATCAGCAACGCTCATCGTTGCATCAGACCACTGGACGTTCATGCCCACTTTGATGAATACCGTCACAATACCGGTATCTTGGCAGATTGGACGGTGTCCTTCGGCACACATGCGAGAATTAATAAGAATCTGTGCCATCGCATCTTTGGCAGCAGGGTTCTCTTCTCTTAGGTAAGCTTCGTGAACGCCTTTCACGAAGTCGATCGGGTGGTAGTAAGAAATAAACTGCAACGCATCAGCAACACTGCTGATCAGGTCGTCTTGGCGAATTACGCTCATTCGAGGCTCCACGGTTCTCTGTCGTTTCTTGTCTGACAAATCTACCGAGGATTATACAACAAATGCCCCCACAGTTCGGCACTGCAATAGCAGCAATAGTCCTAAAGTCGATGCTGATAGACCGTAAATAAGCGCATTGATATCGGCTGCGATATCACTCAAGATTCACGATCGTCGAGCGAATAGCGGCACGAGTTTTGTCAATAGAGGCCACGATTTCGTTGACCGCTTGCGTATCAACAGACATCTGCTGCCAACGCTGTGTCCAAGTGCTGTGTAGGAGCGCAGCTTGGCTCTCAACTTGGGGGCCAATCAGCATACTGAGCTCTTGGACTAAACCCACTTTCACCCAGCCAACACGAGGATTGCCGCGTACAGTATCGGCATCGTAATGGGCGGCATAAACCAGCTGCTCAAGCTCAGCAAGCTCCTTAACAACTTCAAACGCAGCGGTGCGGATCGTGTTGTTTTGCTCAGATATCTCCATCCGCCACACGTTGTAAGAGAAGCCAATCAAAGCAAAGATCACACTGAAGATTGCAGTTGCCTGATATGCTGACATACGTCGTGCCAAACTCGCTTGCGCCATGAATGCTCCCCTCTATCGATACACCCTCTTTATGATAGTCGCCAAAAAGCGCTATTCACCATGTTTCTTTTGGCGAAAGTGCGTTCACTTAGATACATTTTTCTCTAAATTAGCTATGGTTAAGTTAGTACCCAAGTATAACTGTAGGTAACGCAATGAAATTCATTACGCTACGTATCGTTGTCAATCAGGTAGTATTTGAGTTCAGCGCAAACGCTCCACGCGCGCCCAAAGATGCAGTCACCCAAGAGTTAACCACTCTGCTCGATGACGTACGCCAAAGTCAAAAGCTGGTTTCTGACCCCCATCTCGCTATGATGCAGCGCTTCTATGTTGAGTTCTGTGAACGATCATTAGCAGCATTGCAAAATGATGAGCCACTCCAGTCGATTGCATTCGACATTCCACCAGTGATTACCGAACATAGCCTGAAGATGCCGCTACGCTGCACGATACTCGAATCACCCAAGACCGAGTGCGAGCAGGTATAAAGTGCCGAAGCAGAGCAGCAAGCGGCCACACAGTGGCGGTAGCTTTTCTCTTGGCTTATCGAGTTGTGCTTGCACTAACAACGGCCTCACAAAAGGCACGCTCAGGAGCGTTACAGCCAGCAGTGGTAGCGCAAAAATCATGCTATTTAGCAACGTTAAGAGATAGCACAACGCCACCATAACAAGGAATAAGCGCCTACCAAAAGCAAAGCCACGGCGTACCGTGAGCGTCGCAATCTGATCAGCCCGATCTGCTTCATAATCACGTAGCTCGTTACTAAGCAACAGCGCTGCCACTAGGCAACTGACCGGCAAGCTCATTATGACCACCCGCCACTCAAATAAGCCGGTAAGCGCGGTATAACTACCGCTGACCATCAGAACACCCATCAACCAAAAAACAAGAACGACGCCCAACCCCTTCGCTTTATAGTTAATTGGCTGGAGCGTGTAGCCAAGCGCACCGACAAGGCCAACGATACAGAGCAGCAAAAACGGGAAGCCCACCAGAGCGGCGAAGTAAACACCCACCCCTGCTGCTGCAAGAAAACAGCCTAAGCCAGCCGCAAAGTTGCGCCGAATACGGCGACGCCTGACGACATCTAAGCCAATCAGCGAGAGATCCGCATAGTCATTGATAAGGTTGACGCCCGCCTGCAATAAGAGCCCGCCAAGCAAAATAAGCACGCCATGTTCCACCGCAACGCGACTCTGTTGGGCCGCAAGAACCCAACCTAGCCCACATGCTAACAGGGCAACAACAAATGAAAACGGACGCAATGAAGCGAGAAAACTGTAATCCTTACCCATCTTTATTTGATCCATTAAAAAAGGTGCCTAAGCACCTTTTTATCTGTAATACATAGCTTTAGCGCTGTGGAGCATTCGGTAGATCGCGCATGAGCAGACCATAGGTCATATCGGCATCAACATCGATTGGAATCTGCATAACATGGCCTGAACCCGGTGCTACATCAGCATCCTCGCCTTTCTTGTTGACCATGTTTTGCAGTTGAAACTTGCGATTGCCAGCCGGCGTCATCAGCTCCAGCGTATCACCCACAGCAAAACGGTTTTTCACGTCAACATGCATGACGCCTGCACTGCGATCGTACTCGAGTACTTCGCCCACAAACTGCTGATGCACGCCAACAGAGTTACCTGTCTCGTAGTTCTGGTACTCATCATGCACGTGGCGGCGATAAAAGCCTTCCGTGTAACCACGGCTGGCCAAATTCTCGAGTTCATCCATCAAGGACATATCAAATGGACGACCAGCAACCGCATCGTCGATCGCTTTACGATATGTCTGCGCAGTACGCGCAACATAGTAGTGCGACTTAGTACGCCCCTCGATCTTGAGCGAGTCAACACCCATCGCAGCGAGGCGGTGCACGTGCTGAATCGCGCGCAAGTCCTTTGAGTTCATGATGTACGTACCGTGCTCATCTTCAAAGGCAGGCATGTACTCACCAGGGCGAGTTTCTTCTTGCAGCAAGAAGATCTTGTCGGTTGGTTCGCCAACACCTAGATCTGGCGTCGCAGCTTGCGGATCAAAGCTCTGTACCGGAATAATATCGCCAGATTCACTCTGTGTTGCTTCGTGCGCATCATACTTCCAACGGCACGTGTTGGTGCAAGTACCCTGATTCGGATCACGCTTGTTAATGTAACCGGAGAGCAAACAGCGGCCAGAATAAGCGATACACAGCGCGCCATGCACAAACACCTCAATTTCCATCTCTGGGCAACGTTGGCGGATCTCTTCTACTTCATCCAGTGAGAGTTCACGGGACAAAATCACTCGCTCAATGCCAGCTTGGTGCCAGAATTTCACCGCCGCCCAGTTCATCGTATTGGCCTGCACCGACAGATGAATTGGCACATCAGGAAAGTGTTCTTTAACCAGCATGACGAGTCCAGGATCGGACATAATCAGCGCATCAGGACCCATCGCGATAACCGGTTTAAGATCATCAATGTAGGTTTTGAGCTTGCTATTGTGCGGCAAGATGTTACTAGCGAGGAAAAACTTTTTACCTTGCTGGTGTGCAATATCAATCCCTTCTGCCAGGTTATCCATGTTGAAATCGTTGTTACGCACACGCAAGCTATAACGGGGTTGCCCGGCGTATACAGCATCGGCACCGTATGCAAAAGCGTATTTCATATTTTTAAGTGTCCCGGCAGGGGACAAAAGTTCTGGACTTAACATATGCACTGGAATCTCGGAGATGGGTTAATCATGCAAGGTCTTGCAATTCGACTTCGAACAGAGGTGTATATACTGAGCCATGCTCGCCGCGTTTGCTCTGAAACAGAACAACTGAATCGGCCAAACTGAAGAGATCCAACTCTGGCCAGCAGCACGGATGCTCAAAGCGGTTATCAGCAGGCATTCGTCCCAACGTTATATGGGGTTTAAAGTCCCCTGCATCAGGGTTAATGCCCACCCGCTCAACCATATCAGCAACGTGCTGTTGCAAAGCAACCAGCTCTTCATTAGCTGATGGAAGCGCTGCAATCAGCGCAAGCTCTGGGTTTACTTGGTAGTAACGAATACGGTCCAAATGCACTTGCAAGGAGAACTCATCACTCAGTGCCCGCTTAGCCTCATCCTCTAGCTGGTCTACTTGCTCAAGCGTTGTATCGCCTAAGAAGCACAGCGTTAAGTGGTAAGCATCAGAGTCGACCCAGTCGACCTCTAGCTGCCGATCATGTCCACACATACCATCGGCACAGTCCGCTAGCTGCCTAACAACCTTGTCGTTTAGACGCAGCGCAAAAAAAGTTCGAATCCTCATGGGCTCCGGGCATACACCTTCTTCATTCGAAACGAGCTATTTTGCCTACCAAGGCAGCGTAGCGCAAATATTTATCAACGACGCATACGTGCAGTCACACGTTTGTTCTCTTCACTTGAAAGCATCATGCGTAACCAGCGTTCAACCGCTGGGTATGCAGAGTAATCAAACTTCGCCAGTTTCGGCCAACTGAGGACTAAAGCACCGTGAATATCTGCAAAGGTTTTCTCGCCACATAAGTAGTCTTGCTCAGCCAAACGCTGCTCCAACACAGGCAGAAAGCGCGTTAACTGCTCTGCTGCCTTTGCCAGTGCGCTCTGATCAGGAGCGTCACCGGCATACTTAACCTGCAATAACATCTCCAGCGCAGGCGCTTCCAACTGATTACTAATAAAGAGCGTCCACTGCCAGATACTTGCCTCGCCCGCTGGCGTATCAGCCCAAAGCTTGCCATTGCCGTACTGGCGCACCAAGTAATAGAGAATCGCCTGTGTTTCAAAGATAACCACATCGCCATCCACCAGCGTTGGTACTTTTCCTGTTGGATTAAGCGCCAAGTAGTCAGCGGTTTGCGTTTGCGGGCTGCGGGGCAACATCTCTTCCACCTCATACTCGAGGCCAAGGGTCTCTAACACAACCATTACCGCTGCCCCTCGGGACAATGCACTTCCATATAGCTTGATCATTATGGCTACCTATTAATTACCGATACGGGCTTGTAAGTTGTTAATGCGTTTTTTGATCGCCAACAGTTCACGATTCACATTGCGTCGGCTAGCATCAATCGCATTAATATCGTTTTCTAATGCCTTAACACGCTTGACTACCGAGCTATTGTTGGTGGCGCGAGGCTGCTTTTGTAACTGCGCAAGCTTAGTGTCTTGTTGCTTTAGGACAGTGCGTAGATCAACGAAATCATCTGCGACCGACTCTTCTACCACGGCAATATGCGTACGCAGCGCAGCAAGAGCATTCTGAATATCAGTAAGTTGCTGCTGTTGTTTGGCGTGCTTAGCGCCAGCTTGCTTGGCAGCGGCTTCTTGACTTGTTTGTAACGACACCATGGTACTTTCCGCGGTTTTCAACTGCCCTTCTAGGGCCGTTAAAGCCGCCTGCAAAGCCTGTACCTGAGTGAGCTGCTGACTTAAGTCGCTCTGTGCTTGGCTCAGCTGCTCAAGCGTACCCGCCTGGCTCTGCCCCGCTTTTATGGCCTGCGTGATAGCCTCATTCACTTCAACAATGGCACTGCTGTTACTGGCTATCTGCTTTTTCACTTGCGCAAGATCCGTGTTAACCGATTGATTAACCGCTTCCCACAACTTCGCCGTCTCGGTATCTAGTTTCGCTTGTTGCGCGGCTTGAAGATTTTCTAGCGTTTGTAGCTGAGCAACCACACTCGGGGTATCTTCAGCTGCATTGTCAGGATCTACGCTCAACATAGTTTCCAGTGCAGCAATGCGTTGCTTTGCTTGATCGAGCTCCGTTTGCAGCACAAATTCGCGAAGCTCACTTTTCTGCTGCGCGTCAAACACCAAGTAACCCAACCCACTACACGCTGCGGTAAGTAAAATTAAAACAAGCGACGTAAACCAACCGCCACGACTTGCCTCAGAAGCGGCAGGGGCAGCAGGCTTGCCACGATGGGCAGCATCAGGAGTAGCGACAGATGAAGGCTCTTTGGCGGGGCCTAGGTTGGGCACATTTAAGTGAGGGTCATGCTGGCTCATGGTTTTGTCCATCGGAAAACTCAGAGCAAAAAAGTAGCAGCTTTATTAGCGCAACAAAAGGCCTTTGCTTGGCCTCTTGCTGCACCGAGGCTCACTAGCGAAGCGCAGAAGCTGCGAACGCATCGCGTGTATAGTTCTCCGCGCCGTTGGCTTTGACACAGATGTTGTCTTCAATACGAATACCACCCCAAGGCAACAGGTGCTCAACAAGCGACCAATTCACATGCTGATGCAGCGCCGTTTCCTTGAGCTGAGCAAGCAAACTCGGAATAAAATAAAGGCCCGGCTCAATCGTGACCACCATGCCCTCTTCTAACGTGCGAGTTAGGCGCAGGAAGGGGTGCGCTTCTGGCGGCTCCACGATGGCACCGCTAGCGTCATGCTGCCAACCACCAATATCGTGGACCTGAATACCCAGCAAATGACCAAGGCCATGTGGAAAAAAGGTCCGTGTTAACGCTAAACGCTCAGCGTCGTTTTGCAGCTCGGTTGTAATCACGCCAGATAACAGCAGGATATCAAACAGTTTGGCGTGCATCTGTTCGTGCAAAGCCACAAACGATGTCCCCACCTTTGCACTGGCAACAATCTCTAGCTGCGCACGGTCCAGCTCCTCGATTAAGGCGGCAAAGGCTTGATCCCCTTGCGAGGTGGTACGGGTAATGTCTGCCACATATCCCCAGTGCGTTGCGCCTGCGTCCACCAGCATTGACCGGTGATTTCCCGGCAGGGCTGTCTCTTTGTGTTGATAGTGCAACACAGCCGCGTGTTCATTGAGGCCGATAATATTGTTGTAAGGCAGTGCCGTCTCAAGTTGCTGCGTGGCGCCCAAGTACATTTGGTGAATTTCGAACTCGGATAAGCCCTGCGAGAAGCCAAGCTGTGCAGCTTGATGCCCTAGCGCAGCAACCCGGTTCGCCTCACGAATACATCCCTGTTCAAACTCCGACTTCGTAGCACGATCATGGTGAATTGCGGCTAACAGATCTGCAGCGTTAACGGAGACATTCGGCGGCAAAGCATCAAGATGATTACCACTAACCAGCGCAGTACGACCCATGCTAGGCAATTGACTAATCAATACGTTCGCATCGGCAAACAACGTAATATCGTAGTGCTCGCACCAAAAGGCATCAGGTTGCGAAGGTGTTACATGCCAAAAATCATCCGGTGAGTAGATAAATAGCTTGGGCTTGCCCTCATTGGTTATCAGCACCCAGCTCTTAGGATGATCTGTTAAGAAAGGCATCCACTGCACAAAGTGCGGATTCGCTTTAAATGCCGGCGCATAGTCATCAAGAAAGTGGTTCTCTGTATGGCCTGAGTAGACGAGTAAACTATCAAACTCAAACTGCTCCAATATGCGGCGCGTGCGCTGCAACATGTTTGTCAGGTGGCTATCAAATAGAGACAACATATTTCTACCTTTTATACATTAATCAGTTTGAGGCGCTTGCTCAGCGGCAAGCTTACGCCAGAACGGCTCAAGTGAGGCATGATGGTTACTTCGCAGGCGATACAAACGCACCTGCAGTGGAATATTCCAGTGCTCATCGCCCGCCGCAGCTAAACGGCGATAGTTGAGGCTCTCCTCGGCCAAGCGCTTCGGTACCCAGCCAACACCAAAGCCCTCTTTAATCATCGCTTTTACACTCACCGATGCCATATTTTCGTTAATCGTCGTTAGATGCGGCGTATCAGGTGTGTTTTGTAACTTATGTTCAATCAGAGGTCTTAAGAACGAGCTTGGGTGGTAGTTGATATAGGGAAGTGGATCACGTTTGCTACCCGGTAGCTGAAAAATAGCCTCACCAGCCTCGTTGGTCGCCGATATGGGGATCAGTTCTTCATCGCATACGACGATATGCTCAAACTCATCGCTCTCCAAATCCTCGATCACGTCAATCAAGGGATGCCAATAGCAGAGTACCAAATCGCACTTCCCTTGCTGCAGAGCGTTCACAAAATCGCTCGCGCCCCAAGCGGTGGAGGTCAGATCAAGATCGATATCAACCCCATGGCGCTCTGAAGCAGGCATAAGCCAGTTGCGATAGAAGAGCAAGTACAGTGTTTGCGTTGTAGCAAAGCGCAGCCGACTCTCTTGAGCCTCTCGTATCTCGCGGCAGCGCGCTTTCGTGTCTTGGGCAATACTCGACATCTGCCGCGCGCCCAGCAGGAAAATTTCTCCGGCTGGAGTGAGCGTCAGAGGCAATGTATTACGATCAATGAGGGTAACTCCCATCTCCTCTTCAAGGAGTTTGATGCGCCGGCTCAACGTCGGCTGAGTGACGTTTCGCTCCTCCGCAGCACGCGAAAAATGCCGTGTCTGCGCCAGCGCGATAAAGTCATCTAACCAACGAAGTTCCATGCTCCCCCCGATCTAAGCCAAACTAAGTGACTTTTTCTAAGCACACTGCAACCATTCATAGATAGGGTGCAGTATAGATGCTCCAAGCGTAATGGAGCGCTGAGGAGACCAACCATATACCGGATCAGGTTTTAGATCGTAGTCTTTGAATGGCATCTCTAATGTCATCGCTGGGCAGCGGAAGTGTCCCCCCACCCAGAACGAGGCTATCGTCATCATCTCTGGACCAAACTTGCCCACTTCATAGCCGCGCTCCATCTGGAAGTCAGGATTTGCACGCATCAGGTCAAGCCGGAACTGGGTTTCCTGACGCAAGATAGCATCATCAACCGGCGCTCCTTCTTGGCCAGCAATAAAGTTCACCGGTAGTGCTTCATCGCCGTGCAGATCAAGGAACAGACTCACGCCCACCTGCTGCATTTTCTGACGCACATAATAGACCTCAGGGCTGCGCTCCAGCGTAGGGGTTTGCCACTCACGATTCAAGTTTGCACCGCAAGCGTTGGTGCGTAGATGCCCACGCACTGCGCCATCAGGGTTCATGTTCGGTACAATCCAGAAGGTTGCGTGCTCAAGCAGCGCTTTGCTCAATGCGTCGTTACCATCAAGCAACCGCTCCAGCAGCCCTTCAGCACACCACTGAGCCATGGTTTCACCGGGGTGCTGGCGTGCTGTGACCCAAATATTCGCTTTTTCAGGGGAACCATCACCCACCTGTAACAACGTAATATCGCGCCCATCTAGCGTCGCACCTAGGTCATGCTCAACCACCAGCGGTGATAGCGCACAGCGCGCTATCAGGTCTAGGTGCCGTTCATAACTGTAGGGCGCAAAGTAAGCATAATAAACGCTCTGTTGCTCAGGGGTGTGTTGAATGACTAACTCACCATCTGTGTAGTCAGTGGGCACACGAAACCAGCTTTTACGATCATACGACGCGACAGCACGATAGTCGGGCCAGCCGTCAACATACGCCGCTTCATTGGCATTGAGTAGCCGGATCTTCAGTGGCTCATTTTGCGCACCTTGTAGGCGGAAATAAAACCACTGAAAAAACGCTGACTCATTGTCCAAACGAATCTTCAGCTGGATATCTGCTGGGTTATCCACCGCAACCGTTTCGATGTTACCCGCATCGAATTGGCTTGAGACTCTGATCATTTAGATACGCCCCTCTTCAACCCCGTGGCATGCGACTTGAGAACCATCGGCTAACGGAATCAACGCGGGAATCTCTTGCTTGCAGCGCTCATTCGCATGAGGGCAGCGGCCATGGAATACACAACCTGATGGCAGGTTAACGGGTGTAGGTACCTCGCCTTGTAGGCGAATAAAATCAGGACGATCATCTTCTAAACGGGGGATCGCCGACAGCAGCGCGCGGGTATACGGATGGCGCGGTTCAGCAAATAGATTTTTCGTGCTCGCCAGCTCACATAATGTGCCTAAGTACATTACCGCAACGCGCGTACCAAAGTGCTCAACAACCGCTAAATCATGGGTGATAAAGAGGTAGGTGAGATTACGGCTCTCTTGCGCATCCATCATCAAATTGAGTACCTGAGCCTGAATCGATACATCCAATGCAGAGATCGGCTCATCAGCAACGATAAACTCAGGATCCACAGCCAGCGCACGCGCGATGCTGATCCGTTGACGCTGACCGCCAGAAAACTCATGCGGGTAACGCTCGCCCCACGAGGGATCAACCCCGACTGAGTGCATCACTTCATGAATCTTATCGCGCAGCTCAACCGCAGAGAGCGATGGATTATGGAACTGCACCGGTTCGCGCAGAGTTTCCATAATCGTCATTCGCGGGTTTAATGATGCGTACGGGTTCTGGAAGATCATCTGCATCTTCTTTCGATAGGGCAACAGCGCTTTGTCATCGAGATTATCGATACGCTCACCACGGTACGACACTTCACCTGCTGAAGGCTTCAATAGCCCCATCACGGTGCGAGCCACGGTGGATTTACCACACCCCGACTCACCTACAACACACAGCGCCTCACCCTGTATAACATCCAGGCTAACACCATTGATCGCGTGAACATGCTCCTGCTCACGCACAAGCTTGCCGCCACGGAACTTGATCTGATCGAGAAAATCCCCCGAGATCGAAAATCGCTTATACAGGTCTCGGATTTGAACAAGCGAGTTATTTGTATCTGTCATCACTACACCTCGTCTCCCATCGCTTGCTCACGCTTCATTTCTGCCACCATATGGCACGCTACACGGCAGTTACCCGACACGGTGGAGTCAGGCAGATTATGGCGGCAGATCTCCATAACGTATTCACAACGTGGGTTAAACGCACAACCAGTCGGAATACGTTGCAGCGGCGGCATAGCCCCCTTGATTTGGTTCAGCTTCTGCCCTGCTTGCGCCATTTGCGGCAGTGCATTCATCAAGCCTTGGGTATATGGGTGCTGAGGATCATTGATGATCTCTTTCGTTGGACCCCGCTCAATCACACGGCCAGCGTACATAACCATCATGTTTTGCGTGACTTCAGACACTACGCCCAGATCATGGGTAATCAGGATCAGCGCAACGTTGTTCTGCTCGCACAGGTTTAGCATGAGATCCATAATTTCAGCTTGGATCGTTACATCAAGCGCCGTCGTTGGCTCATCAGCAATAATGACATCGGGATCAAGTAACAAACCGATTGCGATAACAATACGCTGACGCATACCACCCGAAAGCTCGTGCGGGTACTGATCTAAACGCGTTTCTGGCGAAGGAATCTGGACCTGCTGTAGCTTTTGGAGCGCAATTTTACGCGCATCCGATTCCCGCATTTTACGGTGAGCTAACAAACACTCGACCATCTGCTGCCCAATCGTGAGCACCGGGTTGAGTGTCATCATCGGGTCTTGGAAGATCATCGAGATACGGTTACCGCGAATTTCACGCAGCTGGTGCGGCTTCAGATCAGCTAGGTTTTGGCCTTCAAAGTTCACCGCCCCCTTACTGATATAACC
Organism: Neptunomonas marina; assembly: GCF_004005935.1. Classification (GTDB taxonomy): domain Bacteria; phylum Pseudomonadota; class Gammaproteobacteria; order Pseudomonadales; family Balneatricaceae; genus Neptunomonas; species Neptunomonas marina. The sequence continues at coordinate 84,870 of NZ_SACQ01000001.1, read as the reverse complement.
GGGACGAGAGATCAGGTTCAGAATAGAGAACCCCAGTACCGATTTACCTGCACCGGATTCACCCACAATACCAAGGCGCTCGCCGCGCTCCAGCGAAAAGTTGATCTCCCGAAGCGCCTTCACTGCACCAGAACGCAGGCCAAAGCACACCTCAAGGTCTTTTACTTCTAACAAAGCCATGTGCTTTTACCCCTTGTACAGTTTCGGATTCAATACATCACGCATCCAGTCGCCTAGCAGGTTCATCACCAACACTAGAACCACCAGCACGACGCCAGGAATGACCGTGATCCACCAAGAACCGGAGAAGATATACTCAAATCCGCTCGAGATCAGCGAACCCAGCGAAGGTTGCGATACGGGCATCCCCAAACCAAGGAACGAGAGTGACGCTTCAGAGATAATGGCGTTCGCTACCTGTACCGTCGAAATAACCAAAATAGGCGACAGCGTGTTCGGCAAAATATGGCGGAACATAATACGTAAGCGGCCAAACCCCATGACACGGGCAGCATCGACATACTCTTTCTTTTTCTCTGCCAACACCGATGCACGGATCGTACGCGCGTACTGAGGCCATTCAGCAATACCAATCACGAGTATCAGCATGATCATGGCCAGATCCTGATAAAGCTCAGTGCCGAACGTAGCCTGAAAAACTGCCAAAACAATAATGGCTACCATCATCGTGGAGAAAGAGAGCTGTATATCTGCAAAGCGCATCAACAAGCTATCGACACGGCCACCAACATAACCTGCGGTTAAACCGATCACTATCCCTAAGAAGGCCTGCAACAGCACAGCACAAATGCCAATTGTTAACGAGACCCGCGTGCCGTAAAGGATCGTCGATAACATATCGCGGCCCTGAGCATCTGTTCCTAGATAGAAGCGCTCATCCCCTTCCTCTTCCCAACTGGGTGGAATCTCAGAGTCTAAGATATCCACTTGGGACAGATCATAAGGGTCGTAAGGGGACAGTAGCGGTGCACCTAACGCTAAAATCACGTACGTGATGAAGATCAGGAAGCTCAGCTGCGCAACGCGATCTATTTTAAAACTATGAAAAAAGTGGGAATCCTTAAACCGTTGCCAAGCTGACGGCTGAGGATCCATTTGGAAGCTTGTATCACTCATGATTATCGTCCTGCCAGCTTAACGGTTGGGTTTACAAGACCGTAGATCAGGTCTACCAAAGTGTTGGTGACAACAAAGATCGCACCCACCACGATCAAATACGCGACAATCAGCGGCGTATCAACGCGGTTAACAGCCTCCAAGAACAGGAAACCCATCCCCGGCCACTGGAACACAGTCTCGGTAAGAATGGTGTAGGCCACCATGGTGCCAATCTGGACACCGCCCACAGTAATCACGGGAAGCATGGTGTTTTTTAGGGCATGCAAAAAGTAGATGCGACGTGGCGAGATACCCTTCGCCCATGCAAACTTCACATACTCCGATTGCAAAACCTCCATCATCTCCGCTCGAATCAAGCGGATAAACAGCGGTAGCATGATGGATGCCAAGGTAAAGCACGGCAAGATGAGGTGCTCTAAGCCATCTTGAGTAAAGAAGCCGCTCTCCCAAAAACCAAGAATCTCAACGGTTTCGCCACGGCCGTAAGATGGCATCCAGCCCAGCTCAATTGAAAAGAGGTAAATTAGTCCAATCGCCGTCAAGAACACGGGGATCGAAATGCCCACGATGCTAAAGCCCATAACAGCTTTTGAAAAAACACTTTGCGGCTTGATAGCGGAATAAACGCCCAAGGGTACCGAGAAGAGAACGATGATAAAGGTTGCACCGATCACCAGCTCTAACGTTGCTGGAAACTTATTGAGGATCACCTCAAGTGCCGGTTCTTTAAAAAAGTAAGACTCGCCAAGATCGCCTTGCAGAGCATTCTTCGCGAAGCGCACATATTGAACCAAAAACGGGTCATTCAACCCCATCTCATCGCGTAATGCCTGACGCTCCTCTTCAGACACCGCTTGTCCTACCAGCTCACGTAATGGATCACCGAGGTTATCCTGAATAGAGAAGCTGATAAGACTAATTACAAACATCACGACAACGGCTTGGAAGAACCGTTTAATAAAAAACGCAATCATGATAATCAGCCTTGGTTGGCAGTTTATGGCTAAACGCCGATTTGGAAGACTTGGCCGATAACGCTCGCACCCGCCATCACCCTCGTTTCTTTCTTATATTTTTGCGCCCGAAAACAAAAAGAGCCCGGCCAGTTCTTAGTCAACCGCCCAGGCTCCCTCCGGACTTAACGCTTACTCTTCGACTACCAAGTCTCCGAGGTAAGGGAAGTTCATCACATTCACAACTGGGTCGACATTCACCCCTTTACGTGCACCCCAGCTCAAGTTCTGCCAGTGCAATGGGATAAAGCCCGCTTCGTCGTAAACGATCTTTTCCATCTCTTGCATGATCTTCGTACGCTTCTCAACATCAGTTGTTGCGTTCGCTTCAGCAATCATGCTGTCAATTTTCTTATTACAGTAGTTACCGCTGTTGTACTGCCCCCAACCGGTATCCTTGTTAGGACACGCCGACAAGAACTCGAAGAAGTTGTTGGTATCTTCAGTATCTGAGTGCCAACCGATCATCATCATGTCAGCAGCACGCTTGTCGAACTCAGGCCAATACTGAGCCTTCGGCATCGTTTTCAGATCGACTTTAATGTTGATCTTAGACAGCATCGACGCAACGGCTTGTGCAATTTTGGCGTCGTTCACGTAACGGTTGTTTGGTGCCATCATCGTGATGTTGAAGCCGTTCTCGTAGCCCGCTTCTTTCATCAACTGCTTCGCTTTTTTCAGATCATAACGTGGCGTCAACGCTGGGTTATGGCCCAAGTAGCCTTTTGGCGAGAACTGAGCGCCCGGCGTTGCAAAGCCTTTCATGATCTTCTTAACGATACCCTCTTGGTTGATTGCGTATGCAATCGCCAAGCGTACTTTTGGATCTTTAAACGCCTCAACACGTTCTTGGTTCATCTGGAACGTGATAATACGCGTGCCGCCTAGCGTCACAAGATCAACTTTATCGCTGCCCTTCAAACGCTTGTGATCAGTCGGAGGTACCGGTGCGATGAAATCAACATCACCTGAAAGTAGCGCTGCAACACGTGTTGGCGCCTCTTTAATTGGCGTTAGTACGATCTTATCAACGTTGCCAGGAGACGCTGCATCCCAGTAGTCCGCAGTACGTTGGAACTCAACTTTAACGCCTTGCTGGCGCGAAGATACCGTGAATGGCCCGGTACCAGAGATATTGCGTGATGCGAAAGAGTCGCCGTGTTTAACCAACAGATCTTTCGGCTTACCGTTGGCATCTTCACCAGAGAAGAACTGGCTATCCATCGGGAAAAGGTAAGTCATGTTGTTAAGAACCAGAGGGAATGGCTCTTTCGTCACCATATCGATGGTGTGATCATCAACAACTTTGAGTTCTTTGAAAGGTGCAAAAATCCCCTTGAAGTCAGGTGAGTCTTGCAAACGCTTAAAGGTGAACGCAACGTCTTTAGCAGTAAAGTCGTTACCGCTGTGGAATTTTACGCCCTTGCGCAAGTGGAAACGCATAGTGTTGTCATCAACACGCTCCCATTTTTCAGCCAAGCGCGGTTCAAAACCTAGGTTACGATCCCAACGCAGCAGTGGGTCGTGCGTAAGATGGGAAAGCTGTAACGTACCACCAGACAGCTGCTCATATGGATCAAGAGAGACAGGGTCTGCATCGTATGCCATTTTCAACGTTGCAGCCTGTGCACTTGCAATGCTCAATGCCAGAGCAGCACCCGCCAAGATAGATGCGGTCTTTTTCATCACGGTATCCCTTTTTGATTATTGTGTTAGGGTTCTCAAGTAACAGAAAAAGACTACCGGATCGTCACAATCGCACCAATCGAAATTGTAAGTAGCACTATGCGAGATTTAAATAGGAGATAAAACCATTACAAAACAAAACGTTGGAAGTGCATAGAAAGCGGCACTAAATTGCCGCCCTCTAACATTGACTAAAAATCAACCAAGAAAAACACATTGGCGCTTCTCTTCAGCAAGCCCCAGCGCCTGATAAAAAGCATGAGTTTCCGGACGCTCAACATTGCTACGCACCCGCAAACCAAAGCCGGATTCATTCGCCCAGTCACGCACATGCTCCACAAGCTTCGTGCCGACACCTTGGCGACGAACTGAATCATCCACCACGATACCGCCAATCTCTATAAAGGGATCAGAAGCGACCCGCAGTGAAATAAAGCCATGAATCCAGCCCTTTACTTCATCATCTTGCTCAAAGACCCAAACATGATTAGTGTTGCTGGCGTTCAGCACTTTGAGTAGCCGCTCACGTGCATGCTCCTCAGAAGCCACCTCATAACCTAACGTAGCGCCTAAACGGTTAATACCTTCGAAGTCGTTGATGGTTGCCATTCTGATCATATCCCTGCCCCTTTATTGATTTCATGCTGTGTATCAATTAGTTAGGTTTCATAAGTGAACTATAGTTCAAACAAAAAGAGACTGCGTAAATGGCACGATTAGAACGCCGCAATGCTACTGATTCACGAAAACGCCTCTTGGGAATCAATAAACAAAAAGGCCCGTAAAGCTAAGCTTTACGGGCCTTCAGAAACAGCATGTGTTTCAGTGGAACAGCTACATGATGATTACATCATGCCGCCCATACCACCCATGCCGCCCATGCCGCCCATATCAGGCATTGCAGGACCGCCTTCTTGTGGCTTATCAGCAACCATTGCTTCAGTTGTGATCATCAGACCTGCAACAGACGCAGCCGCTTGCAGTGCTGAACGCGTTACTTTAGCTGGATCAAGGATACCCATCTCCATCATGTCGCCATAAGTCTCGTTACCAGCGTTGTAGCCGAATGCGCCTTCGCCGTCACGTACTTTAGAAACCACAACAGAACCTTCGCCACCAGCGTTGGATACGATTTGACGCATAGGTGCTTCCATTGCGCGGCAAGCCAGCTCGATACCAACTGTTTGGTCGTGGTTGTCACCTTCCAAACCTTCAACTTTCGCCAGAGCACGGATCAGAGCAACGCCACCGCCAGGTACAACACCTTCCTCTACCGCAGCGCGTGTCGCGTGCAATGCGTCTTCAACGCGTGCTTTCTTCTCTTTCATTTCCACTTCAGTGGCTGCACCAACTTTGATAACCGCAACACCACCTGCCAGTTTAGCTACACGCTCTTGTAGCTTCTCGCGGTCGTAGTCAGAAGAAGTTTCTTCGATCTGCGCACGGATCTGTGCAACACGGCCATTGATTGCGTCAGCTGCACCAATACCATCAACAATGGTTGTGTTCTCTTTCGTGATCGTTACACGCTTAGCTTGACCCAACTGCTCCAGAGACGCTGTCTCTAGGTTCAAGCCAACCTCTTCAGAGATCACAGTTCCGCCTGTCAAGATAGCGATATCTTCTAGCATCGCTTTACGACGATCACCAAAACCTGGTGCTTTAACAGCAGCTACTTTAACGATGCCGCGCATATTGTTCACAACCAACGTTGCCAGCGCTTCGCCTTCCACGTCTTCTGCGATGATCAACAACGGACGAGATGCTTTTGCCACTTGCTCTAGGATTGGCAATAGATCGCGGATGTTAGAGATCTTTTTATCAACCAACAGAATGAATGGCTGCTCAACTTCAGCAGACATGTTGTCTTGGTTGTTTACGAAGTATGGTGACAGGTAACCACGGTCGAACTGCATACCTTCAACAACAGATAGTTCGTTCTCAAGGCCCGAACCTTCTTCTACCGTGATAACACCTTCTTTACCTACTTTTTCCATCGCTTCAGCGATGATTTGACCCACAACTTCGTCAGAGTTAGCAGAGATCGTACCAACCTGCGCAATAGCTTTAGAGTCTGCACATGGAACCGCCATACCACGCAGTTGCTCAACAACAGCAGCTGTCGCTTTGTCGATACCACGCTTAAGATCCATTGGGTTCATACCCGCTGCAACAGACTTAAGGCCTTCGTTTACAATCGCTTGCGCCAAAACTGTTGCTGTTGTTGTACCGTCACCGGCTACATCGTTTGCCTGAGATGCAACTTCTTTGACCATCTGCGCGCCCATGTTCTCGAACTTGTCTTCTAGCTCGATCTCTTTCGCTACAGATACGCCATCCTTTGTTACCGTAGGAGCACCAAATGCTTTATCTAGAACAACATTACGGCCTTTAGGACCTAGTGTTGTTTTTACTGCGTTAGCAAGAATGTTTACACCTTCCAGCATGCGCTGGCGAGCATCATCTCCAAAACGTACGTCTTTAGCAGCCATGATTTCTTATCCTTTACCTTAAAAATTCGTTAACTTGAGGATGTCTAAGTCGTGCGCTGGATTAAGCTTCCAGAACGCCATAAATTTCGCTTTCGCTCATGATCAATAGTTCTTCACCGTCGATTTTAACAACGTTAGAACCTGCATACTGACCAAATAGAACTGTATCGCCGACTTTAACTGTAAGTGGCTGTAGATCACCGTTGTTTGAAATACGGCCTTCACCGACAGCAACGACTTCACCTTGATTCGGCTTTTCCGCAGCAGAACCTGGCAGAACGATACCACCTGCAGTTTTAGTTTCTTCTTCACTGCGGCGGACAACGACTCGGTCGTGAAGTGGACGAATTTTCATCTGATCTCTCTCCTGATGGTTTGATCAAAAAGTGGTATTAACTATTTGATTAAGTCAAAGACCGTAACCATCTGGTTACCGGTTCTTCGATTAATGTGGGCGGGGTTTATGAATTCAATAGCCCCACTTAAAAAAAATCTATTTTTTTTCGTCATCGCGGGTAAAGTCACCCTCGAACACATCACCTGCCCGCGGGCTATCTTGATCATTGTGAAAAGGTGAACGATCCGAACGCGTTTGATGCTCAAAATTAGAGTCGTGCGATTGAGGTTGAGCGCCAAAAGGGCCAGAGCCTGAGTGCTGTGAAAAACCCGCTTGGTTCATCGTCACCACTTTTGCTCGCGCCATTACGCCACGCACAAACGCTTGACGGGTAAACGGGATTAAACAGCAAAACCCAACTGCGTCTGTGACGAAACCCGGTGTCACTAGCAACGCACCACCAACCGCTAATACAAGACCTTCTATCATCTCCTGCCCTGGCATCTCGCCGCTTTGCATACGCTGCTGTGCCCGTGCTAGCGTGGAAATCCCTTGATAACGCAACATGTTAACGCCGATAAAAGCAGAGAGCAGCACCAGCGCCACGGTGTACCAAGCACCAATCGCTTCACCCACGTTAATTAGTATGGTGATCTCGATAATCGGGACGATAATAAAAAGAAGAAACAAAAACGGCATGGCAACCTACCTCTGCAGGGTATTAGCACGCGGCTATATGAGCGCCTAAACGCTCACATAGCCGCCAGTTTGCTAATAAAATTCGATACACAGCGGCATCTCGATACGCTTAGATCCACCGCCTTATGCCCTATTCTTTGGGGCAAATTCACTCATTTCAAGCATAGCCGTCAGAGAGACGACCTTAGTCGCGTCTTAAAAATATCATTGGACAGGTAGCGCTTGGCTAATATATGTTTGCTGCACCGCAACATGCTGCATTGCAGCATTTTTTGAACGAGATAAGGTAAAGAGAGATGAAGCTAAATAATAAAGTCATCGTCATTACTGGTGGCGGCCGCGGCCTTGGTCGCTCTATGGCACTAGAACTGGCAAGCCAAGGTGCACAGCTAGCACTCGCAGATCTCAACGCAGAAGATCTAGATGAGACAATTAACTTGTGCGCAGAGAAAGGCGTTGTCGCGCGCGGCTACGTTGCCAATGTTGCAGACGAAGCTAGCGTAGAGAAGCTGTTCGATGATGTGATCAACGACTTTGGCGAGCTCCACGGTTTAGTGAACAACGCTGGTATTACGCGTGATGGTTTGTTCGTAAAAGTGGACCGTGAGACCGGCAAAGTGACGAAGAAGATGTCACTGGAGCAGTGGAATCTTGTGATGGACGTTAACCTAACCGGCTCGTTCTTGTGTGGTCGCGAAGCTGCGATTCGCATGATCGATGGTGGAACGCAGGGTTGCATCATCAATATATCTTCAGTTTCACGCTCAGGTAACATGGGGCAAACGAACTACACTGCAACCAAAGCAGGCGTTCAGGCTATGGCTGTGACTTGGTCTAAAGAGCTAGCTCGCTATGGCATTCGCGCAGCATCTATCGCACCAGGCTATATCGGTACTGAAATGGTTATGAGCATGAAGCCAGAAGCGTTGGATAAAATTGCTGCCGGTATTCCAGCGAAGCGCCTTGGTACCCCTGAAGAGATCGCGCGCACTGTGACCTTCATTTTTGAAAACGACTATATCAATGGTCGCTGCATTGAAGTGGATGGAGCTCTGCGCATCTAACGGCTTGATACCCCATCAGAGGCCTCTGCGTAGGCCTCTCTCGCTTTTCAGCGCGAATTCAGCGTCACTTATCGATAGTAGCGGTTTCGATCAGGTGAGTTTTTACACGCAAAGCATGATTTTCAGCGCCCTTTCACGTAAAATTTCGTCTGAATTTATCCACAAACTCAAAGGTATCAACTCCAATGCAACTGCTTAGCCAGTTTCTACGTCGTAACGAAACCGACGAACAACTGTCCGACCTAATCGCTACTCTAATGGTCGCCTGTAAAGAGATCGCACTTAAGCTTCGCCAAGGTGCACTTGCAGGGATTCATGGCTCAACTGACAACACAAATGTTCAGGGCGAGACCCAGAAGAAGTTGGACGTAATCTCCAACGAGATTTTAAAAACTGTGCTGCTAAACCACTCTTTGGTTGCCGGTGTTGCATCAGAAGAAGAGAGTAATCCGGTTCCGGGTAATAAAGATGGCCGCTTCTTGGTTATCTTCGACCCACTGGATGGCTCTTCAAATATCGATATCAATGTGTCTGTTGGTACAATCTTCTCTATTTTAGAAGCACCTGCTGGGGAAGATTTTGCGAATGAAGCGGCATACCTGCAAAGTGGCCGTAAGCAGTTAGCATCTGGCTATGTATTGTATGGTCCATCCGCAACTCTCGTGCTGACAACAGGCCATGGCGTTAACATGTTTACGCTATCTCATACAGGTGACTTCCTATTAAGCCGTGAAAACGTCTTGATCCCTGAAGAGACAAAAGAGTTTGCTATCAACATGTCTAACCGTCGCTTCTGGGAACCTGCGATGCGTAACTACGTTGATGACCTGCTCGAAGGCGCTGAAGGCCCACGTGGTAAAAACTTCAATATGCGCTGGGTCGCTTCCATGGTAGCCGAGGTTCACCGCGTTCTCACTCGTGGCGGTATCTTTACCTACCCGTGGGACGAGCGCGCTCCCAAGAAGCCTGGCAAACTGCGCCTAATGTACGAAGGCAACCCAATGAGTATGCTGGTTGAGCAAGCAGGCGGCCTGGCAACAAACTGCTACCGCGACATTATGGATGTTGAGCCAGACGATATTCACGAGCGTGTTTCTGTCGCGCTTGGCTCCAAGAAAGAGGTTGAGGCGCTGATGAGCTACCACACAGGCGAAGAGCCTACTCAGGTAGACTAATAGCGTATAGTCGTATTCATTGCACTGGATACGACTTCTATAATCGAACAATCTATTCCCTTATATTTCAGCATAGGAAGAAAACGCATGAGCTTTGCAAAAGTGCCTGCAGGTAAAGACCTACCAAACGACATCTACGTAATCATCGAGATTCCAGCAGAGAGCTCGCCGGTTAAGTACGAGATCGAAAAAGAGGAAGATGCACTTTTCGTTGACCGTTTCATGGCAGCGCCAATGTTCTATCCTGCAAACTATGGCTACATCAACAACACGCTTGCTGATGATGGCGACGCGGTAGACGTGCTCGTACTGACACCTTACCCAGTTGTGCCGGGCTCTGTTATTCGTTGCCGTCCTGTTGGCGTTCTCAACATGACTGATGAAGCGGGTGTTGATGCGAAACTGGTTGCTGTACCACACGACAAGCTGACTAAGATTTACAAAGACGTTCATGACGTAACAGATCTGCCAGAGCTGACTCTTGCACGTATTAAGCACTTCTTCGAAAACTACAAAGGTTTGGAAGAAGGTAAGTGGGTTAAGGTTGAAAACTGGGAAGGCGCTGAAGCCGCTAAAGCGGTTATCGAAGCAGGCGCAAAAGCGTACGAAGCAGCTAAGTAATCCCTTTGTTGTTTATAAAGCCCCCATTAGGGGGCTTTTTTATTGCTTGCCATATGGCCCTTAGAGGGGCTAACGCAGTGAAAGCAAATATCGTCGGGATGCTGGTTAACTATTGAAAGTGCACCAATAAAAAAGCCACCCTTTCGAGTGGCTTTTTAGTATGGAACCTAACTAAACCTTGAACTTACCGAGAGTACGATCTTGGTCAGACGTTTGCTCAACCATACTGTTGCAGAGCATTGCTTGATCTTGAGCACTCTCAGAAACCATCTGACTGATATCGCGAATATTCGACGTATTGCGATTGATCTCGTCTGATGTTGCGCTTTGCTCCTCGGCGGCAGTCGCTATTTGAATTGTCATTTCGCTAATATGGCGAATACCATCGCGAATATTCTCAAGTGACTGATTTGCATTTTGCGCAATACTACAAGCTTCATTAGCGACATCTCGACCACGGCTGATAGTCTGCTCTGCTTTGGTCACACCACCTTGCAACTGCCCTATCATCTTCTGAATCTCTTCAGTCGACTGCTGAGTTCGTGACGCCAACGCACGGACTTCATCCGCAACCACCGCAAAGCCTCGACCTGCGTCACCCGCACGTGCCGCTTCAATAGCAGCGTTTAGAGCGAGCAAGTTGGTTTGCTCCGCAATACCCGTGATCACTGTAAGAATAGATTCGATGTTATTGCTGTAGCTTGCTAGTTCGCTAACAGTTGATACAGCACCGTCCATGTCACCGACAAGCGACTCCATCGCCGTGGTTGTCCGGCTGACAACACTCGCACCTTCCATCGCAGCATCATCAGCACTTTGGGCCGCCGATGCTGTTTGTTGCGCACTGCTAGCAACCTCGGTTGCCGTCGCTGACATCTCATGCATCGCCGCAGCCAACTGGTCGAGCTCATTAAGCTGTTCATTGAGCTGATTTGATGCGCTATTCGCAGCGTGTGCCGTTTGGTCTGTACTGCTGCGGATGTTCCGCGACGCTTCCTTAACATCGTGAATAATCTTTTGCAGGAAGTCTAAGAACTCGTTGAACTCGTTCGACAGCGCGCCAAACTCATCTTTCGTTTCAACAGAGAGGCGGTGCGTTAAATCCCCATCACCGGAGTTCAACTCACGAATTGACTCCCGCAGCGATAGCATCGGTTGTAACAGCTTGGTTGATACTAAATACAGCGCTAACGAGGTCAGAATAATGCTGACAATTGTGCCGACAACCGCACTTATGCCGAATTTAGTCGCTGGCGCCATCACCATGTCTTTATTCAGCACTGCAGCCACATACCAGTTACTCCCCGGCAAACCCTGCAGCTCTTTAAACGTGACAAATACGTCTTCACCCCCGATTGATGAAGGCTGGAAGCCTCCTGTAAAGCTCGGCTGCTTGCCGTTAATCAACTCACCGATCGCTTTACCATTAAAGGCTTCGTCAGGGTGTGAGATGATCTTTCCTGATGCATCCAGCAAGAAGGCATACCCTGCTCCATCGAAGTTCATTGTGTTTAGCGCATCAGCAACGGTTGCTAGACTTAAATCTCCACCGAAGGCGCCTTTGAAACTTCCTTTGTCTTTAAATTTCGCTACAGCAGAGATCAGTATCTCACCCGTAGCGGCATCGGGATAAGGCTCAGTTAGCACCGCCTGATCGTGACCACGTGCATAGGGATACCAAGGACGCTTACGCGCATCCCAGTTCGCGGGATTCCAGCTCGGGTCATTCGTGATGCGTGCACCATCAGTGTCTAGGCCGCCGAATATCAGAATAAACTCATCTTTCAACAAGGGTGTATCGAAAGTTTGCTGAATAGTCTGTCCAGAGAAATCAGCGTCAATGGTTTCTGCCATCATATTGATCAGAGCCAGCTTGCCATTCAGCCAGTTAGTGATCTGATGAGAAAGCACCACCATACTCTCTTGGGTGCTGCTCTCGGCTGCATCAACCAATGAGTTTTTTACCGACTGGTATTGAATCCAAGAAAATAGACTAAATACCAATACCACGACAGTGGAGGCCACTAAGGCCAGTTTGTGAGAGACTTTCATCACTACCTCATCTTTGTGTGACGTAACATAGACTGTCCCTGTCGAAGTAAAACAGAGCCTTATCACTCTGCTTGCTAAGCGAACTTAACGTATTCTTCAGTGTAGCTATGATTCAAATTTGCATAGCCCTTACTAGGCTAACCACCAGACTTAAGTACTGATATAAATCAAATAACCGTAAGTCTTTAGTTTAATAATTAAAGCCTAACTTTGTGAGATTGCGAGTTTTTTTTCCAACTAAGATGCACTTTTAAAAAGTGTTCATTTAGCTCATTATTGCAGTCTCTTTTCCGGTACTAAGGTGTTCCTAAAATGTTACGATTTTTCGCAAAAGTCATAGCTATCTTCTGCATAGCTACCCATCTTTACGCAGCTAACCCGCAAGTCGAAATGACGACCAATAAGGGAACGATTGTTTTAGAATTATTTGCTGAGGAAGCGCCTATTACAGTCGACAACTTCTTGCGCTACGTCGACGATAACTTCTATGCAGGCACAACCTTCCACCGGATCATTGACGGTTTTATGATTCAGGGCGGCGGCTTTACTGAAGACTTCAGCCGCAAAGAGACACTCGCGCCTATCCAGAATGAGTCAGCCAACGGCGTTGGCAACGATCGTGGTACGATTTCAATGGCGCGTACACGCAACCCACACAGCGCCACCAGCCAGTTCTTTATCAACCTTGTCGATAACTTCAACCTCAATGCAGCGGGTAACCGCCCAGGCTATGCAGTATTTGGTAAGGTAGTGTCAGGCATGGATGTTGTAGATAACATCGCAAAAGTAGAGACGGGTGCGAAAGGCGGCCACCGTAACGTGCCGAATACACCCGTGGTAATTCAAAGCGTTAAACGCTTAGCGAACTAATTACTGCCTTTATTGCGGGGCACTGCGGGCAATTGCCACGTAGTTGCCCTGCATCTCCAATGTGGTCTCACCTTCGCAGATAATCTGGATAGTAAGGGCCAGCCTAGCACGGCCTTTTTCGCTCAGGCGCTGCAAAAATTGATCGATACTCGGCTGCTCAGGCACCACGACCTGTGAAGCAAACGCCGCTTTCACAGGTGCTAGATAGCTCATATTGCAATCGCGAATCATCACATCACAGTCGTAATCATGATCTCTCAGTAACAGCGTTGTTAGACACCAGCCAGAGATCGTTGCTAACGTCGCTAGCGAACCACCAAATCCTGTTCCCTTATCGTTGATATTAGGCTCAAGCGCGGCGGGAATTGTGAGCACCTTCCCATCATAAGCTAGCGCCCCTAACCCCATATGATTAAGAAGTGGAATTTGCGTTTTCAGCCAAATTAGAAACTGTTCCGTGTCTTGTTGCGTTGCCATAAACCCCTCTATACCTTTGGCTGCCATTGGGTAACGTTCTCGGCCCATTGCGCTGCAGGAACACCTTTTTGAGCCATTGGCGTACCAATATAGATAAAGCCAATCAGCTTCTCATGGCTCGCCAATCCCAGTGCGTCCATCACGTGCTGATTGAAAGCAAGGTCGCCGGTACGCCACATCGCACCCAATCCTTGAGCATACGCTGCTTGAACAACCGCCTGCGCGGCGCAACCGGCCGTAATAACCTGCTCAATTTCTGGGACCTTTGGATGAGTATGCAAAGTAGCAACGGCAACAATGATCATTGGCGCACGATGGGGCATACGCCGCATCTTGGCTGCTTTTTCATCGCTCAGGCCGCCATCACAAACAGCGGCGCTAGCAGCGACGAAAACCTCCCCAAGTGCATCCAAATCATCACCAGCAACCTCAATGAAGCGCCAAGGCCGCAAACAGGCATGATCAGGCGCACGCAACGCCGCTCGATACATAACATCGAGCTGCTCCGGCGTTGGCGCAGGTGCTTGTAGAGCGGGTGTTGAAGTACGGTTGTGAAGCAGTGTCAGAGCATCCATAGCCTATCCTATTGTCTGCCTAAACGGCGATTATGAGGCGCACTTTCCAAATGGCTACTGCGGAATGGATTGATATCCAAACCACCACGGCGCAAGTAGCGCGCATAAACCGATAGCTTTTCAGGTTCACAGCGCTCCCAAATATCCATAAAGATATTTTCTACGCATTGCTCGTGAAAGTCGCCGTGCTCGCGATAAGAGATGACATACTGTAAAAGCCCTTCGCGGGAGATGGGCTTACCTTTATAGGCCACCACAATTGATGCCCAATCAGGCTGCCCTGTCACTGGGCAGTTAGACTTAAGCAGATGGCTATACAACGTTTCCTCAACCGGCTGATCAGCAGTGGTCGTTAATAAGCTTGCGTCCGGAGCATAGTGCTCCACTTCAATATCCAACTCATCGATGCAGACACCTTCAAGTGGCTTAATCTCTTCAAGCGCATCAGGATGCTGTAAAAAAACCGCCACTGGCGCGCCCGCAGCAGATGACAGGTCTCGCGTCATCGCATCGATCACCAACTGCTCTGTTTCGAACCGGCTGAGGTTGAATGAGTTGAGGTAGAGCTTAAAAGACTTTGACTCAATGATATTGTGTGACGAAGCAGGAATATGGAAGCGCGCTACGCGCACAACCGGTTTTCCCTTGGTATTCAACCAAGAGACCTCATAGCCATTCCAAATATCCTCACCTTTGATCGGTAATGCACCGCGCTCTATACCACGAGTTTGCCAGTTCAACTGACGCGCAATGGGGAAAAGCAATGAGGCATCGTATTCATTAACGTATGCCGTATCGCTACCTAATGGTGAAGCCTCTAGGGTTTGTTCTTCATTCATTAATGTCTAATACCTTTACCAGCACTCAACAGTTTAAGTGCGACCGTAAACAGAATGATATTGAAAAGCACTATCATACCAAATGCGACACCAATATTGATGTCACTCACCCCTAAAATCCCGTATCTGAATGCGTTGACCATGTAGAGAATCGGGTTCAACTGGGATACACCCTGCCAAAACTCGGGGAGTAGCTGGATCGAGTAAAACACACCACCCAAGTAGGTCAGTGGCGTGAGAATAAAGGTCGGGATAATGGAGATGTCATCGAATGAGTTGGCAAACATCGCATTAATAAATCCACCCAGCGAAAACAGCGTTGAAGTCAGTACGACGACCGCAACCATCACCGCGAGGTTATGGACCTGCAATGACGTAAAAAACAACGATAGCAGGGTTACGATCACACCTACTGCCAGTCCACGAGAGACGCCACCGACAACATAGCCAGATAAGATCACCCAGTTCGGCGTGGGCGACACTAGCAACTCTTCAATATTGCGCTGAAACTTCGTGCTGTAAAACGACGAAACGACATTGCCATAAGAGTTAGTAATGACAGACATCATGATCAATCCTGGCACGATAAACTCCATGTAATCGAAGCCGCCCATCTCACCGATTCGGCTACCAATCAAATTGCCGAAAATGATGAAATATAGCGTCATCGTAATAGCTGGCGGCAGCAACGTTTGCGCCCAAATACGCGTAAAGCGGCGCACCTCTTTGATGACAATAGTTAAAAACGAGACCCAAAGCTCTTGCGCTTTCATTAAGACGCCGCCTCCAAGTTTTTCTCTACCATGTTCACAAACAACTCCTCTAGACGGTTGGCCTTGTTACGCATACTCACTACCTCAATCTGCTGTGTTTGTAACTGCGCAAATAACGAGGTTAACCCTTGAGACTTCTCCACCTCAACGATCAAAGTGTGCGCATCCTCTAGACGCGCTTTGTACCCTGAAAGTACCGGGAGCTCTGAAATATCTTGCGCAAGATCGAGAATAAACGTCTCGCTATTGAGCTCCTGAAGTAGCGCTTTAATCGAGGTATCCTTAACAATCTGCCCCTTATCGATGATAGCGATATTTCGGCACAGGCTTTCCGCCTCTTCCAAGTAATGGGTGGTCAAAATGATGGTCGTGCCAGCAGCATTTATCTCCTGCAAAAATGCCCACATCGAGCGGCGTAGCTCGATGTCGACCCCTGCCGTGGGCTCATCTAAGATCAGCAGCTTGGGCTCATGTACCAGTGCACGCGCTATCATTAAACGCCTTTTCATACCACCTGATAGCATGCGCGCTGCGTCATTGCGCTTATCCCAAAGACCCAGCTTTCTTAAATATCGCTCTGCACGCTCTGCAGCGACAGAAGATGGGATGCCATAGTAGCCCGCTTGAGTCGTGACAATATCAATCACCTTCTCAAACATATTAAAGTTGAACTCTTGCGGCACGACACCCAACGAGCGCTTAGCGGCTGCGGCATCTGTATCCAAGTCGTGGCCAAACACCGAAACTCGGCCATCAGTTTTGTTAACAAGTGAAGACACGATACCCAGCGTCGTTGATTTACCTGCTCCGTTTGGGCCAAGCAACGCGAAGAAGTCACCTTGCTCCACACTGAAATCGATCCCTTTAAGGGCTTCAAATTGATTGTCATAGACTTTACGCAAACCCGATACTACGAGCGCTTTGGTCATAGCGAAATCCTGCCTAAGCTTTAGTTTGTAGAGAGTTGATGAGGATGAGAGAGATTATTTCAACCGTTAAGCTAGTCTATCAGGTAATATATACGCCTTTAGACTAGCAACAGAGTTATTCCAGATGGGAAACAGTTACCTTCAGTTTCATATCGAGCTACTCAAGCAGACACACAACCAACTGCTTACCTATCCGCCGTTCAAAGATGCAGAGAACCCTGACGATGAGGCATTTTTGGACGCCCTCGTCGCCGTTATCACGCTGACCGAGAACCAAGAGGCCGATTATCTATCACATGGCCAAGACCTTTTAACACAGTGGATACGCCGCTATCCCGATACGGCCCCACTTATTCCGCGCGACCTTTTTTGGTTTTACGGCGGAGACTGCCTGCACTTTATGCCTGACGAAGAGATCAACCTGTTTCAGCAGCTAGACGAAGCGCGCTGGGAAGCTGAGCAAACGAATGAGCCCTACGACTACGCTCCGATGCGTGCACGTATTCTAGGTCTGACAGCACTCCATTAAATGCTCGCTGGGTACTAGTACACATAACCGCTGACTAACGATAAAAGCGATATTGATTAGTACCCTCGCGTTGCGCGAGATGCAAAGCGTCTTCAGCGCAATCTAACAAGTTCGCCACATCGCCACCGTGGTTTGGCCAGATACTTATCCCGACTGATATGGACGCCACTTGCTCCTCCCCGTTGACATAGAAAGGAACGCTGAAGGACATCATCACCTTTTCACACACCCGTTCAACCTGAGAAGCGTTCTGAAACCCTTTCATCAATACAACAAATTGATTTTCCGTAATACGAGCCAACACATCATTCCCGCGTAAGCTAGCAGATATACGCTCAACCACCGCCCCTACTAAATCATCATGCTCGCGAATTCCAAGAATAAGCCGCTTACCAAACGGGTCCCGAACCTCGCAGTAAAGTAATGCCAGGAGGTGCTCATGCTTTTCACAGTCTTTAAGCATCTCGGGCAAGGCGTCGAGTAACTTTTGCCGGTTTTCACTGGCAGCAAGCGGGTCATGGTATTCGAGCCATGACAACCGCTCTTCAGAACGTTTCTGATCTGTGATATCAACACCCATCGACAACACAACAGCGCCTTGATCAGACCAACCATCCATATAGGAGTGAATCCACGACATATGGCATAACCTGCCATCGCTATCGATAAACTGGCTCTGGGAGCGGATCAAGTTAGCTTGTCCCAAATAGAGCTGGTTAACGCTATCCACGATACCGTCAGGGTCATCACATACATGGAACAGATCAAAAAAACTCAAGCCGCTCGATAACGATAACCCCTGCTGCTCGAGCATGCGGCTACCTAAATCATTAACAGAGTGAACGCGGCCCCCTGGCCCATGCGTTACAATGATGCTGGCAGAGCTGTTAAGGAGCCCATCCACAACATGCCTTTCCAATCGCAAAGCACTCGCCATCTGGTCGTACTGCTCACTGACCTTCCGTTCATCGATCAAATACTTCTTAAGTTGCCCAAAAACCCCGAGGCTAGCGCTGTAGAGCCCCTCCAACTCACCGGCTTTAGCGGCGTCATAGCTGGGCTCAGTATCTAAACGTGCACTGAGATATAAAAAATCTCGAAAGCTCGCCAAGCGAGCTGCTAGCCGACCAACAAGCATAGCTGCCAAAAGAGAGACGGCCGTGAAGCTTATCACTAGAGCCCACAATAGCTGATCCTTACGTTGCGCCAAACGCAACTGTGACGTTGTCATATCTGAGATCGTAACCCAAAGCGCTCCTAGCACATCGGATGGATCTAACTTCGAGAAAACAACTTCGTTAATTCGACCGAACGCTTCGATTTGGTAGGGCTGATTAAGCTCGACCTGCGGCTCACGCGATAGTAATAACTTAATAACCTGCGAGTTCTGGCTACGCTGAGTTAAAATGGGAAAGTCTAGTTGTTCGCTGTTAAGCTCTCCATCCCCTTGCTCTCCTGTTGGCGGGGCAACACCAATATCGGTCCCTGTGGACGTTTTATATGCCAATATCATGTCTTGAATATTCAAGCCAATTACCAGCACAGAGTGCACCTGTCCGCCGCTAAGCAACGGAATAGCCAAATAACGTGAACACGTTTTGCTACAGTGTAACTGACTGACGGGCCGCTCGTTCTCGAACGCGCGATTTACCATGACAGGGTACCGGGCCTCTGCGGCGCCCCAACTCTCAGTTAAATTGAGGGTTTTATCGAACAAGGCTGCGCTATCTAGTAACCCCTGAAACTCAAACTGCTGAAAGCTAGCATCCATAACGGCAGACACAGCAGATATATCCTGCCCTTGAGCCGTAGATACTAATGACAGAGTTTGTGCAATATCCAACAGCTTATGATAAGAGTTAGAAAGCGCACCATTGAGGGCACGCTGATTTAGCTCTCTTAGCTGCTGCTGACTACTGTCTAACTGCAGTTCATACTCATTAGATAACCAAGTGTAGATCGCAGTGTGAGATACCAATAAGAAGACAAGCACGGGTATTAAAGTCGTCCGGTAGACGCTTTTAGCTAACCACATAGTATCTCCTTAGAAACGATAAGCGAGCTGCAGCAGATAGAGAGACCAGTCCTCTTTCGTTTTGCTTGCGTCAGTGTTTTCACGCCTAGGCAGCCAAGCAGTACCGTTGAGACGATGTACCTCTGCTCGGAGACTTAAGCGCTCTGATATCTGCCACCCCAAACCCACAGTAAAGTCTTTAGTCCACTGAGAATGAGCGGGCAACCCCAACACGGCTGGAAGCTCAGATCCGTCTCGATCGTTTCGGTCATAGAAAAACTGATCATAG
This sequence comes from Neptunomonas marina, assembly GCF_004005935.1. Taxonomy (GTDB): domain Bacteria; phylum Pseudomonadota; class Gammaproteobacteria; order Pseudomonadales; family Balneatricaceae; genus Neptunomonas; species Neptunomonas marina. The sequence continues at coordinate 65,296 of NZ_SACQ01000001.1, read as the reverse complement.
CGCAGCAAAAGCTCCCAGCGCTCTGTAAAACGGTAAACCCACTGAAGATAATATGACTCTAGGTCCGTTTCCGGCTTAACGCTAAAGATCCCTCCTAAATCAGACCAATCAATCTGCTGCCTCGCGTACTCAGCAGTTAGAGACCAACGCTCAGTATTATACTCCGCCCCAATGGTCGCTAATTTGATGTCCAACTGGCCTTTTTGCAGGCCAAGCTCGCGGGCGCTGCCGGGGCGGTAGTCTAGTGCAATATGACCGAGCGTCGAGGTCAGTCGCCAACGATCTCGCATGTCAGAGAAGTCGAGCTTTGAAACAACGCCCAGTGCGCGCGAAAAATGCCCAGATAACCCGGCTCCCAGATAGATATACTCTACGTTGTCATCTTTCTCAGGCTGACCAATCAGGAGGCTGTAATCTAAACGATGCTCTTCAAATGGCACCGACACATAGCCCATAACGCCGTCGGCTGACAGCATGAGATCGCGAGCCTGATCAAAATAGATTGACTGCGGAAGAACGATTGAAGGCCGTGTAAATGGCACGTCACGTGTGTCATTGTAGAAGCCATAAGGAATCTTTAAACGACCAACTCGCGCACCCGCTGAGATGCACTCACAGCTATCAAAGCGAAAGTCCGCCAATAGATAATCAATTCGCGGCGAGCCATCACTCAATGACCCAGACCGGCGCGACATCAACTGTCCCGACACATGCAATCTCGAACTTGGTCGCCACGTACCGTATACGGCCATTTCGCGTAACGAGGTACTGATATCCCCATCACTCCCGCCAGCAAAGGTATTCTCTTGCGTGGTCGTTACAACCCCCTGTGAAACAAAACCACCCCAGTAAAAATCAGTTGCTGTGTCAGCCCAAACAGACATCGAGCTAAACAAACCTGCAGCGAGCAAGCTACCTTTACTTAACTTCGACAATCTCAACCCCTTTGAGTATCGGTTTACTGGCGTCGTCAACATAACCGATGGCTCCTTCCACTTTTTGAACTTGATTAATCATCTCGGTAATGGATACCACCTCTATCGGTGGATAACCCGTTCCACTGAACGCAGCGCGATCCCACACCATTCTTAATTGATAGGGAAACATCTCTAAATCCTGCTTCACAAAGGACTTGTGAACAGCATGTTTATCAGACAGCACAAAGACGCGCATCGGCTTTTGGTCTGGCCAACGCGTTGTTCGCATCGTAAAAATTGAACGGAGGTAATTTGCTGAAAACAGCGTCGTATCTGTCCCGGGATGGACAATAACGACCTCTGCCTTGCTAAGTTGCGAAAACAACAGCAAGCAAGTAAATAAGAAAGTTCTAAAACTTAGCGCCACTACATTCCCTCGCAATGAAATCCATCTTAACGCTGTGCGCTTAACATGCGGATATTATAAAAGAGAAGGTACTGATAAGAATAGCAGAAATGGCGTCCCATAGGGGGTTCGAACCCCTGTTACCGCCGTGAAAGGGCGGTGTCCTAGACCACTAGACGAATGGGACATCTAATCAAGAAGCGCGCATTTTATAGCTATCAGAATCTTCCGTCAACAAATTAAAACTGTTTTTGATAGATCACACGGTCGTGACTACGGTAGCGGCCGAATATCGCCTCGGCAGAAACCTCCGTATCGTCAGCTCCATCACCATCCCAGTCAAACTGCAAGTAGGGGGCACCAGAAAGATCCACATCAATCGCCACCGTACCTACTTGGCCAGCGCCCGGCGCGGCTAAACTTGCTCCTGCATCACCATCGATAACTTTAAAATCACTGGCTGCATGGGCAAAGGAGATCGACGTCAGCCCTCCCCCAACTAAACCACCCGCAACATCACGCAGAGAAACCTCACTATTTAGCCACTGCGAGCAACTATCCAGTGTATTAGTGACAAACGCAGAACCATCGTAATACTGCGTTAGCCATGACAGCGGCAGCGCTGCCGTCTCAGGCCCGTATGCATTCGCTAAGTAGAGACGGCCATAGCGCACTTCAGGGCCAGCAATATGATCGACCCACTCATAAGACAAACATGACGAATCAACAACACTGTCGCCATCCGTATCGACCCGGTAGCACACGCCATCCGTATCGGTAAGATCTGCTTCATCGAACTCAAGTCCAACAAGCATATCGAACGGAGCTTCCAAACCATTTTTCACGTAAGTCACTGCGTCATCCGCTAGACTAAGCACCCCTTGGCCATTAAAGCTCTGATTCGTGCCATTCCAGCTAGGAGTACCCAAACTCGGCACCAGCGAAGCCAGAGAACTCGTTTGATTAGTATACGTACGGCCTAATGCATCTTCAGCAAGTTTCCAATCCGCACCGCTATAGTTATTCACCACCTGCCCATTTGCCCCATGCGCTGTCACAGTCAACTCCGGATGTACCGAGAAACCAATCGCGCGATTCTGATAAGCAAACTGATCTGCCGAACAATGCCCCTCCCAGCGCGGGCCGGATAGCGCTGCATTCTGAGCTAAGGAGAAATAGCTCGGAATAAAACGCCCCACACTCTCTTCGCTCTCAGCGATGCTATAACCCATATAATCGGTATCACGCGCCAAAACGAATAGCGTTCCCACCTCCGAGTAGGTCACATCGCTGCGCGTCATAACGCCACCGGAAAAGAGCGATGAGATATCACGCCACTGCTTATCATCAGATACCGTAACAGACGACTCCACAACCCACTCACCACCCTTTGCGCCTTCAGCCTTGGTGGGTGTTTGCATATAGACACCAAGATCAGCATTTGAAGGTTCGTAATTCGGCGTAACCGTCCCGTTGCTGCATTGTGCTGTAACAGATAGCGTAAACGGAGCAGACGCAACATGTGTGGCGCTCGCACCGAGCAATGAAGTATTACTCGAGTTCAGTGCCGAGATGGCCAGCTTGGCGGGATAAGCAATAAACGTATCGCTGCCAGAGATCGTCTTGCCGTCCAATACAACACTAATATCAAGCTGAACCTCCCCAGCATCAGCATAGCTGGCAGAGAATGTCGCTTCGCCACTTGAATTAAAGGTTGCCGGCACCGTTTGAGGTGCAGCACTAATGGCATAACTGGAACCTTGTGAGTTCAATAGCACGGAGCGGCTTCCACTCGCCGGCGAGATATAACTCGATGTAACTGATAGATTACGCTGCCCTACTACCGCAGCTTCACACACCCGCTGGTTATCTGTCGCTCTCACAATCGACACGGTGAAGTTTGGTGTGACTTCGCACGACTGCGTATCAGGCACATCAAACAAAAGACCGACGTCCGAAACCACCAAATCGCGATCTTCAGGACCTCCATCCCGTCGGTCAGTGACCACACCGTCAGTGACATCGAAATTAATTGTTTCAGAGGAGCCAACCAGATCTGGATAGCGGAACGATAATGTTACAGACGACTCGCCATTGTTAGGAAAACGATACGTTGCTCTACCTCCCGATAAAGCCGTGAGTACTCCACTTCCCTGAACAACCCCCTCCCACGAGCCTTTGCCCGAGGATGTACTGATCGTGATGGTTCGGTCCTCAGCATCCTCAGCACCGTTTTGGTCGTTTCGAGCCGTAATGGTGACCTGCTCCGTCAAGCAGCTCACCAAACTCCCACTATGGCTGATAGAGTAATGATCGATGGTTACTGGAGCCGTGCAATTACAGCTGCGTGCAGTACCGTCATAATTGCGCTCAGCAAGTTCATTGGCATAAATCTGCTCAACCTCTTGGGGTAGCAAGTCCACATCAAACAGTTTTACCTCATCAATATCGCCCGGAAAGAAACGACTGCTCACCCCTTGATCTTGGCCAATTTGTAATGGGTTGCTATTTGTAATTAGCTCACCCTCAAAGGTACCCGTCGCAACTGCGTTTCCATCAAGGTAAATCACCTGCTTACCGTCCATGTAGGTGATGGCAATGTGGTGCCACTGATTTAAGTTAACCCGCGCAGAGGAGGTCAGGGTTCTTACCGTCCCGGTATTGTCATTCCACCACCAGTAAACACTGCCATTGGCAGTGATGTGGTACTCGTAGTTGGTATCTTTCGAGACAACTGTGCTGAGCGATGACGGCAGGCGCTCCAATCGAATCCAAGAGGTAACCGAAAAGCGCTCGGTTGGGCTCACCAAACTATTGCTAGGTAAGCGAATATAGTCATCGAGGCTATCAAAGTGGGCCAGCCCGCAAACTTTACCGTCGATTGTCGAAAGTACGCCGTTTTCAGCATATGCATCCAGCCCATTCGGGCCGGAGTCCACAACATCTCGGCCATCACTCCAGTTGCAGCTATCGAAGCGATAATCAAAGACGGGAGCGGGTATTTCACAGCGCCGTTCTGAACCGTCATAGTTCTTTTTCGCTAACTGATTGTTGTATATCTCACGTACGTGCGACGCACCAAGCTCCTTATTGAAGAGTAAGGGCTCATCGATATACCCATCCCAATCTTGTCCCGAATCGAAACCACCTTGCAGCGTGTCTTGCTCTTGTCCGAGTATCACACCGCCTGGCGAAAAGTTAAGCGCTCCCGAATCAAGCCCGTAGCGACAGCCCTGCAAAACACCATCAATATACAGGCAGTTTTTTGAGCCATTGCGAGTATAAACGAAGTGATGCCACTGATTATCCGCGATATCCGGTGTCGTAATCAGATTTTGCTGTGAAAACGAGTTGCGCTTTATTAATGGCTCAAAGCGCTGACTATTCCAAAAGAACAGTAGCAACTCGTTATTGAACTGAGGGCCAAAGCCAGAGAACAACGCCTGCGTTTGATTACGCTGGGAGGTTTTACCCCATACGGAAAAGGACATTTCCGTAAGCCCCTGAAATGCTTGATAATCCAGCGAGATAAAATCATCTAACGCAGTGGGCGTGAAATCAGCAGCTCGGCATACCGCTCCCTCCTCGACAGTTGGCATCGCCTTGCTCGCCTGACCGTGATAACTGTTACCACTATAGTCTGTTATCTCATCTGCAATCCCCGCCCATTGCGACTCATCCAGATGCCAGTCGCCTATCGGCTCAGGTAGGTCACCGCTCGGAGGTCCTCCAGCACAAGCACGCGTTGAACCGTCCCAGTTAAGCTGATTTAACTGGTTGGTATAGATAGACTGCACTTCGCCATCATTCAGCGTGCTGCGAAAGATTAACAACTCATCGAGTAAACCATCCCAATCTTGCGACGATGTGAAGCTCCCCCCTAATGAATCTTGCTCTTGGGCAATATACAGCCCTCCATCGGAAATACGCGGCGCTCCGCCATCTGATCGACTGCAGGTTTGTCGAACACCGTCCAAATAGAAACAGTTATTACTGCTCGATCTTGTCCATACAAAATGATGCCACTGGTCATCATTGATCGGTGCGATGTTCGCCGATAAAAAGTTACGCTGAGCGTAGTAAAGATTAACTCGCCGAGGATTGCTGAAAAACAGCAAAACACTATTATCCCAAGCTCGCCTATTGTCGCGATATGCGCCGGAAAGAATAGTTTGTGACTGCGTTGCGGAGGTCGGTAGTTTACCCCAAACAGAAATAGAGAAGTTATTCTCTCGATCGAGAACATCAGCATCTAAAATAACGCCATCGGTTGTTGAGTTCTCGGAGAAGTCCGCGGCGCCACACACAACGCCCTCGCTTGAATTGACTATCGACTTTGTTGCTCGTCCATCAAAGCCATTCCCGCTTGAGTCGATAACCTCGCCCGCAACACCAGACCATTGAGCTTCATCAAAGTACCAGGCGGCCTGCAGCGTCGTTTGGCCATAGCTCACGCCCGATAGACTTAGCGACAAAAGCAATAGTGCAAAGCGAACATTCGCAGCAAAAGAGAGAACAAACTTCATAAGAGAAACCAGCAAAACTTAACAACCCGTACAGTGTAGTGGCTTATCAAATTTTTTGCGTATTAGTGGCTAAAAAACTAGCAAATACAACGAGAAGGGATAGAGAGAAGAGATGGCGTCCCATAGGGGGTTCGAACCCCTGTTACCGCCGTGAAAGGGCGGTGTCCTAGACCACTAGACGAATGGGACGTATAAATTTTTGGAGCGGGAAACGAGACTCGAACTCGCGACCCCAACCTTGGCAAGGTTGTGCTCTACCAACTGAGCTATTCCCGCACATTCCTAAATAGGAAATGGCGTCCCATAGGGGGTTCGAACCCCTGTTACCGCCGTGAAAGGGCGGTGTCCTAGACCACTAGACGAATGGGACGTATAAATTTTGGAGCGGGAAACGAGACTCGAACTCGCGACCCCAACCTTGGCAAGGTTGTGCTCTACCAACTGAGCTATTCCCGCCCAATTCCTAAAAGGAAATGGCGTCCCATAGGGGGTTCGAACCCCTGTTACCGCCGTGAAAGGGCGGTGTCCTAGACCACTAGACGAATGGGACGTTGCACATATGAAGCGTTGCCTCAAATGCGGGGCGTATCTTATGCTCCATAACGATTGGCGTCAAGCGTTTTTTTTAAAGGCTTTTCCTATAAAATCAAATACTTCAAATTGGCTAGGATTTGCACACCATGACTCCCGCCGAAACAGGCTTTGTTATCATTATTGTTGTAATAACGCTGGCAGGCGCCGCTTTTGTCGTGCAGTCATTAGAGAATCAGCGCCAACAGAAACGCTCTGCTCTACGTGCATTGCGCGCCGATATTCGCTACGCAGAACAGATTCGCGATGGTTTCCCCAGCGAGCTTATGTCGCCGCAGTTAGCTGAGTTTTTATCTCACTACCTCACTGCTCAATGGCGCAAACTTTTAACACTGGATAACTCAGCAGCTATGCAAAATGCTGCCAAAGCATCAGTGTCACAACAACCCTCCCCGCCCACTCCATATAAAGCGGGTTCGCTAACGCGCTTACATGATAAAGATCAAGCCCTCAAAGCCGCAGCGATGAGCAAAGAGCTCGCAGCGTGGTTAAAGAACTTAGCCAATCGCAACCGTCAATCAACATCAACCATTAGTGAGCTGCTCAAATACTGCCACTACTGTGTTCAGCAAGTTGCCGTTGACGGGCTGGTTTTCGATGCGCTGGAGTACCAAGCCGTTAAAGGCCCGAAGCCCGCATTGCACCAGTTCAAAAATTGCCTGCACACGCTTGAGCGCATTGATCACCGCCACTTTACTGACCGCCAAATCTATGAACTGCGCACCTATGTAACCGAGCTTGAAGCATCACTTCAAGATGCAAAAGACCCAGCCTCTCCCGATAACATTGAAGAACAAGAAGGATAAACAATGACCCCTACACTACACGGAGCCCCACTCTCACCGTTCGTTCGCAAAGTGCGTTTTGTACTGGAGCACAAGCAGCAACCTTATGAGTCCAAGATGGTCGTACCCTACGCAACGCCCGAGGAGTACAAAGCGCTCAACCCGCTACGACGTGTTCCTGCTCTAACCATCGGAGACGATATTACGCTGGCAGATTCAGCAGTGATTTGTCACTTTTTGGATGACTACTTCCCCGAAGCGCCCACGTTACCCGACACCCCGTACCTGAGCGCACGCTGCAAATGGCTTGAGAAATACGCCGACTATGAGCTAGCGCCTCACACGACATTTAGTATCTTTTTCCAAAATATCGTGGCACCACTCAGCGGGAAAACGCCCGATCATGAGAGGATCAAAGCTGCGATTAATGAGAAATTGCCGCCGCATTTTGACTATCTCGAAGGCGAGCTTAAAAACGCGTTCTTTCTGGGTGATAAACCATGCCTTGCCGATTTCGCCATTTGCTCACAACTTATTAGCATGGCACATGGCGGGGAATACATTGACGCCGAACGTTGGCCGAACTTAGCTGACTGGTATACGCGTATGACAGCTATGCCCTTTATCGCTGCGATGATCGACCAAGAGAAGGCAGCGATCACCAAGCTTCAGGGTCAGCAGTAGCTTAGTTGGCTGGTGCTGCGTGATTAGGTAAACGCACATACCGAGACCAAAGGGAGCGGCGATCCGCCCCCCACTCTCGGTCAACGAGTGCATCAGTTGCCGCAGCACCGGCCCACATCGCCGCAAGCGCCACCCAAGCGGTAATCGAAAACGCTGACCCTCCGGTTAGGCCAGCACCCACCGCGCAACCTCCTGCTAACATGCCTCCCATTCCCATAAAAACAGCGCCGAGAATATAGCGCACCATACTGCTACCATCTTTAAAGCCTTGCAGTTTCAAGTTGCGCGACAGTAAAGCGGCCATAAAAGAGCCAAGAAACACGCCCGGTACCAAGCCCACATCAAAGTCGAGCTCCGCACCACTGGGCAACAAGAAGTACATTAAGGTATCAGCTGAGGGCCCCGTAAACGTCATACTTTCCACTTGGGTTGGATCAAAGGTTTGGTAAGAGAGATGATAGGTAAACCACCAGCCGCCAACCACCATAGAGCCAACACCTAGGGCACCTAGCCACGCCCAAAATCCTAGACGGTTCCGGATACCAAAATAGATAGCGATAGCAAAACACGCGACACCCAAGTAGATGCCTGTGTATGAGCCTAGCCCAAGGAAAGAGATCAGCTCTAACCCACCATCATTGTGCAGCAACCACGCATTCACCACGCCCTCGCGAACAGGTGCAAGTACACCACGCAATGATGCCTGCGCGACCGCGGCAAATAGCAACCCAGAAAACAGCGCACGTAAATTACCGGTGGCCGCCAGCACTAAAAGCCGCGCACCACACCCACGCGCCAGCACCATCCCAGCACCAAATAAAAGTCCACCCACAATAGCGCCAGAAAGGCTGCCATAACTTGCGAGCATTCGAGAGTCGGATATATCTAGCGCCCCATAAGTGATCAGTGCTTGAGTACCCCCAACAGCCGCAGCGAAGGTGAGTAGCCAAATGGCTACCTTGGGGCCAATTTGACCGCGAGCAAACTCAACAACAGCAGCACGTAAACAAAATTGGCTCTTCTGGGCGAAAACCCCAAACATAATCCCAAGAACCAGCCCCCCTAACGCGGTTGTGCCAGCTTCACCAAAACGCTCGATTAGAAAGTCAAAATCCATACACTAACCACACATTTAAGAATTAGGATATATCAATTAGATATATAAAATATGAAGCACAAAAAAGGGCTACTCTCATAAGCAGCCCCAACAACCCGCGCTTTAACTGATCATAGTTTAACCAAGCAGCCTCTTTTGCTGTTATGCGCTATATCAAGGTTCTAAACACTCTTCGTGACGAATCGCCAATGAAACTTCAATACACACACCATGATCCCCACTAATTTTCAGCTCAGCGCCCATGTATTCGCAGCGCTCTTTTATGCCGAGCAAGCCAAAGCCGCCAAATTGCTCAATCCCCTTCGATTCGTCAAATCCTGCCCCGTCGTCACAAATCCGCAGCAGCACATGAGTCTCTTCTTGCTTGAGCACGACATTAGTGCAACTGGCATGTGCATGCTTTAAGACATTGGTCAGCGCCTCTTGAATAATGCGATACAGGTGAATATCAGCATCCCCAGGCAGCACAACGTCCTCGATATCTAGAAACACCTCGACGCCCGTCTGTTGCAAACTTTTCAATGCTGCAATCTGACGAATCGATTCACTTAACCCCATATCGTCTAATTCAGCTGGGCGCAGCGCCATAATGCGGTCGTAGACGGTTTCATACATATCTGCGACAAGGTGTTTAATCTTATCGATATGCTCCAATGCTTTGTCTTTTGCATCCACGTCGTACTCTAGCAGTACGGTCTCAACACGCACTGCCGTTAGCAACTGCCCCAGCTCATCGTGAAGTTCATGAGCAAGGTGGTTGCGCTCTTGCTCTTGGCTGTGGATAAGCTGATGAAGGATGGCGCGCTTTTCACGCAAAGCCTGCTCCAAACGCTCATTCGCCACGTGCAGCTCGCTGCGATGGGACGTTAACGCTTGCACCATCGTATCGATCTCTTTACCTAAATGATTAAACTCGGCGATTGTGCCGGCATTCCACTCACCTTTGCTGCTCGAATCAACCGTATCGCGCACATGCCGGAGCAGCTTTTGCAGTTGCTTGTCTAGCGCACCTGATAAAATTAGCGCGATAAACGCACTCACCAATAAACCGACTAGCACACCGCCAGCGATTAGACGTAACATCTGCTTACCGAGCACGCCAATCTGGTCCGCATTGACATCCAGTTGTAGCCCCAAGCTACTGCCTAAGTTAGGCAACGACAGCATGTGCGAGGTTAACTGGTTGGTTGATACCGCCTGATTTGGGTCGTATTGACTGATTGCAACACCATCGAATAACAGCTGGGCACCATGGATCTGAGCCGCAGACCTGTTCACCAATTGACTTAAGAAAAGGCGGTTATCCGATAACTTAATGCCTCCGATCACCCGACCGACAACACGGTTATCGGTATCAGTAATCAGGTAATCTTTCCCAAGCAAAACGTGAGTACCACTACGGAAGCTACTCCAACCCTCGGTTAGCGCCTGCGAATAGGCGCGGTATATCTGTTCACACGAGCCAGAGCCGATCTCCAGCAGGCGGCTCTTTAAGACATAACAACGCTCGTAGTTGAATGAAGAAACCACCAAGAAGTGGTGGCTCTTGATCTCAGCACCGTGTAAGCCAGAGCCCTCGATACTCCGCTGTAACTGCAACGCAGAGCCGGTGGTAACCGCTTCACGCATCACATCGGTCATGGCTAATGCTGCCAACTCTTGATCCAGCAGCCGTAACTGTGCTTCTAGCTCGCGCTGTATCGCGGCAGCACTTTGCTGCATCGATGTTTTCGCCTCTTCACGCAAGATACTCTCTGCGGCACTGAAAAAGTTGAGCGAAAAGATCGCCAGAAAACCGGACAAAATAATCAGGAATAGAAAGAAGATCAGCGTACGAAAGCGCAGCACCATCACGGCATCCCTCCCGAGTAACGAAACGCACGCTCCAGCAAATGTTCTAAAGCGCCCTCTTCCATACTCTGGGTTAACACCTCAAACTCCCCCGAGAAGACCAATGGAATCTGATAGCCCAATCGATCTAGGCGTATCGCTTCTGCCATCGCGATGCCGTTTTGATCATTCATACGCATCAACACGACACCAAGCTTTTGCTGACGAAACATCTCTAGCTCAGCTTCACCGCCTCCCCACCCATTCACAGTAATGGGCGGATCACCTAGCTCACGCAACGCATCAAGGGCCCCCAAAGAGACATCGGTGGCACAGGCGTAGATATAGCGAATGTCTGGGTATTCACGAAGCATTTTCAGCGCGGCATGTTTAGCGGAGATACGGCTAGCGTCAGTAAAGTAACTGGCTTTCAATTGGTGAGTTCGCTCTACCTCTTTGAGAAACACATCACCCCGCTGTTCACTCACCACGCCTTTATCCCAATAGAGAAGACCAAAGGGTGTACCCTTGGGATATCTCCTTTTATAGAACTGCGCTAATTTTCGCGCGCCCGCAGCATGGTCAAAGCCGATATACATGAGCGGCTGCACATCAAACCACTGAGCAACGGGCTGCGTCAGATTTTGAATGATAACTTTGGGGCGTTCGCGCTGCAGCAGGTACTCAACCACGCGACGCTGGCGGTCCGAATTGATGGTGTACACAAGGTAATCAGGATCATTCTGAAGAACCTCTAATAACTGGCTCTCTTGCAAGTCTTGCTGGATATAGGGGCGCGAAAAACGCACATCAAGCTCGTACGCCAAGCCGTGATCATCCAACCGCCCTTGCAGCGCTTTAATACTGCGTAGCCAATAATCAGACGTTTGTAAGCCCGGGTAGACGATGGCAATTTTAATCGGCTTTTTGTTAGCGCCACTCGGCGCATCTACAGACCGTTCGACATACTCACGAAAGCGATCCAGTGACACACTATCTTCTGCCTGCACCGTCAGAGGCAGGCTACCCAGTGCCAAAAGTACACTAAATAGCAGTAAACGAGCCCAACCGCTCAGATTCACATACCACCCCGCCAAACTATGATGCCGATGCCAACTGAGTTTCATCTCGGATAGGCAAGATAATAATAAATTGACTTCCTTTACCCAGCTCACTTTTCACTTTTATCTCACCGCCATGATCTTTGGCGATTCCATAGGCCATCGCTAAACCTAAACCTGTACCCTCACCCACAGCCCGCGTGGTGAAGAATGGATCAAACACCTTATCAAGTTCCTCAGCGGCAATACCGGTGCCTGAGTCACGTATCGATACGATCAAGCGCCCAGACTGCTCTTTGGTAACGATATCAACACTGCCCTGCTCGCCGACAGCTTGCAGGGCATTTTGAATCACATTCAACAGCGCCTGATTCAGCTGCGCGGCGGCGCCATACGTTAAGCTCAAAATACCAAGACTCGTGCGTACTTTGCACCCAGACGGGATACGCCCCTGCAGAAGCTGCAAGGTGACTTGAATACACTCGTTGAGATCAACCATGCCCCAGCTGTCATCTTGGTTAAGCTGTGCAAACTCCGATAAACCAACCACAATATCGCGCACCCTTTGAGTGCCCTGTGCTGAATCCTTTAAGAGATCTTCAACATCCTCTTTGACAAATTCATAGTCTAGCTGATCTAGCTTCGCCTCAATCTGTTCCAACTTGGCTTGGCGGGCCGCATCGTCAGGTTCATCCTTGAGCGTATGATAGTTATCAATCAGAGCTTCATAGTCGTTAATATATCCTGATAGCGACTCTAAGTTACTCATCACAAAAGCAATTGGATTATTAATTTCATGAGCAACCCCGGCCGCTAGAACCCCCACGGATGCCAATTTTTCTGATTGCAGCAACTTTGCTTGAGTATCCTTGAGGGACTGATAGGTCTCTTGCAGCTCAACATGCTTCGCTTGTAATGCTCGCGTCCGTTTGAGCACACGCTCTTCAAGCGATTGGTTCAGCTCCAATAACTCACTCTCATATTGGTCGCGCTGAGTCTGCGCCGACTTTAGGCTCGTAACCATGCGGTTAAAAGCGGAAGAAACCTCTCCAATCTCGTCCCGCGTTTTGACCTCAACTTGCACATCAAAGTCACCATCGGTCACTTTACGGGCCGTTTTTCGTAGCACGTCTAATTGCTTAGTGAGGTAGCCACCTAAAACAAATGAAAAGAGCGCCACCAACACCATCTCGAACGATGCGAGCGCAATCCCCCAGCGATTAATTGCCGCAATAGACGCATTGATTGCACCTATATCTAAACCCACCTGCACATACCCGTATACTTCACCTCCCTCAGCAATACTGCCCGAGATGTCGTATACGTTGTCATCAACGTTTGCAACCTCTGTATCGGCAGCGAATTTGCCTGCCACAAAGTGGCTTATTTCACCGCTCTGAGCGAAAACTTCGCCATCCGGCGTCACTATGCGGGCGTAGCGCAGATCTTCGTTGCGCAAAACTTCCGAAACAAAGGCTTCGAGCGAAGCCAAGTCATAGGAGAGCACCGCGTCTTTGGTCATGGTAGAAAACAACGTGACCGTGGACTCAGCACGTTTTCGCAATGCTTCATAGTTCGAATCTCGGATAAAATCCATCATCGTAATAAGAAGCACCAACAAGAGCGCACCTTCGATCAGTGCGATACCGAGTATGGTTTTAAGCCGTAGTGACATAAATGGTCTTGTTACTCACTCAACAAGTGATCAAGCAGCTTAATGTTGAGAGCTCTTACATCGTCCCAGTCACCATCGCCAGCTGCTTCTAACTGTTTAAAGTTGAGCGATTTCAACAGTGTGACCCCTTCGGGATCGCTCGCCATTTCAATCAATGCCGTTTGAATCGCTTCGCTTGCTGATGACGACACTCTAGGATGCACAGCCAGCGCGTGAGGCGTATAGCCGGGCGTTGTCCATAACACACGCAACTGCGCTTTAACCTCCGGCGCAGTGTTATTAAACGTCCTCATAACGCCGCCACCTGCTTTAAAGAACCCCTTGGCAACGTTTCGGTAGACTGAATCATGGGACGAGACATACTTAGGCTCGTAAGCAATTTGCTCTTTATCAAGCTGCGCGCGCGGAATAACACTGGCAGCAAATGCCGCTGGCGATGGAAAGGCCAACTTTTGTCCACTTAGCTCATTCAGGGACTGAATGGGACTATCGTTACGAACGACAAAGATCCCTTTTATCTGTTTGTTTTTTTGCTTCGCAATGGCTCGGTAGCCCGGCTTTTGGCTGAAAACGGTATAATGGTATGGGTTCATATAAGCGATGTCATACTCACCTTCCACAACCCGTTTTTCAAACGTGGGAATATCGCGCGCGGTCGCAAAACGTATTGCCAACCCCGTTTTGCTAGACAGGTATTGAGTCACTGGCGTCCATAAGCGCGCCAGCTTCTTCGCCGATTGCTGAGGAACAACACCCAAGGTGTAAACCTGCTCGCTCGCATGAGCAAAATTAAGCAAGGAAAAAGCCAAGGCAAGTACTAAAACTAGACGTTTCATATATCTCCTCCAAACGGTATATGGCAAAGCGGCATACACCCCACGTGCCGTTTATGGGCGCGCGTCCTTAAGCCAAGCAACAATTTGTACATCGATACCATGAGCTGCCACCAAGGGCTTGTCCAATGATAGCAGCGGGTCCACTTGGTTTTGCTGACAAGAAACCGCTAACTGAGCTACATAGAGTATGGTACAAAGTTCGTTCGGCTGCGGCATATTTTGCGGCTGATTGCTAAAACAAACCGCATCAACCACCGCGGCAGGAAATCCCCACAAACTCAGCAGATAACCACCAGCAACGGAGTAATCTCCCTGACTAAGGTCAAACTCATCAGCCGTAGAGCGCGAGTCCTGGACCTCCAAAATACCGCCTAAAATTTCACCGACATTATGCAGCAGCCCAGCGATATACGCGCGTTCAGTCTGTTTTCTATCGCGTCCAAGATAACGGGATAGTTCAGCAGCCCGATCTGCAACCAAAAAAGCATTATTTGCCAAGCGCTGCTGATCGGCTGCCGACAGGCCACGCCGCCCGGCATAAACGCCTAAGACCAATACAAGCGATTTTAATAGATCGATACCCAAACGAAGCGCGGCATCAAAGGCGCTGTCCACAGGGCTAGAGAAACCAAAAAAGGCAGAGTTTGCGATATGCAGCACTTTAGCGAGCAAAGCTGGGTCCTGCTCCACTAATCGAGCGACTTGCGAGAGCGAGGCGTCAGGATCGTCTAGTACTCGGCACAGTTGCAGATAACTGCTAGGTAATAGTGGCAGTGCATCAATCCGCCCTAGCGAACTGCGCAGGCTGTCATTTAGTTTCAAGCGCTGCATCGTTTGAGCGCGAGTAACAATATCCGCCAAGGTCTCACAGCTCAGCGGCTGAGGCATAACCAGATGCACCGCCGCAATACTGTCGGTCATCACCTCATCATGAAAGTCTTCAGTAAAGAGTACGCGTACCGCTTCGGGTTGCAACTGTTTAGCCAGCGCCAAAAATTCAGCACCGCCGTATGTTGTAAAGCTGTGACTAACAACCACATTGGGGGCGCTATCACGCAACGCTTGGAGCGCACTATCCAAGCTATCAGCTTCATAAACGCGCCATTGGCTATCGGTGATCTCAGCCATTGCAGCTTGAAACGCTGACCGCACCTCCTCGTTCGGTTCAAAGATAAGCAACAACGGGCTTTCCATAGTCAGGTCCTCAACAAGCAGAAATACAGAGGCTGCACCCCAAAGCATACCTGCCTTGCATTGGCGCACCTCTTCTTATTGTTATACTGCCTCTTAGCATAGGGTAGAGAGGCCTATTTGCACAAATCAGGAAAGTGCACACATAAACGCTCATAATCGTCGGGCGTATCCACGTCCCATAACTGAGCCACCTCCAACCAACGCAGCTGCAATTTATGCAAGCGCTCAACAGTTTTTGGCATAACTTGCGCGCTGCTCCAAGGAATGCCAGCAAAAAGCTCATCGAAAGGTTGATGTAGCCCGATCAGAGCGTAACCGCCATCCTCAGCACTCACAAATACCGCATCATGATGTTGTAGCGCTAGCGCACAACGGACAAGCAACGCAGCGTCGATATTGGGGCAATCTGTGCCGATCAACAGCGCTGGCCCAACTCTAGCAAAAGCATCCTGCATCCGAGCGCCGAGATCGCCATCAACTTGCGGCAACAGCGTAATAGCGTACCGGCTCTGCAGGTCGATGAACGCCTCGTGCTCATGCTCCATTGCGGTAAAAAGATAGACAGTTTGCGACGCCTTCACGGCGGTTTGTATCGTCTGTTCCAGCAAACGCGCATGCAACTGAGCGGCTCCGGTTTCACCCAGCGCGGGTATAAGGCGCGTTTTAGCGACACCCGCTACCGGAGGCTTTGCGAAAACGATGATAGGATAATCAGTCATCGGTAGTCCTTTTCAGTAACGACATAGCCATACTCTTTAGCAAGCTGAAACGGGGAAGCGCCCAGCCAGTAACGCAAGCGCCACAGCCACATACGCAAGATAGTTTTTAACACGCCATGCTTGCGCCAACGGCGCCCGGATGTACACACTTTGGCAGACAGGGGGAAAAAGGTTATTGGCTGCGCTCGCAACAGACGACTGAGCGCAATATCTTCCATCAAAGGCTGCTTGGGATAACCACCTACGTGTTCAAAAACGGACTTGGTCACAAACAACGCTTGATCCCCGGTACAGACCTTCGTCAACCGTGAGCGTACGTTCATTCCCAATGCCACCCAGCGGCACCAGCTCTTGCCGTTATCAATCTGAACATCGAACCGCCCCCAACAGGGCGGCTGGTGTAACAGCACACGCAGCGTTTCTAACGATGCTGGCAATCGGGTATCAATGTGCAGAAAGAGCAAAAGAGAACCGGTCGCCTTTGCAGCGCCAGCGTTCATCTGCAAAGCACGCCCTGCGGGCGAGACAACCACCTTATCAACCCAAGGCCGAGCAACCTGAGCGGTTTCATCCTCGCTACCGCCGTCTACAAGAATCAACTCCAGCCAATCCCGATACGGTTGCAACGGCTGCAAGCATGCTTCTATCTGAGCAGATTCATTCAGTGTCGGAATGATACAGCTGACCTTCGGTATCACTCGACGCCCCGCCATGGTTGCACTAGTAGCTTCGGCAGCGTCAATTGATCGGACTGGCGATACTCCTTAAGGCCAAGCGGCATCGTCAGGTGGTCATCTTTGGCACTGACTCGATAGGTTTCAAATAACCGGTCCCACCAAGAGAGGAAAAATCCGTAGTTGGAGTTGGTTTCGTTTGGTTCAACCGAGTGATGAATACGATGCATATCCGGCGTGACGATAACCCAACGCAACACCCTATCGACAGCTTTTGGTAAGCGAATATTGGCGTGATTAAACAGCGCACTCGCACTGAGCAGTGCTTCAAATACGATCACGACCCACACATCGATACCGAGCGCAATCACTAATATCGCTTTAAAGAGGAGCGAGAGTAGAATTTCCACCGGATGAAAGCGCAAGGCGGTGGTCACATCGAGCTCAAGGTCAGTGTGGTGGACCCGATGTAAACGCCACAAAGGCGTCCAGCGATGCGTCAACCAGTGCTGAAACCAGATGGCTAGATCCAGTGCCAGCAGCGCAAACAGCACCGCTAACGCTTGTCCGAACACACTTTGTGGCGCTAACCATTGGAGCAGGCCAAAGCCGCTACTTTGTGCCCATAATGCGGCAGCAACGGCCACGGCTCCGACAGTAAAACGCGTTACCAAGGTGTTGATCAGCATTAAACCGAGATTGGTTGCCCAATGCTTGATACGTGGATGATACCAACGGCGCTGCGGCCGAGCGGCTTCCCACACAGCACACGCTACGAATACACCAAAAAAAGCGGTTAGCCGCATGATCGCTTCAAGTGTCATTTACTCTCTCCGAATCAGGAGCGACGCCAGCGCTGAAACTTAGCTAACCACGCCATGACGCGCGCAGAGACTTGGCTACGCTTCCAAACACCCGCAACATACTTATTGGCTTCCGCATACGTTGGATAGATATGAATAGTACCCAGCACTTTGTTGAGACCTAAATTGTGTTTCATCGCCATCACAAACTCTGCAATCAGCTCAGCCGAGTGGCTACCAACGATGGTAACGCCCAAAATCCGATCTTTACCGGGCACCGTTAACACCTTCACAAAACCATGATTCTCACCGTCGGCAATCGCTCGATCTAGCTCTTCAAGCGAGTAGGTTGAGACATCGTATGCTATGCCTTGCACTTTAGCGTCAGTTTCAGATAGCCCGACACGAGCTACTTCTGGGTCAGTGAATGTTGCCCAAGGGATCACCCGATAATCCGTTTTAAAGCGCCACAGACCATCCAACAACCCGTTGACAGAGGCATACCATGCTTGGTGGGACGCCACATGCGTGAACTGATAATCGCTCATCACATCGCCACAAAAATAGATATGGCTGAGCGGGCTGGCTTGGTAGGCATCTAAAATCGGCCGCTGCTGTGCATCCAGAGAAATCCCCAGCGCTTCAAGCCCTAAATTTTCTGTATTCGGCTGGCGCCCCAGTGCCACCAGCACCTCATCAAAGGGTATCTCTACCTCACCTGCAGCTGATTCCGCGAGCAGTAGCTTCGAGCCATCGCGGTTTTCAAAGCTTAGCGCTTGCGTTGCTAAATGCAGCTCTACGCCATCGTCCAGCAGCGCCGCTTGAACAAGCGCTTGAACATCCTGATCCTCCCTCGGTAGCAGCCCAGCTTGGCGCTGCACCAAGATAACCTGACTTCCTAACCGCGCAAACGCCTGCGCAAGTTCACAGCCAATCGGCCCACCGCCAATCACAAGCAAACGCTTCGGCAGTGCCTCTAAGCCCCAAATAGTGTCGGATGTAAGCGCATCAACGTGCTCGATGCCGGGTAGCTCAGGGACACGTGGGCGCGCGCCGGTGGCGATCACGATGCTGCGCGAGGAGATCCGTTCACTGGTACCATCATTTTTGGTGACTTCTACCTCCCAAGGTGTGATTAAGCGAGCACTGCCTTGAATAACATCAACACCCAGATCAGTGTAACGCTCTACGGAATCGTGCGGCTCGATGCGAGAGATCGCGTTCTGTACATAGCGTTTAACTGCCGAAAAATCGACCTGCGGTTCCGCGACGGTAATACCAAAACGCCCACTCTGGGTTATCGTTTTAGCTTGGCGAGCACAACGCAGCAGCGCTTTTGAAGGCACGCAACCGGTATTCAAACAATCACCGCCCATCTGGTGACGCTCTATCAAAGTCACCTTAGCTTTGGTGGCCACCGCGATATAGGCCGATACCAGCCCACCGCTGCCCGCGCCAATCACCAGCAAGTTATTATCGAACTGCGTCGGTTTTTGCCATTGGCGTGCTAACTGGCGCCGCTTACTCCACGCGAGCACGATACGAGCAATCCATGGGAAGAGTCCAAGCAAGACGAATGCACCGAGTAAGCTGGGCGACAAAATATCAGATAGCTGGCTTATCTGCGCAAGCTCTGTACCTGCATTCACATAAACGATAGTGGCAGGCAGCATCCCTAATTGGCTCACCCACCAGTAGGTGGCGATACGGATTTTCGTTAACCCCATCACTACATTGATCAGGAAAAACGGTACAGCAGGAATCAGGCGCAACGAGAAAAGATAGAATGGTCCTTCACGCTCAATACCGCTGTCTAGCTGTTTGAAGCGGCTACCAAAACGCTGCCGCACCCAATCACTGGCCAGATAGCGTGCAAGCAACATCGCCAACGTAGCACCCAGTGTGGATGCAAAGGAGATCAGCACCACACCCCAGACTAAACCAAAAATCGCGCCGCCAGCGAGCGTCATGATCGCCGCACCGGGAATCGATAGCGCGGTAACAGCGACGTAAAGAGTAAAGAACAACGCACTACTAAAAAGTGGATTCGCATCACGATAGTTGAGTAACGCCGCTCGCTCGGCTTGCAAACGCTCTAATGTGAGCAACTCTGCGCCACCCAACGCCCAGAACAAAAAGAGCAACGCGCCGATCAGCGCGACAAGTAGAATGCGTGATCTGTTCATATTAATCAGCCAACGCTCCGCCACAGCTAGATCCCTGCCCAGCGGTACAACCATAACAGTGCTCTGCCACGCGAATTGGCGCCCCCGCCACATTATCTGCCAGCTGCGCAATATGCACAGGTTTTGACGCGCCACCCAGTGGCATCTCAAGCTGCTGGTTAAAGTCACAATCGTATAAGTAGCCCTGCCAATCCACAGAGATCAACGACTTGCACATCAGTCCAGGTAAAGTCTGCGCGTTAAACGACCCTTTCAGAAGCGCCATATAATCGTCAAATTCGCCTTTTGATATCAACGTGCTGCCAAAGCGTTTAATCGGCATATTTGCCAGCGTAAAGAGCTGCGTAAACTCCACACCAAACGCGTCTTTGAGATGGGTTTTATAGGCGGCCTCTAAGCTGCTCTGCTCTGGCGGCAACACAGGGCCTTGAGGATTAAAAACTAGACTTAGCGAAAGCGCTTTTGTGCGCCCGTAGCCCAGCTCATTGAGTTGTTTAAGCCCTTCGATACTGCGCTGAAATACGCCCTTGCCCCGCTGTTTATCGACGTTATCTTCTAGGTAACAAGGCAATGAAGCCACCACTTCAACTTGGTTCTCTGCCAAGAAATCTGCTAGCCACTCATAACCCGGCTCGTTGAGAATCGTTAAGTTGCAGCGGTCCATAACATGAACGCCTTGTGCTCGTGCAGCTTGCACCAACGGCCGAAAGTGAGGATTCATCTCAGGGGCTCCACCGGTCATATCCAGTGTTGTCACCTGATGTTGCTCCATCACGCGCAGCATCATTTCCATGGTTTCCCAGCTCATCTCCTCAGTACGATGCGGGCTGGACCCAACATGGCAATGTACACATGTCTGGTTGCAACGATAACCAAGGTTGGCTTGCATCGTATCGAGTGAGGATCGAATCAGCGGGGGAAAATCGGTCGCGATGAGGTGGGGGCGCATTTCGTGCATAGGTCAGTCCTATCGTGTGAGGTGTAACACCTTGATCTATATAAATATAGACGAGTATTGGCTGATTTTGTTACGCACTTTTACGCAAAAACTGTATGAAAAGATTGCCTTAACGAGCGCCCTGTCCAAAAGTGCCAGGGCGCTCTGGGCAATTTAAGCCGGAAGACTGTCGAGCTGATAAAAGCGCGTCAGCACCTCGACCGTCGCCTCAACATCCTGTACCCCTGCGGTCTCGCGAATCGAATGCATACCAAACTGCGGCACACCGATATCCAGTGTTTTAACACCCAGTTCCGCTGATGTAATCGGACCAATGGTGCTGCCGCATGCCATGTCAGAACGCACAACAAACTCCTGCACACTCACACCAGCATCACGCGCTAAAAGTTTAAAGATGGCGCTGGTCACATCAGTCGATGCGTAACGCTGGTTGGCATTAAGTTTAATCACCGGGCCCGCATTCAACAGGGGGCCATGGTTCGCATCATGACGATCAGCAAAGTTGGGATGGATACCATGGGCGTTGTCAGCTGAGATCATCATAGAGCGCGTCAGCATACAGATACGCTGCTCAGCATCCGGCAGCATACGCATCAAAACGTTTTCTAGCATCGGGCCTTGCGCACCCGTGGCACTCATACTGCCGACCTCTTCGTGATCATTGCACACCAACAACATACCGGTTTTGGCATCCGCATTGAGCAGCGCTTCCAGCCCCATAAAACAGCTCAACAAATTATCAAGGCGTGCAGACATGAAAAGCTCATTATTCAGCCCGACCGTTTCAGCGCCTTGCGTATCGTAGAACGACAATTCGTAATCAATGACCTCGCTAACCACAACCCCTTGGCGCGCTAGCTCTTCACGAAGCAAGGCACGAAAATCGAGCGCCTGATCTGACTGCCCTAAAATAGGTGGCAGCATGGTTTGAGCGTTAATGGCGCGACCGCTGTTAGCCTCACGGTCAAGATGAATAGCAAGATTTGGAATAACGGCAATGGCACGCTTGAAGTCGATCAAGTGGTGGCACAACGCACCGCCCTCATCAAGGCACGTTAAGCGCCCCGCCAAAGCAAGCCCTCGATCAAACCAAGGATTCAGTAAAACGCCACCGTAAACTTCGACACCCAACTGCCAGTAGCCTTGTTGGTGCAGTTCTGGTTTTGGTTTGACCTTAAGACAGGGTGAATCGGTATGCGCACCGACCATTCGCAGCCCTGACTCAGCCAAGGCGTCTGCTGGCATCTGCCAAGCCACGATAGAAGCGCCGTTGCGCGTTGTAAAATATCGCTGAGCCGCCTTCAGATCCCAGGCATCAGCTTCATTTAACTCTTGAAATCCAGCACTGAGTAACGCCGCGCGCATATTCTCTACGGCGTGAAAAGGCGTTGGAGAAGCATCCAAAAACTGCGCCAAACGGTTAACAACGGTCATCTCTTGGGTTACTCCTCAGGGGTTTGCTTATCCAGCAGATCAATCTTGAATATCAGCGTTGAGTTTGCTGGAATTTTAGTGTTCGGGCTGGTTGCACCATAGGCTTGTTCTGGAGGTAATACAACTTCCCACTGGCTACCTACCGGCATCTTTGTTAGCACCTTTTGCCACCCGCGAATAACGCCTTTCAGTGGGAGAGTAGAAGGCTTTTCGCGTTCATAGGAGCTATCAAAAACCTCACCATCAACACGGGTGCCTTCATAATGAACAACCACACTATCTTGCAGCACTGGTACCTCTCCATTGCCGTCGCGCAGCACACGATAGAGTATTCCTGCTTCTAGCTCTTTAACATCGGGCTGATCACGATACGACGCTTGAAAGGCATCTCCAGCCTTGCGGGTTTCATCATTAAGCGCCTTGTCGATCAATGATTGTCGAAACGCTTCTTTTTCAGGATCTTCTCCGCAACCTGCGACCAAAAGCGCCAAAGACAGGAGCAAAACAGAGCGTTGCCACATAAAAACCTCTTCATTTTTGCCGAGTAAACTATTGATTTTACATTATTGAGGGCGATAGCTACACTCACTTAAGTCGCTCGGAGGAACAACCTACAGCCGCACTGGTCATACGTTTATCTGAACCGGAAGCAGAAAGAGATTATGAAAAAAGCGTTACGTACAACACTTGCAAGCTTAGTACTCATCCCTTCCTTAAGCTGGGCGAGCGCGGATCTTTCCACGCTACTTCCTCAAGAGGTTCATCGCAGTACACTGAAAGATATTGTTAACTCCCTGCAGAGCGGACATTACAACAAAATTCAGATAAACGACGAGCTATCTAGCCGCTTACTTGATAGCTATATAAAGAGCCTCGACCCAAACCGTTTAGCTTTCTATCAATCCGATATCACCGAGTTCGATGCCTATCGTTATACGCTCGATGATGAGGTTGAAGCGGGCAATCTAGAGCATGCCTACCAGATTTTTAATCGCGCTCAACAGCGTATTAAGCAGCAGCTTGATTGGTTCATCGCACGCTTAAACGACGATACCGCTTTTGATTTCACCAAAGATGAAACGCTCGACACTGACCGCTCTGATAACGAGTGGGCAATGAACAAGAAAGAGCTCGAAGATTTATGGCGAAAACGCTTGAAGAGCGCCCTTTTGAATCTTCGTCTAGCCGACAAAACTGGCGAAGACGCTCGCGAGGCGTTGATCAAGCGCTACCAAAACCAGTTGAAGCGGATCTCACAAACCAACAGCGAAGACGTATTCCAGCAGTTTGTTAACGTTTTCACGAAAAAATTTGACCCTCATACCTCCTACTTCTCGCCACGTAACTCCGAGAACTTTAAGATCAATATGAGCCTCTCGCTTGAGGGCATCGGCGCGGTGCTGCAGAGCGAAAATGAGCACACAAAAATTGTACGCCTCGTCCCAGCAGGCCCTGCGGATAAAACAGGTCAACTAAAGCCCTCTGACCTTATCGTTGGCGTTGGCCAAGGGGCTGAGGGGACAATTGAGGACGTTGTTGGGCTACGGCTTGACGATGTAGTTGATAAGATTCGCGGCCCAAAAGGATCCATTGTGCGCCTTGAGGTGATTCCGTCTGGCAGTGCCGATCAAACCGCGCGCAAGGTCGTTTTAATCGAACGTAATAAGGTCCGTCTAGAAGAGCAGGCTGCGCACAAAGAGATTATTGATATTGAGCACAAAGGGCGTAACTACAAGCTTGGCGTGATCGACATTCCCGCCTTTTATATTGATTTTGCTGCCCTACAGCGCGGCGATGCTGACTATAAGAGCACCACCCGTGATGTTGAACAGCTAGTCAAAGAGCTGAAAACAGACAATATCGACGGTCTGATCATCGACCTGCGCAACAATGGTGGGGGTTCGCTACGCGAAGCCAATGAGCTGGTTGGCCTGTTTATCGACCGCGGTCCTACCGTGCAGATCAGAGACCCACAAGGGCGCGTTGATATTCTCGGCGATTTCAACCCGAAAATTGCTTACACAGGCCCAATGGCCGTGCTAGTTAATCGGTTAAGTGCGTCAGCTTCTGAGATTTTTGCCGGAGCTATTCAAGACTACCGTCGCGGCTTAGTGATTGGGGATCAAACGTTCGGTAAAGGCACCGTACAAACTCTCCAACCATTGGATCACGGCCAGCTAAAGCTCACTCACGCAAAATTCTACCGCATCTCTGGCGAAAGCACTCAGAACAAAGGGGTTATCCCTGATGTGACCATGCCAAGCCTATTTGATAAAGAGGAGATTGGCGAGAGTGCACTTGAAGGAGCCCTCCCTTGGGATGAGGTCAAACAAGCCAAACATGGCATGTACAGCGGCTTTTCTCCTTTCTTAGATAAGCTACTAGCTCGTCACAATGCCCGCGTGTCGACTCAGCCTGACTTTATGTTCATGCGAGAGCAAATTGCACGCCAGCAGGAGGACAAAGCGAACGATCTGGTGCCACTCAACGAGTCAGCACTTAAGCTCAAGCGCGAGGAAGCAGAAAATTGGCAACTTGAAGCGGAAAACCGCCGCCGTGTCGCCAAAGGTGAAGCCCCAATCAAACAACTTTCAGAACTGGACGACCTACTGAAAAAAGATGAGCAAGGCACACCGATTTCGGAGGAATCTCGCGCAGTCTTAACCGAGAGCGGCCGCATTCTGATCGACTTGATGGAGCTCTCTACACACTATGCAGCTAGCAACTGAGCGATAAGATGAGTAAATCCAAAGCGTTCTCTACCCTCGTGTTGCTGCTCGTGCCCGTGATTTTAGTCGCGTTAGGTGTGGGCGGTTACTTTGCGTACCAACGCATCGACGCTCAACATAAGCGTAATGAGAAAGAGCTTGAGCGCTTTGGATATGAAATGGTAGCTAGCTCAACTAGCTTTGAAACAACCGGGGAGCTTGGTGCCAAGCAACTCCCACCCACATTTGATGAAAACAAGCTAACACCAACGCAAAAGGTGATTAAGAGCCTCATCAACGATAAAGAGCAGCTCATTACAGAAACCCAAGTGCTCAAATCCGAGATAGAAAAACTACAAGCGCAAATTAATGAACTTGAAGACTACAAGCGCCTTAACGAACACTTTGCGCCTGACCGCTTGGAGGACGAACTCAAATCCGTTGAGCGCCAACTCAAAGCGTTTCTTATCCGATCACCAGATGCGGAGCGCTTTACCACCCTGCAAATTGAGATTATGGCAGCGGCTGGAGCCGCTGAGTACAAAGCTTACATTACGCGTAATCGCCTGATGTTATCTGAAGATAAAAAACAAACGCTGATTAGCGATTACCTGCCAGGTTATGCGTTTTGCGTCGGAGATGCTGTTGAAGTTGCAGCAAACTCGGCATCAGAGGAGCGCCGCTTAGCAACATTTTTCCGCACTGATGACACGTCCGATTTACCCCAAGCTCTTTATCAAGACCTGTCAATGGTGCTCGAACCTTGCCAACTCAGCGTTCGCCAACGCTTAGAGGAAGACGAGCTTTAACCCTACCTTATAGTCCTATTCTGCTGTATAATGCGCGCTCATATTTTTATGATGCGCGTGCACTCACCAGTAGGTATGCGCGTATTTAATCAAACTGACCCTATAGGCTGGTGCTATGGGATACGCGCCGAAGATCGCTTGCGGTAAACCAACCGCCGATATCGGCCAAAATATAGGACATTTTCATGAGCGAAAGCTTTGCTGAACTATTTGAAGAATCTTTGCAAAACCTAGACATGACACCGGGTAAGCTGGTGACAGGTGAGGTTATCGATATCGACAGCGACTGGGTAACAGTCAACGCTGGCCTGAAATCTGAAGCAGTGATTCCTCGCGCTCAGTTCCTTAACGATGCTGGCGAACTAGAAATCGAAGTTGGCCAAGAAGTTAAAGTTTCTCTAGAAGCAGTAGAAGACGGCTTCGGTGAAACTAAACTGTCTCGCGAAAAAGCGAAACGCGCTGAAGCTTGGGAAGTTCTTCAAGCTAAATTTGACGCAGAAGAAACTGTTAACGGTTTCATCAGCGGCAAAGTTAAAGGTGGCTTCACTGTTAGCATCAACAACATTCAAGGTTTCTTGCCAGGTTCTTTGGTAGACGTTCGCCCTGTTCGCGACATCGACCACCTAGAAGGCAAAGAGCTTGAGTTCAAACTGATCAAGCTAGACCAAAAGCGTAACAACGTTGTTGTTTCTCGTCGTGCTGTTCTTCAAGAAGCTAACAGCGCACAACGTGATGAGATCCTAGCGACTCTGGAAGAAGGCCAAGTAGCTAAAGGTTTCGTTAAGAACCTGACTAACTACGGTGCGTTCATCGACCTAGGCGGCGTTGACGGTCTATTGCACATCACAGATATGGCGTGGAAGCGTATCTCTCACCCAAGCGAAATGCTGAACCCAGGTGACGAGATCTCTGTGAAGATCATCAAGTTCGACAAAGAAACTGGCCGTATTTCTCTGGGTCTGAAGCAGCTTTCAGAAGATCCATGGGAAGCGATCAAGAACCGTTACCCAGCAGGCACTAAGTGCAATGCACGCATCACTAACCTGACAGACTACGGCTGCTTCGCATCTATCGAAGACGGCGTAGAAGGTCTGGTACACGTGTCTGAAATGTCTTGGACTAACAAAAACATCCACCCATCTAAAGTTGTTCAGATCGGTGACGAAGTTGAAGTTATGATCCTAGACGTTGATGAAGAGCGTCGTCGTATCTCCTTGGGTATCAAACAGTGCACAGTTAACCCTTGGGTTGCTTTCGCTGAGCAATACTCTACTGGCGATAAAGTATCTGGTCAGATCAAAACGATCACTGACTTCGGTATCTTCGTTGGTCTGGAAAACGACCTTGACGGTCTGGTTCACATGTCTGACATCAGCTGGGAAGGCGATGCTGAAGCAGCACTACGTCAGTTCAAGAAGAGCGACGAAGTTGAAGCTGTTATCTTGTCTATCGATGCAGAGAAAGAGCGTATCTCTCTGGGCATCAAGCAGCTAGATAGCGATCCATTCGCTGAGTACGTAACAGCTAACGACAAAGGCACAATCGTGAACGGCGTTGTTAAGTCTGTAGACGCTAAAGCAGCGGTTGTTGAGCTTGCAGAAGGCATCGAAGGTACACTGAAAGCGTCTGAAATCAGCGCTGACCGTGTTGACGACGCGACAACTGTCTTCAAAGAAGGCGATGCTGTTGAAGCGAAGATCACTAACGTTGACCGCCGTAACCGCGTAATCAGCCTGTCTATCCGTGCGAAAGACCAGGAAGAAGAGAAAGCGGCTATCGCTGCAGTTCGCAACCAAGAAGTTGAAACTGCCGGCCCAACAACTATCGGTGACCTGATCAAGGCGCAGATGGCTAACCAAAACAACTAATTCTGGTTGTTTTAAAAAGGGCGCTTAATGCGCCCTTTTTTGTGTCTGCACTTTGCAAACCATCCACTCAAAGCAAAAGACTTGAACGCCTGAACGCCACGATTGAGCCACGACTAACAGTGTACAACCTAATATTCACGCATAAAAAAACCGCCCGAAGGCGGCTTTATTCTCTCAGCAGAAAGCCAATATTACGGTTGCTCAATACCCACGATAAACCAGTTTGCGTTCTCTTGCTGCATATCGCGGCTTAGGTGCCAAATCTCGCTAAACTCTGTTGCTTGTGCGTCTTGGCTCTCTTTAATCCAGCCGTAGAAGTGGATGCTGGCAATCACATGATCTTGCTTATCAATAAAGTTAATCAGTTCAGCCATTACCGAAACAACGTCAGTTTTTTGGTCAGCAGGTAGCTTTTCGCGCTCTGCTTTTAAAAGCCCCAACAGCTCCGCATCAGTGTAGGTCTCGATATCGGTCCAATCTTGGCGATCCCATGCATCTTGCAAGTGCACAAAGTGCTGCTTTGCCCCCTCGAGGAAGCTAACTTTATTGAACCACTGCGGCAAAACCAGCTCAGCTTCTTGCAACTGTGTATTCGCAGCAGACATCGGCGTGAAGTGATGCTCTGGCTGTTGTGGTGCTGGCTGCACAGGCTCTGGCGTGCTGCGATATTGGTTACCTGCACCTGCTGCCGCATACTGAGGCCCAGCTTGCGAGCGTTTCCATCTTGCTACCAGCATAAAGACACCAAAAGCTAATAACGCTAACAGCAAGATATCCATAAATTGGATACCTTCAAACGCCCCACCAAAGAACAATGCTGCTAGCAATCCACCAGCGAGCAGACCGCCCAGCATACCACCAAAGCCTTTTTTCTTAGCAGGGGCTGTGGCCGTCTTTTGTGCTGCGTTTTGGCCCGCGGGTGCAGCCGCAGGCTTGACCTTTTTAGGGGCACTAAAGCTCTTGCCAAGTGATGAACCACCACCTAAACGCTTTGCCTCAACTTCGGGTGCAACGCCCATCCCAAACGTTACAACCACCATCATTAAGGACAATACTAACTTTCTCATTGATTACCTCAGTTTGTTTTTCTAATACGCTTCATTACATCTGCTACCACGGCTAAGTAGATACCAGTAAAAATCAGTACCATACCTGCAATATGATAGGTTTGAATCTGCTCTTCAAGAAAAATCGACGCCAGCAGAACGCCAAATATCGGCATTAGGTGAATAAACAAGCCTGCTTTCGCCGCCCCGACTTCTGCCACACCACGATTCCAGAAAAGGTAGGCAAGGATCGATGGGAACACGGCCATGTAAAGAATGGCGAACACGGCGTCTCCATTCCAATGGATAGGCGCGGCTGCCGACATCTCCCACAGAGAAAATGGCAGTAGCGCCAACACGCCCAACACAACGGTTACACCAAAAAACGTAAATCCGTCTAGTTCAGCGGGCTTAAAGCGCAGCATAATCGAGTATACAGCCCAGCACATCACCGCAGCTAAGATCCACGCATCTCCGGTATTTAAGCTCAACTCCAGCAGCTGCGCTAAGTTACCTTGACTAATCAGCGCCAAGACCCCAGCCAGGGAGATCAGCACGCCAACCCACTGCTTCATTTTAACCGGCTCACGAAACACGAGAGCACTTATAATTAAGATAATAATCGGAATGATCGACTGCATGATGGTTGCATTCGTTACGTTGGTGCCCGTCAGGCCGAGATAAACGAGCGTGTTAAAGCTCGCGACACTCAGCACACTGAGTACAACGAGTATCTTCCAGTTCGCCTTGATGGCAGGCCATTGCGTTTTCAAGCGCGGCACTAAAAATGGCAAAATCATGAGCAGCGCGATACTCCAGCGAAACTCAGCCATTGAGATGGGGGGTAATACACCGTTCATCGCTCGCCCAAGAACAAAGTTTCCTGCCCAAAATAGCGGCGTCAAAGCTAAAAACAGATAAGCCATTATGATTCCTTGTTCAGATAGCGTCCTAACCAGCTGCTACTCTCTTTACCAGAAAGCACATACTGCAATACGTTATAATTATTGACTGCCCACTCGACCTGTTTAAATGCAGGCGCAAGCCCACAAAACAGTATCTCGTCTCCCTCGGCAAGCTCTTTAAGCTCACCCGGCAACATTTTAATCTCCCCTTCACGCCTAAACATCAGCGGAAATGCGTCTAACATCTCTTTACGGTTGCGCGGGTCTTTGAGGAGCGCATTAAGCTTTACAACCTCACCATCCTCTAACGCCATCATGATGGCAGGTGTCTCCTCAACGCCGATGACAAAAGACCAGCTATCTAGCTCATCTTCTTTCACGGTATTACTCATTCTGTTCAACAACGTATGCGCCCATACATCGTCTTGCTTTTTCAGCTCTTCGATAAAGCTTGGCAGCATCGGCGTTTTAATCTGCGCGAGAATTTGATTCGCGATGATCCTTCCCGGCGCCATGACAAAATCAGCCCCCGAACGGTCGAAAATTAGCTGGTTTGCGTCCAAGTTCTGGCGCACCACTGTCACCAATTTTTTATTAATTTCGCGGGCCGTTAGGATAATTGAAAGGTTATCTGCATCGTTATCTGTACCGGCAACAATACCCACTGCATCGTTGATTCCCGCCTCGATCAATGTGTTAGCTTCTGTACCGATGCCCCAAATCTGCCCTTCGCTAGCGTTCAGGTTTTTAGGGTTCGCATCAATAATAGTGACCTCAATATCATCCATGCGGAACGCTTGGTGCAAGGCACGACCGAAACGCCCAAAACCACAGATAATCCAGCGCCCACGGGTTTGCTGGTAGGCGCTTGATAAAGGACGATGTGTTGGATTGATCAGCCAATCGTAAACCAGATGTTTATAGGGCGAGCTAACCGCCATGGAAAGGTACGCGGCATAGGCTTTGAATGGATCAACCACAAGGTCGGTCCCGAACGATAGCAAGTTCGACGTTGTCACGTCTGCTTCTGTCCGGCTGATGACCATGCGATTTGGCACCAACAGTTTACTTGCGATCGCTATGGATAGATTCGTGGTGTCGTTGTTGGTCAGTGCGAGCACACCGATACAACTTGGCTGCTGTAAGCCTGCATCATCTAATACATCGGGCAAGGCTGCATCCGCGCAAAGCCCAGGGACACGCAATTGAAGATTGTCCATCTCAAGATCGTCGATACGATCCTGCCGAACATCGACAACAACAACGCGGATATCACGTGTGACTAGCTTACGAGTCACTAAGCGGCCCGTCACTCCATAGCCGCACACCAAGTAAAAGGGTTCGGTGAAGTTGCCAACCTCTCCTGTAAAGGAGCGGCGCCTCAGCAACCTGCCAAATACCGGCTCTTGCAGCAAAGCGAGGGTTGAACCAATCCCGTACAACCAAGCAACGACCGTGGCGTAAATCATTAGCAGCGTCCACATGCGCTGCGCACTGGTAAACTCGTAAGGGATCTCACCAAAGCCGATCGTCGAGCCCATAAAAGAGACAAAATAAACCGCATGAAAGAAATCCATGCGCCATACGTTGCCATCATTGTCTTGGCCAGGGATCAGCACGAATCCCAGTATCGAGATGGCATAAACAACGATCAGCGTGATTAGCGGCACACGCAAGCGCCGCAATAGCAAATAAAGAACGTTGTTCATGGTTAGCGACGAACGATGATTGTCTCAATCACCAGCAGCACCACCGACATAATGTTGGCCAGCAAAGCACCGCCCGAAAGTGACACGATACTCGCCATCATCGCTTGCGTCATACCGCCGCTGATCTGCTCCGCGAAGCCCCACAAAATTGCCGCGATGATCAGCTGTAGATCAGCAACCAAGCTTGTTGCCAGCATCAGCGCGCCTAGGTGAGTACGGTCGCCGAACTTAAGTACCGTACAAATCATGCTGACAACCAGCGCCGCGAATAACTCAAACTCGTTATGATGGGCAGCAACATCAATCTCACCGAGAAAAAAACCAAAATTGAGCGTCAGCGCCAAAACGATAAAAAAAGCAAAAATGACTTTTTCTCGGTTCATAGTGAATCCCTACACACTTTAATAAGATAATGTTGATTGTATCGGTTGTATCATGGTTTAGCCATGGAACAAGAGGAACTCAGCCGCCAAAGTTCAGTCTACAGGCTACACATCCGTATCGATTTTAGTTGTTGTTTATTAAGCTTTTTAAGGGGACGTTATGCAACTTTCACAGGCTCGATCATTTCAGTGCCTACTCGCACTGATCGTGCTTTTCTGCAGTACGATTAGCATAGCTGGCGAGATTATCAAAAGCCCAAATGATAGCCGCGAATACCGCAGCATTACGCTCAAAAACGGGCTACAAGCTCTGCTTATCTCAGATCCACAAGCAGACAAAGCCGCAGCATCGCTCGATGTTGGCGTTGGCTCTAATGCAAACCCAGATGAGCGCTTGGGTTTGGCTCATTTTTTAGAGCACATGCTTTTCTTAGGCACAAAAAAATACCCTGAAGCTGGCGAATATCAGGCGTTTATCCAATCCCATGGCGGCAATCACAACGCTTTCACCGCTAACCACACCACCAATTACTATTTCGATATTGATAGCAGCCACCTCGCCCCGGCGCTTGATCGCTTTTCGCAGTTTTTTATCGCTCCCCTGTTTGAAGAGCAGTACACAGACCGCGAACGTCATGCTGTCCACTCAGAGTACAGCTCGAAGATTCGCGATGATGGCCGCAGAGCTTATGCCGTTACCAAGCAAGTGATGAACCCAGACCACCCAGGTAACCGATTTGCCGTGGGCAGCCTTGAGACACTGAGCAATGAACCCGCCGGTGCACTTCGCGAGGATATGATCGCGTTCTATAACACCCACTACTCAGCGAACCTGATGAAACTAGTGGTTCTTGGCAAAGAGCCACTCGCTGAATTGGAACAGTGGGTAACCCGTTATTTCAGCGCGATCCCTGATCGAGCACTCCCACCCTTCGAGGTTAAAGTACCTGCTTATCGTGCGTCAGACCTTCCGATGGAGGTGCTGATTGAGCCGGTCAAAGACATTCGCCAACTCTCTATGACCTTCCCACTACCACCATCAAAAGCCTCTTGGCCCAACAAGCCGGCGCAACTTATCGCAGGCGTGATTGGCTATGAGGGCGATGGTAGCTTGCTCGCTTACTTAAAAGAGCAAGGTTGGGCAACGGGGCTAGGCGCCTACAGTGATAGCTCATCCGCAGTGGAGACGCTCTTAACAACAAGTATCTCGCTGACTAAAGAGGGACTTCAGCACAGAGATGACGTGGTTGCTGCTTTCTTCTCGTTTATGCGAGCTTTCCAAACAACCGGATTAGCACAGTCGCTCTTCGATGAAGAGCAAACACTCGCGGCGAATGACTTTCGCTTCTTGGCTAAACAAGAGCCTATCCACTACGTGAGCCAACTGTCGCAGCAGATGCGTGACTATCCAGAGCGCCACTGGATTGATGCGCCTTATCGTTTAGAAACGCTTGATCAAACACAGATCTCGCAGCTCTTGAGCGCAATCACTCCGGCTAACATGGTGTTGAAAGTGCAAGCCAAAGGGCTGGAAACAAACCAGACTGAGCCACACTTTAAAGCCCCCTTTGCGAAACAAAAGATCTCAGCTGACCGTATCGCAACATGGCAGGCAGCCGATACACAAACGGCACTCTATGTTCGCCATAACAATCCGTTTGTGCCCAGCGACTTAAATATCGCTGAAATTGGCAGCCAGAAGGTGCCAACAGAGCTTGAAAACACACCGCACGTCGAGTCTTGGTATCTGCCTGATACCACGTTCAAACTACCAAAAGCGGACCTATACTTTACCCTGCTCTCACCTTTTTCCCGCACAGGTGCCAAAGCCTCAGTCGCTATGGATCTGTACGTGGATATGCTTAATGAGCAACTAAACCCGGTACTCTACGATGCAGCGATTGCTGGGCTCTCAGCTAATATCTATGCTCATAGCCGCGGTATTACTGTGCGCGTATCCGGTTACAACGACAAAGTCGGTGTACTTATCGATACCATCGCGGCGGCTATGCGCCACCCAACACTGCCAGCAAAACGCTTTAACGTCGTGAAGCAAAGCTACTTAGATGGATTACAAAACGCAGCGAAAGATAAACCTTTCCAACAGCTGTTCCGAGTAGGCTACGAAACACTGCTGAACAACCCTGCGCTGGCAGAGCTGAATACCGCAGCGCAAGATATCACGCTCAAAGATATCCAAGAGGTTCCCGACGCGCTCTTTGCCACTCCTTTTGTGCGACTCTTTGCGCACGGCAATCTCACAGCAGAACAAACGGAGCAGATTGCCCGAAAGATCGCCGAGACACTGCAACTGGAAAACACCGCTAGCACCCCTTTAGAGATCGCGGTCAAGCGCCTAGACACGCAAGCACTGACGAAAACAGTGCCCGTTGAGCATAACGACACCGCTTTGGCGCTCTACCTGCAAGGCAGCAGCACCGGCATTGCTGAACGAGCTCAAACGGCGCTACTTGCAGAGATTCTCTCAGCACCCTTTTATAGTGAGCTACGCACAGAACAGCAGCTTGGCTACATCGTTTTTGCCTCACCGATGTCGCTACGCGACCTACCAGGGTTGAGTTTTGTAGTGCAGTCACCTACTGCGTCTGCCGAGCTTATCGAAACGCGCATCAACGCCTTCTTAGACCGCCAGAGTGCAGCCTTACGAGCGTTAACTCCTGATGATCTAGAGCGCTTTAAAAACAGTCTTATTTCTCGATTGACCACCGAAGATAAGAACCGAAAGGAGCGTACGAATCGCTTCTGGCAACTGCTCGACAAAGCCAATATCGACTTTGCCGACCGTGACAAGTTAGTTGCCGCGATCAAGCAGCTCGACAATGCCCAACTGATAAAGGCGCTTGAGAGCTTGCAGCAACGCCGCTTAACGCTAAGGACGATGCAGCCGCCAGAATAGCGGCTAATCGTTAGGTAGGAACTGTCTCCGCTGCTGTGATGGCGGCGGAGGCTCACAACTTTCGGGATCCCAGATACATTTCTCTTTCTCGATATCATCGTAGATAGTTTGAAAGATGCGGTCCTCGCCCTTTAAGTCGTTGATCGATAAAACTTTACCCGCTTTAAACTCCTTCACCATCGGCACGGGCGATGGCGCAACCACGGTTGGCGGAGGCAAGTCTGATGGCCGATCTTTGTGCTCTACCTCTACCATGGTTTCACGGTCGAAATCACCGCGCTTCTTGCGATAGTAGGCATTTTTGGCATCTAGCTCGCCCCCCGAAAAGCCATCAGGTTGCGTCACCACATATGGGATAGGTTTATCTACAGCTAGCGCCGCCGTTGCAAGTAGCAACGCTGCACAGCCTATCCCTGTGCGCATCACCACACCTCATCCATGGGATAGATCGACTCAGCATAGATAGCGAGTTCTTCTAAAATCGCGCGCCCACCCTGATCAACTTCAGGGTCTTGATAAAGCTTATTCAACGCTTCATAGAATGGTTTCATAGTGAGCAGTCCACGCTTATCTTCAACGAGCAAACGGTCACGCCGATACTGCTCCCATTGCGCCTGCTCCTCTGAAGAGAGCGTCGCTGGGTAGTTACGCGCGCGGTAGCGGAACAGCATCTCTTCAAGGCGCGGATCCTGAAACGCAAAGCTCATCTCAGCGAGCTCTTCTGGGTGAGCTGCCCGAATCTGATCCATGAACTGCTTGTCATGATCAGAGAAGAAACCACCCGAGTAGAGCATATGATCAGGATCACCATCTTGCGGAGGCGCATCTGCATTCATTATAGCGGCAATCTTCTCGGGTAGCCCTTGAGCCTCGCGTAATATCGCTAGGTGCGCCCGACATACGCCGCCGTCGATCGCGAAGCGCTCTGCCTCTTCGGTGTTAAGCATACCGGCCGGCGCTAGAATGGGGCATTTATTCGCATGTACCTGCTTAAGCGCTATTTTCGGGTCATGCTCAGAGCGCTGCGCTGCTGGCAGATACATCAGCCGACAGATCTCTTCTACCGGGAGTGTTAGTAACGGTTCGGGGTTGTGGCGCAGATCCCACACTAACGTACTGTTTTTATTGGTCGGATGCTGAGCAATTGGCGCAACAACTGCCAAATTTCCTTGCTCAACGGGGTAACGAGATGAGGCGTGTAAGACTGGCTTCATCGTGGTGACATCCAGCATCTTATGCGCGGCGGCTTTGGAGCGGCTTCCTATCACATAGTCGTAAAGCTTGGGTTGTTTCTCACGAATCAGCTTCGCCATGGCGATCGTGGCGTACACATCAGATAACGCATCGTGCGCCTTGCCATGATCGATACCATTGGCCTTGGTCAAATCTTCGAGGCGCAAACTTGGAGTGCCATCTTCATACTCGGGCCAAACGATACCTTCAGGGCGTAAAGCGCGCGTGAGACGC
Organism: Neptunomonas marina; assembly: GCF_004005935.1. Lineage (GTDB taxonomy): Bacteria > Pseudomonadota > Gammaproteobacteria > Pseudomonadales > Balneatricaceae > Neptunomonas > Neptunomonas marina. The sequence goes on along the minus strand of NZ_SACQ01000001.1, from coordinate 29,088 downwards.
AGCATATCGATGATATCCCAACGCGAGCAGCCGTTTTGCCACTCTCGAGCATAAGGGTCGAAAAAGTTGCGATACAAGGTATACCGCGTCACTTCATCATCAAAACGGATACTGTTATATCCCACACTGCAGGTTTCAGGCTGAGACATCTCTTCGTTGATCAGACGGATAAATTCCGCTTCACACACCCCTTCACGCACAGCCTCTTGTGGCGTAATCCCTGTGATTAGGCACGCTTCGGGGTGGGGTAGAAAGTCATCCGCAGGTTTGCAATACAGCAGAACAGGCTCCCCAATGACATTAAAGTCTTCATCTGTACGAACACCGGCGAACTGCACAGGACGATCCCGCTTAGGATCAGCCCCGAAGGTTTCATAGTCGTGCCAAAAGAAAGTTTTTTCTGGAGCCATCAAATTCTTATCCGTGATCAATGAACAGAAAGAGGAGTATACTGTAAATTGTTATGTTATCAGGCCAAGCAGGGAGTAGGATATATGCTGTCGAACCAATCGATGACTCAGGGATGTCCATGTGACTCAGGCAAACCTTTTGCCTTTTGTTGTAAGCCGTTTATCGAAGGCACTAAGACCCCTACTTCCGCGGAGCAACTGATGCGCAGCCGCTACAGCGCGTTCGTTGTGGGTGCGGTTGACTACTTGATCAACACCACAGCTGAAGAGAAGCGTAAGCTTATCGATCCCAGCATTATCGAAGAGCAAGTAAAGTACACCAACTGGATCGGCTTATCGATCTTACATACCAGTCATGGACAGCCAGACGACAGCACCGGTATCGTGGAGTTCGAAGCCGCGTTTGATACCGGCGAGGAACAACTGGTCCTACACGAGGTTTCTAACTTCATCCATCATGACAACCGCTGGCTTTATGTCGATGGTGAAGTTGAGATCAAACCGCTGATCCAGTAACGGCGTCACTCCCGTAACAACCCCAGCAAAACATTTTCGTACACGAATGCGCCTGTCAAGACGTTTCCTTGCCGCGTGCTGACCGGTAGAATACCGGCTCTTTGTATTTTCAAAGCTGAACTGAACCGTTTTATAACTCAAGAAAGCCTTAGATGTTAGCGAACTTATTCAAACCCAAATGGCAACATACCAACCCTTCGACCCGTGCAAATGCGGCACTTAAGCTTCGTGAAGATAACCCGGAGCAGTTTCGCATTTTGTCGAAGCTTGCCACTTCAGACCCGAGCCAAGAGGTTCGGGAGGCAGCGCTTTCACAGATCGAACAGTTCGACCATCTGATTGAGCTTCTTAATCACGACACTCAAGACAGTATTCACTTTGAAAACAAAATCGCTCAGCAACTGAATGAGTCAAGCAGCCCTGAGTCATTGATCGAACGGTTGCGCGCAACCACCAGTGAAGAAAATGCGATGCGTATTGTTGCCAATAGCGCACATGCAACGCTATTAGGCACATTGGTTGGCCAAATTCAGTCCGAACAACAATTAGCCGCATTAGCAACATCCAGCGCACCAATCGCAATTCGTAAGCATGCCGCGCAAAAAATTCAATCGACGACGGTCATTGAGTCGCTTCTCAAAGATACCCGTCAGAGCGATAAAGCGATCTACAGAATCATCAAGGATAAGCTAGCCGCGGCAAAAGAGGCCGAAAGGCACGCAACAGAGCAAACAGAGAAAGCCCAGCACATCGCCGAGCAGATGCATACGGTGGCACATGGGGAGTGGTTCCCACTCTTTGGTGCGACCTGTGAAAACCTCTCAAACGAGTGGCAAGATATCGCGGCAGAATATTGCAGCGCAAGCACAGATCTGTACGAGGCAGCCGAGTCACTGGCTCAGCAACGTATAGAAGAGCACCAAGCGGCACAATTAGCCGAGCAACGCGAACGCCAAGACAAAGAAGCGGCAACGAAGCAGGCGGAGCAGCTTATTGGTGATATTCAGGCACTACTATCAGCGTGTGATCCGCAGCAACTACTAAATCATGCAAACCTACGCTCCGAGCTCAATGAACAGCTAAATAATATCGAAGCCCGCTGGGCCGATGCGCAACTATCGGGCAAAACACAACTGCACAAAGCCTTTAACCAAGAGTTAGAGGATGCTCGTCAAGAACTTGCCAAACTAGCTGAATGCAACGAGAAGCACGAGCAACTGCGCGCCTTCTTGGCACAGACTCAAACACCCGAGTTCCAGGAGCAAAGCGAACAGGAGCGCTTACGACAAGCGAAAAAAGCACTCGCCTCCGCTGCATGGCCAAACAGCCTGCCTGCGCCTAATGAAGTGGAACAGCTCAATACGCTGATCACTGAGCTACAACGCTCGCGTGAGGCATTAGCGAAAAGTAAGGCAGCGGTTACCAAAGAGATCAACAGTAAACTCACTGCTTTTGAAAAAGCGATTGAGACTGGTGAGATAAAAACCGCTAACAAGCTTTCACGTTCTGCCCAAGAGATGTTAAGCAAGTTGAATGGCGATGCAGATGCACATTTGCACCAACGCTATCGCGGCTTACAAGGGCAACTCCAAGAACTAAAGGACTGGCAAGGCTTTGCAGTAACACCAAAAAAAGAGCAGCTATGCGCTGAGATGGAAGCACTTGCCCAGCAAGACTTACCCCCTCAGCAAAAAGCGAAGCAGATCAAGAAACTACAGCAACAGTGGCGCGTTTTAGACGCCACAGACCCAGTGCACTCCCAAGCGATTTGGAAGCGCTTCAAAGCAGCCGCAGATCTTGCGTATGCGCCGTGCGAAGAGCACTTCGCCAACCAAGGCAAAGTCAGGGCATACAACCTAGCGCAACGCCAAACGATTTTTGACCAAGTTACCACTTACCTCGAAGCGACCGACTGGCAGAATACGGACTGGCGCAATGTAGAAAAAGTTGTGCAGACTGCAAAAGAGGAGTGGCGGCGCTTCATTCCCGTGGATAGAAACCCTGGGCAGAAACTCCAAGATGCGTTCAATGTTCTACTCGCGCCTGTTGAGGCTCATCTTAAGTCAATCAAAGAAGAGGCCAAGCAACGTAAGCTCGAGCTCATTGAGCAAGCTGCAGCCCTCACCACTTACGATGACGTTTCAGCTGCTGCTCAAGAGGCAAAAGCGCTACAACAACATTGGAAAGAGGCTGGCCCAACCTTCCATAGCCAAGAGCGCAAGCTATGGAGAGCATTTCGTGATCATTGCGATGTGATTTTTGCCCGCTTACAGGATTCCCTGCCATCGGTAGCGGAGCAGCAGTCAGCTAAAAGCGCCATTCAAAATACACTAGCAAGCCTTGAAGCCAGCTTAGAGAAGCCACGCCACTTGGAGCTAGTGTTGGCTGAAGCAAATAATTTACTTAGCACGCTAATCGACGAAGAAAACATAACCCCCAAAGATCAGCAGCGCTTAGCGCGAGCCATCAACCAGTTGGATAACGAACGGGACCGACTAGCGCGCGCATTTGCGCAAAACAATGATCATCGTGTGCTAGCAGCGCCCCTTGATGAGGCCGAAGAAGCCGTTCTTAGTGATAACCCAGTCGACCTACAAGCGATCCCTGAAGAGCTTGGTTCCATTGAACCAATGAACTTACGCCGTGAGAAGCTGCTTGCGATCATCGATAACCGTGCACTACTGGAAGATGAACTCACGCAAACAGGTGTTCAAGCACGTGAACTATGTATCCGCCTCGAAATACTTTTGAATGAACCTTCACCTGAGAGCGACGAAGCACTGCGTATGGAGTATCAAATGCAACGCCTCCAACAAGCGCTAGAAAGGCAGAGCCGCTCAACAGATTTAACGGATTTAGTCGCACTCGAAGCCGAATGGCTGGCGCTTCCTTTCAAGGGGGCATACCCAGAATATCAAGTACGCTTTGAAGGCCTGTTTAGCAGTTTACTCAACTGATTTCTTGGATTCAGGCATAAAAAAACCGCACAAACGTGCGGTTTTTTTGAATCGACGTGCTTAGTGCATGTGTAGACCGCCGTTAATCGACATATCTGCACCCGTGATATAGCCGGACTCTTCCTCAGCAAGGAAAGTGACAATGCGGCCGATCTCTTCTGGCGTACCAAAACGACCAACAGGGATAGTTGAGCAGATCTTTTGCTGAACTTCTTCTGCAATTTTAGCCACCATTGGCGTCATCACATAACCCGGTGATACTGTATTGACCGTGACGCCTTTCGCTGCCACCTCTTGCGCAAGCGCTTTGGTGAAACCATGGATGCCCGCTTTTGCAGCCGAGTAGTTACACTGACCAAATTGGCCCTTTTGAGCATTAACGGAGGAGATGTTGATGATGCGGCCGAAACCTTTTTCGATCATTGGATTGATCACCAGTCGCGTCATATGGAACATGGAATCAAGGTTGGCTGTTAGTACCTCGTCCCACTGCTCCCAGCTCATCTTCTTGAACTGACCATCACGAGTGATACCGGCATTGTTAATCAGTACATCGACTGAACCGCCTGTTATCTCCTCAACCGCTTTGATGCACGCTTCACAAGACGCTGTATCAGTAACGTCTCCGTAAGCGACATGAATGTCATAGCCATCTTCTTTTTGCTGTGCTTGCCACGCTTTCGCTTTTTCGTGGTTGCCTCCGCTGTTATAACCTGCCACAACGGTAAATCCTTTATCCACCAAGCTACGGCAAATTGCTGCACCCAATCCGCCCGTTCCGCCGGTTACAAGAGCAACTTTTTTACTCATGTTCACATCCCCTATTTCATTCTCTTTTTGATTTTATTAGACACACTTTATATTTATTTTTAATGCCTATTCATCCGATCATAGACCCAAGGTCACTATTTAAAATATGACTTTGGTTGCAGGTGAATAAGATAACAAAAGAGTATGAAAGTTCTGTGATAATAAAAACCACAAACAGACTATTGATTTACAACAGCTTTTCTTTTTAGCAAACGAGAAACTCTAAAGTAAGCGATCACTGCGGTCAGAGCATTAGCTACGACGAAGGAACTAAACATAGCCTCTAACCCCGCAAAGTAATTTGCTATCCAAGCCAGTGGGATGAAAAACACAAACAAACGAATCACACTTATTCTCATGGCTTGCATCGGTTGGTGAAGCGCATTTAACGTTGAAGCGCTGAGAAAAATCACCGCCTGCATCCCAAAACCTAACGGTACGACCGAGATCCAAAGTGACAGAGGCTCCTCTACTGCTGACGAGTCAGCAAAAGCACCGGCAATAACGTCCTGCAAAAGAAACAACACAACGAATACAATTAACTGCCACCCCAGTGCAAATTTGATGGCGCCTTTATAAGCAGCCTCAACCCGTGCGATTTGATTGGCTCCAAAGTTCTGGCTCACAAAGGGCGGTAATGTCATCGAAAGTGCTAAACAAGCCAGCAGAGACAGCGATTCCAAGCGATTCCCGACCCCAAATGCAGCCACGGCTTCAGCACCATGCTGAGCGACCAGTGCTGTTAATACGCCCCCGGCTATCGGCGTTAGCATATTAGAAACAGCGGCTGGGATACCGATTTTCATCACCTGCACCCAGTGGGACAAAATACGTTTCAACTGCGGAGGCTGAACCACCAGCAGCTGGTATTTATGAAATAGGATATAAACCACATAGACAAAAACGCCCATCCAAGCGGTGACGCTCGCAAGCGCAGCACCTTGAATACCCATACCCGGAACAGGGCCCCAGCCAAAAATAAACAGAGGATCTAAAATCAAGTTCGCAGCAGAAGAGACCGCCATAACCAGTGCAGGAGTTTTTGTATCACCTTTGGCACGTAAAGAGCTGTTGGCAACCATATTGGATACCACAAAGGCCGCACCAAACCACCACATATCCATATAGTCTAAGATAAATGGCATTTGCGCTTCGCTAGCCCCTAATAGGTTAAACAGCGGCACCATAAAGAAACGGGCAACGACACTGATGAACACCACCAGTAAAAACGTCATCATTAGATTGTCGGTGGCCAACTTTGCAGCTTGGCTCGTTTTACCGCCGCCGATTAACTTAGCTAACGTCGCTGATGTCCCGATACCAAAACCGATGGCCAAACTAATCACGGCAAAAGTCACGGGGAAGGTAAACGCAAGCGATGCCATCTCGCGCGTGCCAAGCTGGGAAACAAAGTAGACATCAGCAAGATTGAAGAGCATCAGGCTAACAATCCCCATCATCATGGGAAGCGTCATACGGACAAGCGTGGGCCGGATAGCCCCGCGGATAAGATCAAGATCAGCCATAAATACTCAAAGCGATTAAAAGAAACCTATGCTAACGGGAGAACACGTAAAGAAAAACCGCCATAATAAGAAGTCTTTGTTCCCAACGCGACTATAAACCCGATGAACTTGGTTTTACTCAACGAAAACGACTTCACCTCTACTGATAGAGTGACTTTAACGGATCGCCGTTTCCATCATATTAAAAACGTTCACAAAGTGTCCCTAGGCGACACCTTACGGGTGGGCTTACTCGATGGATTTTTAGGTGAAGCTGTTGTCGAAGCGATCAGCGAGCACGAGGTACTCCTGCGCGTTAACCTGACAGAACCACCCGTACCGGCTCTACCAGCGACACTTATTCTGGCGCTGCCACGGCCCAAAATGCTGAAAAGAATCTTGGAAACTGTCGCAGCTATGGGTGTTAAAGAGATCTATCTCATCAATAGTTATCGGGTAGATAAAAGTTACTGGTCGACGCCTTGGTTAAAGCCTGAAAAGGTCGATGAGCTATTTCGCTTAGGGCTGGAGCAAAGCGGAGACACAAGGCTGCCTAAGCTACACTTGCGTAAGCGCTTTAAACCCTTCGTCGAGGACGAGCTACCCGCCATTGCAGCAGATACACGCGCACTGATTGCGCACCCCTACAATGCATCCGCCTGCCCTGCTGCGACGGACGAACCCACCACCCTAGCTATAGGGCCCGAGGGCGGTTTTATAGCCTATGAAGTTGAGAAATTAGAGGCCATAGGATTCACAGCATTTCATTTAGGCCGACGCATTCTGCGGGTAGAAACAGCGATTCCAGCAACGCTCTCGCGCCTATTCCCAGCGTATTAGTACGGCTTTATATCATTAAAAACTAATAGCTAATGATAATAGTTATTAATTGTGTTACTCATTTGCCTATGATAGCGTTAACCCAAATTAACAGGCACCCACGGAACGGCGCTCCAAACGGTGCTGACAGCCTAAGTTTTGACTGATAATTAAAGGGTTTTATTGTGAAACGTACACGTCTTGGATTGGCAATTGCTTTAGTATCCTCCTCGCTCTCTATGCCTGCTTTAGCACACAGTGACGCGTCCTATTCTGGATTCCCGATCACAGTAAAAGACTACAAAGGAGATAAGAAAAGCTCCGTCGCATACAGCGGCCAAATTGCTCGTCACGCGCTCCATGACTCTCTGAAAAAACTATCAGCACGTGGTAACGGTATGCCAAATGCCGAGCTAAAAGCACAAATGATGGCTTACTACGCAGGTAAGGATGCAGGCCGCAAGATTATTGCTCCAGCAACCAAAGGCGACTTTGTGGTTAAGCAAAGCACGGTTGATGAGCTATCCAAAGGCAAAAACCTTAAAGGTAAAACCTACGGTGGTGCCGTGTCTGCGTGGCCAGGCAACATGACGGGCAGCGAAGTGATCGAGTTCTGGATCGATAAAGCCTCTGCAGCAAACAAAGGTTTTGATCCGCTAACAGGCCTTGACTACACACAGCTGATCTCCAAATTCTTGATGGGTGCCGTTTTCTACAACCAAGCAGTCGATAACTACTTAGACGAGAAGCTAGACGCTGGCACCAAGCCCAATGGTAAGCCATACAAAGATGGCACACCTTACACCGGCAAAGAGCACGTATGGGATGAAGCCTTCGGCTACTTCGGCGTGCCAGCTCACGCACTGTCATTGGATGCAAAAACCGTCTACAGCATCGCTAAGCAAAAGCCAGAGAGCGTTAAGTCAGCTGATGCAAATGGCGACAAGATGATCGACCTCAAGTCTGAGATGGTGTTCGCGCACGGTTACTACGCAGCCGGCGCTGATAAATCTGGCAACAGCAACTACATGCACACCATCACCGAAGCATTCATCGACGGCCGCCAACTGATCACTAAAGCTAACGGCAAAAATCTGACTGACCAGCAGCGTGAAGAGCTAAAAGCCTACGCTGATGTGATCCGCACAAACTGGGAAAAGGTTATCGCTGAAGCGGCATTCAAATATGCAGGCTCCGTCTACAAAGATGCGCTGGCGTTGCAAGACGCAGTTGATAACAACGGCGATCTACAGAAAACATTCCGCACATACGCGAAGCACTGGGGCGAGCTAAAAGGTTTCGCGATGGCGCTGCAAGTCAGCGGCAAAGATCTCGGCGTTACTGCTGTTAAGCTGAATCGCTTAATCGGCGCTAGCCCCGTTCTTTTGGGGAATACTCAAGTTTCCGGTATCGATAACGATGGTAACTATATCCAGTCACCGTCTGTTTCGTTGGAAGAGTACGCACTGAACATGATTGAAGTGCAAAAGCTACTGAACGATACATTTGGCTTGCAGGCAAAAGCGAACGATCAGCTGGATAAACTATCCAAACTGGCCGAAAAGCTTAGCAACACTAGCAGCGCAGAGAACGACTAGTATTCGTCAAGCGGGTGGCGGAAACGCCACTCGCAACGATGGCAACAGATGATCGAATCCTTCCAAATAGACGCTATCCCGTTTGTCAGCGAACTCTTCCTCGACCCGCGCAAGCGGCTGTTTATCGGATATCTATTCGCCGCCATTTTAGTGGCATTAGCCTTTCTTACCCTGCGGGGTATGGCTCTACCCCAAGCTTTTCGTACGCTTTTTAGCCGCAAGGTTTGGTTCTCTAAATCAGCTCGTGCTGATTATGGGCTACTGGTCGTCAATAGTGCCCTGTTCAGCATGTTAGCTCCGGTACTGCTTGCCAAGCTAACCGTAGCCACTCTGATCTATCAGTTATTGCAAACAACATGGGGTGCCAGTGGCCTACAACTCGGATGGCCAAGCGCAGCGATCGCTGTGAGCTTCACACTGTTTCTTTTTCTGCTCGATGACTTCGCAAGATACCTCCTCCACCGACTGCTTCACACAGTACCGTGGCTTTGGGCGTTTCATAAAGTCCACCACAGCGCCGAGACAATGACACCGCTCACGGTGCTGCGCACACATCCGATCGAAGGAGTTTTGTTCTCATTACGGGGCGCACTGGTTCAGGGCCTTTGCATTGCGCTGTTCATTTACCTGTTTGATGATCAGGTTGACCTAGTAACTGTACTTGGCGCCAGCGTCATTGTCTTTGCTTTCAATGTTGCTGGATCAAACTTGCGCCACTCTCACATTGCGCTGTTTTACTGGCCTTGGCTGGAGCGCATTTTTATCTCACCGGCACAGCACCAGATTCACCATTCGGTTGAGCCTCGCCATTTTGATAAAAATTTCGGCGCCATTCTTGCGATATGGGATCGATTGGGTGGCAGCCTACACCTGTCAGAGCCTACAACTGAGCTACAGTTCGGCATCAGCCGCGAACAGAAAGCAGACCATAGGCTCAGCACGCTATACCTGACCCCTTTTATCGAAAGTTACCGGCTGATCAAGCAACGCTTTCTCGCAAAGGCCATACCAAAAAAGCAGAATAAACCTGATCTGACGCAAAAAACGATATACAAATAATAACTGTTATCATTTATAATCAGGCTTTCGTATCGAATACAAAGAGAGCTAACTGATGTTTCAATCGCTGCGTAGTGCTGGTTTTTTATCGACCTCTTTACTGATCGCTTTATCTATCGCCACACCGGTTAATGCTGAGTCCGATTTTGTGAATGTTTACTCGGCGCGCAAAGAAGCACTTATCAAGCCTTTGCTAGATAAGTTTTCCGACCAGACAGGCATCACAGTCAACCTGATCACAGGTAAAGCAGACGCACTGCTCAAGCGCTTGCAAGTTGAGGGAAGCGCCAGCCCTGCGGATATTTTCCTAACGGTTGATGCAGGCCGCCTACAGCGAGCGAAAGATGCCAACGTGCTGCAGCCAATTCAAAACAGCGTTTTGGAGCAAACAATTCCGGCCAATCTACGCGATAAAGACAACCAATGGTTTGGCCTTTCACAGCGTGCGCGCACCATCTTTTTTGCGAAAGACAAAGTAAAGCCAAGCGAACTCTCCACCTATGAAGACCTAGCCTCTGACAAATGGAAAGGCCGCCTTTGCATCCGCTCATCCGATAACATCTACAACCAGTCCCTGGTTGCTTCTATGATCGAAGCAAACGGTGCGCAAGCGACTGAAACGTGGGCAAAAGGCCTCGTTGCTAACTTCGCAAAACCACCTGCTGGCGGCGATACAGATCAACTTCGTGCAGCTGCTGCAGGCGTCTGTGACGTAACGTTAGCAAACACTTACTACTTCGGACGTTTGGCGAACAGCCAGAAAGCCGCAGACCAAGCTATTGTTGAGAAGCTCGGCGTGTTTTGGCCAAACCAACAAGATCGCGGTGTGCATATGAACGTTAGTGGCGCAGGTGTGACAAAATCCGCACGCAATAAAGACAACGCCATGAAATTGCTTGAGTTCTTAGTATCTCATGATTCCCAAGAGTGGTACGCGCAGGTTAACAATGAGTATCCTGTAGTACCCGGCACCGGCGTATCTGCAACGTTAACTCAGTTTGGTGACTTCAAAGCCGATACCGTCAAGCTGAGCAAGCTTGGTGAAAACAATCGTGCAGCGGTTGAGCTAATGGACCGAGCGGGATGGAAATAATTACTTCTCTCGTTCTCAATGGTAAGATTGTCCCGACAGCGCCTTAAGGCGCTGTCATCGTTTTAGTCAGGACTATCAACGCCCTATGATCGCGAGCGCTATTCAAACTCTACCTTTTAGACGCATCAACTGGCTGAGCAACCTTGCTGTTTTGGTTGCAGCCATCCTCGCGCTACCCATCTTAGTTATCGCAGCCTATGTACTTACAGGCTCTGCCGAGGTTTGGCGCCATCTTGCTGACACGGTGCTCAGCGATTACGTGATCAACTCACTGTTGCTAGTGGTTGGGGTTTCCATCGGCAGTTTATTGCTCGGCGTTCCAACCGCATGGCTCACCAGTGTTTGCGCCTTTCCGGGCCGCCGCGTGCTCACCTGGGGCCTGCTACTACCGATGGCCGTGCCAGCCTATATCATTGCCTACACTTACACAGGCTTGCTCGATTTCGCAGGCCCCGTGCAGACTGCACTTAGGGAAATCACGGGATTAGGTTATGGTGAGTACTGGTTTTTTGAGATCCGCTCCATTGAAGGTGCGGCCATTATGCTGGCGCTTGTACTCTACCCCTACGTGTACCTGATGAGCCGAGCTGCATTTTTGGAGCAATCGCAAAGCACGTTGGAAGTCAGCCGCACATTGGGCTACAGCTACAAACAATCGTTTTTTCGCCTAGCTTTACCCCTAGCCCGTCCCTCAATTATGGCTGGCTTAACACTGGTGCTCATGGAAACACTGGCTGACTACGGCACAGTTAAATATTTTGGAGTTACCACGTTCACAACCGGTATTTTTCGCACCTTTTATGGCTTGGGTGATGCAGCAGCGGCTGCACAACTAGCCGCCATGTTGCTTGGTTTTGTCTCAATTTTAATCTTGTTAGAGCGTTATTCACGCCGCAAATCCCGCTACCACGGTGGTAACTCCCAAGGTAAACAAGCGCGTCTCATCAAGCTTGAAGGCGCTGCAGCTTGGGGGGCTACGCTCTACTGTTTTACTCCTGTATTGGTCGGCTTTTTACTGCCTGCGGGCGTCTTACTCTACTGGGCTTTAACACAAGCAGACTTTACCGCTGCGGAGTTTATTTCACTCTCGTGGAACTCCTTTTATCTAGCGACAACGGCTGCGATCATTGCTGTGGTACTGGCACTGCTGCTTTGTTACGCGAAGCGGCTCAGTACTCGCCACCATGTTAAAACAGCTGTAACTATTGCAGGCCTAGGCTACGCGCTTCCGGGCACCATTATTGCCATCGGCGTTTTGATCCCGCTCGCTTGGCTAGACCACCGTTTGATAGCGTTTGCCAAAAATACGTTTGGCATCGATATCGGCTTGGTGCTCTCGGGTACGTTGGTGGCGCTGTTATTTGCCTATACCGTGCGCTTTCTGGCTGTCTCCTTAGGGGCGGTGCAAAGCGGCCTCGATAAGATTAAGCCAAGCATCGATTTTGCCGGGCGCTCACTCGGCTGCACGCCCACTCAAGTACTGAAACGCATCCATGTGCCCCTAATGAGAAGCTCGGTGCTAACCGCGCTATTGATTGTCTTTGTTGATGTTTTGAAAGAGCTACCTGCCACACTGATTTTGCGGCCTTTCAACTTTAATACCCTTGCTGTTCGCGCTTTTGAGCTGGCGTCCGATGAACGTCTCGTGGACGCAGCGCCCGCATCATTGATGATTGTCTTGGTGGGGCTGGCACCTGTGATACTATTAAGCCGTTCTATTGCACGCGGCAAACATACGATTTGAGAGGCTTATGAACGCGCAACCACACACGCTCGTAACACCACTACTGACCCTCACAGATATCAGTATTGCCTACGGTGACCATCTCGCGGTTTCGCACGCTCAAATGCAACTCGCCGACGGTGAAATTGGCTGCCTACTCGGCCCAAGTGGCTGCGGTAAATCCACATTACTGCGTGCTATTGCAGGCTTTGAGCCTTTGCAAAGTGGTCAACTCTCTATGGGTGGGCGCATCCTAGCCACAAACCAGCAGATGCTACCGCCTGAAAAACGTAATATCGGCATGGTATTTCAAGATGTGGCTCTATTCCCACATCTAAACATTGCCGATAACATCGCTTTCGGATTACAAAAACTATCACGCAAAGAGCGCACTGCACGCATCACTGAACTACTTAAGCTGGTTGGGCTTCCCGGTGTTGAGCAGCGCTTCCCACACTCATTGTCCGGCGGCCAGCAGCAGCGTATCGCACTGGCCAGAGCGCTCGCGCCACGCCCGCAGCTACTTCTGCTAGATGAGCCCTTCTCTGGTTTAGACGCTAAGCTGCGTGAAAGCCTCGTTCCAGAAGTGCGCAGCATTCTTAAAACGCTAGGTATTAGCGCCTTAATGGTTAGCCACGATCAGCATGAAGCCTTTGCTATTGCCGATAAGATTGGTGTGATGAATGATGGTCAAGTGTTGCAGTGGGCCAGCGCCGAAGAGGTTTACAACCAGCCAAGCACCCACTTCGTCGCTGAGTTTATTGGCCATGGGGATTTCATACACGGTACGGTGCACTGCCCCAACTGTGTTGACTCCGCACTAGGACGTTTGCGCTCCGAAATCCCCCATGGGTTCAACGCAGGTGAGCAGGTTGAAGTGCTGGTTCGGCTACAAAACGTGCAGTATGACGCTGGCAGCCCGTACAGTGCTCAGATACAGCAGCGCACCTTTCGCGGCGCGAATATTCTTTACAGCTTGCTACTCAGTAATGGTGATAAGCTTGCCTGCTTAACAGACCCATCTGTTGATATTCCGGTTGGCGCCGCCATGCCCATTCGACCCGAGTTACAAAACTTGGTCGCATTCCCAGCAAGCCACTAAGCGCTGAGGTCAGCTTTAAAACGCTGCCAGTCAAAGCAGGGACCTGGATCAGTTTTGCGCCCCGGCGCAATATCAGAGTGGCCAGTAATACGTTGCGCACTGATGCAGGGATAAGCCCGACAAATCGCTCTTGTGACAGCCACTAGGCTCTCATATTGCGCGTCACTAAAAGGGTGTTGATCTGTCCCCTCTAGCTCAATCCCGATCGAGAAATCATTACACGCGTCGCGCCCATCAAAACAGGAAACGCCCGCATGCCAAGCACGGTGATCGAGGTTTACAAACTGCACCACCTCTCCACAGCGACGAATCAGCAAGTGCGCCGACACCTGCAAATTGGCAATCTCGGTAAAATACGGATGAGCCGTGGGGTCTAAGCGGTTTTGGAAAAACTGTTCAATGTAATCACCACCAAACACAGCCGGTGGCAAACTAATATTGTGGATAACCAATAGATCCACGGCCTCACCTGCTGGCCGCTCATTAAAGTTGGGCGAAGACACCCAACGCGCGCCATCCACGCGCCCCGCTTTAATATCAAACTCAGATTTCATGACTTGCTGCTACTCGTAACCCACGGATTCATATAGAATCGAGCCATCATATCACGCGAAACAAACGATAGAGCCGAAACCACTATGCTGACTCTTGCTGACCTACAGCCCACCATCAAAGCCAACGTAGCCGCCGCCCTTCAGGAAGATATTGGTGCCGGTGATATTACCGCGCAACTGATCCCCGCCAGCGAGCAAGCAACAGCTCGGGTTATCAGCCGTCAAGATGCGGTGATCAGTGGCGTAGCGTGGGCCAACGAAGTGTTTCAGCAAGTAGACCCTAGTTTAACGATTGAGTGGCAAGTGCAAGATGGCGACTGCGTTAGCCGCGACCAAGTCCTATTTTTAGCAACCGGCTCTGCGCGCTCATTACTCACTGCAGAGCGGTGTGCGCTCAACTTTTTACAAACGCTTTCTGGCACAGCCACAGTGAGCAGCAGCTACGCCGAGAAAGTTAAAGATACCCAAGTAAAATTACTGGATACCCGTAAAACCCTGCCCGGCCTGCGCCAAGCACAAAAGTACGCGGTGACTTGCGGCGGCTGCTATAACCACCGCGTTGGGCTGTACGATGCGTTTTTAATTAAAGAGAACCATATTATGGCCTGTGGCGGGATCGCTGAAGCGATTGAAACGGCGCAGCTTTCAGCCCCCGGCAAACCGGTCGAGATCGAGGTCGAAACCTTAGATCAGCTGCAACTCGCGCTTGATGCACGGGCGGATATTGTGATGCTGGATAACTTCTCTTTGGAAACGATGCGCGAAGCAGTCAAACTTACGGCTGGCAGAGCAAAACTGGAAGCCTCTGGCAATGTGACTGACGCAACCCTACTGCCGATTGCTGAAACCGGCGTTGATTACATCTCGATCGGGGCGCTCACTAAGCACTGCCAAGCCGTTGATTTGTCGATGCGCTTGATCTAGCACAAAGAGTGTTAACAATCTGGCGCCTAGCCAATTAAAAAAGCGAGCTATAAGCTCGCTTTTTTGTACAGGTAAACAGACTAAAGGAGTTAACCTAATTAGCGTTACACACCGCTTTACCAATCAGCGTCCACTCATCATTACGCTGAATCTCTAGGATGTCGTACACTTCGATACGCAAACCACCCACCGGCAAGTTTTCAGCAGTAAGCAGCTCACACGCTTTACGCGCTGCTTGCTCACCATTGGTACGTTCGGCCACCACACCCAAAGCTAAAATTTTATCATCTTCCCACCACACCGGGCGCGCGGGGAACAGTGCATCGGCCAGCAGTGTGTCTTCGGCTTGTTGCTTAACCGCATCAGGTAAGCGCTTAGTTTGGGAGTTGATATAGAGGGTCACGCCAACACAGGCGGCGATAAGCAGAATAATAATGTTACGTTTCATAAAGCACTGATCTGTTGGGTTTTTTCCTATCCTAACAGCAATCAGAGACAAGCAAAGCGATAAATTAGTCGCAGAAACAAAAAAGAGCGCCGAAGCGCTCTTTTTTCAACTAACCGTAGAATTAACGGCAGTTAGAAGGACGGTATTTATCATCTAAACCACCACCAGTACAATCCCATAGGATAGAACCAGATGGAGGCGTACCTGTTGCTAGCGCGGCACCGCCAGACGTTGGAACTAGAGTAATTGTGTTTCCGCCCGCAGCCGCAGTGTACGTAATAGTGATCGTACCTACACCAGCTGCACCACCGTCGATAGCCACGCTAGTCACACTTGGAGTGGGTGCTGGTGGGTTCCAACCTGCGTCAAATTGGGCGCCTGAGGCAGCATTCTCAGCCACAGCAGTTTTCGCAGCCGCCGCCAATGTTAAACCTTCTGTTACACGCGCACGCACCGTGTAATCCTGATACGCAGGCAGAGCGATGGCTGCCAAAATACCGATGATCGCAACAACGATCATCAATTCAATCAATGTAAAGCCTTGTTGCTTTTTCATACGTTCTCTCCAGCGAGTATAAATAACGAATTAGGTAAAGCGTCTTCCTTGGTTGGCAGCGCTGCACTTAGTGTAGACAACTCCCTAAAATAATCCAATTTCCATGGGAACTTTTTACAAATATTTTGCGCCCCTTTCCCAGTGCTTTAGCAAGTGCTATTTTATGCCTACGAAACACAGACTTATGTCCCGCACCAGCGCAAGGAGAGAACGTGGTACACCAGCAACCCTTAAGTGGTCTCGCTCGTCGGCTTGTAAAAGATGGTGTTTTTTCTGCCGATGTGGCCCGCGATGCTATTGATAAAGCCCGCGCCTCACAAAAGCCTTTTATCTCCCATATTATTGATGAGCGCTTGGTTAGCGCACACCGTGCCGCCAGCGCCGCATCGGATGAGTTTGGTTTACCACTGCTAGATCTTTCGGCCTTTGATGCATCAATGGTGCCGCAAGGTATTGTCTCTGAGCAGCTGATTAATAAGCACCACGCTATTCCGCTGATCAAACGGGATAACCGTATCTATGTGGCGCTCTCTGATCCAACCAATATCCAAGCGCTGGATGAGATCAAATTTCACACCGGAACAACCACCGAAGGCGTTATTGTCGAAGACGATAAATTGAAGCAGTTTATCGCCACGTTCTTAGAAGGTAGCGACTCAGCCCTAGACGATCTAGAAGATGCCGACCTCGATGCGCTTGACGATGGCTCAAATGCTGAAGAGGAGGAAGAGGAAAGCAGCGAAGACGCAGCAAAAGACGCACCCATTGTGCGTTTTGTTAACAAAATCCTGCTAGATTGTATTAAAAAAGGCGCATCGGATATTCACTTTGAGCCTTATGAAAAGTCATACCGTATCCGCAGCCGGATCGATGGTATTTTGCAAGAGATTGCCAAACCACCAAGCAACCTCGCATCACGTCTTTCAACGCGTTTGAAGGTCATGTCCAAGATCGACATCTCAGAGAAACGCCTACCGCAAGATGGCCGTATCAAGATGCGTATTTCAAAAAACCGCTCCATCGATTTTCGTGTCAATACACTGCCCACTCTTTGGGGTGAAAAGATCGTACTGCGTATTTTGGATCCATCCAGTGCCAAGATGGGGGTAGACGCACTGGGGTTTGATGCCGTGCAAAAAGAGCTATACATGGGCACGCTGCACAAGCCACAGGGGATGATTCTTGTTACCGGCCCAACGGGTAGTGGTAAAACCGTCTCGCTCTACACGGGTTTGAATACCCTCAACACGCCAGAGCGCAATATCTCTACCGCCGAAGACCCGGTCGAGATTAACTTGGAAGGGATCAACCAAGTCCACGTAAACCATAAGGTCGGGCTTACCTTTGCCGAGGCGCTGCGCTCCTTCCTCCGTCAAGACCCAGATGTTGTGATGGTGGGTGAGATTCGTGACTTAGAAACAGCCGAAATCGCTATTAAAGCTGCGCAAACAGGCCACATGGTGCTATCAACGTTGCACACCAACAGTGCTGCCGAAACGTTAACCCGTTTACGCAATATGGGGGTGCCTTCGTTCAATATTGCAACCTCTGTCAGCTTAATTATCGCTCAGCGTTTGGCACGCCGCTTATGTGAAAGCTGTAAAAAGCCACTGAATCTTCCAGAAGCTGCCATACTAGAAGAGGGCTTTGAGCAGAGCCAAATGAACGAGATGCAGCTCTTTGAGGCTAACCCAGAGGGTTGCCCAAAATGTACCCGTGGCTTTAAGGGCCGAGTGGGTATTTATGAGATGCTACCCATGACCCCTGAAGTTGCAGAGGTCATTATGAACAATGGTAACTCGTTAGATATTATTCGCGTGGCCAGCGGCCAGAGCTTTAGAACACTGCGGCAAACGGGCCTCGATAAAGTAGCGCAAGGTATTACCAGCCTTGAAGAGATGAACCGCGTTATCAAAACTTAGTAGGGATCGATGTAAGGCATGGCGGCGAAAGAGCAAAAAATTATTACCTTCGCGTGGCAAGGTAAAGATAAAAGCGGCAACTTAAGTAAAGGCAAAATTGACGCACCGGATATCGCAACTGCGAAGGCAAACCTGCGCAAGCAAGGCATCCTGCCTAAACGCGTGGCCAAAGATTCTAGCTTTTCGTTATTAGGCGAGAAGAACAAACCGATCAAACCGGTGGATATCGCCTACTTTACGCGCCAACTGGCTACTATGCTCAAATCGGGCGTTCCGCTGTTACAGGGGATGGAAATCGTTGGTAACGGCACTGAGAAAGTCGCCCTCAAACGTTTGATCAACCAGATCCGCCAGTCAGTGAGCGGCGGTTCGGATCTTGGCCAATCGTTACGTGCACACCCCAAGTTTTTCGACGACTTGTTCTGTAGCCTTGTAGAAGCGGGCGAAGAGTCAGGTGCGCTCGAGCAGATGCTCGACCGTATCGCTACTTACAAAGAGAAAACAGAATCACTTAAGGCAAAAATCAAAAAAGCGATGACCTACCCAGCCGCAGTGCTTGTTGTTGGCTTAATCGTCTCGGCTATTTTGCTGGTAAAAGTAGTCCCAACGTTCCAAGGTATTTTTGCATCTTTTGGTGCAGAGCTCCCTGCCTTTACAATGTTTGTTATTGGCCTATCTGAAGTTGCGCAAGCCTATTGGTATATCGCGTTGTTCGCCATCATTATCGGCAGTTTTGTTTTTGTGCGGCTTAAGCGCAATTCCCAAGCCTTTGCTGACTTCGTTGACCGCGCAGTACTGAAAGTTCCTGTTATTGGTGGCATTTTACATAAAGGCGCTATCGCCCGTTTTGCTCGCACACTCGCAACGACCTTTGCTGCCGGTGTGCCACTGGTTGAGGCGCTGGACTCTGCAGCGGGGGCATCAGGTAATGTGGTCTATCGCAACGCGATTATCCAAATACGTAATGGCGTATCCACCGGTCAATCATTGCAGAATGCCGTTAACATGACCGGGGTTTTCCCAAATATGACGGCCCAAATGATCGCTATCGGTGAAGAGGCAGGCTCTTTAGATATGATGCTCGACAAAGTGGCAACCTTCTATGAAGAGGAGGTCGACAACGCCGTTGATAACCTTTCGAGCTTAATCGAGCCTCTCATCATGGCGATTCTTGGCGTACTCGTCGGTGGCTTGGTTATCGCGATGTACTTGCCGATCTTCCAGCTGGGTAATGTGGTTTAACTTAGCTAAGCCAAATTGCTTATATTGCTTTGTTCATCTAAGTTGCTAAACCGCGACTGAGTTTTTTCTTCTAGTTAAAAGTGTTACTTAAATCATGGCCGAGCTTTACACGTTTTTTGCAGCAAATATCTATGCGGGCCTCGGCCTTACCTTTGTTTTCTCATTACTGGTTGGGAGCTTTCTAAACGTAGTGATCTACCGCATCCCCGTTATGATGGAACATGAATGGGAAGATAACCTTGCAGAGGCGCAGGGGAAAGAGGTGGAACGCGAGACTTTCAACCTATCCGTACCTCGTTCTCGATGTGGCAACTGCCAGCACCAAATCCGCTGGTATGAGAACATTCCTGTTATCAGTTACCTGATACTGAAGGGCAAATGTAGCCAGTGTAAAACGGCCATCTCGTTGCGCTACCCTGCAATTGAGCTGCTAACGGCTTTGCTGAGCGTACTAGTAATTTATACGTTAGGTTTTAACGGCTTCGGTTTAGCGGCTGTTGTTTTTACGTGGTTACTGATCGCGCTTACCTTTATAGATCTCGACCACTACCTCCTGCCCGACCGTATCACACTGCCGCTGTTATGGCTTGGCTTGCTTATAAACACACGAGAGATGTTCACTAACCTTTCCTCAGCCGTTTGGGGAGCCGCAATTGGATACCTTACTCTTTGGTCGATCTATTGGTTATTCAAACTACTGACCGGCAAAGAGGGCATGGGATATGGCGACTTCAAACTACTGGCAGCGTTAGGAGCATGGTGCGGGGCGACGAGCTTGCCACTGATTATTTTGCTCTCCTCCGTCACAGGGGTTGTTCTCGCGATAGTTATGGTCGCGTTTAAACGCCACGAAGCCCAAAAACCACTTCCTTTTGGCCCTTACCTTGCGATAGCAGGCTGGATTGCTTTACTCTGGGGCCAACAGATCACAAATGCTTATCTCGGTATGCTATAAGGTTTAAAACATGCTAGTGGTTGGATTAACAGGCGGTATCGGTAGTGGTAAAAGTGCGGCGTCAGAGGCTTTTGCTAAGCTAGGGCGCCCCATCATCGATGCTGATGTGGTAGCAAGAGAGGTTGTAGAGCCCGGTGAAGAGGCTCTGGCGAAAATAGCTGAGCATTTCGGCGAAGCGGTACTGCAGGACGATGGACACCTAAATCGAGCCATGTTGCGTGATATTGTTTTCCAAGAGTCCAAACACCGCGAATGGCTAGAGCAATTGCTACACCCTATTATTCGTACACGCATTATGGATAAGCTAGAGAGCTATCAAGGCCAAGAAGCTTACGCCATTCTCGCCTCGCCGCTTCTATTAGAAACGGATCAACACAAGCTTGTTGATCATATTGTCGTCGTGGATATAGAAGAGGCATTGCAAATTAAGCGCACATCTGAGCGCGATGGTAATACACCTGATCAAGTAGAGCGCATCATGGCGGCGCAGCTAAGCCGAGCAGAGCGGGCGGCAAAAGCGGATTCTTTGCTAGACAACAACACAACCCGAGAAGCCCTTGAGCAACAAGTTGCTACGCTAGATAAGAAGCTTCGCAGCTTAGCTGCTGAGGAGTACCAAGCATGAGTAAATCGGTTAAGGTGGCTTGTCCACAATGCCAGAAGAAAGCGGCATGGGATAGCAAAAACCCATATCGCCCTTTCTGTAGTGAGCGCTGTAAACTGATCGATTTAGGCGCTTGGGCCAGCGAAAGCTACCAGATTCCAAGCTCCCCATCTGAAGAGGAATATGGTGAGTACAGCACAGGGCTAGATGCTAACGAGAAGCCCTTTACTCCGACCATGCACTGATAGCAGCGATACCTTGTGCCCCTATCGCTAACGCATGTGGCAACTCCTCTTCCGACATTCCACCCAACAGATATACCGGCAAAGGCGCTTGGGCGATAAGCTGCCGCGCGGCATCAAAGCCTAACGTAGGCGAGCCTGGATGGCTATTGGTCGGTAAGATGGGCGAGAGGGTAATGTAATCACAACCAATCCTGACTGCTGTCTCGATCTCTTCCAGATTATGACATGAAGCCCCTAAAAGACTGCTGTCAGGATTAGACTCGGTCGCCTGCAGCTCTTTACTGCTTAGGTGGCGGGAAAGATGACTAGACGCAGCGCCAGATTTTGGGTGATTAAGCGTAACCTCCACACCTTCATCCAAAGCTTGCATAAGAGCAAGACGCCAAGACAGCGCCTCATCCAATGTCAGCTGCTTCTGACGCAGCATAACCCAGGAGATTGGCGCTCGTTTACAAGCACTGAGAGTATTCTCTATACACGCCTCTAGCGTCTCAGCTTGCGGAGTAATGAAAATACGCTGCGGTAAACGTATTGCGTTTAAGATTGGCTTGTTTGCAGCAGGAAACTCATAATCACCGAGGTCCGCTTCACTTACCCACGCTGTCTTCTGCCCCTCTTTGCCGTGGGCTTCACCTGAAAACTCAGTGACGCGATAAACATCTAGCAGTACAGATTTATCAGGGTAGTGGTGCGGAATTTGGATTAACGGCTCACAAGCCAGCACCTCAATACCGACCTCTTCATGCAGTTCACGGTAGAGTGCTTGTTCAGCACTCTCACCGGGTTCTACCTTCCCGCCAGGAAACTCCCACAACCCACCTTGATGCTTGTCTTGGGGACGGCGGGCAAGAAAAATCGCGCCACAGCCATCCTCAATGACAGCTGCAGCCACATGTATAAGACAGCTCACAACCTCTCCTAACTACGGTAGTCAGCGTTGATCGACACGTATTCCTGCGACAAGTCTGTAGTCCATACAGTTTCTGACACAGCGCCACGGTTTAGTACTATTTTGATCAAGATATTCTCTTGGTTCATCACCGCTTGGCCCGCCTCTTCTGTATAACTTGCAGCGCGCCCGCCGTTTTCAACAATGCAGACATCGTCGAGGTAGATCTTAAGGGCATCAAGGTCAAAGTTTTCAATACCCGCACGTCCAACAGCGGCTAAAATACGGCCCCAGTTCGGATCGCTAGCAAACAGCGCTGTTTTCACCAACGGTGAGTGAGCCACGGTATAGGCGGTATCCAGCGCCTCTTTTTGTGACGCTGCCGACTCTACATGGATAGTGACCAACTTCGTTGCACCCTCGCCATCTTTAACGATCGCCAGCGCCAGTTCCAACATGACTTGTTCGAGCGCATCAGCAAACAACTTATAAAGTGGCTCGTTATCTTGTGTTACTTCAAGATCCAGCGCTCCAGTCGCGACCAACATGCACGAGTCGTTGGTTGATGTATCGCCATCTACTGTAATCCGATTAAATGACTTATCAGACTTCTCAGCCAGCAGCGCTTGTAGTAATTCGCGATCAACCTGCACATCCGTAGCAACATAACCCAGCATGGTCGCCATGTTAGGCATAATCATCCCTGAGCCTTTGGAAATGCCCGTCACCGTGACGGTTTGGCCTTCGTAGGTAAACTGTACACTGAACCCTTTAGGGCGCGTATCCGTGGTAAGAATACCCTCAGCTGCGCTCGCCCAGTTATCTTCATCAAGATTCGCGAGTGCTTCAGGAACAACCTGCACAATTTTATCAACCGGTAGTTTCTCACCGATCACACCTGTTGAGAATGGCAGCACATCTTCTCGTTTCACGTTAGCCGCATCCGCTAGGGCTTGGCAGCACGTGTATGCATCCGCCATGCCTTCAGCGCCCGTGCCTGCATTCGCATTGCCGGTGTTAACCAGCAGATAGCGGTTACGGCCTGTCGCAAGGTGATCTTTCGAGATCACCACAGGTGCGGCGCAGAAGGCATTCTTGGTGAACACGCCGGCTACCGTTGCTTTCTCTGCAATTTCCATAACAACAACATCTTTGCGCCCAGGCGTTTTTACACCTGCAGATGCAACACCTAACCGAAACCCTTTTACCGGATGCAACGCCGGTAGCGTTGAGGCTCCTACTGCCATGACTTTTATCCCTCGCACAGAAAAAGAAAGCAGCCGAAGCTGCTTTCATATCAATAGATAATAATTAATCTAACTTACCGCAGCACTGCTTGTACTTCTTGCCCGAACCACACGGGCAAGGTTCATTACGACCTACTTTTCGGCCATCGCGCGTGAAGGTTTCGCCAGCACTTGGGGCTGCTTCTTCACCACCTTCTTGCGCAAAGCCAGAATCGTCTTTGTGCTCAAAGTTCATTTGTTGGCGTTCTGCTTGCTCACGACGCTGCTGCTCCATCGCTTCTACCTCTTCAGGCATCTGCACTTGAACGTGTGAAAGCACTTTTACGACATCACGCTTAATGTTTTCCAATAGGTTTTGGAACAACTCAAACGACTCGCGCTTATACTCTTGTTTCGGGTTCTTCTGCGCATAGCCACGCAAGTGGATACCTTGACGCAGATGATCCATCGTTTGAAGGTGCTCTTTCCATAGCGTATCGAGCACTTGCAACATGACCTGCTTCTCAAACAGGCGCATACTCGGCGCTCCCACTACTGCTTCTTTAGCCTGGTAAGCAGAAACAACTTCGGCCAAAATCTTGTCGCGCAAGTTATCTTCGTGCAACGAGTTGTCTTCATCCAACCACGCTTGAACTGGCAGCTGAACTCCAAATTCAGCTTCCAATGCACGCTCTAGCCCCGGCACATCCCACTGTTCCTCTAGACTCTGTGGAGGGATATAGTTGCTAATTGCATTATCAACCACTTCAGCTCGTACAGCTTCAACTGTTTCCGAGATATCATCCGCAGCCATCAGCTCATTACGTTGTGTATAGATAACCGTACGCTGATCGTTAGCCACATCGTCATATTCAAGCAGCGCTTTACGAATATCGAAGTTACGCCCTTCCACTTTACGCTGCGCTTTTTCGATGGCGTTAGTCACCATCTTATGCTCAATCGCCTCGCCCTTCTCCATACCTAGTGCTTGCATAAAGGTACGTACACGCTCGGATGCGAAGATACGCATCAAGTCATCTTCAAGAGAGAGGAAGAAACGTGACGAGCCCGGATCGCCCTGACGACCAGAACGACCACGTAGCTGGTTATCGATACGGCGCGATTCATGACGTTCTGTACCGATGATATGCAAACCACCCGCCTCAAGCACTTTCTTGTGACGCTCTTCCCAATCAGCGCGGGCCGCAGCCTCTTGCTCAGGAGTTGGGTTATCTAAGGCAGCCAGCTCAAGTTCCAGCTTACCGCCTAGCATGATGTCAGTACCACGACCGGCCATGTTAGTGGCGATTGTTACAGCACCAGGGCGGCCAGCTTCAGCGATAATTGTTGCTTCACGCTCGTGGTTTTTAGCGTTCAGTACGTTGTGCGCTACCTTCTCTTTTTTAAGGTAGTTGGAAAGCAGCTCAGATGACTCAACTGAGGCCGTACCCACCAGTACAGGCTGACCACGCTCTTGGCAGTCGCGAATCTCTTTCACAATCGCAACATACTTCTCTTCCATTGTGAGGAAGATAATGTCGTTGAGATCATTACGCGCAACATCGCGGTTGGTTGGGATAACGATAACGTCCAAACCATAAATCTGGCGCAGCTCAAAAGCTTCCGTATCTGCTGTGCCGGTCATACCGGATAGCTTGTTGTATAAACGGAAATAGTTCTGGAATGTAGTCGAAGCCAGCGTTTGGCTCTCTTGTTGGATCGAGACACCCTCTTTAGCTTCAACAGCTTGGTGTAAACCTTCAGACCAACGACGCCCCGGCATGATACGGCCAGTGTGTTCATCAACGATAACGACCTGACCGTCTTGAACGATGTAGTCTTTATCTTTTACAAACAGGTTGTGTGCACGTAAAGCGGCTAGCACGTGGTGCAGGAGATTAAGGTTTTGCGGCGCATAGAGGCTTTCACCCTCTTCCAGCACGCCCTCTTTAGCCAGCAGCTCTTCGACCACTTGGTGGCCGGCCTCTGTCATTTCAACAGTGCGATTTTTTTCATCAACAACGAAGTGCTCGTTGATCACCTGCTCTGTATCTTTCGGGTCGATCTCACCTTCGAAGCGCTGTAAGTGCGGGATCAACGTGTTGATCTTCTGGTACATCGCGGAGCTGTCTTCCGCAGGCCCAGAGATGATCAAAGGAGTACGCGCTTCATCGATTAGAATCGAGTCAACCTCATCGACTACAGCAAAGTTAAAGTCGCGCTGTACCTTCTCTTCAAGACTGAAGGCCATGTTGTCACGCAGGTAGTCAAAGCCAAACTCATTGTTCGTGCCGTAAGTGATATCTGCAGCATAAGCTTGACGCTTCACCTCTGGATCTTGGCGCGATAGAACGATACCAACGCTCATGCCGAGTGCTTCATACAGTGGGCGCATCCACTCTGCATCACGTTTCGCGAGGTAGTCGTTGACAGTGACAACATGCACACCCTTACCAGAGAGGGCATTTAGATAAACAGGCAAAGTTCCAACCAGCGTTTTACCTTCACCGGTGCGCATCTCAGCTACACATCCTTCATGAAGGGTAATACCACCGATCAGCTGAACATCAAAGTGGCGCAAGCCTAGCGTACGTTTTGAGGCTTCACGCACAACAGCAAAGGCTTCAGGTAGCAAAGCGTCTAGAGCAACACCCTCTTCTAGACGAGCGCGAAACTCAGCAGTTTTTCCTTTTAGCTCCTCATCGCTGAGTTTTTCAATCTCTTCTTCTAGCGCGTTCACAAGCTTGACGAGCTTGCCCATACGCTTCAACTCGCGATCATTCTTGCTACCAAAAATCTTTTTAAACATTGAGGTCAGCATATTTTGAATTCTTTCCGTACGTCTCGGTAACGAAGGCTACCGAATTAATGAAACAGATTTTATCTGTTTATAAGGTCAAGATGTGAAATCTCAACCATCCTATTGATATAAACTAAATAATTTTCCGCATTAAAAATGCCGGGAAGGACCCGGCATTTTTTATTTGAGCAATGACTTATACAGCAACAGGCTTTTGATAAGAGATCGGAGCGACCTGATCCTGCTCTTCAAACGTAACTAACTCCCATGCACCTTCTGTGCTCAGCAGCTTACGCGACAACAAGTTGTTTAATTGATGCCCCGACTTAAATCCGTAAAACTCGCCAATCAAGCTTTTACCAAGAAGATAAAGGTCACCCACTGCATCCAAAACTTTATGCTTTACGAACTCATCATCATAACGCAAGCCATCATCATTCAATACACGGTAGTCATCAACGACGATTGCATTCTCTAAGCTGCCGCCAAGCGCTAAGTTTTGTGAGCGTAAATACTCGAAGTCGCTCATAAAACCAAAGGTACGAGCACGACTCACTTCTTTCACGAAAGAGGTGCTTGAAAAGTCTAAGCAGGTCTCTTTATTTCGGCCTTCAAAAGCAGGGTGTTCAAACTCGATTTTGAAACCAACTTTAAATCCATCAAATGGCTTAAATGTCGCTGTTTTACCATCAACTTCGATCGAGATCTCTCGCGTCACGCGAATAAACTCTTTCGGTGCATTTTGCTCTGCAATGCCTGCAGACTGAATCAGGAAGACAAACGGCGCAGCGCTGCCATCCATGATAGGGACTTCTTCTGCGCTCAGTTCAACAACGGCGTTATCGATACCCAAACCAGCTAACGCGGACATAAGATGCTCGACGGTACCTACACGCACACCCTCTTTACCTAAGTTCGTTGAGAGAACGGTGTCTACTACATTTAGCGCGTGGGCTGGAATCTCGACAACAGGGTCAAGATCGATACGGCGAAAAACGATACCACTATTGATTGCAGCAGGCTTCAGCGTCAGGTAAACCTTCTGCCCGGTATGCAAACCAATACCCGTGGCTCGAATACTATTTTTAAGTGTACGTTGTTTGATCATTTCATCGCCGAAAAATTTGCCAAGTTAACCAATTATTATAATAAATTCGTCATATCACAGCAACTCACCCACTCTATGCCTAGTCGACCTGGCGACGGATATAGGTTGGGATGTCCAATGTCTCTACATCTTCTTTACGCTGCTCTGTCTTAGGTTCCGTACTGCGATTTGGTTCCACTAATGCTTCAGCTTTTTGGCGACGCAATACCGTGGGTAACTCAATTTTTTCAAGATCAAGCGATCCATCTTTTTTCTGATGAGTCGGCTTTGGCTGCTGAGGCACGGCGGCTTGCGCTTCCGATTTAGCAAACCCCGTTGCTACGACAGTCACCTTCATATCGTCAACCATGTCTGGATCGATGACAGTTCCCACAACAACTGTCGCATCCTCTGAGGCGTACTCTTCCACGATCGCTCCCACCTCGGAGAACTCGCCCAAGCTGAGATCCAGGCCAGCAGTGATATTCACCAGCACACCACTTGCACCTTTTAGGTCAACATCTTCCAGCAATGGGCTGTTAATAGCAGCTTCTGCAGCTTCTGTTGCACGGCCTTCACCACGAGCAACACCAGTACCCATCATCGCCATGCCCATTTCAGACATTACGGTACGTACATCAGCAAAGTCGACGTTGATCATACCTGGACGTGTGATCAGATCAGCAATACCCTGTACAGCGCCGCGCAATACATCGTTCGCGGTATTAAACGCATTCAGTAAGCTACAGTTACGGCCTAGCACCTGCATCAGCTTTTCGTTAGGAATCACGATTAACGAATCCACGTGCTCTTGCAGCTCTTTCATGCCTTCAACCGCAATTTTCATACGCTTGCGGCCTTCAAACGGGAATGGTTTAGTCACCACGGCAACTGTTAAAATACCAAGCTCCCGCGCGACTTCCGCAACGACAGGCGCAGCACCAGTGCCGGTACCGCCGCCCATACCTGCGGTGATGAACACCATATCGGCACCTTGCAAGGTTTCAACGATACGATCTCGGTCCTCAATGGCTGCTTGGCGACCCACCTCTGGATTCGCACCTGCACCCAACCCCTTGGTTGCGCCGCCAAATTGCAACAAGGTTTTTGCGGACATATTACCCAGCGCCTGAGCATCTGTGTTCGCACAGATGAACTCGACACCTTCTACGTCTTTGTTCACCATATGTTCGACGGCGTTTCCACCGCCACCGCCGACACCAATTACCTTAATCACGGCATTTTGTGACACGCTGTCTATTAGCTCAAACATGACATTCTCCTGGCTCTTTTGTCACCCACCCTGCTTTGTGGGCGGCATCATACGGCATCGTCCGAAACACCGGTAATTAAAAATTTCCTTTAAACCAATCTTTTACCCGACTGATCATGCCCGGCCCCTGGGGCACGGGTAGTTCTTCCACTTCGCTAGAGCGATCTTCGCTCACCAGACCGCTACTGGATGCTGCCGTCGGTAGTGGCGCCGTCGACGCGCCTCCGAGTTGCTCCCCCTCCGCGGCATAATGCAACAGACCAATACTGGTGGCGAAAATCGGGTTTTGCAGGATGTCATCCATCCCGCGAACACCGTGCGGCATCGCGAGTCGAACCGGCATATGGAAAATCTCCTCCGCCAGTTCAACAACCCCTTCCATCTTCGCGGTGCCGCCGGTTAGTACGATGCCTGCAGCCACCAGATCTTCAAACCCACTGCGGCGTAGTTCCGCTTGCACGAGGGTAAAGAGTTCGTCGTAGCGCGGTTCCACCACCTCAGCCAAGGATTGGCGCGACAAGTCGCGCGGTGGTCGGTCGCCCACGCTTGGGACCTTGATGGTCTCGTCGGCGCTGGCGAGCTGCGCAAGGGCGCAGGCATACTTAATTTTGAGTTGTTCTGCATGTTGCGTGGGGGTGCGCAAAGCCATGGCAATATCACTGGTGACTTGGTCGCCAGCAATCGGTATCACCCCGGTGTGACGAATGGAACCGGCGGTAAAGACCGCGATATCGGTGGTGCCGCCGCCAATATCAACCATACAGACCCCGA
>NZ_SACQ01000019.1 GCF_004005935.1 Neptunomonas marina | reverse complement strand
GGTTTTACGGCGTTTGCTGGTAAACTCGCTATCAGAGAAAGACAGTTGCTGGCTCATGAGATGATGGCTTCCAATGGGAATGAGGGGGTTATTGTCTCATGCTAGGGACTTAATCGCATGTTCCCTAACAAGCGGCAAACGTTACACTATAGATAACCAGAACAAACCTAGCCTGAACTAAGAGCAGCACCCCGCCGCCAGCAGCCAATCCACATAGCAGAAGCACTCTGCTGATCTCAACCTTAGGCCATGCTTGATCTGGTGTATATGAACGAGTACTGTTTTAGATAAGTCATGGCGAGTATGCGCATAGGTTGTGTAATGCTTGGCAGCAGGAAGCTGAACCATACGAAGAACATCTTCAAAACTGTACGGATAAACAGCATACTTTTCCTGCCGCTTTTCAAATCTAACAAAGCAAAAACCCGCCACTCTATTTTTCGTTAAGCCAATAGTGCTGATTTAAAGCCTTTGGAAACAATAGCTTAAAAAGTTAGCCCAAAAGTCAGAAAAATAGAATGAAGTCATTTAAATAATTATTATGATGCCCCATGGCGTCATAATCAGACTGTTAGCTTCCCAAGGAGAGGTCGTGAGTCATCCGATAGATTTTGGAAGTATTGAAGAAAAATTATTTCTCCTTCAACAAATGGCTTGTGCGAGTAAAGAGTTTTCTCTTTGGAAAGAAACTCACACAAATACAGAGGTTGAGGAAGACTGGCAAATACCAGAAATTACTCACGAGATTGATAATTATTTTGCTTGGATGAGCACTTTTGTATCGAACTATATGATTGAATGTGCAACTAAAACACGAATATTTCAAGATCATTTAGATGAAGACCTTTATGAATGTGGCGTATCTGCATTTGATGAAGGTGCTATTAAGGCTGTTGGTGGCGACATCGGAAAAATTTATGTAGGTGAATTCAAGTTAAGCTTGAGAGAAAGTTGCAATAAAATCATCCATGCAAAAAAGGTTAGTTTTGATTCTTTACCATTAAATAACCATAACCGTTGTTGGAATGGAATTTGCCATTTACAAGGTGAGTTCAGGAAAAGTAAGTGGCACATATCTATCAATGTGCGAAATTGGGCTGCTGCTATGAGTTATTATCACGAAAGCCTCTCGGAACAAAGAGAACAGTTCTGGGAATTGGAAAGCTAACAAGAAAATCCAGGTGACGCCTACGGCGCACCTGATTTAGGCGTTATAGCGCAAAGCATACTCAGAGTTAATATGAATAATAAAATCAAAAAAGAAATTCATGCTATCCGATCAATTCTAGAATGCTTTGAAAAATCAGACTTTCATAGTATGACTAGTTTTTATCATTCATCCAGCTTTCCAAAAGGCTGTTGCGGTGATGCATCTGATCTAATTGGTTTATATCTTTTACAATGTCATGGTATTGAATCGGAATATGTTTGTGGTAAAGGGCTCCGCCATAATTCAGAGCAATCGCATGCTTGGCTTACTTGTCAGGGTTATATCATTGACATTACAGCAGACCAATTCAATGAGAATAATTACCAGTTACCTAAAGTTATAATTGAAGCGCAAAGCCCGTTTCATAACAGCTTCAAGGAATACACTTGTCGTCCTATAACTTTTGAGTATTTGAGAACTTCAGGTATTCCATCAGTTTTAGCTAAAGTAATTTCAAAATTAAAGGAATCGGAAGTAGCGCTATAACAAGCAGTTCAACAGGACAAATGTAGTTCCCCCGGTTTAGTGGACACCTCAATCTAATTGAGTTGAGGTGTTCAGTGCCAGCATATAAAAATCCAAAGAAGACGCGACAGTACAGCAATGAGTTCAAGTCTAAAGCTGTTAAGCTGAG
>NZ_SACQ01000017.1 GCF_004005935.1 Neptunomonas marina | reverse complement strand
TCAGCTTAACAGCTTTAGACTTGAACTCATTGCTGTACTGTCGCGTCTTCTTTGGATTTTTATATGCTGGCACTGAACACCTCAACTCAATTAGATTGAGGTGTCCACTAAACCGGGGGAACTACAGTCCACTAAACCGGGGGAACTACACCGTCCCTCTGCAGCGCTTTGTTAGGCGCGATTTCCTGATTTCTGAGTTTGGTCCGCATCTTGTAGTATTTTTATACCGCCACGAATCACCACGATTGATATTATTGTTCCCACAATTAGGTCGGGATAGCGACTGCCAACGATGGCAACAAGAACACCAGATATAATTACCCCCAAGTTGGCAATGACATCATTTGTTGAAAATATCCACGAAGCGCGCATGTGTACGCCGCTATCTTTGTGCTTGGAAATGAGAATTAAACAAATGATGTTTGCCAGGAGGGCAACCGCACCGACAACAATGATAAGAGTGCTTTGAGGTTCACTGCCAAAAACCATACGCCTGATCACTTCGAATAAAACGCCAAGCCCCAAAATTATTTGTAGGTAACCGCTCACTCTAGCCGCCTTTGCTTGCTTCACGACTCCTTTCCCAACTGCATATAGTGACAGACCATAGACAGTAGCATCAGCTAGCATATCTAGCGAGTCAGCGATAAGCCCGGTAGATTGCGCCAACCAGCCCAGCGTTAATTCAGTAACAAACATAAATGCATTGATAGATAACAGAATGATGAGAGTTTTCTTTTCCAGACTCTCCGCTTGTTCTGCCCCACAACCACAATCTGACATATTTTCTCCTACTTCAGTAAGGCGCCTAACGCTTCGCATCACCGGCAGCAAAAAGCAGAGCGACGAAGGAGCGGCGCTTTTTGCTGTCCGAGTGCATGCGATTGTTAGGCTTTTTCATTATTGCTCGATAGCTTACAGGGCATTTGCATCAAGAGCTTCCCGCTCATTGTCGCATTTCTCCGAGTTACTAAACTCATACTGAATGTAAACTGCGCCTTTCTCGTGGCCAAGGCCAGCGGCAACCAAGATTATGGATTTCAAATTGTCTGTAAGGTCAGATTGTTCTTCGGCATCCCAAAAAGCACGAAGGTATCTTTCATTCTTGGTTAAGCCCGCCATAAAATCTTCTGGCTCATCCCAAATGCTGCCCGGCATAAGGAAGTCTTGGGTTTTGTGCTTTCCATATTTTTTAGTCAATGCATCCTTTAAAGCATTAAATTTGTCTTTTAGCGCGAACCCATAACGATTTGTGGAGATCGTATCGCTTATTGCTTTAATGACACAGAGGCCGTTCTTATCACCAACTTGCATCACATAGGTTTTGAATTGACTGCTAGGCGTGGGCACACTTTCCGTTGTATACATGAACGGAGTTCCCGTGCCTTCCAGTCCTTTAATTTGTGACTTTGGCATACCCATTGAAAGCCCAAACGGACCGGCTTGCGCCAAGGTGCTTGCAGCAAGAAAAGCGGCTGCGGTAATTATCTTCTTCATTTTTCCTCTCCTTACTTTGAAGCCTAACGCCGCCATAAAAGGCGCGGCTTTAGCCGCGTCCAGTGGAGCGTAGCGGAACGATTTTTGATGGCCTTGTTAGTTGCGAATTACCGTGAAAAATCACGTTTCACCACCTTTTGATGTGCTGAATCCTTGTAGAGCACCAACTTTATACACATCAGGTACCTTGGATCTCTCACTGCGTATGTATTTGCTGAGTTATTGTAGATTAGCAGTGGGTTGCTACCTTTCGAGAGTTCTCCCAGTATTGAGCCGATCCCCATATTCGTTTCTGGTATTGTTCCTGGGAATTCTTTGCGAATAAGACCATCAATGACTGACGAGTCGAATTGGTGACTGCTGACTTTGGCGACGCAATAAATCACTTGGTTTCGCCTTGCCACAGCCGTCTGTCTACTATTCAAATGTCCTTCAACGACTTGATAGCACTGTCTAAGACTTTGATAAAGCCAATCCTCGTCAGCCTGCCTCAGTAAGCTAGGGTCATACTTCCATCCATTCTCTTCAATGGCATAAGCCAACATTTCACAATACTCATGAACTCGTTGAGCAATACCCAGCGTTACAGAGTAAACATGCTTTGCTAGCTCATCTAGTGTGCCCGTGGTAATAAGAATTTCAAGCTGTGAAAATCCCTTTTCGATTATTTTATTTACTTGGTTTTCGTCGAGTCCAGAAACCTTGTCAATTTCATTTATACGGTTTGCAACAGACTCAGAGTTTTTCGTTTCTCTGAAATACTGCAAAACACCATAGGGTATTCCCACAATCAGGATGTTGATATTGAAAGCCGCATATCTTGAATCATCTAAAAGAATAAGAATGTCAGCCAATTCCGTCATTAAATCTTCTGAGTTTAAAATTGATTCTAGGTTGTCTAGAACAATAATTTTTTTCTGAGGAACAGTGCTATGAAAAAGCCGAAAAGCCTCAAGTAAGGGCTCCTCCTGTACAATGTCGAAGCTACCTTTATGCTTGACATCCGCTTTTGCAAAATACGCACTGATCCCCGCCGCCTTTTCCTCATCGAAGCCAAGCTTTCTTACAGTTCCTGGCTCTACAATACAATTACAAATCTCTTGAGTAATTGAATTAAGGCGAGATGCATTTGCGCAGTTGGCTACAATAAAAGGGGTGTTGTTTTCTCTCAGAACATTTTTGTAGAGCCATGACTTACCGTTACCACTCTCCCCATATAGGGAACATGCGATTAAGTCCCTAGCATGAGACAATAACCCCCTCATTCCCATTGGAAGCCATCATCTCATGAGCCAGCAACTGTCTTTCTCTGATAGCGAGTTTACCAGCAAACGCCGTAAAACCCGC
>NZ_SACQ01000016.1 GCF_004005935.1 Neptunomonas marina | reverse complement strand
GACCGTTACCGATCAGGGCTTCCTAATTAAAAGCTTGGCGATGTCCTACTCTCACATGGGGAAACCCCACACTACCATCGGCGCTAAATCGTTTCACTTCTGAGTTCGGGATGGGATCAGGTGGGTCCAACTCGCTATGGTCGCCAAACATAAACTGTTAAACAATACAGATTTGATGATCTAAATTCGTCTCACTTTCAACAAGCACACAGTGATTTTATCAACAGGTCTCTCACACACGCCTTTGGCGTTATATGGTCAAGCCTCACGAGCAATTAGTACTGGTTAGCTCAACGCCTCACAACGCTTCCACACCCAGCCTATCAACGTCCTAGTCTTGAACGGCTCTTTAGGGACCTTAAAGGTCCAGCGAGATCTCATCTTGAAGGGGGCTTCCCGCTTAGATGCTTTCAGCGGTTATCCCGTCCGAACGTAGCTACCCGGCAATGCCATTGGCATGACAACCGGAACACCAGAGGTTCGTTCACTCCGGTCCTCTCGTACTAGGAGCAACTCTTCTCAAATCTCAAACGCCCACGGCAGATAGGGACCGAACTGTCTCACGACGTTCTAAACCCAGCTCGCGTACCACTTTAAATGGCGAACAGCCATACCCTTGGGACCGGCTTCAGCCCCAGGATGTGATGAGCCGACATCGAGGTGCCAAACTCCCCCGTCGATGTGAACTCTTGGGAGGAATCAGCCTGTTATCCCCGGAGTACCTTTTATCCGTTGAGCGATGGCCCTTCCATACAGAACCACCGGATCACTAGCACCTACTTTCGTACCTGCTCGACGTGTCTGTCTCGCAGTTAAGCACCCTTATGCGCTTGCACTCATTGGCTGATTTCCGACCAGCCTGAGGGTACCTTCGTGCTCCTCCGTTACTCTTTGGGAGGAGACCGCCCCAGTCAAACTACCCACCACACAATGTCCTCGATCCCGATAAGGGAACTGAGTTAGAACCTCAACATTACCAGGCTGGTATTTCAAGATTGGCTCCATGCATACTGGCGTACACACTTCAAAGCCTCCCAGCTATCCTACACAAGTAATGTCAAAGTCCACTGTGAAGCTATAGTAAAGGTTCACGGGGTCTTTCCGTCTAGCCGCGGGTACGCTGCATCTTCACAGCGAGTTCAATTTCACTGAGTCTCGGGTGGAGACAGTGTGGCCATCGTTACGCCATTCGTGCAGGTCGGAACTTACCCGACAAGGAATTTCGCTACCTTAGGACCGTTATAGTTACGGCCGCCGTTTACCGGGGCTTCGATCAAGAGCTTCGCCTAAGCTAACCCCATCAATTAACCTTCCGGCACCGGGCAGGCGTCACACCCTATACGTCCACTTTCGTGTTTGCAGAGTGCTATGTTTTTAATAAACAGTCGCAGCCACCTGGTATCTTCGACCACCAACAGCTTAGGAAGTAAATTCCATCACCGTCAGCGGCGTGCCTTCTCCCGAAGTTACGGCACCATTTTGCCTAGTTCCTTCACCCGAGTTCTCTCAAGCGCCTTGGTATTCTCTACCTGACCACCTGTGTCGGTTTGGGGTACGGTTCATAATCATCTGAAGCTTAGAAGCTTTTCCTGGAAGCATGGCATCAACCACTTCTGTCCACATGGGACATCGTCATCAGCTCTCAGCCTTAAGAGATTCCGGATTTACCTAAAATCTCAGCCTACTGCCTTAAACAGGGACAACCAACGCCCTGATGGCCTAGCCTTCTCCGTCCCTCCATCGCAATGATTATAAGTACAGGAATATTAACCTGTTTCCCATCGACTACGCATCTCTGCCTCGCCTTAGGGGCCGACTCACCCTGCCTCGAATAGCGTTGGACAGGAACCCTTGGTCTTCCGGCGTGGGGGTTTTTCACCCCCATTATCGTTACTCATGTCAGCATTCGCACTTCTGATACCTCCACGGTGCCTTACAGCTTCCGCTTCAACGGCTTACAGAACGCTCCTCTACCATGCCATAAATGGCATCCGCAGCTTCGGTGTCTAGTTTTAGCCCCGTTATATCTTCCGCGCAGGCCGACTCGACTAGTGAGCTATTACGCTTTCTTTAAAGGGTGGCTGCTTCTAAGCCAACCTCCTAGCTGTCTAAGCCTTCCCACATCGTTTCCCACTTAACTAGAACTTTGGGACCTTAGCTGGCGGT
The DNA here is from genome assembly GCF_004005935.1 of Neptunomonas marina. GTDB lineage: Bacteria > Pseudomonadota > Gammaproteobacteria > Pseudomonadales > Balneatricaceae > Neptunomonas > Neptunomonas marina. Next base: position 1,095 of record NZ_SACQ01000016.1, on the reverse strand, counting down.
CTGGGTTGTTTCCCTTTTCACGACGGACGTTAGCACCCGCCGTGTGTCTCCCATGATTGCACTCATTGGTATTCGGAGTTTGCATCGGGTTGGTAAGTCGGGATGACCCCCTAGCCGAAACAGTGCTCTACCCCCAATGGTGAGACATGAGGCACTACCTAAATAGTTTTCGAGGAGAACCAGCTATCTCCGGGCTTGATTAGCCTTTCACTCCGATCCACAGGTCATCCGCTGGCTTTTCAACGACAGTCGGTTCGGTCCTCCAGTTGATGTTACTCAACCTTCAACCTGCCCATGGATAGATCGCCCGGTTTCGGGTCTAATCCCAGCAACTAAACGCCCTATTAAGACTCGGTTTCCCTACGCCTCCCCTAAACGGTTAAGCTTGCTACTGAAATTAAGTCGCTGACCCATTATACAAAAGGTACGCAGTCACCGTCCGAAAACGGCTCCCACTGCTTGTACGTACACGGTTTCAGGTTCTATTTCACTCCCCTCACAGGGGTTCTTTTCGCCTTTCCCTCACGGTACTGGTTCACTATCGGTCAGTCAGGAGTATTTAGCCTTGGAGGATGGTCCCCCCATGTTCAGACAGGATATCACGTGTCCCGTCCTACTCGATTTCACTGTGTATAAGTTTTTAAATACGGGGCTATCACCCACTATGGCCACACTTTCCAGAGTGTTCTTCTAACTACAACACAGCTTAAGGGCTGCTCCCCGTTCGCTCGCCGCTACTTAGGGAATCTCGGTTGATTTCTTTTCCTCCGGGTACTTAGATGTTTCAGTTCCCCGGGTTCGCCTCTAAAGACCTATGTATTCAGTCTAAAGATACTCAATAAATTGAGTGGGTTTCCCCATTCGGAAATGTCCGGATCAAAGCTCGTTTACCAGCTCCCCGAACCTTATCGCAGGTTACAACGTCCTTCATCGCCTCTGACTGCCAAGGCATCCACCGTGCACGCTTTGTCACTTGACCATATAACCCGAAGGCGTCTGTTCAAGAGACTCTGTTCGTAACGATAAAATCACCATAAATTGGCACTTGTTAAAAACAAGACTTATTTCATCAAATCCACATTGTTAAAGAGCGTT
>NZ_SACQ01000015.1 GCF_004005935.1 Neptunomonas marina | reverse complement strand
GTTTTACGGCGTTTGCTGGTAAACTCGCTATCAGAGAAAGACAGTTGCTGGCTCATGAGATGATGGCTTCCAATGGGAATGAGGGGGTTATTGTCTCATGCTAGGGACTTAATCGCATGTTCCTTAATGGACACGCTAGAAAAATCAAGAAAGGTAAAAAGGCAAAAATATGCTGTTGATGTTCAATGACTAAAAAGTAAGTGGCTGCACCAATTAAGCCTAATGCTGCTAATCCTGAAGGTGTTTTCCAAAAACTAAACATACAATCACTCCTTATTCAGACTTAATAACACCACGATACATTTGCATCGAGCAGTGGAATGGGTACTCTCCAGTCGTTAAAGGTGGCAAAGTAATTACAGTCTCTTTGTTGAGTGCAATTTCCTCGCTGATCTCTAACCCAGGAATCAGCACAGTAGCTGCGCAGGGTGAGTTGTCAGTTCTGATGAATGCCAGAAGAGTACTTTGATTTGCTTTCACCTTTATATGAGCGGGGGTGTAAACGCCGTTTTCGATTCTGATAACCATCTTATTGTTGGTGACTTCGACCTCTTGCGGCTTATAAAGCCAGAACCACCAAACGATAAGAGCTATCAGCAGAATGCCACTAATATTAATCCACAACATCGCATCGACTCCTTAATGTTCTTTGGCTTTAAAAAGACGTAGGCGGTTAGCATTCATGACAACAGTCAGAGATGAAAAGGCCATGGCGGCCCCGGCAATCACTGGGCTTAAGAGCAACCCAAAGAAGGGGTACAGTACGCCTGCGGCGAAAGGTACACCCGCTACGTTATAGATAAAGGCGCCAAAGAGATTTTGTTTGATGTTACGTAATGTTGCTTTGCTGACAGCTATCGCATCAGCTAGGCCGTGTAATGAACCGCGCATTAACGTAATATCCGCACTTTCTATGGCGACATCGGTGCCTGTTCCTATCGCAAATCCGACGTTGGCCAGTGCCAGTGCAGGGGCATCATTAATCCCGTCCCCAGTCATGCCGACTACTTCACCTTGTTGTTGTAATTCAGCTACTTTTTGTGCTTTATCTTCGGGTAAAACTTCAGCGAAAAACTCCGTTATCCCTACTTTTTCAGCAACCGCTTTAGCTGTCAGTCTGTTATCGCCCGTGAGCATAACAACACGAATACCATTAGATTGGAGGCGGTTAATGGCGGTAATTGAATCCTGTTTGATTGGATCTGATACCGCAATAACAGCGGCAAGTTGTTCATCAACAGCAAAATAAATAGGGGTTTTAGCTTCACTGGCCAGCTGCTGAGCCGTCTCGATATAACCACTGATATCAACTTTACGGTCACGCATTAATTTTTCATTACCCAGTAGTAAATATTGGTTCTGAATAGTCGCTGTCGCACCGTGACCGGCAATTGCATTGAAATTTTCTGCTCGATTGAGTGTTAAACCTTTGGCTGTTGCTGATTCAACAATTGCCATCGCTAATGGGTGCTCTGAGCTTGACTCTATACTAGCGGCTAACTGCAGGATGCTGTCTTCATGTGATCCATTAGTCACAATAATATCGGTCACCTTTGGAGCGCCTTCAGTAATCGTGCCTGTTTTATCAAGAATCATGGCGGTAATTTTAGAGGCTGTTTGTAATGCGGCTCCGTTTCTAATCAACACGCCCGCTTCTGCGGCTTTACCTACGCCGACCATGACTGACATCGGTGTGGCTAAACCTAACGCGCAGGGGCAGGCGATAATCAGTACGGTTGTTGCGGAAACAATGGCAAAGGCTAAGGCCGGTTCTGGTCCGAAGTTCAACCACGCCAGTGCACTGAGCACTGCAATAATCATAACAACAGGCACAAAGTAGGCGGATATAATATCGGCTAGGCGGCCAATGGGAGGTTTAGAGTTCTGAGCGACTTTAACCATCTTGATGATTTGCGCTAACGCAGTATCTTTGCCGACGCGAGTGGCTTTAAAGACGATAGAGCCTGTTTTATTTAAAGTGCCGGTGACCACTTCATCACCTGTTTTTTTGACAACTGGCATTGGTTCACCAGTCAGCATCGACTCATCAATGGCTGTTTGGCCCTCTTGAATGACGCCATCTACCGGGATCTTTTCACCGGGTCTGACACGGACAATATCATGAAGTAGTACCTGTTCGATCGGGATATCTACCTCAATACCGTCTCTCAGTACTCGGGCTGTTTTAGGTTGTAAGCCGATGAGTCGTTTGATCGCTTCCGATGTTCGGCCTCGTGCTTTTACTTCAAGGGCTAACCCGAGGTTGATCAACCCGATAATCATTGCAGTCGCTTCGAAGTATACGTGCCTTGCCATGTCAGGTATCAGTTCAGGAACCGCGATGACCGCCATCGAATAGACCCAGGCGGTACCTGTACCCAAAGCAATTAACGTGTCCATATTCGCTGAGTGGTTTTTAAATGATTGCCACGCGCCAACAAAGAAATGTTTTCCGGCAAAAAACATGACGCTAAACGTTAATGCACCCACGAATAACCAAGCGAGTCGCTCGGTTGGTGTGGTCACAGTCATTTCACCGCCAATAAGGCTGTAAATCATCAATGGTAGGCCTAAGGCAAGTCCTATCCACATTTTCCACATGAGTGTTTTGTAATAGGCCAGGTCAGCTTGTTCTTTTTCATCAAGCAATGCTTCTTCTGAGCTGCTTTGTACCACCTTGGCGCTATATCCTGCCTGCTTAACCGCCTGAATTAATGCTGAAGGTTCGGACTGGCCTGATACTGAAACTGTACGAGCTGCAAAATTCATTTCTGCTTGCTGAACACCTTTTACTGATGTCAGCGCACCCTCAATTTTGCCGACACAACTGGCACAACCTGCGCCATCAATGATTAAGTCAATAGAACCCGACGGTTGCTTTAATGACGTTTTTTCCTGAGTGCTATCAGTATCCGAATAGCCCATGATTTTCTCCTGAATGGTAGTTGAAACGTGTAAATAAAATCATTGCGGTAAACTCGGAATAACATTGGAATTCAGCACGCCACTCATGATTGTTATTGACCATGAGTGGCCGTAAAGTTAATAGGTAGGGTGATCCTTGCCTTCCATCCAGTAGCCCTGAGGACCGTCACCGGAGTTCATCATATAGTGCTTGTTTTTAGGGCTACTTGTTGGCGAATTAGTGGCTAGTTGTGTTTGGTGCACTGTTGCTTGGTTGCTTGCATGTTTGGCCCCCTCCATTAAATGCCCCTGTTCACCTTGACCTCCATGCATCATGTAATGCGTGTTTGTAGCAGATGCTTTATCTGTATGAGGAGTGATCACTTTGTGTTCTTGACTCTGGTCTGCACTGTGTTTGCTACCTTCCATCTGGTGTCCTTGTGGGCCGTCCCCACCATGCATCATGTAATGTGTCTTGGCATCCTGATCGGCAGCGGCAGGTAAGGCAGCGCTGATAATTAATACACTGCTTAAGCTGATAATAATTTTTTTAACTTTCATGGTGGTTGTACTCCAGACTCATGTGAGAAAGTGTTTTTACTCTTTGGAAGTTATAATAAACACTGCTCCTTTCATGAGGCTGACATGAAGATTACATTTTTGTAATTTCGATTGAATACTGCCTATATGCTTTATACTCACCCAAAACATCTAGGAGTCTTATGAAAATACTGGTTGTGGAAGATGAAGATAAAACAGGAATGTTTCTTCAGCAGGGGCTAAATGAAGCCGGGTTTAATACGGATCTTGCGTGTAACGGGATAGATGGTCTTCATTTGGCGCTTACACAAGTTGACGCTTATGATTTGATTATCCTTGATGTCATGTTGCCCGGACTTGATGGTTGGAAAGTTTTAGAAACATTACGCCTGAGTGGCAGGGATATGCCTGTATTATTTTTAACCGCACGCGATCAGGTAGAGGACCGGGTAAAGGGCTTTGAACTCGGTGCTGATGATTATTTAGTAAAGCCTTTTGCTTTTTCAGAGCTCCTGGCACGTATACGTTCTTTATTAAAACGCACTCGCATCACGCCAGAAGCGACCGTGTTGACTGTTGCCGATTTAGAGCTTGATCTGTTACGCCGACGGGTTAGCAGAGCGGGTATACGAATAGAGCTCACGGCTAAAGAGTTTTCGTTATTGGAATTACTCATGAGACGAGAGGGTGAGGTGTTGTCACGGTCTTTGATTGCATCTCAGGTATGGGATATGAATTTTGACAGTGATACTAATGTGATAGAAGTCGCTATTAGGCGTCTTCGTAGAAAAGTAGATGAGCCTTATGGTCTTAAACTCATACATACGCTTCGGGGAATGGGTTACGTGTTAGAGGTTTCTGACAAAATATGAAACGTAAATTATCTTTAATTTGGCGGCTGACGGGCTTATATGCATTGGTATCAGGTTTTGTTTTACTAGGGCTTAGTGTCGTGATTGTCTTCTCTATAAAGCAGCACTTCTTTGAGCAGGATAAAGAAACACTGCAAGGGAAAATACAGCTAGTCAGTAGTATTGTTTCTGAGGGTGTTGGTGCGGGTACATTGCCTGTGTTCGCAGACAAGCTAAAATCAGGGTTAATTGGGCATAAAGAGCTGTTGGTTTTAGTGATGAATGAGCAGGGTGTGCCACTGTATAGCTCTGGAGGAGTAACATTTCCTCTTAATCTCATAAAAGGAAAATCAAGTGTGTCTTCTCCTCACGCTATAACCTGGAGTGCTGAGGGGCAATCTTATCGAGGGCTTGTTGTCACTAAAAGTACAATAGCTCAGCCGAAACAGCCGATTAGTATATTGGTAGCGTTGAATATTAATCATCATGAGCTTTTTATGTCACGCTTTCAGGGTGCCCTGTTACTCTATGTTGTTATCGCTGCATTAATCAGTGGTCTTCTCGGTTGGTTAGCGGCAAAGAAAGGTTTGCTGCCTCTATATCAAATGAGAAATCGTGCATTAGCGGTTACAGCGAACCAGTTAGATAAGCGCATGCCTGTTGAAAATGTTCCGGCAGAAATCTCAGAGTTGGCTAATGCTCTCAATCAAATGTTAGAGCGATTAGAAGATGCGTTCAGGCGTATATCTGAGTTTTCCTCAGATATAGCTCATGAGCTTAGAACACCCATCAGCAATCTGATGACGCAAACACATGTAGCTCTGAGTTTCCCCAGAGATGCCCGAACATATCAATCTATTCTCGCTTCTAATGCAGAAGAGTATGAGCGGCTTTCACGTATGATTTCAGACATGCTTTTTCTTGCCAAAGCGGATCATGGATTAGAGTTACCCTCTAAGGAAACTATTGAGCTTGATAAAGAAGTAGCTGATTTATTTGAATTTTATGATGCGTTGGCAGAAGACCATAACATATTGCTGAGACTTAAAGGGAAAGGTGAAATACAAGGTGATCGTTTAATGATTCGTCGGGTTATCAATAACTTACTATCTAATGCTATACGTTATACGCCCACTCATAGTACCGTCGAAGTTCAAATTGAAGCGAGTGATAAGTCAACTCTTCTTACAGTAAATAATGTAGGTACGCCAATATCAGCAGAGCATATTCCTCATCTTTTTGAACGTTTTTACAGGGTTGATAAAAATCGAATGAAAGGAAATTCTGAAAGGGTAGGTTTAGGTTTAGCAATAACACGTGCAATCGTAGTAGCTCATAATGGCGAAATATCAGTATCTTCAACGGTAGAGCGCACGAGCTTTAAAGTGACATTTTTTAAAAATGATTCGTTGATTACTAAAACGTAACGGGTTCCAGTCTCTATTGGTATTAATTTCCCCTGGGAAAGATGCGATTAAGTTAATACCTGCCCGCCTTTCAACTAATAAAGGTTGAGTTGCTCCTTTCTTCCGTGTGCTGTTTTTAATTCCTTTTTTGACCTCATCTCTCTGGTAAATGGGGTAATCATGCTGCGATCTTAAGTCCTTCATGACTGAGGACTTAATCACTTTTTCCTACAACCTGAAGATTACAATTTTGTCATCTTCAGGTCATGCCGCTGTCAGGGAGGTCGCGCTAGAGTGTGACGCTTGACACATGACAATAGCTATTTTTTAACACGTTAGCAGTCACTTAATAACAGCATGGTAAGCAGTAACAGCGGAGCACCAGAAAGTATGAAACAAGACGAATCTGCGTTAATTTCTCGCCCTCGTTTGTCACGACGGCTTTTTGTAAAAGGCCTGGCAGCGGGTGGTGTCTTATCCGCAATGCCAAGGCTACTTTCTGCCAACACAAATGATACCCGCTTAGGATCAGCGCCGGTGTTGAGTGGCAAGGTCATCACGTTGGTTATCGCTGAAACACCGGTCAATTTTACGGGCGTTGCGCGAATGGCAACCACTATTAATGGATCTATTCCTGCACCGACACTGCGTTTACGCGAAGGCGATGAGGTGACTATTCGTGTGATTAATCGTCTATCTGTTTCTACTTCGATTCATTGGCATGGAATTATCCTTCCTTATCAGATGGATGGCGTACCAGGCATTAGCTTTCGCGGTATAGCACCAGGAGAGACTTTTGAGTATCGCTTTACGTTAAAACAAAGTGGGACTTACTGGTATCACTCGCATACTGGCTTCCAGGAGATGACCGGGATGTATGGCGCGCTCATAGTAGAGCCGCGCGAAGGTGAGTCGATTCAGGCAGATCAAGATCATGTAATACAGCTCTCAGACTGGACAGATGAAAGTCCTATGTCTGCCTTTTCCAAATTGAAGGTGCAAAGTGATGTGTATAACTTCAATCAGCCAGTAGTCGGTGATTTTTTACGAGATGCATCAACGATAGGGCTTAAAGGAGCGTTTGAAAAGCGCAAGATGTGGAATCAGATGCGAATGAATCCTACTGATTTAGCGGATCTTTCAGCAACAACCTTTACGTATCTGATGAACGGTATGACGCCTGCGGGCAACTGGAGCGGGTTGTTTAATAAAGGTGAGCGTGTGCGCCTGCGCTTTATCAATGGTTCCAGTAATAGCTTTTATGATGTGCGAATACCCGGCTTGAGCCTGAGTATTGTGCAGGCCGATGGGCAAAATGTGAAACCGGTTAGCGTAGATGAGTTCCGCTTTGGTCCCGGTGAAACGTACGATGTTATTGTCGAGCCTGAAGGGGATGCGTACACCATTTTCGCACAAAGCATGGATCGATCCGGTTACGCGAGTGGCACCTTATCAGTCCGTCCGGGGCTTGTTGCTCCTGTGCCGGAGCTTGATCCCGTTGAATGGCTGACAATGACTGACATGATGGGCGCAATGGATCACAGCGCCATGAAAGGTATGGACCATAGCGCCATGAAAGGTATGGATCACAGCACCATGAAAGGTATGCAGACGAACCCTCTGGAGGTGCCTTCGCAAACCGCTCGGCATGCGAGTACAGAATATGGCCCGTCTGTCGATATGCGTGTGGATACGCCACGTACTAATCTGGATGACCCGGGTATCGGGCTGCGTAACAATGGTCGGCGTGTATTAACACAGGCTGATTTACGTTCAATTCATGGTGTACTAGATGATGACCGAGTACCTACCCGGGAGATAGAGCTGCATCTGACGGGCAATATGGAACGTTATAGCTGGTCAATTGATGGGCTTGAGTTTGGTAAGAGCACACCGGTTTCGATGCGCCAGGGCGAGCGGATACGCATCATTTTACAAAATGACACGATGATGACTCACCCCATGCACTTGCATGGTATGTGGAGTGATTTGGAATCTGCGGAGGGCGAATTGTTAGTGCGTCGTCACACACTCTCTGTGCAGCCCGCTCAGCGGATTAGTTTCTTAACAACGCCGCATGATGTAGGCCGCTGGGCTTGGCATTGTCATCTTCTTTTTCATATGGATGCGGGCATGTTCCGTGAAGTGGTGGTTTCATGAAACAATTAATTAATGTTGATGTGATAAAGCCGCTGGCAGTTGTCGCTGTGTTCGCAATGAGTACGAGCTCTTTGCTGGCTCGTGCTGAAATGGATCACTCTAAAATGGCCCAGGCTAAAACGGATCAACCTGAAATTCGTGACCCCCATGCCTACTCAGATGGCTATACCTTAGAAAAAGGGCCCTATGCGTTAGGAGGGCCGCGTCAGATAAAGCTTGCGGACGAGCATAAATTTTGGGCGATTCAGGGCGATCGTGTCGAATACGATTCTGATAATGATACTGGCGTATTTGATGTTCGAGGCTGGTATGGCTCCACATATGACCGCCTGTATGTCAAATTTGAAGGTGATGTCGCTAGCGGGCGTTTGGAAGAAAGTCAGGCAGATATTCTGTGGAGTCATGCATACAGTGCTTATTTCGATACGCAGTTGGGCATACGACTTGATCAATATGATGAGGGTGTGGACCGACAATGGCTTGCTATTGGGTTGCAGGGGCTGGCTCCGTACTGGTTTGAGTTAGATATGACTGCTTATATTGGAGAAAGTGGACGAACGGCCCTTTCACTTGAAGCTGAGTACGAGATATTGCTTAGTCAACAATGGGTACTGCAACCGCGTGCTGAGGTGAGCCTGTATGGCCAGGATGATATTGAGAACGGATTGGGCGATGGCTTTTCGGATGTCGCGTTTGGATTAAGGGTACGCTACGAGATGACGCGGCAGTTCGCCCCCTATGTCGGGGTCGAGTGGACAAGTAAGCTGGGCCAAACGGCAGATATTGCCCGGGCTGCCAACGAGTCTGTTCGTGATACACGTTATGTCGCAGGGATTAAATTTTGGTTCTAATGCCATTCAAATACAAAAATAACATATTTCAGGAGTTAAAAATGAAGAGTAAACAACTTAGCGCTTTAGTTGCTGTACCTGCACTCATGTTGTCGTTTTCGGCACTGGCACATGGCGAAAAAGAGCATATGAAGACAGCAGAGAGCCCGGATTGTGCGGCTATGAGCACGATGGATCATAGTAAAATGGATATGAACGACCCTATCGTGATGGCGATGATGCAGCAATGCATGAGCACCATGCAGCATGGTACGGCAGAAACAGAGGGGCATGACTCAGCAGAAGCAGACAGTGCATCTCATGGGGATGGTCATCAGATGAAAGCTCCCTCGCAGTAATAAGTAGCAATCAAAGAAAAATAGAAACAAATAATCTGCATGCCCCTTGCCGAGAGATCGGTAAGGGATGTGCTCGGGGGGGGGATTATCTGATGACAGCTTTTACAAAAGGCGCTTGTTTAAAGCGATTGATAGCAATAACGGGTGCTATTGCGATAGGAGGCGTGGCGTTTCTGTACTCGGGTTTATATTCGATGGGGGCTGACGATCCTCACTATGATATTACCACGTGGGCCTTAGAGACATTACGCGAGAATTCGATCTCACGCTCCTCGAAAAACATTGAAGTGCCGTCGGATCTTGATTCGGTTGATCGTTTACTCAAAGGTGGTGCTGACTACAATGATATGTGTGCTGGTTGCCATCTTAAGCCGGGTAAAACTGAAAGCGATTTTACATTAGGTTTGTATCCATCTCCACCAAACTTGGCAGATATCTCTCGAGCGGGTGAAGATGCACAAGCCGCTGATCAGCGAAATTTCTGGATTATCAAACACGGAATTAAAGCATCGGGAATGCCCGCTTGGGCGCCAGGGCATGATGATGTACGTATCTGGAATATGGTGGCATTTCTTAAGCGTCTGCCTGACCTGACAGAGGCGCAATATCAGATCCTTACTGCACGTGGCAAAAAATGATGAAGGGCATCATTAATCCGGAGATTATTAATAAAGCGACTGGCTATATTCGCTAAAGAAGGCTAAGGAAAGTGCGAACAAGCCCCTGATTCGGTTTTGCAGCTTCCTAACTAACGGAGATAAGTACTTATTCGCTACAGGTACTCGCATTTATTTCATCTTTCATCTTTCATCTTTCATCATGAAGCAGATCACGCGTAGCTCGCATGCTTTTGGGATACACATAAGCCAAAGGAAAGTTACCGCCCCTGATCAATGCCGCTATTTTGTGGGAATCTATTCGGTCATTCTTGGTTTTACCGCCGTGAATTGCTTTCATGTATAAGGCGTGACCGAGAATAAAAGTAATGCCTTGCTCTTCACAGAAGTCAGCTACCTAGTACCAGCAATGCATGCATTCAACACCCACGACCAGGTTATCCAGATAGGGTTGGATCAGGCGATGAGAGCATCAGGACTGGCAGGAATTTCCTTGTGCAACAAGGTTTCACTCTGCTGATTGAGGATACAGACATACAAGCTACGAGCATGCAAATCGACTCCACAATAATGACGATGAGTGCATTGTAAAAGTTCATTGGGTCTTCTCCTTTTGGGTTTGGTTGCCTTCCAGCTTAGTCAATCTGGCTAGGCTGGGGAGAAGGCTCAATGAGTATCAAACGCGTCAATTAGGATGCTCGCAATCTCGCACCTATTACGCGGTCGTTACAGCGCCAAAAATTGGATTCACATCCATGCTTTTGTGGAGGATACGGATAATCTCAATATTTTGACTGCCGGTCTGACGATAAAATATTACGTGGCTTACTTGTGGGAATTTTCTGTATCCATCGCGAATCTCGTCACAGGCTTTACCAATGTCAGGGTTTTCGGCTAATAGCCAAAATGAGTCATCAAACTGTTTTAGGTAAATATTTCGCTGTTCACGACCCCAGCGTCTAAAGGTAAACAAGGCTATATCTCTTAAATCAGACTTCGCCTTGTTAGTTAATTGAAATGGTGTCATTTTCTCTCTTCGCTATCTAACTCATTGATAAACGAGTCAAGGTCATAATCCGTAATTCCACTTTCTTCACCCTCAACAAGCAATTGGCGTAAGGTGTTCATTTTAGTTTCTTGGATTTCAAGTAAACGTAAAGCGGAACGAATGACTTCACTTGCAGAGCTATAGCGACCGCTTTGGATTTGATTAGTAATAAAACCGTCAAAATGGTCACCCAAGGTAATACTAGTGTTCTTAGCCATAATATAGCTCCCAATACCAAAATATACCTAATTGTGGTACTATTTAGGCCTAGATACAAGGCGCATAACATATGAGCCTTCAATAATATCAGGGGCACTAGACTTCATCGGCTGTCCTATTCAAGTTAGGGAACATGCGATTAAGTCCCTAGCATGAGACAATAACCACCTCATTCCCATTGGAAGCCTTCATCTCATGAGCCAGCAACTGTCTTTCTCTGATAGCGAGTTTACTAACAAACGCCGTAAAACCCGCAAAGAGCTTTTCCTTGGTCGGATGAATGAACTGATCCCATGGCAGCAACTTGAAGCTCAAATTGAACCGTTCTACCCAAAAGCGGGCAAGGGTCGGCGTCCATACCCT
>NZ_SACQ01000014.1 GCF_004005935.1 Neptunomonas marina | reverse complement strand
ATGACGGATTTTAGTTGCTCAGAGCAGCATCATAGTGAGAAAACTGGGGCTAAATGGCTCATTTGAAGTATTGTTGGCGTGCGAGCAAGTCAGACCAAAATTACCTGACTTGTTCGTAGTATCCTTAGCTTCGAGCGGCTCATGTGCTGTTTTACAAAGAGGGAACGGAAGCTGTGTTAAAACTTAAAACATCAGTATTACTACTTTCAATTGTGTCGGTGGCTACCGGGTGTACGCACCATTATGCTAACCAAACGGTCTCCCACGAGAGCATGTATGATCACGGGCACAGCCATACCTTACACGATGGCGTTGTGGTGCCGTTACTGGTTGCGAATAAGCGCGTCGGCTTTGCCGAGCTTAAGCTGCATGACGATAAAGGTGATCTGGAGTTGTGGGTCACAACGGACAAAGCAGGGAGCCAACCACTTGATCTACCCATCGATTCTGAGATTCATGTTAGTTTCCCTCGGTTAGCGGTGAAGTCCGTTGATTTACGTGTGCGTAATACCTTGCGTAACGAAGATGAAGATGGGAAGGGGAATATCCGAGACACCGGAACCAACTACTTTATCTTCCCCGGCGATTCTGGTGCGGATGCTAGCTTTTTAACCGGTAAAAGCTTTATGACAGATGCCGAAATCTCATTCGTGAGAGACGGTGTTCGCTACACCACCGATACCTTCACTTTAAAGCCTCACGCTCACTAATCCCTCAGTTTTAGGGGCTCTGCCGTGAGGCGAGCCCCGCAATTTGCTATATCCACCCGCTAAGCGTTGCCACGTGTGCCAGCATTTTTACGCTCAGTAATAGAGAGAGAATACCCAGTGCTTTTTTCAAGTGAGCGGCGGGCAAGTGCGCTGCACAGGCGACACCAATGGGTGCACAGAGGTAGCTTGTGATCGAGAAAATCACAACAGCGGGGAGGTAGATGTAACCCAATGTCAGCTCTGCAGTTGCGGTGTGCTCCCAGCCATTAATTAGGTAACCGAGCGCCCCAGTCACAGCGAGCGGGAAACCGATGGCAGCCGATGTCCCCACCGCGTGTTTCACCGCAACATTTTGCCCGATCAGGTAGGGAACAATCATCCCTGCGCCGCTTACCGAAACCAATGCTGAAACGGTGCCGATAACGCCGCCAACGCCAATATTGCCCGCAGTGGAGTGTAGGTTTGCATTGGGTTGTACAGGCTTCGATTGAAACATTTTAAAAGCCACATAAAGCATAAAGATGCTAAAAAAGAGCGCGAGTAAAATGCCGTCTACCTCAGCCGCGATAGTGGTAGCGAGGAGCGTACCAGCGGTGACTCCAATGACCATTTTGATGGCAAGTGGCCGGTTGATATGGCCTTTGCGCTGGTGGGCTCGCATGCTGCTAAAGGTGGTAAAAATCATCGCGGCCATCGATGTTCCAAGGGCGAGATGTACCACCTCTTGGTCAGCAATACCCTGTGCGGTAAAGAGAAGCGTAAACGCCGGTACGGTTAGACCACCACCACCCACGCCCACAAGCCCGGCAATAAACCCAACACCAGCGCCAAGTAGGGCGTAGTAGAGTGCGAAAGTTAAGTCGATCATTGGCAAAACACCTCGGCATAATCAAAGAGAGGCGTTACGTTAGCGTGTTTTTCTGCTAGTAATTTAATGATGTTTGGACGAAATATAATGAATAACGGCCAAGGCAGGGCTTAGGCATGAGCGTAAGGGATTTCAGTGAGAGAACGTCAGGCGCGCCGCTTATTGGATGCCGGTGGTCTCGGCAGGCTGATCAGAACAGCAGAGCAGATAAGCCCTATCGTTGGCATCAGCATTTTCGTGGGCAGCTACTGTGCATTCAAGCCGGATTGGTGCAGATCAAGACAGAGGCCGGTACATGGGTTCTGCCGCCTTATCGTGCAGGGTGGATTCCGCCGGGAGCGCAGCACAGCGTTTTGTTTTGCAGCACGGTGGTTGGCCATTCGGTGCTGTTACATCCCGAGCTTTGCAGTGTGCTACCACACCAGCCGCGGGTATTGAGTCTGAACCCTGTATTAGAGGCGTTGGTCATGCGCAGTACAACGTGGAGCCGGGAGCATCTAACAAACGAAGATCAACATATCATGGCGGTGATGCTGGATGAAATTCGCACCGCAGCACCGGAAAAGCTCTATCTTCCTATGCCAAAAGACCCTCGTTTAGTACGTATTGCAGAAGGGCTGCTAAGCGAGCCAAATCATGCGAAAACAGTGGAGCAGTGGGCGGCGTTCGGTGCGCTTTCTGCCCGTTCATTGCGGCGTTTAATGCAAGCTGAGACAGGCCTTAGCTTTGCGCAGTGGCGTAATCAGGCTCAGTTAAACCATGCGCTCGGGCTGTTGGCGCAGGGGAGGTCGGTTAGTGATGTGGCGTTTGCGCTGGGTTTTGCAACGCCCAGTAATTTTATCGCGATGTTTAAGCGTTTGATGGGCGTGCCGCCAGCCCGTTACTTCGCTGTTGAAAATGTATATATCGATAAGCGCTAATGCTTTATTCTATCGGGCTAATCTTGTTCAGGTGAGAGGAAGACATGAACTACGAACTTTTGCTGATGTATGTGGCGGTCGCTTTTTTTTACGTCATTAGCCCGGGCCCGGCGATCTTCTTAGCGATCTATAACGGTGCAATGCATGGTGTAAAGGTTGTGATGGTCTCTGCTTTAGGGAATATCCTAGGTTTGCTGCTGCTATCGAGCTTAGCGATGAGTGGCTTAAGCGCTATTTTGATGACCTCTGCAACCTTGTTCTTGGTGGTAAAAGTGGTGGGGGCCTCATACTTGATCTACTTGGGTGTTCGCCAACTACTGGCAAGCCGTAAAGCCATGACGTTGCAGCAGGGCGCAGGTCGCGTGCCTGCGCGTAGCTTAACCGCCTCCTTTAAAGAGGGGTTTGTGGTTGCTGCCACCAATCCGAAGCCGATCCTATTTTTTACGGCACTGTTCCCTCAGTTTTTAGATGTCACTAATGCCGTGTTGCCGCAATTTTTTGTGATGACTGCGATTTTTATGTTCTTCTCATTCGTATCGCTTACCAGCTATGGCTATCTTGCACAGCGGGCCAAGGGGCTCTTGGCGGGTGGCCGGGGGGCTTGGTTTCAACGGATTAGTGGTGGTTTGTTTATCGGTATGGGCGCAAGCTTATTTCAACTGAAAGCGACGCAATAAACAGGCCCCTCTGGCTGGTGAGGTATGATGATGGGGATAGCAAAAATGGATGAATATTTAGCGTCGAGCCAATATATCGACTGGCAGCACCCCGATGTGCTGGCTAAAGCAAGGGTACTGTCTGAAGGGTTGGACACGCCTATCGATATTGCGCGCGCCTGCTTTGCGTTTGTGAAGGATGAGATTAAGCACAGTTGGGATTACCAACTGAACCCGGTCACCTGTCGCGCTTCAGATGTTTTGGCGCATCGAACAGGGTATTGCTATGCCAAAAGTCATCTTTTAGCGGCTCTCTTACGCGCCAACGGCATACCGGCAGGGTTGTGTTATCAGCGTTTGACCAGCGTGACCCCATCGCAATACTGCTTACATGGCTTAAACGCTGTATACCTGCAGGAGTTTGGTTGGTATCGGGTGGATGCTCGCGGCGATAAGCCGGGTGTGAATGCAGCGTTTTGCCCGCCACAAGAACAGTTAGCATACGCTGCAACCGCTGAAGGCGAAGCCGATCTACCCGAGATATGGCCAGCGCCTCTGCCTGTGGTGGTGGACCGGCTCACAGGGTATGAAACCTATCAGGCCGTAGCTGAAAACTTGCCTGATGTACCGCTGCTTAGTTTTCGTTAGTAGTATGTAATGTTAACTTACCCGAGCTTTAAGTTGTTCATAGTGGAGGGGTTCTAGGTGAAACAACCGTATTTCGTGTTTGTGTTGGTGTGCTGTGGTTTGCTCGCGGCGTGCAGCGGTTTGCCGCAGAAGCAGCAGGCTCAGACATCATTAGTTGAGCTGGCAGCGAGCATCCAGGCAGAGAAAGAGTGCCGCGCTTATGCAGGCGAGTGGCGAAAGGTCGGTAAGTTGCAGCAGCCTGCCTGTGTTTTAACGGCCCATGATGCGGGTAAGATGTGCTCCGATAGTGAGCAATGCCAAGTGGCTTGTTTAGCGAAAGAGACCGGAGCCCAGATTGGAACGAGTGTTGCGGGCCAATGCGCCAGCACCACTGTGCTTTTTGGCTGCCGCACTTATGTGTCTTCAGGAAAAGCGGAACCCACGCTGTGTATCGACTAATCTACCCAAGTGTTGATTTTTCTTAACGGGAAGGCTGGTCAGCGCCTGTATTTGTCGGTATAGTGCGCACCTCTTTTCAGGAGCCGTGTCATTCTGATAGATTATTCGGCTTCTAAGGCGCGATGGTAGAGTGGTTATGCAGCGGACTGCAACTCCGTGTACGCCGGTTCGATTCCGGCTCGCGCCTCCATTATTTTTAGTCCTCGCAACGAAACGGCAACCAGGTCGTGAGCTCCTTTATCTGTTCTTTCATCGCCTGTTTTTCTTGTTCAACGAACTTCCCGACCGCTTCATCAAACCCCGGATGTGCAATAAAGTGCGATGACCAGGTTTCAATCGGCTGAAACCCGCGCTGTATTTTGTGCTCACCTTGGGCGCCGGGGTCGAAGCGCTGTAAGCCTTGTTCAATACAATACTCGATGCCGGTGTAATAGCAGGTTTCGAAATGCAGGCTATCGAAATTGTCTAAACAGCCCCAATAACGGCCATAAAGGGTGGTGCTGTCCTTAAAGCACAAAGCACACGCGACGGTTTGCTCATCATAGGTTGCTACAAACAAGACGAGTTGATCCGCCATGTTTTCCAAAAGGTTTGCGAAGAACGCTTTGTTGAGATAACCCTGTCGGCCACGCTTTAAATATGTGAGGTGGTAACAGTGATAAAAGCTGTCTAGCAGCGTTTTATCGATATGGTCACCCTCAACGCAGCGAATAGTGACGCCTTGTTCAGCAACTTTGCGCCGCTCGCGTTTCACACTTTTACGTTTGCGTGACGTAAAACGTGCCAAGAAGTCGTCAAAGTGGCTATAGCCTTCGTTAAACCAATGATATTGGCTCCCGAGGCGAATATGTAAGTCAGCACCGGAGAGGGCTTCGGCTTCCGCTTGGGTTGGAAACAGCGTATGCCACGATGAAAGGCCTTGCTGTTTGCAAAATGCAGTGGCGCCCTCGGCAAGCCATGGGACGATCTCGTTCAATGGCTGCTGCGTCAGTATGCGCGGGCCGGTAACAGGCGAAAAAGGCACCGCGGTGAGCAGTTTAGGGTAGTAGTCCAGCCCGTGCTGCTGATATGCATCGGCCCATGCCCAGTCAAAGACATACTCGCCGTAGGAGTGGGTTTTAATGTAGGACGGTGCAATCGCAAGCAGCGTATCGCCCTCGTAGAGGGTAATGTGAAGAGGCTGCCAGCCGGTATCTGCACGGGTAACGCCGCTGTCTTCCAGTGCTGCGATAAATGCATATTGCAGGAATGGGTAATCGCTACCTAGGCAGGTATCCCATTGATCTTTCGGGATATCGTGAACGGATTGAACAAGAGCGAGTCGGTATGCCATAGCGTATACTGTGTCTGGTTATCAACGTATCGGAGTGTGAAAGATGGATGAATTAGAGCTTGAGTTCGTACTCGATAGCCGTCTGGCTAACGACTGCATTGTATTGGGCGATTTTCCGCTATGTCGATTATTACTCATGAACGATGCTCAATATCCGTGGTTTATTTTGGTTCCGCGCCGTGCCGGAGCCACTGAAATATACCATCTATCCAAAGAGGATCGGCAACAGTTGATGGATGAGTCGGCAGAGCTTGCTGAGCTAATGGCCGATAGTTTTGCTGCCAAGAAGATGAATATCGGTGCGCTTGGAAACATCGTTTCCCAGCTACATATACACCATGTTGCACGTCAAGAATCCGATCCGGCGTGGCCCGGCCCTGTGTGGGGTGCTCATCCTCCTGTTGCCTATACGCAAGAACAGGTGGAAGCGATTCGTAAAAAAGTAGCAACGATGTTAACCGGCGATCTGCAATTGATCCAAGCTTAACGCGATTGCCAAGGCCGAAAGCCTGTTTTCTAGCACGCTTTCAGGTATAATTTCGGCCTTTATTTTTGATACCCAATTCTATGTGCTGGCTCATTCAGCACGCGGTTAAACAATAGGAACAAGAGATTATGCGCAGCCATTATTGCGGCGATCTGCGAAAAGAGCATGTTGGTGAAGAGGTAACACTAAGCGGATGGGTTCACCGTCGACGTGACCACGGTGGAGTTATCTTTTTGGACGTCCGTGACCGTGAAGGTCTGACCCAAGTTGTGTTTGATCCCGACCGAGAAGAGAGCTTCGCGCTCGCGGATAGTGTTCGTAACGAATATGTTATCGAGCTACGTGGTCTGGTGCGTAATCGTCCTGAAGGCACTGTTAATGCAGATATGCCAACAGGTGAGATCGAAGTACTCGGTAAAGACCTCGTTATTCTTAACAAGTCTGAAACACCACCGTTCCAGTTAGACGAGCACCAGCACGTTGGCGAAGATGTACGTTTGCGTCACCGTTATATCGACCTGCGTCGTCCAGAGATGCAAGAGAAGCTGCGTTTTCGCTCTAAGGTGACGAATGCGATTCGTAACTACCTCGATGACAACGGTTTCCTAGATATCGAAACGCCAATTTTGAACCGCGCAACGCCTGAAGGCGCGCGTGACTACTTGGTACCAAGCCGTGTGCACGAAGGTGCGTTCTTTGCACTGCCACAGTCGCCGCAGCTGTTTAAACAGCTATTGATGGTGGCGGGCTTTGATCGCTACTACCAAGTGGCTAAGTGCTTCCGTGATGAAGACCTACGTGCTGATCGTCAGCCTGAGTTTACCCAAATCGATATCGAAACCTCGTTTATGGATGAGGAAGGTATCATGGGCATCACCGAGAATATGATCCGTAAGCTGTTCCTTGAGCTTAAAGGTATCGATCTGGGTGAGTTCCCACGTATGCCATTCTCTGAAGCGATGCAGCGCTTCGGGTCCGACAAACCAGACCTACGTTACCCAATGGAGCTGGTTGATGTTGCAGATTTGATGGCAGAGATTGAGTTTAAAGTGTTTGCCGGCCCTGCAAACGATCCTAAGAGCCGTGTGACTGCGTTGAAAGTACCAGGCGGTGCTCAGCTAACGCGTAAGAACATCGATGACTACACCAAGTTCGTTAGCATCTACGGTGCGAAAGGTCTTGCGTGGATTAAGGTCAATGAGATCGAGAACGGCATCGAAGGCCTGCAGTCACCGATCATCAAGTTCTTGGGCGAAGCTGTAACGATGGCGATCATGGAGCGTTTAGGTGCGCAAAATGGCGATATCGTATTCTTCGGCGCAGATAAAGCGAAGATCGTTTCTGAAGCACTGGGTGCGCTGCGTATCAAAGTGGGTGAAGACCTCGATATGGCACAGTGCGAGTGGGCGCCTTTGTGGGTAGTCGACTTCCCAATGTTCGAAGAGACCGACAACGGTGGCCTAACGGCGCTGCATCACCCATTCACAGCACCGAGCTGTTCACCTGCTGAGCTGAAAGCTAACCCGCTTGAAGCGCTGTCTCGTGCTTACGATATGGTACTGAACGGTTGTGAGCTAGGCGGTGGTTCTGTGCGTATTCACGACCAAGAGATGCAGGCAACTGTACTGGAGATTCTGGGTATCTCTGACGAAGAAGCTGATGATAAATTTGGCTTCCTGTTGAACGCCTTGAAATACGGTGCGCCTCCACACGGTGGTTTGGCATTTGGTCTGGATCGTTTGATCATGCTGATGACAGGCACAGACTCTATTCGTGAAGTGATCGCTTTCCCGAAAACGCAGAGTGCATCGTGCATGATGACTGAAGCACCGGGCCAAGTGAGTGCAGCTCAGCTACGTGAGCTGAACATCAAGTTGCGTAAGAAAGAGCAGTAAGTAATACCAGCGCGCGGCATCGTGGGGTGCAGCGCGCTGCGACGGAGAGGTTTTTATGGCAGGTCATTCTAAGTGGGCCAATATAAAACACCGCAAAGCAGCGCAGGACGCTAAACGCGGCAAAATCTTCACCAAGTTGATTCGAGAGCTGGTGGTTGCAGCAAAAGAGGGTGGCGGTAATCCCGACGATAACCCACGTTTGCGCGCAGCGGTTGATAAAGCACTCGGTGCAAACATGAAGCGTGACACCATCGACAAGGCGATTGCTCGTGGTGCCGGTGGTGGTGAAGGTGAGAACTACGATGAGCTAACCTACGAAGGTTACGGCGTAAGTGGTGTTGCGATCCTCGTTGAGTGTATGACCGATAACGTCAACCGTACCGTGGCTGCGGTGCGAGCGGCTTTTAATAAACATGGCGGCAACTTGGGCACGAATGGCTCGGTGGCTTACTTGTTTGATAAGAAGGGCCGCATCACTTTCACGGATGCGGATGAAGATGCCGTGATGGAAGTGGCGTTAGAGGTGGGTGCAGATGATGTGGTGGCACACGAAGATGGCTCTGTTGAAGTCCTTACTGAACCACAATCTTTCATGGATGTGAAACAAGGGTTGTTGGATGCGGGCCTTGAACCTGCGCATGCTGAGGTCGATATGGTGCCTTCAACATCAGTTGAACTGGATGTTGAAACAGCCCAGAAGATCCTCAAGTTGATTGATGTTTTGGAGGATCTAGATGATTCGCAAAATGTTTATCATAATGCAGAGATTCCTCCGGAGGCCTACGAGGCATAAACCCCTCCGTTGTTGTTAAGAGAAAGCCGGGTTTTAGCCCGGCTTTTTGTTTTTTGTCTAAAGTAAGGACAAGCAGATACATGCTGATTCTCGGCATTGACCCAGGCTCCCGTATCACCGGTTTCGGCGTTATTAACTCTGTGGGTGCAAAAAATGAGTACGTTGCCAGTGGCTGCATCCGAGTTAAAGGTGATGCATTGCCGGAACGGCTCGATCAGGTTTTCTCGGGTATTTCCGAGGTCATACGTCAGTACTCACCGCAAGAGGTGGCGATCGAGCAGGTCTTTATGGCGCGTAATGCAGATTCTGCATTGAAGCTTGGACAGGCGCGTGGTGTGGCGATTGTGGCGGCAAGTCAGCAATCGTTGCCTGTATACGAATATGCGGCCCGAGCCGTTAAGCAAGCGGTTGTCGGCAAAGGCTCGGCTGATAAAACACAAGTGCAGCATATGGTGTCCCATATCCTGAAGTTGCCCGGAATACCGCAAGCAGATGCGGCAGATGCGCTGGCAATTGCGTTATGTCATGCCCATACACGGGTTGGTTTAGTGAAGTTGGCGGGTACTACAGGTAGCCGCCGCGGACGTTGGCGTTGATCGCTGAGGAGTAGCATACGTGGCGTATGATGAGTTTATCTATATCGCTGAGCTAATTGGTGTTTCTGTATTCGCGATTACAGGAGCGCTAGCGGCACAAGGAAAGCGGATGGACACGTTAGGGGTGGTGGTGTTGGCGATTGTCACCTCTTTAGGCGGCGGTACGATTCGGGATATTACACTTGATTCCTACCCATTAGGCTGGGTTGTTAACACCACCTATCTCTGGACGGCCATCTGGTCTGCGGTAGCGGCTTTTTTGCTGTGCCGATATTTCCAGTATCCAAGGCGGTTGATGCTAATCCTTGATGCTGCTGGGCTAGCGCTCTTTGCGATTTTAGGCGCTGAAAAAGCCCTGATGCTAGACGCTAGTCCAACCATTGTGGTCATGATGGCCTGTATCACCGGAGCCGCCGGGGGTATGATTCGCGATGTGCTGACGGGGCAAATCCCGCTCATTTTGCACCGTGATGGTGAGCTTTATGCAACATGTGCCATGCTGGGCGCGATATTTTATGTGGCGTTCTACGGCTTGATTGACCAGCAAATCTTGGCGGTTATCTCGATGCTGATCATCTTTGCAACGCGTTTAGCCGCCGTGTTTGGCGACCTCAACTTGCCAGAGTTTGTTGTGGCAGGCCACCGCCTTGAGCCCAACGATGAAGCTCGTAACCCTAAGCAGTAATTAGCTGAGATCTTCTTGGGTGCAAACACGGTTGCGCCCAAGGGATTTCGCTTTGTACATTGCCGTATCGGCTGCCTTAACAAGCCCGCGAATGGAGTGGCCGTCCTCAGGGTAGCTGCTCACGCCTGCGCTTGCACTCAGGTGCAACTCAATCCCCTCATCGGTTGTGAAAGGTGTTTGGCTGAACTCACTCAATATTCGGTTCACCATCTTGACCGCGGCAGTTTTTGTACTGCCGGGGCAGAGCAGTAAGAACTCTTCGCCACCCCAGCGGCATAGGATATCGGTTTTGCGTGTAACGCTTTGCATCGTCTCAGTGAAGTGCTGAATCGCGTGGTCGCCGGTTACGTGTCCGAAGGTGTCGTTGAGCTCTTTAAAACGGTCAATATCGAGCATGATAATCTGGATTTCGGTGGGCTGATGCTCACTGATCTGAAGGTACTTCTCAAACAGCTCGTAGCCTGTTTTACGATTATAGAGCTTAGTGAGGTCATCATAGCGTGAGTGCTCCAGAAGCTTTTCTGCTAGCAACTGACTTTCGGTAACATCAAGTACCATACCTACGACTCTGAGTGGTGCATCGTTCTCGTCGCGTTCAACAACCATGCCGCGATCATGCACCCAGATATAGTCGCCTTGGCGGTTGCGCAGCCGATATTTGGCCTCGTAGCGGGAGGCGTTTCCCTCAAGGTGGCTCTGAAGCAAGCTAATGACTTGCTCTAAGTCTTCGGGATGGACAGCATCTTTCCACGTATTGAGTGTTGGGTTTGTGACCTCATCAGGCCCATAGCCCAGCATACGGTACCACTGGCGGCTCAAGAATAAGCTGTTATCTTGGGCATTCCAGTCCCACAAACCATCGCTAGCCTCGTTTAGAACAAAGGTACGGATGTAGTCATCATCGCTGACTTTTGTATCGTGGGCGTTGCGCGCACTGATGTCGCGGGCGATAGAGACGATGTAGTCTTTCCCTTCGTGCGAGAAAAAGTCACTGATCACCTCAACAGGGAAGTCGCTGCCATCTTTACGTTTGTGGCGTCCTACAAACCGAAACTGCCCTTGCTCTTTGATCGCCTGGCTGATCAAACGCCACTGCTCAAAGCCAACCACGTCTTTATTTAGGCTTAAAACACTATGATTAACCACTTCATCACGCTCCATGTAGAGCGTTTTGCAGGCTGCAGCATTAGCTTCGAGCACTTTAGATGTGGCAGGGTCGATCACATAAATCGCGTCGCTTGAGGACGAAAAGAGCTGTCGAAAAAAGCCATGGGTGGAGAGGGAGTCAGTCATTCAGCTTACTTCGTTCTAATAGGTGGATACCTCTATTTTAGCAGCTGTTCTAAAAGGGCGACATCTAAGAGATAGATTTGATACAAAACGATAGCTGCTAAAGCTCACTCCAACAGCTATCGCGTTAGTGACTAAGCCAAGTTTTTCGCTAAATCGTGCGCGGTTTTCAGTGAATCTTCACCGACATCGCCCATGGCTAAACCCTCGGCATAGATCACGCGCGTATCCGTTAACCCGATAAAGCCTAAGAACTGTTGAACAAAAGGTATCTGGTGGTCTGATGCGGTGTCTTTGTACATGCCACCGCGCGTTGTAATGAGTAATACAGGCTTGCTCTCAATGAGACCAACGGGGCCATTTTCGGTGTAGCGGAACGTCTCTCCTGCACGCGCTAGCAGATCAAAATACGCTTTTAGCTGTGTGGGAATCGAAAAGTTGTACATCGGAACGCCCAGCACAATAGCGTCGGCTTGTTTGAGCTCTGCAATCAACGTGTCTGATAGATCAATGACTTGCTCATCGGCAGCTGTTCGTTGGTCTGCGGGCGCGCGTAGCGCGGTGGCAATGGCTAAATCCATATGGGGAAGGGGCTGGCTGATTAAGTCGCGCTCGACGACGGCACCCGTTGGGTTGTCAGCTTGCCATTTCTGGATATAGCTTTGTGCAATTTGGTTAGACTGGCCATCATTGCCAAAAATACTGGTTTGGATATGGAGTAGTGTTTTCATGGTGTGTTCCGCCTGATTTGTGAGATCAATGGTGATAGTTTTATATTTATTTAATGGATAATAAATAGCTATAATTCGATTAATTTGATCAAGAAAATAGATATGAAAATTGAAGTGACGTTGGAGCAGTGGCAGGCGCTAATCGCTGTGGTTGAGTGCCATGGATATGCCTCAGCGGCTGAGCATCTCGACAAAAGCCAGTCATCGATCAGCTATGCGATCCAAAAGCTGGAGACAGCGCTCTCTGTGAGGGTATTTGAGCTACAAGGGCGCCGCGCCGCACTCACGCCGATGGGTAAACAGCTTTATGGCCGCGCTAAAGTTCTGGTAGAAGATGCACTGCAAGTTGAAGGGTTAGCTAAACAGTTTTCAAAAGGATGGGAGCCAAGCGTCAGTGTTGCAGCGGACGCGCTGGTACCCAGCGAGCTGATGCTGGATGTTATTGAGCAGTTTGCGCAGAACCATCCGCTGACCCGCATTGAGTGGCGTGAGGCCATTTTGAGCGGTACCGATGAGGCACTGCTGCAAAAGCAGGCGGATATCGTTATTACTGCGCGGCTGCCTCCGGGGTACGTCGCAGACCCGCTTGTCACCGTCGATTTCCAGTTGGTGGCTGCGCCAAGTCATCCGTTACACCAACTAGGGCGCGACCTTAGCTATCAAGATCTGCGGCTACATCGTCAACTCGTTGTCAGAGATTCGGGAAAGCAGGATGTGGATGCTGGGTGGCTACAGGCCCGCCAGCGGGTCACTGTATCTAACTTTCAGGCCTCTGTTGATGCGGTCTGTAGAGGCATTGGTTTTGCTTGGATTCCAACAACACGGATGCGCACCCAGCTAAAGCAAGGTGTCTTAAAGCGCTTGCCATTGGCAACCGGTGGGCAGCGAAATGTCACGCTTTATCTCGTGGTGGTGGACGCCGACCGAGCAGGGCCTGGAGTGGTGCAGTTGGCGAAGTTGTTGCAGGCCTATGGTCAAAGACTGGGCGCTGAATAGCTGGGGATCAAGTACTGTGCATTAGTTCTGACAGCAAGCGACATGTGTCTGAGTAACCGTGCTTTCTTGTCTTGATCCCTCTACTAGATGTGGCGCGATTCTTCTAGGCTGTGAGCTCTTTTCGCACGATCTCTGCTCCTTCAGAAAGTGCCCTCATTTTTCCGCGCGCCAGCTCTCGGGAGAGTGGCGCCATACCACAGTTAGTGCAGGGGTAAAGCTTATCTGCGTCAACATATTTGAGCGCATGGCGCAGCGTTGCGGCAACCTCTTCGGGTGTTTCAATCGTGTCTGTTGCTACGTCAATTGCGCCAACCATCACTTTTTTGCCGCGTACCAGTTCAAGGACCTCAAAAGGTACTCGGCCGTTGTGGCATTCGAGAGAGATAATGTCTATGTTGGATTTTTGCAGTGAGGGAAATGTTTCCTCATACTGACGCCACTCAGTTCCAAGTGTTTTCTTCCAGTCTGTATTCGCTTTGATGCCATAGCCGTAACAAATATGTACTGCGGTCTCGCACTTCAGTCCCTCGATCGCTCTTTCTAAACACGCGATTCCCCATTCGTTAACCTCTTCAAAGAAAACGTTAAATGCTGGCTCGTCAAACTGGATGATATCCACGCCAGCGGCTTCCAGCTCTCTTGCTTCCTCATTCAGAGCTTTTGCAAATTCCCATGCGAGGGTGTTCCGATTTTTGTAGTAATCGTCATACAGTGTATCAACCATCGTCATCGGGCCAGGCAATGCCCATTTTATTGGTTGATCGGTTTGTTGGCGCATAAACTTGGCGTCATCAACAAACACAGATTTTTGTCGACTTACAGGTCCTACAACCGTGGGTACACTGGCGTCGTAGCGATTGCGGATTCTGACTGTTTCGCGTTTTTCGAAATCAACCCCGCTTAGGGATTCGATAAACGTGGTTACAAAGTGCTGGCGGGTTTGTTCGCCATCGCTGACGATATCTAAACCTGCGCTGCGTTGTTCTTGGAGTGCGACTCTTAGAGCGTCTTGTTTTCCTGCAACGAGTTCAATGCCATCCAGCCTCCAAGGGGACCAGAGCCTCTCCGGTTCAGCCAGCCAAGAAGGTTTTGGTAAACTGCCCGCAGTGGATGTTGGTAGTAGTGTTTTCATAATGTCTTTTGCTCTATCGGTTAGGCTGGATTTGATGAGTAATTAGCTGACCAAGTGTTAAGAACTTCGCCATATGGTTTGATAAAATTCTCTTCGGCCCACTTACCTTGCTCGATAGCCAATCGGCTGCGCTCCTCACGATCATAATCAATCTGTGTCAGTGAAAAATCGCGGTGCTTCAGGCTCGGCCTGTAAACTTCACCGGCGGATGCATTAGCATTGTAGATCTCTGGGCGGTAGATCTTTTGAAATGTCTCCATGGTACTGAGGGTGCTAATCAGTTCTAGGTTGGTGTAGTCGTTTAGTAAATCTCCACAAAAATAAAAAGCATAAGGGGCGACACTATTCGGAGGCATGAAGTAACGCACATCCATACCCATCTTTTTAAAGTACTGCTCTGTCAGCGAAGGCTCGTTTGGCAGGTATTCTGTACCCAATACTGGGTGCCGATTAGCAGTTCGATAGTATGTTTTATTGTTCGAGACACTTAAGCATATGACCGGTAATTTGCTGAAATTTTGTGTGTAAGTATCTGATTTCAGGAAGTCTTTGAACATGTTTCCATGGAGCTCACCATAGTTGTTGGGAACACTAAATTGATCTTTATCTTGATTATGCTCCAGCAGTAGCACGCTAAAGTCGTAGTCGCGGATATAAGACGAGAAGTTATTCCCCACAATACCCTCGATACGTTGATTGGTTTTATTATCAACGATGTAGGTTTTTAAGACCTCAATGGTAGGGAAGCTCTGTCCATTACCTTCTACGTCAACATCAACATGGATGATTTCAAGGTCGACTGAGTAGCGATCATTATTAGGATTGTCCCATGTCGCGAGAGTGTTGAAGCGGCTGTTGATCATCTTGATCGCTTTGCACAGGTTGTCATGGCGCTGATCACCACGGGCTAAGTTAGCAAAGTTAGTTGTCAGACGCGTTCGATCTGATGGTTGGTAGTTTTCATCAAAAGCTATTCGTTTAACGATATACTTAAAACTCTGATTCATTTGACCTGTTATCCTGATTTCGGCTTGGCGCTTGCTTTTCTTTGCTGCGGCCTTCTAGCGGTTCGTTAGTCGGAAGAGCTATGAGCAAGCCGCCAAGATATTGAAATATTTAAGACTGAGAGCATTTATACGCAGATTTTTAGATGAATAAAAATGATACATTTTCATTAATCGATCGTATTTGTTCATGTTTTTGTGGTGAGAAATTTGGATCAAATGGATTGAGTTGGGGAGGTGAGCGGGGAACGCTAGCTATTGAGGTCGGCGCGAACGCGACCGTGTTGAAGGTGACATAGATGTGGGCAGTTTGGCGTAACCTCGGAAAACCTTAGCCAGCCCGCTAGCTCAATCAGGTTTTTTAAGGGGAGTTTTCAGTACAGGGGCCTGAATACTTTTGGCAGTTTCTACAAATGCCGAGAGGTACTCAATATCAGTATCGCTTTCACGGGTTCCTAGGAAAATTTGTTTCGGTAGGCCATACGCTCCCAACTGAACAACTGAAATAGGGAGCTTTGAGCTATATTCTTCGCATAACCAGCGGGGTAGGGCTGCTACGCCGCGTTCACAGGCTACCATTTGCAGCAGTATTTCTGTTGTCTCTATTGTTTTGTGGTGTTTAGGAACAACACCTGCGGGCGTTAAGAACTTGCTATAGATATCTAGTCGGTCTGTCTCAACGGGGTAGGTCAGCAGTACCTGATCACGCAAGTCCTCAGCTTGTACGTATGGACGGGAGGCCAGAGTATGACTGTCCGCTACAACTAAAACCTGTTCATAATCAAACACCGGCTCGAAAGTTAAGCCGCTTTTGTAAAATGGATCAGGCGTGACAAGAAGGTCAATCTCATAATCCAACAATGCACCGACGCCACCGAACTTGAACTTTTGTTTTACGTCGACATCGACATCGGGCCAACTTCGCAAAAAAGGAGACACAATATTCAAGAGCCATTGATAACAAGGGTGACACTCCATACCGACGCGTAGCGTCCCCTTCTTGCCTAATGAAATTTGTTTAACTTTATCTTCGGCATGATCTAACAGCGGAAGAACGCGATTAGCGATGTTTAACAAGTATTTCCCGGCTGGTGTTAGTTTTAAACTTCTGCCTTCACGCCGCCAAATCTCAGTACCAATATTCTCCTCTAGTTTACGCATGGTGTGGCTAAGAGCTGACTGAGTCACACATAGCTCGCGCGCAGCGGCTGTCATTGAGCCGTAGACTTCGACCGAGAGGATAACTTTGAGGTGTATACGTTCAATCATTGCTATTCATGCAGAAAATTAATCGGCTAACGAAGATATACCATCCAATTTTTAAGTGCTAGCGCCCCTCGGTTCTTACGCTAGAGCTTTATAGAGGGGTAGGAAAGCAAGGCGGCGTTACTTGGCGGGTTTGTACTAGATATTATGTATCAATGTTGAAAAAGTGTCGGAAAATTTTACATTGCTGCGCTGCAATGTAAAAAAGTGTTATTTAAATCATACGTTTATATTTTGGCACGAGTTATGCTGACTCTCTTGTAACGTTTAGGTAAACATGGATGTTGCTTTTCAAGAGGGCCAATCCTATGAGAGCACATACATATAGTGGATACCTGACACTGTTATTTGCTGTCTGTGCGGTATTTCTTTTTCCTTCCAAAGCATCCGCGTATTTGATGGGAGACGGGGGCTGTACCACCGACTCAGTATCAATTACCGGCATATCAGAAACCAGCTCGGGTACCCCCATATATAGCGGTAGCTTGAGCGCGACATCTTGTGCGGGGCTTTTTCAAGGTATTAATGATGGGCCAGCGAATAACCCTGACCCCAATATCGGTGAACTAGAAGACGGCTTCCTGAACGGTGAACCGGTAAAAACGGGCCCAAGAACCGAAGACGGCCTAGATCCATTAACCTTTATCGACAGTACTGAGCTTCAAGCGTTGAGCGGCGATGGCATCTTTGACGACCCGGGTTGGATCCATCTGGCTGAGATTGATGCCGATAGCGGCACTCGGTATTCCTTCCTAGATACCCTTGATCTGGCGAGCGTGCTGGATGTTTCGTTGGTGTGTAATTTGGGGCCGCCAAATGATTGTAAAGGGGGAACGTGGAACCTTGCCGTTGATCCCGCTGCGATTGCGGCCGTACAAGCGATCTTGGGGCCGAACTCGTTTGACCATCTGGCCTTTGTGTTCAAGTCATCGACCGCTGTAAGTATTTACGACTTCGACTTTATCGACCTTGCGCCAGCCATTGGCGGTGGCTTCAACTTCGCCACCGCCTACACTTTTACGGGCAATTGGAATATGGATGACTTCCAAAACCCGAATAACAACAATGCTCAGGGTTACTCGCACATTTCATTTTGGGCACGCGACCCTGCCGATGCTGCCGATGGTACAGAGATCCCGACACCGGGCACATTGGTACTGTTCGGTCTTGGCCTGCTGTTATTACTATTCAGATTGCGTCTAGGCCGTGCTTAACTGAATGCCGCATTGAGCAGCGTTTGGGTATATTCGGTTTGCGGTGAAGAGAACAGTGCATCGGTGCTGTTCTCTTCAACAATCTTCCCTTTCTTAACCACCATCACGCGGTGGCTCATCGCTTTCACTACGGCCAAGTCATGGCTGATGAAAATATAGCTGATCTTGTATTTGCGTTGAATATTGCGCAGTAGGTCGACAATTTGGACCTGAACAGTGCGATCCAGCGCCGAGGTTGGCTCATCTAATACGATGACTTTAGGCTTTAAAATCAATGCTCTGGCAATTGAGATACGTTGTCTCTGTCCACCCGAAAACTCATGGGGGTAGCGGTGCCGCATCTCTGGCTCTAACCCAACCTCTTCAAGTGCTTTCTCGATCAGTTGAATGCGCGCTTGTGCATCACCAATGCCGTGAACTTCCAAACCTTCTGCGAGGCACTCGCCCACTGACATGCGCGGGCTTAGGCTTCCGTACGGGTCTTGAAAAACGACCTGCAGTTCGCGGCGCAGGGGAGTGATGTGGCGTTGTGGCAGGTTATCGATGCGTTGTTGCTGGAAGAAAATATCACCTTGGCTACTGATAAGCCGCAGGATCGCCATTCCCATCGTGGTTTTGCCGGAACCTGATTCCCCAACAATGCCCAACGTCTCGCCAGCTTTAAGTTGCAGAGCGATATCATCCACCGCTTTTAGATACTCTAGTGGTTTCCCGAAAAAGCTTTTTCGGGTTGGAAACCAAACGCGCAAATTCTCAGCGCTAACGATCTCTTGTGCACCGGACTCAAGCGGGGCTGGAGTGCCATTTGGCTCTGCTGCCAGCAGTTGCTGCGTGTAGGGATGTTGTGGCGCAGAGAATAGGGCATCTGTTGCACCATGCTCAACGAGCTCGCCACGGTACATGGCGCACACGTAATCTGCGTGATGGCGCACAATGTTGAGGTCATGGGTGATGAGCAAAATAGCCATCCCGAGCTTTTGCTGCAGCGAGTCGAGTAGGTCTAAAATCTGCTTCTCGACAGTCACGTCGAGTGCCGTTGTCGGCTCATCGGCAATGAGGAGTTGCGGCTCGTTAGCCAGCGCCATGGCGATCATGACGCGCTGCCGTTGGCCACCTGATAACTCATGGGGATAGCTTTTTAAGCGCTTCTCCGGCTCGCGAATACCAACCAAGTTTAACAACTCGATGATGCGCTCACGGGCAGCGCTGCCGGTGAGTTGTTTGTGCAGCCAGAGGCTCTCGCCGATCTGCTTCTCGATGGTGTGCAAAGGGTTCAGCGAGGTCATCGGCTCTTGGAAAATCATACTGACTTGGTTGCCACGCAGCTCGCGCAGCGCTTGCTCATCCATCGCCAGCACATCGTTCCCGTTAAAGTGGATAGCGCCGCTCGGATGGCTGGCTTTTGGGTAGGCGAGCAGACGCATGATGGAAAGTGCTGTAACCGATTTACCCGATCCAGACTCGCCTACAATCGCCAGCGTTTTGCCGCGCTCCAATGAAAAGCTAACGGACTTTACAGCATCCACCGCAGCGCTGCCTTCACCAAAGCGCACACTCAAGTTATCTACCGTTAGTATGGGTTGGCTCATATCACGCTTTTCCTAGGATCAAAGGCATCGCGAACCGCTTCGCCAATAAAGATGAGAAGAGTTAGCATCACAGACAGTACCACGAAGGCAGTGAGCCCGAGCCACGGCGCGTGGAGGTTGTTCTTACCTTGAGCGATGAGCTCGCCAAGTGACGCGGAGCCTGGCGGTAAGCCGAAGCCCAGAAAATCCAACGCGGTGAGTGTTACGATGGCACCGTTAAATACAAAAGGTACAAAGGTGAGCGTGGCGACCATCGCATTAGGCAGGATATGGCGGAACATAATCTGCCGGTTACCCACGCCCAGCGCTCTAGCGGCGCGAACGTACTCTAGGTTACGACCGCGCAGAAACTCAGCCCGCACCACATCCACAAGGGTCATCCAAGAGAACAACAGCATAATGCCGAGCAGCCACCAAAAATTTGGCTCAACGAAGCTCGCCAGAATGATCAATAGAAAGAGCACCGGTAAGCCAGACCACACCTCGATAAAGCGTTGGAAGTAGAGGTCGACTTTACCTCCGTAGTAGCCCTGCACGGCGCCAGCGATCACGCCAATGATGCTGCTCGCGATCGTTAGGACGAGCGCGAAGAGTATGGATATACGGAATCCGTAAATAACCCGTGCGACCACGTCTCGGCCTTGATCATCCGTACCTAGCCAGTTCTCGGACGTCGGAGGGGAGGGCGCGGGCACCGGCAGATCATAATTGATGGTTTGGTGGTTGTAACGGATCGGCGGCCACAGCATCCAGCCGCCTTCGTCTGCAATAAGCTCCTGAATGTAAGGGTCGCGATAGTCAGCAAGTGCTTCAAATTCGCCGCCGAAGTCCGTCTCTAGGTAGTCGGTAGCGACGGGAAAGAACAGCTCACCATTGAGCTTAATAAGCAGTGGTCGATCATTTGCGATCAGCTCTGCGCACAGGCTTAAAAGAAACAACGCTAAGAAGATCCATAGCGACCAATAACCACGTCGGTTGGCAACAAAGTTTGCAACGCGACGCTGGTTGATGGGGCTAAGCTTTTTCTGAGTCGATACGCTTAATGAGGTCATCACCGTTACTCCCGGCTCTCAAAGTCGATACGGGGGTCAACCAGTACATAAGTTAGATCGCTAATCAGTTTCATGAGTAAGCCAATCAACGTGAAGATATATAGCGTCCCGAAAATAACGGGGTAGTCGCGATTGATAACCGCTTCGTAACCAAGCAGGCCTAAGCCGTCCAGAGAGAAGATCACCTCGATCAGCATGGAGCCGGTAAAGAAGATTCCAACCAGCGCTGCAGGCATCCCAGCGATGATCAGTAGCATTGCATTACGGAATACATGCCCATACAGCACGCCTCGCTCTGTTAAGCCTTTCGCCTTCGCTGTTAAGACATACTGCTTGTTGATCTCATCGAGGAATGAGTTCTTGGTCAGCATGGTCAAGGTTGCGAAGCTACTGATAACTGACGCAAGTACGGGCAGTGTGATATGCCAGAAATAGTCGCCAATTTTCTCGATAAGCGTCATCTGCTCAAAATCTGGCGAGGTCAATCCGCGCAGCGGGAACCAGTCAAAATAGCTACCGCCTGCAAATAGAACGATCAGTAAAATGGCGAAGAGGAAGTTTGGTATCGCGTAACCGACGATAATGGCCGTGCTGGTCCAGACATCAAAGCGGGTTCCATCTTTGACTGCTTTGCGAATACCCAGCGGCACTGATATGAGATAGGTGAGCAGCGTGGTCCATAACCCCAATGATATCGATACGGGCAGTTTCTCTACGATGAGTTCTACCACGGTTTTGTCGCTATAGAAGCTCTTACCAAAATCAAAGGTTAGATAGTTGCCCAGCATCTGTAGATAGCGCTCCCATGCAGGTTTATCAAACCCATAGAGCGCTTCGATCTCTGCAACCAGCCGAGGGTCGAGGCCGCGAGCGCCTCTGTAACTGCTGCCTTCCGAGCTACTAGTGGTGGTATCTCCGCTGGTGCCTCCTCCAGGCAACGTGCTGCTTTGCAGGCCCTCAAGTTTAGCGAGTGTCTGCTCAACAGGGCCGCCCGGTGCTGCTTGAATAATCAAAAAGTTGATCGTGAGGATACCGATCAGCGTAGGGATTATCAGCAGCAGGCGGCGCGCAATGTAAGCGGCCATTATTCAGCGTTATCCTTTACCCACCAAGTATCAAAGCCCAATCCGTATTGGGGCCGGACATCCGGATACGCTAGCTTGCTACGGAACGCAACGCGGTCTGCACGGCTGTGGTAATGCGGAATAACGTAGTAGTTCCACTGTAGGACGCGATCCAGTGCGCGGGCACTAATGACGAGCTCTTCACGGCTGGGCGCGCTGATGATCTTTTCGATGAGTGCGTCGACCACCGGATTTTTGATGCCAACCAGATTGCGGCTACCTTGCTGGTCAGCGTTGTAAGAGCCGAAGAATTCGCGCTGCTCGTTACCCGGCGATGCAGATTGGGCAAAGCTGCCCACCACCATATCGAAATCGAAGTCGCGCAAGCGATTGATATATTGCGGCACATCGACCACGCGGATGGTTGCCGTAATACCCATGCGTTTAAGGTTCTTCTGCATCGGCGCCACGATGCGTTCAAAGGCCTTCTGGACGATTAGGATCTCGAACTCAAACGGTTCACCCGTCTTGTTATTGATAAGCTTGCCTTTCTTGAGCTGCCAACCCGCTTCTTTGAGTAGTTTTAACGCTGTGCGTGTGGAGCGACGCAGGTCTTTAGGGTCTTTAAACGTTGGCGCGGAATAGACTTGGGTAAAGACTTCAGCGGGGAGTTGATCACGATATGGCTCTAGGAGTGCCAGCTCCTTAGGGGTTGGTAACTCGCGTGCAGCCATCTCTGAATTGGAGAAGTAACTGTGTGTTCGTGCGTAGGCCCCATAGAAGAGGTTCTCGTTGGTCCACTCAAAGTCGAAGCTGTACGCCAGTGCTCGGCGTACCTTAGGGTCAGAAAATAGATTACGGCGGGTGTTAAACAGAAAACCCTGCATGCCAGTTGGTCGGCCGTGCTCAAGGTTCTTCTTGATAATCTCGCCGCTATCAAATTGCGGACCTTCGTAAGCGGTTGCCCAAAGTTTAGAGGTGTACTCCTGACGGAAGTCGTACTCTCCGGCTTTGAATGCCTCCATTGAGACGGTGCTGTCGCGGTAGAAGTCGTAGCGAATCTCATCGAAATTGTAGCGGCCTTTCATAACCGGCAAGTCTGCAGCCCAATAATCGGGGTTGCGTCGGTAGGTTACGGAGCGGCCCGGCTCAAAGCCGTCAATCACATATGGCCCCGAACCGATTGGAATATCAACGGATGGCGTCGCGAAGTCACGTGTTGCCCAATAGTGCTTAGGGAGAATTGGAATCTCCCCGACTAACAGCGGAAGCTCTTGGTTGTTACCGTTTTTAAACTTAAAGGTCACTGTGTGCGAGTCTTCTGCGACCACCTCTTTGATGTCGCCAATGTAACTGCGATAGAAAGGCGAACCTTTCTCTAGGAGGATGTTGAACGTAAAAACGATATCTTCGGCGGTAACAGGCTCACCGTCGGAAAACTTTGCGCTCTCGCGCAGCTTAAAGGTAATTTGCGTGTTGTCTTCGGCAAGGTCTGCAGAAGCTGCAAGCAAACCATACTGCGAGAACGGCTCATCAAGCGCCTTTTCCATTAGGGAATCGTAGATCAGAGCCAGCCCATCGGCCGGTGTGCCTTTAACGATGAAGCTGTTAAAACTATCAAATGTCCCAAGTGCCCAGCGCTTTACCTCACCCCCTTTAGGGGCGTTGGGATTGGCGTATTCAAAGTGCTTAAAGTCTGGGCTGTATTTCAGGTCGCCGTGCATGGCTAAGCCGTGTTGTGGCGCAGCGACTAGGCTTTGGGATAAGAGTGCGAGTGTAACCGAGGTGAGGGCTGTTTTTATTAATTTTTTACCGTTAGAAAACAAAGGCATAGTAACTATCCTAATAACACCGAACTCGAAGTTGATCCTAGGTTATAGCAGGGTGGAGACGCTATTTCCACTGTCCAACTTGGATGGCGGTTATCCCGAATAGTTCTCAGCAAGTTTGGTTAGTGTGTCATGAATTTGATTACGTGGTGTTTTCTCGAGATAAAGGCGCTGTAGTTCACTCTCTAGATACTGCTGTTTATCCGTATCTCCGTCGGCGAGGCCTTTGATGAGATCTTGGTCCATCCAATGTTTGATACGGCGATAAAGGTAGACTTTAAATGCGATCGCAGTAACTGTCGCGATGGCAATAATGACAAGATCAAGCGTGTCCACAACTCACCTCTAGTTGATAAATAGGGTTAGGCTTTGGCCTGTTTTAATGAGGCTCTTGTTATCAAGGTTGTTCCACTGGCGAATGTCCGCAACGCGGATATTGTAGCGGTCTGCAATTACAGAAAGTGAGTCACCACGGCGCACGGTATAGCCGATGCGCTTGCCTTGTGACCGTTTGGCAAGTGCGTTGCCCGGTGCGACATTCAGAGTCATGCCGGGCTTTAGGCTACGGGCTGATTGCAGCTGATTCCAGCGCAGTAGGTTTTTCACTGAAACGCCGTATTGGCGCGCGATTTTCCAGAGCGTGTCACCAGACTTTACCTGATATTGTATGTTAGAGGGGGTCTCGGCCATCTCAAGTTCAGGTAATTCCGCTTGCGGAATCAGCAGGACTTTACCAATCCGCAGTGTGTTTGATGCCAGTTGGTTGACCTCTTTAATAACACGTACTTTAGTGCCGTAGCGCTGAGCAATTGTGCTCAGTGTATCGCCTGAGCGGATTTTATACTCAGCCCAGACGGTGCGGGCTTCTGAACGTAATTCATCCAATGCTGCGACGACTGCTGGTGCTTGCTCGATAGGAACAATCAACTGATGCGGGCCTGTTGGGTCGGTCGCATGCTTGAGTAGGCCGGAATTGAGCCTCTCTAACACATCAAGCTCGACCCCCGACATTTGGGCTGCCTGACGTAAGTTAATCTGGCCGCCTGTGGCGATTACCTCAAAGTACGGCTCATTCTTGATCGGTAGCAGCGGCATGTTGTAACGGTCAGGGGTACGGACAAATTCCGCGATAGCGAGGATGCGTGGTACGTACAGGCGCGTCTCTTTTGGCAGCGATAATGACCAGAAGTCGGTTGCTTTACCGGCTTTCTTGTTCTTACGAATAGCTTTAGAGATGGTGCCCCCGCCGGCATTATAGGCCGCCATAGCAAGCAGCCAATCGCCTTTGAAGCGCACATTAAGGTTCTCGAGATAATTTAATGCCACTTCGGTGGATTCAATGACATCCTTACGGCCGTCATACCAGCGGCTGCGGTGGATGCCTAAATACTTTGCTGTGCTGGGTATAAACTGCCAAATGCCTGCTGCATGGCCAGAGGAATACGCATCTGGGCTGTAGCCGCTCTCTACTACTGGCAGTAATGCCAGCTCTGCTGGTAAGCCACGCTCAAGCACTTTGCTCAGCACATAGTGGTAGAAGGGTTCTGCGCGGCTTCCGATCTGCTGCATATGTTTTGGGTACTGCGCAAACCACTCGATTTGTCGTACCACTGATGGATTAGAGGCGTGCTCAGTCAGTTGCAGATTTCGGCGGGTTAGCTCCCAAAGATCCTCCGGGGCGGTAGCAACCTCTGAGTACTGCTCCTCTAAATGCAGGTCTGGAACAGAGTGCTTTTTTGGTAACGATGATACGAACGACGCCGGCTGTGTTGGCTTCACTTGTTGCGCTGTGGTGTTGCTTTGTTGCTCTGGTATGGATTGACAGCCCGCAAGCAGACCAAGCATCGCAAGAGTAGAGATATGAAAGCAACTGCGCATAGGTGAGTTCCAAAAATCTAAAAGGCGCAAGTTTAGCAGGGGCAATCCTTCGCTCCAAGGTCTAATCATCTTTGTGGCTCTGCTGTTCGGGTTAGAAGTTATTTTTCCATTCTCGGACGGCGGTAAAAGCCTCTAGCTGAGTCGTGCATGGTGCCGAGATATAGCCGCTAGCCGCATCTTGAACATCAGGCTTATCTGCGCGCATAAACGGGTTGATGGTTTTCTCTTGGGCGATAGAGGTGGGTAATGTTGGTTGATCTTGTTCGCGCAAGGCTGTGCACCTCTGCAGCGCTGTCTTTACGGCAGCATTATTTGGTTCAACGGCCGCTGCAAAGGCTAGGTTAGCTAGCGAGTATTCGTGGGTGCAATATACCTTAGTGTGGTCAGGTAGAGACTTAAACCAATCCATTGCTTCGAGCATCTGCGCGGGAGAGCCTTCAAATAGGCGACCGCATCCGGCCAGAAAAAGTGTATCACCGGAGAACACAACAGGCGCTGATGTGTCTTGGGTAAAGTAGGCGATATGGTCCAGTGTATGGCCAGGCACTGTTTGTACGGTAAACGTGGCGTCAAACACGGCGAGAGTGTCCCCACTACTGAGTGGGTGAGTAATGCCAGCGAAAGGACTTTCTTTGGGGCCGTAAACGGGTACATCGTAGGTTTCCACTAATCGCGCGACACCATCCGTGTGATCATAGTGGTGATGAGTAATAAGGATACCGAGCAGCGGCGTATTGGTTGCGGTTAAAGCGTCTAGCACAACTTGCGCATCGCCCGGATCAACAACATAGGCGCCTACCTGCTCATCATGGCTCAGCTTCCAGATATAGTTATCATTGAATGCGGGAAGAGGTTGAATGTGCAGCATGGTAGCTCCATCGTTGATTTTAGTGACAAGAGATTACCACTAAACAAAGTGGGCTGTTAACATATGTATCCAAAGGTTCTATGGGTGAGTGAGGAATGATGAATGCAGCAGCCGACCTCGCAGAGGACAATGCACTAAAAGAGATAGCGACATGGTTTGAGCATGGGCTTGGCCATGAGTTGTTAGCCTTTGAGCAGCGCATTTTAGATCGTTTGCTTGCGGGCCTATACGGCGTGCACTTGGCGCAAATTGGCGTAAACCCGCTGCATCCGTTGGCGGATGCGAGTACGATTACGCACAAATTTGTAATCTACCCAGAGCTAACCTTGGGCATGGGGCCAGAGAGCTTGGTGGCTGATGCAACAGAGATGCCGCTGAATCAGAACTCTGTGGATGTGGTCTTGCTGCACCATACGCTGGATTTTTCAGCATCGCCACATCAGGTAGTGCGTGAGGCCGCTCGTGTTGTCAGGCCCGGCGGCTACATTTTGGTTGTGGGGTTTAATCCGGCATCGCTTTGGGGCGTCATGAAGTGGCGGGCGTGTCAGCAGCATGCGCAAGTTTGGCGACGCGCACAGTTCATTAGCCAGCGCCGCCTGCATGATTGGATACAACTGCTTGGTCTCACAACGGTACGTACCCTGACCGATTATTACCAACCACCTTATGTATCAGATACATGGCGTGGGCGCTTTGCAGGCCTTAACCGCTTAGGGCGACGATCATTGCCAGGGTGCGGCGCCTTTTACGCAACCCTAGTTAGAAAAGATGTGGCAAGCATGACACCGATCGCACCGAAGCGCCGTACACGGCGCTTTATTCAACTACCTGTGCCTGAACCGGCTACTCGAGGACAAATAAGTGAAACCCGTTGAGATTTTTACCGACGGTGCCTGTAAAGGTAATCCCGGCCCCGGTGGCTGGGGAGCCGTGCTGCGCTATGGCGACCAAGTGAAAGAGCTATGGGGCGGTGAAGAGGAAACAACCAACAACCGGATGGAGCTAATGGGGGCGATCCAAGCACTCACAGCCCTGAAACGGTCGTGTGATGTTGTGCTAACAACAGACTCTCAGTATGTGCGTAAAGGCATTACCGAGTGGATTAATGGTTGGCGAAAAAATGGTTGGAAGACAGCGGCGAAAAAACCGGTGAAAAACGCTGACCTTTGGCAAACGCTGGATCAGCTCTGCGCTAAACACACGATTGATTGGCGCTGGGTAAAGGGACATAGCGGGCATCCAGAAAACGAGCTAGCAGATCAGTTAGCGAACCGTGGTGTAGATGAAGTTTTAAGTAAGGCATAACGATGCGTCAAGTTGTACTAGATACTGAAACAACCGGCCTTGAATGGTCAGAAGGGCACAACATCATCGAGATTGGTTGTGTCGAGATGCAGCGCCGTAAACTGACGGGAAATAATTACCATCAGTACATCAAGCCTGACCGCGAAGTCGATGCCGAGGCGATCTCCGTACACGGTATCACTAATGAGTATCTGGCCGATAAGCCAGCATTTCGCGAGGTGATGGGAGCGTTTATTGAATATATTCGCGGCGCTGAGCTAATCATCCATAATGCAGCGTTTGACGTTGGCTTTTTGGATGCTGAGTTCGAACGCAATGGGATAGATGTTCGGATACGTGATATCTGTACCGTGACCGACTCGCTGCTACTGGCGCGTAAGAAGCACCCCGGACAGAAAAACAATTTGGACGCGTTGTGTAAACGCTATGGGATCGATAACTCTCATCGCGAGCTGCACGGAGCATTGCTTGACTCCGAGATCTTGGCGGATGTCTACCTTGGACTGACGGGTGGTCAAACATCCTTATTGCTAGCGGATGATGGTGATGAGCAGGGCGGTGATGGCACGCGTGAAATTAAACGCGTAGGTGCCCATGCCCTTGAACTTTCTGTCTTGAAAGCCTCGGATGAGGAGCTTGGCGCTCACGAGAAGTTTCTTGATTTGCTGGATAAAAAATCGGATGGCGCGTTATGGCGTCAGTAGATATGAACTAGATCGACATCCAACAAAAAGGCCAGCAAATTGCTGGCCTTTCTTATACGTGAGGTGACTTAGCCTTCGTTACGAGGCTTGCGTGGCCCGGAGCGGCGACGTTTGTCACCATTGCCTCGGCCACCGCGGCCTCCACCATTACCATCGGCACCGCTAACCTTTTTCGCATTCAGGCGCTGACCGCAAACGATAGTGCGCTGTAGAACGCCTTCTAGTTCTTTAGGTAAGCCCGCTGGTAGGTCAACAAAGGTCGCCTTATCTTTGATCTCGATTTGGCCGATGTACTTGCTCTCGATATCGGCTTCATTCGCAATCGCACCCACGATATTACCAGGTTTAACACCATGCTCGTGACCAACGGATAGGCAGTAGCGCTGCATATCAATATCGTAGCCCTCTTGGCGACGACGCTTCGCCTTAGAACGGTCTTTATTGCGATTGCCATCGCGATCATCAAAGCTCTTCGGTGCGCGAAGCTCACGCTCGCTTAGTAAAAGCGGTGTCTTGCCATGCATCAGCGATGCAAGTGCGGCTGCAATGTTTAAAGGATCAACATCGTTCTCCACTTGATACTCAGATAGCACGCCCAAAAACTCCGATAAATCTTTGTTTTCGATAGTATCTGTAATCTGCTGCTTAAAGCGGTCGATACGTTTGACGTTGATATCAGCGGCAGAAGGTAGCTCCATAGGCGCAATCTTCTGGCGTGTGGCTTGCTCGATCATACGTAGCATGCGTTGCTCGCGCGGTGATACGAATAGAATGGCTTCACCCTCGCGACCCGCACGACCGGTACGACCAATACGGTGAACGTAGGATTCGGTATCGTAAGGGATATCGTAGTTTAGTACGTGGCTGATACGCTCTACGTCTAAGCCGCGTGCGACAACATCCGTGGCTACAAGGATGTCGAGCTTGCCTGCTTTTAGGCGTTCAACTGTGCGTTCACGTAGTTGTTGTGATACGTCACCGTTAAGTGCCTCACACGCATAGCCGCGTGCTGTTAGTTTTTCAGCAAGTTCTATCGTCGCAGATTTTGTGCGCACGAAGATGATCATCGCATCGAACTGCTGCATCTCTAAAATGCGTGTCAACGCATCTAGTTTGTGCAGTCCGCCCACACGCCAATACGACTGCTTGATGGTCGTTGCTGTCGCAGTTTTGCTCGCGATCTTGATCTCGTGCGGGTCTTTCAAGTGCTGCAGGGCAAGGCGGCGAACAGCTGAAGGCATTGTTGCAGAGAACAGTGCGATCTGGCGTGTGTCTGGCGTATGCTGCAGGATCCAATCAACATCGTCGATGAAGCCCATGCGCAGCATTTCGTCAGCTTCGTCTAGTACCAGCGCTTGCAGGTTGTCTAGCACTAATGAGCCACGACGGATGTGATCCATCACACGGCCAGGTGTGCCGACAATAACGTGAGCACCACGACGCAGCTGGCGTAGCTGGCCATCATAAGCCTGACCACCGTAGATCGGCAGCACATGAAACTTCGGGATATGACGCGCGTATGTTTGAAATGCTTCAGCAACCTGAATCGCCAGTTCACGAGTTGGCGCAAGTACTAACAGCTGTGGCACATTGCGAGTGATATCGATACGCGATAGCAGTGGCAATGCGAAAGCAGCGGTTTTTCCTGTTCCTGTTTGCGCTTGGCCTAACAGGTCCTTCCCCTCTAGAAGGTGTGGAATACTTGCTGCTTGAATCGGAGATGGTGTTTCGTAGCCGATCTCTTGCAAAACTTGCAATAGAGGAGCGGCCAAGCCCAGTTCAGAGAATGCGGGCTGGTTGTCTGATGACATTTAATATGAACCTATAAAAGTAAATGGCCGTAAATAAAGCTTGGCGGCCAAGATGGGATAAAAATAGAGTAGTGGGCCATTATAAAAGATCCTGAGGTTAGAGTATAGGAGAACCTCAGGATCCGTAGTTTTAGGGGATAACCCTAGTTGGGGCTTAGCGGCCGTCCAAGATGGACGCGAGCAGCTGTTTGACGGTGTTTGGCTCAAAGGGCTTATCGGTAATAGCGTTCACACCGGACTGCGCCACGTGGCTGAGGTGAGCATCATTTGCTTCTGAGGTCACCATTAAAACGGGTATGTGGGAGTGGGTTTCTGAATCGCGAACATGCTCGGCAAGCTCTACGCCGTTAACTTCGGGCATGTTGTAGTCGGTCACGATCAGATCAAACTCACGTTCCTTCAGTAAGTTGATAGCCTGAGCACCATCCTCTGCTTGGTCGATGTGCTGGATGCCTAAGTTGCCTAACACTCGGGTAATGACTTTGCGGGCTAGTTTGCTGTCATCAACAACCAGCACCCGCAGGGTGTCGACATCATAAAGTTCTAGGTCGAGTTCATCCTCGCTGAGGATATCGATCGTTGATGTGATTGCGACAAGTAACTGATCCTGACTAAAAGGTTTAGGCAGGATGGCGACGACTCCCGACTGCTTAAACACTTCGAGCTGCTCACGCTTACTTTCGCTGGAAATTAGAATAAAGGGTAGGGTTTCTTGGCTCGGGTTAGCGCGTATTTTGGCGAGCAGGTCAGTTGCGGTGCCGTCAGGTAGATAAAGCGAGCTAATAACGAGATCTGGTGCGCAGTGCGCCAGATAATCTAGAGCTTCATGCTCATTGGTGGCGTTGTCGATCATATGGATGCCCGACTCCGTCAGCTCATTGGTGATCCAGCGGCGCTGCATAGCCGAGGGTTCGATCATTAAAACTCTGAGGTCCGCAGGTGACAACTGCTGCATGCGCGCATCCTTTACTAACAACAATAGAGTGTTAAAGGTAGTTGAGGATTATGGAATCCTCAACTCGTGGCTTTGTGCCCACGTTGTCGTATTTTTAGCGCAGATGTCGGGTAGATGTATCGATTGGCATAGCAGTAATAAGTACTGTTCGTCTGCCTGAGATGCCGCACCAATCTCGCGTTTCAAATAGACGGTGGCGTTTTGCTTGTTGCGATACTCGATGTAAAGAAACAGCGTTTCTTGAGCGGTGCCTGTTTCGTCTTTTCGTTTGCCTTTCGCAGTCCAAGCCCATGTATGACATCGATGTTGTTGATTGAAGACGATATTCGCAAATTGCTCTGATCGTGTTGTTAAAGTGGCAAAAAATTCGGGGATATGTGGCGAACTGCCAGAGGTGTGTAAGTGTGCTTCAAACATGGTCAACTCCAGAATACTAGTTACTAAGTGAGAGTTGACCGGGTGGTTGCATTCGACCTGATATTGTCTGAAAGACCACATCGTCCGCGGTGCGGAAATACCACCTTGCTCAGGTTGTGCAGGTTGGTGAGAGTGTCAACTCTTCTCTTGATGTGGCTAGAACGGTATCAGGTATTATAAGTGGCTGCAACTTTCGTGGTCGTTAGGCGGTAACCCAAAGAATTTGCGCGTCTTCATCGCTCGTTGATACAAGAGCGTGCCCCATTTCGCAATCATAATAGGCGCTGTCTCCCTCTAGCATCTCTACTGGCTCGTAGAATTCTGTGTAGAACATGATGGAGCCTTTGAGGATGAATAGAAACTCTTCGCCCTCGTGGCGAACCCAGTCACCGTATTCCTCAAATGAGCGAGCACGTACCGTGGTGCGATAGGGGATCATCTTTTTGCTAGTTAATTGAGTCGCAAGAATTTCGTGCTCGTAAGTGGGGGTGGGATGTGGTGACCCTTCCCCCTTGCGAGTAATGTCTCTGCGCCCTGATGCGCCGCTACTTTTAGCGGGCTGAGTAAATAGCTGTGGGATATCGATGCCAAGGCCTGCCACGAGCTTTGAGACCGCTGAAAATGTTGGAGATATCTGCTCGTTTTCAATTTTTGACAGTGTGGAGCGCGCGAGTCCTGTTAACTTGCTTGCTTCTTCAAGTGTCAAATTCTGGCTGAGGCGGATCTCACGTACGCGTTGTCCCAGCTGAAGAGGGCTTACCATTGTCTCGCTGGCTG
Source organism: Neptunomonas marina (assembly GCF_004005935.1). Classification (GTDB taxonomy): domain Bacteria; phylum Pseudomonadota; class Gammaproteobacteria; order Pseudomonadales; family Balneatricaceae; genus Neptunomonas; species Neptunomonas marina. Next base: position 4,837 of record NZ_SACQ01000014.1, on the reverse strand, counting down.
TGTGGCGAACCACTTCAAAGGCTGGATTTTCGCTTTTAGGTGGTTGTGACTGATCCGACATCGATTTCTCCGGTATTTCTTCTTGTCTTTATCTTACTAGGCACCAGAGTTTATCGCACAGCAGCGTCTCGCAAAAGCGGCAATAAAGTTTGGCAGAGAAGTATTTGAGGGGGTGTTGCAAGAGGAGAATGGTCGGAGCAGCAGGATTCGAACCTGCGACCCTCTGGTCCCAAACCAGATGCGCTACCAGGCTGCGCTATGCTCCGACTAAAGAGTCAACACAAGAAAAGATGGTCGGAGCAGCAGGATTCGAACCTGCGACCCTCTGGTCCCAAACCAGATGCGCTACCAGGCTGCGCTATGCTCCGAACGAACAGGCTTGTGTTATAAATGGTCGGAGCAGCAGGATTCGAACCTGCGACCCTCTGGTCCCAAACCAGATGCGCTACCAGGCTGCGCTATGCTCCGACAATGCTAGAGACACGTACATTCAGTTAATGGTCGGAGCAGCAGGATTCGAACCTGCGACCCTCTGGTCCCAAACCAGATGCGCTACCAGGCTGCGCTATGCTCCGATCAAAAAAGGTTGGCTCCTCGAGCTGGACTCGAACCAGCGACCAATAGATTAACAGTCTACTGCTCTACCAACTGAGCTATCGAGGATCTGTGTCTCAACCTGTGGGCGCGTATATTAAGGACGAGCTATGCAGGCGTCAAGTAGAAAGTTTTAAAAGATTTTAAAAAATCCTTTTTGATTAATAACCTAAAAGGAAAATCGCGAAACTTGGACAGAAACCGAGCAGCGAGTAGAATCGGATAGCATATATAGGGTGTGAACAGTTTCACCACTCGGCGAGGCTGGAAAAAGAGATAACAAATGACAGTAACAATGAGTAAAGATGCGCCGCTTGCAGAATCAATCCTTCATATGCAAGCTCGGTTGCAAGCGCATGGGTTTGATGTAGAAGAATATGATTGGCAAAACCCAGTACCGCATGTTTGGTCGGTCAGAATGCGCGATCGCTTATTTCCTGTGCTGGATGTTCAGGGCAAGGGCACATCTATGCAAGCGGCTCAAGCCAGTGCTCTGGGGGAGCTCTTTGAGCGGCTGAGTAGCGATAACTTCTTCAATGGTTTGTTCTATGGAGAAGAGATTGCCGCTTCTGATTTCGTGCACCATCCATCTGAGCGCTGGTTTGCGCTGGAGAAGAGCGGCCTGCCTCAGGGGCTGCTTGATGAGCCAACTCAATCTCACTATAACCTAGATGGCGAACTGTCTGCCAAGATGCTGGTGGATGCCAGCTCAGGTAACCGCAGCCGAGGTATCTGTGCACTGCCCTTTACGAGGCAGCAGAACCAACAAACGGTTTGGATACCCGTCAATATTATCGATAACCTCTACACAATTAACGGTCTGGCGGCAGGTAACAGTGTCTATGAGGCGCGCGTACAAGCCTTGTCGGGTATTTTTGAACGCCACATAAAAACGACGATACTAACAGCCGGAATCAGCCTGCCTCATATACCTGCTTCAGTGGTAGAGGGCTACCGTGAGGTGGCAGACACCCTCCAGCTGCTGCGGGACGAGGGATTTGTCGTTTACGTTATGGATGCCTCGCTGGCCGGGAAGTTTCCGCTTGTTTGTATCACGTTGCTTGACCCAAACACAGGCGGTTGTATTGCTGCATTTGGCGCTCATCCTAAATTTGGTATCGCGCTACAGCGGGCCATGGTGGAGTTGCTGCATAAGAGGTCGTTAGACGCGCTGAGATCCCTGTCACCACCTACCTTCAACTTACGAGAGGTGGCAGAGCCTGATAATCTACAGCACCATTTGCGTGACTCCAGCGGTGTTGTCTCTTGGGAGTTGTTCTCTTCCAAGTCGGATTATGAGTACACCGCTTGGAATATCGAAGGTGACACACAGGCGGAGTTCGAGCGTCTCTGTCATCTCATTCATCGAGTCGATATGGATATTTATATCGCCGATTACGACCACCTGGGTGTGTATTGTTGTCGTGTTATTGTGCCGGGCATGGCAGATATGTTCCCGGTTGATCGGTTGGTGCACGATAACAACAATAAAGGTATCGAGCTGCGGGACTTCGTTATGCGTATGCCTATGTTGAGCAACCACGAGCGGCAGGTATTCACTCAACAGTTGACGCGCCTTGATGTGGACGAGCAAGCTTCATTACCCGAGATGTGTGGCATCCTGGCCGAGCCCGCCAATGGGCTTGCAGGCGTAACAGTCGCGGAAGTAAAGGCGCTGCTTTACCTAACACAAGGTGATATTAGCTCTGCGGTGGAGTCTGTATCTCGGGTGCTTGAAACTGATGGCTTACCGGCAAAGAAGGCGGCGCTTTATCGTTGCTTACACGCGTTGGGTAGCGCACTGATCTCGACTCATGTTGTGGCAGATAACTACCGTAAAGTCTTGGTAGATATATACGGGGATGCGCGAGTAAAGCGCTGTGAAGCGATGCTGGCAGGGCGGCAGTTGTTCGATGATTTCATCGAGATTAAGCCAGACTTCTCCAATAGCCCGCAGCACGCGAAAACGATAGACCTCTATCGTCGGCTGCAGTTGGCAAAGCAAAACTCAACCAGCTAAATAGACGCATAAGTTACACACCATCAAAAAACTGTACCTGTACCACGGTACAGTTTTTTTTTGCCCATTTGACTGCTTTACTGGTTGTAATCAAATGAACCTGTGAGGGATCAAGAATGGCAACGGTTGTCGGTACAGTTAGTTTTATCTCAGGTGTGGTTTACGCTGTGAAAGCAGACGGAACCGAGCGCTTATTGGCATTGGGTGATGAAGTCTTTGCTGATGAGGTGCTGCGCACAGGTCCGCAAGCAAAAGTCGAGATCACCATGGGCAATGGTGAAGTCGTTGCACTGGGTGAGCAGCAAAGCTGGTTGGTATCAGCTGAGTCCTTCTTGGAGGCTGATGATTACCCGGTAGAAGAGTCTGTGGTAAATCAAGACTTAGCATCTATCGATGCGATCCAGCAAGCGATCTTGGCGGGTGAAGATCCAACTCAAGTCGCTGAGCCAACAGCCGCGGGTACCCCTGCTGCGGGAGATGCAGGTGCTGTAACGGGTAATGAAGGTTCGAGCTTCACAACGATCTCTCGAACTGCACAAGAGGGTAATCCTGAAGCTGGCTTTGATACAACAGGCCCCGGTGCAGCGCAGCAAACACAGGCATTATTTACTCCAGAACTGCTCAACCGAGCGCCAGAAGCTACGCCAGATTTTATTACGACAGCAGAAGATACCCCAGTTTCTGATCGTATTGATGCAACCGATGCAGATGGTGACCTGCTGACTTACACCCTTGTCAGTACGCCGGAAAATGGCATAGCCGTGGTTAATGCTGATGGTACCTATACGTACACGCCAAACGAGAACTACAACGGCGATGATGCATTTATAGTACGTGTAGATGATGGCCGTGGCGGAGTGATTGAGGTTCCGGTTAGTGTCGTGATCACTCCCGTTAATGATGCGCCGAACGCGAATGCATTCCAAGAAACAACACCTGAAGATACGCCGATTAGCAGTGCTGTATTCACAACCGATGTTGATGGCGACGCACTAACCTACTCGCTAGGTTCTGGGCCATCCAACGGTACGGTTGTGATTAACACTGATGGCACATACACCTACACGCCGAGCCAAGACTTCAACGGTAATGATCGTTTCTTTGTGACTGCAGATGATGGCAACGGCGGCACGACTCAAATCCCAGTCGATATCATTGTAACGCCGGTTAACGATGCGCCAACGGCAGGAGCATTTTCAGAGTCTACGCCAGAAGATACGCCATTTACTGACTCGGTTTTTGCTCAAGACGTTGATGGTGACCCACTGACATATAGCTTAAATACAGGCCCATCCAATGGTTCGGTATCGCTTAACGCCAACGGTACCTACACCTATACGCCGAATAATGGTTTTATTGGCAGTGATAGCTTTACTGTAACGGCGAGCGATGGAAATGGTGGTACGGTCACCATTCCTGTGTCTATTAACGTTTTCCCTGTTAATGATGCGCCGGTTGCGCTTGCAGATAACGCGTCGACTCAAGAAAATACGCCCGTTCTTATCAGTGTTACCGGGAACGATAGTGACCCAGACGGAACGATTAACCCGAGTACCGTCAACATTGTTTCCGGCCCGAGCAACGGCAGCTTGCTTGTTAACAGCGATGGTACCGTTGAGTACACCCCAAACTCTGGCTACACCGGGCCTGACAGCTTCCAGTACACCGTTCAGGATAACGACGGAGCAACATCGAATGTTGCAACCGTGACGATCGGTGTGGATGCGCCAGTCAACTTGCCACCCACTGCAACTGATGATAACCAAGGCGTTATCGAAGATACGTCCGCAACGATCAATTTAGCTGCGAATGATAGTGATCCGGACGACGGTCTGGACCTCACCAGCATCGTGATCACGCAACAGCCAGACCACGGCACACTGCTGATCAATGGCGACGGCACCGTGACCTACACCCCGGATACCAACTACAACGGCCCGGACAGCTTCAAATACACCATTGCGGATGCGGCAGGTAACGTCTCCAACGCAGCGACCGTCAACCTCACCGTGACCCCGGATAACGATCCACCGGTGGCCGTCGATGACAGCGGCAGCACCGCGGAAGACACCGCAGTGACCCTAGATCTGGCGGGCAACGACAACGACGTGGACGACGGTCTGGACCTCACCAGCATCGTGATCACGCAGCAGCCAGACCACGGCACACTGCTGATCAATGGCGACGGCACCGTGACCTACACCCCGGATGCCAACTACAACG
>NZ_SACQ01000013.1 GCF_004005935.1 Neptunomonas marina | reverse complement strand
TAAAAAGATGTTCTAAAACAACACGTTATCTTCGTTATGACTCGTTGTCTTTGTCGTCCTTTCGGTGACTCCCTCAGCGAGTGGAGGCGTATTATAGAGACCTCCCTTCTGCCGTCAACACTTATTTGTAAAAAAGTGGAAATTTTTCTTTTCTGATAAATGTAACCGTTTAAAACGTATACTGTTTATCACTGTATCGACGATCGCGCTTTCGACAAGACGAGGTATCCATCATGCTTTCCATACCTGATCTGAAACCCGAGAAGCACTACAACGCTGTCGGCATACTCACAAGCGGCGGCGACTCGTCGGGGATGAACCCAGCCATCCGCAGCATCGTGCGCGCCGCATTAAACAGCGGAGTCAAGCAAGTCTTTGGAGTTCGCAGGGGCTATCAAGGTTTGGTGTCGGATGATATCACTTTGATGAGTTCTCGCTCTGTTACAAATATCGTTCAGAAAGGAGGCACCGTTTTAAAGAGCGCTCGCTGCCCTGAGTTTTCCGACCCATCTGTTCGCGACGTTGCTGCGCGTAACTTGAGTTCACGTGGAATCGAAGCTCTTGTCGTCATTGGTGGAGACGGCTCACTGACGGGTGCACATATATTGTGTCAGGAACACGGCATTCCGGTGATTGGATTACCCGGAACGATCGATAACGACATTCCCGGCACTGATGACACTATAGGCTTCGACACGGCCGTAAATACTGCAGTAGAGGCGATTGATAGAATTCGGGATACGGCCCGATCACACGAGCGCCTCTTTTTAGTCGAAGTGATGGGACGTAACTCTGGGTTTATCGCAACACAGGTGGGTATTGCTTGCGGCGCAGAGATGGTCGTCGTACCTGAATACGCATTCGACTTTCACGATCTATGTATTACGTTAGCGGAGCGCCACTCCAAAGGACAAGGTTCTAGCGGCATAATCGTTGTTGCCGAAGGCCGAGATCCCGATCTTACCCATCGCCTAGCTGCGCAGCTAAAAGCGCAAGGCCAAGACCCTAAAATCTCGATACTTGGTCATATACAGCGCGGGGGCAGTCCTTCAGGGCATGACCGAATGTTAGCATCCTGCTTAGGCACCGCTGCCGTTGAGTATCTACTAGCAGGCTATAGTGACATCATGGTTGGCGTTCACAAAGGAGCTATCGTCGATGTGCCGCTACAACGCGTTATCGAAGAGAAGAAGGTTCTAGATAGGAAGCTGTTCGATATCGCGGCACTACTGCACAAGTAGTACCGCAAATAAACATTAATTAACCATGGCGTCCTGCCACAAACGGATTGGTCTTGCGCTCGTGGCCGAGTGTTGACTGTGGCCCGTGTCCTGGGATGAACCTCACACCATCGCCTAAAGCGAATAATTTTTCAGTGATGGAGTGAAGCAACTCGTCATGGTTTCCCCCGGGGAAATCCGTTCGCCCGATAGAGCCTTGGAATAAAACATCCCCTACTTGCGCAACATTCGACTCGGCATCATAAAACACGACATGCCCTGGCGTATGCCCCGGACAGTGAAGCACTTGAAGCACACTGTTACCAACTAAAACGGTATCGCCATCTTCTAACCAACGCGTTGGCTCGAAACTTTCAACCTGAGGAAATCCAAACATTTGGCTTTGCTGTGCGAGCTGCTCTATCCAGAAACTATCACCGCGATGAGGCCCCTCTATCGGTACACCAAATTGCGCAGCAAGCTCAGCTGTACCACCAGCATGATCAATATGCCCATGTGTTAGCAAAATTTTCTCTAGGGTTAAGTCATTTTGCTCTAATACTTTCGTTATTTGGCTAATATCTCCACCAGGATCAATCACCGCTGCTTTGCATGTTTGTTCACACCAAGCAATGGTGCAGTTCTGCTGAAAAGCGGTAACCGGTACGACTGAAAACTTCATAGCGCCTCAAATGTTCAACGTTTAGATAGTTCGATTATGCGCACTCCCTTTTATGGGTCAACCCTAGGGATTATCGAACGCCTTCACCATCGACGCTAATTGACGCTGCATATCTCGTAGCTCGCGAGAGGCGGCATCCGTATCATCTGACGCACGCGCTGTCATATCACTGCGCTGGCGAAGCATTTCTACGTTGCGTTGGATCTCATCGACGACAGCGGTCTGCTCTTCGGCGGCACTAGCAACCCCAACCGAACGTTCTGCGATCTCATCAATGGTGCGGCTCAGCTCGTCGAAACTGATCTTAACGCTATCCGATAACTCACTGCTGTGTTGCACCCGATCACGCGACATCTCGAGTGTTTTGACGACTTCAGCAACCGACCCGACGATGTTGTTAACCGTTTGCTGGACACTGGAAGTCGAGTCTTTAGTTCGAGTAGCCAATGTGCGCACCTCATCAGCCACCACAGCAAACCCACGGCCATACTCACCTGCTCTGGCAGCTTCTATCGCTGCATTCAGCGCTAGCAGGTTTGTCTGTTCGGCTATCTCAGTTATCACACTGATGACCTGCTCAATCTCAGCGGTGCTCTGCTTTAACTTTGTTGATTCGGCTTCAGCCAAATACACTTGCTCATGAACACTTTGGATCGCACTGACCACCTGTTTTAAATCCTGCTCACCTTGGGCCGTTTTACCTTTAGCATCTTGCACAGCGTTCGATGTCGATACCATATTCTGGGCGATCTCTACTGCAGATGATGCCAGCTCGGTGACCGAAGCGGCGACCATATCAGTTTCATGGTTTTGCTGAGAAACACCGGATCTAGTCTCACCGACAGCGTTCTCAACAAGACCAACGACCTCGCTCACTTCCCCAGCAAAATCATCGATTCTGCCTAATACCGTATGCATCCGTGCCGACTCCATCTGTAACGCCAGCTCAATTTGCCCAAACTCATTACGCTGATGGGAGAAAACGTGCTGTGCCAGCGGCGCATCGGCAATCGCACGTGACCTATTAACAAGATGCTGAATCGGGCGCCAGAAGAAGTGGCTAAAGCCGACAATAGCGGTTAACTGCAAGAGGGCAAAAAATCCAGCAACATACCAAGGCGCTTGTAACGTAAGGTAGCCGCCAAAGAGTAACGACAGTATCGAGAAAATCACCAAGGCAGTAGGCGCAATAGAAAATGTTTTAATGCTAAAGCGACCTTGCGCTGCATTAATCTTTTCGTACAACTGGCCCGCGCGCTGAACTAGCTTTGGATCGGGTGTTACCCGCACCGATTGGTAGCCAACTTTTTGGCCATCCACATAAATGGGAGTTACGTAGGCATCCACCCAGTAGTAGCCGCCATCTTTACAACGATTCACAACGATGCCGCGCCAAGCTTCCCCTGACCCCAGTGCGTCCCACATGTCTTGGAACGCGAGCTTGGGCATAAAGTTGTGCCTAACCAAATTGTGAGGGCTGCCTATTAGCTCCTCTTTTGTAAAGCCACTAACCTTGATGAAGTCTTCGTTTGCATAGGTGATTGACCCCTTGAGATCGGTGGTTGAGATCAGACGACTGCCCTGTGGGATCTTGACCTCCGTTCCTGTAAGTCCAAAATTTGCCATAACTCTATCCATGAATCCTGTGAACTTATAAACCGGCCACCTTAAAAGTAGCAGATATTTCTCAGGCCTCCTCCCAAAAAATAGCGATGGGCGCATTGATTCACATCAAAAGTAACCTCACTAGTACCTCACTACGAGGCCGATATACACACTAGAAATTAACAATGCAGCCATATTATTCCGCACACGCAATAGAGCTTTTGCTAAAATGTGTCTCTAGACAACACCGGAAGATAAGCGCCTGATATGCAAGCATCTTATGAAAAACAGTTTGAAGCTCTGCGCCCGAAGCTCATCGCTTTTACACTTCTTCAAGTCCAAGACAGAGGTCATGCAGAAGATCTTGTGCAGGATGCCCTGATCGGCGCCCTTGAGGGGTTATCAACCTACCAAGGCAATGCGCAGTTTGATACTTGGGTGTACAGCATTCTGCGTAATAAGCTCGTTGACTATATTCGTCGTGCAAAGCGTGAACGCGAGCGTTTCGTCTCTGACGAAGATGAGATCGATATCGACTCCATGTTCGACGAGCGTAGCCATTGGGACTTAGATGCAGCGCCCAGCCATTGGCACAGCCCAGAGGATCTGCACTTGCGCAGCAATTTTTGGGAAGTGTTTGATTTTTGCCTACTCCACCTACCCACCAGCACAGCGCGCGTTTTTGCCCTGCGCGAGTTGATGGATCTGGAAACTACCGAGATTTGCGACTGTCTAGATATTTCAGAACAGAATGTTTGGACGATTTTGCACCGCGCTCGGCTTAAGCTTCGCGGTTGTTTAGAGAAGGGCTGGTTTTTGAAAGGAGAGGCTGTATGAAGTCCTGTGTAAAAGCATCCTACTTGATGTCAAAACAGCTCGATACGCCGTTGAGCTTCAAAGAGAAGACGATGCTAAAAGTACATATGGCGATGTGCAAAAACTGCCGCCGCTGCCATACTCACCTGAACGCGATCCATGACTGGTGTCACCAGCGCCACGATAAAGAGCTTAGCGCCAAATAGCCGCTTTTAGCGTTTTTCTTTATCCGCTTTTTTCGCTAAATATTGCCTGTCCATCTCGCCATACTGGCGCTCATACGCTTCAGGGTCTGAGCGCCACAATCTGAACAGTTTGCGGTCATGCTTAGCCATAGGGGGTGGGTTAAGCCGGCGCTGCCGAATAGTTTGATAAGTTACCGGAATAAACGCAAATAGCACCAACGCAGCCACAGCAAGGTACTTTATCAGCTCATCAGACATACATTTCTCCACGAAACAAAAAAGCCGCTCTAAGCGGCTTTTTGGGTCACCCTAAGAAAAACCTTAGAGCTTATGATATAGCTTAGAGCCCGTCTCTTTAAACTCTTGCGACTTCTCTCGCATACCCTCGTCCGCTTGTGCATGAATCGCAGCCACTTGCGCATCATCCAACTCACGCACCTCTTGCGAGATCTTCATAGAGCAGAATTTAGGGCCACACATCGAGCAGAAGTGCGCCACTTTAGCCGACTCTTTTGGCAGCGTTTCATCGTGATATGCACGCGCAGTATCAGGATCAAGACCGATATTGAACTGATCTTCCCAACGGAACTCGAAACGCGCTTTCGACATCGCATTGTCGCGGATCTGAGCACCTGGATGGCCTTTCGCCAAGTCGGCAGCATGCGCGGCGATCTTGTAAGTAATGATGCCGGTTTTCACATCATCTTTGTTTGGCAAGCCAAGGTGCTCTTTCGGTGTTACGTAGCACAACATCGCACAACCGTACCAACCAATCATGGCAGCTCCGATACCTGACGTGATGTGGTCATAACCAGGCGCGATATCAGTCGTCAACGGGCCTAACGTATAGAAAGGCGCCTCGTGGCACTCTTTCAGCTGCTTATCCATGTTCTCTTTGATCATATGCATAGGAACATGGCCTGGGCCTTCGATCATCACCTGTACGTCATACTCCCAAGCGATCTTCGTCAATTCGCCCAGCGTTTCCAGCTCAGCAAACTGCGCTTCGTCGTTAGCGTCGTAGACAGAACCAGGACGTAAACCGTCACCTAGCGAGAAGGCAACATCATAAGCGGCACAGATCTCACAGATTTCACGGAAGTGCGTGTAAAGGAAGTTCTCTTTGTGATGCGCTAAGCACCATTTCGCCATGATAGAGCCACCACGCGACACGATACCCGTCATACGTTTCGCCGTCATTGGCACATAACGCAGCAATACACCCGCATGGATCGTAAAGTAGTCCACACCCTGCTCTGCTTGCTCAATTAGCGTATCGCGGAACACTTCCCAGCTTAGATCTTCTGCAACACCGCTAACCTTCTCAAGTGCTTGGTAGATTGGCACCGTACCGATAGGAACTGGCGAGTTACGTACGATCCACTCGCGAGTTTCGTGAATGTTTTTACCCGTCGAGAGGTCCATGATCGTGTCCGCACCCCAGCGAGTACCCCACGTCATCTTCTCTACTTCCTCTTCGATCGAAGAGGTCAGTGCCGAGTTACCGATATTACCGTTAATCTTCACCAAGAAGTTACGACCGATAATCATCGGCTCTAGCTCTGGGTGGTTGATATTACATGGGATGATCGCGCGGCCTTCCGCCACCTCTTTACGTACAAACTCAGGCGTGATCTCTTCTGGAAGCTGCGCACCAAAGCTGTGGCCTGGGTGTTGCTGCGCCACCACATTACCTTCTGCTTTGCTTTTCGCTAGCTTCATATTCTCGCGAATCGCGATATATTCCATCTCTGGAGTCACGATGCCTTGACGCGCATAGTGCAACTGCGTGACATTCTTGCCCGCTTTAGCACGGCGTGGTTTGCGCTGCAGATCAAAGCGCAAGTGATCTAAGCGAAGATCAGCTTCTCGCGTGCGGCCATACTCTGAGCTCAACCCGTCCAGCAGCTCTGTATCTTCACGCTCTAAAATCCAGTTCTCACGTAACGGCTGCAGACCTTTTCTTACGTCAATATCTGCTGCAGGGTCGGTGTAAGGGCCCGAGGTATCGTAAACATACAACGGATCATTGCTCTCGCCACCAAAACCTGTGGGCGTTTCATCGAGCGTGATCTCACGCATTGGCACACGGATGTCAGAGCGGCTACCCTCAACATACACTTTGCGTGACTTTGGAAACGGCTGCACAGAGTTCTGATCGACCTCTGCACTCTGACTCAATACTTTTTTGTCTGTCATCATCACACCTACTATGGCTAATGCGGCTTTTGTAAAAAAGCTCTGTTTATTGTTGCTTGGACTGCCACAACTGATAGAAGTGGTTCACAGGACCATGCCCGCGTCCAACATGTAGTTGATCTGCTGCGTTGATCGCAGCCGTTATATATTCTTTGGCCTCTGTCACTGCACTCGATAAGTCTCGCCCGTGAGCGAGCTCTGCAGCAAGCGCTGAAGCCAATGTACAACCCGTACCATGCGTATTAGTAGTGCCAATACGCGGAGCTTGGAGTGCCAGTGACTGGCCTCGCATATAAAGCAGGTCGGTACTTGTATCACCTTCACCATGTCCGCCTTTCAAAAGCACCGCTCTAGCCCCCTGTTTACACAGGGCCTGTGCTGCCGCTTCTGGGTCGTTAGTTACCTTTTCAACCGACCAACCCAACAGGGTTGCAGTCTCTGGGATATTGGGTGTAATCACCGTTGCCAGGGGTATCAGGGACGAGCGGACAGCATCGACAGCTTGCTCATGCAGCAGTAAGTCACCACTGGTTGCCACCATCACCGGATCAACAACTAATGGAATCGCTGGAAACGCACGCAGCACATCGACCACAGTTGCCACAATTTCAGCGTTGGCCAACATGCCCGTCTTGATGGCAGCAACGTCAATATCGTCAAAAACAGCATCGAGCTGCGCCTTTACAAAGGCACTCGACACCACTTCAACGCCAGTGACGCCACACGTATTCTGTGCGGTCAGCGCAGTAATCACCGAGAGCCCGAAGGCACCGCGTGCAGAGATCGCTTTAAGATCAGCTTGAATACCGGCACCACCACCACTGTCTGAACCAGCAATAGTGAGCACATTAGGGATAGAGGGGGATAACATCTGACAGCAACGCCTCCGCAACATAGATATTCGCTATACGCGGAGCTCTGATCAGATCGATACAACTTACCATATAAAATGCTCTCGATTTCCTACGTCGGCACTAACCGAATCAGGTTCCACGGGTTTAATCTCAGCCAAACGTCAGTTCAGCACCCCGACAAGATTTACGCCAGTTTAAGTAGTTCGGTTCAGGCTGTCTATATTGCGTCCAAAAGAGTTTTCACACCGAAGTCTTAAAATTAGGACTTTTTCCTATGTTAAATTTTCGGACCTCAGCCATAATGATTCACGTGGATCTCCTGTTCATGGAACGAATTAAAGGATGGCCCCGGCCGCAGAAAGGACACAAGGATGTAAGCAAGGAAGCCTTGGTACTGCAAGGAAAATGGAAGCCAAAGGGAAGGCCTCGCAAAGGAATTGTGAGGCCTTTTTTATCAGAATCACTTTCTGACAAACAGGATAATGGCGCGGTACAGGATGATAGACCAGCTGGACGCTGAGCTGTATTCAGCAAACGGAGCTGAGGGAAGAGTGCTGCCAAGGATAACGGACACGGAGCGTAACAAGGCGGCAAAGGAAGTAGGACTGACGGAAAAGGCTTAGGATGAGTCAGCCAAGATGGCAAAGGAACTATCAACCGCACAGGGACACCAGAAAGCAGGCCTCGTTGTTGTATCGCGAGGCCTTTTTTATTGCAGCCCCGATACCTTTAATGCATCACCCGGCCAAATGCGATCGACCATATCAACAACCGGCTCCTTCGCACCATTCGCTATCCACTGTGCCACAACACCCGCACTTTGATTGAAGGCCATCGGCGCACTGCTCGGCTGCGCTAACCAGACACCAAGCGTATCAATATCCCAAGATGATACAACGGTTGCCAAACCCAGCTCACTTAAGATCTTGGCATTTGACTGCTGCTCCCATTGACCAGACATTGGCAACGATAACAGCTTTTTACCGTACTGCAACGCCTCGCTAGCAAGACCAAACCCGCAGTTAGAGATCACACCACCGCTGTGCGCCATATGCTGCTCAAAGCTCTGTCGACTCAAGGGGTGGTAGGTCACATTTGCGCAGGGCTGTACCGCGTCACATCGACAAAACACGTGGAAACGATGCGTCGGAAAAAAAGCGAACAAGCGCTCGAGCGTAGCCTTTTGTTCAAAGGGCAGATAAACCAGAATATCGCGTTCATTGTCACTCGGCTCGAAACTCGGTTCTGCAATTAAAGGCGGAATGTTGTTACCGCCAAAAGCGTCCCAGTGAACACCAACAGCCAGATCAACCGGTGCAAAAAGCTTAATGCCAGGCTTCAACAGTTTAGAGTAACCGCCATCTGGTAGAGGGTTAAGAAAGGCATACTGGTGTGCCAAACCGATACTTCGAACACCTTGCTGCTTTGCTGCCCACGCACTGATGGGCTCAAAGTCAGTGATCACGAGATCATAATCGGTAAGGTCCAGTGCGCGCGTATCGCGCCGAAACTGCCAAATATCATTACTGACCAGCGTATCAAGTAAGTTGACTCGCCCGCCATCAGCTAGCTTGAAAGTTAGCCCCTTACGCGTTTCAAAATGGCCAAAACACTCCATATCGAAAAACTGATCAGCAGGCCGACCACTAAACAAATAGTCAACCTCAACACCGGCTGCGACCAAGGCAGGAGCCATCACTCTGGCACGTGTAATATGGCCATTTCCAGTAGCTTGAACGCCATATAGCACTCTCATAGCAACACCAAGAACGTCGCCCACTCTTGAATCGCTAGCTCAGCACACAAAATACCGAGCACTGCGCCAGCGGCGATATCACTGGGGTAGTGAACCCCCAATAATACTCGCGACAAACCAATCAGCATCGCCATAAAGTAGGCGAGCTCTCCGAACATGGGGTAGTAAGTCGCGATAAGTGTAGCGAAGACAAACGCAGCTGCTGAATGACCAGAGGGAAAGCTAAAACGATCGGAGGGCTGAATCACGGCATCACTCACCACAAAGCCACAAGGCCGATTACGGCGAATGATATTTTTCAGCAGCAGGTAAAGCGGCAGTTCTATTAAAAAGGCTAGCAGCCCAACGAATAGAAACAACTCCCCAGCGTTTGGCTCGAGCAACGCGAGCCCAGCACCAAGAAGCGCATAAAGCAGACCATCGCCTAACGAGGATACCCAGCGGCTCAGATCAGCAATCTGCCGATGCATACGCCGATGAGTTTGGAACCAGTGAAACGCCGACGTATCAAGCGCCGTAATACGATGAAGTGATAACACGCGCCGCAGCTCCTGATCAGGATAGGATGTTTAAGGCATTATCCGATCAGTGCAATGACGCTTTTGTTACATGAATTTGAAGCTTTAATGACTCACCTAACGCTGACAATCTGCACAAAAAACGGTGGCACGCTGCCCCTGCCTGATCTCGCTAAGCGCTGTTCCACAGGTGACGCAAGGCTGACCGCCACGGCCATATACGTTGAGCGACTGCTTAAAATACCCCGGCTTGCCTTCACTATTCACAAAGTCACGTAGCGTCGTTCCACCCTGCTCAATCGCCGCAGCAAGAACCTGCTTGATCTCAGCCACCAAGCTCGTCATACGCTCATGAGAGATGCGCCCCGCTTGGCGGCGCGGGTCGATACCCGCCCGAAATAACGCCTCATTCGCGTAAATATTGCCTACACCTACAACCACTTGGCTATTCATGATGTGCTGTTTAATCGCAACCCGACGCTTCGCTGCGCTGCGGTACAGGTAATCGCCACTAAAGTCATCACTCAGTGGCTCAGGGCCTAAATCGGCCAATAACGGATGTAGTTTCGTAAGATCATCCCACAAAACACTCCCAAACCGGCGCGGATCGTTAAGGCGCAGAATAGCCCCGTTCTCCATACAGATATCCACATGATCATGCTTACCCGCAGCCAGCGGTTCAGTCAGCACCCGCAGGCTACCCGACATCCCCAGATGCACCAACACAACCCCCACAGGTGTCACGAGCTGTAAGTACTTACCACGTCTTTCAACACGTTCAATGGGTTCACCTTTAATCGCTTCAAGCGCGCTCACCGGTACCGGCCACCGTAATGATGGCTGGCGCACATAGCACTCAGCGATACGCTGCCCCTTGATATGAGGCTCGATTCCACGGCGAGTTGTTTCAACCTCGGGTAGTTCAGGCACTGATTATTCCTACTCTTTACGGCTCGGTTTGAGCACAAGATACACGCCAAGCACGGTGATACCAATACCCACCAGCGATAGCGGCGCTAATGACTCCTCAAACAGCAGCCACGCCTCGAGCACGGTGACAGGTGGCACGAGATAAAAGTAGCTTGCCACACGTGCCGACTCCCCCTCTCGAATCATATACATCAGCAGCAAAATGGCCGCTACTGACAACCCGAACACCAACCACGCCAACGCCAAGATCAACTCGCTTGACCACACCACCTCGCGCGACTCAAAGCTAAAGGCGAGCACACCCATCCATAGTGCCGTTGCCAAGTATTGGTAAAAGGAGCCGGCCACCAGATTGACGCCACCACCAAAACGCTTCTGATAAAGCGTGCCGATCGAGATCGCAAACAACGCAACTAACGCAGCCGCTAGCGCCTCGGGCCTTAACTGGATGTTCGACAAATCCTGCCCAGCCCCAACCACCAGCGATACACCACATAAACCGCACAACAAACCAGCCAGCTGTAAACGTGATAGCGGCTGCTGCAGCCAAAAACGTCCGATCAGTGCAGTTAACAGCGGCTGCAGCCCAACGATAATTGCGGTAATACCTGCGGGCATATCCCAATTAATCGCAGCAAATACCCCCCCAAGATAACCTGCATGTACCAAACTTCCGGTCACCATTTGATGCGCACTTTGCGCGAGGCTCGGCCATGCAGCTCTAAGCCACAAGATCAGCACAAAAAAGACCGCCAGCGTCGCCAACATCCGGATAAATAGGAAGTAAAACGGCTCGATGTACGGTAAACCATACTTAGCCCCAATAAACCCCGTACTCCATAGCAGTACAAACAGTAACGGCACAAAAGGAACCAAGCGGCTTTTCAACGCTTCCATAGCAAACAACACTCTGAATAATCTTCGAATAGTGCAAGCCTAGAGCAAAGTCAGCAGTTCAGGAAAGTGACACGCGCCGTCATTTTTATTGGGTACACAAAAAACCAAATGCTAAGATATTTAGCTCATAAGTCTAATCTGTACCCAAGTCATGAAAGCATACCAACGCGTAGTTGATTACATCGAACAACGAGCCGCCCAAGGCGCATGGCAACATAACCGTTTTTTACCCTCTGTTCGCGCCCTCTCGCAAAGCTTGGGCGTTAGCAAGAACACGGTTCTTCACGCCTATCAACTGCTTGAAGCGAAACATGTGATTCGCGCTGTGCCGCGCCGCGGCTTTGAACTCGTTCAGTCGGTGCCTGCCAAACCTCATCCGCCCAGACCCGTAGTCCTCGGCGCAACGGCGCTCGATATTATCGGCCCCGCTCAGCGTGAAGCACGCGTAGTCTTCGGTAGCGCAAATCCAGACACCACACTCAATGGACGTAAGGAGTTTTTTAAGACCCTTAGCCGCGCGGTGCGCCGCGAAACTCAATCGAGCGATGCGGTCTACACCTTTCATGAATCACCACCCGGGCTGGCGGCACTGCGCGAGCAGATTGCTCTACGCACGCACAGTGGTACTCAGGAGATAGATAAAGAGGAGGTGATCATCACCAACGGAGCGCAAGAGGCGATATCGCTCGCGCTGCGCGTCGTCACCTCACCAGGGGACAATGTCATCGTCGAATCGCCGTGCTTTTATGGCACCTTACAATGCCTTGAAGCGCTGGGCCTCAATGTTATTGAGATCCCTAGCGATGCCGAAGGCATCTGCCTTCACGCACTCGAAAGCGCGCTAAAAAGCTGGTCAACCAAAGCGATCGTCTTAAACCCCAACGCGAACAACCCAACCGGCTTCATCATGCCCGAAGCCAATAAGCGGCGTTTATTGGCTCTCGCCAACCAATATGATCTCGCCGTTATCGAAGATGATGTATTTGGCTCGTTAATTCACCACAGTCAACGCAATAGCACCCTCAAAGCACTCGATACCGATGGGCGCGTTATGCTATGCAACTCCTTCTCTAAGATATTAGATCCTAGTTTACGCTTAGGATGGATCGCAGCAGGGCGTTACTTTGATCAGGTCAACTACCTCAAATACGTCACGACATTAGCAACCTCAGGCATCATGCAACATGCCGCCGCCGATTGGCTTAGCTCCGCTAACTATCCCCGCCACCTCAAACACCTTCAGGGGCGCTATCGCCAAAAACGTTGTGAGTTTCTTGACGCATTAGCCAATACGCTAGCACCAGAAGTACAAGTCATACCGCCACAAGGTGGTTTTCTCTGCTGGCTGCAACTCCCCGAGACGTGCGATGGTGACCGTATCTACTTGGAGGCCAAAGAGCATGGCATCAGCTTAACTCCGGGGAGTTTATTTGGCACGCTAGGACAGTTTAAACACTGTATCCGGCTTAACTTTGCGCTCTTCAATCGAAGCGGCGAGCAGATGCAAGCATTGGAGAGGGTTGGCCAACTCATAACAGAGGCCACCTAGGACAAAACGGCCAGCGTTTCAGGCAGGGGGATAAATAGCGGGCACAAAAAAACCGGCCTAAGCCGGTTTTTTCAGAGAGCAAAGATCTTACTTGATCTTAGCTTCTTTGTAGATAACGTGCTTGCGAACAACCGGATCAAACTTTTTGATCTGGAATTTTTCAGGCATGTTACGCTTGTTTTTGTCTGTAGTGTAGAAGTGACCTGTTCCGGCAGATGAAACCAGACGGATCTTCTCACGATTACCTTTAGCCGCCATCGTCTAGCTCCTCTTAAACTTTCTCACCACGGGCACGCAGTTCAGCAAGAACTGTGTCGATACCCTTCTTATCAATGATACGCATACCTTTAGAAGATACACGCAGACGAACGAATTTGTTTTCGCTCTCTACCCAGAAACGGTGCCAGTGCAGGTTTGGTAGAAAACGACGACGCGTTTTGCGTTGTGAGTGGGAAACGTTATTTCCCGTTACTGGGCGCTTGCCAGTAACCATACAAACTTTAGCCATTTTAATAAGCCTCTAACGGTTAAAATCACTTCTATTCAGCTGTCTATTGGCTAGATAAAACCGAGCTAGCCTCAGGCGGAGCGTCTGTACTGAAGACAAATATCCCGTACCATGAACAGAAGGCGCATAAGTGTATAGAAAAGCATCAGTGATTACCAACACTAATTTACTCAAACGCTTAATTGTAGAACGCTCAGCTCACTGATACTCAAAGCAGGCCTCTACATTAGGCCACGTTCAGCAAAAGAGACGGCGTGTTCATCCCCCACCACAATATGATCCAGCACCGTAACATCAACGAGCGCCAGCGCCGCCGCTAAGCGTTCTGTAATCTGCTGATCAGCCATCGAAGGCTCTGCCACACCCGATGGGTGATTATGGCTTAAAATAACCGCGGCGGCGTTACAGGCTAACGCACGTTTAACCACTTCCCGCGGATAGACAGAAGCCGCGTTGATTGTACCGAAGAACAACGGTTCAAAGCGCAAAACACGGTGACGATTATCCAGAAAGAGACACGCAAACACCTCACGCTGATGATGCCGCAGTTGCGCAGTGAGATAGTGCTTAACCAGCGCCGGGTTGCTCATCTGCTCGCCTTTCTCAAGCAGCGCCTGCAAGTGACGACGCCCCATCTCAAGTACCGCTTGCAGTTGAGCGTATTTCGCAGCACCCAATCCTTGCGCGGTGCAAAACTCAGTTTGCGAGCTCTCCAACAAAGGTCTTAAACCGCCAAACTCCTGTAACAAGTTGCGTGCAAGATCAACAGCACTGACACCTTTAACGCCGGTACGCAGAAAAATGGCCAGCAGTTCGGCGTCCGATAGAGCCGCAGGACCTTGCAGTAACAACTTTTCTCGTGGCCGCTCTTCAGCGGGCCAGTCACTAATCGCCATAAAACACCTCCTTGTGCAGCAATGGCAGATGAAAAATCTTGTGTGCTCTACGCAAGATTTTCGCAAAGTGGTATCTTACACCGCTTGAACGCAGTTGCGTAATAACGGGTATTGCAAGGTATGCACAGACTAACAAACAAACAGATCGTACTTGGAATCACGGGCGGGATCGCCGCGTACAAAAGTGCTGAGCTAGTGCGCGCACTCAAAGGCGCAGGCGCTGACGTTCGTGTTGTAATGACGCCGGCGGCAACGGAGTTCATTACACCGTTGACGCTGCAAGCACTGTCCGGCAACCCTGTGCATTTGGAGCTGCTCAACCCGGAAGCCGAAGCCGGTATGGGACATATTGAGTTGGCAAAGTGGGCTGATCTGCTTGTAATCGCACCGGCGAGTGCCGACTTTATGGCCCGCTTAGCTGCGGGGATGGGCAATGACCTCCTCACAACTATCTGCCTTGCAACCGATGCGCCGATTTGCTTAGCCCCTGCGATGAACCAAGCCATGTGGCGCGCACCACAAACCCAGCAAAACGCAAAACAGCTGCAGCTAGATGGCATCACCCTGTGGGGCCCCGCTGAGGGCGAGCAAGCCTGCGGTGATACTGGCCCAGGCCGCATGATGGAACCTTTACAGCTGCTCGATCACATCGCTGATCGTTTTGACACAGGTAGCCTTGCAGGACGTCGCGTAGTGATTACCGCAGGCCCTACCCGTGAGCCATTAGATCCCGTGCGTTATATCTCCAACCATAGCTCTGGCAAGATGGGCTTCGCGCTTGCAGAAGCCGCAATGAACGCCGGTGCCGAGGTCACGTTAATTAGTGGGCCGGTCAACTTAGCAACGCCAGCGCACGTAAAACGCATCGATATTACCAGCGCGCTCGATATGCTGGATGCAGCACAAAGCACACTGGAGCACTGTGATATTTTCATCGCCTGCGCAGCGGTGGCGGATTACCGCCCAACCTCTGTCGCCGAGCACAAAATCAAGAAAGGTAACGAAGAGATTATGGAGCTTCACTTGGTGAAGAACCCCGACATCGTTGCCACCGTAGCCAGCGCGCCGCAGCGCCCCTTTACGGTAGGGTTCGCCGCCGAAACACAAGATGTGATCAGCTACGCACGCGGCAAACTGCAACGCAAGAAGCTCGACATGATTATCGCCAATGATGTCTCCCAAGCGGGCATCGGCTTCAATTCCGACGAGAACGCCGTCACGGTGGTCACTCACGATACCGAAACAGCTATTGCACAAACCGGCAAGCGCCAGCTCGCCAATCAACTGATTGAGCAGATCGCTCACCAATATAAGACAACACAATGAAACAGCTACAAGTAAAGATTCTCGATAGCCGTATCGGCTCTGAATTTCCATTACCGGCTTATGCAACACCCGGCTCAGCGGGTCTTGACCTGCGCGCCTGTCTGGATGCACCACTCACACTTGAGCCAGGCCAAACAGAGCTGATTCCCACCGGTATGGCAATCCATATCGAAGACCCAAGCCTGTGCGCGATGATCCTGCCTCGCTCGGGTTTAGGCCATAAGCATGGCATTGTTCTGGGCAACCTCGTGGGTCTGATCGACTCAGACTACCAAGGTCAGCTATTTGTATCCTGCTGGAACCGTGGTGCAACAACCTTCACCATCGAACCGGGCGAGCGTATCGCCCAGCTCGTGCTCGTGCCTGTTGTTCAGGCAAGCTTTGATATTGTGGATGAGTTCTCAGACTCCGAGCGCGGTGCCGGCGGTTTCGGTTCCTCTGGACGCGCATAACCCCTCTTAACCAAGGACGTAACCATGTCTTACACAATCGATCAGCTCAACGAAGATATCTTCCGCGCTTATGATATCCGCGGTATCGTCGGCGAAGCTCTCACTACTCCCGTCGTTTATCATTTAGGGCGTGCGTTTGCGGCACAAGCCCTCGCTCAGGAGACACAAACCGTTGTGGTTGGAGCGGATGGCCGCCTGAGTAGCCCTGAGCTCAAGGATACACTGATCGAAGGTTTGCGCGATGGCGGGGTTGATGTCGTTGATGTTGGCTTTGTTGCCACTCCCCTGCTTTACTTTGCTGCCAACCACACCAAAGACCAAACCGGTGTCATGATCACGGGTAGCCATAACCCGAGCAACTACAACGGCTTTAAGATGATGATTGCGGGTAACACTCTCGCAAACGAAGAGATCCAAGCGCTGAAGCGCCGCATTCTTGAAAGCGACTACACCGAAGGCAACGGCAGCTTAACACAGCAAGATATCCGTCCGGCTTATCGTAAGCGCGTTGCCGAAGATGTCACACTCAAGCGTCCATTGAAAGTGGTGGTCGATAGCGGTAATGGCATCGCCGGTGATGTGGCGCCGCAGCTACTCGAACAGCTCGGCTGTGAAGTAATTCCGCTCTACTGCGATGTGGATGGCAACTTCCCCAACCACCACCCCGATCCGGGCAAGCCTAAGAACCTGATCGATTGTATCGCTGCCGTTAAAGAGCACCAAGCTGATGTTGGCTTAGCCTTCGATGGCGACGGTGACCGGGTTGGTGTTGTGACGCCAAATGGTAGCATCATCTACCCCGACCGCATCATGATGCTCTTTGCCGAAGATATTCTGCAGCGTAACCCAGGGGCTGAAATCATCTATGACGTGAAGTGTTCACGCCTATTAGGTGAAGCGATCCGCCAAGCCGGGGGCAAGCCAACCGTTTGGAAAACAGGCCACTCACTTATTAAGCGTAAGATGAAAGCAACAGGCGCATTGCTCGCGGGCGAGATGAGCGGTCATATCTTCTTTAAAGAACGCTGGTTTGGCTTTGACGATGGCATCTACAGCGCGGCACGCCTGCTAGAGATTCTGTCTCTACGTGATACCTGCTTAGATACTATTTTTGCGGCCTACCCAGAAGACATCAGCACACCAGAGATCAATATCGATGTGCGCGATGACAACAAATTTACCATCGTCGAGCAGATGCAGCAGCAGAGCTATCCCGACGGTGACGTCAGCCTGATTGATGGCGTACGCGTTGACTACGCGGATGGCTGGGGGTTAGTGCGCGCTTCCAACACCACGCCGGTACTCGTGTTACGTTTTGAAGCGGCCACGGAAGAGGCTCTCAACCGAATTCGCGACACGTTCCAACAGTACTTGTTCGCCATTGATAAGACGCTTGTTATCCCGCACGAATAGGATAACGACCGAAAATACTTAGGAGTAACCAGAACCATGCCTTTAAACCGCAAGCAAGCGATGACCACTGCCGAGGTCTTAAGCGAAGCTGTTCCTTATATCCAGCGCTTCGCTGGTAAGACCATCGTGATCAAGTATGGCGGCAACGCCATGACGGATGACAACCTCAAGAACAGCTTTGCCCGCGACATCGTTATGATGAAGCTGATCGGCCTAAACCCAGTGGTCGTGCATGGTGGCGGTCCACAGATCGGCGACCTACTTGAGCAGCTTAAGATCGAATCGCACTTTATCAATGGTATGCGAGTCACCGACTCAAAAACCATGGATGTAGTGGAGATGGTACTTGGCGGCATGGTGAACAAAGAGATCGTTGGCCTGATCAACAGCAATGGCGGCAAGGCGATCGGTCTGACAGGTAAAGATGGTCACCTGCTGGAAGCTCGCAAACTGCGCGTTAAACACAAGCGTCCAGAGATGGAAGCGCCGGAAATTATCGACATTGGCCATGTTGGCGAAGTTGAGAAGGTGAATAAGTCTGTGCTGCGTATGCTTGAAGACTCTGACTTCATCCCCGTGATCGCGCCGATCGGCGTCGGTCCAGATGGTGCATCGTACAACATCAACGCAGATCTCGTGGCTGGCAAAGTAGCGGAAACGCTACAAGCTGAGAAACTGATTCTACTGACCAACATTGCCGGCCTGCTCGATAAAGAGGGGAATGTCCTGACCGGTTTATCCACTGAGCAAGTCGATGGCCTGATCGAAGATGGCACCATCCACGGTGGTATGCTGCCGAAGATAGGCTGCGCACTGAGCGCGGTGAAAAGTGGTGTGGTTAGCGCTCACATTATCGATGGCCGAGTTGAGCACTCCTGTTTGCTCGAGATCTTCACCGATGAAGGTGTCGGTACTCTGATCACGAATAACACGTTATAAGCCATGAACGACGCAACACAACTCTCCCGCCGCGAGCAGATTCTGCAATCGTTGGCGCAGATGTTAGAAGTTAACCCAGGGCAGCGCATTACCACCGCGGCTCTGGCGCGTGAAGTCGGTGTTTCCGAAGCAGCACTGTATCGGCACTTTCCTAGCAAAGCGCGGATGTTTGAAGGCCTGATCACCTTTATCGAAGAGACGATCTTTTCCCGCGTGACCATGATTACGGGATCCGATACGCCGGCTGTGCGCCAATGTGAGCAGATACTCACGCTTTTGCTGGCCTTCGTTGAGCGTAATCCGGGGATGGCGCGTATTTTGACTGGCGACGCCCTTGCTGGCGAGACTGACCGTTTGCGCGGCCGCATCCACCAGCTCTTTGAACGCTTAGAAACGCAACTTAAACAGGTACTGCGCGAAGCGGAACTACGTGAGGGTCTGCGCACCGAAACCACAGCGGGCATTTCGGCAAACTTGATGCTCAGCTGCACAGAGGGACGCATTCGCCAGTTTGTCCGGAGTGAGTTTCAACGTAAACCCACTGACAACTGGGCAGACCAATGGCAACGCTTGGCGAGCGGTATCTTTCGTCCCGCTTAATTCGTTGGGCAGGGTGTTCCATCCCATAAATAACAAGCCTGCTGAGCGACCGGCTCAGCGGGCTTTTTTGTGGCCTTTTTAAGCGCCATATCCGATCGCTGCGTTGCCTCACGCTGAATCATCAACAAGGCTGAAACAGAAACCAATTGAATACCTAGCTCATCAAGCTGCGGTATCGCCTGTGCGAGGAACCGAGTGGTTGAGGGGTAAGGGTGGCCGATCACTACCGCTTTACCAAACTTACGCGCAATGCGTATCGCACGGTCAAACTGCGCCTGCATAAACTGCTCAGACCGTTCATGATCTAAAAAAATATCCCGCGTGAGTGCTGGCACGCGTGCAGCTCTTGCTGCACTTAAGGCAACACTGGTTGGCGTTGTACGGCTATCAACAAAATAGATACCGCGCTCTTTTGCAACGTCCATCAACCATGCCATCGGTGCCTTTTTCTGGGTGAGTAAGCTCCCCATATGGTTGTTAAAGCCCACCACATGCGGCACCCAGTCTAAATTATCGCGGAGCGTTTGCTTTAGCTGCTGCTCGGTCTGGCGCTCGGTTAATCCGCCAGGGCCTAGCGGCTTTCGCAACGTATTTGCCATCGGCGCATGCAGCATAATTTCTTTGTCGTGCGCAAAAGCCATGTTAGCCAGTGCTTTACCATGTGCCGAAAACGGCAGCACAGCATAGGTAACAGGCCCCGGAAGTGCTATTGCCGCAGCGCCCTGATGATAGCTGTTCCCAATATCATCAATGATAATGACGATTCGTGGTGGCCATGGCGGTGATGCTGCGTAACTCAAGGTAGCAGACAGCAATAACGACACAACACATGCAAGTTTATAAACTGTATTCATACATCCAAGTACTTAGCTTGCCTGACGCTGGGCATTAAATATCGCCAACAACGCAGAGAAGCGATAAAGAAAAGGCCCATCAATGACGGGCCTTCTCGACGAGCAAAAGCATCCAGTTACTTTTGTACGCTACCGATGATAGAGAGCGCCTTCAAAAGATTCAGCGCCTCATAAAGTTGGTAATCACGTTGCGCTAGATTTTGGGCTGCCTCAGCCACGGCAGCTTGTTCCGCAGCTTTCGCATCTTCGTCGCCATTGGTTAAATGGCCTGTAAGGTCCTTCTCTTTGATCAGAGTTCGGCCCTTCACGCGTTTGAGCTCTGCATTTTCCACCACAACATCAGGCTGAATGCCATCGGCCTGAATGGAGCGACCGCTCGGGGTAAAATAACGCGCAGTGGTTAACTTAAGCGCTCGCTTGTCGGTAAGTGGCAGAATCGTCTGGACCGAACCTTTACCAAAACTCCCCGTGCCCATAATGATGGCGCGTTTATGATCTTGCAGCGCGCCAGCAACAATCTCGGAAGCGGATGCTGAGCCGCTGTTGATCAAAACAACCACTGGGACATCAGGAACCAACGTCTCTTGTGTTGCATTAAACTCAACATCAGAGGTCGGTAAGCGCCCCTCGGTATAAACAATCTTACCGTCATCAATAAACGCATCAACGACGCTAACCGCTGCCTGCAGCACGCCACCAGGGTTATTGCGCAGATCAAGCACTAAGCCTTTCAGCTCGTTTGACGCTTGTAATTTTTCGAGTGCTTTTTCGAGATCTTGGCCAGTCTTCGCTTGGAACTGGGTGATACGAATATAGCCGTAGTCTTCATTTAACATTCGCTGCTTAACGCTGGTGACCTGAATCACATCACGCACCACGGTAATCTCAAGCGGCTTGTCCTCACCGTCACGTAAAATCGTCAGCACAACTTCCGATCCCGCTTTACCGCGCATTTTGCTGATCGACTCATCCAAGCTCATGCTTTTCACCGAGTCGCCATCGATACGTGTGACGATATCTCCAGCTTTGATGCCCGCTTTCGTAGCAGGCGTATCATCAATCGGGGCAATAACGCGGATAAAGCCATCATCCATCGTAATTTCGATTCCAACGCCGCCAAACTCGCCAGACGTATGTACCTGCAACTCTTCAAAGGCCTTTGGCTCGAGGTAGGTGGAGTGTGGGTCCAACCCAGCGATCATGCCGCGAATGGCATCCTCCAAAACCTTCGCATCATCAACCGGCTCAACATAAGCGCTCTTTATGCGATCAAACACCTCACTGAAACGACGCAGCTCTTCAAGCGGAAGCGTCTTCGCCTCTTGCTCAGAGGTCGGCGCTTCATCAGCCATGGAAAAGGCGCTTAAACTCAAACCCAGCGCAACACCGGCTAACTTAATTGCATTCCTCATACAGAAAACCCTTTCTAAGAGGCGTGAGCCTCAATTATTTGCGCGCCAACCAACGTTGCGGGTCGGTCGCTTTACCCTTATATCGGATTGCGAAGTAGAGTCCAGGTTCCGAATTACCGCCGCTAAATCCGACAGTTGCGATGGTTTCGCCCTGCTCTACCCAATCACCTTGTGACTTTAACAGTGAGTCATTGTGTCCATACAGCGTGTGGTAGCCATCACCATGATCGATAATCGTCACCAAGCCATAACCGCGTAACGCGTCAGAAAACACCACCCGCCCATGGTGCACAGCTGAGACCGATGCACCTAACGCTGCACCAAACATCACACCATCATAGCGAATCCCTTGATCTAGCGAGCCGAAACGGCGTTTGACTCGACCAGAGACTGGCGCTTTCAATTTACCCTTCAGAGATTTGAAGGCTTGGTTGTTCACTGACAGCTTAGCCAGCGACACCGACTTTTCGATCTCAACTAGCAGTTTTTCCAACTGCTTTTGATCTTTTTTCAGCTGCGCAACCTTGGTTTTACCTTGCCCTACTTTTTTACGCAATGCTGCAAGCGCTTGTTTACGCGCTTTGCGCTGTTGCTCTTGCTCTGCAAGCTTGGACTGTAACGCATCCCGCTCCGCCACAATCGCAGCTTGTGTGGAGTCAATATTCGCGTTGGTTTGCTCTAAGGCAGTGAGCATCTTGCGGTACTCTAGCAACTGCTGTTGCTGGGCGCTGTTGAAGTAGTCGTAGTACTTCATCATACGCGACAACTCGTCAGGATCACGCTGGTTCAGTAGCATCAATAAACGAGGTTGCTGGCCGCGCTTATATTGCTCACGTATCGCCTCGTGTAACGCAGCTTGGCCAAGTGCGAGGTTTTTCTCGATACGCGCCTTGTCCGCTTCGTAGCCCGTTAAGTTACCCCGCAAGCCCGCTAGTTTTTGGTTCAACCGATAGACCGCTTTGCCCGTATCTCCGATACGTGCTTCAAGCGATTTCAGTGCAGCAGCCTCTTTGCTGAGAGCGGAACGGTCTTTCTTTAGACGCGCTTGGGCGCTGCGGATACTCTTTTTCAGCGTAGCTAGCTGGGCTTGGGTCGCTTGCTCTTTGCTCGCCGCGCTAACAGGCTCGCCAACACATAACAGCGCCGCGAGAAAACACACCGAAAAAAAAGGCCGCGTACGCGGCCATCGGACACGATTATTGCGTCTTAGCAAGGTTTTTGCCCGTCATCTCTTGCGGCTGCGGCAGCTCCATCAGGTGCAGTAACGTTGGCGCAAGGTCACATAGCGCACCGTCATCCAACGTCAATGTCGCCTTGCGTGGACCATCATAAATCAGCGCGACTGGGAAGGTGGTGTGCGCAGTATGCGGCTGCTCCGTTTTCGGGTCGCGCATCATCTCAACATTACCGTGATCTGCCGTGATCAGCGTCTCACCACCCACTTCAGCCATCGCCTCAAGTACGCGCGCAACACTTTGATCAACAGCTTCCACTGCTTTAACGGCCGCATCAAATACGCCAGTGTGACCCACCATATCGCCATTTGGATAGTTGCACACGATCAGGTCATATTTGCCGCTTTTGATTGCATCAACGAGCTTGTCTGTTAGCTCTGGCGCACTCATCTCAGGCTGCAAATCATAAGTCGCAACCGCTGGAGATGGCACTAAGATACGCTCTTCGCCCTCGTACACAGCTTCTTGGCCGCCGTTAAAGAAGAAGGTAACGTGGGCGTACTTCTCTGTTTCCGAGATACGTAACTGGGTTTTACCCTGCGCCGAAACAAACTCACCTAAATCATTGCTGATGGTTTGCGGCGGATACGCGCAAGAGGCCGGCATGTCTGCAGAGTACTCTGTCATCATCACGTAGTCCGCTAGTGCTGGTACAACCGCACGCTCAAAGCCATCAAAGTTTTGATCTGCTACGAAGGCTTGTGTGATCTCGCGGGCACGGTCTGGACGGAAATTGGCGAAGATCACCGCATCACCATCACGTACGCGGCCATCAACACCATCAATCGTAGTTGCGGGTACGAACTCGTCGTTTTCGTCGCGCTCATAAGCCGCTGCCAGTGCTGCGGTGCCAGACGCTGCCGAATGCGGAGCAATACCCTGCGTCATAGCATCATAGGCCTGCTGGACTCGATCCCAGCGCTGATCTCGGTCCATCGCATAGTAACGTCCAACAACCGTTGCGATACCGCCCAGACCAAGCTCTTCAAAAAGTGCTTGTGCTTTCGCTAGTGAGGGTTCAGCCGAGCGAGGTGGCATGTCTCGGCCATCTAAAATCGCGTGCAGATACACCTGCTTAGCGCCGCGCTTCGCTGCCATACGGATCAGCGCAAACATATGCTCCTCGTGGCTGTGTACACCGCCGGGTGACAGTAAGCCCATCACATGCACCGCGTTGTCAGTGGCGATCGCCTTATCCATTGCGGCCACCAGCGCCGCGTTCTCGTAAAACGAACCCTCTTCAATCGCTTTACCAATGCGCGATAGATTCTGATAAACGATGCGGCCTGCACCAATGTTCATATGGCCAACTTCTGAGTTGCCCATCTGTCCCTCTGGCAGGCCGACAGCAAGGCCCGAGGTTGCGATACGAGCTGTGGGGTTATTCGCTAGCAGCGCATCCCATGTTGGCGTATTCGCCGCTTCAATCGCGGAAGAAACTGTAGACTCAATACCAAAGCCGTCCAAGATAATCAGCGCTTTTGGGATACGCACGTTACTCATAGAAATAAAACCTGCTCATAGCTCGCTAAAGGAAGGCCGCCATTTTACTGATAATCACTCACATTGGCTAATTTCACACCAGTGCGAGCCAGTGCTCCCCTTATGCACAGCGCACGAGCATTGTATAATCTGCGCTCGAGTTTAACGATGCCAGCTCCGCGGCAGACTTTAGGAATCACAATGGAACAGTTTATTGAATTCGCGACTAATCACTTTATGCTCATTGCCGCATGGGTGCTCACCCTCGCTCTGCTGCTGTGGAATGAGAGCCAAAAGGCAGGAAAATCCGTTTCGCCCGCCATCGCAACTCAGCTAATCAACAAACAAGACGCCGTCATCGTTGATGTACGCACGAAGAAAGAGTGGGATACAGGCCACATTACAGCCTCGAAGCACATCCCGCTGGCAGACCTGCAACGCCGCGTATCTGAGCTGGAGAAGTTCAAAGCACGTCCCGTTGTAGTCGTGTGCAATATCGGCCAAACTGCGGGCAGCGCTACTAAGATGCTAAAAGCTGCTGGCTTTGAAAATGTCATGCGCCTACAAGGCGGCATCACAGAGTGGAAAGGCCAGAACTTGCCAATCGTAAAGAAGGCGTAAAGGATGAAGACGATAATCTACAGCTCAGACTACTGCCCGTTCTGCATGCGTGCTAAACAGCTGCTGCAGCACAAGGGTGTGCAGTTTGAAGAGATCAATGTGGATGGCAAACCTGATATTCGCGCGCAAATGATCGAGCGAGCAGGTATCCACACGGTACCCCAGATTTTTATCGGAGAGACTCACGTCGGTGGATGCGACGACCTCTTTGCGCTAGAACGCGCCGGTAAACTTGATAACCTTTTGAACCAAGAATAAGGACACAACAGCAATGGCTGAAAATGATCAGGCAGCTGCAGCAGAGCAGCCACAAGGCCCACAATTCTCAATCCAGCGCATCTACGTAAAAGATGTCTCTTTTGAGTCGCCAAACAGCCCACAGGTTTTCACTAAGCAGTGGTCACCAGAAGTGAATCTGGAGATGAACACGCGCACCACTCAACTGAGCCCAGAGCACTACGACGTTGTTCTGACGCTAACAGTCACAGTGAAAAACGAAGACGAAACAGCGTTCTTGGTTGAAGTACAGCAAGCAGGTATCTTCCATGTTGCCGGCATGAACGAGCAAGAGATGGGTCACACACTAGGCGCGTTCTGCCCTAACCTACTGTTCCCATACGCACGTGAAGCCGTTGATTCGCTGGTGACTAAAGCAAGCTTCCCTCCACTGATGCTAGCGCCAGTAAACTTCGACGCATTGTATGCGCAGCAATTAGCGCAGCAGCAAGCACAAGCGAGCGAGCAACACTAAGCCTCACTGTGCCAATAAAAAAACGGAGCCTAGGCTCCGTTTTTTTATTGCTCGATCACATCACTACTCAAGCCCAGTGGGTTTTTGCTTTGACCTTGCGGCAAGTGTTGCTGCACTCGGTTTCACTTTTCTATCCACCCAACGCACCAAATCATTCCACATTCGATCAATATCTTTGGGCTTAGGCATGATGCCCGCATAGGGTAGTTCGATCGTCATAACCGGTATCTTTTTGGTAAACCACGCGTAGTTACCAAGCGAGCCGGGATACGTACCAAGTTGGCGCAGGTAAAGAGGGCCCAATCGGCGCGGCGGCTTCACACTTGCACCATCAAAATCGAGAATGCCATGCGGTGCATGCACCGACACGATCACATCAGGGTGATACTCCTCAATAAGCTGGAACAACATCTGCGTTTCAGGCTCACTCAGAGGCGTTTCACCTGGGTAGTAACGGGCGCGCTTTTTCGCACGGGTTTTCCAATGTTTTAAAGCGTTGGGAAAGCCCTTGGCAGGCTCAAAGTTGCGATTGAGATCAACATTATGCGCATTGACGCGGGTCGATTTTTTGCGCAGCAACCCATCTGGATTCACCAATGGAAAAAAGAGCCAGTCGTAGCGGCCACTATGGTGTGCCGAAATTGTATTCAGCCATTTGAACGTGACACTCACGCTAGAGTACTCATCGCCGTGAATACCGCCAATAAATAGTACACGCGGCGCGTCTGACTCTTCTGCCAAAAAGCGCTTCTCAAGCATCGCTCGACCATTCACCGAGAAAAACCGCGGCTGAGCAAAACCAAGCGCCAAGCACTCTTTCTCACTAACGCTCGAGAGCTTCTTACCAACCGCAGCACAAACCCCCGCAACGGTATTGTCAGCATAGAGGGGCTGCCAAGTTAGTGTCAGCAATGCGGCAACTGCGAGTCGGCGGCCTATCGATGAACAAAACACTAGTCGACCGAGCCTTCGTAACCAAGCTGTCGCCACGCCTCATAAACCACGATGGCGCAGGCGTTAGATAAATTAAGGCTGCGGCTTTGCGCCCCCATCGGCAACTTCACGCGCTGCTCCGCGGGCAAACTATTACGCACATCCGCTGGTAAACCCCGTGTTTCTGGCCCGAACAGCAGGACATCGCCGGGCTTAAATACCACATCAGAGTGGTACACCGTGCCCTTGGTGGTCAGTGCCCAAACATGCTCAGGTTGAAGTTGCGCAAGGCAAGCGTCCAATGATGCATGGACTTGCAGGTTAGCAAACTCATGATAGTCCAACCCCGCACGGCGCAGTTTCTTATCATCGATATCAAAGCCTAACGGCTCAACCAAGTGCAGATTGAAACCGGTGTTGGCACACAGCCGAATGATATTCCCAGTATTGGGCGGGATCTCGGGCTCATATAGAACAACGTTTAACATTAACCACCTGCGCGTTTTTAGAAACAGGCGATAGTATAAAGATTACGCGCCGAAATTCACTCATCATCAGGGCTATCAAAGACTAAATCGAGTTCCTTAATCTTCCGAGTTAAGGTATTACGCCCCCAACCGAGTAGTTCGGAAGCATCACGGCGACGGCCACCAGTATGTTTGAGCGCCGCTTCAATCATGATGCGCTCGAAAGCGGGTACAGCAGTTTCCAACAACCCGCTCCCGCCGGTCGCTAATTGCTGTTCTGCCCAGTTGCGCAAGGACTGCTCCCAATTTCCCGTGGTGGTATCACCTGCCGCCTGCTGCTCGGAGAGCTCCAGTGGCATATCCGCAATAAGCACTTCGCGCCCCGATGCCATCACAGTCAGCCAACGGCATGTATTCTCAAGCTGACGCACATTGCCAGGCCACGCCAGCCCTTTCATATAGGCTTCGGTTTCTGGGCGCAGCACCTTAGGCTCAACATCCAACTCTTCGGCAGAGCGCATCAGGAAGTGGCGTGCCAGTTTAGGAATATCCTCTTTGCGATCAGCCAATTTAGGGATGTGAATGCGGATTACGTTTAAGCGATGGAAAAGGTCTTCCCGAAAACGCCCGCTTGTTACCAGCCCCTCTAAATCTTGATGGGTGGCTGCAATGATACGCACATCCACCTTCACTGGGGTGTGCCCACCCACACGGTAGAACTCGCCATCGGCTAATACGCGTAATAAGCGCGTTTGTGTATCCGCAGGCATATCACCGATCTCATCAAGAAACAGCGTGCCACCATCCGCCTGCTCAAAACGGCCTCGGCGCGCTGCGGTTGCGCCGGTAAAAGCACCTTTTTCATGACCAAATAACTCAGATTCAATCAGGTCTTTTGGAATCGCGGCCATATTCAGCGGAATGAAAGGGGCTTGTGCCCGCGGGCTATGGCGGTGCAAAGCGTGCGCGACAAGTTCTTTACCCGTTCCTGACTCGCCATTAATGAGCACTGTAATATTAGATTGCGATAACCGCCCAATCGCACGAAAAACCTCCTGCATCGCGGGCGCTTCACCAATAATTTCGGCGTTATCGAGTGTGTCCTCAGCTGCGGCATTGCTGCGTTTTTCATGGGCATGCTCGACGGCGCGCTGCACAAGACTCACAGCTTCGTCCACATCAAACGGCTTAGGTAGATACTCAAATGCGCCGCCTTGGTAGGAGGCGACGGCACTATCCAGATCTGAATGCGCCGTCATGATGATGATGGGTAGATCAGGGTGTGAGGTGTGCAACTGCTCGAGCATCGCTAACCCATCAGTGCCCGGCATACGAATATCACTCACAATGGCATCGGGCACTTGGGTTTCAAGCTGCTTGATCACCGCATCAGCCGTTTCAAATGCATTGACCTGCACACCACTTTTAGAGAGGGCACGATCCAGCACCCAGCGAATCGAGCGGTCGTCATCGACAATCCAAACATTTCCGTTAGTTTTCATCGTTTCTCTCCAGAGGAATAAGTAGCGTAAAGCAGGTGTGGCCCGGTTCACTATGACACTCGATTAAGCCGTGATGCTGGCTGATGATCGATTGTGCGATGGATAAGCCGAGCCCTGTCCCTTCAGCGCGGCCACTGATCATCGGGAAGAAGATGTTCTTAACCATCTCCTCCGGGATGCCAGGGCCGTTATCAATGATCTCTATACAGCACACCAAACGATGCGATTCTGCACTGAGCGTCACTTGGCGGCGTGTACGCGTGCGCAGCTTTAGCACAGGTGCAGGGATATCATTTTCCAGCATCGCCTGCACTGCGTTGCGCACAACATTTAAAACAGCCTGTATGAGCTGCTCATTATCGCCAAGCAGCTCAGGAATACTGGGGTCATAGTCACGCTCAATTATGACCTGCCCGGTGACTTCCGCCTTCACAATTGTGCAGACGCGCTCCAACACCGAGTGCACATTCAATGGTTGGCGCTGCGCGATTTTATGCGAGCCCAAAAGGCGATCAACTAGGTTACGTAAGCGATCTGCTTCTTCGATGATCACCTGTGTGTATTCATGCAGTTCAGGATCATCTAACTCCGCTTCTAGCAGCTGTGCAGCGCCGCGAATCCCACCCAAAGGATTTTTGATTTCATGCGCCATACCACGAACAAGGTTACGCGTCGTTTCATGGCGCATGAGCATCTCTTTCTCTTGCTCAATACGGCGTAAACGATCGCGTGCTTGCAGTTCAACCAAGAGAAACGGCTGACCGTGCTCGTGAATGCAACTAACGCTGTAATCCACTGTAAGAGTATCGCCCGCAGAACTGATGATTTCGGCTTCTCGTCGTGTGTAGGCATGACCGCTCTCGAGCGTCGCCTGCATAGCGTCCAACTCAGCAGGGTTGAGCGCGATCCAGTCGGTGATCGATGCGCTCTGCATACGCCGCAATGTGGCTGCTAGCAACATTTCAGCCGAGGAGTTCATGTACTGAATACTGAGCGAACTATCGAGCAAGATCACACTGCTTGCTTGATTATCGAGTAGTTGCTTAGTCATCGTAGACGTCAACATACGTATTCTCTTACTCACTGTTTGACTGAATAATTTCAGGCCGCTCACCGTCGCAGGTTCTCTAAGCAACAGCAGCATCTATGCAATAGCGCCTATCTGAAAGTAACTGCAAAAAAGAAGCCAACTCATGCAGCTCCTCCAAGCGCCCAAAATACGAACCTTTGCAGCGCACGGTGCGCTCAAACACCGCACCGAAGCGCACCAATATCGCTCACGCAACCTATATGCACCATTATAGTGCACATAATAAAAACTGCTGTTACGGGCCGCTATCTGCGGGAAACAAAAAAGCCTCCCGAAGGAGGCTTTTTCTATTAGCAACGCTTATACAGAGTAGTACAGGTCGTACTCAACTGGGTGAGTCGTTTGGTTCACTTTGTCAGACTCTTCTTGCTTCAATGCAATGTATGCATCGATCATGTCGTCAGTGAATACACCGCCTTTCGTCAAGAATTCACGGTCTGCATCCAGCGCAGCCAGCGCTTCTTCTAGAGACGCAGCGACTTGTGGGATTTCAGCCGCTTCTTCTGGTGGCAGGTCGTACAGATCTTTATCTGCAGCATCACCAGGGTGGATCTTGTTCTGGATACCGTCTAGACCCGCCATCATCAATGCCGCGAAGCACAGGTATGGGTTAGCAATTGGATCAGGGAAGCGTGTCTCAATACGACGAGCTTTAGGGTTCGTTACGTAAGGGATACGGATAGAAGCCGAACGGTTACGCGCAGAGTAAGCTAGCATAACTGGCGCTTCGAAACCTGGGATCAAACGCTTGTAAGAGTTTGTACCTGGGTTAGTCAGAGCGTTAAGTGCTTTAGCGTGCTTGATGATACCGCCGATGTAGTAAAGCGCCATCTCTGACATACCTGCGTATGCATCACCAGAGAACAGGTTAACACCATCTTTAGATAGTGACTGGTGAACGTGCATACCAGAACCGTTGTCACCAACGATTGGTTTAGGCATGAATGTCGCAGTTTTACCATATGCGTGTGCAACGTTGTGTACACAGTATTTCAGTACTTGAACTTCGTCAGCCTTGTTAACCAACGTGTTTGCACCAGCACCGATCTCACACTGGCCCGCTGTCGCTACTTCGTGGTGGTGTACTTCTACATCCAAGCCCATCGCAGTCATCGCGTTACACATGTTGCCACGCAGATCGTGTAGAGAGTCAACTGGTGGTACTGGGAAGTAACCGCCTTTAACACGTGGACGGTGACCTGTGTTACCGCCTTCAAACTTGTGGTTAGAGGACCATGCCGCTTCTTCTGAAGACACAGAGAAGCCGCAGCCGCTCATGTCGTTGTGGAAATGTACTTCGTCGAATACGAAGAATTCTGGCTCTGGACCGAACATCGCTGTATCAGCAATACCTGTAGACTTCAGGTACTCTTCTGCGCGCTTCGCTACAGAACGTGGGTCACGCTCGTAACCTTGGCCAGTCGCTGGCTCAACGATGTCACAGCGAACAATAACAGTAGACTCTTCAGCGAACGGGTCTAGAACAGATGCGCTGTCGTCTGGAAGCAGGATCATGTCAGACTCGTTGATGCCTTTCCATCCAGCGATAGAAGAACCGTCGAACATTTTACCTTCTTCAAAGAAGTCGTCACCCATCTGATGAACAGGGATAGTAACGTGCTGCTCTTTACCTTTCGTGTCAGTGAATCGCATATCAACCCACTTAACATCGTTCTCTTCGATTAACTTCAGAGTGATCTCTGACATTTCGCTATCTCCACTTTTCGTATTTGTCAGACACGTTCAAGACGGTCCTGAAATCTGTGATTTAAACGTTAATAGTCTATTAGCAACCACTGTGCCAACTCTAAAGCAACGCTAAATCAAACACTTACAACGAGCACACTCAAAACATCGCACCAAAACGATGCTTAAAAGCTATAACGCGCACCAAAAAAGTGCATTAAGCGCTCATTTGCGGGGCACACTTTGGCATGATACTCCAAGCGCAAACAAATAACTTCTCAATACAAGGTCTAAGTCGCTAAGTATTGATTCTCGTTCTGACACAAAGACGCAATAAATTGGTGATGAAATGAACAGACCGCTGGGCTTGTGAGGCAATGATCCGCTATAATGCGGCGCATCTTAAACCCTACCGCAAAACACGCTGTGCACCATTGAAGGTCAGTGATGCACGGGTAACCTGCAAAAGAAAAGTCAGAACACTATTTATGATCGACAATATCGCTAACTTGCGAAACATCGCTATTATCGCGCACGTTGACCACGGCAAAACGACGCTGGTTGATAAGCTTCTCCAACAGTCCGGTACTCTCGGCCGCCGCGATGAAGGCTCTGAGCGCATCATGGACTCCAACGACCAAGAGAAAGAGCGCGGAATTACTATTCTTGCGAAGAATACGGCGATCGAGTGGAACGGTTACCATATCAATATCGTAGACACACCGGGACACGCTGACTTCGGTGGTGAGGTAGAGCGCGTTCTTTCTATGGTTGACTGCGTACTGCTATTGGTAGATGCCGTCGATGGTCCAATGCCACAAACACGCTTCGTAACCCAGAAAGCGTTCGACCAAGGCCTACGCCCTATCGTTGTGGTGAACAAGGTAGACCGTCCAGGCGCGAACCCAGATGCTGCCATCGATAAAGTTTTCGACCTTTTCGACTCGCTTGGCGCTAGCGATGAGCAACTCGACTTCCCTGTTATCTATGCCTCTGCACTGAACGGTATCGCTGGTACTGATCATGAAGACATGGCCGAAGATATGACGCCGCTGTTCGAAGCGATTGTTGATCACGTAAGTCACCCTGACGTTGACGTTGATGGCCCATTCCAGATGCAAGTATCTGCACTGGACTACAACAGCTATGTTGGTGTTATCGGTGTGGGCCGTGTGAAGCGCGGTAAAGCGAACCTCAATCACCCGGTTAAAATCATCGATAGTGAAGGCAACATCCGCAGCGGCCGTATCCAAAAGATCATGGGTTATTTAGGCCTTGAGCGTGTTGATGTGGACTCTGCACGCGCTGGTGACATCATCTGTGTAACCGGTATCGATGAGCTAAACATCTCCGATACGTTGTGTGATGCAGATGCTGTTGAAGCACTGCCTGCGCTGTCTGTTGATGAGCCAACCGTATCGATGACGTTCCAGGTGAATGACTCTCCATTTGCTGGGCAAGATGGCAAGTTTGTTACCAGTCGTAACATCAAGGACCGCCTTGACCGTGAGCTGATCCACAACGTTGCACTGCGCGTTGAAGAGGGAGACTCTCCTGAGAAATTCCGCGTATCGGGTCGTGGTGAGCTGCACTTGTCAGTATTGATCGAAACCATGCGTCGCGAAGGTTTCGAGCTGGGTGTTTCTCGTCCAGAAGTTATCCAACGTGAAGTTGATGGTGAAATCCACGAGCCGTACGAAGTCGTAATGATCGACGTGGAAGAGGAGCACCAAGGTGCGATCATCGAAGAGCTAGGTAAGCGCAAAGGTGATATGACTAACATGGAGGTTGATTCCTCCGGCCGTATCCGCCTGACATTCCTGATTCCATCACGTGGTTTGATCGGTTTCCGTAGCCAGTTCCTGACGATGACTTCAGGTACCGGTATCATGACATCCGTTTTCGACCACTACGGTCCAGTGAAAGAAGGCGAAGTTGTTTTCCGTAACAACGGTGTATTGGTATCCATGGTCACAGGTAAAGCATTGGGCTACTCACTCTTCAACTTGCAAGAGCGTGGCCGTCTATGTATTGGCCCGAACATCGAAGTCTACGAAGGCATGATTCTGGGTATCCACAGCCGTAGCAACGACCTAGCCGTTAATCCAATTAAGGGTAAGCAGCTAACTAACGTGCGTGCGTCTGGTACTGACGAAAACATTCAGTTGACGCCGCCGATTCGCTTTACACTAGAGCAAGCCCTCGACTTCATTGAAGATGATGAGCTCGTTGAAGTAACGCCAAACCATATCCGTTTGCGTAAGAAGCTCCTCACTGAGAACGAGCGTAAGCGCGCCTCACGTGCTGCAAAATAATACGCACAAGAGAGTATGAGAAAGCGGCCAATGGGCCGCTTTTTTTACGTCTAGACATAGCGCCTGACCTTCGCTGCACCCTATACTTTAGCTGTACTTAGGAAAAGGAAGACACACCATGCGCCCGCTATACCCTGCAATTCAGCCATATAAAACACATGCACTCGAAGTGGGTGGAGAACACACCCTGTACGTTGAAGAGAGCGGTAATGCAGAGGGCTTACCTGTACTGTTTGTACATGGCGGCCCCGGCGGCTCAACTAACGGCGACCTGCGTAGCTTCTTTAACCCAGAGAAGTACCGCATCATTTTGTTTGATCAGCGCGGCTGCGGGCGCTCACAGCCACATGCATCTCTGCAAGAGAACACAACGGCACACCTAATCGAA
This sequence comes from Neptunomonas marina, assembly GCF_004005935.1. Classification (GTDB taxonomy): domain Bacteria; phylum Pseudomonadota; class Gammaproteobacteria; order Pseudomonadales; family Balneatricaceae; genus Neptunomonas; species Neptunomonas marina. The sequence goes on along the minus strand of NZ_SACQ01000013.1, from coordinate 3,690 downwards.
GATATGGAACACATTCGCACTCACCTAGGTGTGGATGAGTGGCTACTATTTGGCGGTTCTTGGGGCGCTACGTTAGCGCTTCTATATGCTCAAGCACATACCGGGCGAACTTTGGGCCTGATCCTGAGAGGCGTCTTTCTGGCGCGCCAGCAAGATATTCACTGGCTATATCAAGAGGGTGCAAGCCGCATATTCCCCGACTACTGGCAAGACTTCCTCACGCCTATTCCAGCAGGGGAGCAACACAACTTACTGCACGCCTATCATCAGCGGCTCACCTCGGAAAATGAACTTCAACGTATGGCAGCCGCAAAGGCTTGGTCTGTATGGGAGGGACGCTGCTCTACGCTCGCACCCAATCCAGATGCGATGTCACACTACTCTGATCCGCATCTTGCGCTAGCAATGGCTCGACTAGAGACACACTATTTCGTTAACCATTGTTTTATCAGTGAGAATCAGATCCTAACGCAAGCCGATAAGATCAGCGGGCTTCCCATCACCATTGTGCATGGTCGCTATGATATGGTCTGCCCTGTCGAACAAGCATACGCGCTCTATCAAGCGCTACCGCACTCGCAACTGCACATCGTTCGGGATGCAGGACATTCAGTGTTCGAACCCGGCATCATAGATAACTTAGTACGAGCTACCGATGCTTTTGCCGCCACGGAGGCTTAAACGGAGAACGAATGAAGGGCTTAATACAACGCGTTAAACACGCCAGCGTCGTCGTTGATGGGGAAACCATTGGTGCTATCGACCACGGCATTTTACTGCTACTCGGTGTCGAGAAGCACGATACTACCGCACAAGCCGATAAGCTGTTAAAGAAAATTCTCGGTTACCGTATTTTCGGTGATGACACCGGACGCATGAACCTGAATCTACAACAAGTGGGAGGTGGCCTGCTGGTTGTCTCCCAGTTCACGTTGGTAGCGGATACCGCTAAAGGTCTACGCCCCGGCTTTTCTAACGGCGCAACGCCGGAAAAAGGCCAAGAGCTCTACGATTACTTTGTTGCAGCCGCGCAAAAAAGTCACGACCCTGTCGCCACCGGCAAGTTTGGCGCTGATATGAAAGTCAGTTTGCTGAATGATGGCCCAGTTACTTTTCTTCTTGAAGCATCCGCTGAGCGCTAAGCTCAGCAAGCTTTGTGCGTGCTGCAGCCATTTTTTCTGATAGATCTAATTGTCTGCGCGATGCATAGTAAGCAGCATTGAAAAGGTCAAAATAGGCGTTGAGTGCCGCTGCGCTGTCTCGGTCACCTAAGTCCTCGAGAACCGCAGCGGCAACCTCTGCTGTGGAGAGATGATGAGAGGCAGCAGCTTGGCGCAAATCATAACGAGACTCACGTCCAGGTAGCGGCTCTATCGCCGGCAGCTCATCCAGATAGCGACTCAAGCGAAACATCCGTCTTGCTTGACGCCATGTACCATCGAGTAAGATCAACGCGGGTTTCTTGCCACTGGCTGCCAACTGCTGAGCAGACACCATCCGATCTTCATAGCCTTCGCCAGCGGGAAAGACGATACAAGGCTGATACGCCGTATTTTGTAACAGCGCCAAAAAGTGCGGATCAGGTTCAGTACGGGACCATGTTAAAAGCTGACTGTCCGCAATGGCATCCAGAACGAGCCTGCCCGTGTTAGTTGGCTTATAAACCTCGTTATGGTGGGTCATCAGCCAAAAGGTTGCTTGGGCACTCATATTAGGTTTTGCATCGCACAAGCATAGGTCGCTGGATACAAAGCAATCAGCACAACGCTCAATACGAGAGCCTCGTGCAACAAAGGGTTTACGGGGAGCGTTACGGTCAAACACAATCAGCTATCAGCAGAAAAATTTCGGCCATAATAGCGAATCAACCGCCGGTTGTATTCATAAAGCGAACGATATCGACTGCACCATCCGTCGTGAAGTGGTGCTTTTCAGGCTTACGGGTGATCGCCTGACGAATAACCCTTTTCAAGTGTTCAATATCACCGGGGCGTTCACGCAGCTCTGCTTTTAAATCGACCGAGTTTTCATTTCCAAGACATAACAGTAACCGCCCCTCAACGGTCACACGCACTCGGTTACACTCACCACAAAAGTTGTGACTATGAGGTGAAATAAAACCTACGCGGGTAGCTGAGCCAGCTACTTGCCAATACTTGGATGGCCCGCCTGTTACGTAGTCCGACGGCGTCAATTGATACGCTTGTTCAATGATATCTCTAACATCATCACTGGAGCAGAAGGTAGCTGCTCGGTCATGCTCATTAATATGTCCAAGCGGCATCTCTTCAATAAAGGATATATCGATGCCACGCGCAATCGCGAATTCTAGCAACGGAATCACCTCGTGGTCGTTACGCCCTTTGAGGATCACAGCATTTAACTTCATGCGCTTGAACGGATGCCGACACGCCGCATCAATCCCACGTAGCACCTGCTCAAGCTTACCGGTACGAGTTAGCTCTTTGAATAATAACGGATTCAGTGTATCAAGACTGATATTCAAGCGAGTCATACCTGCTTGATAGAGAGTGGCGGCAAAGCGCTCTAACTGGGAACCGTTTGTCGTTAAGCAAAAGTCAGCCAGTCCGGGTAAAGCCCCGATTTGAACTAACAGATCGTCCACACCCCGCCTCACAAGCGGCTCGCCTCCCGTTAGCCTAATCTTGTTCACGCCCATCTCAGTAAAAGCCTGGGCAACAAAATAGATCTCTTCGAGCGACAGCACCTCCTCCTTTGGCAGAAACGTCATTACCTCATCCATACAGTACACGCAACGGAAGTCACATCGATCGGTAACAGACATACGAACGTAAGTAATTTTGCGCCCAAAAGGATCTATAAGGGGTTCTGACATGGTACTAACTATCCCAACAATCGACCTGTTGATAGTACGCCAGACACGATAAAAAGCCACTCCTAAACATTATCGTAACTAGACAATAGATTTAGCAGAAATCGTCCGGAGTATTGAGGTTTCGAAATGCGCTTTGCTGCCCAACGATTTGGACAACCTCACAATTCTGGCTAAATTGCCAAGAGGCCACCTTCCGGCCACCTTCGCTGAGAAAGCGCTCTAAACTGGGGAGTGTACGCTTATGCACTAGGCAAACAAGCGGCTGTAAACGTACTTCATCATGAGCAACAACAACATTGGCATCAAGATGAGTGTGGGACGCAGCAATCAATGCCTCAATAATCGCATTAGACAAGTAAGGAGTATCGCAAGGCAGAAATAGGTTCCACTCTGTAGTGGAGTGTTGAAGCGCGGTTGCCATCGCCACTAAAGGCCCCTCGTAGCCGGCATCTTTGTCTGTGTAAACAAAGTGCGCAAACTGCTCATAGGCGGATAGTGAGCGGTTAGCAATTATGACCGTGGCATCTACATAGGGCTTAATAAGCTCAACTGCATACTGAACGAGAGGTGCGCCGTCGAGTTCCATTAACCCTTTATCAACACCACCCACTCTAAGCCCCATACCTCCAGCAAGAATGACACCTGTTAACGGACGCTGCTTCATCGATTTACCTTAAGCCCCTAATACCACACTCAGTTTATACACTAAGCGTTTTGACACCCACTTTATTTTTTCTAGACAATATAAAAAGCCCTGACCGTTACCGATCAGGGCTTCCTAATTAAAAGCTTGGCGATGTCCTACTCTCACATGGGGAAACCCCACACTACCA
>NZ_SACQ01000012.1 GCF_004005935.1 Neptunomonas marina | reverse complement strand
ACACGTTATCTTCGTTATGACTCGTTGTCTTTGTCGTCCTTTCGGTGACTCCCTCAGCGAGTGGAGGCGTATTATAGAGACCTCCCTTCTGCCGTCAACACTTATTTCAACTTTTTAATAAAAAACGTAAAAAAACATCAAAACCGGTTAAAAAACATACAAAACCATTTAAAACCGAACAAAAAACAACCACTTCAGACACAAAAAAACGCCCCGGAGGGGCGTTTAGGTATTAGTGTAAGAAGCTTAATCGCCTAATTTAACGATACAGTGCTTCTTCTTACCAACTTTGACGATAAAGTAATTATCAAACTGTGCATTATCTCGGGTAAAGGTCTCTTTCACTTTAAAGTTATCATCTAGACCTAACGCAACACCATTGACGACGACAGCACCCCGCTGCAACGCATCTTTAATCTGCTTGCCGGTGCCCAAGTCAAAAGCAGATAACAGACTAGTGATCGGCTGTTCGAACTGTCCCGCTGCGTTTAATAGGAAGCAGGGAAGACCATCTTGAGCGATCTGCTCGTAATCATTCTGTGACAAACTCGTCGCATCGCCAGAGAACAACGCGTCGGTAATACGCTGAGCTGCAGCAAGACCTTCTTCGCCATGTACGAGTCGTGTCACTTCGCGAGCCAAGACAGCCTGCGCTTCAGGACGCCCTGCCCGTTCTGCGTCCGCTTTTTCGAGTTCATCAATTTCTTCGACAGATAGGAACGTAAAGTACTTAAGGAAACGGTAAACATCCGCATCTGCCGTTTGTAGCCAGAACTGGTAGAACGCGTAAGGCGATGTTTTGTTTGCCGACAACCAAATAGTGCCCGACTCAGTTTTACCAAATTTAGTGCCGTCTGATTTGGTAATCAGTGGCAGAGTAAGACCAAAAACGCGATTACCGTTAACACGGCGCGTTAGCTCTGTACCACCGGTGATATTTCCCCACTGATCAGAACCACCGATTTGTAATGTGCAGTTGTGCGAGCTGTTCAGCACTTGGAAGTCATATGATTGCAGAATGGAGTAAGTAAACTCAGTAAAGGAGATTCCTTCACCTTCACGATTAATACGTTGCTTAACTGACTCTCGTGCAATCATTTGGTTAACAGAGAAGTGCTTACCCACATCGCGTAAGAACGTCAGAATATCCATACCGCGAGTCCAATCGAGGTTGTTAACCACCTCTGCGCTATTTGCTCCGCAATCGAAGTCGATAAAAGCACTCACCTGGGCGCGTAGTTTTTCGACCCAGCCTGCAACGGTTTCATCATCATTGAGCTTACGCTCTTGCGCTTTGAAAGATGGATCACCGATTAAGCCTGTAGCACCGCCTACCAATGCTAGTGGTTTGTGACCGTAACGCTGAAAGCGCTGTAGCGCCAATAACGGTACCAGACTACCAATATGCAAGCTGTCGGCGGTAGGGTCGAAGCCACAATAGAGGGTTACACTGCCTTCATTGAGGTGCTGCTCCAACTCCGCTTCGCTAGTCATTTGTGCAACTAGGCCACGTGCTTTTAAATCCTCTAACAGTGTTAACTTACTCATTTAAGTCTCATACCTTTTAATTCATATCATGGTTAATAAACGCCGCTATTCTAAACGCGGCGCGCGTATTGAACAAATATTCAACGAATATGTCTATCTTCTCCTTGAATAGCCGATAACCATGACGTATTTGTGTATATTTACGAAATCGTTTCATTTGTTAATTAAAAATCGACATTAGGGTCTACTGATGCCGTCATTGAAAAACTTATTACCGCGCAACCGCTTTCCTTCGGTACATATCGCCGCTATCGCTATTTGCAGTACGATCATCGCTATTACTCTGCTGCTACTGCCTACCGAATCCGTTGAAGCCAAGAAAGCGCAAATACCACTCGACCTGCCCGCAGCAGAGACTGTGATTGCAGCACCCACATCACCGACTAGCGCGAGCCAACCAGCCACAGCACAACCTGTTGCGGTTGAGCCTCCCGTATTGGCTGAAGAGCCAGTGGTTGAAGAGAATTGGGTTTCCTATCAAGTTGAGAAGAATGACAACCTAACGTCGCTCTTCAAACGGGCAGGCCTCACCGCAACCGATGTTTACTACGTAGCGAAGGCCACTGAAGAGGGCAAAGAGCTCAACCGCCTATACCCTGGCGAAACACTGAGTTTTCTGATTGAAGGCGGCGAACTGCAGAAGGTGCGTTATGAAGTCAACGCATTGAAAACGATATTTGTAGAGCGCCAACCCGCCAGCAACACTTACTCCGTCCGTCTACAAGAGCGCACGCCGGTTAGCCAGCAGCGTTTTGTTGAAGGGACTATCGAAAACTCTCTGTTTTTAGATGCCGAAGCCGCGGGCCTATCCGCAAATATGATTATGAAGTTCGCAGCCATTTACGGCTGGGATCTCGATTTCTCGCAGGATTTACGTAAAGGCGACCAATTCCGAGTGCTATATAACGAGCAATATCTGGATGGTAAGAAAATCAACGATGGCCATATTGTTGCCGCACAGTTTATCAACAAGGATCAAACCTATACTGCGATTCGTTACACCGATGCTGAAGGCAACAGCAGCTACTTCACACCAGAGGGCCAGAGTATGCGTAAAGCCTTTTTACGTATGCCTGTCGATTTTGCACGCATCAGTTCGCACTTTAATTTATCGCGCCGCCACCCAGTCTTAAACAAAATCCGCGCTCATAAAGGTGTCGATTACGCCGCACGCACCGGCACACCCATCAAAGCGTCAGGAGATGGCAAGGTGATCTTTCGCGGCAAGAAGGGTGGCTACGGTAATGTGATCATTTTGAAGCACGGTGGCAATATCACCACGCTCTACGCGCATATGTCTAAGTTCCGCAGCAAAGTGAAACAAGGCAGCTGGGTTAAGCAAGGGCAGGTTATCGGCTATGTGGGTAAAACAGGCTTAGCAACGGGACCTCACCTGCACTACGAGTTTCGCGTCAACGGTGTACATAAAAATCCGATGAAGGTTAAATTCCCGCACGCTCAGCCTGTTCCAAAAGATGAGCAAGCACGATTCCAAACCGCAGCCGCTCACGTATTGCAACAGTTAGATACATTCGCAGCGGCTCAATACGCGCAGGCGGGCAATAACTAATGGCAGCCATCCAACGTTATATTGGCGTTATGTCCGGGACGAGCTTAGATGGTATCGATGTCGCTGTTGCAGAGATTGATGAAGATCACTTTCGCTTAGTCGCTGGCGAGACCTACCCTATTCCAGCGCAACTACGCAAACAGATCCTCGCACTGACCCAGCCAAGCGACAACGAGATCGACAGGTTAGGCGAGCTTGATACCGCCCTCGGAGAGCTCTTTGCCGAGTGCGTCAGCACCTTTATACGCACTCACCAGCTTAAAGCCAGCGATATCCATGCGATTGGCAGTCATGGGCAGACCATTCGCCACCGTCCAGAGCGTGGTTTTACATTACAAATCGGCGACCCAAACATCATTGCCGCACGCACAAATATCACCACCGTAGCTGATTTTCGCCGGCGCGACCTCTGCTTTGGAGGACAGGGCGCCCCGCTCGTACCTGCGTTTCATCAAGCATTGTTCACATCAAACGAGCGCTCACGCATCATTCTGAATATCGGCGGCATGGCCAACATTACGCTACTGCCACCTCACATAGACAGTAACCTTACTGGCTATGATACGGGGCCTGGCAATGTGCTTCTGGATGCTTGGATAACCCACAGTAGACAATTTAGCTTTGACTCATCGGGCCAGTGGGCAGCAAGTGGCAGCGTCGATCAAGACCTGCTCACGCTGCTGCTTAGCACTGAGTATTTCCAGCAACCACCGCCAAAAAGCACCGGCCGTGAATTATTCCACCTAGATTGGTTACTCGAGAGGCTTGAAACCTATGGCCAGCCCGTTGCCCCCGCTGATGTACAAGCAACACTGGCCGAACTCACCGCGATCACTATTGCACACGAAGTCGCGCGCCATAACCTCGATGAGGTTGAGCTATATGTTTGTGGTGGAGGCGCACATAACACGCATCTTATGTCACGGTTAGAAGCGCACATTCAACCTCGCCTTATCGCAGATACCCACGCACTGGGCTTATCACCAGACTGGGTCGAAGCAGCCGCATTCGCTTGGCTGGCTTATCGTAACTTGCAGCAATTAAGTGGCAACTGCCCTGCGGTGACAGGCGCATCGCAAGCTACGCTGCTAGGAGGGGTCTACCCCGCTTTTCGCTGACGTAATTGATAGAGGGAAACTGGGAGGCATAAAAAAGGCAGCTTAATAAGCTGCCTTTTGCGATCAGATTGAGAATGAAGAGCCGCAACCACACGTGGTCGTTGCATTGGGGTTGTTAATTTTGAACTGAGAGCCTTGCAGCCCTTCCGTGTAATCAACCTCCGCGCCTTCAAGATACTGGTAGCTCATAGGATCCACCAGCATCGTTACGCCCATATTCTCGATCTGCGTATCGTCCTCTGCTGCGGCCTCATCAAAAGTAAAGCCGTAAGAGAATCCCGCACATCCACCGCCTGTGATAAACACACGCAGCTTCAGTTGATCGTTTTCCTCTTCCTCAATTAGGCTTTTTACTTTTGTCGCAGCTGCATCGGTAAAGACCATAGATCCAGACATAGTTTACTCGTACCTAAATTAACTTTGGTTACCTATTGTAATTAACCGAGTAGTTTAGTCAAGTTTAAGGCATCATGCCCGTATGGGATAAACCAGCATCTTCAGGCAGATCAAACATAATGTTCATATTCTGAATCGCCTGCCCCGCAGCCCCCTTAACGAGATTATCGATCACAGAAAGCACCACCACCGTATCATCGTTTTGTGGGCGGAATACACTGATCCGACACATGTTTGCCCCTTTAACGCTGCGCGTTTCAGGGTGAATGCCCGCTGGCATCACATCCACAAACGGCTCATCCGCATAACGCGATTCATAAAGCGCTTGCAAACCATCCACTGGATCTTTCAACGTAGCGTACAGCGTTGCGTGGATACCACGGATCATCGGGGTGAGATGGGGCACGAAAGTCAACCCAACCGGACGATCCGCCGCTAGGCTCAAACCCTGACGGATCTCTGGCAAGTGTCGGTGGCCACCTGCTGCATAGGCTTTCATACTCTCGCTGGTTTCACACAGCAGCGAACCAACCGATGCACCGCGCCCAGCACCACTAACACCTGACTTACAGTCAGCAATCAAACGACGATGATCGACCAAGTTATTCTCAAGCAGCGGTAAAAAGCCCAATTGTGCAGCCGTCGGGTAGCAACCCGGGCACGCAATTAACTGTGCCTGTTTGATCCGTTCACGGTTGACCTCTGGAAGACCATAAACAGCCATCTCAACAAGATCTGGGCACGTGTGTTCAAGCTTGTACCACTGTGACCATAGCTCTACATCTTTAATACGGAAGTCCGCACCAAGATCGATAATTCGCACACCACGCTTAACCAGCTCAGGCGCCATGCTCATCGCAACACCATGCGGCGTTGCAAAGTAAACAACATCACAGGCGGCCAGTGCTTCCGTGTCAGGCACTGTGAAAGCGAGGTCATAGTGTCGTCGCAGGTTCGGGAACATATCAGCAACTTTTACACCTGCTTCAGAGCGAGAGGTAATAACGCTCACCTCAACATCAGGATGATTTGCTAACAGGCGTAACAGCTCAACGCCGGTATAACCTGTACCACCTACAATACCTACTTTAATCACTTGGACCTCTCATCGGGCTACAAAAACTGATAACGTAGGGCACGCACAAGCGCGAGCCTACGCCCTTATAATAGCGAGCAGGCCGAGCAAAGACTATCCGCAGTTGGTTATAGATTTTGATGATTAAGCAGCAACTGACCCTACAACACTTTCGCGAGCGCCTATCGCATTTCGATGCTTTGCCTCAGCTGGTGATTCTTGGCCTAGCTTCCGGTGTCATCACCGGCCTGCTGATGATACTTTTTCGGCTCGCCGTTGAACTCCCCCTGAGCGCATGGCTCGCGCACCCCGAGAATTTCGAAGAGCTTACCGTTCTGGAGCGCCTAACTTGGCCGCTGATCGGCAGTGCGGTGCTTATCGCGATCTACTTAACGTGGCCCAGAATTGCCCGCCAAGTGGGGATGGCTAACCTACTGCAGCGCATGGCTTACCACCAAGGCTATATCCCTTTTAGCAGCTTAGTTATGCAGTTCGTGACCGCATCAGTTGCATTGATCAGTGGCCACTCTGTCGGGCGGGAAGGCCCCGCTGTCTTCTTAGGTGCGGCGGGTAGTAGCTGGTTAGGGCAGCAACTTAAAGTGCCCAATAACTCCATTCGCTTATTGATCGGCTGCGGCACAGCAGCTGCAATATCCGCCGCCTTCCACACTCCTTTAGCGGGCGTTATCTTCGCAATGGAAGTTATTCTGCTCGAATATACGCTCATTGGTTTCACACCGGTTATCGTGTCTGCCGTGGCAGCTGACCTGCTGATGCGCACCACGCTGGGTTATCACGATGCCTTTGATGTTCCACCCTTTACGATCAACTCACTCGCTGAGCTGCCGTGGGTGATGTTGCTTGGCGTGACTGTCGGGGTATGTGCCGCAGCGTTTAGCCACCTTATGCTGCAAACAGTACGCCTTTCTCAAACACCTGTGTGGCTGCGCTTCTCTTTGGCGGGTTTAATTACTGGCACGGTGGCGTGTTTCTATCCGCAGATCATGGGCGTCGGCTACGATACCATTGGCGAAACACTCGCAGGCTCACTGGAACTACAGCTACTCGTGGGGCTGCTGTTCGCAAAGCTCATTGTCACTCCCATCATATTAGGGCTGGGTATTCCCGCAGGTCTTATTGGCCCCACGCTGTTTATCGGCGCATTAATCGGCTCTATTTTTGGCCAAGTGGGAACGCATTTGGCCGATAGCAACGTCTCCCACATTGGCCTTTACGCCATGTTGGGTATGGGTGCGATGATGGCTGCGGTGCTCAATGCACCGCTCGCCGCACTCGTCGCGCTACTTGAGCTAACCGGTAATCCAAACATTATTTTCCCAGGCATGATCGCAATCGTGATCAGCAACCTCACTGTGCGCTACTTCTTCAACTTGCCCTCTATTTTCTTGTCCTCTTTACAAGCCCAAGGGCTCGACTATCGTCAAGAGCCTCTCGCTCAGGCCTTATCGCGCGCCGCAGTCGGTAGTCTGATGGAGCGAAACTTCGTTTCAACGCCCTCATCACTACAGGCATCCACCGCCAGCCAGCTACTATCAGAGCAGCCCGTGTGGATCTTAGTTGATGAAAACAGCGATACACCAAGCTTTGTGATGCCCCCGAAAGAACTGCAAGACTACTTGGCACGTAAAGAGGAGAAGCAGACGATTGATCTATTGGAGATGCCAGCTGAACGATTTGATGTCACCACTATCAGCTTTCGTGCCACACTGCACGAAGCACTACAGATGATGAACGAACGCCAAGTCAGCTTGCTCTGCGTACAGAGCAACCAAGGAGATATTCTCGGTATGCTGACACGATCACAGATTGAATATTATTACACGCATAAACAAACATCATGACACAACTATATGGACTCTATGGCATTACCGATAGCGAACTGTTACCCAACGATGAAACGCTATTAGACAGCGTACAAAAAGCGCTAGAAGGCGGTATGCGTATTCTGCAGTATCGCGACAAATCATCCGACACCACACGCCGCCTGCGCCAAGCTAAGGCGCTGGTCGCACTCTGCCACCAGCATAACGCCGTTTTACTCATCAACGATGATGTAGAACTCGCCAAGCTCAGCGGAGCTGATGGCGTGCACCTGGGGCAAGGCGACGGTTCTCCAAGCCAAGCACGTGCAGCTCTTGGTGCTCAAGCCATCATTGGTGTCACCTGCCACGACCAACTGGAGCTTGCTCAAGAAGCCGCGGCTCAAGGGGCTGATTATGTGGCATTTGGCGCATTCTTCCCCTCTAAAACAAAACCCAATGCCAAGCCTGCACCTCTGGAGTTACTGCACACAGCTCAACAAGAGATCAACGCGCCAGTGGTGGCGATTGGGGGAATTACTGTGGATAATGCCCACCAAGTAATCGATGCAGGTGCGCAGATGATTGCGGTGGTACATGCGCTCTTTGCAGCTGCCGATATCACCGCCCAAGCACGCGCATTTAATCAGACTTTCAACCGGATTGAAGATTAAGGTTATTCTATGTCACGTTCAGCAGATCTATTCCAAGCAGCCCAAGAGCATATCCCAGGCGGCGTAAACTCGCCGGTTCGCGCATTTAAAGGGGTCGGTGGTACACCTGTATTCTTTAAGCGCGGCCAAGGCGCATACCTTTACGACGAAGATGACAACGAATATATCGACTACGTGGGTTCATGGGGTCCAATGATTCTGGGTCATGCTCAGGAAGACGTGCTGAACGCCGTGCGCAGTATGCTCGACAACGGCTTAGGCTTCGGAGCCCCAACGGCGATTGAAACCGAGATGGCTAACAAAGTGTGCGAGCTCATGCCCTCCATCGAGATGGTACGCATGGTGAGCTCAGGCACAGAAGCAACGATGAGTGCTATCCGCCTAGCGCGTGGTTTTACCGGGCGTGACAAAATCATCAAATTCGAAGGCTGCTACCACGGCCACTCAGACTCACTGCTCGTCAAAGCAGGCTCTGGCATGTTGACTCTGGGCGAGCCCAGCTCACCGGGTGTACCGGCATCCCTAGCCGAGCATACCATCACGCTGACCTACAACGATGTTGACAATGTCCGCCAAACCTTCGCTGAGCTTGGTGATCAAATCGCCTGCATCATCGTGGAGCCAGTCGCTGGTAACATGAACTGCATCCCGCCCCAGCCTGGTTTCCTAGAATGTTTGCGCGACGTCTGTGACGAGCATGGCAGTGTACTGATTTTCGATGAGGTCATGACGGGCTTCCGCGTTGCTTTGGGCGGTGCTCAAGCACACTTCAACGTTAAACCAGACCTCACAACACTGGGTAAAGTGATCGGCGGTGGCTTACCTGTTGGTGCGTTTGGTGGACGCCGCGACATCATGTCTCACATCGCGCCACTCGGCCCGGTTTACCAAGCGGGCACCTTATCGGGCAACCCTCTGTCGATGAGCGCAGGTTTGGCAATGCTGAATGCGCTAGATGCTGACCGTAGCGTGCACGAGCAACTTTCAGCGAAAACTGAGCTACTGACTCAAGGTTTGGAAGCGAAGGCGCTCAAGCATGGTATTCCTTTCACCACCACGGCGGTGGGCGGTATGTTTGGCCTCTTCTTCACTGATCAAGCGCAGGTGACAACCTTCGCTGAGGCGACCGCGTGCGATACAGAACGCTTCGCGGCGTTCTTCCAAGGTATGCTAAAAGAGGGCGTTTATCTGGCGCCGTCTGCGTATGAGGCAGGCTTTATGTCAGCAGCAACGTCAGAAGCGGACATCGATCGTACGATTGACGCAGCAGATCGCGTATTCGCAACGTTAAAGTAACGACCTCACGATGCTAACGGTACTTCACCTAAGCGTAATTTTGGGCTGCATCGTGTGTGCAGCCCTACTCTTTCGACAGCCTGAAAAGCTCAATGAGCGGAGCAAAACGCTCGCGTCGCTGATTTTAATGGCGGTGGCGTTTATTGCTGCCGCCGAGGTGGGGCAATTGACGCTTACGAACAGCTCGCAAGACGCCCAAACCATGCAGCGTTTACTGAGCAATCTAGCGACCTACATCAGCACACCGTTAATGGCGTCGCTTTTGTTTGCAGCAAGCTTTGGCTATCACTTCTCTCGCCGAGGCTGGGGGCGCTGGGTACTGGCGTTGTTTGCGATGTTCGAGCTGATGCGTCGAATGGAGCTTGGCGTAAGTTACTCGGTGGTATTGGGTGCGCTCACGGTTGCGGCGCTGGCCATTGCGTTTGTGCGCTTTAGTAGCCCAACCGTGCGTACAGCAGGCTTAATCACCGCAGGCTGCTGGGGTGTTTCTATGCTGGTCGCTGGGCCTTATCCTGTTTGGCAGGGCTTGCAGAGCGAACCGTTGCGGCTCGCCAGTTTTGCGGTGGGCCTTATCGCCTTCGGTATAGCCACCGGCCACGTGATTCGGCTCCAACAAGCAGAGACAAAAAAAGAGGCCGATTAGGGCCTCTTTTTCGTTACTCCGCGTTACTTATAACGCTTCGCCACCGCATCCGCTTTGTTGGCACCCTCTAAATCACCCGCATCGCTGCGAATTGATGCCACCAGCTTCCACAGGCGGTACAGCTGCTGGTTTTGTCCCGACGCAGTTGCGACGCCTTTCAACGCTACCTGTTCCGCTTGCAAGAACTCACCTAAGCGGCGGTGTGTATCCGCCAAGAAGTAGTAAACCGCTGGGTCATCAGGCGAGATACGCTGTGCTCGTGACAAACTCGTTTGGGCATTCCGTAACTGCCCGTTGCGCGTTTGGGTTTTCGCCGTATCCAGCAGCGCCACAACCGCTGGGTTTTGCTTGCGTACAACTTGCGCTGGGGCAACAGGTACGGGGTTCTTGGTACGCTGCTCCTGCTGGACCTCTTCACGCTGTGAGCGAATCACAGGAGATGGCCCAACCGGTGTAACCTTGACGCCTAAGGAGGGGTCAGCAGGTGTAACGACACTGTTATTCTCTGGCAGCGGCTTTGAAACCGTTGAGCGGTCTTCTACCGCTGGCTGATAAACCGATTGTGTGGAACAGCCCGCCAGTAAGATAACAAGGCTCAATGTTGATAGATTAAAAAAGGACTTCACGCGCTCTATTACTCCTGCCTAAACCATTGCCGAAACCAATCCAGTGGCTCACTGGCCTTATTCTCTACAGGTTCCAGTCCGCAATCAACTCGATATTCAGGGCGGTCCCCCCGCTTAAACGGCACTTGAATCGCACCCTGACAACGCTCATCCGACAAATAACCCGTCTCATCATCCACCCAAAGGTAGTCAATTCCCTCTGGAGCAGGAGCTAAGAAGGGCGTGGGCTTTTCAGCTTTCATAAAAGCGGTCCAAACCCTTAACGCGCCACCAGAGCCAGTAAAAGGTAGCGGCTTGTTATCATCCCGCCCGAGCCAAACAACGGCTAGGCGATTGCCTGTGAAACCGGCAAACCAGCTATCCCGCTGATCATTCGAAGTACCCGTTTTGCCTGCCGCATTCAACGAACTTGGCAGTTGCGAGTACATATATCGTGCCGTGCCTTCACGTGCGACCTCTTGCATCGCATATTGCAGCAGATGAATATCTTCACCCGGCACCGTTTGCTGCACTTGGAATGGGTAACGGGAGAGCTCTTGCCCGTAGCTGTCCGTCACCATACGGATAACTCGCAGCGGCATTTGGAAACCATTCGCAGCGATCGTCTGGTACATTCCCGCCACCTCAACAGGAGACATCCCCTGCGCGCCGAGCAGCAAAGAGGGATAAGGATCGATCGGCCTATCAACCCCTAGATCGCGTAGCGTATCAATCACTGAATCCAGCCCGATGTCGAGCCCTAAGCTTGCGGTAGAAAGGTTATAGGACTTAGCCAGCGCTCGATGCAACGGCACTGCCCCATGCGCTTTACGATCAAAGTTTTGCGGCTCCCACACTTGACCGTTTGCCATCTCAACCCGCAATGCCTCATCTTGCAGCGGCGACACCAAAGAGTAGCCCCGCTGAAGCGCAGCAAGGTAAACTGCCGGTTTTACCAACGAACCGATGGGGCGCACAGCGTCAACAGCACGGTTAAACCCTTCGTAACGAGTACTGCGCCCACCAATAATACTGAGCACTTCGCCAGTTTGTGGGTCAGTCACCACCATACTGCCCTCAAGCGACGTCGCTCTTTTGCCGTAACGCTGTTCAAGCTTTTTCAAGCCAGCAACCATCGCTTTTTCAGCTTTTGCTTGGCTAATGGGATCAAGGCTTGTGAATACGCGCAGCCCTTCAGAGCGCAGGTCCTCCTCGTGGTAGTTCTCCCGCAGTTGGCGTTTCACCACATCGAGATATGCAGGATAAGCCCCTTTTAACAGGCTCTTTTGCTTCACGATCCCTAACGGCGCTTTCACCGCCTGACCATATTGAGCTGCATCGATATGGCCCATATCGCGCAGCACCCGCAAAACAAGGTCACGGCGCTTTTTAGCGCGTTCTGGGTGGCGACGCGGGTCATAGTAGGAGGGCCCTTTTACAAGACCGGCAAGCAGCGCAGCTTGGTGTAACTTAATCTCTGCCAACGGCTGGCCAAAGAAGTATTGAGAGGCCAAACCAAAACCGTGAATGGCTCGGTTACCCTCTTGCCCCAGATAAACTTCATTGAGGTAAGCCTCTAGAATTTCATCTTTGCTGTAGTGGAAATCCAATAGCACCGCCATCGGCATCTCCATCAACTTACGCGCCAATGTACGGTCAGAGGTTAGGTAGAAGTTTTTAATGAGCTGCTGGGTTAACGTACTACCGCCCTGCACAAAGCGTTTCGCTTTAATATTGACCCACATCGCACGGGCAATACCCTTCGGCGACACACCAAAATGGGTGTAGTAATCACGGTCTTCTATGGCCACCAAGGCACGTACGAGATCAGCAGGGACATTCTCGATTCTAACCAGATCTCTATCTTCATTATTCTGTGGATAGATGCCCCCGATAAGTACGGGTTCAAGCCGTGCGAGATGCGCTGCACGGCCACCCTCTTTCATACCAGAGAGCTGCCCTCCAGCGAAACTGAGCTGCAGGTTTCGACTCGACTCGCTACCATCGGGAAACTCGAAGCCACGCGTGACCAACCGCGCTCGGGTTTTGGAAAACTCCGCTTGCCCAGGCTCTTTTGCCGAGCGGACAAACTTGTAACCCAACCCTTTAAGTTCTAGCTTCAAGTCTTGAATCGAGAGCTGAGCACCGGGATATAGTTCCAACGGCCTCGCATACACCTTAGCGGGCAGCGCCCAGCGCTTGCCTTCAAATTTTTCTCGTATCTGGGCATCAAGATAAACCAGACCAATCGCCGCCATCACTGCGCCAAGAAAGGAAAGTTTTAGCAGGAATACACCCAAGGCACGCCAGCGGCTGCGCGGCTGGCTCTTTTTACCACGCTTGGTGGTTGTCGCTTTATTAGCAGATGTTCTCTTTTTACTCATCGGGCAAGTATAATCCCTTCACCTTTCGTTAAACACAGTGGACTTCATGCATTCAGAACTGATTGCTGCGCTATCGACTCCGGCGGCCTATGACCATGAGGTGGCCGAGCCAATTCATGTTATCGAGACTCACATCTCTTGGCTTTTCTTGACGGGCGAGTTTGCCTACAAGCTCAAGAAACCCGTTGATTTTGGCTTTCTTAACTTCACCACCTTAGACAGCCGCCGTCATTACTGTGAGGAGGAGCTACGGCTTAATCAACGCCTCGCGCCTGATATCTATCATGCGATGATGGCAGTCGTTGGGCCACTCAGTGCGCCACGTATGATACCGGCCGATCAGGTCACCGAAGCAGACGATGTGCTTGAATACGCGGTGCAAATGTACCAGTTTGACGATGAACAACGTCTTGATCGTATCCTGAGTAACAAACGCTTCGAGACAATCTGGATCGATATGCTTGCCGAGCAGATCGCCGATTTTCACCAGCGCGTGCCACATGTCGCACAAGATAGTCCATGGGGTGAGGCCACAACCATCTGGGAGGTGGCGGGTGACAACTACACCCATATCCCCGAAGCACAGCTGACGCCCAACGATTGGCAACAGCTCCAATTGCTATCTCAGCGCGCCGCACAGCAGTTCCGCAAACTGATCCCAACGATTGAACGCCGCAAGCGCGAAGGGCACGTGCGCGAGTGCCATGGCGACCTACATTTGGCCAACATAACACTGTTTCATGACACCTTGCGCTTGTTCGACTGCATTGAGTTCAACCTACAATTCCGCTGGATAGACACCATCTGTGATCTCGCGTTCCTTTTGATGGATCTTGAGGTCAAAGGCGAGTACCGCTGGTCTAACCGGTTACTCAACCGCTACCTTGAAATCAGCGGCGATTATCAAGGCTTAGAGGTGCTCAACTTCTATAAATCGTACCGCTCCATGGTGCGCGCAAAAGTTGCCATGTTGGGCGAGCAGCCTAGTCTCGCTGAGTTCCGCCGTTACCTCAACTTAACCCAAAGCTACACCCAACAAACCAAGCCAACACTGTTCTTGATGCATGGCGTTTCAGGCAGCGGCAAAAGCCATTTGAGCCAACAGCTGGTCGAGCGGATTGATTGCATCCGTATTCGCTCAGATGTCGAGCGCAAACGGCTGTATCGCGAACTCAGCCATCGCGGCGAATCTCCGCAACTGTACGGCCAAGAGATGAATGCGCGTACTTTCCAGTACCTGTTTGAGCTAGCGCGCAGCCTGCTGGCAGCGGGGTACTCTGTGATCGTCGATGCCACCTTTATACGGGCACGCACCCGCCAAAGCTACTTCCAGCTCGCCGAGAATCTGGGGGTACCCGCACGAATTATCAGCTGTGAATGTGAGGAGAAGTTGATCGAAGCCCGCCTGCGCCGCCGCAGCGCCGAGGGCGTCGATGCATCAGACGCAGATGTCGAGGTGATGCAAGACCAGCTCATTCACGCACAGCCGCTGACCGCACAAGAAGAGCCCTTCTCGTTTCTCATCAACACCGACGATGATGAAGCGGTTAGTCGCTTAGTGAATCAACTGATATCGCAAGGCCTAACCCACCCCTAAGGGGATGTTAGCGAGAAGGTAATCGGTGCTCGCGCCCGCACAAAACCTCGGGTGTGCGGCGTGAAGCGCCACTGCCGGACTGCCTTCATAGCCGCTTGATCGAGCGCTTGTGAACCTGAGCTTTGCTCAATCTCCGCATACTTCACCCGCCCTTCTGGGCCGATGGTGATTAAGACACGCACCTCACCTTCTACCCCGCGACGGCGCGCCATACGTGGATAGCGTGGTTTTACCGGCGGCGCAGCAAAGCGCAATGCTGACCATTCAACATTAACGGGTTGCTCTGCTGTACCACTTAGTTGCGGTTGCGGTTGCGGTTGCGGTTGCGGTTGCGGTTGCGGTTGCGGTTGCGGTTGCGGTTGCGGTTGCGCAGTATGTCTGTTCGCGGCGGAATGTGAAGCGTTATTTTGCGCCTGCGCGCTTAAATGCAGCGCAATGGGAGCGGCGCTTGATACTGTCTGTTCGCTGCTCGCAAAATCCACCAGCCACGTTGCCGCTCCCCAATGAGCAGCACCAGATAGCGCAATAACAGAAAGCCAACGGTAAGGCTGCAACACAAGCAGGCGTATCCATAAGTTAAGATGATGTTGCTATTATACGCGCCAGATCAATTGTTCAAATAGGAGTAAATCGCACACTATGCATCAGCTCTGTAAAGCAACCGATATCGCAGCAGGCAGCGCCAAGGGATTCGAGGTCGAGGCACACGCGCTGTTTGTGGTTAATCAAGGTGGGGATTTCTTCGCTTATCTGAACAACTGCCCACACCGTGGCATTCGTCTCGAATGGCAACCGGATCAGTTTCTCGACTACGAGCGTAACTTTATTCAGTGCGCCACCCACGGCGCACTCTTCTCAGTAGAGAACGGTGAGTGCATTGCTGGCCCCTGTCCGGGCGAGAAACTGACAGCGTTGGCGTGCACCCTGAAAGATGGGCAGCTATGGGTCGAGCTGCCCAAGGTAACCAGCTAGCCGATACGCTTGCGCAAACGCTCTAACGCCAACTCAATACGATCCAGCCCGGTGGTGTAGGAGAAGCGGATAAACTGATTCGCTCGGTAGGTGCCAAAGTCTAAACCGGGCGTCACCGCAACGTGATCCTCTTCTAACAGCGAGAAGCAGTAGCTGTACGTATCATCCGTTAGGTGAGAAGCATCCGCGTAAACGTAAAAAGCCCCCTCTGGCATTAGCGGAATACCGAAACCAAGCTCACGCAGCCCGTTAACCAAAAGATCCCGGCGCTTAGCAAACTCGGCTCGACGACGCTCAAATTCAGCGATGGAATCCGGTTCGAACGCAGCCAACGCTGCGTATTGGGAAACCGTTGGTGGCGAGATATAGAGGTTTTGCGCCAGCTTCTCAAGCTCTGGAACGGCTGCTTCTGGCGCGACAATCCAACCCAAGCGCCAGCCCGTCATACCGAAATACTTTGAGAAGCTATTTAGCACAAACGCATCAGGGTCGACTTCGAGCACACTGCTGGCATCAAAACCGTACGTCAGGCCATGGTAGAGCTCGTCAACTACTAAGGTGCCCCCCTGCTGTTTTACGGCGGCAGAGATACCTTTTAGCTCCTCTTTCGATAGTACCGAGCCGGTTGGGTTAGCCGGTGATGCCATCAACACACCCGCAGTATTTGCCTGCCACTGGGCCTCGATCATGGCGGGCGTCAGCTGAAAGTTATCGTCGGCGCTCACTGGGATGAGCTGCGCACGCGCTTCCATCATCCGCAAAAATTGGCGGTTACACGGATAGCCAGGGTCACTCATCATAAAGGTCGTGCCGGGGTCCGCCAGCAAACCGAACATCATCAATAGCGCCCCAGAGGCACCCGAAGTCACCACAACCCGCTCAGCAGGTATGTCTAGATTGTAGCGCTGCTTATAAAACGTTGCGATCGCTTGGCGCAGCTCAGGAATACCGGCAGCAGGAGTATACTGTGTGAGGCCTTGATCAATTGCGCGGTGAGCCGCCTCGCGCACGCGGGGCGCGGTGCCGAAATCAGGCTCACCTGCTTCCATATGCACTACATCATGGCCCTGAGCATCCAGCTCTTTGGCGCGCTTGAGTAGATCCATCACTTTGAAAGATTCGATTTCACGGGCCCGTCCAGTCCATCGACTATCCATTATTTACTCCTACTTTAGGTTAATGCGCCATTATACATAACTACCCCTATTGTTCCTCCCCAACACTAAATATCACCCTCGCGTGGTCAAGAAGTGGAACCGAGCAGCGGTTAATTCTCCCTTTATTTTTTGCCAAACAGGGCTAGCCTAAACTAAGGTGTTCTGGTAATTTCTCCAACCTTCCATTTTCTGGAAGTCTTGGAATTTAACGGTATTGAATTGCAGATCGCTGATGATCTAAGCAATTTCGGAGAAGTGAGGCACGCTATGCCAAACACTAACGAATCACAGTTCAGTCACTTTGAGCCATACAACCCGGCTGAAGGTGAGGAATACATGAATGAAGCTCAAAAGGACCATTTCCGCCAAATTCTGACGACATGGAAGCAGCAGTTGATGGAAGAGGTGGATAGCACCATTCATCACCTCCAAGAAGAAGCTGCCAACTTTGCCGATCCGAGTGATCGTGCTAGTCAGGAAGAGGAATTCAGCCTTGAACTACGTACCCGTGATCGGGAGCGTAAGCTGATCAAGAAGATCAACGAGGCGATGGAAAGTATCGATGAAGACGACTACGGCTACTGCGAAACTTGCGGTATCGAGATCGGGATTCGTCGTCTAGAAGCTCGACCTACAGCAACCATGTGCATCGATTGCAAAACACTTGCTGAAATTAAAGAGAAGCAAGTCGGCTCCTAAGACGCTTGCTAACCTAAGGGCAAGTTCGGTAACACGCACCGGTTTGCCCTCTCGATACGTATGTATATAGGACGTTTTGCGCCTTCGCCGACGGGCCCGCTCCACTTCGGCTCTTTGCTTGCTGCGCTCGCAAGTTTCCTTGACGCTCGCCATCATCAAGGCAAGTGGCTACTTCGCATTGAAGATATCGACCCGCCTCGCTCTGTACCCGCAGCCATCCACCGCATCCCTGAAACACTCAGCGCCTTTGGTTTGGAGTGGGATGGTGAGATCAGCCACCAGAGCAACCATCACCTGCGCTATGAAACAGCACTCCACCAGCTGCAGGAAAACCAGTGTTGCTACTACTGCACCTGTTCACGCAAAATGGTTGCGCAACGGCATGCAGGCGTTGGTTATGATCGGTTTTGCCGCACCCAGCAGCACACCGGCGGCGCAGTGCGCTTTATCTCCTCTAATGCTGAGCTAATCTGGCACGACGCTATTCAGGGCAAACGGACACATGCCCCAGCCAGTATTGAAGATTTCCTATTGCGTCGCCGCGATGCACTGTGGGCCTACCACCTCGCAGTCGTTGTTGATGATGCTGCAGCGGGCATAACGCATGTGGTGCGCGGTTACGACCTCATCGACGAAACCGCCAAGCAAATTCTGCTCCAGCAAGCGCTTCATTACCAAACACCCAGCTATGCCCATATTCCCATCGTCACCACTACCAACGGCCAAAAGTTAAGCAAGCAGAACTTAGCCAAACCCCTTGATCTCTCCTGTGTCAGCGAGCAGATCGCTGCCGCATTGGCATTTCTTGGACACCCTTTGCCTGAATCATTATTGCGCGCAGCGCCTCAAGCGCAGTTGCGCTGGGCAACGGAACACTGGTCAATGGAGCGTATTCCTAAGCGCGCTGCCATGGCATGGCCGGGGGTTTAGCTGTGTATTCCCATCGCGCCATTTTATTGATCATCATGGCATGCTGGCTGTTTTTACCCGCCATTTTTGAGTGGTGGCTGGCGCTTGATCACGCCCTGGTGATGACATTTGGCTGCTGGCTATTCTTCATCGTTATTGTCGTACTCGCGGAGCTGCGAAGGGAGGACCTATGAGCTTTTCAGTCGCAGGCCTATTTCTGATTGTTACTGTTTATCTACTGGTGTTGTTTGGAATCGCTTACGCATCTGAGCGGGAAATTATCCCCAGACGCATCGCTCAGCACCCGTGGGTTCATACGTTATCTTTTGGCGCCTATGCCAGTATATGGACCTTTTATGGTGCATTCGCGACCATCGAAACGGATGGTTTACAGTTTCTATCATCATATTTGGGTGGCAGCGCTGCTTTTTTACTGGCACCAGTGCTGTTTATCCCAATTTTCCATATCACTAACCGATACAAACTCAGCTCACTAGCCGACCTATTTGCTTTTCGCTTTCGCAGCGGCTTCGTTGGCACCCTCACCACTTGCGTGCTGTTTCTCGCCACATTGCCCCTGATTTCGATCCAGATCCAGGCTATCGCGGATGTGCTCCACCAGCTAAATAATGAGTTTTCAACGCTCGAGATCGCCACTGCCTTTTGTCTTTTAATCGCGCTCTTTGCGCTGCTGTTTGGCGCCCGACATCCTTCCATGCGATCTCGTAACCGAGGCTTGGTGATGGCTATCGCCGCAAACTCTGTTTTCAAGCTTGGCGCGCTACTGGGCATCGCTGGCTATCTGCTGTGGGAAGTGCTCAACGGGCCAGCCGCAACAGTGGAGTGGATTCACACAAACGCCCACTTTATTGAGAACATCCAAGCCGGTGGCGAAGGTTCAACGTGGCGTACTCTCTTAATGGCATTCTTTACCTCAACACTAGCCATGCCACATATGTTCCATCTTGCCTTTACTGAGAACCGCTCAGCGGAAAGCTTACACAAGGCCTCTTGGGGCATGCCACTCTATCTACTGCTGCTAGCGCTGTGTGTACCGATTATCGTATTTGCCGGCTATGAGCTGGGGATTATGGAATCTTCCTCGTTGCTGCTGTTTAACATCGGCTATCTAATGCACCAAGATTGGATGATCGTGCTCGCCCTGATGGGAGGATTATCAGCCGCCAGCGGCATCATTATCGTTGCAGCGATTTCGCTAGCTTCTATGCTGCAAAACCACGTTATCTTGCCCTTTGCCGATACCCCCGAAAATATTCGTTTTTACTCTTGGCTGCTCTGGCTAAGACGCGCCCTTATTCTTGCAGTCATTTTTGCAAGCTTCCTTTTCTACACCAAAGTGGGCGTGCACTTAGAACCTAAGCTGCTGGGCCTGAGTGCTTTCGTCGCGTTCCTACAGTTTTTGCCAGGTTTAATCGCGATACTCTTTTGGCTGGGTGCGACTCGCCTCGGCTTCATCAGCGGCCTGCTAGCCGGTATGGCCAGTTGGATGATCACAACCTTCTATCCAGCAGCACTCAAAGATGTCGGGATTGATGAGCTTAACTGGGAGTCATCGGCCATCTTTGCACTGGTGATCAATACACTGCTCTTTGTTGTGATTTCACGCATTTCAAAGCCACATTCAGATGAGGCGCGCGCAGCCGAATCCTGTTTGCTTAACACGATGGACTCCCCCCGCGAGATCCAGCGCCCCTCTTTCACGCCAAACGATGTTATTCACATCCTGACACCCAAGCTTGGCGAGGGCGCAGCTCGACGGGAACTTCACCATGCGCTGCAACGCCTAGGAGTTGATCGCGAGCACTTAGCACCACTTGATTTACTGCGCCTGCGTAACACACTGGAACAAAACTTATCTGCGCTTATCGGCCCCGTTGAAGCAGCGACTATTTTAGAGCCCTTGAGTAAAAGCTCTTCTGAGAAGTCATTCCAAGCCCGTGATATCCACTTACTGGAAACTCACTTAGAGACTTACCAAGCACGACTCAGCGGCCTTGCGGTCGAGCTAGACGAGCTGCGCCGCTACCACCGGACTACGCTAGAAAAGCTCCCTATCGGCGCATTTACCATCGCCCCATCACAGCACATCCTCTTTTGGAACAATGAGATGGCAAAGCTAACGGGGCTAGCACCACACGCGACCACAGACCGCGCCCTAAGTGACTTGCCCGCGCCATGGAATGAACTTCTGCCCAGCTTTATCGAGGAGGAGGACAATCACACCACCGAGCGCGAAGTAATAGTTGAAGGCCACAGCTATTGGTTAACTCTGCATAAAAGCCCCCTTTCAGACAGCCCTGATAGCTCGATCGTTGTTTTGGTCGAAGATGGCACAGAGCAGCATTTGCTCACTGATCGCCTCGCTCATAGTGAGCGCTTATCCTCCATTGGCCGCTTTGCAGCGGGTGTTGCCCACGAGATTGGTAATCCTGTGACAGGGATCGCTTGCCTTGCGCAAAACTTATCACTAGAGACCGATGACCCCGAAATTCTCCACGCCGGTGATGAGATCATCGAGCAAACCAAGCGCATCAGCCGTATTGTGCAATCGTTAGTGCGCTTTGCTCATACCGGCCAAACCATCAATGATGTGCAGTTTGAACGCTTCTCACTAAATGATGCGATCGATGAGGCGGTGCACCTTGTCTCGCTTGATTCGCACGCACGAGACCAGCAGTTCATCAAGCTATTAGGAGGAGAGCTAGAGATCGACGGTGATCCTCAGTTGATTCTCCAAGTACTGGTGAATGTGCTCAATAACGCCTGCGATGCATCACCGGCCAAAAGCACCATTTGGATTCGGGCCGAGTCTCAAGATCAGCGCGTAAAGCTCTCGATTACAGATGAAGGCGCAGGTATTCCCGCAGAAGCAAAAGATAAGATATTCGAGCCGTTCTTTACCACCAAAGAACCCGGAAAAGGTACCGGCTTGGGTCTACCATTGGTGTACAATATTCTCACTGAACATTATGGTAGTATTGAATTAATAAGCCCCGCCAATAAAAAGCAGAACAAAGGCACACAGGTGTTAATCACCTTACCGGGCTCCAGACCGGAAACAGGTCGTGTTTTGGAGAGTAGGTAGTTAACCATGAGCCGCATTCTGATTGTAGAGGATGAACAAGTCATCCGCTCTGCGCTTCGGCGCCTGTTAGAAAAACATAACTATGACGTGAGTGACGCCGGTGCCGTAGACGAGGCCGTTGCGCAATTTTCACTCACAGATTTTGACCTCATCATCAGTGATCTTCGATTACCAGGCGCACCTGGCACGGACCTGATCAAGCTAGCCGGTCACGTACCCGTACTGATCATGACCAGCTATGGCAGCATGCGCTCCGCCGTTGATGCGATGAAGCTCGGCGCTAAGGACTATATCGCCAAACCGTTTAACCATGACGAGATGCTGGAAACCATCGCAGCGCTACTCGCAACGGCGTCTGAAGAACCTGTAGAGACACCAGCAGCAGACAGCAGCAGTGTCGAACCGAGTCATAACCTACCCTTCATCGGCCAGTGCGAGCCGATGCAGGCGCTATTTGGCCGCATCGCTAAAGTCGCGCGTACTGACGCGACCGTACTGATTTTAGGTGAGTCAGGCACAGGTAAAGAGCTGGCCGCACGCGCTATTCATGATCAAAGCCCACGAGCTCAAGCCCCCATGATCTCGGTAAACTGCGCTGCGATCCCTGAAACGCTGATCGAGTCAGAGCTGTTCGGTCACGAAAAAGGCTCATTTACCGGTGCCAATAGCGCGCGCAGCGGTCTGATCGAAGCGGCTGATGGCGGTACGCTTTTCCTAGATGAGATAGGCGAGTTGCCATTAGAAGCCCAAGCACGCTTGTTACGCTTCTTACAGGAAAGCGAGATTCGTAAAGTTGGCTCAGTACAATCGAAGAAGGTCAATGTTCGCTTGATAGCGGCCACTCACCGAAATCTGAAAGAGCTGGCACGTGCTGGCGAGTTCCGTGAGGACCTCTATTATCGGCTTTACGTTATGGAGCTGAAGATGCCTCCCTTGCGCAATCGCGGCGAGGACATCATTGAACTGGCCGAAAAGTTTTTGGCAGATGCCTGCGAGCGCATGGCCTGCCCTACCCTTTCGCTCAGCCCAGAGAGTCGCGCCATGATGCTGGCGTACAACTGGCCGGGCAACGTGCGCGAACTTGAAAACGCGATTGAGCGGGCTGTTATCCTCGCAGACACAAATAGCATCACACCGGACCTACTCGGCCTAGATATCGACGCTAAACTCACGCTGGACCAGCTAGAGTCTCGTTTCGTGGAGCATGAACCACAGCAAGAGCAAGTGGTGAATGCCGGCGCACAACGCCAACCTCAGCAGGGATTATCACTAGATGACTACTTCCAACGCTTTGTGCTTGAGCATCAAGACCAAATGAGTGAAACCGAGCTTGCTAAAAAGCTGGGCGTCAGCCGTAAGTGCTTGTGGGAGCGCCGCCAAAAGTTGGGAATTCCACGCAAACCGAAGGGGTAACACTCGGTAACACTGTTACCCAAAGTGTTACCTTTGGAAACATTTTGTTACGTTACCGTGCTTAGCATAGATAAGAAAAAGCACCAAAAAAAATAAAAACCTTAAAAAACAAACACTTAAAAAAACTGGCACACCAACTGCTTTATCTATGGTGTACAAACAACAAAAATCAGACTTTTAAACACAAACCATTAATAAAAATAAAAATAGGCAGCGTGTCGGAAAGTTAACTACCTCGAATAATAATAAAAATGAGGCTTAAACAGTGCTGATCGCCAGATGAAGTAAACACAACATCCGGCAAAATAATAACAATAGGGTTAGGCTACTTGCAGCTCGCGATCAGCTCTACATCTCCTTTCTTATTTCACTTATTCGATTATCTTCTCTGCGCTTACTGTCCCCCCTTTTCAGTGTTATGATGCGCGCCATTCAAATTGTAAGCGGATAAGTCTTAAACATGCCGAAGCGTTTAATTCAGAAAATTACGGGCTTTCTTAGCCAGAAACGCACCTCTCAAACCGAAGCCACCGTCCGCCCACCAGCACCCAAAGCTGATGTAGTCGAGAAGACGAACGTAATTGAGACGCTTGCCAATGGCGCGGTTGTGATACCTGAAGATATCCATCAAATTCGCCGCAAGTTTCTGGACGATAACGCCACAAAAGTGGTCTACCGCTTAACAGACCAAGGCCATGAAGCCTATCTAGTGGGTGGTTGTATTCGCGACCTTTTACTAAAGAAGCGTCCTAAGGATTTTGATGTCGCGACCAGCGCACACCCTGAGCAAGCTCACGAGCTGTTTAAACGCTCACGTTTGATTGGCCGCCGCTTCAAACTACTCCATGTGCGCTTTGGGCGTGAAATTATCGAAGTTGCAACCTTCCGCGCAGATCATGACAGTGCGAAGAAGCAAAGCGACAACCATGGTAAGCAAGCTGATTCTGGTTTAATCCTGCGTGACAACGTTTACGGCTCGATTGAAGACGATGCCATTCGCCGCGATTTCACCATCAATGCGTTGTATTACTGCGTTAACAGCCACAAAATTTATGACTTCACGCAAGGCTATGAGGATTTAAACGCTAAGAAAATCCGCATGATTGGCGACCCAGAAAGCCGCTATCGTGAAGACCCTGTGCGCATGCTTCGCGCTATTCGCTTTGCCGCGAAACTGAAGTTTTCCATCGAGCCTCAAACTGAAGCACCTATCCGCGAACTGTCGGGTTTGCTACAAGGTATCGCCCCTGCACGCCTATTTGACGAAGTACTGAAACTGTTCCAATCCGGGCATGCCGTTGGTTCATTTACACTATTAAGAGAGTACGATCTTTTCGTACAACTCTTACCGGGCGTTGAAGCTGCGCTTCAGCAAGACGATAGCGGTTTAGTGGAGTCGTTGATTGTTGCTGGGCTGAAAAATACCGACCGCCGCATCAATCAACGTAAGAGTGTTACACCAGCCTTTTTATACGCGACCATGCTCTGGCACCCGCTGCAAACACGGATGCAAGCGCTGCGCGATGCGGATAGCAAAATGCCGGTGCTGGCAGCCCTGCATGCCGCTGCGAACGATGTTTTAGCTGAGCAGGTAAAACGTACAGCGATTCCACGCCGCTTCTCTACACCGATCCGAGAGATTTGGGAGTTACAGCTGCGCCTACCGAGACGCCATGGTAATCGAGCCCAACAAACGCTCGATCATCCGCGCTTTCGCGCAGCGTATGACCTTTTACTCCTACGCGAACAAAGTGGTGAGTCCCTAGACAACTTAGGTGAGTGGTGGACAGAGTTTCAATCGGCTAACAGTGAGCGTAAAGAGGAGATGGTGAACGCCATCCCTACCGACAAGAGCGCACGCTCGCCTCGCAAGCCACGTCGTCGCAGCAGAGCAAAAAATGACCCAAGAAACAAAACATCGTAAGTGCTATATCGGCTTAGGCAGCAATTTAGATGATCCTATTGCACAAGTGACGCGTGCTTTTGCGGAGCTTGCGCAGCTCCCCAATTGCACACTCCTTGCTCAATCGAGCATCTACCGGTCCGATCCAGTCGGACCTCAAGACCAGCCCGACTTTATTAACGCTGTCGCGCTGCTCGAAACGACGCTCGCACCTGAGCAGCTCTTGGATGCCTTGCAAGCGATAGAGCAACAACACCGCCGGATACGTAAACAACACTGGGGCCCAAGGACGCTTGATCTCGATATTATTCTCTTCGGCGAAGCGGTGATAGATACTGAGCGTTTACAAGTACCTCACCCATTCGCGACCCAGCGTAACTTCGTGCTTTGGCCAATGGCAGAGATTAATAGCGAGTTAATCTTCCCCCCTCAGCGGCCAATAAGTGATCTATTAGTAGCATGCCCTGTGGGCACACTCGAGAAGATATCGGTATAATCACTTACGAAATTAGCTTTTCTAAAACAGATTTGAGTTGCCTATGAACAAAGTCACATTACATACATTATCCGCTTGCAAGAAAGCAGGTGAGAAATTCGCTGTACTTACGGCATATGACGCGTGTTTCGCGCACGCCGTTAGCGAAGCTGGGGTAGAGGTGATTCTGGTAGGCGATTCTCTGGGTATGGTTCTACAAGGCCAAGACAGTACCCTACCGGTTACAATGGAAGAGATGGCATATCACACGGCTTGTGTTACCCGTGGTAACCAAGGCTCTATGGTGATGGCTGACCTGCCGTTTATGAGCTATGCCACGCCTGAGCAAACGATGGAAAACGCCGCGCAATTAATGCAAGCAGGTGCTCACATCGTCAAGCTTGAGGGCGGTGCTTGGCTGGCCGAAAGCGTAACGCTGCTATCTGAGCGCGGCGTCCCAACTTGCGTCCATTTAGGGCTGACTCCACAAGCCGTTAACAAGCTAGGGGGTTACAAAGTCCAAGGGCGTGATCGCGATAGCGCCAAGCAGATGATCGAAGATGCCGTGCGTTTAGAGCAAGCAGGTGCCAGCCTACTACTGCTAGAGTGCGTACCATCGCTGTTGGCTGAGGAAGTCACGCAAGCTGTAGACATCCCGGTTATCGGTATCGGTGCCGGAGCACAAACAGATGCTCAAGTACTCGTCCTGCATGACATGCTAGGTTTAACGCCAGGCCGCTCGCCTAAGTTTGTCAAAAACTTCATGGCAGATGCTAGCTCAGTCCAAGAAGCGCTCGTAGCCTACGCTACAGCGGTCAAAGAGGGGAGTTTCCCTCAAGCAGAACACAGCTTCGAATAAGTCCTATGCAAACATTTCACTCAACGGAACAGCTCCGTAGCGTGCTGGCGGCTGAACGTGCCGCTGGCAAGCGTATTGGTCTCGTTCCCACTATGGGAAACCTGCATGCAGGGCACATCGCTCTTGTTGAGCAGGCACTGGAAGAGTCCGATATTGTTGTCGCGACAATCTTTGTAAATCCGCTGCAATTCGCAGCCGGTGAAGATCTCGATAAGTACCCACGCACGCTAGCTGATGATCAGCAAAAGTTGATTGCTGCAGGCTGTCACTACCTGTTCGCCCCCACCGAGGCGGAGGTATATCCAGACGGACGCGAAAAGCAAACCATGGTTGAAGTACCCGAGGTTTCAGACCTCTACTGTGGCGCGAGCCGTCCTGGTCACTTCCAAGGCGTTGCCACCATTGTTTGCAAACTGTTTGGTATGGTGCAGCCTGATATCGCCGTCTTTGGCGAGAAAGACTACCAGCAGCTCTACGTTATCCGCCGCATGACAAGAGACCTAAGTCTGCCTATTGAGATTCAGGGTTCTCCCATCGTGCGCAATGAGGCGGGCTTAGCACTAAGCTCCCGTAATGGGTACCTCAGTGCTGACGAGATGGAGCGTGCTACCGCTCTTAATCAAGTGCTGAAGCGTACTCGTGACGCAATCGTCGCTGGTCACCGCCACTACACGGAGCTAGAAGAAAGTGCTCAAAAGCAGCTCGAAGAGGTTGGCTTTAAGCGCGACTATTTCGTGATCGTGCGCCAGTCAGACCTACTTCCTGCGAATGAGAACGACCAACAGCTGGTGATTCTAGCCGCCGCTTATATGGGACCTGCCCGCCTACTCGACAATCAGGTCGTTAACCTTTAGTCCCCTTCCCTCTCCATAAGGGCCTTGCTAACGTCTATTGTGAGTCACTGATAAGCTTCAGAGACTTGCAATAGACACGTCTCTACCGCACACTGAGCGTCTTGTTGCACTGCAACATAGCGGTAGGTCGAATAGTATGGGCTCGGATGTTTTTGCACTTCGCAATAATTGAGTCACTTATTCTGCATACACTCACCCTTTTTAGGGACCATAGAACTTGTTTGAAATGAGGCAAAAACATGCGTGATGTCGTTATTGTTGCCGCTGGACGTACAGCGGTCGGAGCATTCAATGGATCGTTGGCAAAAGTTTCCGCATCGGATCTTGGCGCAACGGTACTCAAAGGCTTGCTAGAGCAGACGAAGATCGACCCAGCTCAAATCGATGAGGTGATCCTCGGCCAAGTATTGACCGCAGGTTGTGGCCAAAACCCAGCACGTCAAGCGCTTATCAATGCGGGTATTCCACAGGAAGTTTCTGCCCTCACTATCAACAAAGTCTGCGGTTCTGGCCTAAAAGCCGTGCAGATGGCAGCGCAAGCGATCCGCTGCGGCGATGCTGACATCATCATCGCAGGTGGCCAAGAGAACATGAGCCAATCACCTCACG
This sequence comes from Neptunomonas marina, assembly GCF_004005935.1. Lineage (GTDB taxonomy): Bacteria > Pseudomonadota > Gammaproteobacteria > Pseudomonadales > Balneatricaceae > Neptunomonas > Neptunomonas marina. The sequence goes on along the minus strand of NZ_SACQ01000012.1, from coordinate 25,609 downwards.
TATTGCCAAACTCACGTAACGGCGCACGCATGGGTGACTGGAAAATGGTCGATACCATGATCACCGATGGCCTATGGGACGCGTTCAACAACTACCATATGGGCATTACAACGGAGAACATCGTTGAGAAATACGGTTTCTCACGTGAAGAACAAGACACCTTTGCCACTGCATCTCAAAACAAAGCTGAAGCGGCTGTGACGGCTGGTAAGTTCAAAGATGAGATCATCCCAGTCGTGATCCCGCAGCGTAAAGGTGATCCGGTTGTGTTCGACACTGACGAGCAACCGCGTTTTGGCTGTACGGTTGATGCGCTGGCGAAACTACGCCCAGCCTTCAAAAAAGATGGCACTGTCACAGCGGGTAACGCATCAACCATCAACGATGGCGCAGCAGCGGTTATCGTATGCTCTGCAGACAAAGCAGCTGAGCTTGGTTTACCTGTTCTAGCACGTATTAGCGCTTACGCTTCTGCGGGTGTTGATCCAGCAATCATGGGCACAGGCCCAATCTGCGCGACTCAAAAAGCGCTAGAGAAGGCAGGTTGGAGCATCAACGACCTTGACCTCGTTGAAGCCAACGAAGCATTCGCTGCACAAGCGATGTCTGTAAATAAAGAGCTAGGCTGGAATACCGATATCGTTAACGTCAACGGCGGCGCAATTGCACTGGGCCACCCAATTGGTGCATCAGGCTGCCGTATTTTAGTCTCTCTCATTCATGAGATGGGCCGCCGCGATGCGAAAAAAGGCATGGCTACGCTATGTATCGGCGGTGGTATGGGAACCTCTTTGGCGATTGAGCGCGACTAAACCGGCTCTCGACTGACCCATATAAAAAACCGCAGTCTTAACTGCGGTTTTTTTGCCTGTGAATCAGCGAACGGAGATGGCGCCTTTGCCAATCCCTTCAAACGCGTGCACTTCAATCGAGTCATCCGGAAAGACTGCTTTCACTTGCTCTGCTAAGTGTTCAGCGATCAACTCAACCGTTGTCTCAGTGTCGAGGTCATAGCAACGGCTCGCCGGTAAAGACAGCTCGAACTGCCCTTGAGGTGCCTGATAACAGTATGCATATACACCCGGCTTAGGGTCTGGTTGGCGGTGAGCCGTCGTCCCCAAATAGATATCTTGCCAGCGCTCTGCCCATTCGCGCTCTAACAGGCTATCGCGTTGCCCATTGCGGTAGATGTGCAATTGCGAGCGATGGCCGTGGGCGATACGCTGGCAGTTACCCTCGTGCTGCTGTAAACCATGGCTATAGTGATAGAAAGCGCCCTGCTCTGGCTCTGCAACAAAGTGCAGCTTAAGCCCCTTTACCTCACCAGGAAAAAGCGCTTTAAGTTTAGCCTCACACCACTGAGCCAAGCTTTGCGGCGTAATTTCAGGCGTTTCGACGGCGATGATCGCTTGCGCTGGCGACTGACAAACCAACGCTTCGCCCTCTTTATAGTGCCAAGTAAGCTGCGCTTGCTGGTCATGGTATTGCAAATCAGCTTGATCACTGCCCACAGGCACCAGCAAGACGTGGTCCGCAAACGTATCCATCCACTCCTTAACAACTTTCTTAACGATCCCAAAATCACAGATCATCCCTTGGTCATTCAAAGCACCATCTAGCTGCAGCTGTACCAGCCAAGATTCACCCATCAAGCCGCGCTCAGTATGCAGATAAGAGAAGTCGATATTGGTTAAGTTGTTAACAAAAAGTTTCACGATATTCCGCCTCAATTAGAAGCCGACTATTCTACTCGGAATTGACTACAAAGGCAGCATTTACGCTGACAAAAGCGCTATAATGGCGCTTTTTCAAGGCGAGACAAACAGCTCATGCGCATCGATAAATACCTTTCTCAATCCACTGGTTTTTCCCGTAAAGATATCAAGCGCATGATGCATAAAGACCGCGTCGAAGTGAACGGCAAGGCGCTGCGTGATAGCAGCTACAAGCTCAGCGAAGATGATGTGGTCACCTTGGATGATCGCGAGATATCTGCACCTAAACCGCGTTACTTCATGCTCTACAAACCTCAGGGTTATGTTTGCTCAAGTGATGACGGCACGCACCCAACCATTAACGGCTTGCTAATCGATGAAGTCCGCCCAGAAGAGTTGCACTTAGCGGGTCGCTTAGATGTGGATACCACAGGGCTTGTGCTGATTACAGATGACGGACAGTGGTCCCATAAGATTACATCGCCGCGCCACCAATGCAGCAAACGTTATCACGTGGTGACCGCCGACCCTATTCCTGAGGAGGCGATTGACACCTTCGCCACTGGCATCTTGCTGCAGGGCGAGAAAGAGCCCACCAAGCCTGCTGCACTCGAGATTTTAGCGAACCACGAGGCCTATCTCACACTGACTGAGGGACGCTATCATCAGGTGAAACGTATGTTTGCCGCTATTGGCAATCGCGTCGTGGAGCTACATCGTGACCGCATCGGTAGCATCGATCTCGATGAAGAGCTGCTGCCTGGTGAATATCGCCCACTCACGCAAGAAGAGATTGAGCGGGTGGTTGCATGAGCCGAGATAGCGCCTTCGCTCTATTGTTTGACGAGTTTCGCCAAATCAGCGCACCCGCTCTATGGTTGGTGGACGACAACCTTGATTTCGAAACACTGCCCGCGGTTAATCCCTCAGTCCATGCCTTCACTAACCGCTTTGATATCTACCAAGGCCTGACTGAACGTGGCTGGCAGTGCGATTTCTGCGACGGTCTAGAAAATGTCACGGCTAACCACTACCACACGGCTCTTATACGAATCCCGAAAGAGAAAGCGCGTGCCCATCACCTGATCAATCAAGCGGCAGCGAAATTAGTCGCTAATGGCAAGTTGATCATTACAGGCATGAAGCAAGAGGGAATCAAAGGCTTTATTGATCGGGCGGCAAAAGCAGCACATAGCAGCGCAGAGAGTTGGAAAGCAGATAAACAAACATGGGCTGCTGCTGTAACGATTAACCAATTCACGCCGCTGGACGACCAGGACTATCTCACCCTACGCCAAGCCCCTCGCGATGAGAGCTTTCACTTCTGGAGCAAGCCCGGCGTATTTGGCTGGGATAAGATCGATAAAGGCAGCGCTTTGCTTGTCGAACACTTACGCACACTAAGCGCAGGGGTGGAGATCAAATCACTATTGGATCTTGGCTGTGGCTACGGCTACCTAAGCTTACATAGCCATCGTTTGCTCGGTGCACATATCAGCGCCACAGACAACAACGCAGCAGCTGTAGCAGCTTGCCGGGAGAACTTCGCGCAGTTCAATACGCTTGGCGAGGTTATCGCCTCCGATTGTGGCAAGAGTATTGAATCCCGCTTTGATGCCGTTATCTGTAATCCACCGTTTCATAGTGGCTTTGGTATCAGTGGCGACCTGACTGAGCGGTTTATTCAAAGTGCTGCTCGACACCTCACCTCTGAAGGCGTGGCGATTTTTGTCACCAACTTACATATCGGGCTTGAACGCAAGGCGCAACCCTACTTCCAAGAGATCGCCACACCCGTTGTAACCGAGCACTTCAAACTGATTAGGCTACGCCAGCCCCGTTAATCTATGCTCCGGGGTAGCGCCAGCTCGGTGCAGGCTTCACTAGAATCGGCACATAGCGGATACAGAACAGCAACATGCCGGCTAGCCATAGCAACGCAGCACCATACAACAGCGGCCAGTATAACGAAGCAGCCAACAGCGATACGAGAATCCGCAATACGGCTGCGCCGCTTAATAGCATAAATGCCACTGTCATCAACTTACCTGCCACCAGCGGACGCTGGGTATGACCCAGTGCTGCACGCGAGGCCACCCCCAAAATCATCGACGCCATAGCGCCGATACCTAAACCGTGAAAGCCCACGGATCCAAGTGAACTATCCAGCACACCGGCGCCAAGTAGCACAAGACCTAGCCCTAACCAGACAAACCCTAGGTGCAATATCCACAATAAAGGCTCATCCAGAGCTAGCCAACCTTTCCAGCGCACAAGGCGCATTATCTGCAATAGGCCTGCGACCATAAGTAAGTAGGCGGAAAATACAGCGGTGGGCAGTGCGATCCAACTGAGCGCAGCAGCTAACAAAGTCAGCGTTGCGGCAATATCCAAACGACCAAAAGCCGCTGGCGCCAAAGTTAGCGCCGGGTTTTGCTTCATAAGATAGTTACGTGTAAATGCCGGTGTAATGCGCCCACCAATCAGCGAGAGCATCATACAGATCTGCATCACAGCGCCTCTGATGGCGATATTTGGATCCCACTCAGGCAAAGCTACGGCGCAGTGAAACACGACTTTCAACGCGGCGAAAACAAGCAGTAGCACAATAACTTTATAATTGCGGCGATTACCTGACGCGATGATCTCTCGCCCCACCAGCGCCGCGAGACAAAGCCCGTAGCTGACATCAACCGTAGCGACCAACCATGCCGGCAATGTTCCAGAGAGCAACATGACGATGCGCCCGCTCATCCATAGCACCACCAAGAGTGCCAGCGCACCGCCGCTCACGGGAAAACGCCCCGTCCATTTCGACACCGCTGCCAACAAAAAGCCGCCCATGGCCGCGCCGACAAAACCAAACAGCATCTCGTGAGCGTGCCACAATATCGATGACATACCTAAAGGTAACGTAATGTGGCCCGCAAACAGAGGAATCCAAAGCGCAATGAGTAGCAGGCCAGCCAGCCCAACACACAGAAACAATGGCCGAAAACCATTGCTAAGTAACACCCCCCAAAAGGATTTGGGTTGGCTTTCGAAGAAAACAAACGACATAGCAACCTCCTAACGAAGGGTTATGATCGATACTGACGCCACAAAAAACCTTAACAAATCGCAAGATTCGTCAAAAATCACGATACATCCGCATATCACACACAACAAAAAAGCCCTCACAAGGAGGGCTTTTTCAGAGTGTGTTGCTTAGTTGTCGACTGATTCGTCTTCAATCAGGTCTTTCATGGAAAGTTTGATACGACCGCGTGGGTCAACTTCCAACACTTTAACCTTAACAACATCGTCCATATTGATGTAGTCAGTCACTTTCTCAACGCGCTTGTTAGCGATTTGCGAGATGTGAACCAAACCATCTTTACCCGGCAGGATGTTCACGAATGCACCAAACTCTTCGATGCGAACAACTTTACCTTCGTAGATTTTGCCAACTTCAGCTTCGGCAGTAATTGCGATAACGCGATCAGTCGCCTCTTTCGCTGCTGCTTTATCGGCAGCGTAGATGCGTACTGTACCGTCGTCGTCGATATCGATCATCGCGCCAGTTTCTTCAGTTAGGCTGCGAATTGTTGCGCCGCCTTTACCGATAACGTCACGAATCTTCTCTGGGTTGATCTTCAGCTGAGTCATCGCTGGTGCGTTGTCTGGCAGCTCAGGGCGTGCGTAACCGATTACCTTCGCCATCTCTTTCAAGATGTGAACACGCGCTTCGAACGCTTGCTCAAGTGCGATCTCCATGATCTCTTCAGTGATACCTGTGATCTTGATATCCATCTGCAGTGCAGTAATACCCTGCTCAGTACCAGCTACTTTAAAGTCCATGTCACCTAGGTGATCTTCATCGCCTAGGATATCGGTTAGTACGGCAAATTGGTCGGCTTCTTTCACCAAGCCCATTGCGATACCGGCAACCGGCGCTTTCAACGGTACACCAGCATCCATCATAGAAAGTGACGCGCCACATACAGATGCCATTGAGCTAGAACCGTTAGATTCTGTGATCTCAGAAACAATACGGATCGTGTATGGGAACTCTTCTTGTGTTGGCAGTACCGCTGCAACACCACGACGTGCCAAACGGCCATGACCAATCTCACGACGACCCGTCGCACCCATACGGCCCGCTTCACCTACCGAATATGGAGGGAAGTTGTAGTGCAGCATAAATGGATCTTTACGCTCGCCTTCTAGGGCATCGATGATCTGAGCATCACGTGCAGTACCCAGAGTACAGGTAGCGATAGACTGCGTTTCACCACGCGTAAACAGCGCAGAACCGTGCGTACCTTTCAGTAGATCAATCTCAACATTGATACCACGTACAGTTTTCGTGTCTCGACCGTCGATACGTGGCTCACCGTTAACGATGCGCTGACGAACTGTCGCTTTCTCAACAGAGCCCACCACAGCAGAAACTTCTTTCTCAGATGGTTGGCCTTCTTCATCACCCGCTAATGCCGCAACAGCTTTGCTACGTAGCTCAGACAATGCCGCTTGACGCTGCATTTTATCAGCCACTTGGTATGCTTCAGTGATACCTGCACCCACTAGCTCTTGTACCTGAGCGATCAGCGTTTCGTTTTTCGCTGGAGCTTCCCATTCCCAAGCCGTTTTGCCCGCTTCGGCTTTCAACTCGTTGATCGCGTTGATTGCTACTTGCATCTCAGCATGAGCGAACAATACCGCACCGAGCATCTCATCTTCTGTCAGCTCTTGTGCTTCAGATTCAACCATCAAGACCGCATCAGACGTACCAGCAACCACCATGTCCAGCTCAGACTCAGCTAGTTTTTCGTAGCTTGGGTTAAGTAGGTAACCCTCGTCTTCAGTAAAGCCGACACGTGCCGCACCGATTGGGCCAAGGAAAGGAATACCAGAGATCGCCAGTGCTGCAGATGTACCCAGCATAGCAGCGATATCGGGATCGTTTACCTTATCCGCAGACATCACCGTACAGATCACCTGCACTTCATTCATGAAGCCTTTCGGGAAAAGTGGACGGATTGGACGGTCGATCAAACGTGACGTCAGCGTCTCTTTCTCAGACGGACGAGCTTCGCGCTTGAAGAAACCACCAGGGATACGGCCAACCGCATAGTATTTCTCTTGGTAGTGAACAGACAGTGGGAAGAAGTCCTGACCCGGGTTAGCGTCTTTTGCACCAACCACCGTACACAGTACCTGGTTCTCTCCCATTGTGACTAATACGGCACCTGTTGCCTGACGCGCAACACGGCCTGTTTCTAATGTGACGGTTTGACCACCAAATTCAAATGTTTTTGTAATCGCTTGCACGATTATCTCCTTCTAAATTTTGAAAAATGATCCCGTCAAGTACGTCTGTTTCATACCATCATGCTAGCCAGTACTCATTTGTATTCAGCAGATAACGAAACACAAATGAGTACAGGCGGGTCGAAACGTTACGCCTTTACGGGGCCAAAAAAGCAGAGGCCACACAATGTATGGCCTCTGGAGAAACTCACTTAGCGACGCAGTCCCAAACGACCGATCAAAGCAAGGTAACGGTCAGCGTCTTTGCGCTTCAGGTAGTCCAACAACTTACGACGTTGGTTAACCATGCGGATCAAACCACGACGAGAGTGGTGATCGTGCTTGTGCGCTTTGAAGTGGCTCTGCAAACCTTCGATGTTAGCACTTAGCAGTGCAACTTGAACTTCTGTAGAACCAGTATCGCCTTCGCTACGTGCGAAATCAGCAACGATTTGAGCTTTTTGTTCAGCTGTAAGCATTGTATTTTCTCCAATGTAATATGCAGACGATTATTCATTAATCGCCGGATTAATAGACGCGCTGAACCGAGCATATTTTCAGTGCAGCGCCATGTTTGAGCACACTGCTCAAAATGACTTCGGTGCTGTCTGCGTAGACAACAACCGCTTTGATTTTAGTTTGCCTTCGTCGGTCACTTCACCGATACCAAGAAACTGGCCGGTGGTACCGTTTTCGATCCGTACCAACTCGCAAGGAGCGGCGGATACATCGGCTGCAATACCATTAAGAAGCCGCTCTGTTGCTAGCTGATCCAGCTGAACCACAGGCGCATCTTCAATAGCACTCCAAGGCGCTAATAATAGCGCATCTAAGCGCATTTGTATGCTTTCGACTGACTCATTGTCAGCTTTTGGCGCCGCCAAACTTTCGAGTTGATCAATCGTCAGCATCTGCTCCGCACGATACGGTCCGGAGTCTAGTCTGCGGAGCATTTTTACGTGAGCACCACAGCTTAACAGCAAACCTAAATCTTCAACGATAGAGCGGATATAAGTGCCTTTAGAACAGCGAATATCTAAGTCCACCTCATCGTCACGCAGATCAAGAATATCGATCTGAAAAACCGTCACACGACGCGGCTTCACCTCGACTGTTTTACCGGCTCTAGCAAGCTTATAAAGTGGCTGACCTTGATGCTTAAGTGCAGAGTACATCGATGGCACCTGCTCAATCTCGCCAGTGAAGTGCTGATCCAGCAGTTTGCGCAGCTCCGACAACTCAAGCTTGGGTACATCTGCGGTTGCAATCACTTCACCATCCGCATCACTGGTATCCGTACGAATGCCAAGCTTTGCCGTGGTGATATAGCGCTTATTCGCATCAAGAAGAAACTGGGAGAACTTAGTCGCTTCACCAAATGTGATCGGCAACATACCCGTAGCTAACGGGTCAAGCGCACCGGTATGGCCTGCTTTCGCTGCATCATAGATACGCTTCACTCGTTGCAGAATACCGTTTGAACTTACGCCTTGAGGTTTATCAAGCAAAAAAATGCCGTCCACAGGACGGCCTTTACGACGCCTTGCCACGGACGTTACTCCTCGTCAGTGCGTTCTTTTTCGCGCAGCTCGCGCGCAGCTTTCTCAATTAAACTGTGCAGTTGGCGGCCACGTTCAACACTTTCATCAAAGTGAAAACGCAGCTGCGGCATAACACGAAGTTTAATTTGGCGCGCTAACTCACGACGCAGAAAGCCCGATGCTTGACGCAATACATGCAAAGAAGCGGCGATGGACTCCGCCTCGTCTTGGTCGCCAAGCGGCATCACTGTCACATAGACATCCGCATAACCAAGGTCTTTGGTCACTTTGACATGGCTGATTGTCACCATCCCCATACGAGGATCTTTGACTTCAAATTGAATCAACTGAGCAAGGTCGCGTTGGACCTGCTCAGCAATTCGTTGGGTACGACTAAATTCGCGTGCCATACTCGCTCTTACAGTGTTCGTTGAACTTCGATCGTTGAGTAAACCTCAATCTGATCGCCAACTTTAACGTCGTTGTAGTTTTTCACACCGATACCACACTCCATACCTTGACGGACTTCGTTAACGGCATCTTTGAAACGGCGCAGTGATTCAAGCTCACCTTCATAGATAACGACGTTATCACGTAGTACACGGATACGCTTGTTACGGAATACCGTACCCTCGGTCACCATACAACCAGCTACCAGACCCAGCTTTGGTGAGCGGAATACATCGCGAACTTCAGCAACACCCACGATCTCTTCACGGAACTCTGGAGACAACAGACCAGACATCGCCTGCTTCACGTCATCGATGATGTCATAGATCACGCTATAGTAACGCAGCTGCAGGCCTTCACGGTCGATAATCGACTTCGCCTGAGCATCCGCACGCACGTTGAAACCTACCAATAGCGCAGATGACGCCAGCGCCAAGTTCGCCTCAGTTTCGGAGATACCACCAACACCGCTGGATACAATAACCACCTTCACTTCGTCGGTGGATAGGTCCTCAAGGGCATGCGTCAGGGCTTCTAGCGAGCCACGTACGTCCGCTTTCAAAACGATGTTCAAGTTCTTAACATCACCCGCTTGCATGTTGGCAAACAGGTTTTCAAGCTTAGATGCTTGCTGGCGAGCCAACTTAACTTCGCGATATTTGCCTTGGCGGAACAGTGCAACTTCACGCGCTTTCTTCTCATTAGAAACCACCGTGAACTCTTCACCCGCTTCTGGAGTACCATCTAGGCCTTGAATCTCAACCGGAATCGCTGGACCTGCAGAGTTAACAGGCTTACCGTTCTCGTCGATCATCGCACGGACACGGCCATAGTGCAGGCCTGCCAGAACAATGTCGCCTTTCTTCATGGTGCCGTTTTGTACCAACAACGTCGCTACAGAACCACGACCTTTATCAAGACGAGACTCAACAACAACACCTTGACCTGGAGCAGATGGCACAGCCGTTAGCTCAAGAACTTCGGCTTGCAACAATACGGCTTCTAGCAGTTCGTCGATACCTTGGCCCGTTTTCGCTGATACGTGCACAAACTGTACATCACCACCCCAGTCTTCTGGGATAACGTCGCGCTGCGCTAGCTCGTTCTTCACACGATCAGGGTCAGCTTCCTCTTTATCAACCTTGTTAACTGCGATAACCAAAGGCACACCAGCGGCTTTCGCATGCTGGATCGCTTCTTCAGTCTGCGGCATAACACCGTCGTCTGCTGCAACAACTAGGATAACGATATCGGTCAGCTTCGCACCACGCGCACGCATCGCTGTGAAGGCTGCGTGGCCCGGTGTATCAAGGAAGGTCACCATGCCATTATCTGTTTCTACATGGTAAGCACCAATGTGCTGCGTGATGCCGCCAGACTCGCCTGATGCTACCCGCGTTGAACGGATGTAGTCGAGCAGGGAAGTTTTACCATGGTCAACGTGTCCCATGACTGTAACGATCGGAGCACGGCCTTTGGATTCGCCTTGAACTGCTTGGATGCTATCCATCAGCTCCTCTTCAATCGCATTCTCCTGCAACGGCTTCGCAACATGGCCCATCTCTTCTACAACGAGCGTTGCTGTATCTTGGTCAATCACCTGGTTAATGGTTGCCATCGCACCCATTTTGAACATGACCTTGATCACTTCTGCCGCTTTCACTGACATCTTCTTCGCCAGTTCTGCAACCGTGATACTTTCAGGGATGGATACCTCATGCACCTTCGGTGCTTGCGGCTCATTGAAACCATGCGCATTGGCTACTTTTGGCGTTTTACGCGCCTGTTTCGCATTGCTGTTACGAGAGAGCTTTCCGCCACGGCGATCACCGTCAGAGCGGCCATTACCACGCCCTTGGTTACGGCCCGGCTTTTTATCTTCGTTACGGTACGTTTTCTTCGAAGCGTCATTGCCCCGAGTTTGCTTTTCAGCCTTCGCTTTTTCTTCCACTTGTGCCTTAGCCTTGGCTTCAGCTTCCGCTTTAGCCTTGTTTTCTTCAGCCTTGCGGGCAGCTTCCTCGGCTGCGCGACGTGCTGCTTCTTCATTCTGACGAGCAGCTTCCTCTGCTTGACGCGCTGCTTCCTCTTTTTCACGCTGCTCAGCTTCTAAGCGAGCTTGCTCTTCAGCCGCTTGGCGCGCTTGCTCTTCCGCTTCTTTGCGCGCTTGCTCTTCTGCAGCTTGCGCCACCGCACCTTCATCAGCCTCTATCTCAGAACGTTTAACGTATGTGCGCGTTTTACGTACTTCAACATTGACTGTTTTCTTTTTACCCGAGGCACCCGCTACTTTGAGCTGAGATGTTGTCTTGCGCTTTAAAGTGATCTTTTTAGGTGAAGCAACACTTTCTTCCGCTTCACCATGCGAGCGTTTCAGATGCGCTAACAGTGTTTGACGCTCACTATCCGTCACACTGGAACTTTCGTTCTTTCCTTCTATGCCGGCTTCCTGCATCTGCGTCATCAAACGCTCAACGGGAACACCAACCACATCGGCAAGTTGTTTTACTGTGACTTCTGCCATATTGGTAAACCTCCTCCGTTGACCTTAGTCTTCATCCGCGAACCAGGGAGCACGCGCTGTCATAATCAGCTCAGCCGCTCGCTCTTCGGTGATACCTTCGATCTCCAACAGTTCCTCTACAGATTGCTCTGCGAGATCTTCCATGGTGATAACGCCTTTAGCGGCCAACTGGAACGCAAGGTTACGTTCCATACCATCCATCTCTAGCAAGTCTTGCGCAGGTTCTGCATTCTCTAGCTCTTCTTCACTAGCCAATGCAAGATTCAATAACGCATCCTTCGCTCGCGTTCTTAGCTCTTGTACGATGTCTTCATCGAAGCCATCGATTTCAAGCATCTCTTCAGCGGGTACGTAAGCCACCTCTTCCAGGGTCGTGAAGCCTTCAGCAACCAGTGCTTCCGCTACATCGTCATCCACATCAAGGTGTTTTACGAATACCTCCATAACAGAGCCCATCTCAAATTGCTGCTTCTCAGCGGCATCTTGCTCTGTCATTACATTAAGTTCCCAACCCGTCAAATCGGACGCTAAACGCACGTTCTGACCACCACGGCCGATTGCCATTGCCAAAGCATCTTGGTCAACCGCCACATCCATAGAATGGGTCTCTTCATCCATGATGATGGAAGCGACTTCAGCAGGCGACATCGCGTTGATGACCAACTGCGCTGGGTTGTCGTCCCAAAGAATAATATCGACGCGCTCACCACCAAGCTCACCGGAAACAGCCTGAACACGCGCACCACGCATGCCAACACAAGCGCCTACCGGGTCGATGCGGCCGTCGTTAGTTTTAACAGCAATCTTTGCTCGGGAGCCGGGGTCACGGGCAGCCGCACGGATCTCGATAACTTCCTCAGAGATCTCCGGTACTTCCAAACGGAATAGCTCGATCAACATCTCCGGCGAAGTACGGCTCAATACCAGCTGAGGGCCACGGCCTTCGCTACGTACTTCTGCCAACACTGCGCGCACACGATCGCCCATGCGGAATACTTCGCGAGGGAGCAAGTTATCACGAGGTAGCAAAGCTTCTGCGTTATTACCAAGATCGACGATCACATTGTCACGCGTTACTTTCTTAACGCTTGCAGAGATCAGCTCACCAAGCTTGTCTTTGTATTGGTCAACAACTTTAGCTCGCTCAGCCTCACGCACTTTTTGTACGATAACTTGCTTTGCTGTCTGCGCAGCAATACGGCCGAACGCAACAGATTCCACTTGCTCTTCGTGGATATCACCTGGCTGCAGTTTAGTGTCGATCTCTTCAGCTTCTTCCATTGTTAGCTCAGTACCTAGTGCAGGTACTTCATCATTGCTAACAACTTTCCAACGACGGAATGTGTCGTAATCACCCGTAGCGCGGTCGATTACCACATTAATATCAACTTCTTCTTCGTATCTTTTCTTTGTCGCTGTCGCCAAAGCCAGCTCGATCGCTTCGAAGATAACATCGCGTGGGACGTCTTTCTCATTCGATACTGCTTCTGCAACCAGTAGAATCTCTTTATTCATGCTACTGCCTCGCCCAATAGTCTTGTGTGCTATTAAAACTGTGGAATCACTTGTGCTCGATCAAGCAGATCGATCGGCAACAAAAATTCTTCATCATCCACAACCAGCAAAATATCTTCACCCTCAACACCATTTAAGATGCCTTTGAAGTTACGACGCCCTTCAAACGGCACGCGCAGGCGCATGTGGATCTTGTGTCCTCGATAGGCAGCAAACTGCTCCAAGGTAAAAAGAGGCCGATCCATACCCGGAGAGGAAACCTCTAACGTATACTCTCCGTTTATCGGGTCCTCAACGTCGAGAACGCCGCTAACTTGGTGGCTAACTGCTGCACAGTCATCAACCGTTACGCCATCTTCTTTATCGATATAGATCCGCAAGGTCGTATGCTTGCCTTGTGAGAGATAATCAACACCCCACAAGTCACAACCTAAAGCCTCGACCGACGGCTGAATCAGTTCTTGAATTAATTTAAGCTTCGCAGACAACGAAACGACCTCTTTTCTTTATCTCAGAAACAAAAAATGGGCCTCTTGGACCCATTTCTGCGACTACAAATTACACCAAACCTACGAAAAAGCCCCTTAAAAGGGGCTTTCTTAAGTGGTAGCGGGGGCTGGATTTGAACCAACGACCTTCGGGTTATGAGCCCGACGAGCTACCAAGCTGCTCCACCCCGCATCAGAAACAGGTGCGCATTATATATACCTACACACCTTTTTGCAAATATGGTGCCCAAGGCCGGACTTGAACCGGCACGACCGATAGGTCACTACCCCCTCAAGATAGCGTGTCTACCAATTCCACCACTTGGGCATAAACTTTTACTCTGCTACTGGAACATCTGCATCAGCTGGCGCTGCGCTTTCTTCCAGAGTAGGAAGGTTGTTTTGCTCTACTTCTTCAACAACTTCTACTGCTGGAATACCAGCATCTTGAACAGAAACTGCTTTCTCTTTTGCGTAGATAGCTAAAACAAAACTTGTTACGAAAAGGCCAGCTGCCATAATGCCCGTCAAACGACCTAAAAAGCTGCCTGAACCTTGGCTACCAAAGACCGTTTGAGAAGCACCACCGCCAAACGCTGCACCAGCTTCAGCACCTTTACCTTGCTGCAACAGCACAAGTACAATAATCGCTGCTGCGACAATAACATGTGCTGCTAAAACTAGTGTTTCCATGACTTTCTCGCTTAATGACTATCTGCAGCAATTCTGCAGATGGTTATAAATTCTTTACTATTCAATGATGCGCCACCGATTAGGCCACCATCAATATCGGCACAACCAAGCAACTCTGCTGCATTCTCCGACTTAACGCTGCCGCCATACAAAATTGAGATAGCGTCACCCGCACCATCGAAGGCACTATTAAGCACTGATCGAATATGTGCGTGAACTTCTTGAGCTTGATCAGCAGAGGCCGTTTTGCCAGTACCTATAGCCCACACCGGCTCATATGCCACGACAACCTGCTTCACTTCATCGCCGCTCAGTTCTTTCAAACCAGCCACGACTTGCTGCTCTACGACATCCTTAAAGTTGCCAGACTCACGTTCATCTAACGTCTCGCCGACACACAGAACAGGCGTTAAACCAGCAGAAACGGCCAGCTTGACCTTCTTAGCCACTACCTGGTCTGTTTCACCAAGAAGCGTACGGCGCTCCGAATGCCCGACTAAAACATACTGACATCCAGCATCTGCAATTAACTCAGGAGATACTTCACCCGTGTATGCACCGCTTTGTTCCGTGTAGCAATTCTGCGCTCCAACAGCAAACTTATCGCTACCGAGCATAGTATGAATTGCCAAAAACGGAGGAAAAACTACCGTAGTGATGCGCTCAGAAAATTCTGCGTTATCAAGCGCTTCTCGCATTTCTTGCGCGAAGGTTTGAGAACCATTCATTTTCCAATTTCCAGCAATAACTAGGTTACGCACGTCATCCCCCCGTCAAAGAGGCGCAAATATTAACTGACTTACTCTTCGCTGACAAGCGCTTCTAATGATTTTTCAACAACTTGAGCCAGTTCTTCGCACAGAGTCTGAATGACCTCAGGATTCTCACCTTCCAGCATAACGCGAACCAACGGCTCTGTGCCGGAAGGGCGCAGTAGCACGCGGCCGCTCGAGCCAAGCTCAGCCTCCACGTTTTTTACTGCATCTTGTATCGCAGCCACACTTTTAACGTCGACCTTTTTAGCCATTCTGACATTGATCATGACTTGTGGCATTTTCTGCATACCCGACTTCAGCTCGGCCAGACTTTTACCTGTTTCACGCATCGCACGCAGCGCTTGTAACGCCGAGATTGTGCCATCGCCCGTCGAGGTTAAATGGCGACAAACCACGTGCCCGGAGCTCTCGCCACCTAACACCCAGTCATGCTCTGCCAGTTTCTCCATTACGTAACGGTCACCCACATTCGCGCGCACAAAGGGGACACCAATCTTCTTAAGCGATTGCTCTAAGCCAAAGTTACTCATCAGCGTTCCAACCACACCACCAGACAGAACACCACGAGCTTTCATATGCTGTGTGACAATAAACAGAATTTCATCGCCATCGACAACTTCGCCATTCTCGTCCACCATGATGACCCGGTCGCCATCACCATCCAATGCAATACCGAGATCGGCGGCTTCAGCGACAACCGACTTCTGTAAACGCTGCGGCGATGTCGCGCCACAGGACTCATTGATATTGAGCCCATCAGGAGAGGACGCGATCTCAATAACGTTTGCACCCAGCTCACGTAATACCTGAGGAGAGACGTGATAAGTTGCGCCATTTGCGCAGTCGAGGACAATCTTAAAGCCTTGCAAATTAAAACCCAACGGCACAGTGGCTTTACAGAACTCGATGTAACGCCCTGCCGCATCGGCGATTCTGCTCGCTTTACCGAGCATGCCCGAATCAACGGTAGTCATGACCAAATCCATCTGCGCTTCGATAGCATGCTCTATCTCATCGGGAAGTTTAGTGCCTTCAGCCGAGAAGAATTTAATGCCATTGTCGCCAAACGGATTATGAGATGCGGAGATCACAATCCCGGCGTTCGCCTGAAAAGTTCGCGTAAGATAAGCTATTGCTGGCGTTGGCATCGGACCGGTTAACAACACATCCACACCAGCTGCCGACAAGCCCGCCTCTAATGCAGACTCAAACATGTAGCCGGAGATACGCGTATCTTTACCGATTAAAATCTTTGAGTAACCTTCACGAGCGAAGACTTTACCTGCGGCCCAGCCCAGTTTAAGCATAAAGTCTGGAGTAATCGGAAACTTACCGACCTGACCACGAATACCATCAGTACCAAAATAGCGTTTTCCCACGTTCTATCCTCTCTTTTCA
Organism: Neptunomonas marina; assembly: GCF_004005935.1. Classification (GTDB taxonomy): domain Bacteria; phylum Pseudomonadota; class Gammaproteobacteria; order Pseudomonadales; family Balneatricaceae; genus Neptunomonas; species Neptunomonas marina. Next base: position 9,220 of record NZ_SACQ01000012.1, on the reverse strand, counting down.
AGCAGTACAGCTTCCGTCATTCTTACTACGTCTATTGTCTCTTCTACATCATGAACACGAACAATACGTGCGCCTTTCATGATAGAAATTGCGACTGTCGCTAAACTGCCGTGCAGGCGCTCATCGACAGGCCGATCTAAGACACTTCCAATCATACTCTTGCGCGATGTGCCTATGAGTAGTGGGAGACCATAAACATCTAATGTTTCGAGGCGATTTAACAACGCCAAATTGTGCTCTAGGGCTTTACCAAAACCAAAACCGGGATCGATAACAATAGCGTCCTGTTTGATACCTGCATCTAGGCAGCACTTTACCCGCTGAATTAAATACTGCTGCACCTCATCAACAACCGACACATATTCAGGGCGGTCTTGCATCGTTGAGGGGTCGCCTTGCATATGCATAAGGCATACAGGCAGCCCCGTTGTTGCTGCAGCGGCGATCGCACCCTCGCGAGACAACCCCCGTACATCGTTAATAAATCCAGCCCCCGACTCGGCGCCTGCACAGATGACTGCAGCGTTGCTGGTATCCATCGATACAACAACATCAAACTCGTGCTTAAGCGCTTCAATGGCAGGGATAACTCTGTCTAACTCCTCCTGCTCACTGATCGGCGCAGCTCCCGGACGGGTCGACTCGCCCCCCACATCCAGTATAGACGCACCTGCACTCACCATGGCCTCAGCCTTACGCAACAATTGATCAAGCGCAACGCCATTACCACTTTGATAAAGCCGACCTCCATCAGAAAATGAATCAGGGGTGACGTTCAAAATACCCATCACTTGCACTCGAGATAGGTCCAAGACCTTATCGTTACAAACCAACTGTTTACTCATCCGACATCCACTCCGAAAACAAAAAAGGCTGGGAAACCCAGCCTTTTAATTAACTACTTTACGTTAGACCATTTTGCCTTCATCGTCATCGCCTTCAGGCTTTCTTTGCCTTGGCGCTTCAGGCATATCTGGGTCCTTCCGTTGTTGATCATCAGACGCCTCTGAGGAAGCTTCTTCGCTATCTTCTAAACTATCAAGCGATGCAGACTCTTCTACAGGTTTATCCTCTGCTTTCTCATCAACCCAGCCATCAGGATCAGATACCGCCTCTCGAGCCATAAGTTGGTCTATTTGCTCGCTGCTGATCGTCTCATACTTCATCAGCGCTTGCGTCATCGACTCAAGGATATCGCGGTTATCTTCAAGTAACTGATAAGCCTTTTTGTAGCACTCATCAATGATGCTTCTCACCTCGGCATCAATCTTACGTTGAGTCTCTTCTGCAAGAGGCTTAGCGGCTTGACCATAGCCACGGCTAAATGGATCACTGTCTTCGTCATCATAAAGCAGTGGGCCCATCGCATCAGACAAACCCCATTTTGTAACCATATTACGTGCCATCGACGTAGCGCGCTGGATATCGTTAGAGGCACCAGTTGTGACGCCCTCTTTGCCTAACGTCATCTCCTCTGCGATGCGTCCACCGTACAAAGAACAGATATTCGAGATAATCGTTTGTCGGCTATGGCTGTAACGATCCTCTTCCGGCAAGAACATAGTCACACCTAAAGCGCGCCCGCGAGGAATGATAGATACCTTATACACCGGATCATGATCCGGCATTAGACGACCCACAATCGCATGGCCCGATTCATGGTACGCCGTGTTGAGACGTTCCTTGTAAGACATCACCATGGACTTACGTTCGGCGCCCATCATGATTTTATCTTTAGCGCGCTCAAATTGATCCATACCAACCGTACGCTTGCTAGCTCGTGCTGCGAACAAGGCCGCCTCATTCACTAAGTTAGCAAGGTCAGCACCAGAGAAACCTGGTGTACCCCGTGCAATCAGCTCAGGTTTAACATCATCTCCGATTGGCACTTTACGCATGTGCACTTTAAGAATCTGCTCACGACCTCGGATGTCTGGCAGGCCAACATGAACCTGACGGTCAAAACGGCCAGGACGCAATAGCGCAGGGTCAAGCACATCAGGGCGGTTAGTGGCCGCGATAACGATAATGCCTTCCGTACCTTCGAAGCCATCCATCTCAACCAGCAACTGGTTTAGTGTTTGCTCGCGCTCGTCATTACCACCGCCCATACCAACACCACGGTGTCGACCGACCGCATCAATCTCGTCGATAAAGATGATACACGGTGCATGCTTCTTAGCTTGATCAAACATGTCTCGCACACGGGATGCACCCACACCCACGAACATCTCTACGAAATCAGAGCCCGAAATACTGAAGAACGGTACTTTAGCTTCACCGGCGATCGCTTTGGCCAGCAACGTTTTACCTGTACCCGGGTTACCTGCCATCAAAACACCGCGTGGAATATTACCACCGAGACGTTGGAACTTACTCGGATCACGCAGGTAATCAACGAGCTCCTTCACCTCTTCTTTAGCCTCTTCAACACCGGCCACATCATCGAATGTTGTCTTGATCTGATCTTCGCTCATCATGCGGGCTTTGGATTTACCAAACGACATCGGGCCGCCTTTTCCACCGCCGCCTTGCATTTGGCGCATGAAGAACATAAAGATCGCGATAATAACTAGAATCGGGAATGAAGCGACCAACAACTGCGTCCAGATACTCTGTTGTTCTGGCTGCTTACCCTCGATGACAACGTTGTTAGCTAACAACTCGTCCACAAGCTTTGGATCTTGAAGCGCGGGCCTAATCGTTTGGAAGCGCTCTCCGTTAGCACGTTGGCCACGGATCGTGAAGCCATCAATCACGACTTTAGATACTTGCCCTTTTTGCACCTCAGTAACAAAGTCGGAGTACGTCACTCGACCTGGGTCACTTTCTGCACTGAAGTTGTTAAATACTGTCAGCAGCACTGCAGCAATAACTAACCAAAGTACCAGATTCTTTGCCATATCGTTCAAAAGACAATCCTCTAATTAAACATCAATCTGCGAACGCTAAACTACACGAGTTGCGCCCGGTTGGCTATTCACGCCTCTTTTTAACTAACCCAGCAATATCGGCTTCTCACGACCAAATTCGAGAGGAGTCAGGCTTGCAGGTAACAACCTTTGTAAAACTTGTACGCACATCGGCTAAATACTGATCAAAACCCGCACTTCGGAACACTTCGGCAACAAGATCATCATTAGGTTTCAAAACTTGCTGCACCATATCAAGTGCTCACAGAATCAAAGAGATAGCAGTAAGCTGATCAATAGAGTTCGTACTATTTATACTGGGGGCCGTATCTGAAATTACAAGGCCTACAAACTCACATCCACTGTCTTACTGTGCCTGCTCTGTTGCCGATTGTTCTGTGCAGCACCTTGAAACTCTACCGTAGCGCTCGCCGATTAGCTCGGCTTTGACTTACAGATCCAAAACACAAGTATGCCGCATGTGTGCAGACTGTCTTGCTCATGACGCTCCACAAGGCGAGTTCTCGACCTAGCAGCTCTTGTGCTTTTCAGCGCCATACAGACGATCCATAAAAACGCGCTCAGGCTGCACTCATTGATTTCAGCCTTGACACAAAAATATCTCTTTGGTTTAACGCCGCACAGCTCTCAGGTAGAATAGGAATATGAATACCCTGTGGCCTCACGCCACCTAACCATGAGATAACAATTTTAGTATGAGCCTGACGCCTGAGCAAAAGAAACAGTTCCGCACCATCGGTCACAGCCTTAACCCACTGGTTACTGTGGCAGGAAAGGGGCTGACGGAAAACATCCAGCTTGAAGTGGATCGCGCCCTGGAAGATCACGAGTTGATCAAGGTAAAGTTCGTTGTAGGTGACCGCACCATTAAAAAACAACTCATTCGCGAACTATGCGAGATTGTGGAAGCGACTATTGTGCAAGAGATCGGTAATATCGCTCTGATCTACCGCCCATCTTTAGAGCCTAACCCTAAGCTCTCTAACTTGCTGCGTTAAAAAAGCCGCCCATAAGGGCGGCTTTTTTATTGGCATTAGATGTGCAGAACCTCTGCAATCTCATACTCAACATCTCCACCTGGGGTGCGGATGGCCGCGATATCGCCCTCTGACTTACCAATCAGGCCGCGAGCTATCGGTGAGTTCACCGATAGCTTGCCATTTTTAATGTCCGCCTCATCATCACCTACGATCTGGTAACGAACTTCCTCATCCGTATCGAGATTGATAATCACAATTGTTGTGCCAAAGATAACCTTGCCGGTTTGTGGCAACGCAGTGACATCAATCACCTGAGCATGAGAGAGTTTACCCTCAAGCTCCTGGATGCGCCCCTCGATAAAGCCCTGCTCTTCTCGGGCAGCGTGATACTCAGCGTTTTCTTTTAAATCGCCATGCTCACGCGCTTCCGCGATAGCAGCAATGACACGCGGACGAGCTTCCGTTTTGAGCTGATCTAACTCAGCTCGTAACGCTTTTTCGCCCGCAACGGTCATAGGGACACGACTCATCTCTCACTCCTCAGTGCAAATCTTGTAGACGACGAACAGTCTTCTCTTCGCCATATTGAAGCGCCATTGTAATCGCTTCTGCACCTGCAAGGGTAGTCGTATAAGCAACCTTGTTCTGAAGAGAGCTACGACGGATCTCTGCCGAGTCGGCAATTGCTTTGCGGCCTTCGGTTGTGTTGACCACATAAGCAATCTCGTTGTTTTTGATCATATCAACGATGTTAGGACGACCTTCCATCACTTTGTTGACCACTTCAACATCGAAACCTTTCTCTTGCAAGAAAGCAGCGGTACCGCCGGTCGCACATAGCGTAAAGCCAAGATCTAGCAACGCATTTGCAACGCGAACAGAACCGTCTTTATCCACATCGCGGACCGAGATAAACGCACGCCCTGGCGTTGGCATCTTCTCACCAGCACCAATCGTTGCCTTCATAAACGCTTCACCAAAGGTTGTGCCAGAGCCCATTACTTCGCCCGTAGACTTCATCTCTGGAGAGAGAATCGGGTCCACTGATGGGAATTTATTGAATGGGAATACCGCTTCCTTCACATTGAATAGCGTCGGTACGATCTCTTCCGTAAAGCCAAGCTCTTTCAGCGTTTTGCCTGTCATCACCTGAGCGCCGATCTTAGCAAGCGAAACACCGATACACTTAGAGACAAATGGCACAGTACGCGATGCACGCGGATTGACTTCGATCACGTAGATCTCACCATCCTGGTAAGCCAACTGCGTGTTCATCAAGCCCACAACCCCAAGCTCCAGTGCCATCTTCTTAACCTGCTCACGCATCAAGTCCTGCACGTCAGCCGGCAAGTTGTAAGGTGGGAAAGAGCAAGCAGAGTCGCCAGAGTGAACGCCAGCCTGTTCAATATGCTGCATGATCGCACCAATAACGACGGTCTCACCATCAGAAACAGCATCGATATCGACTTCAATCGCCGCATTCAGGAAGTGGTCGAGTAGCACTGGGGCTTCATTAGATACTTGCACAGCTTCATTCATGTAACGGCGCAGCTCGTCTTCTTTGTAGACGATCTCCATAGCGCGACCACCAAGAACGTAGGAAGGGCGTACAACGAGCGGGTAACCGATACGCTCTGCTTCTATGATCGCCTCTTCGAGTGAACGCACTGTAGAGTTTTCTGGCTGTTTCAAGCCAAGACGCTTCAACATCTGCTGGAACTGCTCACGGTCTTCAGCGCGGTCGATCGCCTCAGGTGACGTACCAATGATCGGCACACCCGCTTGCTCTAGAGCAACAGCCAGTTTCAATGGTGTTTGACCACCATACTGAACGATAACCCCTTTCGGCTGCTCTACGTTTACAATTTCCAACACATCTTCAAGCGTAATAGGCTCAAAGAACAGACGATCAGATGTATCGTAATCGGTTGAAACCGTCTCAGGGTTACAGTTAACCATGATCGTTTCAAAACCATCATCACGCGCAGCAAGGGCTGCGTGCACACAGCAGTAATCGAACTCAATGCCCTGACCGATACGGTTTGGACCGCCGCCAATGACCATAATCTTATCGCGGCTAGATGGGTTTGCTTCACACTCCTCTTCATAAGTGGAGTACATGTAAGCAGTATCAGAGGCAAACTCCGCAGCACACGTATCAACGCGCTTGTAAACAGGACGGACATCTAACGCTTGGCGGTGCTTTCTAAACTGCTTCTCAGAAACACCTAATAGAGTCGCCAAACGTGCATCAGAGAAGCCCTTACGCTTGAGGCGATAAACCGCATCTTTATCTAAGCCTGACATCGCCATTTCAGCAACGCGCTGCTCTTCTTTGATCAGGTCTTCAACCTGCACAAGGAACCATGGATCAATGCCACTGATACGGTATAACTCGTCGACGCTCATACCCATACGGAAAGCATCGCCAAGGTACCAAATACGTTCAGCGCCCGGTTCTTTCATTTCACGAATGATCGTTGAACGCGCGTCTTCGCTATCTAGATCAAGCACTGGATCGAAGCCGGTCGCTCCAACCTCAAGACCACGCAGCGCTTTTTGCAATGACTCCTGCTGCGTACGGCCGATCGCCATCACCTCACCCACCGACTTCATCTGAGTCGTCAGGCGATCGTTCGCCTGAGGGAATTTCTCAAAAGTGAAGCGTGGAATTTTAGTCACTACGTAGTCGATAGAAGGTTCAAATGACGCAGGCGTCGCTCCACCCGTAATATCGTTTTGTAGCTCATCGAGCGTATAACCTACGGCCAACTTTGCAGCAACTTTGGCAATAGGGAAACCCGTTGCTTTAGAAGCCAATGCGGATGAACGAGATACACGTGGGTTCATTTCGATGACAACCATACGGCCATCTTTCGGGTTAACACCAAACTGTACGTTTGAACCACCTGTCTCTACGCCGATCTCACGTAGTACAGCCAAAGAAGCATCACGCATCAGTTGATACTCTTTGTCAGTTAGCGTTTGTGCAGGCGCTACCGTGATTGAGTCACCTGTATGAACGCCCATTGCATCGAAGTTTTCGATCGAGCAGACGATAATGCAGTTGTCGTTTTTATCACGAACAACTTCCATCTCATACTCTTTCCAACCGATCAGCGATTCATCAATCAGCAGCTCGTTTGTCGGTGAAAGATCCAAACCACGTTCGCAAATTTCGACAAACTCATCGATGTTGTAAGCGATACCACCGCCTGAGCCACCCATCGTGAAAGATGGGCGAATAATACAAGGAAAACCAAGCTGCGCTTGCACTTGTAGCGCTTCTTCCATGCTATGTGCGATAGAAGCACGTGGACACTCGAGTCCAATATTCTTCATCGCCTTGTCGAAGCGATCACGATCTTCTGCCTTATCAATCGTGTCTGCGTTTGCGCCAATCATCTCAACGCCAAACTGCTCCAGCACCCCTTCTCGCTCAAGATCAAGCGCACAGTTCAAAGCTGTTTGACCACCCATTGTTGGCAATAATGCATCTGGGCGCTCTTTTTCGATGATTTTCGCTACTGTTTTCCAGTTAATAGGCTCGATGTATGTCGCATCGGCCATCGCTGGATCAGTCATGATTGTTGCTGGGTTCGAGTTCACCAAAATAACTCGGTAACCCTCTTCACGTAGCGCTTTACAGGCTTGCGCACCCGAATAGTCAAACTCACATGCTTGTCCGATAATGATCGGACCTGCACCCAGAATCAGTATACTTTTTAAATCCGTACGTTTTGGCATTCTAACAACCGGTCAAATCTGTTTACTTTACTGATCAATCGATCAAGCGTTTTTGTGTGCAGCCATCTCTTTGATAAAGCGATCAAACAGCGGAGCGACATCACGAGGGCCTGGGCTTGCTTCCGGGTGTCCTTGGAAACTAAAGGCAGAGCGGTCTGTACGCTCGATGCCCTGTAGTGAGCCATCAAACAATGACTTGTGAGTTGCACGCAGGGTCTCTGGTAACGAAGATTCATCCACCGCAAAACCGTGGTTTTGGCTAGTGATCATCACTTGCTTGTGATCCAAGTCTTGCACCGGGTGGTTGGCACCGTGATGACCAAACTTCATCTTGATAGTTTGTGCACCAGAAGCTAATGCGAGTAACTGATGGCCAAGGCAAATACCAAAAACGGGTAGCGTAGTTTCACAGATGGCTTTAATAGCCTCAATCGCGTAATCACACGGCTCCGGATCACCAGGACCGTTTGATAAAAATACACCATCAGGCTTCATGGCCAAAACGTCAGCAGCAGGAGTTTGCGCAGGAACCACTGTTACACGGCATCCGCGCTCAACCAACATACGCAAAATATTGCGCTTTACACCGAAGTCATAAGCTACCACATGATAAGGTTGCTCTTGCGGCGCGATATCGCGATGACCTTCACCGAGAGCCCATGTGCTTGAGTTCCACTCATATGCAGCGTTGACCGATACCTCTTTCGCTAAATCCATACCCTTCAAACCAGGGAAAGCTTTGGCAGCAGCGAGCGCGTCTTCCTCAGAGATCTCACCGGCCATAATACAACCATTCAGTGAGCCCTTTTCACGCAATAGACGAGTTAAGCGGCGAGTATCAATATCTGCGATACCAACAATATTGTTATCTTTTAGATACTGATCTAGCGCTTTTTGGTTACGAAAGTTGCTCGCAACAAGCGGCAAATCTCGGATAACCAACCCAGAAACCCAAGTACCTGAAGACTCTTCATCTTCGTCGTTGGTTCCTACGTTACCAATATGTGGGTACGTTAATGTAACGATTTGTCGGCAATAGGAAGGATCTGTAAGAATTTCTTGATAGCCGGTCATGGAGGTATTAAACACCACCTCTCCACTTGATTGACCGTCCGCGCCAATAGCAATACCCTTGAATACACTACCATCTTCAAGAGCCAGAATGGCTGGTCTTGTCAATTTAACCTCCCCGCATGCGCTGTATATATGGAATCTGTACGAGATTTGTAAAAAGAGAAATCACCTCACTTTTTACACTAGCTGACGCTTACCTGCATTTGCTGCGGGCAAACGGGCGGTATTCTAGTATAGGAACTGAACGATGTCTATCGACTTCGTTTATCTTTGCTAACCTGCCGATTAAAAGGGGAGTGCTTGAGGGGAGAGTGAATATTAAAAAGGAAACGTTTAATCTTATTTTTCTTTGCACACAGTAAAAAGCCCTGACCGTTACCGATCAGGGCTTCCTAATTAAAAGCTTGGCGATGTCCTACTCTCACATGGGGAAACCCCACACTACCATCGGCGCTAAATCGTTTCACTTCTGAGTTCGGGATGGGA
>NZ_SACQ01000011.1 GCF_004005935.1 Neptunomonas marina | reverse complement strand
TCCTCACTGATGATGGCCATTCGGAATAGGAAGCCGCCACCGGGTTTGATCTTCCATACGGATCGGGGCGTTGAGTATCGTGCTCACGAGTTCCAGGCGGTGCTGGATCGGCACGGCATGCATGCGATTACAAACCGGCCGGGCTGCTGCACAGATAATGCGGAAATGGAGTCATTCTTCCATACACTAAAGGGTGAGCTCATCAAAGGGAGAAGCTTCTTTGGTGAGATGCATTTGAGGGGTAAGCTGGTTAGTCACATCCAGCAGTTTTATAATCGAATTCGATTGCACTCCAGTTTAAATTACCGGAGCCCGGTCGAATATGAGGCTATGACGGCTTAAGCGAAAGTGGTGTCCACTTTTTCGGGGGAAGATCACTGGGTGGTCGCCCATGCTGAAAGCGTGATGCACCTGAACTAAATATTTTTACTCTTCAGAATTGAAATAAGGATTTGATATTGGCCAACGAAAGTAAAATAAAAAATGAAAAAATAGCGCGAATAATCCTTTATTTTTTTATTATTGCAGCGATGTTTTTAACATTTGTTATGCTAAAAAACATTATAACGCCAATATACGGTAATATTAATTCAAGTAGTTGGGTTTCAGTTAGTGCAAAATTATTAAATGCTTCAATTAAAACAACTACAACGTCGAGGAGCTCTTCAAATTCAACCGTGTACACTTATTACGGACCTCAAATTACCTACCAGTATAACTTTAAGGGCACTAATTGCATCGGGCATAGGGTTTCGTGGGTTGAAGGTACAGATAATGGCCCCTTGAAAAAGTTGGCTTATGAATTTAAATCCTATTATAAAGCTGGTAAGTCAATTCGGGTATTTGTAAACCCAGATAAACCTTGTGAAGCTATCGCAGATAGATCTGTTCACTGGTCAAAACTCACAACTTACGTGGTTGTGCTTTTAGTATTGTTGCTATTTGGTGGAGGCATCATGTACCTTTTACTTAAGATGCGAAAGAAGTCGTAATGGACCTACAACAAGTGACTGTGGTGTTTAGTCAACTGTTTTAAGCTGTTTTCTGGCACCACAACTCTTCATTTTTTACCATTGTGTTTAAGATTACGATCATCTTCCGCATGCAAGCAACGATAGCCACTTTAGGGATTTTCCCCGCAGCTTTACGGCGTTCATAGTAACTTTTGAAAACGGGGTTACATTGAACGGCTGACAGCATCGCCATAAACATCACCGTTCTAATCCGGTGCCTGCCGCCACGTATTCTTTGTTTGCCATTGAAGGAACCACTTTCCTTATTCATAAGTGCCACACCGACGAGCGCCGCGATCTCTTTTCGGTTTAAGTTACCTAGCTCTAGTAGCTCACTGAGCAGGGTATAAGCTAATACTTTACCGATGGGTGCCGTGCTGTTTCTCTATATTCGAACCGAATGGACAGCTGGTAAGCAGCTTGATTTGGCGGTTGTGTAGTGTTTTGAGTAAGAAGGGGTGCACCTACTGCGAAGGTTTTAGCCGGTGCTTGATCTGCAAATGTTTGCTGATACTCTAGCTATAACTTTCAACGCTTATACCTTAAAGATGGATTTTTATGATTTAAGTTGTCGAGTTTAAATCCCGTAAGTTTTGGTCGAGTGCGGTTGATGTCACAAAGCTCAATGAAAAGATCAAAGAGTACGAAATATCCGGCTGGCAGGTTCAACAAATCAGCCCCTTAACGACGTTCACTGGCAAAGTATCGGCCTATGTTTTGGTGCTCGATAAAGATTGAGGCTATCACCACCAGCCTGTTCAATAGACCTCCTAAGGGCGTGCAAAAATTATGAAGCTTTCCCTATTTCATCAGTCTGCATTTCAACCGGTAGTTGAGCTGTTCAAAAGCGTATTCTCGGCATCAGAGGGGGAGGTAGAGGGCGATGTCATTGCTGATTTCGTTGCTAACCTAATGGTCACGACTGATCCGCAAGACCTTATTGGTTGTGTGGTAGAAGAGAACGAAAAGATTATTGGGTGTATTTTCTTTAGTCGGTTTACTGTCCCGAGTGGCCAAACTGCATTTATTTTGTCGCCTGTGGCGGTTTCAACCGCAATGCAGGGGTTGGGTGTGGGCCAGCAGCTCATCCGCTTTGGTTTAGAGTATCTTAAAACACAACAGGTTGATTTAGTCTTCACATATGGTGATCCGAACTACTATGCGAAAACGGGTTTCACCCCCATTAACGAGACGCTAGTCAAAGCACCTTTTCCCCTGAGTCAGCCAATAGGTTGGCTAGCACAGTCTCTTGATGGTAAAGCAATTCAACCCATGTCTGGGGAGACTCAATGCGTGCAAGCACTTTGTGATCCTAGCCTCTGGTAAACGAATATTGAGAGCCATAACCACTGTAGTTGAGCTGTTAACGGAGTGCTCATTGAGCAAAGCAATAGGGATTAATTTATGAATACCGAAGATCGTATCAAAGAGATAGACAAGAAAATCCGCATGCAAAGCCTAATGGATGCGCCAGGAAGTGCCATGGTGGGGTTGGGGCTTTACGCTAAGTTTGCGGCTGATGGTGATGCATTCCACCCACTTCTGAACGATGCAACCGTGGTTAACGCCATGTTGTCTGTTGGCGCTGCCATTATGATCTGGGGCGGTTACCGAATCTTTGCCTTATATCGCGAGAGACGGCGAATAGTAAACGAGGTCGGTTTTTAGGGCGTTCTGTGTTTGGTTCAATACTGTATTCGCTGACTATTTATAGTCATTTTTCTTAGCCAAGGTCGGGTTATCATTGATGTAACGTGTGCATTCGCTGTTGTTGGTAGGCTTTGGGCAGCAGTAACTACGAGCCAGCGTACTAAATAACGAAGGTCTACCGTTCATGGAAAGAACTTTAGGAGCCGAGCAGAAGCTTGCAATTCATAGTGCCGCAAAGAGCGTAGTAACGCCAACGCAAGCTGAACTCGTGCGAATCGACTACCTAGATGGTTGGCGCGGTATTGCCATACTTTTCGTGCTTTTAGAGCATTTTTTTGATGTTACCGGTATACACGTTGGCAGAATGGGAGTGGACATATTCTTCGTCCTCTCTGGTATGTTGATGTCCAACATCCTTTTTGTGAAGAAAGTACCTTTGAGGACGTTCTACAAAAGGCGTATCAGCCGAATATTTCCTGTCTTTCTTCTATTCGTCACTAGCCTTTCACTGTGTAGCTTAATATTTGAGTTATCTCATGAGCATAACAACTACCTTTATAACTTGCTGTTTTTAAGGTCATATTATCCAGAGCACCCCAGTTTATGGAACACTGGGCTACCTATAGGGCACTTTTGGTCGTTGAATGTTGAAGAGCATAGTTATGTTGTATTGAGTGTCGTAGCCGTGCTGGCTCTTTGGGTTAGAAGGGTTTATTTAATAGTTCTTACGCTCGGTGTGAGCTGCATCGTTACCCATTTCATTTACGTTAAAAACCCCGGTTTCGCACCTGCGAACTTCGAATTCAGAACTGAAGTTGTGGCAAGCTTCCTGCTCATATCTGCAGGGTACTTTTTGGTTAAAAATCGATTCGAGAGGTTTCTGCCTGCTTGGTCGCCGCTTGTTTCTTTCGTGCTAGCTATAGCCTGTTACAGCCCTTATTCTCCGCACTGGAGTTTTGAGTGGTCAGTAGCACCGTTTCTTTTGGCCTTTACAGTGAATCACTTGAATTTACTCCCCAATTTCGTGAAGAGCGTACTGAGTATCCCTGCGCTCCGGTTATTGGGGATATGGTCTTTCTCCATCTACTTATGGCAGCAGCCGTTTTACTACTACGGTATCAAATTTGGTGAAGCCTTCCCGCTCGCTGGTGTTACGCTGTTTTCTTTAGCTATTTTAACCGGTGCCTTATCGTTTTATTTAATTGAAAACCCAGCAAGAAAATTCCTGAACGAACGATGGTAAATGAACAACGCATGTTCGTTTGTTTATCGGCTCGCGTGTCTAAATTGCTCTGGAGGCTAAGTGCCGTATTGGTCGCAGACATTCGTTAATGTTCTGCCATGCGATCCGTTCACTGTCTAGCTTTTTATCCTCTTGATCAAACTTGAACAATATATTGTACGAGATATACTTGTTCTTTATATCGTACATGTTGGAGGTGAGTAATGAGAGTAGTGAATTTCTCTGAAGCGCGTAATAAATTAAAAAGTGTTTTAGATCAGGTCGTTGATGATGCTGATTATACGGTTATATCTCGCAGAGATGCTGACGATGCGGTCGTGATGTCGTTGGATCAGTTCAACGGTTTGATGGAAACTGTTCATCTGCTTAAGACGCCAGCCAATGTTGCTCATCTTGAAAAGTCTATCCAGCAGTACAAGGAAGGTAAGGTTGTGCAGCGTGAGCTGAGTGATGATTGATATATTGTCGTGGACTCAAGAGGCGTGGGCGGACTACGTTTATTGGCAAGGACAAGATAGAAAAACGCTAAAACGTATTAATCGGCTAATTTCTGATACTAAGCGCTGCCCGTTCGAGGGAATAGGTAAGCCCGAGCCGTTAAAGGAAAACTTGGCGGGCTTTTGGTCACGCAGAATAGACGAGACAAATAGGTTGGTTTACGCCGTTGATGGCAGCCAACTGACCATCATTTCTTGCCGGTATCATTATCAATAAAAGGCTGAACCCCGCCCCAGCACTCTTTGTTTTGAGCGGTTATGCACGTTACCTACAAACCTGATACCTCACCTCAAGCACCAAGTTTCGTAGCGTGTCGAAAATCTTCAATACGGCGTTTTAGTTGTTGGTTAGATTCTCTAAAAACATAACGAGGATGTAACTATGGCACTACGCACTAACTATTTTGCACTTGCCCCCAAAGCGATAGAACTGTTGATGGGCCAAGAGGCTTACTTAGCCGAGCAGTTCAACGCTAGTGATACGGTCACGAGTACTACGTGGCACTTGGTCAAACTGAGGGTTTCACAGATCAACCAGTGCGCTTTTTGCGTAGATATGCATGGCCAAGAGTTGCTTAGCCAAGGTGAAACCATTGATCGCGTTATTGGCTTAAGCGCGTGGCGCGATATGCCGTTTTTCTCAGAGCACGAGCGTATCGCGTTAGATTGGGCTGAGCGCCTGACCAAAGCAGAGCCTATTGATGATGGCTGCTACCAAGTAGCGCTGCAAGCACTGGGCGAACAAGCTGTGGTAGATTTAACCATTGCAGTGAACGCCATAAATAGCTGGAACCGCGTTGCTAAAACGTTCAAGCCGGAGGTAGGTAGCTATAAGCCCTGATACACCATTACAGCGCGGGTTCGAGTTTCTTCTCTCAGAGCCCGACGCGCCGCTGTCTGCGTGGGTACAATCGATATGGTCAGCGTCAGTTTTACAGACTGAGCCGGTTGTAAAACCACTTTACCCTGATGCGGGTAGCGGGATTATCTTCAACTTGCGCGGCGAAGTACGTATCGGTACCGAGGTTTTGCCAGAAGGCATCATCATGCTGCCGGTAAAGCACAAGGCCGCGCATATCGCGTTAGCGCCGGGCGCTGAGTTAATGGGGGTTCGCTTTCATCCTGCGATCGGGTTTGGGGTGTTAGGCCGGTTGTACGATAAACCAACGCTGTTGCCGCAAGAGGATTCGCAGTACAGCTTGCACGAAACCTACACTGCGCTGCAAACAACGGGCAGCTCACGTCGAATAGAAGCACTTTACCAGTGGGCGCATTGCCATTTGGCACTGATACTTGCGGTTCCAGATAGCTTAGAAAAAGCGCTGGAATATGTTGAGCAGGGTGATCTATCGGGTGGCCTGAGTGGCTATTCCAACCAAAGCCTGCGGCAGATCGAGCGCCAGTTTAAGCGGTGGCTTGGCATAACGCCTAAGCACTATCAGCGCGTGCTGCGCATCAAAAAAACCATCGGTTATTTGCGCAAACACCCCAATGCCAAACTTGCTGACGTTGCCCACCAGTTTGGGTTTAGTGATCAAGCTCATATGACACGGGAGTTCCGCGTGATTGCTGAGATCACGCCGGGGAAAGTGTCATCGTAGGGCCGCTCATATCCGCGGAACCGGCGTTCTGGTACAGGGGGCTTGCGTTTACTTTCTATCCGCCAAATCGGTTGGTACAACCAATGAGCCTTGCGGCAGAGTAAGGTGAGCGGTCTCGACGCCGTAAACACCGCGAATGCGGGCTGCGGTGAGCACATCGGTTGGGCTGCCATCAGCGATGAGCTGCCCCTCTTTTAAAACGATAATGCGGTCACACCAATAGCTGGCCAAGGACAGATCATGGAGCGATGTGATCACTGTTTTACCTTGTGCAACAAGCGCTTGGAAGGTTCTCATCAAGCCAATTTGATGCGCCGGATCGAGGCCGTTTACCGGCTCATCCGCAATAATAATATCTGGCTCTTGAGCCAGCAGCCGTGCGATAAGTAACCTTGCTTGCTCTCCGCCAGAGAGCTGATCAAAAGGGCGTTCAGCAAACGATGCCACCTCCATGGTGTGCATGGCCGCCTTAACCACCTCATGATCGTGAGCCGATGCTTTCCCAAACCCCGATTGGTGCGGCATACGCCCCAGCATGACCACATCGTAGGCGATTAATGGCCAGTGTACGATCCGCTCTTGCGGCAAAAAAGCGAGTAGCTTGGCAAGCTCATCTGCGCGGTAAGCGGTGCTTGGTCTGCCGTTAAGCTGCATAGCACCAGAAAAGGGTTGCAAACCGGCGATAGCCCGCATGAGTGTGGATTTTCCCGCTCCGTTAGGCCCAATCAAGCCGATCAGCTCGGGTTTGGTGCAGGCGATCGACACATCATGAAGTACCGTTTGTTTGCCTAAAGCGGCGCTCAGCTGCGATAGCGTTAACGTCATAGTTGGGTCCTTTTCTTAACGTTATGCAACAACCAGAAGAAAAACGGTGCTCCCACCAGCGCAGTAATCACACCCAGCTTGAGGTCTTTATCGGGGAATACAAACCGCACTGCGATATCCGCTAGCAGCAAAAAGGCGGCGCCTCCTAACGCACTTGCAGGCAGCAAATGGCTTGGGCGGTTACCCACCAGCGGGCGTAATAGGTGGGGCACAACTAAACCTACAAAGCCGATCGCACCGCTGACCGCAGTGGCGGCACCAACGCTCAGGGCGGTGCCAAAAATAGCCAATAGGTTAGTACGGTTTAGGTTGACTCCCATGGAGCGGGCAACATCTTGCCCAAGGCTTAGGGCATCCAGCGCCCGAGCTGTTGCGAGCAGCAGCACGCTGCCCAGCAAAATAAACGGTAATGCCATCCCCACATGCACCCAGCTGCGATCTGCCAATGACCCGAGCATCCAGAATACAATTTCTAACGCCGCAAAGGGGTTGCTCGACATATTCAGCGTGAGTGATGTTAACGCCCCAGCCAAGGAGGTCAGCGCCACACCTGAGAGAATAATGGTTAATATGTCAGCGCTTTTGCCTGCTAACGCCCTGAGTAGCACTACCGCGACGAGCGCGCCCAACAGCGCACTGATCGGCAACGCATAAGCAAAGGCCGCGCTTAAGCCGGTGTAGATCGCTAACACCGCTCCGAGTGATGCGCTGGCAGAGATACCCAGCAGCCCCGGCTCTGCCAGCGGATTGCGTAACAAGCCTTGCAGTGTGGCGCCGGATAAGCCAAGCGCCGCGCCAATGATCAAGCCTAGTACCGCGCGGGGTAGGCGGATCTCTGTCAAAATAAGGTGATCAGCAGCAGAGATGCTCCCAGCACCAGACCAGAGCGCATCCAATGGATTGAGCCAAACGTGGCCAATCGAGATAGAGATCGCGAACAGTAGCAAAACCAACGCTACGAGTATCGCCATCAGCCATGAGTAGGGGATCTTAATCTGCATGATCTGCGTGTGATTCCATCTGAGTTTTTAGTTGGTTGATCGCCTCAACCGTAAAGGGTGTGCCGCACATCCAATACCGTGAATCCACGGCTACGCGGCGCTCCTTTGGAAACCAGCGATCCAGCGCTGGATGCAGCAGAATCTCGGTGGCTCTGCCAGTATATTGCGACCAGCTTTTCCATGTCATAAGCCGGTCGGGCGATGCGTAAATAAGCTGCTCAAGTGGTAGTTTGGATGCCCCTTGCAGCGCAAGCTCAGTGCCAAGGTGGCGAAAGCCCGCTGCCTTTACCACCTCGCTCTCTAGTGATGATTGCCCGGTGGTGTAGCTGTTTGCACCATACGAGCCCAGCACCGGTGCCGACCTGTGTGTGTGCTGGTTGGGTTCTGCGAGCGCGGTATCCAACTGAGCGATTAAAGCGTTAGCGCGTGCCTCTTGGCCCAACAGTGTGCCAATTTTTGCCAGATGAGCGCTGATATCAGCAAAACGATAGGCGGGCGCAAAGGTCTGTACGTTGACGCCAAGACGGCGCAGCAGATTAACAGATGCGCGGGAGGTATATTGCCCAGCGAGGACTAAATCCGGCTGCAAGCGAATAATTTGCTCAGCCAAGCCGCGGTTTGTATGCAACTGCGCCGCTTCTTTCGCCATAAGGGAAGAGGATGCCTCTGCCGCCAAATAAGAGACAGAGATCAACTGCCCGGGCGCAGCAACTAACAGCGCCAGCTGGTCGGTGCACAGATTCATGGATACAACCCGCTGCGGCGCTTTGGGTTGGTTGGCAACTCCCCAATCCGGCAGCATGGCTAAACTGGCGCAGGCTAACAAAATGAAAGATCTAATCACGATTGGTTTTGGCTCATTTTGCGCAATGGGGGCTCAGGCAGAGGTTGAGTGTTTTACAACGCAAGTAACACGTCAATGGCTAGGGAATAATTATGGCTCATAACCTCGTATCAGCGCCAATCAAAGCTGCCACTGGGCGCAGTAAATTGGTTATGATAAAGCCCTAATACACATTCAGGCCCATCAAGGAGAGAGATATGGTGACATTTGGCTATACCATCGCTTACGTGGCAGACGTTGATAAGGCGCTCAGCTTTTTCGAGCACGCCTTTGGTATGCAGCGTAAATTCATCACCCCTGAGCAGGATTATGGCGAGTTAAGCACCGGCGCAACCACGCTCTCTTTTGCTGCCCACAGCTTGGGGCAGGCAAACCTTAAAGATGGCTACATCAGCGCGACTGACTCGGCCACGCCGCTGGGTATGGAGATTGCGCTAGTCACCACAGATGTTCATGCCGCTCACTGCGCCGCAATTGAGCATGGCGCAACCGAGCTAAAAGCGCCCGAGTTAAAACCGTGGGGGCAAACCGTATCTTATGTGCGCTGCCCATCAGGTATCTTAATCGAGCTATGCACCCCTGTTGCTAGCTAAACCCCTTTGTCTGTTTACAAGGATTAGCTATGGCGGGTCCAACGCTTTATATCTTCTCGGGTCTACCGGGGTCCGGAAAATCAACACTCGCGAAAGCACTGGCAGGTAAAGTCGGTGCGGTTTATCTGCGCATCGATACCGTTGAGCAAGGCCTAAGAGACTTATGTGGCATCGCCGTAGAGGGCGAGGGGTATCGGCTATGTTACCGTGTGGCCGCCGATAACCTACAGCTGGGCACCAGTGTTGTTGCCGATTCATGTAACCCCATTCAGCTATCCCGTGATGAATGGCATAGCGTTGCTGAAAAGTTAGCGGTGCGTTTTATTGATATTGAAGTGGTTTGCTCAGATGAAGCGGAGCACCGGTATCGGGTTGAAACGCGAAAACCCGAAGTTGAAGGGCTGCAACTCCCAACGTGGGAGAAGGTGAAAAAGCGCGAATATCACCCGTGGTGCACTGAGCGTATTGTTGTGGATACAGCGGGATTAGATGTTGCTGAAACCTTACAAAACCTGTTGTCCAAGATAGCAGTACACTCGAAGTAAAAATATTCATTTACTTTAATTAAATCAATTAATTATCAATGCAATATAAAGTTAAATATTATCTAATTTTGTGGTTTTTGTTTCTGATTAGACGTATCTTTTTTGCGGCCAAGCGCAGTACAAACTTAGCGTTACGAACATGACTACACGGCTAACCATCGTGAAATTTTCATTGATCTGATTTTTAAACCCCACGTAAAGGTTGCATAGCAAACAACAACAAAAGGTAACTCGCTATGCCATCCCCCAAAGTGTTTCTCAGCTCCACCAAGCTTGTAATTGGTACTGCCGTCTCCGTTGGAATGTTAACCCTAGCTGGTTGCGGTGGAGGAGGCGGAGGCAAGCATGAGCCCGCTCAATCGCAGCTCCGGGTTACCCATGCATCACCAGATGCACCCATGGTGAATGTCTATGTAAATGGCAAGCTCACCCTAGAAAAAGTCGATTACAAGGTAAGCTCCGGTAATCTGATGCTTGCTCCAGGCGATTATGAGGTGGAGGTGCGCGGCATTCTCCCAGATGGTTCGGAAACCGCTGCGGTTATCGGCCCTGTAACGCTCACGACAGCCGATAACGAACGGCTAGATGTGGTCGCTACAAATGACCTTGCCGCAATCGCCCCGGTGCTGATCCGCACCAACATCGAAGAGATTACAGACGTTGCTGTATCGGTGCTGCATGCCGCGCCTGATGTAGCGGATGTCGATATCTACGTCACTACGCCCGGTGCTGCGCTCATGACAGGCACTAAAATTGATGCAGACTTTGGCGACAGTGCTGGGCCGCTAACACTAGCTGCAGGCACTGATTACCAGATCCGTATTGTGCCGGATGGCGGTGATAGCAGCGCGGTGGTTTACGACTCCGGCACGGTGAACTTCACCAGCGGAACCGAGCTGCTCCTGTTAGCAGTTGAGAACACCACAGGCATCGGCGCTAATCCGGTTAACTTGTTGGCGGTGGATAGCAGCAAAGCGAGCGAGCTATTCACGGCGGGCACCAACGCTGAGGTGCGGGCGATCCATATGTCGGCAGATACTCCAGAGGTGGATGTCTTGGTGGGTGCGCCAAGCACGAACTTGATGGCTCCTGATAACGTAGTACTGATGGATGTGCCATTCAAAGCTGCCGGCAACTACGACAGCATCGCTGCACCAACCGGCACCTACAATCTAGAGGTTGAAGATGCGGCAACCAACTCGCTAACACCGATCGATGTGGACATCGACCTGATGGCAGGCACCAGTTACACCGCAATCGCCAGTGGTAGCTTAAACGCCATGCCCACCGAATCGATTGAGCCGATCCTGTTTGCCGATGATCGCCGCGCGGTCGCGACCGAAGCTAAGCTGCGGGTGGTACATGCATCCTATATCGTTGCGCAGAACATTCCCGTGGATGTTTACCTAACCGCAACGAACGATATCTCAACCGCGATGCCTGCCATTACCAATCTGGCTTACGGTGAATATACCGAACAGCTTCCTGTGGCCGGTGGTGAGTACTTTGTGACCGTAACCGCTGCAGGTGATCCAAACACGGTTGTATTTGGCGCACCATTGATGGGCAGCCCAACCATGTTATCGGCGGGTGGTATTTATACCGTTATCGCCCGAGACCCAGCTGCGATGGAAGATTTAGGGACGAACAGTGCAGGGAATAATGCCATCACGCTAGAAGTCTACACCGCGGGCGATTAGCTCAAGCTATAACCGTGAAAAGGGCAGTAGGAGATGACTGCCCTTTTTCGTGTGTTAGCGGACTAAACATGTAATCAAAGCTCTCTAAGTTACGTAACGAGCTAGCGTAGCGGCTTAAAGAGCCTCAAAAAGTTAACTAATAGCGCCTTTAGTATGTATCAGGGTTTTGGGCTGGCAGAGCTAGCTTGAATGCACGCATTAATAAAATAGAAAGCACTAAGGCTTTCTCTGTACGTGTTGTTATTCAAGCTCAGATACAGAAAGAACCGAGATGATCTTTTGGTGATGCCCACTCCAAACATACCTAAAGTGCTGGCCCTGTAGAGGAATAGTCACCGCTTTGGGCTTAAAGGCTGCCACGCATTCACCGCCATCATGGCGCACACTACGATAAAGCAGCCCGTTGCTCTGGTTGTTTCTAACGGTTTTGGCAAACGCTTGGGAGGCGTCGTAAGAATCTGGGTGATGTAGCTCGGCATACGCGCTGCTGCGCACATCATCAAGTGGCAAAGCGATCTTATTGATGTACTGCCTCATGGTGAGCTCAGTGTCGTGCTCTTGGGTTGCCGAAAGGAAACGCTCGCGATGGTAGATGGTTTCGGCCAGCGCTGTTTTTAAATCCCGAGCGCCGTAATAAACACCATACTGGCCGTTAGTGAAGCGGCTAGCCACGCCAATATGTGTGAAAGCCGCCATCACGGGTGTTGAACCTGGCCCAGATACCCGCTCGTCTGCAGGAATCAGAGTAAGGTCGCCTACCTCGTCTCTTAACCTGTCATTGGTGATTGACTCTATGGCATACACAATATCCAGATCTTCAGGGTCAGCAACTGTTTCAAATAGGCCAATCGGCGGGAAATGGCTAGGAACCAAACGGTGAAGCTGCTCCCAATCGGGTAATACTTTGTTAGGCGCAAAATCCATCTTAGCCCCGCATTGCGTCCAGATAACGGCGTACATCCGCTAGGTTAATCACACTGCCTTTAAGCATCACATTGAGAGCAGATTCCCCGCCAAAATCGCGGTTAGGCTTTTTCGGCCAAGCGTTAGCTTGTTCTTCGGTGGGGAACAGCAAGCGTAACGCCTTATAAATACCCATCACATAAGAGATCCGCTCTAGGGTATCTTTTGGAATAACTGGCCCTTCGCCGTTGCGCCATTTATAAAAGGTTGATCGGGCGGGCCTGCCCAGTAGCGTCATCTCATCCTGAGAAGAAAGTCCCCATGCCTCAGCGATATTGAAAAAAACTTTCAAAGCGGTACTGGATACACGGCTTGGATCTTTCTGCTTGAGAAAATCTTGTGCTGCCAACATAACAGGGCCCTCATTTAGAACATGTCATTATTTTAATCCCTATAGAGACAAATATCAAAAATAGTCCACTTGTGGTTGGTGTAAGGGCGATATAAGGTTAATTTTTGGTGTTAAACGCAGTACAGGGCACCACGCTAACGCTGCAAATGCTGGTTAAAACACTATTCTGCAAGCGCCTGTCGAGGGGTGCGTAGTCGTTGCTAGGGCACGAATATCTAAGTGGTGTTTAGCAAGGTGGTCAGCGTGGTTGTTAGGAGAAGAAACCAACCTAAACAAGCACCAGAGTAAACAGTTCGCTAGCTAGCACTATTTCGGTGGTAATCAGGCAAGCAAATGAGTGAACTACACCAAAAAATACCACCTTAAACGCCTGTGAGCGGTATCGGTTTTCAATGCCGAGCAACGCCTTAAATGCCCCCTCGTTGATTCTGTAGTACACTGATTTCCAATTAAAAAGAGGCAGTGGACGCTTCATCTACGTTTTCCATTGCACTCTGTTATTCAGCTTTACAAAGGCGATAAGTACGCATGGAAAACTTCTCTCAAACAGCAGCGTTTATCTGGTCGGTTGCTGATCTTCTTCGTGGTGATTTCAAGCAAAGCCAATACGGCCGAGTTATTTTACCGTTTACGCTCTTAAGGCGTCTGGAATGCGTATTGGAATCTGATAAAACAGCGGTTTTGGCAGCATACGAAAAAGTAAAAGTGATGAGCTTGCCAGAAGAGGCAGCTGAGAAGTTAATCCTGCGGGAGACTAGCCAGAAATTCTTCAACACGTCTCCCATGTCGCTGGATAAATTGGGTGAAACCGGCATCAAAGACAACTTAGAGAATTACGTCCAATGCTTCTCTAAGGATGCCCGCGAGATCTTCGAATATTTCAAATTCGATGAGTTTGTCGGGCTGCTGAACGATGCGAACCTGCTTTACAAAGTGGTACAGAAATTTGCCAATACCGACCTAAGCCCAGAAGCTATATCTAACCACGAGATGGGCTTGGTGTTTGAGGAACTTATCCGCCGTTTTGCTGAAAGCTCCAATGAAACGGCAGGTGAGCACTTTACCCCAAGGGATATTGTTCGGCTCACCACCTCTTTGGTCTTTATGGAAGATGACGATGCTCTCACCAAAGACGGCATCATCCGCACAATTTACGATCCTACAGCCGGTACAGGTGGGTTCCTCTCCAGTGGTATGGAATATGTGCACGAGCTCAATGAAAATGCGGTAATGCGGGCCTTTGGTCAGGAGCTTAACCCCGAATCCTACGCGATCTGTAAAGCAGATATGCTGATCAAGGGGCAGGATGTTAGCCGTATCAAGTTGGGTAATACACTTTCCAACGACCAGCTCTACGCCGATAAGTTTGACTACATGCTGTCTAACCCACCGTTTGGTGTGGATTGGAAGAAGGTAGAAGGCGATATTAAAGACGAACATACCCTCAAGGGTTTTGATGGCCGTTTTGGTCCGGGCTTACCGCGTGTCTCCGATGGTTCGCTGCTGTTCTTGATGCACCTGATCAGCAAACTCCGTGACACTTCAATAAACGCCGCAGGCGCTCACGAAGGCGGTGGCCGTATCGGCATTATTCTGAATGGTTCGCCGCTCTTTACAGGCGGGGCAGGCAGCGGTGAGAGCGAGATAAGACGCTATGTTCTAGAAGCCGACCTACTTGAGGCCATTATCGCGCTGCCGACGGATATGTTCTACAACACCGGTATCGCGACATACGTTTGGGTGCTATCAAATAAAAAGACCGCTGAACGCAAAGGCAAGGTGCAACTGATTAACGCCTCCAACCTCAGCAGCAAAATGCGCAAATCACTGGGCTCTAAGCGGAACTACCTCACCGATGATGATATTCGCGCCATCACCCGAGATTTTGGCGCGTTTGATGAAGCCAGTGCCATTGACCCCACTAACCAGCAACCACTCACCAAGATCTTTGCTACCCACGAATTTGGCTATCGCCGCATAACGATTGAACGCCCTTTGCGCTTGTCTGTTCAATTCAGTGACGAGAATATCGCGAAACTACGTTTTGCGCCCAAACCGTTCAATGCGCCTATGCAATGGATCTGGAACGATCTTCTTAAAGGCCAGCCTGACGCAGCTTATAGCGAGCTGACTGCTTTTGAAGATGAGATCCGCGCCGAGATTAAAACCAGCTTCCCAGAGCTTAAAGAGAAACAGATCAAAGACCTGCTTGATAGTAAGCTTTGGCTGTTCCAAAAGGGCTTGATAGATAAGGCCTACGCGCTGCAAAGCGCACTGGGTGCAGCAATGGGAGCGGATGAGATCATCAACAACCCTTGTCATGACTTTAACCGCTTCGATGCAGCACTAAAACAGGCACTGAAAACTGCCGGTATCAAGCTGGATGCAAAAGAGAAAAAGCAACTGTTGGATGCTGTCAGCTGGAAAAACCCAGAAGCTGAACCTGTTATCAAGAAAGTACTGAAAGAAGCCGCGCAGGAAAAATATGGCGCTTTTGCAACTGAGCTTAATGGTCAACCTGCTGTAGTGGAATACCAGCCCGATGGTGATCTTCGGGATAACGAGAACGTGCCGCTTGATCCTGCACAACCAGCAAGTAACGTAATCGAAAGCTACTTTGAACGCGAAGTGGCTCCTCATGTGCCTGATGCTTGGATCGATGCCAGCAAGCGTGATGATAAAGATGGCGAGGTTGGTATTGTCGGCTACGAGATTCCGTTTAACCGCCATTTCTATGTTTATAAAGCTCCAAGAAGTCTTGAGGAGATAGATGCGGATTTGGATCAGGTGAGTGCGGAGATTATGAGCCTTCTACAGGAGGTTCACTCATGACGGTCTTTTTCCGCGATCAGCGCGTTGCGGCTGTGCTCACTCAGTCACATAGCTGGCTATGCTCCTTCGCTGTGCGCAGGCGCGCCTTCTGCTCACAAAAAAATCCTCGTCCTGAGGCGGAGGTGGGATATGAGTAAATATCCGCGTTATCCTGAGTATAAAGAATCGGGTGTTGAGTGGCTCGGCTCAATACCAAACCATTGGCAACTAACGAAGATCAAACATATAGCAGAGCTGACCCCAAAAAAACCTGATGTCGATAGAGACTTGAAGTGTAGCTTTCTACCGATGGAAAAGCTTAAAACAGACATGCTGGTCTTGGATGAAGTTCGGTCTGTGCGCGATGTTTATGATGGATATACATATTTTACCGACCACGATATTTTGATGGCAAAGGTTACTCCTTGCTTTGAAAATAAGAACATTGCAATTGCAGAAGGTCTTATAAATCAGCTTGGCTTTGGCTCATCAGAAATATACGTATTACGAATTAATCCGAAGGCGAATAACCGATATCTTTTTTATCGACTTCAAGAAGATAGTTTTATGGATATCGCTACAGCAGCGATGACAGGTGCCGGGGGATTGAAGCGGGTTCCGTCAGATACAGTAAAAAACTTCATCAGTGCATTTCCTTGTGTCGAAGAGCAGGCTCAAATCGCCAGCTTCCTCGATCACGAAACCGCCAAGATCGACGCTCTGATCGAAAAGCAGCAGCAACTGATCAAACTGCTGAAAGAGAAGCGTCAGGCAGTAATCAGCCATGCCGTGACCAAAGGGCTAAACCCCGATGTACCAATGAAAAACTCAGGTGTTGAATGGTTTGGTTCCATTCCAAAAAGTTGGCAGTTAAAAAGGCTTATATGGATAACTACTACCATCAACGATATAAATCATGAGATGCCTAAAGCTACTGATGAAGGTGTTTTATTTCTTTCCGCAAAAGACTTATTGAATGATGGCACACTAAATTTCGAAAAAGACGTAAAAAAAATAAGCAACACTGATTACAATCGTCTCTCAAAAAAAATCAAGCCAAGACGTAATGATATAATTTATTCTAGAATTGGGGCCGCACTAGGCAAATCAAGGCTTGTAGAAACTGATATCAAATTTCTTGTTTCATATTCCTGCTGTGTCATAAGACCAATCTTTGAACTAGTGCTTCCAAAGTATCTTAATTTAGTTTTAGACACTGACCTTGTATTAACAGAAGCAAAAATTAAAACAAACGGCATTGGTGTACCAGATTTAGGACTCAAAGAAATAGGAAGGTTTCCCATCCCATTGCCTCCTATTGATGAGCAAAAAGATATTTTGAGTTACTTAGAAACAAAGCTAAAAAAAATGGATCGCTTGATAAGTAAATCAGTTAAGAGTGTCGATTTAATGAAAGAACGCCGAGTCGCACTAATTTCAGCCGCTGTCACAGGCAAAATAGACGTTCGTAACTGGCAACCAGAAAACCAACCCGCTCAGGCAAACGCATCCTAAGGAAGTAAGATGGCTATTGATAACAGCAAATCAAAGGAAGTTATCTTTCAAAACGATATTATCGCGCAGCTGGTTGCTAACGGTTGGCTGTTGGGTGCACCTGCGGGCTATAACCGTGAGCTGGCTTTATATGAAGAAGACCTGCTCGCGTTTGTGAAGGAAACGCAGCCAACGCAGTGGGCCAAGTACGGTAAGCTCTACCCGCAGAACCCGGAACAGCACTTTTTAGAACGCGTAGCCTCTCAGCTTGCAAAAGCAGACCCAAATGCCGCAAGTAAAGAGCTCCGAACCTTCGGTACATTAGGTGTGCTGCGTAATGAGATCAAAGATCGTGGAACACGTTTCAGACTGTGCCAATTCAAACCCGATCACGACTTAAACCCTGATACGTTAGCTCGTTATAAACAGAATCGCTTGCGCGTTGTACCTGAGCTAACTTACAGCCCCTATGCCACTGATGAACACCTTGCCGAAACAGGAAAACAGGCTAAAAAGTGGCGAATTGATCTGGTGCTATTTCTGAACGGCTTGCCCATCGCAACGCTAGAGCTGAAATCTGAATTTAAGCAGGCGGTAGAAAACGCCATTAAACAATACAAGCTAACTCGCTTACCGAAAGACCCTGTTACCAATAAACCAGAGCCATTATTAACCTTTAAACGTGGTGCTTTGGTGCACTTCGCGGTAAGCCAGTACGAAGTCTATATGGCAACCAAGCTTGAAGGTGAAGATACCTTCTTCCTGCCATTTAACAAAGGTACGGCGCAAGGCGCAGCCGGGAATGATATTCCCGCAGACCCTAACGAATATGCGACGGCTTATCTTTGGAAAGAAGTGCTCGCCCCTGACAATCTGTTAAAAATTCTGGCGAAGTTCGTTCATCTTCAAATCGAAGAGAAAGAGGATTGGCAGGGCAAGAAATATAAAAAAGAAACCATGATCTTCCCACGTTATCACCAGTGGGATGTGGTGAATCAGCTAGTGGGCGATGCGCGCCAGAATGGCCCGGGGCATAAATATCTGATTCAGCACAGTGCGGGTTCGGGCAAATCGAATTCGATCGCGTGGACGGCTCATCAACTTGCATCGTTGTATGATGCTGAGGGCAATAAACGTTTTCACTCTGTGATTGTGGTGACCGACCGCACGGTTTTAGATGATCAGCTACAGGATACGATCTATCAGTTCGAACATGCGGATGGTGTGGTAGGGCGGATCAATAATAAAGAGGGGCAAGGCTCTAAGTCAGAGAAGCTGGCAACGGCGTTAGAAGAAGCCCAGCCGATTATCATCGTTACTATTCAGACCTTCCCCTTTGTGCTTAAAGCGATTGAGAACAGTGTTAGCCTCAAAGAGCGCAACTATGCCGTCATCGCCGATGAGGCGCATTCATCCCAATCTGGGTCTACCGCGCGCCAGCTAAAAGAAGTACTCATGGTAGACAATGCAGAAGACGTTGAAGAGCTGAGTTCGGAAGAGATTCTTGATGCGACCATCGCCGCGCGAAGGGGCTCGGATAACCTCAGTTACTTTGCGTTTACCGCCACCCCCAAAGCAAAGACGCTGGAGCTGTTTGGCCGCCTGCCTGATCCCACGCTACCGGCGTCCGCAACGAATAAGCCCAAAGCCTACCATGTGTACAGTATGCGCCAAGCGATTGAGGAAGGCTTTATTCTTGATGTGTTAAAGAATTACACCACCTATAAGGTGGCGTATCAGCTTGCCGAGAAAGCACGTGAACACGACGCGGAAGTGGATAGTAAAAAGGCTAAAGTAAAGCTGAACCAATGGGTTCGTCTGCATGATTACAATATTGCGCAGAAAGTGCAGGTTATTATTGAGCACTTTAAAGCCAATGTGATGGGGTTGTTAGGTGGCCAAGCTAAAGCCATGGTGGTGACAAGCTCCCGTAAAGAAGCTGTGCGCTACAAGCTCGCTTTTGATCGCTATGTAGCTGAGAACAAATACCAAGATATCACCGCCATGGTGGCGTTCTCGGGTGAGGTTGAGTTCACGGAAGATGATCCCAATGCGGATGCATTAGCGGGTGAAAAATTCACTGAAACCTCGATGAATCCAGCGCTTAAAGGCCGAGATATGCGCAAGGCTTTTGATTCCGATGATTACCAAGTGATGTTGGTTGCGAATAAATTTCAAACGGGCTTTGATCAGCCTAAGCTCTGTGCGATGTACGTCGATAAAAAGCTCGGTGGTGTTGAGTGTGTTCAGACCCTTTCGCGCTTGAACCGTACTTATCCGGGTAAAGCTGAATCAGGCACGTTTGTGCTGGATTTCTTTAATGAACCACAGGACATTCTGGGTGCTTTTCAGCCCTACTATCAAACAGCTGAACTGACCGATGTATCAGATCCAAACCTTATCTACGACCTTTCTGAGAAGCTTAAAGCACAGGGCATCTTTAACTGGAGTGAAGTAGAGCAGTTCTGCACCGCATTCTTTATTCCAAACAAGTCCAATGCAGCTATCAGCAATATCTGTAAACCAGCAGTAGAGCGTTGGCAGAAGCGCTATGCACTGGCCGTTGATGCTTACAAAACCGCAAAAGAGATGTTTGAACGCTGCAAGGCTTCGGGTGATGCGGTGCTGATAGCCAATGGGGAAAATAGCTTTAAGGAGTGTAAGCAGGAAAAGGACGCTCTGGAAATCTTCAAGAAGGATTTAGGTAGCTATGTACGCTTCTATGAGTTTATGTCCCAGATTGTTGATTACGATGATAAAGAGCTCGAAAAACTCAGCTTGTTTGCCAGACACCTGCGCCCACTGCTGCGTGAAAAAGTTGATCAGGACGATGATGTAGATTTAAGTAATGTCACTCTGAGCCACTACCGCTTATCCAAGATACGCCAGCAAGACCTAAAGCTGAAAGAGGATGCACCCGACTATACGCTCGATCCAAATACCGATATGGGTTCTGCGAAAGCTAAAGATAAGAAAGAGGAGTTTCTGTCTGTCATCTTAAAGCGCCTAAATGAGTTATTTATAACGGATAACCTCACCGATGATGACATGCTTAATTATGCTCGAACGGTTGCGGACAAAGTAGGGGAGAACGAGAGGGTGATGCACCAGATCAAAAACAACTCCTCTGAACAGGCGTTCTTGGGTGATTTCCCGCAAGCAGTTGATGATGCAGTCATGGATAGTTCTGACGCGCACCAGAATCAGATGATGCAGATCCTAAGTAACCCTGAGGTCGCCAATGGGTTTGCTAGAGTTGTGTTTGAGCTTCTAATGAATAGACTAAAATAGTCATATATATCATTAAGTTAAATATTTATTTTAAAGTTTAATAAGCAATAGAAAATTACGGAAAAGCCATGTCTATCCCAAAATACAATGAGATCATGCCGAACATTTTGCGTTATCTGGATGTGCATGGGGAACAAAAAATCAGAGGTCTTGAATTACCGTTAGCAGCAGAGTTTGGGCTGACGGCTGAGCAAATCGCCCAGGAGTATGATTCCGGTAAAGGGGCAATTTTTTTGGATCGGATTAGCTGGGCGCTGAGTTACTTAACAAACAGTGGGCTCACAGAAAGGCCGCGCAGAGGTGTGTATAGAAACACGGAAGCTGCGCAAGCGTTTCTCGGTAAAAGCCCTAGCGAGGTCCAGACCTATGTTAAGGAACAGATGGCACTAAGAGCCGCTGAGCAGAAAGCTACAAAGGCAACGAAAGACGTTGATGACGAATCAGATGAGTTGATGCCTGCCAGCAATCAGACGCCTCAAGAGATGCTGAACACCGCTTACGAGAGCATCCGACAGTCTACTTATGATCAAATCATAGATACGGTGTTAAGCAAGACGCCATCAGAGTTTGAAGGCCTTGTTGTGAAACTCATGGAGCTTATGGGATACGGAGGCCAGGTAAAAAATGCCGGAACGGTTACTCAAGCTTCAAATGACGGTGGTATAGACGGAATCATCAAAGAAGATGTTCTAGGCCTTGGAAAAATTCATATTCAGGCAAAACGTTATGCAAGAAACAACACTGTAGGACGCGAAGAGGTTCAGAAGTTTGTAGGTGCACTTGCGGTTGCGCAATCTAACAAAGGCGTCTTCATCACAACATCCTCATACAGCTCAGGTGCGATTGCTTATGCTGATGGTTTGAATGGCACGACAAATTTGGTTTTGATTAATGGCGAACAGTTAGCCAAGTATATCTATGACTACAGCCTAGGAATGCAAACAAAACAGCATATCGAAATCAAAGAGATGGACTCTGACTTCTGGGACACAATGCAGAACGATGGATAAAAACTCACGTTAGAAGTGATAGAGCAGCGTGCGCTACGTTGTTCTTTTCGACACTTTACCCACGAAAAAGTATTTTACGAAGCTCTCCGCACGATAGGAGCAAGCAGGCCGTTTGCTCGAAGATCATGCTAAAACCTTGTTAACCATAGTCAGCACCACGATGGAATATGGCTACTGCTTTCTAATTACACAATTTAACATAATATATATTATGCGAATCTTTGTATTTTCAGTATTTGTCTATATTTAAGCCTTTAGATAACTGTGAGCACTTAGTTCAATTCTCTAGTCTTTGCGGGTTCGGTATGGCTTTGAGGTGTGACCTACGGTGCTTGAATGGTATTTTGCTCAAGGAGATGTGTTTCTACTGGTATGTTTTGAGTCGTTTATTGCTAATGCCGACAAATGACATAGTCGGCATTAACGCACTGGTTGGCACAACTCGGTTTTCAACATTCTGGACATGCTGGCTGTTTAGAACACCGCAGGAATTTTCGAATGGCAAGCTGCGCACGCGTTAATCAAGCTGAATGTCTTTTACTAGCGCCTGCTTAGTCGGCCTTGTTGTCTCTAGCTTGTTGCTCTGTCAGTAGCTCAGATTTTTGCTGTGCTTTAATGTCTTTCCAAAGCTGGCCATTTTCAATCCCGGATATTCGATCTTCATACTTCTTACAGGCGCGCGCTAAAACGGCATCTGAGTCGATACCTGTCTGCTGTTCCAGCGCCAGCAATATATTGAGATAATTCCACAGCAGATCACCCAGCTCATCTTCGAGAAAGCACGCCCGATGCTTTGGAATTTCTTCGACGACTTCATCGATTTCCCGCTTCATCGCTTCGAGATAAGTTTCTGGCCCCTGGTACCAAGGATTAGACTGATCAAAGATCGTTTTGCGCCGCGCTATGGCGAGTAACTCAGTAAAATGCTGCGCTGAAAGCTCGGTTTTTCGCTTATCTGTCACTCTGAGTTCTCCATTTTCAGTCTGGCTTCCTTTAGACGTTGTTGAATGGTCTGTAATGCCCGTACATAGACATCATGCCAGTGATTATCGGGCTGTTCGCAAAGTGGATGCCAAAAGAGTTCAAAGCGATGCCCGCCATCATCGCTAGCCATGTGGTTCCAGCGCTCTGGCAGCGTTTGAGTTTCACAGAGTAAAAAGTGCCACACTTGCTGTTCGTAATCAGCAGGCCAGATAGCTAGATCTTGTATGACCTTTGCTGAGCTGATGCCGGCTTCTTCTTCCAGTTCGCGCAGTGCTGTGTCTTGCACATGTTCGCCGGGTTCAACGGTGCCTTTCACTAGCTGTATTCCAGCAAGTGGGTGGCGGAAAACCAGCACGTCTGTGCCCTGCTCGGTTTCTCTTATGACGACTGGGCAGGCTTTATATTGTCGTTGCTCTATTAGGCCAGCCCAATTAGGTATGGATTTCATCAATCACCAAGGCTTCGGTCGTGGTGGGGAGATCTGTTAACCGTTCGATCAAAAATGCTGGCTGCAAGTTATATTGCTGCAATTCAGTTAGCGGTATCCACCGAAACACAAGATTCACCGTGTCTTAGATCCCTGCAAAGTCGGCATTGGATATAATCTCTGGAGGGTCGATTGGGCGGACTAGAAAGTAGTTGCCCATCTCGTGATAATGCTTGGATTCAAATTCATAGAAGCTCTCCACATGCCATAGATGCTGGGTGACTTCGCATCTTATGCCGAGCTCTTCAAGCATCTCACGCTCGATTGTTTGGCGAGATGCCTCTAAAAACTCCACGCGCCCGCCAGGTAGTGCCCAGAAATCATCTCCAACCACTTGGTGAATCAGCACATGGTCATCGTGAATAATGACAGCTGCACTTCTAAAATTAAAACGCCCAGCATCGAGATTAAAACTGATCATCTTGTTCTCTTTGGTAGCTGTTTCTGACAAGACTTTGCTTGCAGCAGGCGCTGGTCAGCGCCTTTTGAGTAAAAATTGGCCGCGCAGGTTACATCCGCACGTAAGCGTTTGTCTATATGTTGCTGGTTTTGAATGGATTTTCTCTTGGCGGCATAACTCTGCACTGATGTATCTTTACTTGCAGGAATCGTGTTTCGTGCCTTGCCATGTCTTAATGTGACTCAGCATTTGATCAATATCCATATGTTCAGACAGCGTGTTTGCCGCTTCTTGAATGCTCGTTTCATGAATCGCATCAATATCGATAGACTCCACCTGCTTGAGTCCCGCCCAGCTTAATAGATGAGTTAACGCCTCAGGGTGGTCGAACAGGCCGTGCAGGTAGCTGCCAGCAACCTGATTTGGAGGGTCTATCATCCCCTCCCCTTTATCAGCGAGTTGAATGAAAGGGCGATCTTCACGCTCGCTATGTGTGATACCGCAGTGGATCTCATACCCTGTCACCGGTGTTTGCGTCCCGCAAAAGCTACCCGAGACGTTAACCAGCTGCTTGTTCGGGGTTAGTACGGTGGTTGCTGTTAGAAAGCCAAGCCCAGCAATATCCGTTATCTCGGATTCAATATGTTCTGGGTCGCTAATGGTGTTGCCAAGCATTTGGTAACCGCCGCAGATGCCCAGCAGTTTGCCGCCAAAGCGTAGATGGCGTTGTAAATAATCCTCCCAGCCTTGCTCGCGCAGCCATGTAAGATCGCGAATAACGGACTTGGAGCCCGGGAGCACCACAAGGTCGGCAGGCGGTATCGTTTGGTTGGGGCCTATAAAGCTGATATCCACCTGCGGGTGTAAGCGCAGTGCGTCGAAATCTGTATGGTTGCTAATGCGCGGGTATACGGGCACAACAACGCGCAACAGCTCAGCGCTCTCGGCATGGGTGGTTTGCGTATTTACAGCGTCTTCGGCTTCTAGATGTAACCCCTGTAGATAGGGAATCACGCCAAGCACTGGCTTGCCGGTTCTAGCTTCGAGCCAATCCACGCCGGACTGCAACAGTGAGATATCACCACGGAAACGGTTAATCACAAAGCCAATAACGCGTGCTTGCTCGCTTTGCGACAGTAGCTCTAGCGTGCCAACCAGGTGCGCAAACACGCCACCGCGGTCGATATCTGCGATGAGAATCACGGGGCAATCGGCCGCTTCGGCAAATCCCATATTGGCGATGTCGTTTTCGCGCAGGTTGATCTCTGCAGGTGAGCCTGCGCCCTCCACAACAACCCAATCGGCTTGCTGCTCTAAGCGTTGGTGTGATTCCAGCACGGCCTGCATCGCAGTGGGTTTGTAGCTGTGGTAGCGGGTAGCCACCATATTGCCAATGGCGTGGCCATGCACGATCACTTGAGCGCCAATATCGCTATTGGGTTTGAGTAGAATCGGGTTCATATCAACGTGTGGTGCACAGCGTGCAGCTTGGGCTTGTACGGCTTGTGCGCGGCCTATTTCTCCGCCCTCTGCCGTAACGGCGCTATTTAAAGCCATATTCTGTGGCTTAAATGGCGCAACTCGAAAACCACGATCTGCCAGTACGCGGCACAGTGCTGTTACT
Organism: Neptunomonas marina; assembly: GCF_004005935.1. GTDB lineage: Bacteria > Pseudomonadota > Gammaproteobacteria > Pseudomonadales > Balneatricaceae > Neptunomonas > Neptunomonas marina. The sequence continues at coordinate 34,610 of NZ_SACQ01000011.1, read as the reverse complement.
AAAAAGCTCTTTCCTGCATCGGATGTGCAGCCTTGAATCATGATCGTTTGGCTCATGTGATGTTAGATGCTCCGTTTAGCAAGTCGGTCGAGTGCGTTTTCTAAGCGTAAAAACTGCTCTGGTGAGGCTGGTAAGCCAAATCTCAGCTGGCGTTGTTCTGCAAATAGCCGCACGAGGATACCCTGTTGTTCAAGCTTATCTGCGATCTCTTTAGCGTTTGGGGTGTCTGCAGTGATAAATAGATCTGTCTTTCTGGTTTCTTTAAAACCCTTTGATAACAAGATATTAAAAAGATTATTTGATAAAGTTTCTAGGCTTTCTTTTGCTTCGTTCTGCCACTGCATATCTATAAGCGCTTGTTGCAGAATGTAGCGTGCAGGCCCAGACAGTGCCCAGGGGCCAATAAACTGGGCAAGTTGATCAAGTAGCGTTGGCTCGGTGATCACAAAGCCTGCACGCAGCCCCGCTAAACCAAAGAACTTACCTACCGAGCGCATCACAATCAGCCCATTTAGGTGCGGTGCATCGCTAGATACGCTGTGTGCAGGTTGCGTATCGATAAAAGCTTCATCCACGATGAGCCAACCATCACGGCGAGCAAGATGCGTATGCCAGCGCAATAGTTGTTCAGGCGTCCAGCGCTGCGCTGTTGGGTTGTTGGGATTGATAACAACGAGCACATCAATGTGATCCAACCACGCAAGATCATCCAGTGGAAAGCTGGCGAAGCGTTCTACACGGTGGCCCGATAGCGCCCAACGATAGCCATGCTCTTGGTAGCTGAAGTCCAAAACCGCCACGTTCGCAATACCACAGAGCTGCCTGCGTAGCTGCGGTAGTGCCTGTATCGCCATCTGGCTACCAGCGACGGGCAGCAAAGCGTCGCATTGATAGTAGGCTTTTGCAGAGGCTTCTAAGCCGTCGTTTGGCTCGGGTAAACGATGCCACACCGCTAGCGGTATATCTGGCGGTTGCCATGGTTGGGGGTTAAGCCCTGTCGAGAGGTCTAACCAGTCGGTTATCTCTGGGTGGCGCTGCATCGCTTCAATTAAACGGCCACCATGGCTTGGCGCAGGGTTCATAGCCCGCTCTCCAGAAAACCTATGGCAAATGCTGCAGCAATCCATAGTAGCAGAGTGTGTTTCACCAGCTGTAGCGCGGCTAAAATGCTATCGGCATCGGGTGCTTTGCCCTCGCCCATCACTGGCTTTTCAACGCACTGGCCGTGGTACCACGTTGGCCCGCCTAGCTCGATCTGCAGCGCGCCCGCGCCGGCACACATCACAGGCCCGCCGTTGGGGCTTGCGCAAAGGTGCGCTTGGGTTTTCCAGCAACGGAGCGCTGACCGAGTGTTTCCAAGTAGCGCATAACTCAACGCAGTGAGGCGTGCTGGCACGTAGTTGAGCAGATCATCCAATCGGGCGGCAGCCCAGCCGATATGCAACAACTCGGCGGTTTTATAGCCCCACATCGCATCAAGCGTGTTCACTAGGCGATACAGCACTGCCCCCGGTGCGCCTGCAATTAGAAACCAGAAGATGGCAGCAAAAACCCCATCGGTACCGTTCTCTAGAGTGGATTCGATGGCGGCTTTGGTGGGATCCATCTTCTCAGGGTCGCGGCTGACAATCCTTGAAGCCAGCGCCCTCGCTTGTTTGGTATCGCCTGCTTTAAGTGAACTGGCGATAGGTAATACATGCTCACGTAAACTTTGGTGGCCGATACAACCATAGAGCAGCACAACGCTTAGCAGCTCACCGATGGCGGGCAGCTGCGTAAGTAACGCGGCTCCCAAGACCCACGGTAGCACAGCGCTGGCAAGCATTGCGGCTCCAGCTAAGCGCTGCTGGAGTGGGTCTTGGCGCTTAAACCATCGAACACAATGGATCTTATCTGCCCACGCGCCAAAGATCACTAAAGGGTGATGGCGCTGAGGTTCGCCCAGCCAACGGTCGAGCATACAAGCAAGCGCTACTGCCAGCGCGGGCCATATTGCGAAATCCCACGGCATTAGCTGTGCTCCCAGCGGTTTTCCCACAATAGATCAGCAAGCGCGTCGGGTTTGCGCCATCCCTCTTGCTCTAGCATCGGACGCGGATAAAACGCATCCACATGCCCAATACATAAGATAGCCACGGGCTTTGCACCAGCGGGCATCTCAAGCAGCTTTGCAACATCGGCCGGGTCAAACAGCGATACCCAGCCCATACCGACGCCCTCAGCACGTGCGGCGAGCCACATGTTTTGGATAGCGCAGCTCACCGAAGCTAAATCCATCTCGGGCAGTGTGCGGCGGCCAAAGATGTGTGGCTCACGTTTATCCATCAAACTCACTACCAGTGCTTCCGCGCAGTGGTCCATCCCCTCCACTTTTAATGCCAAAAACGCTTTTTCCCGCTCATTCAGGGCTTTTGCCGTGGCTAAACGTTCTTTATCGACGCACTGGCGTAGCTGTTTACGCAGGGAGGATTGCGTGATGCGGATCATACGCCACGGCTGCATTAACCCAACGCTGGGGGCTGCGTGCCCTGCAGCGAGGATGCGCATCAGAACATCCTCAGCTACCGGTAACGAATTGAAGTGGCGCATATCGCGGCGTTCATCGATAGCACGATAAACCGCCGCGCGCTCACTGGCTGAAAACGCATGTTGGCTCATAATTAGCGGTGTGCAATTGGTGTTTCATCAGGTGCCGCTTCAATACGCGCGCGTTCCTCTTCCAAAATGTCATCGGGGAACTGGCGCATAAAGCAGCAGCATACGCCTTCACCAATCATCGTACGTGGCCCCAAGGGGTGTCCGATATGACGATAGACACCGTGGGAGTGGCCATGATCATGCTGATGGTCGTGGTCGTGGTCACGATACTCCGCGTGATGGTGGTGCACATCCACCTCGCCTGCTGCAAGGCGGCGTTGGAAGGAGTCCATCAGGCTTTCATCACCCACCTGCTCGCCTCCGGCTTCCGTGATGCGATCCACAAAGGTATCGATCACGTGGGCGTGATCGTTCAGGTAGCCTGCGGTAATGATCTCCACATCAGGATGCGCTGCTGCAACACGGTCGATGTAAGCGTTAATGCGCTTGATCAAACGGCCTGTAAAGAGGAAGTACGGTGCGACGACTACCCGTTTAAAGCCCAGTTTCAAAACCTGCTCTAAGCCTACGCCAACAGAGGGGTAGGTAACGCCCGAATACACGGTACTCGCCCAACCAAAGCCCATATTCTCGTTCACGATCCGGGTTAGCTTAGCGACCTCTGCGTTGGCTTCGGTATCCGATGTACCGCGGCCCACGACAACGAGCAGCGTATCGTACAGCTCTGCTGGGCGATTATCTTCACCATAGCCGAGTGCTTCATAAATACGGCCTTCAAACGCCGCAATCATAGAGGTATGCAAACCTAGCTCTCGGCCATAGTGTACGGTGAGGCCCGGGTGTTTTTCTGCAAAGGTTGTCAGTACCGAAGGGATATCATTCTTGGCGTGGGTTGCTGCAAACAGCATTCCGGGGACGGCTATGATCTCATCGCAGCCCTCGGCAACGAGCTTGTCCAATCCCATGTGGATATTGGGCGCGGAGTACTCTAAAAATCCGTACTCGACAGGCGTCTCTGGGAAGCGCTCGCGCAGTGCCAATGCAACTTTGCCGAACTCTGTTTCCGCTGCTTTATCGCGGCTGCCATGGCCGCAGATCATAATGCCTTTTTTGCTCACACTAGTTCTCTTAAATCAATCAGTTATTTAATTTAAATAAATTGGTTTATTAACTTTTTTCTTGCTGCTCATCCAGCGCTAACAAGGTATCTTTGAGCGCATCTAAGCGCTCGTTTGAGTCGCTCCACATATTGCGCTCGTGGGCTTCGCTTAATCGTTCGATCATCTTTTCAAACGCTGGGGCATTGCTCTGCAACATGAAGTCTCGGTTGGTCTCATCCAAGAGCAGCGCATCGCAGATCTGGTCGTACTGGTAATCACCCACCAAGGTGGTGGTGGCGTCATAGGCGAACAGATAATCAAGCGTGGCTGCCATCTCAAAGGCCCCTTTATAGCCGTGATCGCGCATGGCCGCGTGCCATTTCGGGTTAAGCACGCGGCTACGCATAACGCGGTTTAGCTCCTCTTTTAAGGTACGAATATGAGGGCGCTCGGGATTGGCGTGATCGCTAAAATAGACCACCGGCTCTTGGCCGCGCAGCGCCGCAGTGGCAACGGTCATTCCGCCTTGGAACTGGTAGTAATCATCTGAATCCAGCAGGTCGTGCTCGCGGTTATCTTGGTTTTGTACCACGACTTCAAGGTGGCGTAGGCGTTCGATAAACGCATCGCGCGCAACCACGCCTCCTTCAGCATTGTGTCCATAAGCGTAGCCACCCCAGTTGACGTAAGCTTCTGCAAGGTCAGCGCGGCTATCCCAACACTTTTCATCAATGAGGCCTTGTAAACCTGCACCGTAGGCGCCGGGTTTAGAGCCAAAAACGCGATAGCTGGCTTGGCGCTGTGCGGTATCAGGTGCTATGCCTTGTGCACTGAGCTCGGCGGCGCGTGCTTCAATATGTTGGCGAATCACATTACTGGTGCCCGGTTCATCAAGCTGGGCGATGGCTTGCACGGCGGTGTCGTAAAGCTTAATCACATTCGGGAAGGCATCACGGAAAAAGCCCGATATACGCAGCGTAACATCCACACGTGGCCTAGCCATCAACATAGCGGGGATCACCTTGATATCGATGATGCGGTTGCCCTGCTCTGCCCAAACGGGCGTCACGCCCATTAGGGCAAATGCTTGGGCGATATCGTCACCGCCGGTACGCATGGTGGCCGTTCCCCAGACGGATAAGCCCAGCTGTTTTGGATAATCGCCATGCTCTTGGAGGTGGCGCATAATCAGAGCGTCGGCGGATTTTTGCCCCAACGCCCACGCCGCTTTCGTAGGAACTGCACGATTATCTACCGAAAAGAAGTTGCGCCCCGTTGGCAGCGTATCTAAGCGCCCACGGGTAGGAGCACCGCTTGGCCCAGGTGGTACAAAGCCGCCGTTTAAACCCGTAAGTAGCGTGCTGATCTCGTGTTCTGCGCTCTGCTCAAGAAGTTGTAAAACGCCAGTTTTGGCGTGCTCAAGGAGTTCAGCAGTGACGGGTAGATTGCTTAGCGTGTCAGCCGTGTTTTGCTCAAGAACAATGTCGATCACAAGTTGCTGTGCCAGTTGTTCTAAGCGCTCACGGGTATCACCCACATTTCGCCACACCTCTGCCGCTACCTGCGCCAAACGCTGTGGCTTTGGTCCGTGGTAAGGCATTTGCGGTTCGCCGAACGGGTCGATATCTAGCGCTAAATCGCTGGCTAATGCGTGTAAAATGCCCTGTTCGTGGCTTGCCGAACCACGTGGTAAGCGCAACAAGGCAACGAGGGTGTCGGCCAGTTTCTCCTTTGATGGAAGCTCACCCAGAATATGCAGACCATTACGGATTTGCGATTCTTTGATCTCGCAAAGGTAGGCATCTAGGCTATCGAGCAGCGCTTCGCCTTGGCCACCATCGGGAGCGATCTCTTCAAGCAGATGGCTGCTTTGCAGCGTTTCCAAAATCGCCTCTTTCAGCCACTGCTCGCGTTGCGGGTCCATCCCCATCGCTTGGTAAAGCTCATCCACTAGCCCCTCTAGCTCTGCCATCTCACCGTAGGTTTCTGCTCGGGTCATGGGGGGCATCAGATGGTCGATAATCACCGCTTGTGTGCGGCGCTTCGCCTGCGCACCCTCGCCAGGGTCATTCACGATAAAGGGGTAGAAATTTGGCATGGGCCCCAACGCAATATCGGGCCAGCATTGCTCAGAAAGTGCGACCCCTTTGCCCGGCAGCCACTCAAGGTTGCCGTGTTTGCCTACATGGATAAAGGCATCCACTTGGTAGGTGTGGCGCAGCCAAAAATAGAAAGCCAGATAACTATGCGGCGGAATAAGGTCAGGATCGTGGTAGTTCGCAGCAAGATCAAGGTTAAAACCCCGTGCCGGCTGAATACCAACAAAGGTTTCGCCTAAGCGGATTCCGGCGATCATCAAGCGCCCGTTACGGCACTTATGATCTTGCTCGGGTGCACCCCAACGCTCCCAAACGGCTTGCTGGCAGGCATCCGGTAGCTGTGCAAAATGTGCCATGTATTCATCAATAGCCATACTTTGCCAACATGGCAGGTAGTGCAGCGTATTGGGGTTGTTGGTGATGCTTTGTAACAGTGCCCGAATCAGCGCATCACCGCCTTCTGGAATATCGTCAACCGGATACCCTTGCGCTTGTAATGCGCGCAAGATATTGATGGTTGCTGCGGGTGTATCCAACCCCACCCCGTTGCCAATACGTCCATCATGGGTCGGATAGTTGGCTAGCACCAGCGCGACACGCTTATCGCGATTGGCTTTGTTTGCTAAGGATGCGGTACGGGCAACAAAGCCACAGACAAACGCTGCGCGCTCTGGGTGTAGCTCAAAACGTACCACGTCGGTCTGGGCGGCTGTGCAGCGCCATGTTGAGGTTTTAAAGCAGGCAGCGCGGCTGAGAATACGGCCATCCATCTCGGGAAGGACCACCTGCATGGCGATATCACGGCTGCGCAGCCCTTGGCTGTGGTCTTGCCAGTCCTCTTGCGTAGTGCTGGCCATTACAAGTTGCACCACCGGTATTTGCGCCGCAAAGGGGGAGCTAAACACAGTTCCTGTGGAGGCAAGGCCCGGCGCTGCCGCACGGTTGCTCGAAAAACCGGTGCAGTTCAAAATCACGCTGGCACCGCTTTGCTCAATTAGTAGATCAACGGCGGCCAGTGCGTCTGGCTCTTTCAACGAGGAGATCGCTACCGGCAGTGGATTTAGCCCAGCATCGCGTAGGCAGGCCACCAATCCATAGAACACATCGGTATTGCCGCTCTGCAAGTGGCTGCGATACAGCAATAAAACGGCAACCGGCTGCTCCGTGTGCCAAGTGCTCTGCCACTGGCTAAGGCTGGTTGGCGATAACGTGCTTGCATCGGGCGCTAGCAGCATACAGGCGGGCAAGGGCTGGGGTTGTTCCCATGTTGTGTGGTAGCCAAGATAGTTACCGGCAAGAAAGTGAAGCAACGCATTGGCGTTTGCTACCCCGCCGGCGCGCAGGTATTGCCATACTTGCCGCTGATCCGCTGCTGAAACGGTTGATGCGGCGGCTAGCTCAGGGTCTGGCTGGTCATCCCCCGGTACGATAATCAAGGTACGGTTGGCTTGCTTGGCCCACGCCATCAAACGCTCTAAGCCATACGCCCAATAGCTGCGCCCGCCCAACAGTGACAACAGCACCACGTGTGCGTGTTCCAGCACGCGGTGTTCGTAAAGATCAAAGGCGGCGGGTTTAGCGAGCTGTAACCAGTTTGCTAAACGCACCTCTGGCAGCGGGGTATCGCAGCGGTCGATGGCGTGCGCCAGCGCCGAAATAGCGCTATCGGCGGCACCGAGGATAACAACCGGCGCAGGTGTTTGCGCAAGGTCGATAATCCCCTCGTCTTCAACATAACCGCCGGGTTGAGCTGCCAGTAGGTGCATTGTTTACGCCACTTCCGCCGTTTTCAAGGCAGCCAGTAGCTGCGCTTCATCAAGGTGCTTGCCGATAAAAACGAGCTGGGTTTGGCGGGCTTCATCGGCTTGCCAGAGGCGGTCAAAGTAGTGATCAAGACGTGTTCCCACTGCCTGCACGACGTGGCGCATCGGTTTACCCGCAACAGCGGCAAAGCCTTTCACACGATAGATGGCGTTTTCTGCGAGCAGTTGGTTCAGTAAGGTGTGCAGCGTATCGGCATCGACTGCGTTGCAGCGCAGGACCATGGAATCAAAATGATCGTGGGCATGGTCGTGCTCAGCGCCATGTGCGTGGTGGTGATCATGATGGTTATGGATGCTATCAATGCGCGCTTCGGTTGCCGCTTCAATACCCATGACCAACTCAGGTTTAACCTCTTCAGCACTCAAATAGAGCGTTTTTACTTGGGCTGGAACTTCACGCTGGACCACCGCCTCAACGCGCTCGCGAGCAGGTGTGTCGAGCAGGTCATTCTTACTTACGATCACCAAATCTGCGGCGCTGAGCTGATCATCTAAAAGCTCACGCAGTGAAGGGTCATGGTCGAGGCTCTCATCGGCAAGGCGCTGTGCCTGCACTTTCTCTTCATCGTGGGCAAAGCGACCAGCGGCAACCGCTGGGCCATCTAATACGGTAATCACCGAATCCACAGTGCAGTGTTCTTTGATGCCGGGCCAGTTAAACGCCTGCACCAGCGGTTTAGGTAGCGCGAGGCCGCTGGTTTCAATAAGGATATGGTCGATCTGATCACGGCGGGCAACCAATTGCTCCATCACCGGCAGGAACTCCTCCTCAACCGTGCAGCAGATACACCCGTTGGCCAGCTCATAGATGCCCTCCTCTTGTGCGGGCGCGGTATTATCCTCTTCGCAGTCCAGTGGGCAGCTGCGGAGCAGCTCTGAATCGATATCTAGCTCGCCAAACTCATTCACGATAACGGCAATGCGCTTACCTTGTGCTTGGCGTAACAGGTTGGATAGCAACGTGGTTTTACCGCTGCCAAGAAAGCCGGTTACGATCGTGGTGGGTACTTTCTGCAGATTCATTTCTGTTCCTTATTTATCAGATGGCGCTTTTTTATGGATCGGGCGGTAAACGTGCGCCTGCGCTTTGTCGTAGAGGTAAGAGTCAGCGAAGTTATCGGTATCTAAGACGTGGCCAACCAATATGAGAGCGGTCCGTGTGAAGCCTTTGGCACGCACTTTGGCGGTGATATCTGCCAGCGTACCCACCACTTTGTCTTGATCAGGCCAAGAGGTGCGATAGCACACCGCCACCGGGCAATCGGCACCGTAGTGCGGGATCAACTCCTCAACAATCTTATGGATACGGGTGATGCCAAGATGGATCGCTAATGTTGCACCACTTTGGGCCAGCGCTGGCAGCTGCTCGCGCTTGGGAAATGGGGTTTTGCCCGCATAACGCGTCATAATGATGGTTTGCGAAACGCCCGATAACGTAAGCTCTTTGCCGAGCCATGCCGCCGATGCAGCCATCGCGCTGACGCCGGGGATCACCTCGTAGGGAATCTCCAGTGCCTCTAGGCGGCGTATCTGTTCGCCGATCGCGCCATAGAGTGAAGGGTCGCCGCTTTGTAACCGAGCCACATCCCAGCCTTTTTCATGGGCTGTTGTGATCACGTCGGTGATCTCATCAAGGTTCATGGTGGCGGTATCGCGGATCAGCTCAGCGCTAGGTTCCACCGCTGCAATCACTTCGCGCGGAATAAGTGACCCTGCATAAAGCACCACTTGGCAGCGCGCCAAAATGCGTTGCCCTTTCACGGTCATCAAATCTGGGTCGCCGGGGCCTGCGCCAATAAAGTAGACGCTCATTGTGCGCCCTCCAACTTAGCGGCATAGCCCCGTGGGGTGTAAGCCCATTGCTGTTGTGGCGTGGTGACACAACGGGTTTCGCGGTTCCCCACACTGACCAAAGTAAACATATCGACATCTTTAGCATCGAGCTCACCCAGCGTGATGATACGTACGTGCTCGTCATCACGCGTGAGCTGGCGGCCAAGCACCACGGGGGTGCTGGCAGGCCGGTAGGTTAGCAGGATGTCGCGCGCATGGTTGAGCTGCCAGTCGCGCTTTTTGGAAACGGGGTTATAAAACGACACCACAAAGTCGCCTTGGCCTGCGGCGTGGATGCGCTGCTCAATGGTTTGCCACGGCGTTAGCAGGTCCGAGAGCGAGATCGTACAGAAATCGTGGCCCAGCATAGCCCCCACGCGGCTAGACGCCGCCTGCATTGCAGAGATACCGGGAATGACTTCAATCTCAACATCCAGCCAAGCGCTATTAAAACCGGGCTCTTCGGGTTCGTTGAGTAGCTCAAACACCAGTGTGGCCATGGCGTAGATACCAATATCGCCGCTTGAAAGGAGCGCTGTAACATTGCCATTGGCTGCAAGGTTGAGCGCAACGCGGGCACGCCCTACCTCAGCCCCCAGTGGTAGTGTGTGGTGCTGTTTGTCTGCCACTAGAGGCGCTAACATCTCGAGATACAGCCCGTAGCCGACAATATCGGTTGCCTCGCCGATGGCGTTGCGGGCGTGGGGTGTAAGCCAATCGATAGCGCCGGGGCCTGTCCCGACTAAAAACAGTTTACTCATGCAGAGGGTTCCAGCATTAAGGTAGAAAATTGAGAGGCATCAGCCCCGTAGATACGCGCAATCGCGCAGGTGGCACGCTGGCTTTTCTGCTTAGGTACGAGCAACTCAGGTGTTGCACCGGAGTGCGCGTGGGCACAGCTAAACAGCGCTGAAGACTCTGCGACACCGGCTACCCCCACCGTTTTCTTCACGTAGTCCGAAGGGGTTTGCAGTAGCGGTTCAACACGGCAAAGTTGTTCTGCAGGCCAGGTTAAAAACGGAATGCCGTAATGCTTGGCCAGCTTGCACAGTGCGATTTCATCCGCTTTGATATCGATACTGCTCAGCGCTGCCACATCCTTTAAGGCAAGGCCAGCTTGCGCCAAGGTGGCGTTGAAGAGCGTGTCTATTTCGGCAAATGTGCAGTGCCGCTCGCACCCCATACCCACCACATAGTAAGGCCGCAGGTAGGTGTTCGCGGTGGTGAGGACCAGCGTTGCGCTGCACAGTGTGCTAACTCGCCGTGCTAGTTCGTTGGCTCCGCCTTCGTGCCCTGAGAGCAGCGGAATCACAAATTGACCAAGTTCATCCATCACCAAGACGGGAGGGTCGTCGTGCTTGCTAACGAGCACCGGCGCAAGCGTACGTATCACGATACCGGTGGCGCAGATAAATAAAAGCGGTTCACTGGCGCGAAACCAGCGCTGGACGGTCTCTGCAAACGGGGTCGGTTTGTAGCATAAGGTGGCAGCTAAGGGTTTTTCCAGTCGCTCAGCCAGTGCTTTGCCTGCAGCGGTTAGTGCGATGATGCGCATGTCGCCTCCGATTTTTGTGTGACCAGAAACATCGAGAAATAGGGCCCCGCTTCGGCGGTGAGTGTGGAGACATCGCGCACAATACGCTCATTTTCGCGGCCAATGTACTCAAGATACTGGGCATCTCGGCTACGATTTGCAGCATTCAGTGCGGCTAGAATTTTTGGCCGCGCCTGTCCTGCTTTCAAAATCACCACCGCCGCATGTTGCGTCAGAGCGGTGGTGAGCTGCTCAAGGCTCTGCCGGCCAGATACCACAGCGAAGGACTCCGATTGGCGTGTTAGCGGGGTGGCTACTGCGGCGCACGCGCCATTGATTGATGAAATACCCGGCACCACTTCGCACGCAAAGCGCCCTGCAAGGCGCTCCAATAGATAGCTGAATGAGCCAAAGATCAGGGGGTCGCCTTCACACAGAAACACCACTAGTTGCCCATTGGTAAGTGCATCCGATATTTGCAGTGCGGCCTCATCGTACACGGCATTGGCGGCGCTACGATCAAGTTTCATCGGCATCGCGAGCGCGAGTTCGGCGGCATTGTCGGGCCGCTGTGCAATGGGGATACGTGCAATATGGCGTGCTGTGGAGTGCCCCGCTTCATTCGACAGGTACACCAATAGATCCGCCGCTGCGATGAGGCGTGCGGCCTTAAGCGTTAGAAGTTCTGGATCACCCGGGCCGACACCCACACCGATCAGCTTACCCATAGGACACCTCGTTTGTATCAGGTGCAAGCTTTTGGAGGCGCAGCAAGGTGACCGGTAACGCGGGTCGGTAGCATAGTTGTCCGGCTAAAGACTCGCCTCGGCTGATATTTACCTGCAAGGTGTCAAAGGAGGCTGTGCCGCTACGCTGCTTGGCCTCGCAGAAGCGCCATGCGCTGTAGCGGGTTGGCTCCATTACTGCGCTCACCAGCAGGTAGCCATTGATCGCAAGCCGCTGCCAACAGCTACTCAAGAGGCTTTCTAACTCCCCGCCGCTGCCGCCAATGAAAATCTTGTTAGGCGCGGGTAGCTCCGCTAGTGGTGACGTTAAGGCATCGGACGCTGTCCCTGCCACCACGCGCAAGTTGCGCTCTACCCCAAACTGCAGCTGGTTTTGGCGCAGGTGATATAGCCGATCAGGGTGCTGTTCTATCGCGATGATATTCGCTTGCGCGCACCAATAGGCCAGCTCCACCGAAACGGAGCCGCACCCTGCGCCGATGTCCCAAATACAGTCGCCAGCGGTTGGGCTCAGCAGCGACAGGATCTGCAAACGCACTTCACGTTTGGTGATCATCCCCTGTCCGTTGCCCTTATCGGTACTGAATAGGCGGTCGTCAAAGCCCGGAAACGTGGGCCACCTCACCGGCTGATGATGGTTGCTGCCGGTTTCAACCAAGCAGACCAGCAGCGGGTCAAAAACTTCAGGGTGGTTTACTAAACGGGTCACATGGTGCTGTGTGATCCGCTCATCGCTATAACCCAAGCGTTCCAGTACCGTTAATTTGGCATCTTTAAAGCCGATATCCTGCAGCAACGTAGCAATCGCCAGTGGCGTGCTCTGCAGATCTGTTAATAATAAAACCTGTTGATTGGGACGTAGCTGGCTGCGCAGTGAGTTTAGCGGCCTGCCATGTACGCTGATTGTCTGCACCGCATCCATCGCGACTCCCAGCCGATGGCAAGCCGCCTGCAAGCTGGAGATATTGGGATGAAACATTAGGTTAATGCTGGCTTCGCGCATGGCGAATTGGCTCAACCAGCGGCCAATGCCAAACCACAGAGGGTCTCCTGAAGCCAGTACCGCAATCTTTTCTGTGCCCTGCTCTAGTTGGCTTTTTAGCTGGGCCGAAAAGTGCTCAAGGCTGTCAAAAAGGGTTTGCCGCGTACTACCAACATAGCCCGATACCAGCTCTAGCTGACGTGGCGAGCCGATAATCATATCGCTGCCCGCCAGCGCAGAAATGGCGTTGTTGGTGAGTTGGGCGGGTTGCTCAACCCCTAAGCCGATGACATCAATCTGCATCTTAATAAAGCTCCCCACGAATACAGCGCAGTAAAGCGTTGCAACTAGCCGCTGTCACAGCGCTCCCCCCGATACGGCCCAGTAACGTAATGCAAGGTACTCCAAGGGCTTGGTGTTGCTCCCACAGCAGTTGTTTTGATTCGGCGGCTCCGACAAAGCCCACCGGCATGCCGATAATTAGCGCAGGTTTTGCTGCTCCGCCGTGCAGCATCTCAATTAAGCGAAACAGCGCCGTGGGTGCGTTGCCGATCAGTACCACAGCACCTTCAAGGTGCGGCTCCCATTGGCGTAGTGCGGCCATCGAGCGGGTCTCGCCATGTTGCGCGGCAAGCTTGGGGGTCTCGGGGTGGTTAAGAAAGCACAGCGGCGCTTCGCTAATCATGCGCTTGGTCACCCCCTCTTTGACCATCTCGGCATCGCAAAGGATCGGTGCTTGCGCCGTGAGGGCTTGCATACCTGCGGCACAGGCAGTGCCACTAAAGCGCAAGTGCTGGGCAAGTTCGGGCATCCCTAGGCTATGGATCACCCGCATGGCCACCTGCTGTTCGTAACGTGACAGGTGGTCTAGCTGCGCCTCTTGGCGGATAAGCTCGAAGCTACGCGCTTCGATATGGCTCGGATCTGCAATGTACTCTTGGGGTGACGCAGCGCTCATCTACTCTCTCGTTTATCGTCGCGGGCGTTTGCCCGGCTCGTTGGGGATGTTAAAAAAGGTGATCACTGCATCGCGACACTGGTTAAGATCGTTCAGCAGTGGCATATCGTTTAGGTGGCTCATATCGGGGCGCGCTTCTAAAAAGACACTGACACCCAGCTTGCGTGCAACATCTAATTTCGGGGCTGTCGCGTTGCCGCCACTGTTTTTAGATACCAAAGCACTCACGCCATACTTGGCAAACAGGTCGTGCTCATCTTGCTCGCTGAAGGGGCCGATCGCCTGCTCCCAATAGACGTTGTCTGGCAGCTGAGCGTCCAGCGGTACCGCTGTGCGAATCACCACTTGATCACACGCTTTGGCAAGGGCATCGATCAGTGACTGCTCCAGTTGCCCGATCGTCAGCAAGACGGAAATTTCACCCGCTAGCTTATCGGGGAGTTCCGCACGGTCTGTAAAGGTGATCCACTCATCTTCGGCAGCGGGCTGCCACGCCGGACGCTGATAACGCCAATAGGTCACATCGGCGTTTTTGCAGACGCTCCACGCTTGCTCACTAATGCGCATCGCGTATGGATGGGTCATATCGAGTACTGCGCTAATGGGCGTTTCCGTGAGGTAGCGATGAAAGCCTCCCACTGCGCGAAAACCGCCTGCGCGTGTTTCACACGGCAGCTTGGGCGCACGTACCCGCCCCGCTTCGCTGTAGATCACGGCAACACCCTGCTGGTGCAGCTGCGTTGCCATCTGTTTTGCTTCACCTGTGCCGCCTAATAGCAACAGTTTTGTCTTATTCATCATCCCCAATCTCCGTCATGCCATAACAGCGCGCAAGCAGCGCTGGCGTATCTGCATAGGATCCAACAGGGAGGCCCTTGCGGTCTACAGCCCAGACCGTAATAGTGATGGTTTTTGGGATAAATCGGCGCATCACGGCACCGGCACGCTGACAAATCGTATCTGCCAAGGGGAGCTTTTGCATTTGGCACAAGCGCAGCGCTTCCATGCTGGTGTTACACCCTGCAATCTGTTCTGCCAGTTGCTCATCACCGCCTAGCTCACGTGCAATTTGCGCAAGTTGGTGCAAGTCTATGGATGACGCGCGGCTGTGCAGATCCAAATGCCCTGCTGCTAGCTTAGTGAGCTTGCCAAAGCCTGCGCACAGCGTAAGGCGTGTCAGCTGTGTGTTGCGCCGCAGGTGCTTCAAAAACGCACCGGCAAAGTCACCCATCTCAATGAGAGCCATATCGCTCAGCTGATAGTGCTCACGCACCATCGCTTCGCTGGTGCTGCCGGTGCTGGCAGCGATATGTGTTAGGCCGTTGTTACAGGCCACATCCACGCCTTGGCGGATCGAAGCGATATAGGCAGCGCAGCTGTAGGGGCGCACGATACCGGTGGTTCCTAAAATAGAGAGACCACCGAGAATGCCAAGCCTTGGGTTCATGGTTTTCTGTGCGATCTGGGCACCGTTCTTTACCCCCACAGCCACCTCAAAGCCGCCTTCGTAAGCATAGAAGGCACGGTAGCGTTGTAGGTGGTCGGTAATCATCTGGCGTGGCACCGGATTAATGGCAGGCTCGCCAATCGCAAGGCTTAGACCCGCTTTTGTCACCGTGCCAACGCCTGCGGCAGCTTTGAAGGTGATGGCCTTTTCGCGAGTAAGGCGCAGCTGCACAAAGACTTCGCTACCGTGGGTGACATCGGGGTCATCACCAGCATCTTTAATCGTCGCCGCAATAGCGCTATCGGTATCTAACGCTTCAACATGGTGAATCGGGAGTTCAACCGTTTGTCCTCTGGGTAGCATGATCGCAACTGTGCTCAAGCGCTTTTGCTCAAATAGATAGCGCACCGCCGCAACCGTACAGGCCGTTGCGCAACTACCGGTAGTTAAACCGGTGCGCAGTGGTGTTGGCTGCTCGGAGGACTCAGGCCACATTAGATCGAAACCTCAGGTGTGGCGAAATCACCCAGGAAAAGACGGCAGATCGCCTCAGGGTTAGAGGGGAAAAACAGGTGTAGATAGGTGGCCGTTAAGGCGTTTTGGCGATAGATCGCCTCCCCCGGCGCACTGTGACGTTGGCGCTTACCATGTGCAATCGGTGCAGGTGTCCCTTCGGTGCGCGAGCGATGATGGGCATGAGCGCGTACTTCGCCCTCGGGTAACATCGCGCTCTGCATACCTTGGCAACCGCGCTTACCACGCATCACCCCTTCACCTTTGATCAGTCCACACATCGGCGAGCGCTGCCCCTCTAGATCGGTTAAACCCTCAAGGCAAAATAGCAGCCCGCCACATTCGGCCAGAATGGGTAAACCGGCTTCATAGGCGCTACGCAGCGAGGCTTGCAGCGCATGGTTTTGTGCTAATGTATCGCGGTGTAGTTCGGGATAGCCGCCCGGTAGCCAGATCGCATCGGCGGCTGGGATTTTAGTATCGCTAAGTGGCGAAAAGTACGATATCTGCGCACCATAATTTTTCAAAAACAATAGGTTAGCATCATAAATGAAAGTAAATGCTGCATCTTTAGCAACCGCAATGGTTAGCCCTTTGAGCGGATAGGAAAGCTGCGCTGGAGGTGTTTCTGTGGGTATAAATTGTGTTTTTCCAACAGCATCGAAAAAGGCGTCTAAACCTGTGCCACGTGCTAAACCGTCGTCCCACCAGTGAGCACCTTTGTTGATGAGTGCATCAATGTGCTCTTGCTGCTCTTCAACTTGGATAAGACCCAGATGGCGCTCTGGCAGTGTGATGCTCTCATCCGAACGCAGGCAAGCTAGCATGGGTAGATGATCGGGTAACGCGCTTTGGATCAGCTCGGCATGGCGCGCGGTGCTGCAGTGATTTGCGATCACTCCAACCACATTAAGCGTGGGCTGATAACTGGCAAGACCTAACGCAACAGCTGCTACTGTTTGTGCCATCCCCTTCACATTCATAACCAGTGCGACGGGAATATCAAAGCGTAACGCGAGATCAGCACAGGAGGGCTCGCCATCAAATAACCCCATCACCCCTTCAATAAGAATAAGATCTGCTTCGGTCGAGGCTTGATAGAGCATCGTTTGGCAGTACTCATCGCCCGCCATCCACATATCTAGTGGTTCAACGGGGGCGCCACTGGCCAGTGTAAGAACTTTGGGGTCCAGATAGTCGGGCCCTGCTTTAAATACCCGCACGCGCAGGCCCTGAAGGCGAAAATAGCGCGCCATCGCAGCGGTAATTGTCGTTTTACCTTGCCCAGATGCAGGCGCTGCTAGCATCAACGCCGGACACTCGAGTACAGGTTTGCTGTGGGCCATTAGTACTCGATCCCCGCTTGTGATGTGACGCCTAAACGAAAAGCATGGCGCTGATCTTTGATATCGCTGATCGTGTCGGCAATCTCTTCAAGTGCCTCTGGCATCACGCGACCGGTGATAATGACATGCTGGTGGCGCGGCCTCGCTTTCAGCGCGGCGATGACCGGCTCCAGTGGTAGATAGCGGTACTTAAACATATACGCCATCTCGTCTAGCACGACGATATCGCGGTTTGGGTCTTGCAGTAGACGTTCGGTAATCTCCCAAGCGTGAGCCGCGGCGGCTTCGTCGCGTTCACGGCTTTGGGTTTCCCATGTGAAGCCCTCGCCCATAACATGCCACTCGATCAACGGGTGGCTGCTGAAAAACTTGAACTCGCCGGTTTCACGGCGGCCCTTAATAAACTGCACCACAGCTGCAGCCTTTTCATGGCCCACGCAGCGCGCCATGGTGCCTAAAGCGGAGCTGCTTTTTCCTTTACCGTTGCCTTTTAGCAGGATGAGCACACCCCGCTCCTCTTTCGCGTTGGCGATCCGCTCATCCATGACCGCTTTTTTGCGCGCCATGCGCTCTTCGTGGGTCTTTTTGGGTTTCTCAAGCGTCATTGTGTGGTGCCTCAAAATAGCGGAAGGTAGTGAGCGTGCAACTGCTCGGCCAGTTGCTTGCTGTTGCCAATACGTAGCTCGCCCTGTTCAAGGTCGATCACGTGGGTTGTGCCCTTAAACGGCAGTGTTTTTGGGCGTTCACGGTAGCGGCCATCAGTGAGCACAAAGGTTTCAACTTCTATGTTTGGTTCACGAAGTAACAGCTGTTTGATGTAGTTCTGCGCCGTTTCCAGTGCCTTTGCCAGTGGTGTTCCGCCGCCTGCGCTGAGGCTGTCAAAGAGTGATGCACAGCTTTTTGGCGGGCGGCGTGTCTGCGCTAACAGCTCAACAGCATCATTACCAAAGCCGAACAGGGTTAAGCGCTGGCGCTGTAGATAGGCGTTCTGTGCTAGCTCCTCAACAAAACCTCGCGCATAGGCCAGAACATCAGCCCCTTGTTGCACTTTGAGTGTCGAGCCGGAGGTATCCAGTAGCACTAAGTTCAACTTGCTGACACGCTCTATCCGCTCACGCTCTACCGGCGCTGTTTGTGAGCTGGTAAGCGTTGCTGGCCAATCGATCTGGTTAGTGGTTAACCTCAAGCCCGCGTTTGCCGGCTTTACGCTGCTGCCACGCAACTGCGCCGATTGCGCATGGCGGACCTCGTCCATCGCGCCCCAATCACCCTGTTGGGGGCTATTGGGCGGCAGCTCAGTATCTTGGCGCTTACTATCTGGTGGGCGCTTTGAAGTTTGCGGCGGGCTGGGTGGTTCGTTTGGTGAGTTGCGCCGATGTGCGAGCACTAAGGCCTCGGTAGCATCAATATCACTTCGCTGCACCTCTATGCGCCCTGCTAGAGCAGCGTGTGCTTTGGCTGCTCGGGACCAGACAATATCGGCACGCATGCCATCCACATTGGCGGCGATACAGCGTTTAGCGATATCGCGCAGCAGCGCTTTGTTTAACGTGATATCCGGCAAGCAGGCTTGAGCGGCGCTAATTTGCGCGCACACCTGCTGCTGCGCTTCAGCAAACTGAGCAATTAGCGCGTGCGGGTTGTGCTCAAATAGACTGCGGCGCTCTGAGATAAGCACGCGGGCGTCGATATCGGTCTCGTTTTGTAACGCTACGCTTAATCCAAAGCGATCCTTAAGCTGATCACGCACTTCGCCCTCATCGGGGTTCATCGTGCCAACCAACATAAAGCGGCAGGCGTGCTGATGGCTGATGCCATCACGCTCCACATGATTGATACCGCTGGCTGCGGCATCTAGCAGCAGATCTACGAGACGATCTGAGAGTAAATTGACCTCATCAATATAGAGGAGTCCACCGTCGGCTTTGCTTAGCAGGCCCGGTTTGAAGCGAACAGATTTATCACTCAGTGCTTGCTGCAGATCGAGTGTACCGCAGAGCATCTCTTCGCTGGTGCCCAACGGCAGATTCACCAGCGCCCCTTTGGGCAGTAACTCTACCATCGCTCGCGCTAAGGTGGACTTTGCACAACCGCGGGGGCCACTCACCAGCACGCCGCCAATTTTGGGATCAACCGCATTAAGCAGCAACGCCTGTTTAAAGGGCTCTTGGCCAACAACAGCTGTGAAGGGATAGAGGCTCATACCGTCTCCTCGCTTGTTAAGCGGCCATCACAGAGTTGCTGGGAACGGGTCGCGACCGCTGCTACAAAATCGCTATCATGGGAGACAATAATCATCGCCTGCGGCAACGCGCGAATAATCTCGATCAGGCGTTCGCGGGTTTTGCTATCTAGGCCGTTTGTGGGTTCATCCAACAGAAGCACTTGTGGCTGCATAGCGAGTAAGCTTGCTAACGCCACGAGGCGCTTTTCGCCGCCCGAGAGCTGATATGCGATACGGCTATCAAAGCCCTCTAAACCCAGCTGCGAGAGTGCATCCAGCGCCAACTGCTGGGCTGCTTGAACACTTTTGCCCTGATTAAGGGGGCCAAACATCACATCTTCTAGAACAGTTGGACAAAACAGCTGGTCGTCGGAGTCTTGGAACAGTAGCCCTACTTGAAAACGCATCGCCTGAAAGGCTGATTCGTCGTGGCAGCGCGTGCCAAACGCTTCAACATACCCCGCTTTCGCTTTGGTTAAGCCCACTAAAATATGCAGCAAGGTGGTTTTTCCCGCACCGTTGGTGCCCTCAATGGCGAGGCGCTCACCGGCTTGCAGGCAAAAGTTCACATCCTTTAAAACGGCATCGCGTCTTGGGTAGTGGTAGTGGATACCTGCGCAGCGCAGCACACAGCTCATTGTAGGCCTCCTAAGCAAAGTGCAGCCAAAGCAAGCAACCAAACACCGAGAAAGTAGCTATCACGCGTTTGCCATGGCGGTGTTGGCAAGAGGAAAAAACGGCCATCAAAACCACGGCACTTCATCGCTTTATGGACTCGCTCTGCGCGGTCTAACGAGCGCACAAAGAGCATTCCAATCAGGTAGCCGGTGGCGCGCCATGTGTGCCAGTTGGTGCATGCTACAAAGCCACGGGCACGCATCGCTCGGCGCATCTTTTTGAGTTCACGGCCAATAACATCCATATAGCGCACAGAAAAGAGCATCAGGTGGACGATCTTCTCGGGTACCCGTAAGCCCGCTAAACCGGTACCAAGCTGGTTTGCAGAGAGTGTGCCTAGCAAGGTAAGGCCCGCTAGCAATACCGCATTGGCTTTTAAACCAATTTGTAACGCATGAATAAGCCCTTCCTCGCTGGCTGAAAACTGGCGCCACTCAAAAACCGGCTCGCCTGGGGTGGTGAAGGGCAAGCTTATCAGCAGGAGCAGAATAAAAAGATCAACCGCCAAGATGCGCCGCCATACCCGCTTGATATCGAGCCGAGCGACTACAGCAAGCGATATGGACATCAACAGTGCCATCACGAGTACACTTAAGGATTGGCTGAGCACTGCGACAAAGGCGAAGCTTGCGAGTGCAAGAATGCGTGCTCGCGGCTCGATACGATCTAACCGGCTGCTGCCGTGGCGTAGCGCCTGTCCGCGCCATGAAAAGCCACTGTGCTCAAGCGGCGCGCTCATGCGGTCTCCTTACGCATTTTGCGCTCGCGTAGCAGTGCTGCTATTCCACATAGCCCTAAAATGTAGCCAATCCCGCCGACGATATCGCGAAGGCCAGCGGCTTCTTTCAGTTCGCGCAGCTCACGGCGTAACGGTTTAACTTGGCGTGCTACGGCCGCTTCAATCTGGCTATTGAGCGCTGTTGCGGATTTGGCTGCTGCGGTTGTTACCGCCGTTGCTGCTGGGGCTTGAGTAGGTGCTAGTGCTGCGGGCAGCTCCTCTGCTGCAAGCGTAAGTGCCAGCGTGTGGCCTGCACCAAGATCGAGAGTAAAATGGTGCGTAACATAGCGGCTGGGTTTAAAGCGGAATACACCCTCGGCGTCTGTTTCGGTCTGGCCAAGGCTTGCGCCTTGCATATCCGTAACGATTACCTTGATACCTGCGGGCGCCATATCACCGTTGGAGAAACCCGCCTCGCCCTCGATGGTATCGCCAATAGTGTAGACTCCGCCCACCACATTATGTGCGCCAACAAACGATGATGTGATGAGTAATAAGGCTGTGAGTAATAGCCTGTTCATGAACTTGTCCTTGCAGCGACAGCGAAAAGCTCAGGCTTCACTTGGCCGATTAACGCCACAGCCGCCGCCGTAACGGCAGCTTCAATCACCACCAAAGGCAAGCTACTGAGAAAGGCCAGCTTAGCGGCAGGGAGAAACGCGTCGCCATTGAGGGCTAAGGTGCCCGCCACCATGAAGGCTGTTAGCGTCACGGCACCACCACCTGCCAGTGCACCTAGCATGGCAAGTTGGCGCTTTTGGGTGGTTATCGCTAATGCATGGCGCAGCAGCAAACCCACTAAAACGGCTGGAATCGCAATATTGATAAGGTTCACGCCAAGCACTAAGAAGCCACCAAATCCAAAGAAAACCGCTTGCAGTAACAAAGCTACCAGCAGCGCAGGAAAGGCCGCCCAACCAAGCGCCAGACCAATCAAGCCATTGAGTATGAGGTGGATGCTTGAGACTCCGACCGGCAAGTGGATGTATGAGGCCACAAAGAACACCGATGCGAGCAGAGCCGTCACCGGCATCTGCTCATAGTCCATATCGCGCAAACCTTTGGCGACGCCCAGTGCACCAACTACCGCTCCTATGGCTAGGATCTCGTTGCTTAGCGCACCATCTACGATATGCATGGCGCGGCCCTATTTTGCTTTCACTTCGTGTGCTTGTACCCAGATAACCGCATCTTGTGACAACGGCTTGCCTTGATAGCTGGTATCAGGGCCAACGCCGAGTGCGGCAAAGCCCCACTGGCCTGCAAATGGCAGCGTAAAGTTGATGATGCC
The DNA here is from genome assembly GCF_004005935.1 of Neptunomonas marina. GTDB lineage: Bacteria > Pseudomonadota > Gammaproteobacteria > Pseudomonadales > Balneatricaceae > Neptunomonas > Neptunomonas marina. The sequence goes on along the minus strand of NZ_SACQ01000011.1, from coordinate 12,660 downwards.
GTTTTGGTCGGCGAAGATCGTTTGGGTGATAAACGCAGGCGCGGGTGGCACCAGGGCGGGTTGGTCGCTAAAGCGGTTGGTGTCGAGATCTGGCTGGTAGTTTACGTACTCGATCTCTATTTCCGCATTGGGAACCGGTTTGCCTGCGCTTTTAACGACAGCGCGGAAGTTGCTGCCTGCATAAATCGCATACGGTTTTGTCAGTGGAACGATCTCTGCCTTGAGCTGAAAATCGGTGCTCCAATCGGTCGGCAAGCTGCCAACATTAACGATACTCTTGGTAATCTGCTGAATGTACGCACCCTCCTCCTCTTCAAGGTAAGGTGCGGGCTCTAGGATAAAGACGTGATCGCCTAAACCGCGCAAGGTGACATCGGCTTCGTAGGATGTGCCAGTGTTCTCAGCGCTGCTCCATGTGGTTGTTTTAATGCTCTCTAAAAGATCTTGTTTGCGCCCTTTGCGGACACTGTAAAACGCCTGTGGCGCGGCCACATCCATCACATGGCCGTTTGCCGCTGGATGGGTAAATGGCATTTTCAGGGTGATGTTGCCGCCCTTATCGCGCAGTAGCTCGGGCGTGTAGAGCAATTGGAAATGGGCATTGGCACTGGTTGCAACGAGCGCACAGGACAATAACACAGCAGCGGCTGTGAAGTTTTTAGCAATCAACATTAACGTTCTCCGTCAAATAAATTGAAACGGAGTTGGGAGGCATTACAACAAAGCCAGATCGTTATCAGCACTGTCGTTCGGTGAAGCCCTCCGCAACACCAGCAAACTACATTTTTCAGGCTGGTATCCGGACTCATGGGTGAACATAGCTGTTCCAAACCTCACCTTCCCATGCATTCGCACAGTGGCATACCGAGATTTGTTAACCCATTTACCGTTGCGGGGGCAGTGCTGGGATTGTTGTCGTGAAAACGACGGAACGCACCAGCTTCCCATTTAACAACCGACCATAGACCTTAGTCGATTGACCTGAAAGCGCAGAGGCTACCGGCATGGTGGGTGAGTGTCAATTGCAGGGTGCTCATATCAACCTGCAAAAAACTAATCTACGCTAACTTGGCGCTAAATAACTGAAAAATAGACAAGAAACAGCACTTCGATGATCTCAATAAGCGCACCTGCGGTATCGCCTGTCATGCCGCCCAAACGGCGCAGCATGGCGCGGCGCAGCCACCAAAACGACAAGCCAATCAATATGGCAACACTGGGGCTGATAGAAATTAGCATCACAAGTATCAACCCACAGACAGCAGTCGCCACACGGGTGGGTAACTGGTTGGCGGTATGGGATGCGATACCCGTTGGGCTAACATAGGGTGTTGTCGCCAAGAGTAACAGCGTTGCTGTGCGGGCAACGAGTGGCGCAAGCAACAACACAAATAGCGCGCCAGCCTCAAGAAGATGCACAACGGCAGCAAATTTTAATAGCAGCACCAGTACCAGCGTCAGCACACCACTAGCACCGACTAACGGGTCCTTCATCACCGCGAGTGTCTTTTCGCGCTGTCCGATGCCTGCCATCCAACCATCGGCCGAATCGGCGACCCCATCAAGGTGTAACCCCCCTGTTATCACTGCCCACAAGGTCACAACAATGGCACTGGTGAGCAGCGTGTGGGTATGCAGGTAGCTGGCGGCGGCAAACAGCAACATGCCAATCATCACACCCACCAGTGGGTAGTACAGTGGGGCAATGCTTTGTGTAGCTGTTGCTGGGTAGGTTTTGAACCGAACAGGGATCGTGGTGAAGAATTGCACCGCGATCAAAAACGCATCAACGTGCTTGTTAAACGCAGCTCTCATGTATGAGACCAGTCGAGCCGATGGACACTGGCGTGTGGCGCTTCAATCTCAAACATTGTATGTAAACTTTGCTGGCGCAGGTGGGCAATCGCGAGTTTGATAACGCCTCCGTGGGTGAAGATCAAAACATCCTCATCGCCATGGTGCTTTGCGATCTTGCTCAATGCATGGGTAACTCGCTGTTCAAAGTGTCTCAACTGCTCCGCCTGCGGCGGTGTGCCGTTGACGGGGTCTTCCCAAAAAGCGAGCAGCACATCACGGTGATCCGCATAGGCTTCGGCGCCGGATAAGCCGTCTAAGATGCCAAAATCATATTCCTGCAGCGCCGGTTCAAGCAGGTGGCCGCTATTCGACCACTGCTCGGCAAAGGCAGCGCAGCGCTGTAACGGGGAGCTGTAGATTGCGGCAAACTGCTGGGGTGAGTAGCCTTTTAATGCGGCTGTCATCTGCTCCCAACCCACCGTTGAAAGTGGCGCATCGGTGCGCCCAATGTAGGCTTTTCCTGCAGGTGTTTCGCCGTGCCGTATCAAATATAACGCCATCTACTCCTCCTTTGTTGCGACGCCTGCTTGCGCAAAGGTTGCCATATCTTGATGTAATTGGCACGCCGAACGCAGCAACGGAATGGCAAGTGCCGCACCACTCCCCTCGCCTAAACGCAAGCCTAAATCGAACAGCGCAGGCGCGCAGAATTGAGACTCCACCGCTTTAAATCCAGGCTCTGCTGAGCGATGTGATAGCACGAGCCAATCCGATATAGAGGGGTTAATGCGCATCGCCACAAGGGCCGCCGCAGAGCAGATGTAACCATCGACCAATACCGTAATGCCGCGCTGGGCAGCGCGTACGTAGGCACCCACCAAAGCTGCGATTTCAAATCCTCCCAAACACTGCAGCACGCTGAGGGGGTCGGTAAGTTGCGGCTGGTGTAGTCTCAGCGCTTTCTCAATGTACCGCGCTTTCCGATCAACGCCGCTCTCATTAAGGCCCGCCCCGGGGCCGACCACCGTCGCGACCGGCTGTTCCAACAGCACGGCAACGATCGCCGCGGCACTGGTTGTATTGCCGATACCCATTTCGCCACCGATGAAGAGATCAGTGCTGCCCTGCTCATCGACGGCGCTTTTACCGGCATCGATTGCTAGCTGGAGCTGGGCTCGGGTCATTGCAGGTGCTTCAGTAAAGCTTCTGGTTTGCGGCGCGATAAACGCATCGATCACGTTATCAAGACCCTGCTCTAGCGGCGCCACCGTGCCGAGGCAGGTGATCTTCAGATCTGCATTATGCTGGCGAGCTAACACGCTGATTGCCGCTCCACCGAGCGCAAAGTTGCTCACCATTTGCGCAGTGACCGCTTGAGGATAGGGTGAAACACCGCTGGCCGCAGAGCCATGGTCGGCGGCAAATAGGTGTATTTTAATCGCCTCAAGCGTTGGACACTCTCGTCCTTGCAGCCCTGCTAACCGGATCGCCAGCGCTTCGAGTTGGCCAAGTGCGCCGGGCGGCTTGGTCAGTTGCATCTGACGAGCAGCGGCGGCTGTTTGCGCGCTATGGTTAATACTGTGGGCAGGTTGGTTTAGCCAATCAAAACTCATTTTAGGTTCCTGTTGCTGCGGCGTTTTTCAGGGTGAGTGGCAGGCCCGCCACAATCAATGCTGCATGATCCGCAAGCGCTGCGATCTCTTGATGCAGGATGCCAGCCTCATCGCAATAGCGACGTGTTAATGCCCCTTCTGGGACAATGCCAAGCCCCGTCTCATTCGAAACAAAAATGATGGTTGCTCGGCTTGCTTGGATCGTATCAATAAGCGCTTTGCGCTCTGAAGCTATCTGCTCTGGTGTGTAGTCGGCACAGAGCATATTAGTCACCCACATGGTTAAACAATCCACCAATAGGCAGTGATTGTCATCACGAAATTGCACCAACACCTTAGCCAGTTCAAACGGTGTTTCATGTGTATACCAAGTTGGTGGGCGCTCTGCTTGGTGGGCTTTTGCGCGCTGCCCCATTTCGGTATCGAATACTTGCGCTGTTGCGATGTAGTGCACCTGCTTGGCGGAGTTGTGCGCTAACTGCTCTGCAAAGCGAGTTTTGCCAGAACGTCGCCCGCCGAGGATCAGGTGAATCATGAATGGCTCCAAAAAGCGTGAAATCTAATCTATTCAGACAAGTGATAGCAAGGTTATCAAAAAAAGCTAATATTCATCTTAGTACTGTTATTGTGAAGCTTTTACTTTTTAGGCAAGGATGCTTTAAATGAAGTTAATTATTGAAAAACAATTATTTACATTCGCTTCATTATCTTTTTTGTTAGCTTTTAGCGGCTCCTGCTTGGCAGTAAATACGTGCGACATCGGGGGTAAAAAGGTTAAAACATCCCTCTCTTGCGATGACTATCTGCGCCACTTTGGTGATCGCAGCGCCGTGATGCCCAATAACCCAAAACCTTATCAACCACCCCAAGTTGAAGTTGAGCGCAAAAAAACCAACAGCAAATGGCTAGACGATTGGGAAGCCAAACAACGTGCCAAACGCCAGCGCGCCAAAGAGCGCGGTGAGGCATCACGTAAAAAGCTTGCGATAGAAGGTAAACTGCAGCAAATGGCGGTTATGAAAGAGGTGGCGGTTGGTATGAACAAGCAGCAAGTGAACTGGGCGTGGGGTGAGCCAGATAGAGTCACTTATCGCGGGACCACCGAGGTTTGGCGTTACCGTCGCTATAAAGGCAAAAACTACATCGGAACAGATCATGTGTATTTCGAAAACGGCGTCGTGAGCGGTTTCGATTTCGATAAAAGCTAACTCAGCTGAGTTAAGAGTTCAGTTAGGTCTGCGAAAACAGCGGTGGGCTCAGTGCCCCAAGGATCAAATACTTGGCGGCTATCGCGTTGGATCCAAGCGGTACTGAAACCCGCCTGCTCTGCTCCAATAATATCAAACGGATTGCTTGAAATAAGCCAAGTCGTCTTGGCGTTACTGGCGGTTGTTTCGAGAAAGTGCTGGTAGACAGTGGGGTTAGGTTTAAAGGTGCTTACCTCTGCCGCGCTCACAACCCCATGAAAACAGTGCAAAACATCTGCTGATAATAGCAATTGTCGTACTGAGTGCTCGCTACCATTTGAGAAAGCAAATAAACGATGTTCCAGCTGAGCGAGCTGCTGCAGCGCTTCACGGGTATCAGGGAATGCTGGCAATTGTGTATAGGCGGCTAGAAGGTGCTGTTTCTGCACATGATCTATATCGACTTGATACAACCTGCAGGTGTATTCCAACGCATCCCGTGTGCAAATTGAGAAATCAGCATAAGCTCCCATCACCGCGCGACGAAATGAGTACTCAAGCTGTTTATCACGCCATGTTGCCGAAAAATCAGACGCCCGTTCCCCGATGAGCGTGTGCAACTTCTCAACCAAACCGTGGGTGTTGATCAACGTACCATAGACATCAAAGGCAAGGGTGAGGGCCATCGTTAGGTACCTCAATTAGTTAACCTATTCACTATAGCTTGATCGCTGTAAAACAACAGCTTGCCTTTTGCCTTTTTAAGCCGTTGCTAACCGGCAACTCTGCGGAATAACCATTCAAGTGGGCCGCTGCGATAGCGCTTTAACCACAACACGCTGAACAACAACCCACCCATAAAAAATATCCCCGCACTGATGAGTGAGGCCGCGATAGTTTGTCCCTCTAACATGCCGAGTTCCTCTAATACGCCCATGCCTACAACGACATGCGCAACGTAGAGTGTCAGAGCCGTTTTCCCCGCTTGTCTGAGCCAATAGAGCAAGCGGCTGTGCGTAAAGTGATCGCAGAGGTGCAAGCACAGCACCAATATGAAGACCGCAGAACTGGCAGCAGAGATCAGATACTGAGGCATGGGTGGGATGATATCGGTAGATAATAGAAAGTTGATATCGTCTGTGCTCAAGCCCTGGATATTGGCACCTATCACTTCACGCAGCAGATAAAAAGCCAGTTCGGTTGCAACAAATATCATTAACGATGTTCGGAGCAGCATGGCGCGGATTCTCGTGCAGTTGAGGTTTAGCCGCCCAAGCCACATACCCAAAAGCAAAAATGCACTCCAAGGTATAACGGGATGAAAGCCATTAAAGAGAATGTGGCGCAGCATCCCGTCCACAGTCCATAGGTTTTCGTAACGAAGGGTCTCCCAATCCCAGTTGGATTCGTAGTCGATAACCAGCATCAGTGCAGGAAACAGAGCCACAATGGCGGCACCGCTCCATAGAATGGCTTGGTCACTACGTGTGATAAGCCATGCTGCGATCAAGAAGTAACAGCCATAAAAGTGGAGAATGTCGGCTTCCCAGATGGGAGTAAACAGCAGCCCTACAAATAACAGTAGCAGGCCTCGTTTTACGATGGTGCTGCGGGCTTTACGTTGATCAGTACTGGAACCACTGAGTCGCAAACGGTTGGTAAGGAGGGAAATACCGATACCTGCGAGAATAACAAAAAGAGCAGACGCTCTACCTTCAAACAGCGCAGCTAAAGAGATAAGCACTTGATTGCCCTGCTCTGCGCCCATCGCCACCTTAAAGTTGACGATAACCATACCCAGAATCGCCAATGCTCTCGCAAGATCTAATCCCTTGACCCGTTGATCCATAGTCAGCCTCTTGATTCAGAGTCAGTCGCGCTGTGCGACATTCCGAACAGCCTTTGATGCTGCCCAAGGCTATTACAACCGATATATCGCAGCCGCACCATTAATCGGTAGTGAGTTGGTAGCGACTAATCTCTGCTTGTGTCATCCAATGAATATCCTCACTCGGCGCTGCATCTAATGTGTACCAGTAGAATGACTGCGGAATACCCATATCTTGGTAATACCTCAGGTACGGCTGATGCTCCGGGTGTGAGTCGGGTAAAGCGGCGGCATCAGCAATATCATCACCGCCCCAGGCGTGTACCCCAATTAACGCGCCCGCCTCAATGGTGCGCTCAACGCCAGCTAAGAAGAAGTCGGTGCCACCAGATGCGATCATGCCATCGGCTGGCACATGCGTGTCTAGATCGTATTGTCGTAAGATCCGAGCCGCCTCAAGATTAGCCTCATCATCAATTGAGCCTTCTACATTTTGCAGCACGATGAGGTGTACATCAGGATGGGTGGCTAAAGCGGCTTCAAGCGTAGTAACAATGTTACTATCGATCACTCCGGTCATCACTAGGCTGTTGCCATCGCGCTGAAAGCTGGCAGGCTCGTAACTATCGTCAATGTCGGCGCAGCCAACAACAAGGAGTGCGAGCAGTGCAAAGGCGTGGCGGTATTTCATGAACATTCCCATTAATCAAACTTAATTAGTCACGGAGAAACACCATATTGCCACACCTAGCTGCCAGCTATTGTAAGGATTTGTAGCACTTTACGTGGGTGCGTTTAGTTGCCCAACGCGGCGATAGAGCACGTAGACAATTAACGGAGCGATGAGAAAAGTCAGCTGTAAACCTACGGACTCCAAACTGGGGAAGAGCCGGAGCTCGCCGATAGTAGGAATGCCGTTGATGGCTGTTGAGGGTAACCAGCTGATACCTGCAATGCGAGCACCGATTTACCGGCACATATCACCGATAAACTAAACACCATTACGGCAATGGTTTAAAAAAGAGCGTGTTAAGTGCGGTTAGACGCAATTTAAAGTTCACGCGTGCGCACAAGCGTTACACTCATTCCTGTGTAAGTTGCCTCTGCCCGTATACCAACGCGCCCGCCTAGTATATGCTACACGCCCTTCCACTACTCCAATAGTTATCGAATCGTCTATATGCAACCAGAATCCTCCGCTGACTTCAGCAGCCTTGGGCTATCACCTGATATTGTCCGTGCCGTTTCCGAAAAAGGCTACCAAACTCCATCGCCTATTCAGGCGCAAGCGATCCCTCTTGTACTTGAGGGAACAGACCTGATGGCAGCCGCCCAAACCGGAACCGGTAAAACCGCAGGATTCACACTGCCAATTATCGAAAAACTACTACATGGGCAAAAAGCGCATAGCAACCATGTGCGCGTACTGGTGCTTACACCTACGCGTGAGTTGGCCGCGCAAGTGGAAGCCAGCGTTAAGGATTACAGCAAGCATACCCGCGTTTCATCCGCTGTTGTTTTTGGTGGAGTAAAGATCAACCCACAGATGATGACGCTGCGCAAAGGCGTGGATATTTTAGTAGCAACGCCTGGCCGCTTATTAGATCTGTACAACCAAAATGCGATCAAATTTAGCCAGCTAGAGATGCTGGTGTTGGATGAAGCAGACCGCATGCTGGATATGGGCTTTATCCATGATATCCGCAAGATACTGGCGCTACTGCCAGCAAAACGCCAAAACCTGCTGTTTTCGGCAACCTTCTCTGATGAGATCAGAGATCTTGCTAAAGGTATTTTGCACAGCCCTGCAGAGGTCTCTGTTACGCCACGTAATGCCGCTGCTAAAACAGTTGAGCAATGGGTTTATCCAGCCGACAAAAAGCAGAAAACCGCGCTCCTTACCCACCTCATCAAAGATAACAACTGGCACCAAGTGCTGGTATTTAGCCGCACCAAACACGGCGCTAACCGCTTAGTGCGTATGCTAGATGGCAAAGGCATCTCGGCAGCTGCCATCCACGGTAATAAAAGCCAAGGTGCCCGCACCAAAGCGCTGGCAGACTTTAAAGCAGGCAAGATTCAAGCACTGGTAGCAACCGATATTGCCGCGCGCGGCATCGATATCGACCAGCTACCCTACGTAGTGAACTTTGATCTACCGAATGTTGCCGAGGATTACGTCCACCGTATTGGCCGTACAGGCCGCGCTGGCGCAACCGGCCAAGCAGTATCTTTGGTATGCGCGGATGAGTTTAAACAGCTCACCGCCATCGAAACCCTGATCGGCCGTATTCTAGACCGCAAAGAGGAACCGGGCTTTACACCCGTTAATGCGTTACCAGAATCCAAATACCTGAAAAAGCCAAAGAAACCCAAGAAGCCGAAAAAGCCCAAAGCGAAAGCCGAACACCAAGATGGCCAACGCTCGGGCGAGAACGCACGCGGCCATAAACCCGCTAGCGCCAAACCAAGGCGCAAACCGGCCAACAAAGCAGCGAACGGCAATACACCGCCGAGCGGTAACCCGCCCAGACGCCGCCGGGCACGCCCTAGCAACTGATGTGAATAGCTTAGACCATGTGATTTGTCCCAAATTGCTTGGTTTGGCACAGCACTGAGCTGTAAAACCAGAGCAACTGCTGCAACAGGAATATGGGCTAAAAAAAGAAAAGCGCTCGAAAGAGCGCTTTGATACGGGATGTTTGAGCAATGAAACTGATATAAAGTTAGACCAAGCCCGCCATACTTTCAAACATAAGTTTAAAATTTTGTAACTCCCCTCCTCTTAAGTACCTTACCAACAGCACTGCCGTAAGCCTTGAACTGATCTATATAAGCCGCTACTGTTCTACTCGAAAACGCGGCCACCGTTAGGTTGCTTGAAGGTAAGGAAACCGAACCACATGAACGCACACGCTCCTCATAACACTGTATGAATAGACAGTCTATTTTTCTTGCCTAATTTCGAGCTAAAAAACGCTAACGCTCGCCACTCTATTTTTCATTAAGCTGACTGGGTTGATTTAAAGCCTTTAGAAACAACGGTTTAAAAAACCAGCCGAAAAGTCAGAAAAATAGAATGAATGCATTTAAATAATTATTATGATGCCTGATGGCGTCATAATCGGACTGTTATGCCTCTATCGCGAGTTGACATAAATCGGAATAATCATGAAAATGCACGTGGACCTATCGTCTAATTTGGAAAGGCACCGTTCTTTGAACGGGATCCCGGTTCGATTCCGGGTGGGTAAAGAGCATTTTCAGCAAGTGTTTTTTACCCACCTTGGATTGGATGAATGCTAGAGTCAGATAGGCTTGATGTGTTTGCTGCTCAAACAGAGAATGTAAGAGCTCTTGAGCAAGCTTGGAAACACATAAACAAAACAATCAACGCGGCTTACTCAAGCGGCGATAATTCCACTGCAGAAATTCACACAAAGCTACTGGCACAAGTCTATTGTGCGTTCGCGGAAGCAGTGTTTTCTAAAGTAATTCATACTCCAGATGGCCTGACCTTAGATGAGATTGCGCAAGTCAAATCTAAAGGCAAAAAGAACATAGTCGAAGCATGGAAGAAGTGTGTAGAACTTTCCCTTCGTAGGGTTCAAGGCAAAAGTAGTGGTCACGTAGCTAACACTCGCCAAAAAATTGAATCTCTAATAGATCAATATATTTACGATCCCAGCTTACTTCGCAACAAGATTGCTCATGGCCAATGGAAAGTTGCTCTAAACACGAACAACACAAAAGTAAATTCTACTTTAACGAGTAAAGTCCAGGCTATAACCGTTGTCGATCTCTACCGGCATAAAGAAGCATTTCAAAGTCTCTTTCGTATCGTTGAAGACATAATTGAATCTCCAAATAAAGCTCATCATAGGGACTACTGGGTTCATATTTCACAATTTGAAAAGTCCCAACTTAAGATGTCTACTTGGACTGTTGAGAACAAGGTTTCAGCACTTAAAGCAAAGAAAGAACGTTCAAAATTGGCAAAAGGCATAACAAGTCAAAGCACTCGGACGCAGCGAAGCTGCGCCGGTGTTTGAGGCGTTAGAAATATCAAAGGAGATATGTTTTGAAAAAAGCTATTTGGGCTGCTGTGCTTTCAGCCACAGTGTTTTCTTCTTTTTCTGTATTGGCAGAAAGCGAAGTCGAGGCTTGGTATACGTCCAAGGGTAACGAATATCTTGTAAGGGATTCAATTCATGGAGATCTTCATGCGTTACTGTCTATAGCAAAATCAGGAAAGCCGTATGTTTATATAATCATGTTTGATTCTGACTGTGAGGAATCTTCAGGGGATGTTATTTCGCATAACCCAATCTATGTAAATGGAACGTTGACTAGGTATCAGCAATATTGTAGTGGAAAAAGACGCTACTTTATGCCCGCAACTGAGGCTGGTAGATCGCATATAGTTAAAGAGTTTAAGTTAAGAAATTTTGTTGAAATCAAAGCGCATGATGAGAGTGCTAGATTTCTGTTTTCAGCAAAGGGGTTTTCTAATTTTCTACAAAAGCTAAAACTTGAGCAGAAGGGTATATAAATTCTAACAAATGCAGGCACGGCGACGCCCACTACATTGCGCCTTCGGCTCCATTCCGTAGGCGCGCATGCTGCAAGCGTTATGCAGTTTTAAGGAGGTAGTAGTTTGCCATACACCAAGGATAGTTGGAGGCGCCGTTACTCAGAGCGCACAGATTTAACCACAGGTCTGGTTCATCTGACGAAATCGTCACCAAAAAACAAGCTAGTCGAGGTGATGTTTAAAATACTTGAAGAAGGAATCCTTCGGGGTAGTACCACTGATAAGGGTTTTATTGTTGGTAAAAACCGTGCTGTTTGCTTTCAAGATGCACCGGTACAGTCTGTAGCACAAAATTGTTGGTTTGAGCAGAAGCTAAGAGAGAGTGGCGAGCAGGTTAAAAAACGATATTTCCCGTCTGGGTTTCTATTCCATAAGCAGGAAATATATAAAAAAGGCGGACGCCCTGTAATATATGATAAAACAGTGGAAGCGAAGAAATATCTACCAGAGACTGAGTGGTGGAGAATTGTCAATTTTGATATTAGTGACGATGATGCATTTATTGACTGGACGCATGAGCGAGAGTGGCGAATCAAGGGTGACTTCTCATTTAAATTAAAAGATGTAACTCTGCTTTTTACCAAGCCAGCAACGTATAAGAGCTTCATTAAGCTTTGTGATGAGAAGGAAAAACCATTCTATAAGCAGGTTGCTGGTGTAATTGTAACCGAGCAGGTGTTTTTCTGAAAATGCATAACAATCGTAAGCACTTGACCCAAAAAAGCTACGCTTTTTCGGTCAAGTGTTACAGGCGTTATGCATAATGGAGACATATGAGCATTTACGAAGATGAAACCAACTTATTCAAAAGTTGGATTGGCAAACGAGAAGGCTTTGTCGTGGATGGTGTCGTGTCGGAAGAACACTACGTCAACTCTTCGCTGAAACTCTGTTTTGTCCTAAAGGAAGTCAATGACGAAGGTGGTGGAGGTTGGGACCTCAGGCAATTTATTCGCGACGGTGCGCGTTGGCAGACTTGGGATAACATTTCGCGCTGGGTTAAGTGCATTTCAAAACTTGATAAAGATGTTTGTTGGTCTGAACTGGCTAACATTACAGAAGATGATAGAAAGGACACGTTAAAATCAATTTGTGCCATGAATCTCAAAAAATCACCGGGTGGGCACACAACTATTAAAGCAAGCTTCAACAAAGTCGTAGCTGAAGATAAAGAGTACATACAAAAGCAATACTCATTATATAACCCCGATATAACTGTGTGCTGTGGTACAGGGTGGGACTTTCGTTGGGCTTTAGATCTCGATAAAACGGAAGTGTACGAAACAAGTAGGGGTATTAGTTGGTTTTTAAATACTGATGGTAAGGCTGTGGTCATGTTCGCTCATCCATCGGCAAGAGTTCAAGATTCATTATTGATCTATGGCTTAGCTGATGCTGTACGTGAAATTATGCATAACAAAGCGTTTAAGACGGATTCTGTAGTTCCCCCGGTTTAGTGGACACCTCAATCTAATTGAGTTGAGGTGTTCAGTGCCAGCATATAAAAATCCAAAGAAGACGCGACAGTACAGCAATGAGTTCAAGTCTAAAGCTGTTAAGCTGAGTCACTTAAAAGGGGCAAGCGTGAAAGGTGTTGCGGAGTCACTCGGCATTCACCCCTTCATGTTGTCTCGGTGGCGA
>NZ_SACQ01000010.1 GCF_004005935.1 Neptunomonas marina | reverse complement strand
TTGGTTACATCCAGCATTTTTATAATCGAATTCGATTGCACTCCAGTTTAAATTACCAGAGTCCGGTCGAATATGAAGCTATGACGGCGTAAGCGAAAGTGGTGTCCACTTTTTCGGGGGAAGATCACAAATACTGTTTGGCTTTTGTCACTGCGTTCCAAATTTTAGCCAAACACTATTTGCCCGTTAACTGGGCGTTATGCCCTTTTCAAATATCGGAGAAAAAATGGCAAGAGGTGACTACGACACGATCATAAAGAACAAAATCTACATTGAGTCAGAAAAAGAATGGAATATTGAACTCCAGCAATCTGATATGGTTTGGTATGACCTAGTTGTTAATTCTCATGAAATTTTCCCTCTCAAAGAGCTATTCATAGAAAGGTTTAAAAAGCTAAACAAACAGGTAAACGACAATTTAGAAAAGAGATTTGTCTATTTTATATGCAGCCGAAAGAAAGTTAGGTTCAGCCTTTCAAAAAAGCCCAGATACTCGATTACAGGCAAAAAACTCTACTTATACTTAGAAGTTGGAAGGGATAAAAAACCAGTTAAAATCACCTTGCCAGCCCCAAAGAAAAAATCTGACAGGCCTAAAGTTGAAGTAACCGACAAATTTATCACCTTTACAGATAACATTGGTGACAAATACACCGCTCCCCTGCATGATTTTTTACTTAACAACCAAATAGACATAGGTATAGAGACCGTTGTTCATTATGTTGGAAAAACAAAACTGCCTGAGAGAAGACCTCTAAATGGCTCTCATTCTGGCCTCAACAACATTCTCCACAACATCTCGAATGAAGAAAATGATATTTTTATTTTCTACAACCTGTTCAAGATCATGGTTTCTGCTAATAACAATGAATTCAAAGCAAACTTCATTGTTCCGAACTCAATGACAGATGAAATAAACGTAGAAAAAGAAGGTGATATATTAGAGAAGTCTTTAATCCTTCACTTTGCATCAGAAAACCAGCTCAACAACCTAGATAAAGAGCTAGGTGAGCTAAGAAACAACCTTTCTCTAATAGCAAAAGAAAAAAATATCAACAAAATAACAATGCGGTATGAAGTAGATGACACCAGTGAATATTATAAATTTGGCTCATCGGCAATAACACCTAAACACAATCATACGTTCTCCTTCTCTATCACCAACGGAGCCTTGAAAAAGGAAAATCATGACAGTTCATACTAAGGGCATAACAAATCAATCAACTACGCACCTTCGGTGCCGGACGCAGCAAAGCTGCGCCGGTTATTGAGGCGTTAAATGCCAAGGAGAGTCATGGATAAGCCGCACCAAAGAATAGGGTCAAAGTCCAATGCTCATGTAGGACGAGATTTTGAACTGGCAGCTCAGAGCTTCTTTGCTGATAAAGGCCTTGCTCTTGAACTTAATGTAAAGATTCCTGTTGGTATTAGCAAAATCAAGAAAGATCATGCTTTTGATTTAGGGTGTCTTGATAAAAAGGTATTAGTTGAGTGCAAGTCACACAAATGGACAGCACCAAATGATAACGTGCCTAGTGCTAAGCTAACCGTTTGGAACGAGGCTATGTACTATTTTTTAGCTACATCTCCCGGCTACCGAAAAATAATGTTCGTACTCCTTGATTACAGCGAAAAGCGTAAGGAGACATTGGCAGAATACTATATCCGTGCTTATAGCCATCTGATACCAGAAGGTGTTGAGCTGTGGGAATACGATGAATCAAAAATGTCAGCAGTGCAGTTGGCATTTAACAAGTTTAGCCAGCAGGACGCGCAAAAAGCCGCGCGCCTCTGCTAAAGGCGTTATGCGTTGAGAGTTCGAGAGAAGAAAAATTATGGAAAATATGTTTAGACTGCAACTTCCTAAAACAGGCAGCGGAACTGAGGAAATCCAAACACGGCAAAGTCTGCTATTAATCGGCGCTAACGGGGCAGGGAAAACACGTTTAGGAACATGGATAGAAAGTGAGTCACCACAAAAAGAAAAGGTGCATAGAATATCAGCTCAGAAGTCGCTATCAATGCCTGATAACACTACGCCAAAATCCATAGATAAGGCGGAAAAAGAATTGCTTTATGGGCATGCTGATGCACAAGACGGAAACTTTTGGGTTTACAAGCAAGGACACCGCTGGGGAAGGAAACCATCAACTTTTCTTTTAAATGATTACGAAAGACTGATGGTTTACCTATTTTCGGATCACACAGAAGAGAGTGCAAAATATCTAAGCGCATCAAAAGCTACTGCTGACAAAGTAGAACCTCCCATAACTAAACTCGATTTAGTAAAGCAGGTTTGGGAGAAGGTTCTGCCACATAGAGAGCTGATCCTAGGAGGGCTTAGAATTCAAACGTGCGTTAAAGGTGACAAAGATAAAGCTTATAGCGCGTCAGAAATGAGTGATGGTGAAAGAGTCATTTTCTACCTTATTGGCCAATGTTTAGCTGCCCCAAAAGACGGAATAATAATTATCGATGAGCCCGAACTTCATCTTCATAAGTCGGTACAAGCCCCACTATGGAGAGAAATTGAAGGGTTAAGGCCTGACTGTTTGTTCGTTTACATGACACATGATGTTGATTTTGCGGCTTCTCTACATGAATCAAAGAAGATATGGCTCAAATCTTTTGATGGTTTGAACTGGAACTGGGAAATAGTTAACGAGATTGAAGGACTTCCTGAGTCACTATTGATCGAAGTGCTTGGCAGCAGAAAGCCGGTGGCCTTCGTTGAAGGCGAGAATGGGAGCTACGACACATCTTTGTACAGAGCAGTTCTAAGCGACTACTTGGTAGTGCCAAGTGGCTCTTGCAGCCAAGTAATTCAATTGGTTAAGGCTTTAAAAGCAAGTGAGCAGCTACATCATTTAGATGTTTTCGGAATAATTGACAGAGATCGCCGAGTAGATTCAGAAATCACAACTCTGCAAGCAAATGGAATTTATACACTTGAGGTGGCGGAAGTAGAAAACCTTTTCTGCGTCCCGGAAATAATCAAAGTAGTTAGCACTAGATTGGCACGAGATCCAGATGCCGATTGTCAATCCTCTGCTGAGTTTGTTCTAAATAAGATAAATTCTGAATTGGAGAATCAGATTTCGCTGCGCGTAGCTAGTGAGATCAAATTTAGATTGAATTGCTTTGACGAAAAATCTAAAGGTAAAGATGCTCTGCATGATGCACTCTCATCCCTTTATGAGAGCATTAATGTTGATGATCTCTACAATGAGAGTGAAGCGCTGTTTAATCAGGCAGTAAGTGAAAATGATTACTTATTGGCGTTACGCATATACAACAGGAAGTCTTTAGCCCGACAACTTAGCAATCACCTTGGTTTGGCGCATGGAGAGCTAGCCGAGTTCGTCGTAAGATTGGCCAATAGTGAAAATAGATTAGAAATCAAAAATGCTCTAAAGGGGTACTTTGGTGCTTTCGGAGAAAAAATCGCATAACAAAGCGCTGCACGCGGATAAAATACTCGCTGCGCTCATAATTTACCGGTGAGCGCGGCGTTATGCATCTGTAGCTGGAGGTGAAAATGGAGTTTCAATTCAATGAATGAAATTACAATGGTAATCGCTAGAAATTCAGACCTTATTATTGTCCTTTGGATAGTTTGTACAATCCTGTGTACCTACATTGGTATGCAACGAGGTTTTCCATTTCTTGGGTTCATTAATGGGCTTACTCTCGGTCCCATTGGCGTACTCTTTGTAGTCATACAGAAAAATAGTAAGCGCTATCCATGCCCAAACTGTACAGAAGAAATTCTAAAAGCAGCAAAGGTCTACCCTCACTGCCAAAGGGAAACCAATGCATAACAAGGCGATCAATTTTGTTCCGGGCTCTCAGTCCTCCACTGGACTGCCCCAGCTGCGCTTGGCCAGCCCATTACCGCGACGTTAAGCGTCAATATGAATACACTGCGCGATGAACTCAATGAAGTTATAAGCTCCGAAAATATAGATGGGCTTGAATTTCTTCGCATGAATGATTGGCAATGGATAATGGACAAGCTGGCCAATTGTTTCCTATCTCATGGCAAACAAAGTCTTGATAGAATTTGGCTTTGGGACTCCATTAAAGAACCGTATACGAGCTATCAACCAGATGATGGCATTGAAGAACTCAATTCACTCATCAGCCAATCAGGCAGCTACTGGTTTATCGCATCAGATGAAGACGGTAAGTACTGGGTTCTTGAGGGCACTGGAAAGGCAATTGTTAGCGTATTGTCCGAAACAAGATATTTTGAATACTGCATTACTAACAAAGAAATATCATGGCTAATTTGTGAAAATCATCATGGTGCAATGGTTCTTAAGGGTAGCATTGAATCCGAGCGAGAAAATGCTTAACAAGTGCATCTAGGTGACAAAAATAGCGGGCTGGTTTTACTTCGCAAAAATTTCAGCCCATAACCTTTAGCCCTTTTTAAACAATACCATCGCTAAGCTATCTGATGTAAATTACTCGTAGGCCTGACGTAACAATTTACGTCTAATCACGATTGCTGCCGGAGGACTAATAAGAAACGAACGACCGGATAGGCTGGAATATTTGATAAACAAAGAATTTTGCAAAAGCTGCGAAATAAAAAAGCTTTAAATGGTGCCCGGGGCCGGACTTGAACCGGCACGACCGTGAAGTCGGGAGATTTTAAGTCTCCTGTGTCTACCAATTCCACCACCCGGGCTGGGTGCTTCCACGATTGATCGGGAAGAGGGAATAATGGAGGCGCGAGCCGGAATCGAACCGGCGTACACGGAGTTGCAGTCCGCTGCATAACCACTCTACCATCGCGCCTTCATCTGTTTGCATTTGGAGCGGGAAACGAGACTCGAACTCGCGACCCCAACCTTGGCAAGGTTGTGCTCTACCAACTGAGCTATTCCCGCGCTGCGAAACAGTGGAGCGTATTATAGAGAGATCACCGCGGGTGTCAACCAAAAAACAATAAAAAATAATATTATTTTTGCTTAAAGATTAACCACTTACAGGTCTTCTGTAAGATCTGGCCACGCGGCTTTCAGGTATACAATCATCGACCACAACGTCAGCGCCGCGGCGATATAAAGGGCACCAATCCCCGCCCACGAAAGCTCGCTGAAGGGTGTAAAGGTAATCATCAAAAAGATAGCCAGCATCTGCAAGGCGGTTTTAACTTTGCCCACAAACGATACGGCAACACTGGCGCGCTTTCCAAGCTCTGCCATCCATTCGCGTAGTGCAGAGATCAGCACTTCACGGCTAATGATCACCATAACGGGTAGCGTAATCCACGCTTCATTGAAGGTTTCCACTAGCATCACTAAGGCGGCAACAACGATCAGCTTATCCGCAACCGGATCAAGGAATGCGCCAAGCGCCGAGGCTTGATCAAGCTTGCGGGCTAAATAGCCGTCAAACCAGTCGGTAACGGCGGCGAATGCGAAAACAGCGCCCGCTGCGAGGCCCGCGCACTCCCACGGCAAGTAGTAGATCACCACAAAGACGGGGATAAGAATTATACGCAACAACGTTAGCAGGTTAGGAATTTTAATGCGGGTCAGCATACGTGCTGTAAGCTCCATGGTCATACTTCTGGATGTAACGCTGCATAGATTTCTTCTGCTAACGTCCGGCTTATACTAGTGACTTTTGCAATTTCTTCAACACT
Source organism: Neptunomonas marina (assembly GCF_004005935.1). Taxonomy (GTDB): domain Bacteria; phylum Pseudomonadota; class Gammaproteobacteria; order Pseudomonadales; family Balneatricaceae; genus Neptunomonas; species Neptunomonas marina. The sequence goes on along the minus strand of NZ_SACQ01000010.1, from coordinate 67,412 downwards.
CGCGCTCTCAACAGCAGGTACACCACCGAAGTGTTTGAGCAACTCTCGGCGCCGTTTTGGACCAACACCGGGGATACCTTCAAGGCGCGATTGCTTGCGCGCTTTACCACGGCGGGCACGGTGCCCTGCTATCGCAAACCGGTGCGCTTCATCGCGTACATGCTGAATGAGGTGCAGCGCGGGCGAGTCCGATGCCAAGGTTACTTCATCGCCTGTTTCAGCCATTACCAAGGTTTCAAAGCCGGCTTTTCGCGTACTACCCTTAGCAACACCGATAATCTGTACATCGTTAATTTGTAGCTCACGCAGAACATCTATCGCTTGGGACACCTGCCCTTTACCACCATCGATCAGCAAGATATCGGGCAGCACACCCTCACCTTTTTTGATGCGAGTGTAGCGGCGCATCAGCGCTTGATGCATTGCGGCGTAGTCATCACCGGGAGTGATATCTTCGATGTTAAAGCGACGATAGTCCTTTTTAAGCGGGCCATCTCGATCGAAAACAACACAGGATGCAACCGTTGCTTCACCAGAGCTATGGGAGATATCAAAACACTCCAGCCGCTTCGGAACAGCATCTAAGCTAAACACCTCTTGCATAGCTAAGTAGCGCTGATAGATGTTCTTTTTGCTCGCTAAGTGGCTCGCCAAGTGCTGCTCGGCATTGGTTTGGGCCAGTTTTTGCCAACCGCTGCGCTCACCTTTTACACGATGGGTAAGATTCACGCGCTTGCCACGTTGCTGTTGCAGCGCCTCTTCGATACAGGCGTTATCGTCTAGCTCATGGGTTACGATAATCGCCGCTGGTATTTCACGGGCGCTACCGATGTACCACTGGGCGATAAAGGCTGACAAAATCGTCTCGGCGGTATCCTCAATCGATACGCGAGGATGAACAGCTTTACTACCTACCACTCGTCCGCCGCGCACAAACAGCACATGCACGCATACACCACCGGGCATCACGGCACAACCAATAACATCGGCATCCCCCTGCCCGCCAGTCACGTATTGCTGCTCTTGCACGAGCTGCAAGCTTTGAATCTGATCACGGTAATCCGCTGCACGCTCAAAATCCAAACGCCCAGAGGCGCTCTCCATCTGCTCGGCAAGCTCCTTCATGATGGTGTGGCTTTTACCTTCCAAAAACATGGTGGCGTGGCGCACATCTTCGGCGTAATCCTGCGTTGAGATCGCTTCAACACACGGCGCACTGCAACGTTTTATCTGGTACTGCAAGCAAGGGCGCGAGCGGTTGCGGAAGAAGCTTTCATCACACTGGCGAATCTTAAATACTTTTTGCAGGATATTTAGGCTATCCGTTACGGCATTGCGGCTCGGAAAAGGGCCAAAGTATTTGCCCTTCTTGCGCTTCGCGCCACGGTGAAAGGTGAGTACCGGATAAGCCTCGTTCTCAGAGACAAAGATATAGGGGTAGCTTTTATCATCGCGCAGCAGGATGTTATAGGGCGGGCGGTTTTCCTTGATCAGGGTCTGCTCAAGTAGTAATGCTTCGGTCTCGCTATGGGTTACCGTGATATCGATATCAGCGATATGGCGCACCAGTGCTTGGGTTTTAGTGCTTAAACCCGACGCACGGAAGTAGCTGCTCACCCTTTTTTTAAGGTTTTTCGCTTTACCAATATAGAGTAACTCGCCCTGAGCGTCCCGCATCTGATAAACACCCGGACGCTGCGTCAGATGAGCTAAGAAGGCTTTACTATCAAACATTTACGTAGGCTATTTTGCTTCTCGACGAGCTTTGTTCGCTTGCATGTGGATGTGAGTCGCTTCGGTGTGAATCTCTTTTAACGCTTCACGGGTTCCGTCAGAGATACCTGCACCCCGCGATAAGGATACCTCAAGAAAAACTCCGATCTCTGCGTAGTAGTACAGGCGCGCATTAAAGTGTGGCGCGCGTTTAAGCTTGCTAAGGGCTATCTGGGCGCCATTCATCAAGATCGTGTTGATGTTGGTATCGGACGCCAGCGGTGCTAAATCTTCGCGGCGAATAGCGCTAAGGGTTTCTCTACTCATGACTCTCTCATCAAGCTGTGTTGCAACGTGCTAAAGTACCATGATCAATGCCCGCTATCCACGGTAGGTCTCGTTCGTTATGGCAAATAAACCCGCTCCCCTTAACCTAAAAACTGATCTCGAGTGGCTGTATCGCACCCCCTCGTTGATGGCGGATACACCGCGCTTTTCGGTGTTTGTGCCCAGCCAAGACGTATCCCTCCTGCCCGACCTGCCCTATGTGCCCGCAGAGCCGCCGGCTTATCGTTTGGGAAAGCAGTTCGAAACCACCGTTGAAGCTCTTTTTTGCGGCCCTCAGTCAACGGGGCGACTGCTGAGGAACATCCCTCTCACGCATCACAAACGCACTGTCGGTGAACTCGATCTCGTTTACGAGACGGCAGAGGAAACCGTTCATCTTGAGCTTGCGATCAAGTTTTACTTACTCAACGGCTCCGCCCAACAACTCGAACACTTTATCGGCCCGGGTGGACGGGATCGGTTGGATAAAAAGTGGCGCCGTTTAATCACCCATCAACTGCCGCTTGGTCAAAGTGCTTTAAGTGCATCAAAGCTAACTCAACTGGGGTTTGACACACCAACACGGTCCTGTTTTTTAATGCCGGGTATTCTGTTTTACCCAAGAGCACAATGGCAGAGCGTTACAGCGCTTCACCCTGCAATCAATCCGAGTCATCGACGGGGGTGGTGGCTGCATAATGGCCAGTTAGCAAGCCAGACCGATCTGAACAACGCGAAGTTTATGATCTTAGCCAAACCCTATTGGTTGGCAGGGCCTGCACACTTTTCGTCGGCTGAGCGCGCAGACAGACTCGTTTCATGGCCGCATATTATTGCCCTGCGCTCACAGTGCCATGAGCCGCTGATGCTGGCAGAGATGGAGAATCAAGATGGCGAGTGGACGGAAAAGAGCCGTGCCATGGTGGTTTCGAACAGCTGGCCAGACCGAGAAAAATAACGAGGCCCTAAACAAAAAAGGTGCTGTAAAACAGCACCTCTTGATGACGACAAATGCCGCAGTACTACTTCTCTTGTGCCGCCGCTTTAGCCGCGTCTTCTGCCATGAATTTCTTCAGCATACGCACACCAACCACGACCATCGCAACGCAACCGCCCACAACAACCATGCTCGGAGCGAAAGAAGTAAAGTTGTAGATATCAATACCAAACATAGAACCGCACCTTTTGTCTAATCATTATTAATCAAATGCGCGCTAGTATAACAACTTATTGATCTTCATCAAAACGCTTTACGAGGCTCGATGTATCCCAGCGTCCACCACCTAAGCGCTGCACTTCTGCATAGAACTGATCAACCAAAGCTGTCACGGGCAATTGCGCGCCATTGCGGCGGGCTTCATCTAATGTAATACCCAGATCTTTACGCATCCAATCAACGGCAAAGCCAAAGTCAAACTCATCGGCTAGCATCGTTTTGTGGCGATTCACCATCTGCCATGAGCCCGCCGCACCATGCTGGATGACATCGAAAACTTGCTCAGCATCTAAGTTAGCTTTTTGCGCAAAGTGCACCGCCTCGGATAAACCCTGCACGAGGCCAGCGATACAAATTTGGTTAACCATCTTCGCCAGTTGGCCACTGCCCGCCTCACCCAGCAGACGAATCGACTTACCGTAAGCCTGCATAACAGGTTCTGCCACGTCGTAAGAAGCCGCCGAACCGCCGACCATCACACTTAGCACACCGTTCTCAGCACCCGCCTGGCCACCCGATACCGGCGCATCGAGGAAGCCAACCCCTTGCGCTTGCGCCACAACACTAAGCTCACGTGCCACTTCAGCAGAAGCGGTTGTATGATCGACAAGATGGCTTCCTGCACTCATGGCTTTGAGCACGCCGTGCTCACCGGTGGTAACCTCTCGCAGATCGTCATCGTTACCCACACAAACAAAAACGATGTGCGCATCTTGTGCAGCTTCTGCAGGTGTTGCTCCGCTGGTACCGCCATGTTCAGCAACCCATTGCGCTGCCTTCGCTGCTGTACGGTTGTAAACCGCAACCTCATGGCCCTGTGCTTTCAGGTGTCCAGCCATTGGATAGCCCATTGTTCCCAAACCGATAAACGCGACTTTCATGCGAAATCCTTCATCCCAGTGATATTATCGTTACAATTAAGGGTACTATTTATGCCACACTCACAGCGTTGACGCTATGTATATAACACGATTGACTCAGGGGGCTACAATGCTGCTGAAACGTATTTTGATGTCATTTTTATTGCTTACAACAGCATGGTCGGTGCAGGCCGAAACAACAAAATTCTACGATCTCGCTTTTCCCAATTTAGAGGGTAAGGAGGTCAGCCTTTATGAGTATGAGGGCAAGGTCGTGTTGCTAAACTTCTGGGCAACATGGTGTCCACCTTGCGTGCGCGAGATGCCCTCGATGCAGCGATTGCAGGATAAATTTGCCGACCAGCCTTTCGAAATTGTTGCGATCAACGCCGGAGAGTCTGCTGATGCTATCGAAGCCTTTTTACTTGGCTTAGATAACGAGCTGACCTTTACCATCTTACTCGATGAAAAGAGCCGCTCGTTTCAAGAGTTTCGTATTCCTGGTTTACCCATGAGCTACCTGATCAGCAAAGATGGCGAGCTGCTTGAAACTATCATGGGGGGCCGTGAATGGGATGATGAGAAGCAAGTAGCGCTGGTTGAAACCGCCCTAAAATCGTAATTATCAGGCAATGCCCTATTGATTGGGCAGCTAGGGCATTGACCAACGCATACTCCTTACCTTCTTTTAGCCAGCCAACGCCGTGAATAATCAATCACTCTACGCTCATAAAGGTGCCATGAGAGGGCTGCAACCAGCAGTGTTAGTGTGAAGCTAGCCACCATTAGCGGGGGAAACTTATAGCCCGCGTATGAAGCAAAAAACTCTGTGCTAAGCAACCATTTCACAATGGGTAAGTGCCATAGATAAACGCCGTAACTGACCATCCCAAGATAGAAGAATATCGGGCTGCCAAACACACGATTGAACCATGTATCGGGCTTACGGGTACTCTGTAATACCAGCACAACAACACCTACACTGAAGAGCGCACTCCATGTGTAGAAAATCAGCGATGGCCCCCAGTAGTTCATGTGTTGGCGCATCATCCACTGCCCCAGCAAGAAAAACAGCACCGGTGTCGCTAATGTTAGTGACCAAAGAACCGCTCGGTAGCGCGAACCACCTGCTGATTTCTCGACATATTGCACATGAATCAACGCAGCGACCATGCCCAACCCAAAGGAGTCCATACTCCCAAACACTTGCTGGGCCGAGAAGTAGAGCGGCTTTGCCTCAACAATAGCCACCATTACAAACCGCCACATCAACATGCAGAGCAACGACCCAATAAGCACCCACAAGGTGTAGCGCCAGCGCAAACATGAAGCGATCACGGGTAGTAATAAGTAGAACGAAAACTCGATGGGCAGCGTCCACCAGACGCCGTTAATCTCTTGTGTCCCCAACCCAATAGGTTCAGGGACAAACAGCATCAGCGCATAACCAGGCAATTGACTAAAGGGCACGGGAAGGTCGCCATTGAGCAGCCAAGCGATCGAAAACAGTACCCCAACTTGAAGGTAATATGCGGGAAAAACCCTAACCACCCGCTTGATAAGAAACTCGTCAGTGCGCGGATATTCACCAAGCCCTGCATGGGCACGAGCAAACGGCAATGTCAGCAGAAAGGCCGAGAGCACAAAAAACACTTGCACCCCCGCCCAACCCAAAGAGAGAAAAACGTGGCCATAAAATGACTCTCCAAAGAGGCTAAATGTTAGCTCTTTAGGTACCGCATAAACCCATGCGTGATACACCAAAACCCAAAGCGCAGCCAATCCGCGAAAGCCTGTCAGAGCAGACATGGCACTGTGTTCTTTTAACAATGATCCTATCCTTAAAAATCAACTCAATCCGTCGAGGTTTAACACCGCCGATCGCCAAATCGCTAGGCGTTAACACAATCGAAATACAGCCGCTAAAACAAAAAAGCCCGCATCTAAAGCGGGCTTAGCGGTAAACATCCGTTAGCTCGCGTAGACCGCCTCTACGGCTTGCAGCGCTTTGCCAACCGGGATATCAGCTCCCATACGTGCCAACGTACTTTCTAATGCAGAGACACATAACACCACGTTCGTGCGGTTACATGCAGCGCCCATTAGGCCAATACGCCACACCTTGCCTGCTAAATCGCCGAGGCCCGCGCCAATTTCTAGATTAAAGTTATTCAGCAACGCACTGCGAACCTGCGCATCATCAACACCCTCGGGAATTAGAACCGTGTTGAGCTGTGGTAAACGATAGGCCTCATCAACTAAGAAGTTGATGCCCATCGCTTCTAAACCAGCTTTAAGCGCTTGGTGATGCAAAGCATGGCGCTCCCACGCCTTCTCAACACCCTCTTCTTGCAAAATCACGAGAGACTCATGCAGCGCATACAACGAGTTTACCGGCGCGGTGTGGTGGTAAGCACGCTTGCCCTCACCGCCCCAATATCCCATCACGAGTTTTTTATCCAAAAACCAGCTCGGTGCGCGCGTTTCACGGGCTTGGACCTTCGCTAGCGCCTTTTCGCTAAAGCTGACCGGAGAGATACCCGGTGGGCAGGATAAGCACTTCTGAGTGCCCGAGTAAACGGCGTCAATACCCCACTCATCAACACGCAGCTCGCTACCACCTAACGAAGTTACAGTATCGACAATTGTCAACGCGCCGTGATCTTGCGCCACCTTACACAAAGCCTGCGCATCAGAGCGCACACCCGTTGAGGTCTCGGCATGCACAAACGCTAGAATTTTCGCATCAGGATGTTCAGCAAATGCCGCTTTGACTTTCTCGACACTGACAGGAGCTCCCCAAGCATCTTGCACCATCACCGCTTCACCACCAAAGCGCTCTACGTTCTCCTTCATACGGCCACCAAACACGCCGTTTTGGCAAACGATGACCTTATCACCCGGCTCAACCAAGTTGACAAAGCACGCTTCCATGCCAGCCGATCCGGGAGCAGAAACGGGCATCGTCAGGGCATTTTCGGTTTTAAACGCCTGCTTAAGCAGAACCTTGACCTCATCCATCATAGTGACGAAGGCTGGGTCAAGATGGCCGATCGTTGGACGCGACATGGCCTCTAGTACACGCGGGCTCACATCAGAAGGGCCTGGGCCCATCAGCGTACGTTTAGGGGGGTGAAACGATGTAATCATATACAAGCTCTCTTTATTCTTATGCTATCTGCAATCACAGTGGTACGAGGGTTAAAGCTGCCCAAGCTCCACGGTAATGGCCTGAACCATCGCAGCTGAATGTGCGGCGGCGGTTTCTAAAAACTGTTCAAACGATAAGTTAGATTCTTTACCCGCAATGTCTGACAGTGCACGAATGACAATAAATGGCGTTTGGAACTGATGACATGCTTGAGCAATCGCAGCTGCTTCCATCTCAACCGCTTTCATCGTCGGAAATGCAGCCCGCGTTTTCTCAACCCGCTCAGGGTCGTTCATAAAGCTGTCACCCGTCGCGATTAAGCCACGTACTGTCTGCATCCCTTGCATCTGAGCGATACACTTCTCAGCCACCGCTGCCATGCTCTCGTCAGGAACGAAAGCCGCCGGGGAGCCCGGCACTTGGCCCATTTCATATCCGAAAATGGTGACATCCACATCGTGATGGCGCACCTCAGACGAGATGACAATATCACCAACGCTCAAGGCGGGATCAAAGCCACCTGCAGAGCCAGTATTAATCACACAATCGGGTTTAAACAGATTCAGCATGATAGTCGTGCTGATCGCTGCATTAACCTTGCCAATACCCGACTTCAGTAACACCACGCTCACACCATCAAGCGTTCCGGTATATAGCGCATAACCTGCGACTTCATGATCTTCGCGGTTCTGCAATGCGTTGCGCAGAATCTCAACTTCCTGCTCCATTGCACCAATGATGCCGACGCAGATAGCCGCATTTTGCGATTTTTTCTCTGCTAAAAGAGTGCTAAGAGAACGCTGTGTGTTCATTAAACGGGTTGATCCTCGTAGATAGTTGGCGCACAGGGTGCGCGGGAGTGTTTAGCATACGTTTTTTCGCCTGCACGACAAGTGTAATCCAGCGCCAGATTGAGCAATCTCGACTAAAGAGGCGCAACGATGGCCATTAATCTGAATCTTCACTCAGCTCAAAGCTATCATCATCGTCAATCGCGCCAGCAAGGGCTTCGAGTTGGCGCTCAGTGCGTTCAACCGGTGCCGGATACAGTCCTTGCCAACCGAGTTGATCAAACAATTCTGAGACCTTGCGTGATACGGGAGCTTTAATGGTTAACATTTCGCCGGTTGTCGGGTGCTCAAAGCTTAACTCCGTCGCCATCAACAGCATTCTGCGTGTCGCAAAGTGCTCTCTAAACAAGCGATTATGGCGCCCTTCACCGTACTTCGTATCCCCCACCAACGGGTGGAAGATATGCTTCATATGTCTGCGGATCTGATGTTTGCGGCCGGTGGTGGGCTTAACTTCCACTAGCGAGTAGCGCGCACAAGGGTATTTTCCAATTGGGATCGGCAACTCCACTGTGCCCAAGCGCCGATACGCTGATACCGCCTCTTTGGCTGGCTTGTCAGGATCTGCCAGCGGGTCAGCTTTCTTGTCAAAGATCGGCTTTAACGCGTAGTCGATCACACCCTCTTCTGGCACAAAACCACGCGTCACGCAGAGATAGGTCTTTTGCACCTTGCGTTCAGCAAACATGGCATTTAAGGCTTGGGCGACCTCTTTTTTCTTGGCAAAGACGATAACGCCAGAGGTCGCTCGGTCCAGACGATGAATCGTATAGACTGGCTCGCCACGCAGATACCGTTTCAACGAATAAACTAAGTTCGGGGTTTTCTTGGGTGCAATCCAGCTCGGATGTACTAGCAAGCCCGCAGGTTTATGGATAGCAATAATGTCATCATCCTGATACAGGATATCTAAGTAAGGCATGTCGATACGCTTGATTTTAGGGCGGGAAAAGTATTTCCGACTATTTTACTTGGAATTTTTCGTGCCGTGTAGGGTCATATCTCTTGAAATGCACGGCGAAATCGCCATTATATTCACTGACTTAAGACGCTAATACAGAGGATGATATGAGCAATGTACGTTCGATGGGTGTCGACTCGCAACAGTCGGTACTTCAAACCAACAAGTTAATCCGCAACACCTACATGTTGTTAGCGATGACGCTGGTTTTCAGTGCTGTGACAGCTGTCATCTCCATGGCTATCAACCCTCCGTTTATCGTGTACCTCGGTAGTATTATCGTGAGTTTCGTGATGCTGTTTGTGTTGAACAAAAAACAGAACAGCGCTGCTGCACTACCGCTAACATTTTTGTTTACAGGCTTGATGGGCTTCGGTCTCGGTCCATTGCTTAACCACTACTTGGGTATGGCAAATGGCGGCCAAATTGTAGCAACCGCTCTTGGCATGACCGCACTAACGTTCGTGGGCTTGTCCGCTTACGTGCTCACATCCAAAAAAGACTTTAGCTTCATGGGCGGCTTCTTAGCAGCCGGCTCTATGGTGCTATTAATCGCGATGGTTGCGCTGTTCGTTCTGCCGCTGTTCGGTGTAGACGTAGGCGGCATGAGCCTTGCGTTCTCATCTTTGGTGGTGCTGCTGATGGCAGGTTTCATTCTTTATGACACCAGCAATATCGTCAACGGCGTGTACACAAACTATGTGATGGCAACAGTCAGCTTGTACCTGAATATCTATAACTTGCTGGTCCATCTACTAAGCTTAGTTGGTGCCTTTAGCGACGACTAATCTAGCACCGAACATCTAAGCAACGCCCTGCTTTCTTTGTTAAGATTGCGGGGCGTTTTTATTTGGGTTTGTTGATATGAAATTCTCTATCTTGATCTACGGATCGCCACACAACAGCCAAGCAGTGCACACCGCCTACCGCTATACAAAAGCGGCGCTGGCAGCGGGCCATGAGGTTCACCGCGTGTTTTTTTATGGTGAAAGCGTACTCAGCGGCTCTTTCTTGAACGCTCCCCAGCGAGATGAGCAGAACATTATGCAGCTTTGGCACGAGTTAGCGCTGCACCACGACCTTGATTTGGTGATCTGTATCGCAGCCGCCCTAAAGCGTGGTGTGCTTGATCCAACAGAAGCCAAGCGCCATGAAAAGCCTGCTCACAATATTGAGGCACCCTTTCAATTATCAGGGCTTGGGCAGCTAACCGAAGCGATACTACTCTCTGATCGCCTTGTGACGTTTGGAGGTTAGATATGTCACAAAAGAGCATTCTACTGATTCTCTCCCAAGCTCCCTATGGCACGCCCAACGCTCGCGAAGCGCTCGATATTGCACTGACGAGCGCAGCGTTTGACCAAACCGTCTCGATCTTATTTAGCGGGGATGCCACATGGCTACTGCAGGCAGAGCAAAACCCTGCGGATATTGAGCAAAAGAGCGTTGCTCAAGTCTGTGCAGCGCTACCCATGTACGACATTGACCAACTGTTCGTCGTAACAGACGATGCCGAGCAGCGCGGAGTTGAGTATCAGCAAAGCCCAGCTTCACCACTTGGGAGCGACGCACTCAGCGCTTTTATCGCCAAACATGATGTGGTTTTACGATTCTGATGAGCACTCTACATACGTTGAACAAAGCCCCTTCAAACAGCAGCCTTTGGCACGATTGCCAGCGCGCACTGCAAGCAGGGGATACATTGCTACTGATTGAAAACGGCGTCTACGGCTGTGCTGATGACACATTCACAGCACAGATCATCGCCGCTGATATCAAGGTGTATGCGCTTCGTGCGGATTTAGCGGCGCGTGGTATCACCCTATCCGGTGATAGTGGTGTGGCCGTCGCAAGCGATGATGACTTTATCCGCCTAAGTATCGAAAACAACAAAGTCATTAGCTGGTTTTAACCCCTATGCAAGAGATTTCACTATCAAACAGCACCGTGAACTTAGACGACGAGGGCTACCTGCTTAACCTCGACGACTGGAGTGAGGAGCTTGCTCAAGCACTCGCAGAAGAAGAAAACATTACTCTGACCGATTCCCATTGGGAGATCATCGGCGTTATTCGCCACTTCTACCAAGAGTTCGGGCTCTCCCCCGCTATGCGTCCACTCGTCAAAGCCGTGGGGCAGCAACTCGGCCCCGATAAGGGCAAAAGCATGTATCTGATGAAGCTCTTTCCAGAGAGCCCCGCTAAGCAAGCGGCGCGCTTAGCGGGCTTACCTAAACCAACGAACTGTCTATAAGCTAACCAGACAAGGAAGAACAATAACAATGAAGCTCACCTTGATAGGTACCGGACTCATGGGTCTACCAATGGCCCATCATCTGCTCGATGCAGGCTTTGAGTTAACCGTTTGGAACCGTACTCCTGCCAAAGCAGCGCCGTTGTGCGAGCGCGGAGCACAGTGGGCGGAGACTCCAGAAGCAGCTACGGCAGATGCCGATATCGTTATTCTCATGCTGGAAAACGGCACAGTGGTTGAGCATGTGCTGTATGACCTGAAGGCGCTCTCCGCGTTGCGATCGGGCTCCCTGCTGATTGATATGGGATCAACACCGCCAACACTCGCAAAAAAGCACGCTCTTGATGCCCAAACACAGGGCGCTGACTACTTAGATGCCCCCGTTTCTGGGGGCCAAGTCGGTGCTGAGCAAGCCACACTTTCTATTATGGTTGGCGGAAGCCAATCCGCACTAAAGAGAGCCCAACCTGTCTTTAACGTCCTCGGTAAAAAAACCACCTATATCGGGCCAGCTGGATCGGGGCAGCTCGCTAAATGCGCCAACCAAGCTATTGTTGGCATCACCATTGGCGCAGTTTCCGAAGCGCTACTGCTCGCGAGTGCTGGCGGAGCCGATCCCGCCGCAGTCAGAGAAGCCCTGCTGGGCGGCTTTGCTGATAGCCGCATCCTCGAACTGCACGGGCAACGTATGATCGAGCGCGAATTTACCCCAGGTGCAACATCACGTGTACAGCTTAAAGATCTGCGCACCATTCTAGATACCGCTCACGATCATCAATTGACGCTGCCATTAACACAACGCACCCATGACGAATATCTCGCGCTGGTTAACCAAGGGCTCGATCATGTGGACCACAGCGGTCTTCTGCTCCAACTCGAGGCGCTAAACCAACCGGCTAAAGTGCAAACACACTCGCACGAAGAGCAAACCGATGCCTAAATTTGCAGCCAATCTAAGTACACTGTTCACCGAGGTACCGCTAGCTGAGCGATTCAAGCTAGCGCAAGAGGCAGGATTTAAACATGTGGAAGTTCAGTTCCCTTACGAACTGGATATCGATACGTTAAAAACCCAGCTCGACCAACACGCCCTCCAGCTCATTTTGATCAACTTACCCGCGGGTGATTGGTCGGCTGGCGACCGCGGTATCGCCTGCGACCCCACCAGAGTTGCTGAGTTTCGTGCCGGCGTTGAGCAATGCGCTGAGTATGCGAAAGCTCTGGGCGTTGCGCAGGTGAACTGCCTGAGCGGATTATTACCCCCTGAGGTCGATAAAAAACGTGCTGAAAATACACTTATCGAGAATCTGCGCTATGCTGGTTCTTATATGGAAGAGCGCGGTATCTCTTTGTTAATAGAGCCAATTAATACGTTGGACGTACCGGGCTTTTTTCTAAGCTCCATGCAGCAAGCGGTAGCGTTGATCGAGCGTGCGAATATCTCTAACCTCGCCGTGCAATATGACGTTTATCATATGCAGATCATGGAGGGTAACCTGATCCACACCCTACGATCTCATTTGAGCAGGGTTGGGCATATTCAGGTCGCTGATGTACCGGGGCGCCATGAACCAGGCACCGGAGAGATCAACTTCAGCAACCTATTTGATGCAATCGACACTATGGGATACACCGGCTACGTCGCGTTTGAGTATTTCCCTGAAAAAGATACCCAAAGCGGGTTAGCTAAAATCGCATCATGGCGTTAGCAAGTTAATGAAGGCGGACCAAGCAAAATGAGCTTACAAGAAGAGTCAGAACAACTGAAAATGCTGGAAGGCATGCAGCAGGCCACCAAAGATAAAAAGGAGCGAGCTCGTCGCGCCAACCAAGAAGAGATCGTTTATCACCAGTGGGCCACCTTTAAGGTCAACAACGAACTCTACGGCATCGACGTCATGCAAGTAAAAGAGGTCTTGCGCTACTCCGACATTACGCCTGTGCCCGGCGCAGACTACTATATTCTTGGCATCATCAACCTGCGTGGTAATGTTGCAACTGTGATTGATACACGCCGTTTGTTCAACATGCCGACCGTTGATATCGACGACGACACGCGCATCATCATGGTCGAATTTAACGAGCAGGAAGTCATTGGCCTCGTGGTGGATAGCGTTGATGAAGTGATCAATATTCCGCAAAACGATATTGAGCGCGCACCAAACGTTGCGGGTGATGACTCCAGCCGCAAATACGTGCAAGGCGTTTGCTACCACAGCGGCGTGCTAACAATTCTGTTGGATCTGAGCAAAATGATGGCCAGCATCACCCCTATTAGTGAAGAAGAGTTTCACTAAAGCTCCTCCACGATCAGGAGCTGCGAGTTCAACGGCAGCTCCTTTTTTACGCTGTGCCCTTAGCTCAATTCGCCATTTAACGTCAGCACTAACGTGCGCCGCCCACCATGGTTACGGTGCTCGCCTAGATAAACACCCTGCCATATCCCCATATTAAACCGCCCGTTAGCGATAGGAATCGACACGCTACTACCGAGCAAACTGCTTTTCAGGTGAGCAGGCAGGTCATCGCTTCCCTCGTAAATATGCGTGTAATATGGCTCATCCTCTGCTGCAACGCGGCTGAAATAGCTCTCGAAATCAGCGCGCACACTCGGGTCCGCATTTTCATTGATCGTCAATGAAGCGGAGGTATGTTTAATAAAGACGTGCAATATACCGACATTCAGGTCGCTAACCTCGGGTAAGGCTCGCGCAATTTCATCGGTGATGAGGTGAAAACCCCGCTTACGCGGGGCAAGTGTTACTTCGCGTTGCAACCACATATCAGCTCCAACATACCAGCGCCTCAAAACTGAGGCGCTGCGGGTCAATTAATAGTTTTCGTACTCACTAAAAACTTCCACATGGCCCTGTTTATCAAGTGAGTAAACTCTAAATGGCTGTTTCGGAGCATCTGGCATATCCATACCCGGACTGCCCGATACCATACCAGGGACCGTCAGCAGTTGCAGGTTGGGTTGTTTGAGCGCGCGTTTAATATCTTGCGCCGGCACATGCCCTTCAAAGACTTGCTCCCCAATGACTGCGGTATGGCACGACTGTCCCTGAACCGGCACCCCCAAACGTTGCTTAATTGGCGCAACATCATCGACAACCGTATCGGTGACATCAAAGTTGTGCTCTTTTAGATGGACGATCCAGTCTTTACAGCACCCACAGGTAGCACTGCGGAACACCTCAACGGCCACACGATCACCGGTTTTGCCCTTTAACCAGTATGGGTCGCCGGCATGAGCATGGAGAGAAAAGAGTACTGCACTCAGCAGCATAAGAAACGGACGTAACATAAAACTACTCCTCACTACCTCGTTTACCTGAGGCGGTATCGGTTCGGCTCAGCTCATCCAAAATAGGACACTCACGCCCCATATCACCGGGACACGCTTGATAGAGATTCAACAAGACTTGGCGCATATCACTGAGGTCTTTGATCTGCTGTTCGATGCGTTGCAACTGCTGATCAACCTTAGCTTTCACCTCGGAAGAGGTGCGATCTGCGCTATGCTGTAGTGCCAGTAGATCCCTGCACTCGTCAAGAGAGAACCCCAACCCTTTAGCACGGCGCACAAAGATGAGCGCCTCTAACTGCGCTTGCGTATAGAAGCGATAGCCATTGGCACGGCGCTGTGCCTTGGGAATAATGCCCTTATCCTCGTAAAAGCGTATCGTTTTACTGCTCAGGCCTGTTGCCTGAGCCGCCTCAGAGATATTCATAGCGTTGTCGTATCCATGGTTGAGCCATAAAAATTATAACGATGGAAACAGATTAAACGCTACCCCGCTTCGGAGGACGATCTAAACGCTCGGAATGCTGATACTGATAGTGGCTCGAGAGCCGTTGATGAGAGGGTATACCCATTTCCGGCTGTGGGCAGTAACCGTAGCAAAGTGCAGCGCTGGCGGGCTGAGCTGCACAGCCCGACACAGCCGCACACGCCGCCATATCGCATTGATGACACACAGCATGAGCAGGTGTGCCAGTTTGTGATGGACAGGCATGATGATCGTGCGCTGGCGCGGGCAAAGCGACAAGTAAGCCTAAACAGACCCATAGTGCGAACACTCTCCCCCAAGACACCTTACTCACCTATATGCCCATCATGTGACGATTAACTGGCCACGATACATCTGCATCTGGCAGGAAAAAGGATATGTTCCCGCTTCCGGGGGGGTAATACGCTGGCTAACCGTTTCATTCAGAGGCAGACCGAGGGAGAGATCAAGCCCCTCAAAGATCACAACTTCGGCGCAGGGGGCTTGATCTTCGCGAATAAAGTTCAGCGTCAACGGTTGCCCAACACGCGCGTGAATAACCGAAGGGGTGTAAACACCACCAGCTACCTTGATGGTTACCGCCTCCTCTTTGCTGATCGCGGTTTCAGGCGCCCTCTGCCCCCAGAACCACCAAGCAATCAACGCAACCAACCCAAGACCTAGCAGATTAACCAGCCACATCATCTGACTCCTTAGCGGTTTGAAGGTTTAAAGAAACGTAAGCGGTTGGCATTACTCACCACTGTCAGTGACGAAAATGCCATCGCAGCACCGGCAACCACCGGGCTTAATAAGATACCCGATATCGGATAGAGCACTCCGGCGGCAATAGGGATACCTGCTACATTGTAGATAAACGCCCCCACAAGATTTTGCTTAATATTACCCAGCGTTGCACGGCTCACTTCAATCGCATCCGCTAAGCCGTGCAAGGAGCCACGCATAAGCGTAACGTCAGCGCTCTCCATCGCGATATCTGTACCTGTCCCTATCGCGAAACCCACATCCGCCTGTGCAAGTGCGGGGGCATCATTAATGCCATCACCCACCATTCCAACGCGCTCACCCTGAGCTTGGAGCTGCTGCACATACTGGCTTTTATCACTTGGCTGGACCTCAGCATAGAACTCACTAATGCTCAGCTTCTCAGCGATTGCAGCGGCAGTTGCGGTGTTGTCGCCGGTTAGCATGACGATCTTTAAACCATCCCGACGTAGCCGCTCTAACGCCGCGAGCGTATCGCTTTTAAGCGGGTCAGCAATCGCAAATACTGCGACAAGATTGCCATCAATGGCGAAAAACACAGGAGTCTGCGCTTGTGCTGCCAAGTCATCCGCTTCACGTTGCAAAGTTTCTGTTTCGACTTGGTTTTCAGCCATGAGACGTTTATTACCAAGCAGCAGGCGATGGCCTTCCACAACACCTGATACCCCCTGACCGAGCACTGCATGGAAGTCACTCACGTTAGACAGACTTAAGCCTGCATCTTTCGCAGAGGCTACCACCGCATCTGCCAGTGGGTGCTCTGAGCCCGCCTCTAAACTGGCGGCTAAACGCAGCACTTCACTTTTAGCGAGATCGTCGACAGGATATATGCCTGTTATACGCGGTTGACCCTGTGTTAGCGTACCGGTTTTATCTAGCACAATGGTGGTGAGTTTTGAGGAGGTTTGCAGCGCTTCACCATTGCGGATTAGCACCCCCGCTTCCGCAGCTTTACCAACACCCACCATAACGGACATGGGTGTTGCCAAGCCAAGAGCGCAAGGACATGCGATGATCAGTACTGTCGTCGCCGACACCACGGCAAACGCCACTGAAGGTTCTGGGCCAAAGTTCAACCAAGCCAGCGCACTCAAAACCGCAATCATCATAATAGTGGGTACGAAGTACCCAGAGATCGTATCCGCCAAGCGCCCGATAGAGGGTTTTGCGTTTTGCGCCTTCTTCACCAGCCCAATAATCTGGGCAAGGGCGGTATCTTTACCCACGCGGGAGGCCTTAAAAACCACGGTGCCACTTTTGTTGAGCGTACCGGTGTAAAGCTCATCACTGGGAGTTTTCGCAACAGGCATCGGCTCACCCGTTAACATCGACTCATCCAAAGTCGACTTACCCTCAACCACGACACCATCGACGGGAATCTTCTCACCGGGACGCACACGCACCAGCATCCCCACCTGAACATGCTCGACAGGAATATCGATCTCATCATCGCCTTTAACGATACGCGCAGTCTTCGCTTGTAAGCCGATTAAACGCTTGATCGCTTCAGAGGTTCGGCCACGCGCACGCACCTCTAGGGCAAGCCCCAAGTTGATCAAGCCAATAATCATCGCTGATGCTTCAAAATACACATGCCGCGCTTGCGCAGGAAACAGATCCGGCATCAGTACAACAACCATCGAGTAGAGCCAAGCGGTGCCGGTCCCGAGCGCAACCAACGTGTCCATGTTAGCGTTGTGATGGCGTAGCGTGTTCCACGCACTAAGGTAAAAGTGGCGCCCTGCTGTGTACATGACTGCTAGTGTCAGCAATCCGGCGATAAACCAACCAACGCGCTTAGGCGTTGTATCAATACTCATATCGCCAATGACCATGCCGTAAACCATCATCGGCACACCCAGCGCTAACGCTATCGCCATGTTTTTCATTAGCCGGCGGTAGTAGAGTTGATCCGCTTTCTCCTTTTCAGCAAACAGCTCACTTTCGCTCTGCTCAACAAGCTTGGCACGGTATCCAGCGGCCTCCACAGCATCGACTAAATGCTGCGCAGCGACATCGCCAGTAACTGTCACACTGCGCTGAGCAAAGTTCATCGCGGCCTGCTCAACGCCTGCCACATGGTTAAGCGCCTTCTCAATTTTACCTACGCAACTGGCGCAGCCCGCCCCTTCAATAAGCAGTATCTGTTCGTTTACGGATGCTTTTTCGGTCACAATATCTCTCCTGATATCGTTTAGAACTAGACAATTGTCTTGAGCTTAGACCTTCCTGTGGCTGTAAGGTCAAGCGGTGTTACAAAATGATGTGCGGCAGAAAGCGGCTCATATCCTGTGTAATCGGCCCACTATCCTCTCGCAGTGAAATACCGGCTGCCAGCCCATCGACTAGCCAGCTCCCCACAAGGGTATAGGCATCACCGAAGCGCGGCAGTATCTGAGCTTGCTGGTAGATATAGCCCTCTTGACCGTACGCTCCATCGGACTCATGCAGAATGTTACCTTGCTCGAGAATCTGGATGTTAGCGCCTTCGCGCGAATAGATCGGCTTCCGTACCCACCGTACAGAAGTATCGAGCCGCTCAGCTTCATGGCCAAAGTAGGCAGGCAGCAGGTTGGGGTGCTCGGGGTACATTCGCCATAGCATCGGCAACAAGGCCTTGTTAGACAGCACCGCTTTCCATGGTGGTTCCAGAAACTGGCAGCCAGAATCGCTCAAAGGGCCTGCATATGCCTCGGCAAACATAAACTCCCACGGATAAAGCTTAAAAAGATACTCGATCTCACGATCTGCGAGATCAACAAAGCGCCCCGCTTCATTGAGGCCAATATCCTCAACAAAGATAAATGCCGTGCGCCAACCCGCCTCAACGGCACAGTCTTCGAGGTATTGAACAGTGCCACGATCTTCTAATGTTCCCTTACAGCACGCAAAGTACAGCGTTTTCTGCTCAGGCGACTGACGTAAAATGTGTTGGAACCTTGCAACCAGCTTCTCTTGCAGGCTATTAAACTGGTCAGCACGGCGAGATATGCGCCCCAGATCAACACTCTCTTCAAGCCATAGCCATTGCCAGAAGCCAGTTTCATAGAGGCTTGTTGGAGTATCGGCGTTATTTTCGAGGAGCTTGGCAGGGTGTTTTCCATCGTATACAAAGTCGAGCCGTGAATACAAAGAGGGATCACGCTGCAACCAAGAGTGACGAATAAACTCCCACTGAGCTTCAGGAATAGCAAACTGGGTTAGCAACTGCTCATCCGCGACGACACGCTCAACAACGTCTAAGCACATCTGATGCAGCTCTTCTGTGGGCGCCTCAAGGTCCTCTTCTATCTGCTGCAGTGAAAACTGATAGTAAGCAGACTCATCCCAATAGCGTTCGCCGTACATGGTATGAAAATAGAAGCCATACTCAGCGGCCTTTTGCTGCCAAGCAGGCCGCTCGGCACAGGGAATGCGGTACATGGATTTAACCGCCCCAGCTGCGGCTCGCGCTACGCGCTGCGGCTACCTTTGCCACCGCCTGTCGCCCAAAACCGCCACGCGAGAGCGTTTTGGTATTGGCTTTACGAATCTTAGGCGTCAGCAGGGCTTTCTTGTTGACGAAGTAGCGGCCTCGCTGATTCAGCACCGGCGTACCGTCTGCTAACACATAGCCTCTAAGTGACTTATGGCGGCCCTTGTAGCGATACAGCGTATTGTAGGCGATCAGGTCACCGACCTCGTCGATCCCCTCTTCCACCAAAAAGCCGACCATATCCGGCGAGTAGCCGTTAAACTCCTCGTTACAGCTGTTAAAGCCAAACTCCGCCTCACAGTCTTGGCGGGTTGCGAAACGCGGTTCACTGTACTCGGACTCTTCCATCGCCTTTTGATAAGCGGCCTCACAGGTGGCCATATCCCAGTTTGTCTGGTTTATACAGTCATAAACTGAGCTAACAACAAACACCTCTTGATCGTCGGAGCAGCCCGCTAAGCTCGCTGCAGCTATCGCAACGGACAAAGGCTTAGTAGCCGGAAGAAACTGCTTTCGCATTCGACCAAGATCGATTGTCTGGCTGCGCTTTACTCTGCGTTCCATCATTACTACCTCAGTAGGTCATTGACGCTGCATTCAGCAGACCCACAGCGATGTTAACGCTACCTAGAATCACGCCGGCGCTCACTTCGTTCTCACGAATAAGCTGCACGATTCGCGGCATAAACAGAAACCGCACAACCGCAAAGGCGAGGCACTGGGCCAGCAACGCCACCAGCGACCATGCAAAGAAGTCATAGAGTGATACCGATTGGCTAATCACCCCGAATAGAGCTATAGCGAAGCCGACAATACTGCCACCTAAACCGATGGAAGCGGCTAAATTTTGCTCTTTTTTGATCAGCTCCCATTCGTCATGAGGCGTAATTAAGGTGTAGACAAACTTAAAGACTATTAGTAACAAGATCGCGACGCTGAAGTAGATCGCAAAGTTTAGTAAGCCTTGAAAAAACAACGCACTCATAACGGATTAGCTCTTATCAGGAATTAAAAGTCGAAACATGCCTGTTCAGACAAACGGGATGCAGCGATATAGTAAAGAAAATCCCCACGCTGCAGTTCTCTGTCAACTGGCGGGTTGAGTTGGATCTCTTTATCGTCTGCCGACATCACACCGATAATGGTGGCGTTGAGGTCATCCTTAAAGTGGTGAAACAGCGCTTTCATCGTACGCGGCTCACCTCGATATTCAACGCGATACTGGGTTTGCCCTTCAGTGGTATCCAGCAGCTGCTTATGCAACGCGCTAGAGCCTGGATCAACGGCGGTTTTCGCCAACATCTCCACCGATACCGATGGCACAATCTCAATATTGGGGCAGTGCACACGTAAAATGCCCGCAGCAGACTCATCTTGAAGATAGGCCACTTTGTGGCTATCTGGGCTAACTGATTTACAAAACAGTGCCGTGGTAACCGTCACATCATCGGCGTCGGTATCGATCACGATGGTGTTAGCCGCCGCGACACATGCCCTTTTCATCTGCTCTGGATCGATAAAAGATTCTACCCGAACAAATTCAATACGCCCTGGCAGCGGGTTCTCTACCTCCGCTTTCACGCAGAGCACAATAGCACGGTCATCCGATGCGCCTTTGGCCCTTAACATGTCGATAAAACGCAAGGTGCGTTGATCGTTCCAGCCGATAATCAAAATATGATCAGATACATTCAACATACGCAGACCTTTTTTCCCTCTGAGCAAGCGCTCCCACACCGCAAACCCCAAACGGGTCACAAGCAGTGCAAAAATATTGATACCGGCTGGTATCACCCAAATGTAGGCAAAGAAACGTCCTAAATCACTACCGGGTGAGAGGTCACCGTAGCCCACCGTGGAGGCCGTGGTGACGAGCCAATAGAAGAACGTGTTGGGCGCTAACAGCGCCTGCTCTCCCGCTACGGCCATCATCAAGTACGATGACACCACATAGAAAAGCGTAAAGAGTAACAGAAAGGCGATGCTCGCTCGGGTATAGAGCGCCAAAATCATGCGCCGTATGCGAAGAAATAACATGGCCTTATAAGCTCCTGATGGGGTATTAGCGATTCTGTGCCGCGTGTGAGAAGAGCCTGAAATAGTTCTCAGTGGTGATGTTTGCTAACTCTTCCAGACGAACACCTTTAAGGTCTGCGATACACTGCGCAACATCAACAACAAACTTTGGCTCATTTTTCTTGCCACGGTGCGGCACTGGAGCAAGATAGGGCGAGTCGGTCTCGATCAGGATTCTATCTAGCGGGATCGCTTTCACTACATCACGAAGTTCGGCCGCATTGCGAAATGTCACGATGCCAGAAAATGAGATCATGTAGTTAAAATCCAAAGCTCGCAGGGCCATCTCGCGAGATTCAGTAAAGCAATGGAGTACGCCACCCGCGTCACCGCCATGGGCTTGGATCAGACTCAGCGTATCGTCACGGGCATCCCGTGTGTGTACGATCACAGGGAGTTGAAGCTGGTCAGCAGCGATCAAGTGGTTCCGAAAGCTCTGCTGCTGAATCTCTTGTGTATCCGTGGAGTAGTAGTAATCTAGGCCCGTCTCACCAATCGCTACGATCTTATCCAACGTCTGCACTCGGTTTACGAGCGCTTCCACCGACTCAATACCCGCTTCACTTTCAACATGTAACGGGTGTACACCCAGTGATGCATCAATCGCAGGGTTATCCTTGATCAATTCATACATCGTATCAAACTGATCGATATCGATAGAAACACACAGCATACGGCCCACGTTACGTTCGTGGGCGGCGGCTAGCATGGCGCTGAAATCGTTGTTATAAGGCGAGAGGTCAAGCTTGTCGAGATGACAATGAGAATCTACAAACATAGTAAAAAAGCGGCCTACAGCGTATGAGTTCTGCGATCTGAGTTCAATGCACCGGCCAAGTAGGTCTCAATTTTCTGCACAAGCGTTGTGTCGTCTGGCGACAACTGAATACCGATACCGGGGATTTTGCCCCCTTGCGCGGCTTTGGGTGTCACCCATACCACTTTACCGGTAACCGGAATTTTGTCAGGCTCATCCATGAGTGTCAGCAGCATGAACACCTCTTCCCCTAAATGATAGGAACGGGTCGTTGGTATAAACATACCGCCGTTGCTGATATAGGACATGTAAGCTTTGTAGAGATCCTCTTTGGTCTCTACGCTTAACGACAAAATACCGTGACTAATCCGAGGAACAACTGACATTGGACTTGACGAACTCCCTCTCTACTCGGTGCGAACCAGATCGCGCCAATCTATAAGAATGCGTTCTAGCATCAACTGTTTATTGGGGTTTTGTCGGCGTGCTACGCCAAGACGCTCCTGCTGAACAGTATCAACCAATGTAAAGATTCTATCCTTCGAGGTGTATTTAGCAACACTATTCAACATTTTTTGCACATCCCGATTGCGGATAGGTGCTGCTGCGCCGCCCACCTTGATACGTGATACATCAGCCAATAGGCCTTGCAACCAACTCAGTAATGCTTCAACGTCCTCTTTATGGAAGCTGGCGGCTACCTCAAACGGGGTCGATTTATCTTGTAACAGCTCTTTTAACGCGACTAGGAACTTACCCCGTAAGGCCCGGTGCCCAGCTTCTTTAAACTCGATAGCTGCCAACGGTGCGCCGTGTACAACATCCAGCAGCTGCGCCGCTTCCTCTTCGCTTAGCTCAAGATGCTCAACCATCCACTGTGTTGCTTGCGCAAGCTGAGGCGGATGGCAATCAACCCGCTGGCAGCGGCTTTTAATGGTTGGCATCACCTGACCAAGCTGATGTGTGATCAAAATCAGTAACACATCGTTGCCAGGCTCTTCTAGCGTTTTGAGCAAAGCATTCGCCGCTGATGTATTCATCGCTTCCGCCGGATTAAGAATCACAACGCGGTAGCCCCCTTGCTGAGCGGTACTGTGCATAAAGTCAGAGAGTTCGCGAATTTGATCAACTTTGATCGCTTTGCCACTATCAGATGGTGCTAAGAAATAGAGATCCGGGTGCCCACTGCTATTCAACAACTGGCAGCTACGGCACTGCCCACACGCACGGCCATCACGCGGTTGATGGCAGATCACATAACCAGCTAACGCCTCTGCGAACGCTTGCTTCCCAAGCCCCGGCATACCATTGATCAACAACGCATGTGGCAAATGCTGAGAATCATGCAGCTTAACCACACGCTGCCACTGCGCCTCAAACCAAGGGTAAACTTGCGCATCTAAGGCGTGATAACGCTCCGCGATATCCATTAACCTACGAACCCTAGCTTGGTGATAAGCGCATCTTTTATCTGTTGCTGAACATTCGCTAGGGGCGCCGAGGCATCGATCACTGCGAACCGGCTTGGCTCCTCTTGAACACGGCGTAAATAGCCTGCGCGCACACGCTCAAAAAAAGCCTGCTTCTCAGTTTCAAATCGGTCAGGGGCGCTACGCGCACTTGCTCGCGCCATCCCCACTTCAACCGGAAGGTCTAACAGCAATGTCAAGTCTGGGCGCAGATCGCCCTGCACAAACTGCTCAAGCTGCGCGATACGCTGCCAATCTAAACCGCGCCCGGCACCCTGATAAGCAAATGTCGCATCGGTAAAGCGATCACTCAATACCCACTTTCCCTGTGCCAACGCGGGTTTTATCGTTTGCGCAAGATGCTGTGCTCGCGCCGCAAATACGAGCAATAGCTCTGCGTCATTAGCAACAGGTTCTTGCCTTTGTGATAGCAGCATCGCACGGATCTCTTCCGCCAATGGCGTCCCGCCGGGCTCTCGGGTTACGAGCAGCTCTTTACCTTGCTCGGCAAGCAGTTGCTGAATAAAGGCGATATTGGTGCTTTTCCCTACCCCTTCGGTCCCTTCAACGGTTATGAAAAAGCCTGTCTCATTGCCCATAGTTACTCCGGTGTCGAGCGGTATTCGCGCTTGCGTCTAAGCTGATATTGTCTTACTGCATTGTTATGGTCACGCAGCGTCGCTGAAAACTGATGCGTTCCATCCCCTTTCGCCACAAAGTAAAGCCACTTACCAACAACAGGGTTAAGCGCAGCCTGAATCGCTTCACGCCCTACCATGGCAATGGGCGTAGGCGGCAAAGCTGGGATCGTGTAGGTGTTATAAGGTGTAGGCCGACGTAAGTCTTTGCGTGTAATGTTCCCTTTGTAGCGCTCCCCCATACCATAAATGACGGTCGGGTCTGTTTGTAGACGCATCCCTTTTCTCAGACGCTTCACAAAAACACCAGCAATTTGGGGGCGCTCTGCTGCCACAGCCGTCTCTTTCTCCACAATGGATGCCATGATCAGCGCTTCGTAAGAGGACTTATAGGGCAGCGACTTCTCTTTTGAATCCCAGCTAGCTTGGAGAGCCGTTTGTAACTGCTGATAGCTACGTTTGAGTAACTCTAGATCAGTGCTGTTACGCTTAATTTGATACGTCTCGGCAAGGAATAAGCCTTCAGGGTGCTGCTCTTTCGCGCCGATCGCCTTCAGCACCTCTTGATCAGACATATCGGCAATCGTCGTCTTCAATAGGGGCGCTTTCGCTGCCAAAGCTGATCTCAGTTGCCGAAACGTCGTGCCCTCAATGATAGTAAAGTAGTGCTGCACGGTCTCGCCACGTACCATTTTGTCTAGCACATCGGCAGGCGTAACATCCGCAGCAAACTGGTACTCCCCTGCTTTCACGCGATGCGCTAGCTTGTTAAGCCGTGCATACGCCTTAAAGTACAGTGGATTATCAATCAGCGATGCTTTTTCTAGCTGATTAAGCAAACGGTTAAAGGATGTTCCTTTTTCAACCACCAACGACTCAACAGGCGCCTCTAATGCTACAGAGCTCGACATGTAACGATGCAGGTCTCCCCATAACCAATACCCTGTCGCACCAGCAGCAATAGCCATTAAAAACAGTACAGAAAAAAAGCGTTTCACCTACATCTCATCCTTTTCTACAAGCGCTTGAAGCTGCCGTGTGACAGGGCCAACCGGGTAGGATTGATCTGCCAATTTTACAACCGGCCATATACCGATCACTGAATTAGCCAGAAAAATTTCGTCAGCTGTATTCAGCACGCTCGGCGGGCAATCCACCATTTTAACCTCGATTCGAGCATGCTGAGCAAGCTCCATGATCCGAGTTCGCATCACACCATGGACGCCACACTGCGCCAACGTCGGTGTAAAAAGCACACCCTGCTCCACCCAAAAAAGGTTACTCATTGTGCCTTCTGCCAACCTACCGTCAACATCAAGCACAAGGCCTTCTGAAATACGCGGGTCAGACCATTCCGCTCGTGCTAACACCTGCTCAAGACGATTAAGGTGCTTCATACCCGCCAATAGAGAGTTCTTGCCCAGTGCGGTGTTACAAAGCCTGACCTCCACCCCTTGAGCAGGTTTCATCTCATCACGCTGATAAGGCGACCAAGCAACGATGCGTGTCGGCGTAACATGACTATCGAATGCATAACCACGCTGACCCTGACCACGAGTCACGGTTACCTTCAACACACCAGAGGTTTGACCAAACTCAGACAAATCTGCTTTGAGTTTTTTGATGTCCTGTTCAAGCTCTGCAACAAGGCCATGAGTGCTGATGCCTAAGCGCTGACAACTGCTGGTTAAGCGCTCAAGATGCATTTGCCAATAGAGAGGTCGCCCATTTAACGTCAATATCGTCTCAAATAAACCATCACCATACGCCAAACCGCGATCAGCAGGATCGAGATGCGCATCAATAAGTCCATTGATTAACGTTATTTTACTCATGAGCAGGTCTGATAGCTGGGAACCGCCAGAAGGCGGCCCCCAAGAAGCATGTTAAATGCGACGGAAAACTAGCGTACCGTTGGTGCCGCCAAATCCAAACGAGTTGGATACCGCTGCATCGATCGTACAGGTTTGCGCTTGGTGGGCAACGTAGTTTAGATCACAGCCCTCAGAGGGGTTATCCAAATTGATCGTCGGTGGAGCAACTTGATCACGTAGCGCCAAAACACAGAAGATCGCTTCAACCGCACCAGCTGCACCCAGCAAATGGCCAACCATCGATTTCGTCGAGCTCATACGTAACTGATCTACTGAAGCACCAAAGACATTTTTCGCTGCATTCGTTTCAGCAAGGTCGCCCGCGGGCGTTGAGGTGCCATGTGCATTGACGTACTGTACCTGCTCCGGGTTCAGCTGAGCATCTTTGATGGCATTAGCCATAGATGACGCGGCACCTTCACCATTCTCTGGCGGAGCCGTCATGTGATGAGCATCGTCACTCATGCCAAAGCCAGCTAGCTCGCAATAGATGTGCGCGCCACGTGCTTTTGCGTGCTCGTACTCTTCCAGCACAACGATACCTGCACCATCACCGAGCACAAAACCATCGCGATCAGCATCCCAAGGACGGCTAGCTCTCTCAGGGTCATCATTGCGTGTAGATAGCGCGCGAGCGGCGCCGAAACCACCAATACCTAGCGGTGATGTTGCCATCTCAGCACCACCTGCCAACATGACATCAGCATCGCCGTACTGAATCATGCGCATCGCGGAGCCAATATTATGTGTGCCCGTTGTACATGCGGTAGTGATTGCAATATTCGGCCCTTTAAACCCATATTGGATGGCCAAATTCCCTGCAATCATGTTGGTGATACTGCCGGGTACAAAGAATGGTGAAATGCGTCGTGGGCCGCTTTTGTTCAGCGTGTTATGCGTAGCCTCAATCATCGTGAGACCACCGATACCCGAGCCAATCGCACAACCAATGCGCGGCGCATTTTGCTCTGTCACTTCCAGCTCTGCATCTTGGATCGCTTGCATCGCCGCAGCCATGCCGTACTGAATAAACAGATCCATTTTGCGAGCATCTTTAGGGTTCATGTACTGCGCAACATCGAACTCTTTGACAGAAGCGGAAAAGCGTGTAGAAAATTGAGAAGCATCAAAGTGCTCTATCGGTGCAGCCCCACTTTTTCCAGCGAGAATACTCTCCCAAGCACCCTCTACAGTGTTACCTACCGGTGTCAGCATACCTAGACCGGTAACTACCACTCTTTTGCGAGACATAGTGCCACTCCAGTTGAAAAACTATAGAAAAAGAAAAGCCGCACTCCACGAACGCAGATGCGGCTTTTCAATCAAAATATGATCTCGGTGACGAGTCGATTACTGATGAGCGTTTACGTAATCGATTGCTAGCTGAACAGTCGTAATCTTTTCAGCTTCTTCGTCTGGAATTTCTGTTTCGAACTCTTCTTCCAGAGCCATAACCAGCTCAACAGTATCCAGAGAGTCAGCACCTAGGTCTTCAACGAAAGAAGCTTCGTTAGTTACTTCTTCTTCTTTAACACCCAGCTGTTCCGCGATGATCTTCTTAACGCGCTCTTCAATATTGCTCATAACTCTTCCTATCTATTTATCAACCCTTCATGCCATTTACGACACGAGATCGTGATTTTATTAGAACTACCCCTTGCATAGCAAGGAGGTAATTTACTTTGATAATCGGCTGTCGGCCAATTATCAACAAATCGGTGAAAATTACAAATATTTCGAGAAAATACTCTGACTTAGCTCATGTACATGCCACCGTTCACTTGGATTGTCTCGCCTGTCACGTAGGCTCCGCCTTCGCTTGCAAGGAATCCAACAACAGCAGCAATCTCTTCCGGGCGCCCAAGGCGGTTCATCGGAATCTGTGACTGAAGCGCAGCTTTGTGTTCATCAGCCAAGTCTTTAGTCATATCGGTATCGATAAAACCAGGCGCAACACAGTTAACCGTAATATTGCGCGAGCCGATCTCACGCGCCAACGCACGCGTGAAACCTTCCATTCCCGACTTCGCAGCAGCGTAGTTGGCTTGGCCAGCATTACCCATAGAGGCAACAACCGAACTAACACTGATAATCCGCCCCCAGCGCGCTTTGGTCATACCGCGCAAGCAAGCCTTTACGACACGGTAGATGGATGTCAGGTTCGTGTTCAGCACATCATCCCACTCATCATCCTTCATACGCATCATGATATTGTCGCGCGTAATACCGGCATTATTGACCAAAACCGTGATCGCACCAAACTCCTCTTGCACTGCCTTAATGACTGCCTCAACAGACTCAGCATCCGCAACATTGAGCTTTACACCGCGCCCTTGGATACCGTTCTCTTGCAGGTATGCAGAGATAGATTCAGCACCGCCATCACTTGTAGCAGAACCGATAACAATAGCGCCTTGGCGACCTAATTCCTCTGCGATCGCTTTACCGATGCCTCGTGTTGCACCCGTGACTAGGGCTACTTTGCCTTCAATACTCATAAAATTATCCTTATTAAAGCGCTAGCGCAGCTTCGAGGCCTGCGACATCACCAATTGCTTTGACCGCCAACGGCTTATGAACTTTCTTATTCAGCCCGGAGAGCACTTTACCTGGGCCGCACTCTACAGTGCTTTCAACACCTTGCTCAACCATCGCAGCAACGCTGTCCGTCCATAGAACAGGGCTATAAAGCTGAGCAATAAGATTCTCTTTCAGCTCTTCTGCGCTTTGCGCTTGAGCTGCTTTAACATTCTGCAACACCGGGATAGCAGGCAGCGTAATATCTACTTCAGCCAGCTTCTCCGCAAGCTTTTGCGCGGCAGGCTTCATCAATGCACAGTGCGACGGTACGCTAACTGGCAGAGGAACTGCACGTTTCGCTCCAGCGGCCTTACACGCATCAATGGCACGTTCCACAGCCGCCGCTTCACCAGCCACGACCACTTGGCCTGGGCAGTTAAAGTTAACCGGTGCCACTACGTCACCTTGCGCCGCTTCTTCACAAGCAGCTTTTACGGCCTCATCTGCCAAACCGAGAATTGCCGCCATAGCACCAGCGCCGGGCGCCACCGCTTGCTGCATGTACTCACCGCGCAGTTTTACCAACGTTACCGCTTGCGCAAAAGGAATCGCACCTGCACACACCAAAGCGGTGTACTCACCTAGGCTATGTCCAGCCATAATCGCAGGTTGCGCACCGCCTTTTTCTTGCCATAAGCGCCAAAGCGCAACACCTGATACCAACAGCGCAGGCTGAGTTTTATCCGTTTGATTCAAATCGGCTTCAGGACCATTCTGAACAAGCGCCCATAGATCATATCCTAGGACCTCAGAAGCCTCCGCGAATGTTGCTTCAATGATGGGATTAGTTTGAGCAAGCTCAGCGAGCATACCCACCTGCTGAGACCCCTGACCGGGAAATACAAGTGCAAGAGACTGTGACATAGAGAGATTCAACCTACTTGAAAGACAAATTTATTCTGCGACGCCCCCTCATGCAGGTGCGCCCTTTTTTGGCAGGATAGTTTACAGGATTAACGGGGAATTAGAATGTTTTAATGCGTGTTTACAAAGCTCGCAAGGCGATCGCTAACCTTTTGCGGAACATTTTGACGCACTTCAGAAATAGCTTGATCCAGTGCATAACCGAAACCTTTACGGTCAGCCCCACCATGGCTCTTCATAACAATGCCTTGCAAGCCCAGCATCGTGGCACCATTACGTTTCGACGGATCCATTTGCGCCTGAATTTCTCGCAGCACAGGCTGCGCCAACATCGCCAAAAAGCGACGATACATATTCTTAGTAAAGCTATGGCGCACTTTTTTAGTAATTAAACGCGTTAACCCTTCGCAACTTTTCAGCGCGATATTACCAACAAAACCGTCGCAAACCACCACATCAGCCTTACCTGAGAAAACATCGGAGCCTTCGATATAACCGATATAGTTGAGCCCTTCCTGCTGAAGAATCAGCTCATTAGCCATCCTCACCAACTCACTTCCCTTGATGCTCTCCTCACCCACATTGAGCAACCCTACCGTTGGGCGAGCGATACCATCGACCGTTTCTGCCATCACACTCCCCATGATAGCGAACTGCAACAGATTCTCAGGCGTGCAATCAACATTCGCTCCCAGATCAAGCATGTAGCAATGCCCAGACTGGGTTGGAACGGACGTGATAATTGCCGGACGATCAATCCCCGGCTGCATTTTTAACACCAACCGCCCAAAAGCCATGAGCGCCCCGGTGTTACCCGCACTGACACACGCATCCACCTCGCCTTCTGAAACGAGACGAACAGCCATAGCCATCGAAGATTGCTGCCTATTGCGAATAGCAAGGGAAGGCTTTTCATCCATAGGGACTGCATCAGGTGCATGAACTAGCACTAAACGAGACACAACCGAGAGCGGCAGACGCTGCTTCTTGAGCCGTCTTTCGAGCTCAGGCTTATCACCAATCAGATGAATTGTTAGAAAAGGATATCGGCGCAAAGCCGATAGAGATGCAGGGAGGGTGATGCGGGGACCGAAATCCCCGCCCATCGCATCAACAGAGAGAATGACGCGATCTGACAAGAATATTATTCGCTGTCAGTAGATACAGCCTGACGGCCGCGGTAGAAGCCATCAGCTGTCACGTGGTGACGACGGTGAGTTTCACCAGTCGTAGCATCTACGGACAGAGTTGGACCACTCAAAGCATCGTGAGAACGACGCATGTCACGACGTGAACGAGACTTTTTACTTTTCTGAACTGCCATGGTTAGCTAACTCCTAAATCATTTCTTATCGGCCTTCAACTGGGCCAATACGCTGAACGGGTTCGTTTTTTCTGGTTCGGGCTCGTCGATTGCCTCTGCGTCGCCAAAGGATGTCTGAACACTGCAATCCGCATGGTATGGAACAAGCGGCAGACTCAGTATAAGTTCCTCTTCGACTATCGGCAAAAGTTCAATATCTTCTTCCTCAACGATTAACGGATCATAGTAGCGAGGTAGCTGTTTAGCCCTCTCTTCGTTAAACGCGATCGCTAGATTGAACTCTGCTTTAACATCAACTTCTACCGGATCTAGGCATCGCTGACATGTCATGTGAACATGACCTTCAGCACTACCTGTAATAGTACGAATTCTCAATTCGTCCAACGAAAAGAGCAGATCAACACTGATCTCATCTTCACCTTGGCACAGATAAGAGGCAAGACGAGGCATTTTTTCAGCCTTTACTTGACCTGCAATTCGTACCTCCCGCTCAGCAAGCTTTCGCGGGTCAATTATTTTCGGCAAGTTACCGTACGACATAAGCGCGCAATTCTAGGGGCACATGGCCCATCTGTCAAAGGAAAACGGGTTGCAAACCCGAAAAAAGCGCGAGTATTCTACGCCTTTCTTTCATGATAGATAACCCCTTAGGACAATAAAGATGCAAACACTGGTGTTAGCCTCTAGCTCCCCATATCGACGTATGCTGCTCGACAAATTGGAACTCCCCTACCAACATGCAAGCCCCGATATTGATGAGTCACCAAAGCCAGCCGAACAACCCGCCGCACTCGTAAAAAGGCTTGCCATTGAAAAAGCACAAGCCATTGCAACACAGTTTGATAGTGCGATTATTATCGGCTCTGATCAGGTTGCCGTTTGTGATGATGTGATTCTCGGCAAACCAGGGACTGCCACGAAAGCGCATGAACAACTTAAGCTACTATCAGGCAAACGCGTCACGTTTCTAACAGGCTTGGCGGTCATTAACACACAACACCAAACGATAGATGCCATAGTAGAGCCCTTCAACGTGCAGTTTCGCACCCTAAGCGAGCAACAGATAGAAAACTATGTGGCCAAAGAGCAGCCGCTCAACTGCGCTGGCAGCTTCAAGTCAGAAGGCTTAGGAATAGCGCTGTTCGAGAAGCTAGAAGGGGATGATCCCAATAGTTTGATCGGCCTACCGCTCATTCAGCTCACAAAGATCCTGCTAACACAGGGCATCGATGTACTCAGCACTAAGTAAGCGCAAGCAATAAAAAAGGGAGCTAAGGTCCCTTTTTTTACGCTGACATTAACGCAACTGCACTCCGTCGGTTAGACCAACTTGGCTACTTAACGTCTTCGCGAAGATAACACCAAAACGCTCTACCACTTCGTCCAGCGCTGACTTACGCGGCGAATAGTCACGCAGCTTCTCTATATCTAACTTATCGCGTGCCACAGAGCTTGCACTGCCCAAGCCGTCGATTAGGCCGTTTTCGAGAGCTTGTTCGCCCGTCCAAACCAAACCACTAAACAGCGCTGGGTCATCCTTGAGACGATCACCACGGCCTTTCTTAACTTGGTCGATAAACTGTTGATGTGTTGTATCTAAAACCGATTGCCAAAACACCTTATCCTGCTCTCGCAATGGGCTAAATGGGTCCAGCAGCGCTTTGTTGTCACCAGCCGTGAACGTGCGGCGCTCCACACCAAGCTTATCCATCAGATCAACAAACCCAAAGCCACCCGAGACAACCCCGATTGAGCCCACTAAACTTGCTTTATCTGCGTAGATCTCATCAGCAGCGGCTGCAATATAGTATGCACCCGAAGCACCGATATCCGTGATCACCGCATACAGCGGTTTTTCAGGGTAGATCTCCCTAAGGCGCTTTATCTCGTCATAAACATAGCCCGACTGTACAGGGCTACCGCCAGGACTGTTGATGCGCACAATAACGGCTTTCGCAGCATCGGCCTCAAATGCATTGCGCAGCGACCAAATGATAGAGTCAGCATTGGCTTCCTCTTGAGCAGATATCGGACCAACAACTTCGACCACTGCGACGTGAGGCAGCGAACTATCACTCTGCTCTGGTGCAAACCCATAACGGAACAGAAAAGCACCGAGAATAATAAACAGATAAGCAAACGTTAGTAGTTTGAAAAAGATACCCCAGCGCCGGGCACGGCGCTGCTCAACAAAGAGGCCATTGAGCATCCGCTCAATGAGTTTCCACTCTTTGCCCGAGCCTTTCTTAGCCGCATTTTCTAGCTTACGCTCAAGTTCCTCTTCCACGCTTTCTCCCCATTGATTCTGACTCACTCACACACTCCTTGAACCGTTTCGAGCCACCGTGCAATCTCCGCAAACGCATGCACTTCCAAAACCGGATCATACTTACCCAAGCGGTCAATATGATGAGCGCCATAACTAACAGCAATGCGCCCAACATTCGCTCGCTGCGCCATCTCCATATCGAACTCGGTATCACCCACCATCAGCGCGTGCTCTGCAGCAACCCCTGTTTCAGCAAGAATCTCATGGAGCATGTGAGGATCTGGTTTTGATGTTGTCTCGTCAGCACACCGCGTAATTTCAAACAACGATCCCAATCCTGTCTGCGCTAATACTCGGTCCAACCCCTTACGGCTTTTCCCGGTTGCGACCGCTAGGCGGTAACCCCTATCGCGCAGCGCCTCTAGAGTTACTTGCACGCCTGCGAAGAGTGCCGTTGGCGTATTATCACCTTCTAAATAATAGTACGCATATCGCTCACGCATTGGTTCAATCATGTCGTCGTTGATGCCCGGAAAGAGCTGCCGAATCGCCTCCGGTAGCCCTAAACCGATTATCTCGCGCGCTTCATGATCTTCTAAGCTTGGCAAGCTCAAGTCGCGCGCTGCCGCCTGCATACTTGACACAATGCGGGCTGTCGAGTCGATGACCGTACCGTCCCAATCAAAAATCAATAACTTGTACAACTCATCACTCCTTAAAAACCACAGCTATTCAAACCGCTAACAACGCAAAGTAGGCTGATCAATCTTCCTGAATCACGGGGCGAATATGCAGCTCACTCACATCGATGTAAGCAGGCTGTGTCAGCGCATAGTAAATTGCGTTTGCGATATCGTCAGGCTGCAAAATCTCACTGCCCTCAGCGTACATATTCGCCTTAACGGCATCACGAATCTTCGGATGGTTAATGCTATCGGGTAGCTCTGTGGCCACAGCTCCTGGCTGAATATCGGTTACCCGCACACCAAAGCGAATCGCCTCTTTACGCAGCGTATCGGAGATTGCCCGCACAGCATGCTTAGTACCCGCATAAACGCCCGCACTCTGGTACGTCTGGCGCGCAGCGATTGAGCTGATGTTGACAATGTGCCCTGACTTTCGTTCCGCCATCCCTGAGTAAACAGCATTGATAGCATAGAGCACGCCCTTGATATTCACGTCAATCATCTGCTCCCATTCATCCACTCGGCCAGATAAAATAGGGCTGATTGGCATCGTACCGGCATTATTGATCAGAATATCAACACCGCCACGCTCAGCGATCTTTTCGCCTACCACCTCCATTACCGGCCGGTCAGAGACATCGGCAACTTCTAAGGCAACCGCCACGCCGTATTTCGCCTCAAGCTCTGCCGCGAGCGCCACTAGCTTCTCTTCGCGCCGCGCCGTCAAAACCAAATTCACACCCTCTTTCGCGAGGCGGCGTGCCGTCGCCTCACCAATACCGGAGCTTGCGCCGGTGATCCAAGCTGTTTTTCCTTGCAGCATGTTTACTCTCTCTGTACCAAATAAAACGGGCGCCTATGCGCCCGTATACTTTCTACACTGTAAAGAAATCAGCGGTGTTTGAAAACCGGCTTACGCTTCTCTGCAAATGCATTCATGCCCTCTTTGCAATCTTCGAATGCAAAGGTCGCGGCAAAATTGCGGCGCTCGAACAATAGCCCATCCTGCAGATCGGCATCCACTGCAAGATCAACAGACTCTTTGATCATCATAACCGCAGGGCGCGAATGGCTAGCAATCTTCTTAGCGACTTTGCGTACCGTATCAAGCAGAGCGTCCGCAGATACAATTTGCGAGACAAGCCCAGCACGCTCGGCCTCTTCTGCATCCATCATGCGGCCAGTCAAGCACATATCCATCGCCTTCGCTTTACCCACCGCCTTAGTCAGACGCTGAGTACCACCCGCTCCTGGCATGGTACCGATGCCAATTTCGGGCTGGCCGAACTTCGCACTGTCCGTAGCGACGATAAAGTCACATGCTAGCGCCAACTCACAACCACCGCCCAATGCAAAACCTGCTACCGCAGCGACCACCGGCGTGCGCGCCTCATCAATTGCACGCCAGCAATCACGTTGGATACGCGGAAAATCCGAGACGTAGAGATCATGGAAGGAGAGGTCCTTCATCTCTTTGATATCAGCACCTGCGGCAAAGACTTGGTCGCCGCCTGTTAGTACGATACAGCCGATAGCCTGATCGGCTTCAAGCGCATCAACAGCTTCGCCTAGCTCGCGCGTCAGTGTTTGGTTTAGAGCGTTCATCGCCTTCGGGCGATTAAGGGTAATCACCCCTACGCCATCAGCAACCTCAACCAGAAGTGTTTCGTACGTCATAACCCCTCCGATTAACCTTTTGGGTGGCGACGGCTTTGCACCACGCGGAAACGGTTTGCAACGTAAGCCAAGTCTGACAAACACGCATTAGCCGCAGGGTTTGCACCCGTTGCATGGAAATCACTGTATGCCGCGCTTTGGTTCACAAAGATACCGCCAGTCAGGTTACAGCTTAGCGCCACACCTGCATCCAATGCTGCATCTTCAATCTGGTCGAGTACCGCATCGCTGCTCGAGTAGCAGCCCATGGTAATAGCACCGTGGGATTTAACCGCACGACGAGCCAGCTCAATTGCGTGGTTAGTATCATCGGCCTTAACAACAAAGCTGATTGGGCCGAACAACTCTTGCATATATGTTGCTTCATCCGCTGCATCAATGCTCATCAGCAATGGGGAGCGCATACGCGCATTCGGGAAATGTGGATGTTCAACAACATCAGACTCACGTACAACCGTGCCCAGCGTGTTGCTGCCATCTACACGCGCGGCTGTTGCATCCGCTTGGATCGCACCCAAGACCATAGCAGCTCGCTCAGGATCAGACAGGAACTTAGTAATTGCCATACCCAGATCCGCCGCAACTTCATCAAAGCTTTTATGGCCAGCGTCCGTTTCGATTCCGCCTTTTGGCACGAAAATATCCTGCGGCGTTGTACACATCTGGCCAGAGTACAAGCTCAGCGTGAATGCCAGGTTACGCAACATACCTTTATAGTCATCAGTAGAGTCAATAACGATGGTGTTTACACCCGCTTTTTCAGTGTAAACCTGCGCTTGCGTGCAGTTTTGCTCCAACCAGTCACCAAATGCTGTGTTGCCGGTGAAGTCGATCAATTTGATCTCATCACGTTTAGCAAGTTCAGCCGTACCCGGCTTCGCAGCATCCTCGTCGATCACCAAAGAAACGATATGCGGCGGCAGACCATGCTCCTTGAGCACATCTTGAGCAATCTGAACGCTGATAGCCGCTGGCAAGATTGCCGCTGGGTGCGGCTTAACGATCACTGGGTTTCCAGTAATCAGGTCAGCAAACATACCTGGGTAGGTGTTCCATGTTGGGAATGTAGAGCAGCCGATTACCAAGCCGATACCGCGCCCAACAGTGGTGAACTTCTTCTCAAGTACTAGCGGATCGTGTTTGCCCTGTGGTTTAGTCCAAGTCGCAGCCCCCGGTGTGTGAGTCATTGCCGAGTAGCCATAAGCTACTGCTTCTAGGCCGCGATCTTGCGCGTGAGGACCACCCGCTTGGAAAGCCATCATGAAGCCCTGACCTGAGGTATGCATAACCGCGTAAGCAATCTCAAAGCTACGCTTGTTGAGACGCTCTAGGATTTCAAGACAGACAGCTGCACGGCCATCTGCACCTTGATCACGCCATGCTTGGCGTGCGCTTTCCATCTCGGGCAACAACACATCAAGATCAACTAGCGGGTATTTTACGTTGAGATCAATACCATAAGGAGAAACCTCAGCACCCGCCTCGCCAACAATACCCGGCATATCAAGAAAGAACGCGCCGTTCAGGTGCGCCTTAAACGCCGCTTCACCGTCAGCGTTAGCCGTTTCGCCATAAGCGCGTGGACTTGGATTCTCTGAGTATGGGCTCCAGTAGTCACGCGTCTGGATGGCATTTAGGGCGGATTTAAGTGTGTCCTGATGTTTTTCAAACAGTGTGCTCATGAGGATTCTCTATCATTATTCTGGTCTTAGTTACTTGCCAAGATACACCAAAGCTTGTGATACATAAATACTGATCAAAAACTATTTTGTGTATCTCTTTAGTATAAATGAAGCGGCATCTTTATACGTATCATCAAGGCACCCCCTACCTAGCAGCATTAAAAGTGATGCAGCCTCGCTAAGAACCTGACATAAGAAGCGCAATAATCTTTTGCGATTTTGTAACTTGTTGACTGAAATTATTCTCCGTTAAAGTAGCCTCGCCATTACTATAAGAGTCACCTCATGTTCGCACCTACTTCACTCGCTACGATCTTAGTCCTCGCATCCGTGGTTGCGTTGGGCCCGCTTTCCACAGATATGTATCTGCCTGCGCTCCCCAGTCTTGTTGATGAGCTTAACTCCTCGATTGATCAGGTTCAGATTACGTTATCGATTTTTTTTGGCGGCTTTGCGGTCGCGCAGCTCGTTTACGGACCACTCGCCGATCGCTTTGGCCGTAAATCGATTCTGCTCGGTGGGCTGGTACTATTTACGCTGGCGTCTTTTGGCTGCGCAATGGCAACAACTATTGAAGAGTTGATCGCATATCGCTTCTTGCAAGCCCTCGGAGCCTGCGGCGGCCCCGTTTTGGGGCGCACAATGATCAGAGACATCTACGGCCCCACTCAGTCCGCCAAGGTGCTGTCGATGATGGGTACAATTATGGCGCTCGCACCGGCAATCGCACCGATTATTGGTGGATATATGCTGCTATCACTCAATTGGGCGGCGATCTTTGTATTTTTAGGGGTATACGGTGCAATAACAACGCTACTCATTGGCCTGAAGGTTTCGGAGTCTTTAGCACCTGAAAATGTCAGTAGCCTGCACCCTAAAGCCATCTTTACCAACTACAAAACACTATTCAGCAGCCCAGTTTTTCTCGGCTATACACTGTGTTGCAGCTTTACCTTTTCAGGCCTTTTCTCATTCCTCTCAGGTTCCTCGTTCGTATTGATCGATTTCTTTGGTGTACCGGAAGATCACTACGGTTTTTACTTCACCGCCGTTGTACTGGGTTATATGTCAGGAACACAGATTGGCCAGCGTATTGGGCCGCGCCTAGGCATTAATAAGATGCTACTGCTCGGCACATTGCTCGCAGCCATTGCAGGCAGCGCCATGATGGGAGCTTCGCTCTTAGGTTTACATAACTTGTATTGGGTGATTTTTTGCCAAGTCTTATTTATGGCGGCCGTCGGTATCGTGATGCCACAATCTACCGCCGGTGCCATGAGCCCCTTTGCTAAAATGGCAGGTACTGCATCTGCACTACTGGGTTTTACGCAGTCGGCGATCGCTGCAGGCGTGGGTATGGTGGTAGGACATACATACTCAGGAACCCCCACCGTCATGGCAACAAGTATCGCGCTAATGGGCTTTCTGGCGCTACTGAGCTTTATTTTTATCGTAAGGCCTGCCACCACGCAGCAATAACGCTCGACCACAGGGTAAAAGCCCTGTAAAAAATAGAGATGAAACCAATCTGCTATCGAGGGAAAGAACATGCTGATACAACCGGACCGCTCTAGCCTCTTGATCATTGATATCCAAGCTAAGCTTGCTCCCGCGATTCATGGTGCCGACCTGCTAATCAGTAATAGCCGATGGTTGGTTGAAATCGCACAAAAGTTGAGTATTCCCACACTGGTCACAGAGCAGTATCCATCGGGAATAGGCAGTACAATTCCAGAACTCGCTGAGCTTATATCCGCAGAGCAAACCGTTGAGAAAATTTACTTTTCGTCCGTCGCAGACCCCGATGCTAACCTAGCACTCGAGGCCCACTGTAAAGAGCAAGTCGTCATCATCGGTACTGAATCTCACGTTTGCGTGCTGCAAACAGCCATAAATCTGAAAGAGATAGGTAAAGAAGTATTTATTGTCGCCGACTGCGTTGGTTCACGCGCTCAGGCCGATCGCCAACTCGCGCTAGACAGAATGCGGCAGCTAGGCATTCATATTGTGTCAAAAGAGATGGTTGTATTTGAGTGGCTCCAAAAAGCCGGCACTGATCAATTTCGAGAGATCAGCAAAAATTACCTTAGATAAACCAATTCTCATCCAAAACTCTGGATGGAGCTTTAAAAACAGAAAAATAAACCAAACAAAGTCTTGGTAGCATACTTTTGTCTATACATTAGATAAAAATAATAAAAATCTACTAATCCAAACAAGGTAGACTTTCCGCCGATAATTCTAACTAAAATCTGCTTCTCTTATGGAGAGTCCCTTATGCAATCTGTTGTCGATTTTTTAAACGGCATTATCTGGAGTCCTGCACTTATTTACCTGTGCTTGGGCGCTGGCTTGTTCTATTCCATTCTTACGCGCTTTGTCCAAGTGCGCATGTTCGGCGAAATGTGGCGCCTACTTTTCTCAGGCAATGCGTCTGACAAAGGTATCTCATCATTCCAAGCACTGGCTGTCTCTCTGTCCGGGCGTGTCGGTACGGGTAACATCGCCGGTGTTGCTGCGGCAATCGGCTTTGGTGGCCCAGGTGCGGTTTTCTGGATGTGGGTAGTTGCCTTCCTTGGTGCTGCTACGGCATACGTTGAATCAACACTTGGTCAGATCTACAAAGAGGAACATGAAGGCCAATACCGTGGTGGCCCAGCGTTCTATTTCGAAAAAGCGATGGGCCAGAAGTGGTTCGCGTGGATTTTCGCAATCGCAACGATCATGGCATGTGGTTTCCTGCTACCAGGTGTACAGTCCAACAGTATCGGTAATGCAGCAGAGATCGCCTTTGGCGCAGGTGCAACTATCGAAACTAGCTTCGGCGCACTGAGCTTCACTAAGATTCTAACGGCCGTAGGTATTATCCTAGTACTTGGTTTCATCATCTTTGGTGGCGTAAAGCGTATTGCGCAGTTCACTCAGGTTGTCGTGCCATTTATGGCGCTAGCCTACATTTTGATTGCATGTTCAATCATCGCGCTTAACATCGACCAGCTACCGGGCGTTATCAGCATGATTCTTGCTGATGCCTTCACTCCGATGGCAGGCTTTGGTGCTGCGATTGGTTGGGGTGTAAAACGCGGCGTTTACTCGAACGAAGCGGGCCAAGGTACAGGTCCTCATGCAGCAGCGGCGGCAGAGGTTGACCACCCAGCACAACAAGGCTTGGTACAGGCGTTCTCTGTCTACATCGATACCCTATTTGTATGCTCTGCAACAGCGTTTATGATTCTGATCACCGGTGCTTACAACGTACACGGTGCTGGAGAAGCGTTCCTAGTTCAGAATATCGCAGCGGATATTGCAGCAAATAGCCCAGCGTATACTCAAGCGGCAGTAGAAAAAGTACTTCCTGGTGTAGGTGAGCCGTTCATCGCACTGGCATTGTTCTTCTTCTCGTTCACAACGATTTTAGCGTACTACTACATCGCTGAAACCAACCTGGCTTACTTAAAGCGCACCATCAACCTTCCGGGTCTGGACTTCTTGCTAAAAGCAGGCCTACTGGCAGCCACATTCTACGGCGCGATCAAAACAGCAGACCTTGCATGGGGTCTGGGTGACGTAGGTGTTGGCTTGATGGCATGGTTGAACATCGTTGGTATTCTGATCATCTTCTTCATGGCAAAACCTGCGGTAAAAGCCCTGAAAGATTATGAAGCACAGCGTAAAGCAGGCGTTAAAGATTACACATTCGATCCACAGAAACTTGGCATCAAAAACGCTGAGTTCTGGGAAAAGAAAAAGTAATGCGATAGCATATTAACAACTAAAGCCCCGACCTAGTTCGGGGCTTTTTCCTTCAGATGACAACATTTTGCAGCAAAAGTGTCACTTTTCTAAATTAGTCTAGCCCTTATCAAGACATCGTATTAGGGATTAGACTCATGCCGCATTTCACCATGTTCAAAAAGGCCGCATTCGCTGTTGCGGTTACCACTGCACTGGCAGGCTGCAACGACAGCAACAATGACTCACAAGCTACTAGCGAACTTACACTCAAAATTCTGCACATTAACGACCACCACTCTCACTTACGCGGAAACAGCGGTGATATCGAAATAGCAGGCGCAAGCACGGATGTAAAAATGGGCGGTTTTGCGAAGGTCGTGCAGAAGATGAACGACCTACAAGCAGGCGCCACCAACGTGCTTAAGCTTCATGCAGGCGATGCCATCACGGGGGATCTTTACTATACGCTTTTCAAAGGCGAAGCGGACGCCGCCATGATGAACCAAGTCTGCTTTGATGCTTTCGCACTTGGTAACCATGAATTTGATGATGGCGATGCTGGCTTAAAAGCCTTCCTAGATCACCTCAATAGCGGTGCCTGCAACACCGATGTACTGGCCGCGAATGTGATCCCAGAAGTGGGAGTCTCGCCACTCGCGCAAAGCAGCGCCACCGATTACTTCAAACCTTATACCATTAAAACCTTCGGTGATCAGAAGGTGGGGATTATTGGAATCGATATCGCATCTAAAACCAAGAACTCCTCAAGCCCAGATGCAACCACCCAGTTCCTCGATGAAACAAGCACTGCTCAGCGCTACATCGACGAACTAAGTGCAATGGGTATCGACAACATCATCTTGATGACCCACTACCAGTACAAAAACGACCTAAAACTGGCTCAAAGCCTTACTGGTGTTGACCTAATCGTCGGCGGTGACTCTCACACACTACTTGGCGATCAGTTCACTGCGCTCGGCCTTAACAGTACTGGCCCTTATCCCACTCAACTCACCAATAAAAGCGGCGAACCGGTGTGTATTGTGCAAGCATGGGAGTACTCGAACGTTGTTGGTGAGCTAGATATCACCCTGCAAGACGGCAAAGTGAAAAGCTGTAGCGGCACACCCCACTTGCTGCTGGCCGACACATTTGAACGCGACGACACAGAGCTTGCGGGTACTGAACGTCAGGCCGTGCTGGACGCTATCGCTGCCAACGATGTGCTATCGGTCGTGATGGATGATCCAACCGCTGCCAACGTGCTAGCTGGCTATTCAGACCAAGTTGACTCACTCAAGCAAGCGGTGATCGGCTCCAGCACAGACGACCTTTGCTTAGAGCGCATCCCAGGCCAAGGCAAAAGCGCGCTATGTGATGCTACAGCCACCCAGTCAAACGGTAGCGATATCTCCAATATCGTTGCCAAAGCGTTCCGCACGATGAGTCTAACCTCAGATATCGCAATTCAAAATGGTGGCGGTGTACGCGTCGACATTCCACAGGGCGATATCACGGTGGGTGATGCGTATACGCTACTACCTTTTGCCAACACGCTGGTTGAACTCACGATGACCGGTGCGCAGATTAAAGCGGTTCTCGAAGATGCCTTCGATTACGCTATCTCACCTGACGGCTCAACAGGCGCATACCCCTATGCCGCTGGCTTGCGCTGGGATGTTGACCGCTCCCAAACAAAAGGTATGCGCTTTAGTAACCTAGAGGTGATGCGCAAAGGCACAAGCACATGGTCAGCGCTCGACCTTAACGCGTCTTATAAAGTCGTTACAAACAACTATATTGCCGGTGGACGTGACGGCTACCTAACCTTCGGCGTAATCTCAGCTGAAGAGGGTAAGGTCGTTGATACATTCCTCGACTACGCACAATCATTTGTCGACTACGTAGAAGCTGAAGGCTCTATCAGTAAGCTGCCACTGAGCGAGTACAGCACACAGAAATACTACGATGAAAACGGCGTACTCCAGTAACCCTCCAAACCTCTGAAAAAAAGCCCGCAACAGCGGGCTTTTTTCATTTCAAACCAAGATCTAAAAAAGATCTTAAGAACAAGCTTCTTCAAACTGTCATAATTTATTTGTAGCCTGCCGCTACACTTATAGATGCCACTGAACGTGCAAGGATGAGAGCCTCCAGCACAAACGGCGGACGACATACGTCACAAAGTTTGCCAATGAATGGAGTGTAAATGGCCAACGTTTTTTACCTAATGGGTGCCTCCGGCAGCCAAAAAGATACACTAATCAACGCTCTAAAGACGCTGATTACCAATGACTCATTAATGATCGCTCCCCGCTACCGCGCCCCACTTCCAGCCCACATAGATCGTAACGATATCGGCTTATCATCAGAAGAGTTTCAACGACGCAGCGCCATGCAGCGAATCATTTTTCGCTGGGAAGCCAATGGTAATAGCTACGGGCTAGGTAGCGAAACTGAAGCTTGGCTTGCGCTTGGGCAATCAGTACTCGTGAAAGGCTCTCGCGAAAGCCTAAAAACCGCCAAAGCTCACTTTGGTAAAACACTGGTTCCCATTCTAATACATGCCGATAACAACCTGCTGCGTAGCCAAATGCTGCAATCAGGCACAGCATCATCCAGTGAGATCGAAGCACGCTTGATACGCGCGCAAGCGTACGTCACATCATTAGCCCCCCACTGCCACCTCATAAAGCTTGAGCGTGACATCAACAAAACCATTCAAGCATTGGAAACTTTGATTCGCATGCACTTAAACACCGAAAAAAACCACCACGAGGTGTGCGTAGATCATGCTTGAGTTTGTCTTCCTTGGCACAGGAGGCGCAGCGCAAATACCGGTATGGGGCTGCACATGCAACGCCTGTCAGCGCGCAACAAAAGACGCAGCTAAGCAGCGCAAACCCGCCAGCGCCATGCTGACCACTCCGAATGGTAACACCCTAGTTGATGCCGGTAGAACAGACCTTGCCGAGTTATTCGCCCCAAGCGATATTCAGCGCATAATCCTGACACACTTTCATATGGATCACGTACAGGGGTTATTTCACCTACGCTGGGGCAACATTGATCATGCTATCCCAGTATTCCGCCCCAATGACCCAAAAGGCTGTGATGATCTTTATAAACACCCCGGATGCCTAGCCTTTCAGACGCCGCTGACTGCGTTTGAATGTGTCGAGTTTGACCTGTTCACCGCAACCCCCGTTCCACTGCAGCACTCTAAACCAACGTTCGGCTATGTGATTCAAGCAAAATCGACTCGCCTCGCCTATTTAACAGACACGAGTGGCATCGCAGATGAAACCGCAGACTTTTTAAACCAAACCCCTTTGGACATCCTTATCTTGGATTGCGCGGAGCCGCCTCGGAAGGAGCGCCCCAGAAACCATAATGACCTCAATGAAGCATTACGCATTGCGCAAAGATTGCAGCCCAAACAAACATTCCTGACGCACATCAGCCACACGCTAGAGAACTGGCTTGATGAAAACCCCGGTTCCCTGCCGGCGAACGTTACACTGGCTTATGACGGTATGCGCATATCTTTAAATTAGAAAATAATGATATAAATGTAAGACGTTTGTTGTATGTGTTTGACGCTCATCAAATCGCGAGCGCAAGTGGTGTTCATATAATAGGGGAGCCGTTTAACCAGTCAGGGATTCACCATGAAAGCGCGCCCTAACCCAACCAAGCGTGCTTGCCAACAGCAAGCCGACATACTGGTCTATCAAATTGATAACCGCCTTTACATCAACCTCACTGATCGATGCACACTTGCCTGTAAGTTCTGCCCTAAACACAACGGCACCACAAAGGTACACGATTATCAGTTAGCACTAGGATCACGGCCGAGCCCAGAAGATATTATTGAAAAGATCGGCGACCCA
Source organism: Neptunomonas marina (assembly GCF_004005935.1). Lineage (GTDB taxonomy): Bacteria > Pseudomonadota > Gammaproteobacteria > Pseudomonadales > Balneatricaceae > Neptunomonas > Neptunomonas marina. Next base: position 22,522 of record NZ_SACQ01000010.1, on the reverse strand, counting down.
ACGGCCTATGAAGAGATTGTTTTTTGCGGTTACGGCGAGCCAACACTACGCTTAAAAGCGCTTGTCAGTGTTGCAAATGCCGTCAAAGCAGCGGGCGGAAAGACACGCCTTAATACAGATGGCTTAGGCAACCTCTTCCATAAAGAGGACATTATTCCACTACTCTCTACCTGCATTGACGCGGTGTCTGTTTCATTAAATGCTCAAAACGAATACCTATACGAAAAGCACTGCGCGCCGAGCCTACCTCATAGCTATCCGGCAGTCTTAGCATTCATTGAACGCTCCGCCAGTTGGATACCCGACACCACTGTCACCGCCATCCAGGGCTTAGAGGGAATCGATATACCCTCGTGCGCGCGCATTGCAGCGGAGCGTGGAGCAAAGTTTCGCTCCCGCGCGCTAGACGTTGTTGGTTAAGCGTTAGCGCGCTTCGGAAACGCGGTATAGATCAACTGCCCCTGAGCGAGGAACGTCGATACTAACTCGCTCCCTAGCGGCATTCCCAAAAAATACCCCTGCACAACATCACAGCCTAGCTCACGCAAAACCTCTAGCTGCTGCGCGGTTTCAACACCTTCTGCGACGACTTCAAGGCCTAACGAGTGGCCAAGCGCGATGGTGGCACTCACAATCTGCCGATCATTGGGGTCATCCAACATATCACGCACAAAGCTACGATCAATCTTCAGCCGGGACGCACTCAACTGCTTCAACGCGACCATGGAAGAGTAACCCGTACCGAAGTCATCAATAGCCAAACGCAGTCCCGACGACGCGGCACTCTCGAGCATATCAAGCACCTCGCTACCGGCATCCATACACGCGGACTCAGTGATCTCCACCTCAAAGGTATCGAGCGGTAGCTCCGAATCGGTCAGCAACTCAAGAAGCGCCTGAACGCCCTCCTGATTGCGCAGCTGCACGGGTGAAAGATTGAAAGAGACTGCACCGAACTGGTAACCGGACTCATCCCAGCTCGCAATCTGTGTCGCGACATGCTGCGCCACCCAAAAGCCGATATCGTCGATCATGCCCCGCTTTTCAGCGACAGGAATAAAGGTGAGTGGCGAAATCGCACCGATCTCAGGATGCTGCCAGCGCAATAGCGCCTCAAAACCGATCAACTTACCGCTGTGGCAGCAAAACTGCGGCTGGTATTCCATGTGCAGCTGCTGCAAGAAACGCGCGCTACTGAGCATATGTGCAAGCTCAGCCTCGCGCTGAACACGCTCAGTCATCTCTGACTGATAGAAGATGTAGCAACCTCGGCCACGTTCCTTCGCCTGATACAGCGCGATATCAGCCCGTGCAATGAGATCATCTGCACTCACATGCTCATCGCACAGGACAATACCGATGCTGGTATTGGTTTTGAGTTTATTCCCTAAAAAGTCAAACGGCTGTTCAAAACACTGAATCACCTTCTCAGCCATGACCGCAATATCCGAAGGCGTTGTCACACTGCTCTGCAGTATCGCAAACTCATCGCCCCCTAAACGCGCGAAAGTATCGCCATCACGCAGGCTCTCTTGAATCCGCTTTGCGACCTCAATCAGCAGTTGGTCACCTGCAGGATGCCCAAGCGAATCGTTCACCTCTTTGAAGTGGTCGATATCCAAAAGATGCAGAGCCGAGTGCTGACCAGAACGCCGATCCAAGCTCAACTCATGCTCAAAACGATCAAGGAACAAACGCCGATTCGGCAAACCTGTCAACGCATCATGAAAAGCAAGATAACGGATCTGCTCCTCGGCTTTACGTCGGTGGGTAATATCGTGAAAGGTAACTACCGCACCAGAAACGCGATCATCGTCGTGAATTGGCGAACTCCAATACTCCACTGGAATTGAGTGGCCATCGCGGCACCAAAACACATCATGCTCAATTCGATAGCTGCGGCCATCTCTGATCGACTTCATGATACTGCACTCAAACTCATCAATAGCGGAGCCATCCTCACGCTTTGAATGAATCAGAGTACCTGCTTTGCGGCCGATCAGCTCATAAGCACGATAGCCCAACATCTTCGCTGCAGCCGGGTTGATAAAGGTCATCACACCGCTAGCATCGACGCCAAAGATCCCTTCATTGGTGTGCTCAAGCAACAAGCGTGAACGCTGCTCCGCGGTCTTCACCGCCTCTTCATAACTGATCCGATCACGAATATCCTTAAACACAGTGATCATGTAAGTGGTGTCTTCATAGACAAACGGCCGTGATGAAACCTCAACGGGAATCTCTTCGCCACTGCGCAGCCTGTGCGTTGTGCGCGCGATACGCTGTGTATGCTGAATCTCCTGCCAACGCCGCTGGATGTCTTCAAGCGAACATTTTGCATCCCAATCAACGAGCTTGGTTTGGTAAAGTTGTGCTGCGGGCACGTCAAAGTGCTTAATGGCGGCACTGTTCGCGTACACGATCTTAAAACCCTTATCTGGCACCGTGCAAATAAGCGGATCTAAGCTGATATCTACCATCGCATTGACCAACGATAGCTGCCCGCTGAGCATCGTGTTCTCAGTAATATCGCGGCTCACGCCCAGTACGCCAACCATCCGTTGGTCACCGTCGTAGACTGGCGTTTTAAAGGTATCTAGGAGTACTTTTCTGCCATCTGCATAGGTCACCCATTCGTTGATGCGTAACGGCTTTTGGCTACCAAGCACCTCCTCGTCGCCACCACGCATCCGATTAGCGCTCTCGGTATCTCCAAAGAGGGTGAAATCATCTGTGCCCACCAACTCAGATTCAGCTTTGCCACTCATCATCTCGAAGGCTTTATTACAGCCGAGATACCGCGACTCGTTGTCTTTGAACGAAACCAAATCCGGGATCGAATCAATCAAGGTGCGAAGCCGACTCTTCTCCGCTAATAACGTCTGCTCTGACGCACGCTGGGCGGTAATATCGGTACCCGATGAAAGAATTCCGATACGCTCCCCGTTCTCATCTTCGAGCATACGGTTGTTCCAGCGAATCAAACGATACTCACCTTGCTGGGTGATAATAGGGCGCTCAATCTCTTGCTTGGGCTGTTTATCCGAGGAAAGTAAACGCTGGTAGGCATCAGATGCAGGCTGGCGGCTCTCTGGCGGCAGAAAGCTATCAAACCAGTTAAGCCCGATAGCGGCGTCTTGCTCGATCCCAAATAGCTCACATGCAAAACGATTGAGCATCGTGACACAGCCGTTATCATCGAGCGTGACAATGATGACTCCCGCAATATCGAGATAATAGTTGGCGCGGTGGTGCTCCTGCTCTAGCGCACGCAGGGTTCGGTTACGATCCTCAAGACTTTGCCCAATGCCCACATAAACATCTTTACCACTGCTTGAGAGCAACTTCTGCCCATGCACTTCTAATGCATACATGGAACCATCTTTGCGCTTGTGCAAGGTTTCAAAGTGGAACAGGTTATCGTCTTGCAGTTGGGAGTGCATAATCTGCTTAAAACTACCGCGCGCTACAAAGAGATCAAACGCAGAGACCGGCAACCCAATCAGCTCTTCGCGCTGCATTCCTAAATTTCGATAAGCAGCCTGATTGCAGTCAAACACAACACCGTTAGCATCAACCCAATAAACCGTAAAGTTAACCCGCTCAAGAACATCGCGAGCATCACCCGGCGAGAAATGCTGTTTGCCGTGCGCAATCAACTCAACACCCAACAGGTTTTTATCATCAGCATGGGCACGAAAGAGGTAGCAATCAACTGCATGATAACGCCCAGCTTCGCCTTTTAAACGCAAGGATTCGGCGTAGCTTTCATGCTGAATCTGACCGCCAGAGGGCAGGCGCGGGCGGTCTTCAGGGTGCACTCTGCTGATAAAAAAATCCGCAGCTTGCCACTGTTCGATCGAAAAGCCTAAGAAGTCCGTTTCCTTTGATTTGAGATCCAGAAGGCATCTATCGCCACAACGGTAGCGCCCAATAATCCTTCTATCACCAGACTCCAGACGTGCTAAATCAAGCGTCTCACTGATGCTCATTTTTCTTCTTTTAATTGTCGAGTTGGAAAGCCGCAAAGAAAGCAAAAGGCGTTAATGCTTGTAAACTGCAGCCTTGCTATGTGACTCAACTATAGCACCAAATAAGCGACAACCCCTACGAGCTAAGACAAAAGGCTAACATCGCATAATCTGGATCAACACAAGCGAAATCATACCTAAATCACGACAGCTAAACCCAGCAAAATACGTGCTGCCCTACCTGCAGAAAAGCGCCCAAATGAGCGCTTTCAGCGGGTAGATTTCAGCTAGACAAAGTAGGTTTTCAAGGGCGGAAAACCATTGAATTCTACTGAGCAATAACTACTGGTATAGGCCCCCGTGGCTAGCCAATACATCCGATCTCCTGACTGCAAAGAAAGCGGTAACGTGTACTTGTGATTTTCGTACATGATATCCATGCTATCGCAGGTTGGCCCGGCAATGACCACCTCCTCCTCTTCACCATCACGCTCGGTACAGATCTGATATTTAATCGACTCATCCAGCGTTTCGATCAAGCCATTGAATTTGCCAACATCCGTGTACACCCAACGCTCTAGCGCGGTAGCTGACTTACGAGAAACCAGCACCACCTCTGATACCATTACCCCAGAATCACCGACGAGTGAGCGGCCAGGCTCTAAGATAATTTCAGGTACTTCATCTGGAAAATCCTCTGAGAGAAAACGGGTGATCTCCTGCACATAGGTCTCGAATGGATTGGTTTTTTGAATGTACTGCGCAGGAAAGCCGCCACCCAAGTTGATCATCTTCAGCTTGATGTCATATTCGTTATACAGACGATCCCAAACCACTTTTACCTTCGCGATGGCACCATCCCAAATATCGATTTCTCGCTGCTGAGACCCCACATGGAACGATACACCATACGGTTCAAGGCCAAGATCACGCGCCAAAACAGCCAGCTCCACAGCCATCTCTGGGTTGCAGCCAAACTTACGTGATAGCGGCCAATCAGCGCCTTCAGAGCCCTCGGTCAGAATACGAATATAGATACGTGAACCCGGCGCGACCTCAGCAATTTGACGAATATCTTCCTCTGAGTCTGTGGCATACATACGCACACCACGCTCGTAGAAGTACGCAATATCACGCTTTTTCTTGATGGTGTTGCCGTAGCTACAGCGCGCCGGATCGACACCATGACTCAAAACCCGATCCAACTCATAGATCGAGGCGATATCAAAATTAGACCCCAGCTCAGCCAACAGCGAGATCACCTCGTTGGCTGGGTTCGCTTTAACAGCGTAATAAACGCTCGCGTATTTGAAACCATCCACAAGCTCAAGGTATTTCTCGCGGATTGTGTTTAGGTCAACAACCAAAAAAGGTGTTTCTTTGCGCTCAGCAAAGTTCAAAATACGTTGCCACGCCTCAGGGCGCAGATGATCTGGGCAGTTCACTCGTAGCGATACTCCAAAAGCAAATACATAAGTAATTTATTTTGTAAATACCCCCTAAGGGATAGGCGGCGGAGTATAGATAAAAGTGCAGTCTAAAGAAAGTGAATTTTATTAACAAAAAAAGGCTGTACCGATGAAATTCAGTACAGCCTTGGATACCACCTCACAACGCGGCTAAACCTCTACACCATGCCCCAGCACGCGCTCGATATCAGCGAAGGACTTAGCCTCGTACATCACATCAAAACCAATCTTTAGAAGCCTTGAAATATCACTCGCGGAGATGATTCCGCGGATGCGTTTCACACCCGCAAGGCTGGTATCGATAACCAACACGTGCTGCCCACCCGAGTCTTTCAGCGTCAACATAACATCGCCAATCTTGGCATGCTGAACCTGCTCATGGGTTAAGGCTTGTAGCTGATCTCGCGGCATCATGATGTGTTTAACTTGAACATCCTCCCGCGCGAGCCCTCTGGTCTCCATGCACGAGATAACGCGCCGGCCCATAATATCGCGAGCACTGATAACACCCGCCACATCTCCAGACTCATCAAGCGTAAACAACAAACGTACATGCTGGTGTTTCATGTACTCTAGCGCGTCATCAACCTGCATGTTTTGTGACACGGTAACAGGTTCGGTGTGTTCAAAATCGGTCATGACATCGACGGCCGGGCTGTGCAAACCCACTTGAGCTTGTAACTGAGCCGGCGTTAATAGGTGTGTGACATCGGTAATCTCTTGCAGACGGATATGGCGAAACTCCTGAAACATAATAAGCCTCCGGCGTTTTTGTTTTTCTTTTAGCTTAGCAGTTAACCGTAAGAGTTCACGTTGGCAACATCAGTTCCCCGCGGGCAACCACCACAGCATGCCCACCAACGCTAACAATACTTTCTTGCCCAACACGTTCAGTGCCAGCTTCAATAAGCGAAGGACGGCCAATCTCCGCACCTTGAGCAATCTGCCAAGTGCCAAACCACCCATTACGCAGCGCCAAGCTACCTACCAGTGCCGCTGCCGCACTGCCCGTTGCCGGGTCTTCCAAAACCCCACAAGCTGGGCAAAACATGCGCATATGGATTGTCTGATTGGCTTTATCCGCTACGAATAAACACAGATCAGGCACGGCATCAGTCCCTAAATGCGCTCGCCATGCAGCAAGATCTAGCTGCACACTCTCTAGCTGCTGCGAGTTGCTCAATTGCACCAACTGATAAGGTACACCGCTATTACCAACCCATGGTTCACCAACCACCGCATCACTCGCTAACCCCATCATTTCGCTTACCGATTGAGCAGTTAAATGGCTAGTTTTATAAGTGGGAGTTACCGCACTGCGCAGCGTGGCTTTGACGCTATCCGCTCCACGCTCAATCACTATCGGTACCGGCCCAACCTGCTCATTTAACACAAGCTTGTCAGCCCCCTCTGGCAGCCACTCTAGATAATCCAGCAGTACCGCCGTACCCACAGTGGGATGCCCTGCAAATGGGATCTCACCTTGAGGCATGAAGATTCGCACAGACCAGGCGGCATCCCCTGCTTTTTCCGTGATGAACACTGTTTCAGATAGGTTCATTTCACGCGCAATCTGCTGCATTTGTTGGTCGGATAACCCCTGTGCATCCACAAATACTGCCAGCGGATTACCGGTAAACGCCGTTTGCGTAAACACATCTAACGTGTAGTAAGTTAAAGTTCTCATCTGCGCTACTCCTTTTGGTTATTTAAAACGCCGTCCCCAATACACCAACGCGACGACCGTTAACGCACAGGCCAATGTCCATTGATCTAACACCTCACCCATAAAGGTGACAGCAAACGCTATGGTAATAAATGGCTGCAACAGCTGTGTTTGGCTAACCGCAGCAATACCGCCCAACGCCAAACCCTTGTTCCACAGAAAAAAGCCGAACAGCTGGCTCACAAGCGCTAAATAGAGAAAACTCCCCCACCCTATCCAACTATGGGTATTAGGCTCCACACCCAGCAACAGATAAGTGGGCCACGTAACCGGAGCGGCTAACACCAATGTCCAGCAGATCACCTGCCAACCGGGCATTTCGCGTGAAAGCTGGCCGCCTAACGCATAACCAAGGGCCGCCAACACAACCGCTGCAACCAAAACAAGATCACCAGCAGCTAGCGCACCAATACCATCACGGGCCATAAAAAGCGTTACGACCAGCGCTCCTGACACACTACAGAGCCAAAACCCCAAACCACAGCGCTCCTTTGCAATCCAAGCCGCACAGATGGCAGTTAGCAAGGGCAGAATCCCCATCACGACACCACCGTGGGACGCTTCAACGCTTTTCATAGCGATCGCAGAAAGCACTGGAAAGCCAAACACCACACCACACGAGGTCAACAGCAAGCGCTTAATCTGGCTCCTAGAAGGCCACTGCGCGCGATAGAGCAACAGCAATGTTGCAGCAACCACAGAAGCGATGGCCGAACGGCCAAAACCCACACTGACCGGATCAAAATAGGTCACGCTCCAACGCGATGCTGGCAGCGTTAGGCCAAACAGCACCACGGCAAACGTGCCATAAAGCAAGCCTTTTACATCGTCCGAAAGCCCCGGTTTTTCCGCTAGCGGGGTGCTACCTGCCCACATTTAGCACCTCCAAAATGGCTTACGTGATTCTTCCAACGCATCCGCGCGCGATACACCAATATCTTTTAGTGCTCGTGCATCAAGCATGGCTAGCTGTTTGCGAGTGCGATAGCAGCGGGCCATGCGCTGCAACTTTTGCCAAACCGTATTAAGCAAACCGATAACGAACATGTGAACTCCCTCCACGTGATTGAATTTACAGTGTCTATGCTATGCGCTACCCTGAAACCATTACAGATTTAGAAACAAAAAATAAAACCAGTACAGATAAAACAGCACAGATAACTGTCATGGCTTCTAAGCTATAAACTGTACTGGTAGCGATAAACCAAGGTGACAAACTGTCATGAAACTCTATGAACAAGTGGCGGATGCCATCGCGGCACGGATCGATCAGTCCTACTATCAAGTTGGCGAAAAGCTGCCCTCTATCAGAGCCATCAGCCAAGCACATGGTGTTAGCATCTCAACAGCACAAGAAGCCTACCGCCTCCTTGAAGAGCAAGGCCGAGCAGAAGTTCGGCCCAAGTCAGGCTTCTATGTCTTAGCACAGAGCAAGTCGCCTCAGCAGCTACCCGATCTAAGCCGCCCCGCCCAGCGCCCGATGGAAGTATCGCAATGGGAGGATGTACTGGAGCTGCTGTGCGCCAACACAAATAGAGAGATGATCCAGCTCGGGCGCGCTATTCCGGAACTAGGTGCCGCAACGCTTAAACCCCTAAGCCGCATCATGGCGGATCTCAACCGGCAAGACCCGCTGGCCACGCTCAACTATGAACACCTAAGAGGCTCCGATAATCTGCGTTTGCAGATTGCCCGCCTTATGGTGGATGCCGGTTGCGTGCTGCACCCTGATGACATCGTCACCACCACGGGCTGCCAAGAGGCGATCTCCACCAGCTTACGAGCAGTGACAGAACCCGGTGATATTGTTGCGGTTGATTCACCCAGCTTCTATGGTTCGATGCAAGCGGTGAAGGCGCAGGGTTTAAAAGCGCTCGAAATCCCCACGCATCCTGAAACGGGCATCAGCCTTGAAGCCCTTGAGCTGGCTTTGGAACAGTGGCCGATCAAAGCGATTCAAATCACTCCAACGTGCAACAACCCGCTAGGCTACACAATGCCAGAGGCGAACAAAAAGCGCCTACTCGCAATGACTAAGCGCTATGACCTGCCCATCATTGAAGACGATATCTATGGTGATTTGGCCTATCAGGCCCCGCGTCCCCCTGCACTGAAATCCTTTGATACCGAAGGGCGTGTACTTTATTGCTCATCCTTCTCGAAAACACTCGCGCCGGGGCTGCGCGTCGGTTGGTGCGCACCGGGGCGCTATCTCAATCAAGTGATCCATATGAAGTACGTGGTCACTGCCAGCACCGCCACTTTACCGCAAATGGCGATTGCCGAGTTTATTGCACAGGGTGGCTATGAGCGCCATGTACGTAAGATGCGCGCCCAGTATCAGCAGAGCCGCGATGTCATGATTGGTTGGATCGAGAAGTACTTCCCGGCTGGCACCAAGATCAGCTACCCCCATGGCGGCTTTCTTTTGTGGGTCGAGCTGCCATCAGAGCTCGATACCAGCGAGCTAAACGAATACCTGATCCCGGAAAATATCTGCATCGCCCCCGGTGTACTTTTTTCTGCATCTGGTAAATATCAAAACTGTATGCGCCTCAACTTTACCGATCCACCCAACGCCAAGAATGAAGCGGCGGTCGAGCGCGTGGGTGAACTGGCCGCTCAATTGATCACAGAGCAAAAAGCCACCCTTAACGGAACGAAGCGGGTATAATGCCGCGCTCTTAAACTGACTTTCAAGACAGGAAACGACCACCTTATGACTGCATCACGCCATGCCTATCGCGCTGCCATTATCCATATGCTTGACGACCCAGCTAGCAGCGGCGAGCAAGATAGCTATGAGTATTTTCAAGATGGTTTGCTGGTCGTTTCCGATGGCAAGATCGTACAGCTAGGTGAAGCAGAACAACTCCTGCAAACACTGCCTGCCGATGTGCCCGTTACCCACTACCCAAACCATCTGATAACTGCTGGGTTTGTTGATACTCACATTCACTACCCACAAACAGAGATGATCGCCTCCTACGGAGAGCAGCTCCTCGATTGGCTCAACAACTACACCTTCCCAACCGAGCAAGCCTTCGCAGATGCAAACCATGCCAAGCGCGTCGCTACGCTCTTTCTCGACGAGCTAATGCGCAACGGAACCACCACTGCGCTGGTCTTTGGTACGGTGCATCCAGAATCAGTGGATGCGTTTTTCACTGTGGCGCAGCAGCGCAAGCTGCGGATGATCTGCGGCAAAGTGATGATGGACCGGAACGCACCGGATTACCTGACAGATACGCCCGAGCAAAGCTACACCCAGAGCAAGCAACTCATCGAGAAGTGGCACCATAAAGATCGGCTGGCATACGCCGTAACACCGCGCTTTGCGCCCACCAGCACGCCAGCGCAGCTTGATCAAGCCGCACGCCTGCTAAGCGAGTACGAGGGTTTGTATCTCCACACCCACCTTGCCGAGAACAAGCAAGAGTGTGCGTGGGTGAGCGAGCTATTCCCCACCAGCGAAAGCTACCTTGATGTCTATAAACAGCATAATTTACTGGGTAAACGTAGCATCTTTGCGCATGGCATCCATCTTAACGATACCGATTGCTGCCAATTGCGTGATTCCGAGTCAGCCATTGCGTTTTGTCCAACCTCAAACCTCTTTCTCGGCAGTGGCCTTTTCAACTTACCCATGATGGAGCAGCATGATGTTGCTGTTGGGCTAGGCACCGATGTGGGGGCTGGTACCAGCTTTTCTATGCTGCAAACCCTTAACGAAGCCTACAAAGTGATGCAGCTACAAGATGCCAAACTTTCACCGCTGAAATCGCTCTACTTAGCCACACTGGGCGGTGCACGGGCGCTACACATTGATGATAAAGTCGGCAACCTAGCCTCTGGCAGCGAAGCTGATTTTATTGTGCTGGATCTCAACGCGACACCGCTGATCTCCGCCCGCATGGTCAACGCAAGCACCATCGAAGAGCAGCTTTTCGTCTTGATGATGCTGGGTGATGATCGCGCTATCGAGGCGACCTACGTCAGCGGCGACTTAGCATGGCGTAAACCCAGCGCTTAAATCACCGCTCCACTATCGTCGCCTTGCGGCTTGGCAACAGGCCGCATAGCATTGCCCCATTTACTATCGAGCACACCCCAGCACCATGAGCCGTATCCGCGCACGTAATCACGAAATTATCCTTCGCGCCGCTTGCATCGAGTTTGCAAAAAGTGGCTACGCAGGCACCAAAATCATCGATATCGCCAAGCAGGTTAACCTGCCAAAGCCCAATATCTATTACTATTTCCAGAACAAGCAGAACCTCTACCGCTGCGTACTAGAATCGATTATCGACCCGATTTTGGCGGCCTCTGACCCGTTTGAGCGCCACGATGATCCGGCTATCGCGCTGGCGGAATATATCCACACCAAAATTCGCATCTCCCAAGAGCACCCCCACGCCTCCAAGGTGTTCGCAAACGAGATCATGCACGGTGCGCCCCACCTGCCTGCAGATATCGCAGCCAAGCTGATGGCACAAACGGTGATGTGTACCGCAAAACTCAATGAGTGGATGGATGCTGGCAAAATGGATCGTGTTAATCCCCACCATCTACTGTTTACCCTGTGGGCCTCGACTCAAACCTACGCTGATTTCGATTGGCAGATACGCTCCGTCACGGGAAAAGCGCAGCTGGATACTGAAGATTATCAAACCGCGGCCGACCTAATATGCCGTCTAACACTGCGCGGTTGTGGTCTGAGCTTGCCAGAATCGTCGTAAAATTGCGCTATGCTTAGTTGGAAAGGGACCCACGACGCGTCATGAGCACGTCGCTTAATGTAGGGAAGTTTTTTGATTGGGGAACAAAAGCGACCAATGAGCGAAGATCCGATCCAGACCTTATTGAGCCACTGCACCTTGCAGCAGCTAGAGGCAATCCATACTGCACTTGAGAAACGTGCTGCAGAAAAGGCTGCTGAGACGGCCGCACGCCGCGAGCGTCAGAAGCTCGCTGCACCGCCACGTAGCAGCACCGATGTTGAGAAAATGGCCGATGATCTTGGCTTAGACCTCTCTGGCTTAATGCGCGAGATTTCCAAGCGCTAGCTAAATGCAGCCGCCAGCTGCGCCTTAAGGTGCAGCCCGGCTTTGCCAAGCGGTTGGCTGGCACGCCAGACTAGGCGTGGCGTATAGCTTAACCGGGCCCCACCAATATAAGAGACCTCAACCAGCTTACCCTCGGCTAACTCATCCTCCACCAGAAACTCCGGCAGCCAGCCAAAACCAAGCCCCTGACAGATGGCTGCTTTTTTGGCCGCAAAATCACTCAGATAAAAGACCTTCTCGCCACCAAAGGTTTGCCGCCCACCATGCGCACGATCAAAGCTCGAATCGTGCACTGTCAGCTCAACATACTGGCGTAGCGTTTCGAGCGTACAGTGCGATTGCCCCGCCAGTGGGTGCGTCGGAGAGGTCATCAGCATGGTATTAATTGGCGCTAACCGCTGCTGCTCTAGTTGCTCTGAAGGCTCATGAACAAGCGCCAACATCAGATCAGCTTGCGCCCTTTCAAAGCGCTGCTGAACCCCTCCTAAAAACTCTGTACGCAGCTGAATACGGGTTGGAATATCCATATCCGTCATCGATTTCAACACCTGCAAGATCGGCGGCAGCGGCAACATACCATCAATCACTACTTCCAGATTAGGCTCCCAACCCAAGCGAAACTGTTCAGCGATACGGTCCAGATTATCCGCTTGCAGCAGTAACCGCTGCCCCTCTTCCAGAATACGGATACCCAGCGGCGTCAGCTGCGCCCGGTACTGGCTGCGATCAAACAATGCACCGCCAAGCTGCTGCTCTAACTTACTCACCTGATAGCTGATGGCAGATTGAGTTTTATGTAGCTGCTCAGCCGCCTTAGCAAAGCTACCGGCCTCTACAACCGCCTGCATTACCCGTAACGCATTCAGATCCACTTACAAACTCCATCAATTTTTTTAATCATGTTAAGCAAATTATTGCGCTTTCTTTAAACATTCAACCCTTTTAACGTAGCGACTAACGCCCTTCGGCGATCACAACAAGAATCTGTTCCACCCAACACAGGAGTAGCACGCTATGAGTCATAACCCCATTGGTCTGCGCGGTATCGAGTTCACAGAGTTTGCCAGTAACGATAGCGACTTTATGGAGAAGGTTTTCTACGCCTTTGGTTTCTCTAAGCTCAAGCAGCATCGCAGCAAGGCGATCGACTACTTCAACCAGAACAATATCCACTTTTTGCTCAACCGCGAGAAGCAAGGTTTTGCGGCGGATTTTACCCGCTCCCATGGGCCAGCGATCTGTTCAATGGGCTGGCGGGTCGATAATGCCGAGCAAGCACTAGCAGAAGCGGTAAAACGCGGTGCTAAGCCTGCCGACCCCGCCACAACCGATCTCAACTACCCTGCCATCTATGGCATTGGTAACAGCTTGATCTATTTCATAGATACCTTTGGCGACAAAGGCTCTATCTATGCCGATGATTTTGTCGCGCACCAAGAGCCCGTTATTCGCGAAAACCTTGGCTTTATCGAGATCGACCACCTGACCAACAACGTCTACAAAGGCACGATGCAGACGTGGTCCGACTTCTACAAAGATGTTTTCGGCTTTGAAGAGGTGCGCTACTTTGATATCAAGGGGCAGAAAACCGCCCTGTTATCCTATGCACTGCGCTCACCGGATGGCAGTTTTTGCATTCCGATCAACGAAGGCAAAGACGATAACAACAACCAGATCGATGAGTATTTGGATCAGTACAACGGCCCGGGTGTACAGCACATCGCGTTTCGCTCCGATGATCTGCTTGGCTCACTGGACCGCTTAGATCGCAGTGTTATCGACACGTTAGATATCCACGATGATTACTACGATGAGGTCTTTAATCGGGTTCCAAATGTCACTGAGGATCACGCCCGTATCAAAGACCACCAAGTGCTGGTTGATGGCGACGAAAAGGGCTACCTGCTACAGATTTTCACCAAGAACCTATTCGGCCCTATCTTTATCGAGCTGATTCAACGCAAAGAGAACCTTGGCTTTGGCGAGGGCAATTTCCAAGCGCTATTTGAATCGATCGAGCGCGACCAAGAGCGCCGCGGCGTGATCTAAACCCCGCACCATTATGTCTTCACATCTCTCGATGTGACCCTCTTAGGGCGCCACTGGCGCCCTGTTTTCGTTGATGCAAACTGCCCAACGTGCAAACTTACAGCCCAACTTAAAGGCCAACCTACAGCCCAACTAAGTGCTCAGCCAGCTCCGCAAAGCCGTGCCCACCCGGCTGGGAGCACAAATAGCGTGGTGGTACTGATAGCTCAGGTAAGAAAGGTGCAATATTGGCGACCCCCACCGTATGCGTGAGCTTAGCGAACATCGACTCATCATTGGGCGAGTCACCAATAAATGCGCACTCCGATAGCGCAATATCCGGCTGCAGATCTAACCACGCTTGCGCGGTATCGGCCTTACTGTAGCTGCCCAACCATGCGTTGATATGAATCGAGCTGAGCCGCGCATGGAGGCCTTGCTCGCTCAACCACTGGGTTGCTGCCAGCGCCGTCTCACGCTCAATCTTGACCTCTTGGCCAATATCAAATGCGATATCCGTTAAACGATAGGCTTGATCACCCGTTACAGGGATCTGCGGAAAATTGCGTTGGAATGCAGCACTCACGTGCTGAAAGCGCAGCTGATTTTGTGCTCTTTGCTGTTCAGGCTCACGGTAGTGGGTTTCGATCTTGCCCTGCGGGGTACGTGTCATCCAAAAGGCGCCGTTCTCGCCAATCACCGTATCCACCGGCCATGTACGGATCAGGCAATCACACCAACCGGCACAGGCCCCCGTCACCGGTATCACTTTGATACCTGCACGGCGCAAGCGATCTAGGGCGATGAAAGTATCTACAGGCAGCGTTCCCTGCCAGGTTAGCGTATCGTCCACATCGGTAAATAATACACGGATGGGAGTTTGTAGCTGAGCAACTGGCTGAATGTTTGCAGCAGTCATGAAAAGTCCTTAAGCGTCCAAAATCAGGGATAAAATTCGAGGATAAGCGGCTGATGATCTGAAGCGTCGCAGGTTTGCTCCGCGCCAATATCCGCTACAGAAAGCGCCGCCGCGTGATTCAACAAACCAAAGTCTCGGCAGTGCGGCCCCTCTGGCCACTGGTGTTTATCAAACACCCCACAGGTGGGTGCATGGGTTTGATCACCGTGGCAGATATGCCAGCTATCCAACCATCCCTGTGCGAGCAAAAACTGATAGTCGTCACTTTCGGGGGTGAGGTTTAGATCGCCACATAGCAGCACACCTGCAGGTGACGGCGGCTGTCGATAACTGCCCTTGCTGCCTGCGGGCGCGCGGCGCAGAGCTTGTTGCTCTGCACGTGTTTTTTGCGCGCTCAGATAAGCCAGTTGCTCGCGCCGCTCCTGCGCACAATGAAAAGCCAAATGGGTATTAAAGATGCGCAGCATCAAGCTAGCACTGGTAACAACCACCTCTGCTGCGGTGCGCGGCATCTGCAGGTGTTCACTGCTCACTGGCGCAGGTAACAGGTGCGTGCGCGCATCCACCAGCAGCGGGCTGCGCACTAACGTCAGGTTACCAAATTCGCTGCGCCCCTCAGGGTGCTGCCAGCTAAACCCCGGCGCCCAAACGGGCGTAAACCCTGCGAAAAATTGGCGAATAGCGTCGAGCTGATCGGTATTGCCGTGCTCTGGCAGGTGCCGCGCCACCTCTTGCAGACAGATCACATCCGCATTCTGTGCATGCAATAACGCGAGGATATCCGCCATTGAGTTGCGGCCATCACACCCCAGTGCGGCCTGAATATTCCAGCTAACCACTCGCATCTACTTAATCCCCGCGCGCATAAACGACTGCACAAACTGGCGCTGAAACACCAAGAATAGAATCAGCAGCGGCCCAACAGCGATGAGTGTTCCGGCACAAATTACCGACCAATCAACACCCGACTCAGGCGCCCCGAAGATCGCCATACCCACCGTCAGCGGGCGGCTTGCGCTGGTATTGGTGATCACCAACGGCCACAGAAAGTTGTTCCAGTGGTAACTAATCGACACAAGCGCAAACGCGAGATAGGTCGGCTTGGCGAGCGGCACATACACTTTCCAGATCACCCCAAGGGTGGAGCAGCCCTCAAGCCGCGCTGCATCTTCTAGCTCTTGTGGAATAGTCTTGAACGTTTGGCGCAGCAGAAAGATGCCAAACGCACTGGCAAGATAGGGCAGCGCCACGCCAAGATAGGTATCCACTGCCCCGATACTGGCAAGGGTTTGGTAGTTCTCAACAATCAAGATCTCTGGCACAACCATCAGCTGCAGCAGAATCAGACCAAACACCAATCCACGGCCCAAAAAGGGTAACCGCGCTAAGGCATAACCGGCCAAGGTACAGAGCACCAATTGGCAACTTAAAATAAGTAGCGTGATCGCCAACGTGTTGATCATGTAGCGCACGAACGGGGCTTGCTCCCAAGCGGTATAGAAGTGTTCCAGTGTCAGTGGTGCCAGCAAGCTGAAACGGGTTGCGAACTCTGCTGGGTGAAAGGCCGCCCAAAAGGCGTATAGCAGTGGCAAGATCCAGATGAGGCCAAGGCTCCATGCTGCCACTGCGCTCAGTGAATGCGTCAGTTTATTCATCGCTGGCGTCTCCTATCGGTAGTGCGTTCGGCGCTCAAACACACCAAACTGCAACAGTGCTAACGCAACCAGTGCCAGCAACAGCAGTAGCGTTAAGCTGGCTGCATAGGCGGTATCAAAAAAGCTGAAGGCGTTTTCGTAGATGTAATAGAGCAGCAAGTTGCTGGCGTTGTTTGGCCCGCCCTTCGTCAAGATAAAGAGGTGATCCACCATCTTGAACGCGTTGAGTACTGCGTTCACCAGAATAAACAGCGTGGTGGGCATCAGAAGCGGAAAGGTGATACGACGAAACTGTGTCCAGCGCCCTGCCCCCTCAATAGACGCCGCTTGATAGAGCTCGGGGCTGAGGCTCTGCAGGGCGGCAAGATAGAAGATCATAAAAAAGCCTGCCTCTTTCCAAACCGTAATCACCATCAAGCAATATAGGCTCAGGTCAGGATCGCCCAACCAGTTGTAGCCACGGTGCTCAAACAGGCCCAACAGTTGATTTAACAAGCCGATCTCGGGGCTGTAGAAAAACAGCCAGATATTGGCCACAGCGATCATCGGCAGCACCGTGGGGGTAAAATACGCCAAGCGCAGCCAGCCACGCCCTTTCATCTGGCTATTCACCCACAGCGCCATCACCAGCGCGATCCCGATAGCCAGCGGTACAGTAAACAGCGCGTACAGTGCGGTGTTCACAATGACCTGATGCAGCACATCGTCTTCCATCATGAACTGGTAATTTTCGAGCGTGAAATCACTTGGCTGGGTGCCCAGCGAAAACACACTGCGCCACACCGTTTGCACCGTTGGAAAATAGGTAAAGGCCATCAGCAAACACAGTGCGGGTAGTAACAGCAGCCAAGCTTGAACAGAATGTCTGGACATAAAACAGGTACTCGATCAGGGGCCGGTTACCCAGCCCCTGCACAGGTTTAGAACTAACGGTAACGCTTCAGAATACGCTCAGCTTTTTTCTGAGCGCTATCCAACGCCTCTTGTGCGCTAGCGCTGCCAGTTAATGCGCTTTGAATCGCATCATCTAACAACTTGCGCACACGGCCCGCTTGGTGGGTGGATAGCTCAGCCGTTGCGTGCGCTAGCTGATCCCGTGCAACCGCCGCAGGTGGGAACGTTTTCACATAATCTTGCAGCGCTTGGGTATCGTAAGCGGCTTGGCTAACGCCCATGTAGCCGGTGGCGATACTCCAGTTAGCAGCTTGCTCTGGAGAGGTCATAAACTTCACCAGTTTCAGTGCCGCTTCGCGCTCTTGCGCAGTGGAATCTTTAAACAGGTAGAAGTTACCGCCACCTGTTGGGCTACCCAAAGATTGTTTGGCGGGGAGCATGGCGACACCAAAATCAAAGTTGGCGTTTTTCTTAACCGCCGTCAGGTTACCCGTGGAGTGCCACATCATGGCGGTTTTCTGCTCGAGGAAGTTTTGGCGTAGTGTTCCCCACTCGATCGCGCCTTTAGGCATAATCTGATGCTCGTTACCGAGCGTTTGCCAAAATTGCAGTGCTTCAACCACCGCCGGCTGATTGAAGTAGGTTTCGTTACCTGCCTGATTCATCAAAACCGCGCCGTTTTGCTTGGTCAGCGCACCGAACATCCAGTATGGATAGCCTGTGGATGGGATCATCGCGCCCCACTGTGTAGTGTTGCCCGACGCATCTTTTTTCGTTAGCTGCTTACCCATTGCAGCAAGCTCATCCCACGTTTTTGGTGGCTGCTCTGGATCTAGGCCAGCGGCGCGGAATAGATCTTTGTTGTAGTACATCACGATAGTCGAGCGCTGGAACGGCACGCCCCACGTTTTATCATCAACGCGGCCATTCTCCATAAGCGCAGGATAGAAGCTTTGTAGCCACTTACGGTCTGCTTCTGTTTCCACCACCTCATCAAATGGGATGATCGCATCCAGATCCATCAGCTCATGCACATCAATAGAGAACATCACAGAAAGTTGCGCAGGCTTACCACTTTTTAGCGCTGCCAACGCTTTGATCCGCGCATCGTTGTAGTTGCCAGCGTAGATCGCCTTTACATCGATATCGGGGTTATTCTTCTCGAACTCTGCAATCATGCCATCCACCACTTTAGTGAGTGGGCCACCCACCGCAACGGGGTAGTACATCGTCAGTTCGGTTGCTGCGTGCGCCATCGACGTGAAGCTTGAAGCAATGAAACCAGTAGCTAATAGCCACTTTTTACCCTTAGTAAACATGTGCAAGATCCTTTGAATGTGGATTTAACAATGGAGTTTGATTGGCCAAACGTTGGCCGGTTTTGTGGGAAAAGTAGTGCTCTTGGCCCGCAGGCCATTGCAGTGTTAGGTGCTCATCCGCATTAACCACCTGATGCCCAGGCAGCGTGAAGCTGACCATTTGGCCGGGGAAGCGCGTCTCTAGGCGCGCCTCTACACGGGTTTCAGCGCCCTGATATTCTGTATGCACAGCACGGGCAGCCACCCCTTGAGTTGCAAGGCTGATATGCTCGGGCCGCACACCAACAAGGTGCTCATCGCCCACCAACAGGTTCATGGGCGGCTGGCCGATAAACTCAGCCACAAAGCGGCTAGCAGGTTGGCTATACAGCTGGTTAGGTGTGCCGATTTGTTCGATCTTGCCGTTGTTGAGCAGAATAATCCGATCAGCCATGCTCATCGCCTCAATCTGGTCATGGGTGACGTAGATCACCGTGAGATTGAGCTGTTGTTGCAGGCGGCGAATCTCACTGCGCATCTCGTGGCGCAAACGGGCATCAAGGTTAGATAGCGGCTCATCCATTAAGCAGATCGGCGCTTGGCTCACAATCGCGCGGGCTAGCGCCACACGCTGGCATTGGCCGCCCGAAAGCTGCCCCGGCTTTTTATCTGCCTGCGCCACTAGCGATACACAATCCAGCGCATAGGCCAAGCGGCGCTGCTGCTCATCTTTGGGCACACGGCGCGCTTTAAGCCCGAACAAAATATTCTCGGTTACGCTAAGATGCGGGAACAGCGCATAAGACTGAAACACCATGGATAGCTGGCGCTTACCGGGCGCGGCCTGCGTAACATCGTGGCCATCTATCTTGATCTGGCCAGCATCGGGCTTTTCTAGCCCAGCAAGCATCTTGAGGGTGGTGGACTTACCACACCCAGACGGGCCTAACAGCGCGATAAACTCACCTTTGCTAGCGGTAAAGCTGATGCCATCAACCGCAGCCTTCCCTTGCCAGTGTTTCTCTAACTGGTTGATCTGGATAAAGCTCATAGCGCGGCCTCCGCACATACCACCACATCGATATCGTGACGTAGGCATAGGTCTTCGAACGGTGCGGATAGCTGATCAACAAAGAGGCGGTCAATATCGTTTAGGTGGCCTGTTTTGACCGGCGCACTACGCAGATACTTGCTGGCATCCGCCACCAGAAAGCGTTGCTCGCAGTTCTCTAGAATCGCTTGGGAGATGTGGGATTCTTCCGGGGAGAAATCCAGCAGCGCCCCATCGGCGCTTAAGCCGCCAATACCAAAAATACCAAAGTTGACCTGAAAGCGGCGCAAGTAGGCGGTCGCATCTTCACCCATTAAATCTTGATCGGATGGGCGCAACCGGCCACCACATAGATAAGTGCTAATACGGCTATTCCGGCACAACGCCAGCGCCGCATTTAGGTTGTTGGTAATCACCGTGGCACCTGGGTGGTTTAACATCGCCTCGGCCACCTGCTGAGGTGTAGTGCCAATGCCCAGAAACAAGCTGCACCCTTCTGGCAACTGCGCAACCACACGCTCGGCAATCCGCTGCTTTGCTCTTAGGTTGATAACGCAACGGTTTGCAAAGGATAGATTATGGGTTTGTACCGGCAGCGTGATCCCGCCATGGACACGCTTTACCAGCCCCATATCGCTAAGATCGTTTAGATCTTTACGAATGGTTTGGACAGATACATCAAAGTGGTCGGTAAGGTCTCCGCTGGCCAAAACCCCACCCTGCTCTCTGAGCAATGTAAGAATGGCCTGCTGGCGGGTAGAAAGCTGCATGTTCGAAACTCCGATTAGATTTCGAACGAAATTATCGAAGCTTCTTATGAAACTAATATTGCTTAAATATGAATAAAGCGTGACACAAATATTTCATACGAAAGGCATAGATAAAGGCACAGACGCTCTTGCGTTACTGGCATCTAGGCAAGCACCATAAGGCCGTTGCAGCACAGCGGCTTTGCACCAACGGCTCCCCTTTCAAGCCTTGCCATTGTGTACATCAGCGAGTACTGTTTTAGTAGTGTTGTGGCAAGTAAACGCACCCATTGTGTTGCTTGAAAGCAGGAAGCTGGGCCATAAGAAAGAACACCTTTACACTGTATGGATAGCCAACCTATTTTTCCTGCCGTTTTTCAAGCCTCGCAAAGCGAAAGCTTGCCACTCTATTTTTTCTGAAACTGACGGTGCTGATTTAAGCCCTTTTAAAACAATGGCTTAAAAATTCAGCCCAAAAGTCAGAAAAATAAAATGACATCATTTAAATAATTATTATGATGCCCTGTGGCGTCATAATCAGGCTGTTATAGCTCTCCAGCATTGGGAGTATGAGGAATATGAATTTTTCAACGAGCGACAAAGTAAACGACTTCCTTTCTGATATACAGTCCATATCCTCTGAGCAGTTTGATATGGTGATGGCAATAAGGGATATCTTCTTAAAGGCTAATGAAGAATTAGTTGAAGGTATTAAATATGGTGGTTTGGTCTTTAATGTGTCAAATATATTGGTTGGTGGCATTTATACATACAAAGAACATATTTCAATCGAATTCAGTAATGGGGCTAACTTTATAGATACTGACTCTGTTTTGGAAGGTAGTGGTAAAAAGAGGCGCCACCTAAAGATATACGAAAGTGACGATATTTCTCAAAAAAATATCGCGTACTTTGTAAATCAAGCAGTGAATAACTAAAGGAAAATATCGAATGGTAAAATTCGGATACACAATCAATTATGTACGTGATGTCGATATGGCTTTGACATTCTTTGAAAAAGCATTTGAAATGAAACGACGCTTTATCACTGACGAAAATGACTATGGGGAGTTGGATACTGGTGAAACAACTCTAGCCTTCGCATCTCATGAGTTAGGGCTATCAAATTTTTCTGGCGGGTATATAAGTTCTACGGAATCTGATAAACCATTAGGCATAGAAATAGCGCTCGTAACCGCTGATATTAGTGGCCTCCATCAGCGTGCAATACAATATGGTGCTGTTGAGTTAAAGTCGCCTGAAACAAAACCTTGGGGGCAGATTGTTTCCTACATTCGTTGTCCGTCTGGCATCTTAATCGAATTATGTACCCCGATTCAAAACTAAGCTATAACAAGGCATTGCAGCGGATAAACCGCTGAATGCAGCGTTAGTTGCCCACGAATTCACCGAGCAGGACATTAAGACATATTATGAGCGAAAGAAGAAAGATTACGGAAGTTTTTACGCCTCGAATGAGCGAGGTCAATTCTGAGATGTACGTTGATCGTCCCTTCCATGAAAAGCTTCTTGTACGGGCGATAAACAGAAATTCCCATACTTTGCTATGGATACTACGAACAAGTCAGGTAATTTTGGTCTGACTTGCTCGCACGCCAACAATACTTCAAATGAGCCATTTAGCCCCAGTTTTCTCACTATGATGCTGCTCTGAGCAACTAAAATCCGTCATTTT